>CAVSXV010000009.1:0-728389 GCA_963731995.1 uncultured Chloroflexia bacterium
CTTGCGTAGCTGCTTGGACGTCGTGATCCTGGCGTCCCGGCGGATGGCCCTAGTGCTGGCCATGTGCTCCCTTCCTGCCGGGTGTCTTCTCAGCGCTGCCCGATCGCGGTCCGCGCGCGTCGGTTTCGTCCTCGATGAGGTCCTCGACCGCCTCGTACACCTCCGGGTAGACGCCGGGCGTACCGAGACGACCGAGCACCCCGTCGGCCTCCAGCACGCGCATGACCTGGCCGCCCTTGACGCGGGCGAGGCGGATGTCGATGTCGTTGTAGCCGGCCAGATCGATGACCTTGCCGATGGCCTCGGACGCCTGGGAGTCGATGAAGTTGATGCCCTCGAAGTCGAGCACGATGGTGCCGATGGGCGGGTCGGCGTCCTGGACGAGCTCCCGCAGTCGATCCTCCGGGCGCCTGGGAGTTGGCGAAGTAGAGACTCGAGTCGATGCGCATCACGAGCAGGCCCGGATAGGTGGTGACCTCCGGCTCGTCATCCACGCTGCGGAAGGCCCGGGTGCCGGGCTTTCGACCGAGCTCCGGCATGGCGGGGCTCGCGCTGATGTAGATGAGGTAGCCGAGCGAGAGGAAGACGCCGATCACGACACCGGCCAGCACGCCGGCGGTCAGGACGCTGACGAGCGCGATCATGGCGATCCAGAAGTCCGTCCGCAGCACCCGGTACAGCCGCCGCATCTGCGGCACGTCCATCATGCCGCTCACCACGGCCTGGATGATGATCGCCGCGAGCACCGCCGTGGGCAGGTCCGAGAACAGCGGCGCGAGGAGGATCATCGTGAGCACGACCACCGCACCGGTGGTCAGCGACGACGAGCTGCGTCTTGGCACCCGAGCTGTCGGCGAGCGAGCTCGCGGAGAGGCTCGTGGACACCGGGATACCCTGCAGCAGGCCGGAGCCGATGTTGGCTGCACCCTGCGCCACCGACTCCTGGTCGATGTCGACCCTTGCGCCGTGCTTGGAGGCGAACGAGCGGGCATCGCCGGCGGTCTGCGAGAAGCCGATGAGCAGCAGTCCGACGGCCGCGGTGAGGATGACCGTGATGTTCTGGCCCACGAAGTCCAGCTCGGGGAAGGCGACCGAGGGCAGGCCACGCGGGACCTCGCCGATGAGCGTCACGCCCCGCTCGCCCAGGTCCAGCACGATCGACGCCGCCAGTCCGAGCACGAGTAGGACGAGCGCGCCCGGCAGGCGCGGTGCCGCGACCTTGAGCCCGAAGATCAGGACCAGCGAGGCAACGCCGACCACGACGGTGGTGAGATCGGTCGCCGAGAGCCCCTCGACCCAGCTCAGGAGCTTCTGCCACGAGTTGGTACCTTCGGCTGAGGTGCCGGTGATCTTGGGCAGCTCCCCGATGACGACCTCGATGGCGGCCCCGAAGAGGAAGCCGGTGATGACGGGCTTCGAGAGGAACTGGCTGATCCAGCCCATGCGGAAGAGCCGCAGGACCAGGAACATGAGGCCCGACGCGATGGTGACCGCCGCCACGAGCGCGACCGCGTCGCCGCTGCCGGTGGCGATGCCGGCCGAGACCAGCGCACCGGCGGCGACCGCGGCCAGGGCCGAGCTGGGCCCTGTCGCGATCTGGCCCGACAGCCCGAAGATGGCGTAGAGGATCGCTCCGGCTGCGGCCGCGTAGAGCCCGTATTCGATGGGCACGCCGGCGATGCCGGCGTAGCCGAGGGACTTGGGCACGACGAGCGCGGCCACGGTGATGCCCGCGATGAGGTCGGGGCGCAACCACGTTCGCTGGTAGCGCGGCGCCCACGACAGGATGGGCAGGAACCGCGCCAGGCCGGACGTCCCGGACGAGGCCGACGGGTGGCTCATCGGGGGATGGCCTCAGCTGCCAGGTGAATGCTCATCCTGCGCCTCGATTCGGCCGTCGCGGATGGCCGCGGTGAATGCTGCGTAGTCGCGTTCATTCTGGTCGGCGTAGGCGACGGCGAAGTCGGCGATCGCCCGGTCGAAGGCGTCCCCTTTGCCGAGATAGCCAGCGATCGTGGCCGGCTCCCCCGAGCGGGCGTGGGCGTGGGCGAGCGTCCAACCGCACAGCTGGGCGTATCGACGCATCGATCCGAGGGGCGCGCCCTCCACTTCGAACGAGCCCTTCATATCCTTGAACTGGCGCCAGTAGTAGTGGGTGCCGGAGCCGCCTCGCTGCCAGCCCAGGAAGCTGTCACTCGTCGACTGCATCAACCGCTGCCCCTCGACCACGCGGCGACCGTGCTCGTCGTAGACGCTCTGGGGCAGATGGTCCTCCAGCACCGACCGACCAGCCTCCTTGATCTGCAGGAACAGCGGGTCTCGATCGTTGCGGCCTTCCAGCAGCACGATGAAGCATCTTGTGCCCACCGAGCCGACGCCGACGACCTTGATGGCGAGGTCGCGGTAGCGGTAGCGACGCAGAAGCACGCCGATGTGGTCCGGGACCGAATCGAGATAGGCCCCGAAATCGGCCCGCAGCCGAGAAGCGATGGTCTTGGGGTCGGCGCTCCGAGGGATATCCCGCAGCGGCACGATGAGGGGCGGCTGGGAGGCGATGCGAACGCCATCCCCTGACGCCTCGGCCAGCTTGTCGAAGGCATAGACGCTGTCCCTGGAGCGCGTCTTGCGAAGGTACTTTGCGCCGCGCTTGCGCTGCTTCTTCGTAAGCTGCCCGGCGAACGCCCCGAAGACCTTGTCCACGTCGAGGTGCGCGTACCAGACGTCTGTGTACCGGGCCTCGGCGAAGAGCCGCATCGCCTCGCGATACGCTGCGACTGTGCAGCGGGCCAGATCCCGCTCGTCCTTCCCGTCGTACTCGTTGCGGCGAGCAACGATGGCGAAGCTCGTCGCCAACCGCTTGAGGTCCCACTCCCATGGTCCGGGCAGCGTCTCATCGAAGTCGTTGAGGTCGAACACGAGGTCGCGCTCGGGGGAGCCGTAGACCCCAAAGTTCGACAGATGGGCATCGCCACAGATCTGGACGTGCAGGCCGGTCGATGGCGTCGTCGCCAGGTCGTTGGCCATCACCTTGGCCGCGCCACGGTAGAACGCGAACGGCGACCGGGACATGCGCCAGTGTCGAATCGGGACCAGGAATGGTAGCCGCGCTTCGTTCTGGCTGGTGATCAGCTCGACCGGGTCGGGCCGATCGTCCGCAGGCCGCCACCCACCCTGCGCGCTCCGTGGGACCGTCTTGCGCAGCCGGACGCCATCGCTCCCCGGCGCGGAGCCACTTCGTGCCTTCACCGAGCTGCTTGACCTGCCCCTCGTCACCACTGCCCCTCATACTCCAGAGCTACGCCGGGCTTCCGTCGAACCCTGCAGCGACCGGCCGGATATCGGGCCCACCCTGGGTTGGGCTGTCCCCGCTCGCCGGTGACCCCGAATGATGCCGTCTGCCTTCAGGAACGCCAAGGCCTCGCGGGGGTGAATCGTCGACTCACCCAGAGTGAGACTACCGCGCCGCGCCGCGATCGAGAGACGGGCGAGGTGCCGCCGGAGTCGCCACAACGATCGCCGTCCCCGAGCCAGAGCCGAACAACGTCTCCACGGGGCCGGACCTCGTCCGGCTAGCTCTCGACGTCAAGGGCTCCTCCAGGGCACCAATCCACGGCAGCGCCTCCTGCTTTTCTACTGGGGTCCGCTTACCGGCGCCGCCTTCATCGGCCACCAGCTGATCGCGACCGCGCCGGAGATCCAGCTCTTCGAGGAGGAGCGCGGCGTCTACACGCCGTCGATGAGCCTGACGTAGTGGCGTCATCCACAACGGGATAGGCGTGGGATATGCACCGGCCGCTCCCGTCGGCTCGGCTCTGCATCGCGGGCAGCGTTCTTCAGCGCCCATCCCGTCAGCGCGACCAAATCACACCGACGGAGCGCTCCGCGGAGACCGTGGTCCGACGACCCACCTGCACCGAGATTGGCACCCGTCGCTCGAGCAGGCACCACACGGATGCTGGCGCTCGGCACTACCAATGACTTCCTCTGCTGGTCACGAGCACTGGGAATGTGGCCCTGGCGTGACCCCTGAAGTGACCCCTGCGGCGCGTTAGCGTAAGAGATATCAGTCGATGTCAACGAGATGCTAGGTGATCAGGATTGCGCCGGTTCTACGCGAGGATCGCGCACATCAAGCGGCCAAGCTCGCCGTGCCCTGCGGTCGCGGGGGGTCGAGCGGCCACTCTCCTCCACATTCGTAAACAGCAGGTCCTCGGTCCGGATCCGAGTGTCGGCTCCACTCCCCACGCGTTGTGACAGCCCGCTTCGGGCCGTGCGGTTGTGGACGCACCGGCCTGACCCTAGCGGACCTCGCCCCACACCCCATGCCTTCGGCGTCCTCCGCAACGGTTCAGCATCGCCTTCTGGTTCGCGCTGCCCGGGCGCGAGGCTTGGGTCATCCCGTGGCGCTCGGCTCCCCCGACGAGCCCTTGCCTGCCAAGGAGCGATTCAGCCTGGTCTCCCGCTCTCCGTACTCCGGCTCCACTCGGCTGGTCCCATCGGGGCGCCAGCCCAGGCGCTCATAGAAGGCTCGACCGCGCACATTGGCCTCGAAGACCCATAGGCTCGCCTCGGAGAAACCGAGCGACTCGAGGCGATCGATAGCTGCGGATATCAAGCGGACTCCGATCCCTTGCCCCTGTGCCTCGGGCTGCACGTACAGGCTGTAGATATGTCCGGTTCCAGGGCGATGGGGATCCTCGCCCATGGTCACCACGCCCACGATCACGTGACCAGGAAGCTCAGCCACGACGACCTCGCGACCGTCCGTTGCGCCGGCGAATGATCGCTGCCACAGGTCCCGCGCACTGACCGGATCGTACTGCTCGAGCACACGATCCGGCAGCACACCACGGTACGACTGCCGCCAGCATGCCAGGAACAGAGCAGCGACGTCCTCAAGATCGCCTGCGGAGGCACCTCGGAGCGAGACGTCGACCGTCCCGCACGACGTCAGCGGCCGCGACGAGGCTTCGCGGGCGACCACGTGGCAGCTCACGAGGTGTCCCGCTCGGACCCCGTGGAGGAGAGGTTCGTCGGTCTCGCATACGGGCTCCGCCAAGGGGCAGCGGGGGTGGAACGGGCAGCCCGACGGCGGCCTTGCGGGGTCCGGTACCTCGCCCGTCACCGACGCGACCAGCTCGCCAGGGGCCCTCGGATCGGGCACGGGAACGGCCTCGCGCAGCGCCCTCGTGTAGGGGTGGAGCGGTCGGTCCACGACGTCTTTCCAGGGTCCCGACTCCACGACGCGGCCCAGGTACATCACCGCCACTCGATCGCTGAGGTGCCGCACCATGGCCACGTCGTGGCTGATGAACACGTACGACAGACCGAGCTCGTCGCGCAGCTGCGCGAGGAGGTTCATGATCTCAGCACGCACCGAGACGTCCAGGGCTGAGACCGGCTCGTCGAGCAGGAGGACGCGCGGTTCCACGGCCAGGGCCCGTGCGATACCGACGCGCTGTCGCTGACCGCCCGACATCTCGTGGGGCAGCCGCTGCGCGAAGGAGCGCTGCAGGCCCACCATGTCGAGGAGCGCGACGACCCGGTCGTCCCGACCCTTGGCGTCGCCACCAAGCTTGTGCACGATCAGGACCTCCTCGAGCGTGTCGCCCGCGGTGCGGCGAGGGTTCAGCGAGGCGTACGGATCCTGGAAGACGAGCTGGATCTTCCGTCGTTGCTCCCGCAGGGCCTTGCCTCCGAGCGCTCCCAGGTCGACCCCGTCGAGCATGACGCGCCCACTCGTCGGCTCCTCCAGCCGCACCAGGAGTCGCGCCAGTGTCGACTTGCCGCACCCGGACTCCCCGACGATGCCCAGGGTCTCGCCTGCCTCGACTTCGAGTGAGACGCCATTGACCGCGTTGACGATGAGGTCGGTGCCGCGGACCGGATACCGCTTGTGGAGGTCGATGGCCTCCAGCATCACCGTGTTGCCGGCCTTCTCACCCGTCACCCCCATCCCTCCACGGGAACCCAGCACGCGACTCGTCCGTCCAGGCGTGGTTCCAGCTCGGGTCGGGTCAGGCAGACGTCGCGAGCTGCCACGCATCGGGGCCGGAACGGGCAGCCTTCGACGGTCTCGCTGGGCAGGGGTGGCCGGCCCGGGATCATGGCGAGGGGTGGCCTGCTGTCGTCGGCCGGGTTGGGCAGGGACTGAAGCAGCCGGTTGGTGTACGGATGCTGGGGCGCGTGGAAGATCTGATCGACCGGGGCGTCCTCGACGACGTAACCGCCGTACATGACCACCACGCGATCGACCAGGCGAGCGATGACGCCGAGGTCATGCGTGACCCACACGGTAGTCATCTGAAACTCGGTGCTGAGGTGCTTGACCAGCGCGAGGATCTGACGCTGGATGGTGACGTCCAGCGCCGTGGTCGGCTCGTCGGCGATGAGCAGCGTCGGATCCATGGCCAGGGCGGTCGCGATGAGCGCTCGCTGACGCATGCCGCCCGAGAGCTCGTGTGGATAGGCCTTGGCCGTGCGCTCCGGGTCAGGCATCTCCACGCGCGCCAGCGTCTCGAGGGATCGCCGCGTGGCCTCATGCTTCGACACACCGTGCGCGGTCATCGACTCCGCGACCTGGTCACCGATGCGCATCATCGGGTTCAGCGAGGTCATGGGGTCCTGGTACACCATCGCCAGCCGACGGCCACGCAGCTCACGCATCTCAGGCTCGGAGATGGAGCTGATGTCGACTCCTTCGAGACGGACATTGCCCTGGGTCATCTCCAGCGGTGGCGACAGCAAGCGCATCACCGACAGCATCGTCAGCGTCTTTCCGGAGCCGCTCTCCCCTACGACGCCGACCGTCTCGCCCGGCGCCACGCGCAAGTCGACCCCGTGCACGATGTCCTGATCTCCCCCGTGCGCGTGCAACGTTACGACCATGTCCTCGATCTCGAGGAGTGGCGTACTCACGAGCGGTTCTCGTGTCGGGGGTCGAGGGCGTCACGCAGCCCGTCGCCCAGGAGGTTGAGACCCACCACGAACACGATGAGTACGAGCCCCGGCGCGGCCATCGTCCACCAGGCGGTGGCGGCCAGGTTCTTGGCCTCGAAGACCATCGCCCCCAGCGCCGGCGTGGGCGGCGGTGTGCCCAGGCCCAGGTAGCTGAGCGCGGCCGCCGTCAGGACCGCCCACGACATCGAGAGCGTCACCTGCACGATGACGATGGACATGATGTTCGGCAGGAGATGTCGGAAGAGGATGCGGCTTGACGAGAAGCCGAGCACGCGTGCGGCCTGGATGAAATCGACCTCCCTGAGCGACAGGACCGGCGCCCGCGTCACACGCACGAAGATGGGGATGTAGACGATGGAGATGGCCACCGCGACGGTGAACCAGTTGCGCGTTGCCACCGACGCCAGTGCCAGCGCCAGCAGCAGAGGTGGGAAGGCGAAGAGGATGTTGGTGAGGGCGTTGACGGGGCCGCGTACGCGGTTGCCGAAGAACCCCGACGATCACGCCGAACGTGGTCCCCAGTACGGCTGATATGAATACGGCCACGATGGCGACCTGAAGCGACGAGGCCACGCCAGCCATGGTACGCGAGAGGATGTCGCGCCCGAACTGGTCGGTACCGAACCAGTACGCCGCCGACGGTCCCTGTAGCCGATCCAATGGGTGCTGCGAGATGGGGTCGTACGGGGGTCGCGCCGAGTACCGCGAGGAGCGCGAGACCCAGGGTGACCAGGCTGAGGATCAGGCCCGCCCTGCCGCTGCGGCTGGCCATCAGACGACGCCACAGCCTCTCACGCTGGGGCGGCGCTTCCTCGGCCTCGAGCCAGGCGACCTCGTTGGCGGTCATGCGGTCCGTACCCGCGGGTCGATGACCCGATAGAGCAGGTCCGTGGCAAGGTTCACGAGGAGGAACAACAGCGCGATGATGAGCACGGTGCTCTGGACGACCGCGTACTCCTTCTGTTGCATACCGATGAGGAACTGCCGGCCGATCCCCGGCACGGAGAAGATCTGCTCCACGACGACGGCCCCGCCAAGCAGGTAGCCGAACTGGATGCCGGTCATGGTCACGATAGGCACGAGCGCGTTGTGCAGGACGTGGCGGACCTGGATGCGCAGCGGCGAGACGCCCTTGCCCCGCGCCGTCCGCACGAAGTCCTGGCCCTTGACCTCGAGGAGCGCGGAGCGGGTGGTGCGCATGATGGGCGCAGCCAGCGCGAAGCCGAGCACGAGGGCCGGCAACATCATCTGCTGCAGGTTCAGGCTCAGGTCTTCGAACGGTCGCGCGAAGCCCATGGCGTTGGGGTTGTAGCGCGCAGGACCGCGTGAGACGACTGTGAGCAGCAGCGGCACCGAGCAGGAAGCTCGGGATGGAAAGCGCAGCAAGGCCGACGAACTGCGCCGCCGCGTCTCGGCCGGCTGTTGGGACGCGAGGCCGAGAGCATGCCCAGGGGCACGCCGATGAGCACGCCCAGCAGGGTCGCCAGAAGCGCAAGCTCGAGCGTGACCGGCAACGAGGAAGCCGTCATCTCGAGCACGGACTGGCCCGTCCGCTGCGAGACGCCGAGATTGCCGCGTGGCGACGTTGCCGAGCCAGCTGAGGAACTGCGCCACGAGTGGCTGGTCGATGCCGTAGTAGGCCCGCAGCGTATCCGTGCTGCGCTGGGGTCAGCACTCCCGGCCTCGATGCCGAGGGACGCGGTGATCTGGTCGCCGGGAACGACCCGGAGCATGACGAAGACGAGGACGGCCACCCGAGCAGGGTGACCGCCGCCTCGGCCAGCGTGCGGGCGACCCTCTTGCTGCGAATCACGCCGCGTCCGTCAGTCGTATTCCGGCCAGTCGCACCGGTCTCGTTTCGGACTATTCCAGCGATCGGTCGTCCGCAGGTACTGGCAGCGAACTGGTTGTTGGGCATGGGGATGAAGTTCGTGACGTCTGGTGTCGTGGCCGTGTAGTTGTAGCTGGAGAACAGCCAGAGCCACACCGCGTTGTCCTCGAGGACGCTTGGAGATGTCGTCGTAGATCTGCTTGCGCTCCGCCGGGTCGCTGGTGGCCTTGTCCTCGCGCGAAGAGCTCGTCGAGTTCAGGCGAGCTGAAGCTGGCGATCTGGTTAAGGTTGCCCGTGCTCGGTGAAGTAACGCCCGTACATGACGTCGGGATCGGGCCGGCCGCCGTTGAGCGCCACGGCCGTGTCGAAGTCGGCAGCGAGCCAGCGGTCGACGTAGGCGCCGATCTCCATCGCCTCGATCTGCAGGTCGATGCCCACTTCGGCGAGCTGGGCCTGGAGGCTCTGAGCTTCGTTCACGGAGGTGGCGTACTCGCCCTGCGAGACGATGGTCTCGATGTGGATCCCGCCATCGGGATACCCGGCGTCGGCCAGGTACTGCTTGGCCTTCTCGACATCGCGTCTCGGGGCACGGCCGCGCGGAGGGGTCGACTGAGGTAGGCCGGCGAGGTGATGGGGCCGACCACGGCACCCTCGCCGAGCGCCGCGGTGTCGAGCACCTGCTGGCGGTCGATCGCGCACTGCATGGCGAGGCGCACGTTCAGGTCATCGAGGGGCGGACGGTTGCTGATTGATCATCGAGCGCGTGGTACGCCAGCTGAGGTGTCTTCGAGATACTGATGCCATCGCCCTCCGCGGTCGTGGCCACGAGCGGGTCGTTCAGGATCGGTGAGCTGCGACGTTGCCAGAGCGCAGGGCGTCGACGATCGAGGACTCGTCCGGGATGACCCGAAACTCGACGCTCGCGAGCGTGGGCTGGCCCTCTCGCCAGTAGCTCTGGTTCGCCGACGAGCGTGAACGATTCGTTGGGCTTGCGGCTGCCGAAGGCGAACGCGCCCGTGCCGTTGGGCGTGCTGCTGAGTGCCTTCCTCGGTGTCGTCCTTCGACACGGATCGCCATGTTGGGCCCCGCCAGACCGGCGAGGATGCCGGCGTCAGGGCTGGTGAGGTTCAGGACGACCGTGGAGTCGTCAGGCGCGTCGACCGATGCGACCGATGCCAACGACGAACGCGCACCGCGCCCGTGGCTTCGTCGAGGATGGCATCCAACGAGGCCTTCACGTCAGCGGACGTGAGCGGCTTGCCATCATGGAAGGTGACGCCTTGGCGGATGTTGAACGTGATGGCCAAGCCGTCAGTCCGATACGTCCCAGCTCTCGGCGATAGCAGGTACCACGTTGAGGTCCTGGTCGAACTCGACCAGCGAGTCGTAGACGAGCCCCAGCAGGGCGAAAGCCTGGAACTGTGTGGCCTTCCACGGGAACAACGTGTCCGGATCGCTCGTGACACCGACGACAGGTCGCCCTTGTCCTGGGCTCCGGCGCCAGGAGCCACCAACGCAGCGGCTAGCACAGCCGTCATGGCGGCGGCGATGAACCTGGCCCCCGACCCGGGCCACTGTGGGTGAACGCATGATCCCTCCTCCTCGGCGCGACAGCGAAAGGTGGGCACTCGAGTGCCCGGCCTCGCATGCTGTCACCGCCCACTTGCGAAGTCAACTTCGCGGAGGGCCGACGGGCGGGGGTCAGACTTCCACAGCCCGGCAGCAGGACCCAGGTACGGCCGCCAATCGTCGCACCTACACCCACCCAAATCGCAACTACACCCACGCGAGGTGACACGCACCCGCACATGATGCGCGCGCTCTCGTATGCTCAGGCTGCGACAGGACGCGACGGGAGAAAGTGACGACCGGCCCGTCACCCTCGATCGCACGCGATGGAGTCCTCGACATGCGCGTCATCGGCATGATCTCCGGCACGAGCGCCGACGCCATCGAGGTCGTGGTCTGCGACCTCGATGGCGAGCCGCCACGACTAGAGCTCGACGTCCTGGGTGCACGGACCGAGAGGACTCGACATCGAGCTCCAGCGAGCGCATCCACGCCGCGGCCACCGTCGAGGGCAGCGATGTCGAGGGGATCACGCCTGCTTGACGTCGAGATCGGCTGAAGCAGTTCGCGGCGGCCGCGCTGGCAACGGTCGCGGAGATGAGTCTGGACCCTGCGGACAGTCGACCTCATCGGGTCGCACGGGCAGACGCTCTGGCACGCCGTCCGCGACGACGGCACGGTGTCGCCGAGCTCGCTCCAGGTCGGCAATGGCTGCCTGCATGGCGGAACGAACCGGTATCACGACCGTGAGTGACCTGCGGTCGCGCGATATGGCTGCAGGCGGCCAGGGCGCACCCATCGTGGCCTATGTGGACTGGCTGCTGCTCGCGTCATGCCAACCGCGTACCGCGCCGATCCAGAACCTCGGGTGGCATCGGCAACGTGGCATACCTTCCGCCCGTTGCCGACGCAGACGACGCCGCCGGCTGGCCTTCGATACGGGCCCCGCGAACGTGCTCATCGACGTGCATCATGACGCTTGCTGAGCGACGGGCAGCCAGTTCATTCGACGAGTGACGGGGCCACGGCTGCGCGTGGCGCCATCGATCGAGGCCTGGGTACGGGAGTTGTTGGCCCACCCCTACTATCGAGCAGCCAACCGCCGAAGACGACAGGGCGCGAACTCTTCAGCCCGGGGATGGGCAGCCGACTCCTGGCAGGCAGGCCGAGGGCGCGGCCTCAGCGACGATACCGACATCGTAGCCAGCGTTACGGCCTTCTCAGCTGACTCGCGTCGCGGACCAGTACCGCCGTTTCCTGCCGGTGGCTCCTGATGAGGTAATCGTGGCCGGTGGTGGTACTCGCAACCCGATGATCATGACACGGCTCGCGCAGGCCCTGCCAGCCGGCGACCCGCGTGTTGACCGTACGAGGACCTCGGCTACGCCAGCCAGCAGAAGGAGGCCATGGCCGTGGCCGTGCTGGCCTACGAGACCTGGCACGGCCGACACGGTACGCTGCCCGCGTTCACCGGCGTCCGCCACCCGGTGCTCATGGGCAGCCATCAACCCCGGGCCGCCGGATGCCGCGCGATGACCGACCGGACGCCGCACGACCGAGGCCCTCAATCCGCGCTCGAGCCACTCTGGACACCACTGAGCAGCGCTCGATATCGTCAGCGCTGATGAACACGGGAGGACGCCATCGGTGCCGGAGGCCATCCGAGCCGGCACTGCCGGTCATCGCTGCGAGCGGTCGATGCCATCGCCGAGCGGCTGCGGCGAGGGAGGACGGCTCTTCTATGCCGGTGCCGGCACCAGTGGCCGCCTGGCGGTGCTCGACGCGGTCGAGTGCGTGCCCACCTTCAGTGTCTCACCACAGCTGGTCACAGCCCATCATGGCCGGCGGCGACGGCGGCCTTGACGCGCGAGCGTCGAGGGTGCCGAGGACGACGACCGGTCTGCCGCGTCGGCGCGACGTGGACGGCCTCGGAGGGCGTCGGCGCCCGCGACGCGCTCGTGGGTGTCGCCGCCAGCGGGACGACACCCTATGTGCTGGCCGCACTGCGCGGAGGCGAAGGCAGCTGGGTGCACTCACCGTGGCCATCTCCAATGACCGACCTGGCGCCCATCCTTGATGCAGGCGGATCATGGGTATCGGCGGCGGTCACCGGGCCGGAGGTGCTCGCGGGGTCGACGCGCCTCAAGGCCGGGCACGGCCCAGAAGCTCGTCCTGAACATGCTCAGCACCGACGACGATGGTCCAGCCTCGGCAAGGTCCACGGCAACCGCATGATCGATGTCGCCGTGACCAACCAGAAGCTGCGGCGGACGCGCCGTAGGGCATCGTCGCCGACCTCGTCGGCTGTGATCCAAGCTCGGGCCGCCGCAGAGCTGCTCGATGCGGCTGACGAGGAAGTCAAGACAGCCGTGCTCATGGGTCTCGCCGACGTCGACGCTGCTACAGCCAGGGCACGCCTGGACGCAGTCGACGGCGTACTGCGTAGCGCCATCGATGGGGCCTGAGCCGGAGTCCCTGACCCCACGTAGCGCGATGACCGGCCAGCCCTTCCACGCGCACGTCGACAAGTTCCGCGCCGACACCCGGGGCCGCATCGGCGAGCTGATCCGCGCAGCTGTGCCGTCGGTGGCGCCGGGCCTGGCCATCGGGACCTTGGACCGCGGACGCAACCTGGTGCTGGGTCTACGCGTCCTGCGAGACCGGTGGCACCTCCTCGTCGACGTCGAGGCGTACCTCGCTAGCTACATAGGTGTCCCACGGCAGGATCAGCGGGATTGATCTCTGATACGACAGCGAGGGCAAGCACCCTGGACTAGAAGTGCTATCTTCATGTACATGAAGTCGACCGTCGGTGTCGCGGAGCTGCGACAGAACCTGAGCCGCTACCTGCGACGTGTCGAGAAGGGAGAGCGACTCCTCGTCACGGACCGCAACCAGCCGGTGGCCGAGCTGGGGCCGGTGCCCAGTAGCGCCGAACTGGATCGCCTGATCGCGGCGGGACGTGTCTCGCCACCCATCCGATCGGGCCTGCCGGGACCCCTGCAGTTGGACGGGGATCCCTACGCGCTGAGCCGCGCGCTCGATGAGATCCGCGGAGAGCGCTGACGCTTGCCGCTCTTCTACGTGGACGCGTCGGCCGTCGTGAAGCTGATCGTCGACGAGCCCGAGGGTGAGACGTTGCGCACCTTCATCAAAGGAGCCGATCTGGTCTCGTGCGAGCTCATCCTGACCGAGGTACCACGGGCGATCCGCCGCGCGGCGGCGCGCGATGAGCGTCTACCCCTGGACCGGCTGATGTCCCGGGCGGCGCAGACGATCGACAGCCTCGCCCTGGCGCCACTCGATCGTGGCCTCCTGCTCGCCGCTGGGGCGCTGGCAGAACCCATGCTGCGCGCCCTGGACGCGATCCACGTGGCGGCGGCTGCCGATCTCGGACCGATCGACGCGTTCGTGACATACGACGAACGCCAATCCGCGGCGGCTCGGCTCGCCGGCATACGGACGATGTCTCCCAGGCCGGGTCCGACGCCAAAGGGAGATCAGCCGCGGTGATCCGAGCCGATCGTGACCGCGACGATCTGAAGGCGGCGTCCGGCCACGAGGCTCCAGTCGATGCGCCTCGACCGCGCTCGACTGACCGATCATGTCGGCCGGCTTGGGGCGGCCAAGCTCGACGCGATCCGCGCCGGTATCGACGTCGTTCTGAAATCGGTAGTCAGCTCGGCCGGCCGAGATAGCTGCCGCGGAAACTGCACCGGCGAGGCATCACGGCGTCCAAAGTCGGAGGCCGACGTGCCGTGCCATCAGCTTGAAGTCGCGGTCGGTCGTGAGCAGGACGAGGTCATGCCGCCGACAGAGCTGCGCGAGGAGTGCGTCGACGGTGCCGACCTGGACGCACTTGCGGCGACAACCGTCTCGCAGCTCGGCCGCCTCGACATGGTCGGCTCGGTCGGGAACGAGGAGAGGTAACGCCCCGAAGCGCTCGACGATCGCGTCACGGGCCTTGGATCCACCGAATCCCTGCAGCAGCTCCTGCAGCACGAGCCCCGTCGTGAAGACCCCCTCCCCCGTCACGAGCGCGTCGCGCAGGCGCGCGACAGCCGGTACATCTGACCTGGCATCGCGACGCAGCGCGAGCGACCACACGCTGGTATCGATGAAGAGGTCCACTCAGCGGGTGCGCTCGGCCTTGTGGTCGTACTGCGGATCCCAATCGAGGGCCGCAAACAGCTCGACGATGCGTCGCTGCTCATGGCGCGCTACATACTCGCGCAGCGCCCGGGTGACCGCCGCGGTCTTGGTGCGCTCACCGCTGACCTTGACGGCCTGCTCGAGCAGACGGGGGTCGATATCGAGATTGGTCGGCATGTGCAGAGTCTCGCACAACGATCTGCACAACACCAGCCCTGGTGCCTGGTCGTGCCAGGCGTCAGAGTCTGTCTACCATCTGCTACCGAGGAGAGGGTCATGAGGCCGTCGGCGTGGTGGCTATCCCACGGGTGGGTCTGCCAGAACCACGCAGGGAGTGAACATCGATGGCGACGAAACCCTGGACGGACGAGGAGAGGCAGTGATGACGCGTACGTCGCCGGCCACGACCGTGGTCGAGGTCCACGGTTGAGCCACGCGGTGTCAGGGGCAACGCCGGCCCGCTCTCGATCTGCGACCGTCGAGAGGGGCGACAGGGGCAGTCTGCGCTTCAGCTCCGATCGCGACCCCGGCTACGGCCGGCGGGGAAACGGGAAGCGGACGTGGTACGTCGATGAGGCGGGCAAGCGACTGAAGGACCGTACGACCATCGAGCGGATCGAGTCGCTGGCCATCCCGCCGGCGTGGAGGGAGGTCTGGATCTGCCCCGACCCCCACGGTCACATCCAGGCCGTCGGGCGTGACGCTCGCGGGCGCAAGCAGTACCGCTACCACCGTGAGTGGCGGCGCCAGCGTGACGCCGAGAAGTACGAACGGATGGTGCGCCTGGCACGTCGGCTCCCGCGTATCCGTGGGGCGGTCGAGCGCGACCTCTCCCGGTCGGGCCTCCCGCGTGAGAAGGTCCTCGCCCTGATCGTGCGACTCCTGGAGCTGACACACCTGCGTGTCGGCGGCGAGGTCTACCGTCGACTGAACCAGTCATATGGGCTGACGACGATGCGCCGTCAGCAGGCGACCGTGTCAGGATCCCGCATCCGCTTTCGGTTCAAGGGCAAGGGCGGCAAGCTTCACGATGTCGGTATCCGCGATCGCCGCCTCGCTGGTCTGATCCGCAGGGTGCAGGACCTGCCCGGCCAGCGGCTCTTCGAATACACCGACGACGCTGGCGAGCGACACGCGATCGGCTCCGAAGACGTGAATGAGTACATCCGGATGATCGCCGGGACCGACGTCACGGCCAAGGACTTCCGCACCTGGGCCGGAACGCTCACGGCATTCCGAGCGCTTCGCCACGAGCCACCTTCCGAGCAGGAGAGCGTTCGCCGACGACGGGCCAAGCGGGCCCTGACTCGCGCAGCCGATGCACTCGGCAACACGGCCACCGTCACTCGGGCCAGCTACGTCGACCCCGAACTGCTCGATGCCTGGGCGGCCGGCGAGCTGGAGCGCCTCCACCTTCCTGACCGTGAGGTTCCGCTCGGCCGACCGGGCGACGTCGCGAGCCCGCAGGAGGAGGCCGCGCTGCTACGGCTGCTCGAGCGAAGACACCGCTGAGGAGGCGCCAGTCGCTGACGCGGCGCGCCCGCACTCGCAACGGTCCTGACACGTATTCCGCTGAGGCGGCCATGCCATCGCGATGCGTCGCCGCCTACGGTGGCGGTGTGTTCGTTCGAGCATGGATGCGTGAAGCCAGCGTGGAGCGACCTCGGCGCGTTCACGCTTCGGGGCGGGTCCGGGCGGACGAGGTGCTGCGGGATCGGATCAGGACTCGCCCACAGTGACCGAAGAAGCCCTGCTCGCGGGGATCCGCCTGTTCGTCGTCTTCGTGACCTTGGCGGCCCTGGTCGGACTCGTCATCCGGCGTGTAGCCGTCCCCTACAGCGTCGCCCTCGTGGCCGCCGGTCTGATCGTCGCCTTCCTGTTCCACGACCTGCAGACGGACGTCACGCCCGAGTTGGTCCTGGTGGTGCTGCTTCCGGGCCTCGTCTTCGAGGCCGCCCTCCGGATCGACCTGCTCGCCCTGCGGCGCTCGATCGGTGGTGTCGCGCTGCTGGCAGGACCCGGCGTACTTCTGGGGGCGCTGGTCGTGGCCGTGACCCTCCATCTGGGCACGGGACTGCCTATCGAGCTGAGCTTCATCGTCGGGGCCATGGTCAGCGCGACAGATCCAGCCGCGGTTGTCGCGACCTTCAAGCGCCTTGGCGCGCCGCGCCGCCTGGCCGCCATGACCGAGGGCGAGAGCCTCTTCAATGACGGCACGGGCCTGGTGCTCTTCGCGCTGGCGCTCGATGCCCTCAGCACCTCGATCTCCGCCGCGCGTGTCATCGAGACGCTGGCCGTGACCATCGTCATCAGCGCCGCGATCGGCCTCACTGCCGGGTGGCTGGCCTCACGCATCCTGGCCACCGTGGAAGACCACCTGCTGGAGCTCACCATCTCGGTCTCGGCTGCCTATGGGACGTACCTGCTGGCGGACGCCTTCCACGAGTCAGGCATCATCGCCACGGTCATCGCCGGCATCGTCATCGGCAACTACGGTCGCCGGGTCGGCATCAGCCCGCGAGCAGCCGAGGCACTGGACACCGTCTGGGAGTTCGTGGCCTTCCTGCTGACGGCGCTGGTCTTCATGCTCGTCGGTCTCTCCATCGAGCTGCCCGGACTGCTCGGTGCATTGCCCTCGATCGCCTGGGGGATCGCGGGTGTGCTCATCGCTCGGGTCGTGGTCGTCTACGGGATGCTGGGCAGTTCCTGGTGGCTCGCGAGGCGAATCCGCGGGACCGAAGAGGGTGTCCGGCGCGGCTGGCTGCACGTGCTCTTCTGGTCCGGCCTGCGCGGTGCGGTCGCGGTGGCGATGGCACTCTCGTTGCCCCGCAGTGTGCCCCAGCGAGATCTGCTCTTGGAGATCACCTTCGGCGTCGTGCTATTCACGTTGGTGGTGCAGGGCATGACCATCGAGCCGCTGGTGCGGCGGTGCGTATCGCGCGAGCCGGAAAGCGGGCCGGAGGAGGAACGGTCCACTACGGCACGGGCTGGCTGAGTCGTGGGTCGACAGGTCACATCTGCTGGAACAATTCTGCAACGCGCAAGGAGGTGGACGCCGGCGCCGATGTGCGACGCCCTGGAGGACGATCCATATCTGCGCACGTGAAGGAGGCCTCCCAGTGCTAGAGCCAGCCACGACGGCGACCGCAGCTGTCGCACCGCTCAGCCCCAACGAAGCTCGACTCATCGACGCTTGGTGGCGTGCGGCGAACTACCTCGCCGTGGGCCAGATCTACCTGCTCGATAACCCGCTCTTGCGCGAGCCTCTTGACGTCGACGATATCAAGCCACGCCTCCTGGGCCACTGGGGCACGACTCCCGGCCTCAACTTCATCCATGCCCACATCAACCGTGTCATCAAGGCACGCGACCTCGACGCCATCGAGATCATCGGTCCCGGTCACGGCGGCCCGGCCGCGGTGGCAGCGTCCTGGATGGAGGGCAGCTACACAGAGGTCTACCCCACCATCACGCAGGATGAGGAGGGTATGCGCCGCCTCTTCCGCCAGTTCTCGTTCCCTGGTGGTGTCGGCAGCCACGTCACACCCGAGACGCCGGGCTCCATGCACGAAGGCGGCGAGCTCGGCTACGCGCTGGCGCATGCCTATGGCGCGGCCTTCGATGACCCCGGACTGGTGGTCTTTTGCATCGTCGGTGACGGCGAAGCCGAGACCGGCCCGCTGGCCGCCAGCTGGCACTCCACCAAGTTCGTCGACGCGGTCCACGACGGGGCCGTCGTGCCCATCCTTCACCTGAACGGCTACAAGATCGCCAATCCCACGGTGCTGGCCCGCATCCCCGAGCAGGAGCTGGAGGCGTTCTTCATCGGACACGGCTACCGGCCCCACTTCGTCGAGGGCGACGACCCCGATCCCATGCACCAGCGCATGGCCGGCGTCATGGACGAGGCCATGGACGAGGTAGCGGCGATCCAGAGGGCGGCCCGCAAGGACGGCGACGACGGTCGCCCGCTGTGGCCATTGATCGTGCTGCGCAGCCCCAAGGGCTGGACCGGGCCCAAGGAGGTCGACGGGCTCAGGACCGAGGGGACCTTCCGCTCCCACCAGGTGCCACTGGCAGGAGTCCGCGATGATCCGGAACACCGGCGTCAGCTCGAGGCGTGGATGCGCAGCTACCGGCCCGAAGAACTCTTCACCGACGAGGGCGGACTGCGGCGGGAGATCGCGGAACTGGCGCCCGAGGGCACCAGGCGGCTGACGGCCAATCCCAAGACCAACGGCGGACTGGTTCGCCGGGACCTCAGGATGCCCGACTTCCGCCACTACGCGGTGGAGGTCCCGGCGCCCGGCGCCACCCGTAGCGAGGCCACTCGCGAGGCCGGCAAGTTGCTGCGCGATGTCATCAGGCTGAACCCGGAGTCCTTCCGCGTCTTCGGCCCCGACGAGACGGCCTCCAACCGCCTCGGCGCCCTGTTCGAGGTCACCGATCGCGTGTGGGCCGCGGAGATGGGGCCCGACGACGTCGGGCTGGCGCGAGCAGGCCGCGTGGTGGAGGTCCTCAGCGAGCACCTCTGCCAGGGCTGGCTCGAAGGCTACCTGCTGACCGGACGCCACGGTCTCTTCGACTGCTACGAGGCCTTCATCCACATCATCGACAGCATGTTCAACCAGCATGCCAAGTGGCTGAAGATGACCAGCGAGATCCCTTGGCGCGCCCCGATCTCCTCGCTCAACTACCTGCTCAGCAGCCACGTCTGGCGCCAGGATCACAACGGCTTCAGCCACCAGGACCCGGGCTTCATCGACCACGTCGTCAACAAGAAGGCCGAGATCATCCGCGTCTACCTGCCGCCCGACGCGAACACGTTGCTGTCGACCATGGACCACGTATTGCGCAGCAAGGACTACGTCAACGTCATCGTCGCCGGCAAGCAGCCACAGCTGGACTACCTGGACATGGACGAGGCTATCCTGCACTGCACACGCGGGCTGGGTATCTGGGAATGGGCCAGCAACGACGATGGTGAGCCCGACGTCGTCATCGGCTGCTGCGGGGAAACACCCACGATGGAGGCGCTCGCCGCCGTCGACCTCATCCGCCGGCACCTACCCGAGTTGAAGGTCCGCTTCATCAACGTCGTCGACCTCATGCGCCTCCAGGATGAGAAGGAGCACCCGCACGGTCTCTCCGACCGGGCCTTCGATGCCCTCTTCACCGAGGACAAGCCGGTCATCTTCGCGTACCACGGCTATCCCTGGCTCATCCACCGCCTGACCTATCGACGCACGAACCACCGCAACCTGCATGTCCGTGGCTACAAGGAGGAAGGCACGGTCACGACCCCCTTCGACATGGTCATGCGTAACGACCTCGACCGCTTCCACATCGTCATGGATGTCATCGACCGGGTGCCTGGCCTCGGCGTCCAGGCTGCGGGGTTGCGCCAGCAGATGGTCGATGAGCGGGTCCGGACACGCGCCTACGTCAAGGAGTACGGCGAGGATCCAGAGGTCATCCGCGATTGGGCCTGGCCGGGATAGCCGGGACCCACCGAGTGCGCATCCTCGTTCTGAACGCTGGCTCCAGCTCACTCAAGGCTGCGTTGGTCGAGACGCCCGACCTCACGCTTGCGCGCACCGAGATCTCATGGGGATCCGATGCCTCGCGCAGCCATGATCGCGCTGCCGGACTCGAAGGCGCCCTGCGAGGGCTCGGCCTCGACGCGAGTGCAGAGACTCAAGGGTTCGATGCGGTCGGCCACCGTGTGGTCCATGGCGGCGATCGCTTCACCACGCCGGCCCTCATCGACGACGAGGTCATGGCGACGATCGCCGCGGACATGGATCTGGCGCCGTTGCACAACAAGGTCGCCCTCGAGGCCATCGACATGGCCAGGACGCTCTTGCCCTCGGCCACCCACGTGGCCTGCTTCGACACAGCATTCCATTCCACGCTGAGCCCGGAGGCCTACCGCTACCCCGTGCCCGAGCGCTGGTACAGCGAGTGGGGCATCCGGCGCTTCGGCTTCCACGGGCTCTCGGTGGCCTGGTCGGTCCAGCGCGCGGCGGAACTGCTCGGGCGCGATGTCGAGGACCTGGCCATGATCGTGGCCCACCTCGGCAGTGGCTGCTCGGTGACCGCGGTCGAGGCCGGTCGATCGGTCGACACATCGATGGGCATGACGCCGCTCGAAGGGCTGATGATGGGCACCCGCTCAGGCTCGATCGACCCGGGCGTGTTGTGCTACATGACTGGCCGCGGGCTGCTCGATGCGAACGAGGTCGGAGAGAGGCTCGAACACCGCTCTGGACTGCTCGGCGTCTCGGGCCTCAGCGGCGACATCCGCGAGCTGCGTAGCGCAGCGGACGAAGGCTCCGCAGAGGCGACCCTGGCCCTGGCCATGTTCGTGCGCCGGGCGGCGGCGTGGATCGCCTACGTGGCCACGGCGTTGCCGCGTCTCGACGCGCTCGTGTTCACCGGCGGCATCGGCGAGAACGCGCCGGAGGTGCGGCGCGGCATCGTCGAGCGGCTGGGTGTCCTGGGCATCCCGCCCCTGCGTGACGACGACCACGAACCGGTCACTGAAGGCAGGCTCGACGGTAACCACGGGGCCACCGCCATCCTGTGCGTCGAAGCTCGTGAGGACCTCGTGATCGCGGATCAGGCCGCCGCGCTGATCCGCGATCGTGCGCAGGACCGATGAGTCGGGCGTGCGTACCGTGCGCCAACGGTCGTGCGCGAAGACGTCGCACTGCAATCCTATTGACATGACTCCGCCGTTCTCTAGGCGGCGCCTGCAACCACGCGCGTTCCAGAGTGGGCACTGGCAGGCAGTTACCGACAGGGAGGCTGACCGACATGCGAGGCAGCGGAGAGATGGACCCGCCAAACCAGGGGTACCGAGACCGCTCGGCGCGAGCCCGAGTCGCGATGTCTGACGCCCGACCGTCTCCCATCGCCGTCGTGTCCACGTTCGTGGCGGCGGTATGTCTCATCCTCACTGCTGCGACATTCGGTAGCACCGTGTCGGCCCAGGATGGGCGAGGCCCCGGAGGTTCGGTCGAGATCCGCGCTGGGACATGTTCGACGCTCGGTGACGTGACGGCACTGCTCGAGACGCTCGCTCTGCCAACCACGGCCAGTGGGGAGCAGGCGCTCGCCACGAGCGTGACCGACGTGATGCAGCCGTTCGCAGAGCTGGCGGCAGGGCCCGGAGTGATCCTGGCCGGGCAGGCCTGCGGCTCACTCCCTGGCCAACCCGTGGGTGAACTTGGATCGGCCGTCGTGCTTGCCGAGGATGATGGCGAAGTCGCCGGGATCGCCCTGCTGAGCGAGCTGGGCACCGAGGCCACACGGGTCCATCTCTTCGTCTTCGAGCGCCGATCGGCTGTCGAAGCGGATGGCGCAGGTTCAGCGTCGCCCGGCGCATCGCCTTCCCCGTCGGCCTCGCCCGATCCAGCCGCCGTCCCGGGCGAGGAGATCGATCCAAGCGAGGACATCGACGTCGATGTCGACGGCTGAGCAGGAGGTCGCGCGCGTGGATCATCCGGTCGTGGGACTGTGGCAGGTGGAACTCGACATCGACGGCAAACAGACCTACGTGACGCACACCTACCATCCGGACGGGATCATGCACCTTGACGCCGGCGAGCACGGAGCATGCCTGATATGGGAACCCAGCGGCGACCGAGGTTTCCGCTTCCGTGGCACTCGACCTGTCGAGCCCGATCTCTACCGCTTCCTCGGATGGCAGTATTCCGCGGGCAACGGCGAGGTGAGCGAGGACGGTCGGACCTTCAGCGGGAGCGAGGAGACCGACGGTCCGCGAGCGGACGGACGACGCACCGTGCGCCATATGCTGCTGCGCGCGACGCGGCTCGCGTTCGACTGATGCTCGACGGCGGCAACCAACAGCGTGAGCGCGGCGCCTGGGGTCAGTCGTTGATCAAGTCCCGAAGCTGCGCAGCGCGGAGTTGCCCCGGTTCTGTGGAGGGCGACTGACCGCGGAGCCGGGCGAGCGCGGCGCGCTCGATGTCGTCGGGTGGGGATGTTCATGTGGGCTCGGAGCCCGGGAACCCTCGGGTATCGGCGCTCCGGACTCGATCGCGCTCGATGTTCGGCTGATCGGGGAGCCCATCACGCAGTCGGCCGTCATGCCCAGCAGATCCATCGACGGCGCCGACGACGGATATCGTGCCATCGGTCTCGAGGACTACCAAGTCGGCTTCGTCGATGCGTCGGATGCCGTGCTCACGCAGAGCCGCGGCGACCTCGACTTCGAGGACACGTTCTCGTTCCAGCGCCTCGGGCACCAGGCGACCACGGTAGGCAAGCATCGTCGGCTCCGACTTGACCAGGCGAGCGACGAGTCGCCATCGCCGAGAGGTCCAGGTGATGACGTACTGCAGTCCGATCAGGACACCGAACGCGACGACACCCTGAAGCAGGCTGGTCTCGTCTGAGACCACGATCGTCGCCAGTGTCGAGCCGATAGCCACGGTCACCACGAAGTCGAACGCATTCATCTGGGACAGCGTTCGCTTGCCCGAGACGCGCAACATCGCCACCAGTGCGACGTAGGCGGTCACGCCGACGGAGGCTGTTCTGACCAAGACGGCCAGATCGTCCGGAATCCAGTCCATGCCGCCATGGTGCTGACAGCCGCCTTCCACGCGCGCCCCCAAGCCTGCCCTCAGCCATCGCAGGCACCTTGCTGTCCGCTCGCTTCCGAGCCATGCCTACGCGGCTGCGATGCGGCTGAGATACGAGGCGGGTCGGTGCGCATGGGGATGAAGCGCTGTGTGCGGTAGGTTGCCGTGACAGAGGAAAGGCCGCACGCGGCCGACGCTTGCGTGTACCGGCAGCGGCGGTAGGCCTGCCGTCGCCGCCGTGCGATCGGAAGGAGGCACAGATGGAGAAGGAGAAGCCGTTCAAGGGAGCGACCGGACAGGTCGAGCGCTCGACTGAGGATCTCTCGGAGCGGGAGCAGGCCAAGTCCCGCCAAGCGGACCTGAGCGAGAAGGGCGTAGGCGAGCCCGATGCTGAGGGTGAGGCGGTTCCCACGCGCGGGGCAGATGCCGACGAGGAAGAGCGGGAGGCCGCCGGTGATCCGGGCAACCGTGTTCGGCGCGAGCCTGCGCCCGAACCTGATGACGACGCTGAGCGCTCGTCATCCAGGGCGAAGCCCATCGCCGCGCTCAACCACGAATGATCGAGGGTGCTCGGCCTCGTCGCTCGTGGTAGGCGGAGGACCGAGGCCGACTGGACTCGTCCAGGCTCGCCGGCGCGAGCCTCAGGCCGTGCTGCTGGTCTCGGGCTCTGCGTCAGCGTCCTTGCCGTACCCGTTGCGTTTGTAGGCTCGGTTCTGGATCTCGCCGTGTCGCTCGCCCGCGACCCTCTCGGCAGAACCCATCGCCTCGACATTCGCGCGTGCCTCCGCCAGGTCGGAGTCCGCGTGCTCGCGAGTCTGGCGAGCTGCGTCCGCGGTGGCCTTCGCCGATACCTCGGCTACGATCGCCGCCTCGACCGCAGCTCGGGCGGATTCAGCGGTACCCCGCGCCGCCTGAGCAGCCTTTTCTGCCGCGACCTGGGCCAGTTCCGCCGTGGTCAGCGTCTCTTGCGCATGTTCTGATTCGCGGCTGGCGGCTCGCCACGCGGCGAGCGCCTCTGCAGTCGTCGCCTCGCGCTCGCGTCCGTCCCCATCCATCGACCGTGAGCCTCCTCTCGTAACATCGTGCGAACTCTTCAGCGCATGACCCATCGCACCGAGCTCGGCCCTTACTCGGCCCTTAAGCGTCCCATGCGTGGGCCGTCCCTCACGGTACGAACGCTTGTATCCTTGGGCACCATTGACAGACGCGCCAAGCGAGCGCACGCTACTGATTGAAGGAATCTCGTCAGCGGATTCGCCTCGGTTCTGTCCGGACCGGATGCACCCTCCCGAGTCGCGAACGCCATTCGTCGTCGCGCACCTTTCGGTCGAGGACCCCCGCCGACATGGACCGACAAGCCATCAGCGCCAACGTACTGTTGGCGCGCCTTCCAGACCCCGCCCTCGAGCGGCTCCTCCGCGCCGCACACATCCTCGAGTATCGCCATCGCGATCGGTTCATCAGCATCGGTGACCCTATCGATACCCTCCGCTTCCCGCTCTCAGGGATGGCCTCGATGGTCATGACCGACGACCGCGGGGCGGCCGTCGAGGTGGCGACCATCGGCGTCGAGGGTCTCGTTGGCGTGCAGGCCCTCTTCCGAGACGTGCCCTCGCAGTTCGACATGATGTGGCAGCTACCAGGACACACGGTCATCGTGGGTACCGCTGACGTGCGCGCTACGATGGATGAGCATCCCGAGCTCGCTGCAGCCTTCTCCAACTACCTCGCCTCACTCCTCGTGCAAGCAGCTCAGAATGGGGCCTGCAACCGGCTTCATGATCTCGAGCAGCGGGCCGCGAAGTGGCTCCTGCTCACCGGCGACCGGGTGGAGGGCGAACGCGTGGACCTGACCCAGGAGTTCTTCGCCGACATGCTCGGTGTCACCCGACCGAAGCTCAGCCTCGTGGAGAGCACGTTCCGTCAGGCGGGCTACATCCACGAGCGGCACGCCGGCGGGGTCACGATCCGCGACCGCCGGGGGCTCGAGGAGCTCACCTGCGGATGCTACGCGATCATCCGCGACGAGCTCGCCTCTCTCTAAGGCGCTCGCCGGTCCAGTGCAGCTGGGCTTGCCTTGCGTGGCTCGACTGCAGCCACTCGCATCGCTGCAACCCTCTTGAAACGTGAGAGCACGGGCACGAGCGGGCGACCGCAACCAGTCATCCGCCATCGTAGCGTCGAATCCTGAGGTTCGGACGCTGCAAGAGGTTCCGAACGCGGCAGACAAGAGATCATCGGGAGGTGGATGTGGGAATCATCGGCTTGCTCATCACGCTCATCCTCATCGTCATCCTGTTGCAGTTGATCTTCTAGCCAGCGTTCGACGCAGCGCTGCAGTCTCGACTGGAATCGAAGGGAGCTCACCGTGGACGACATGACACGCGGAACCGCACCGAGCCAGCAGGCGCCCCCACCTCAGGCGCCCCCACCTCAGGCGCCTCCACCTACAGCTACGCGCGGTACTGACTGGGGCGAGCGCGCCGGGGCCGCAGATGTGACCTTGGCTGACATCCAACAGCTACGCTGGGGGCCCATCGCGGCCGGGACGCTCACCGCGGCGGGCATCTTCATCCTTCTCTCCATGATCGCCATCGCTGTGGGCGTGCAGGCGGCGCCCGGGGTGGAGGCTATCGACGATATGGACGCGATCGGCATCATCGTCACGAGCGCCATCGCCTTGGTCTCGTTCTTCGTGGGCGGATTCGTCGCAACCTACTCGGCCGGCGTCTCGGACATGGGACGTAGCCTCATCAACGGCTTCCTCGCCTGGACGTTGTGGTTGGTCGCTGTCGCCTTCCTCGGCGCGTTCGGCATCGGCTCCATCGCCGGGGCCATGGGTGAGCTCTTCGGCCAGGTGAGTGTGTCCGCGCCCGACATCGAGCCGACAGTGGCTCTCGACAGTGTGCGCACCGCATCGTGGAGCGCCTTCCTGGCACTTTCCTTG
Organism: uncultured Chloroflexia bacterium; assembly: GCA_963731995.1. Lineage (GTDB taxonomy): Bacteria > Chloroflexota > Limnocylindria > Limnocylindrales > CSP1-4 > JAFMJV01. The sequence goes on from CAVSXV010000009.1 coordinate 26,072, forward strand.
ACCGCGCTCTCCTCGATGCTCGGCAGCGCGGTGGCGACGCGCGACGAGCTTCGCGGCGCGTGGACTCGGTTCCGATCCGCCAGCTAGCAGCGCGTGGCGACGGCCATTCAGCCAAGGGCCGACCAGCGGCTCGTAGCCCCGGCCGAGCCTTGCGTCTGCTGCGTGCCGCGGAGTGCTTCGACGGAATGACGGACCACCTACCCTCCCGGAGGCGCCCATGAGCCGTCTGCCCGAGAAACGCGATCTCGATGCGGAGGTCTTCGCTCCACCGTATACACACCCCGTCGACCGTGGCGATGTGCCGGTCGATCGACTGCCGGCGGACGGCGCCATGCCGGACGTGGCCAAGCGCCTGGTGATGGACGAGCTCATGCTCGATGGCAACCCCCGGATGAACCTGGCCACGTTCGTCTCGACGTGGATGGAGCCGCAGGCGCAAGAACTCATCGTCGAGACCCTCGATCGCAATCTCGTCGACCGCGATGAATACCCGGCCACGACCGAGCTCGAGCGACGCTGCGTGAATATCATCGCCCAGCTGTTCCATGCGCCAGGTCTCGACGAGCGGGATGCCATCGGCGTCTCCACGCTGGGCTCGTCGGAGGCCGTCATGCTCGCCGGCCTGGCGATGCTGTGGCGCTGGCGAGCACGGCAGGTAGATGGCTCATCGCGACGACCGAACCTCGTGATGGGCACGAACGTGCAGGTCGTGTGGAAGAAGTTCTGCCGCTACTGGGATGTCGAGCCGCGCGAGGTCCCGGTCGAGCTCGGACGCTATACCCTCGGCCCCGAGTCTGTGGCCGGCGCGATCGATGACGACACGATCGGCGTGGTCGCCACCATGGGCACGGTGTTCAGTGGGGAGTACGAACCTATCGAAGCCATCCAGGACGCGGTGGTGGCTGGCAACCGCACGCATGGCAGATCCGTGCCGGTACACGTCGACGCTGCGACGGGCGGGTTCATCGCGCCATTTCTCGATCCCGACATCCGCTGGGACTTTCGGCTTCCGAACGTGCATTCGATCAATGTCTCGGGGCACAAGTACGGGCTCGTATACCCGGGGCTCGGGTTCGTGGTCTGGCGTGAGCCCGAGGATCTACCCGATGACCTTGTCTTCACGGTCGACTACCTGGGTGGCGAGATGTCCACGTTCACGCTCAACTTCTCACGGCCCGGGAGCCTCGTCGTGGGGCAGTACTACAACTTCCTGCGCCTGGGCCATTACGGATATCGACGCATCATGCGCACGCTGCGCACGACCGCGGGCAGGCTGGCCGAGGCCATCGCCGAGATCGGACCGTTCGAGCTCGTGCGTCGCGGCGACGAGATCCCGGTGGTGACCTTCTCCGTCGGTGATGGCGTGCCCTATAGCGCGTTCGATCTGGCGGAGCGGATGCGAATGAACGGGTGGCTCATCCCGGCCTACACGATGCCTGCGGACGCAGACGACATCACCGTGCTTCGGATCGTCGTGCGTGAGGGCTTCACCCACAACCTCGGGGCGCACCTCGTCCGCGACCTGCGCGCGGCCCACGAGGTTCTTGCCGAGAACCCACCCGTGAAGTCGGCGTCACGGGCCGGGTTCCGTCACTGACCTGACGGACCCTTGACGGGGCGGGGCTCCGTTGGCGTGAGGTGGCGCCGCCTGGTGTCGATGGCCGTGGCCGGACCGGTCGCGCTCCACTCTGGCTCTGCAACGGAAGCGCAACGCCTCTCGCAGTCATCGCGACGATTCAGGTACCCCCCGGTCACTACGCTGGCGTCTCCGAGGTCTCCCGTCGTGATCGGGCGACAAGTGGACCTCGAGGACGGGAGAAGTCCACGGAGCCGTCCCGTCCACCTATGTCGAAGCGAAGTGAGCGAGAGGAGAGTCATGCGCTACTCCGGACCTGACGGCCACACGGGTCGCGGCATCGTCATGACGATCGGAACCATCGTGGTGATCGTCGCGGTCGCCCTCATCGTCATGTACCTGGTGTTCTTCCTGTGACCGGGCGCGCCGTCCTGCTACCTACCCCCCGTTGTCACGTGGTCACGGACCGACAGGGGCCGGGACGTTGAGAAAGGGTTAGTCAAGATGCGAAAGGGACAGACGGTCGTCGGACAGGATGTCTTCAGCCTTCAGGATGGGTCGCACGTCGACTCGGTCACAGACCTGATCATCAATGAGTCCAACGACGCCATCGTGGCTCTTCTCGTGGATGAGGGCGGGCTGCTGGCGTCATCCAAGATCATCCCCGTCAAGGCCGTCCACCGCTTCGGGCCATCGGCCGTGATGGTGGACGATCGGTCGGTGGTCGTGGCGGCCGACGACGAACCGGCCATCAAGGACCTACTCCAGCGGGACGCCACGTTGCTCGACCGGCGCGTGCTGACCTCCGACGGCGTCGATCTGGGCCACATCAGCGACATGTACTTCGAGGAGTCGACCGGCCGCATCCATGGCTTCCAGGTGTCAGGCGGGATGCTGGACGATGCCCTGCGGGGACCGGCGTACCTGCCGCTCGCGCAGATCGACGTCGTGGGACCCGCGGCGGTCATCACCACCGACGAGGCCAAGGCGCATCTCGAGGAGCAGAGCGGAGGCCTGCAGGGAGTGATCGACTCGGCAAGCGAACGCGCGGGCGAGGTTAGCGATCAAGTCGAGGGTGCCGCCGCGGAAGCGCGCGACCGAGACGGAACGCTCGTCGGACGGCGTGCTCACCAGGATGTCTCCGACCAGCGTGGTTCGGTCATCGTGGCCAACGGACAGCGCATCGGGCTGGAGGACGTCCAAGAAGCTCGCGACGCCGGCGTCATCCACTCGCTCTACCACGCCGCGGGCGTGAAGCGCCAGCAGACGGCCGAGGATCAGGCCAAGGAAGCTGCCGACCGGGCGAGCGAGTCGGCGGGCGACCTATGGGACCGCTTCACGACCAGGCTCTCGCAGCTCACCGACGAGGCCGGCCGGCGCGTCGATGCGGAGCAGACGAGGCGGCGTCTCTCGCGGATCAATGACGCCATCGGACGGCCGGTCACCAAGGTCATCCTTGACCGGGGTGACGAGGTCATCCTCGACGTCGGCGACATCGTGACCCACGAGGCTGTCCAGCGTGCTCACGAGAATGGCATGCTCGACTCCATGCTCGATTCGGTCCACAGGGCCGAACCGACCTTCGAGCCCGAACAGCTGCGAGCCAAGGTGCGCGGTGGCGCAACCGTCGAAGCGGCCTCCGGTGGCGCGGAAGTCGTGGACGAGCTCGAACGGCACAGGGACGAGTTGGAAGCCGGCGCCTTCCAGGATGATGCCGGGGCCGACGTCGAGCGGCCGTCTCCCGAGCCCGGAGAGGCCGGGGCCGGGGCGCCGCCGCCGATGGACATCGAGCGACGGTTGGAGGGGTCGGCCAAGATCAGCGGCCAGCGCCGCGGCGGAGCAGCCGACGGAGCAGCGCGTGGTGACCACTGAGCTGCCGGCAGAGCTGGCATCCTCTGCCCCATCGCCGTCATGTGGATCCCGCTAGGCCCTGGGTGAGGGCCAGATGGTGGAACTGCTATCGCTTGTCCTCGGCCTGCTGCTCCTTGGCGTGGCGCTCGTCGACCTCCTGTGGACAGCTCTCTGGATCACCGGCAAGGCCGGCCCGCTCTCGGGCCGGCTCTCCCGTGCGGCGTGGCGGGTCATGCTGCGCGTCGGGTGGGATCGACACAGGCTGCTCTCGCTCTTCGGGCCGCTGAGCCTCGTCGCTGCCATCGCGCTCTGGAGCGCGATGCTGTGGTTCGGCTGGACGCTCGTCTTCGGCGCCGATGCCGGCTCGGTCCGGGACGCCGACACCGGCGTTCCGGGCGATTTCGGTGAGCGGCTGTACTTCACCGGGTACGCGATCTTCACCATGGGCAACGGTGACGTCGTCCCGGCCCCGGCGTGGCGAGTCCCGACGGTGCTGATGAACGCGACCGGCCTCGTCCTGCTCACGCTTGCCGTGAGCTACCTCATCTCGGTCCTCTCCGCGGTGGTGTCAGCTCGCGCATTCGCCAGCCGAGTCGCCTCGCTCGGTGAATGCGCGCAGGACATCCTCCTGGCCGGATACGGCGGTGATGGGCTACGTGCCCTGGAGGGGCCGCTCAGCTCGTTCGCCACCGATCTGAGCCGTATCAGCGAGCAGCAGGCCGCCTACCCGGTCCTCGAACACTACCGCCCGGAGGTTCGCAGCAAGGCCGTACCGCCGGCGGTGGCCACGCTCGACGATGTGCTCGCTCTCCTCGAGGCACTCCCCGAGGAGACGGTGCCAAGTCGGACCACACGACGCTCGCTGCGTGGTGCGATCGAGGGCTATCTTGCCGCCGTGGACGGCTACGCCAGCGACCGTCGGCGCATGCCACCACCTCGGGTCGCGAAGCTTCGCCGCGCTGGGCTCGTGCTCGACGACGATAAGCTCCCACTCATCCTTGATGGTGCGAGCGCCCGCCGTTCGTCTCTTGCACGAGTGATGGCGAACCAGGGTTGGTCGTGGCCCGAGGGCTGAAGGTCGCCCTGCTTGAGGGTCGCCGTGCTTGCGTCCCCGCACTCAGCGGTCGGAGAGGTTCCACTCACGAACCCGATGGATCCCGGCTCGTATGCGCACGCTCGAATCGCTCGACGATGTCCCGACCTTCGCCCGGCGTCAGCGGCTGCGTCATGCCTCTCGTCTCCTGCTGTCGTGCCCCCCTCTTGGTCAGCCTACGCGGTCATCGCTGCCGCAGACCTTGCGGTCGATGTCCACGGACTTGCAGCGGTGTGTCAGGGGGGCTCGTTCGGTGCGACAGGCCCCGGCATGACCACCCGGAGGGCACCGGGTCTGATCTCGAACCGCAATGGCGTCGTGCCCAGATCCTCGCCATCGGCGCTCGCCGGGAGCGGCCGGTGGCTGCTGATCCTCACCCGGGCTGCGCGTTCGGTAAGGGAGTGAGGTACGAAGGCGCGCCGGCCGAAGGCGATGCTGGCGAAGTTCAGGATGAGCTCACGCTTCGAGTAGTGAAGGAACGCACGAACATCGAACTCCCCGTCGTCGATGCTGGCTTCCGGCGCCACGGTGAAGCCGGCCCCCAGAAAGGGCCCATTGGCGATGGCCACGAGCAGCGCGCGTCGCTCGATGCTCCGTCCGTCGTCGAGCTCGATGCGCATGCGTGAGGGCCGGTACCGAAAGGCGGCCACGATGGACCGCAGGATGGCTCGATGATCGCCCTGCTCCAGACGCGACAGGTCACGGGAGATGGCCGCGTGGAACCCGACGGACGCCGATTCCAGGAAGAAGCGATCTCCGACCACCCCCACGTCGATCGGGCGCACTGGGCCCGTGCGCAGTATCCCGGCCGCTTGTTCCAGGTCCCTCGGCAGTCCGATCATCCTGGCGACGTTCATGACGCTGCCGAGCGGAAGGATGCCCAGAGCGCATCGGGCCCCGAGAAGCTCGCCGGCCACGCACCTGACCGTCCCATCTCCACCAGCAGCCGCGACGATGTCGTAGCCATGTCGAACTGCGTCCCGCGTGGCCTCGACCGCCTCCTCCGCCGAGTCGGTCTCATCGAGGTCCGAACCCAGATCGTGACGCTCCATCAGCTCGAGGAGCGCGTCACGCGACGCCTCAGAGATGGGGATACCGCCCTTCCGTCCGGAATGCGGGTTCCACAGGACCCGGATGCGGCGTCCGGTACCGTCCCCTCGGGGTCCATCATCGGGCTGGAGCTCATCGACCAGGCCTGCCGGCGTCACTCGAGCACCCGCCGCGATTTCAGGCGCCGATAGACGATGATGAGGGCTGCCACGTAACTCGTCCCCAGCAGATAGGACGCGGCGACGTCCGAGGGCCAATGATGACCGAGATAGACGCGACTCGGACCGACACCCGCGAGTAGCACCATCAGCCCGCCCACCACTGCGCGTCGCGGCAACCGGCGAGCGATGAGCACGTTCGTGACCACGGCCAACCAGCCGTACGTGCCGACGTAGGTCAGGACGTGGCCGCTTGGAAAGCTCGAGCCCCCGAGCTTCGCAGCCACGACCCGCAGATCGCCTCCCGGAACCGGGCGCGGGCGCTGCATGAACCTCTTGACGACGGTCGAGAGCAGAGCGCTTCCCCAGGCGACCAGCTGCATGACGGCTTCGAGCCTGAAGCGCGCGATCCACAGTGTCGCGATCAGGAGTGGCGGGAGCATACGGCTCTGCGGTGGGAATCCGAACCACGATACGAGGGCCATCGTGCGCCCGAGTACAGGGTGTCGGATGGCCTGGAGTCGCAGGGACAGGGCCATATCGATGGCTTGCAGGCGGTTCCGGCGAACCAGCGCGGTGATGCTCGCGAAGGCGACGATGCCAGGGACGGTGACTCGCAGCGCGGTCCGTGTCCGCGGCACGGCGATCGCCTGCGGAGCCGGACCAGGCTGCAAATTCGGGTGCGCGCCTCGCTTCATGGCTGCCCATCGTAGCCCGCCACGCCTGATCTCAGCGGCGCGTTGGCCTTCGACACCGAAGAGCTGACCGTCAGCACCGGGCCTTCAGCGGTCCCGATGCCTCGCGTTGCAACACCCGACACGCCTTCCGCGCCCGCGACCGAGGCAGCGACCGAAGCGCCCGCGACCGAGGCACCGGATAGCGTCGAGCCCACCACAGAGGCGAGCGCGGCGGTGGTGGAGTTCACGCTCGTGGCCCAGGACACAGCCTTCGACACCGGGGAGCTGACCGTCAGGGCCGGGGCCGACGTACGCCTGACGCTCGAGAACGAGGATCCCCTCCCGCACAACTTCGCGCTCTACCTGACCGACGCCGCGGAGGAGTCGGTCTATGTGGGCGAGACCTTCAGCGGTCCCGGCGCCTCGCACACCTACGAGTTCACGGCTCCCACCGAGCCGGGCGAGTACTTCTTCCGCTGCGACAACCATCCACAGCTCATGAGCGGTGCGTTCATCGTCGAGTGACGAACAGCGAAACTCAGCGGGCGCCGTCATCGCTACCATCGGCTCCGACTCCGACTTCGATCTGGCGGTGGTCGAACGTGCCGCCGCCATCGCCCGTGAGGACGGCAGGCGCCTGGTCCTCGTCGACCGGGGCGCTGAGTCGATCATCGGCGCCACGCCCTACAACGACTGGCGTGGCGATGACGACTACCGACCATCCCCCGACGCGACCGTCGACGCGAGCATCGCCCGGCGTGAGGGCCGCAGCGATCTCGCCCGCCATCTCGAGTCGCTGGATGGTTCCGGGCTCGAGGTCGGTGGCTGGTTTCCCACGGTCGCGGGCCTCGACGGGATCCGCGATGCCATCGAGCGTTTCCAAGGTGAGATCCTCGTCGTTCCCGACACCGTCCGCGACCCGAGTGTCGGCGACCGCTTCCGCGGCGTGAGCCTCTCATCCCTGGAAGGACTCCCTGCCCGCCTCGTACTGGCGGAGTAGCCGCGATTGAACCGCACTCCGGACGCGAGGCCCCGCAGGCCGCCGTGACCCTTTGCACTGGCACCTGCGGCTCGTCCGTGACCGCTGGCGAACCTGTGCGACGGCCCGCTGGAAGGCATCTGTAACGGGCCACGGCCGCGGCCTTGCGCGCTTGCACCGCGCTGAGCGAGACCATCGTCCAACAGCGGGAGGGCGACATCGAACGATACGCGCTCCACGGAATGGGAAAGCGAGGCTCGGAATGACCGGTACGACTCCAACTCCGACCGGCTACGGCAGTGGGTTCCAGAGGACGCACACGCCAGATGGGTCTGATCGGGCATGACCAATACAGCGAATCCCGGCGAGGCCGTCACCCGTCACGAGCGGACCTCGGAGCCGAACTTGAGCAAGATCCAGCCCGGGTGGAAGGTCTACGACCGGCTCGGCCGAGGGATGGGCAAGGTCACCGAACGCGATGATGCCTCCGTCGTCGTCGTCAACGGCGACGCCGCCGCCGCCAAGAGCGACGAAACCCGTCTCCCGATCAGGCTCATCGCGGACGAGCACTCCGATGGACGCTGGGCTACGCTCACGGTGAGCGCGAGCGAACTCGCTCGCCAGCTTGCGAGCGAATGACCGCACCCGAGGCCTTGTGAATGCAAGACCGCTGCAAGTCGCCTCTGACTCGCCTGCGGTCCATACGTAACGGACCGAAGCCGACCATGGCATCTATGCCGTCTTGCATCGGACTCCGAAGCTGAGAACGGCGAGACGGCCGGGAGATGGCTAGCGCGCTTCCGAAAGCCAGTTCCCGCGCCGCCGCGGGCCGCCGAATTGGGCTCTTGCTCCCTCTCGGGCTCGAGGCGGCCGCGGCGGCACCCTGACTGTTGACGGCGCCCTTGGACGAAGGGTCGCGGATGCAGGCGGCCGCGACACACTGCTGGTACCAGAGCTGGCCCAAGGCTCGGCGCGTTCGCCTCTGTGCGGGGCCTGCCGCCTGGGCTAAGCTCCGCACATGGAAGTCCCGAATCCCAGAAGCACCACCGTGGCCGGCCGGGGCTGGCGGGTCTACGGATGGGCCGGCGATGACATCGGCGAGGTCATCGAGCGCCATGGATCCTTTTTGGTCGTACGGCTCAAGAGCATCACCGGCGATGAACTCCGGATCCCGATCGAGCTGATCGGCGACGAAGATGCGGACGCCAAGCGTGTGACCCTCTCAGTCGATACCAGCGAGCTCGAGGGTGTCGATCTTCACACCGACAGTATCAACCTGGCCTCAGACAGCGACTAGCTGCGATCGGTCACGACATAGGAGCCAGCCGGCTGACCGGAGGGCGGCCCCGATGGCTGACTGAGGACAGACGCGTCCATGCCGATCGCCGTACTCGGAGCCGGAGGTGCCGATGCGCAGCTTGGGCATGGTCATCGGTCGCCGAACTCGGCTTCGGCGAGACGACCCGTCAGCCAGGCCGGATAGGCTGTCGAGGAGCGCTCATCGAACCGGTACGTGTGATCCAGCGATGGTGCCCCGCGGGACTGGAACCAGTGCCGGCCGACCGTCCACAGCAGCGTGTCTCGCGCCTGCTCGGTCGGGCCGAATGCCTCCAGCCCGAGGCTCCACCATGAGCTATCGACGCCATCGACGCTGATGGCGGTCAACTCGATGTCGCAACCGCCATCGACGGACTCGTCGGTGGCGATCTCCCGCGTCCGCTCGCCCTCGAGCACGTAACGACGCAAGAGCCGGCGCTTGTGCGCGGTCAGAACGGGCGTGGGGGGTTCCAGCCCGGAAGTGATCGCTCCGAGGTCCGTCAGGGCCAGCGTCCATTTCGACCAGGCCGCGGCCAGACCCAAGACCTCGTGCCCGAAGCGCAGTTCCGTGGCATTCCCGATCCTGGCTTTCACGTCCACTAGTGGGGGTACATCTGGGTCGGTCCCGCGCAGCTTGATGCCCACGGTCTCGCAGCCGCGCAGGACGACATAGCGGTCCGTCCGCACCTCGGGCTCGATGTCGCGGTGGACGTGGTCGTCGCCATCGACCCCGAACCAGCGAGCGACAGCCACGGGCACGGGCCCAGGCAGGATCCAGCGAATCTCGGCGGTGTCGTACATGGCGCTCGCTCTCCGGTGCGGGGTCATGCCCCTGACGCGGCAGGCTCGTGGGCCTCGCTGTCCGTCGGCCCATCACCGGACGGCTCAGCAGAGCCACGCAGCCCGACGGCGTTGATGGCCGCGCCCAGGCCGAGCAGCAGGGCCGTCGCCAGCATGGCCAGGTGGAACGCTTCCGTCGAAGCGATGGCGCTGGCACGGACCTCGTCGGCAGAGGCAGACTCCGGCGGCCGGTTCAGCGGCTGGTAGGTGTCACCGATGCTTTGGCTGTCGCCCGTCAGGGCCGGCGCCTCGCTCGATAGCGTGTCGTAGAACGAAGCCGAGATGACGATGAACAGGATAGCCAGCACGAGCGGCTGGCCGACACGCGAGATGGCGTTGTTGATGGCCGAGCCGAGTCCGGCGTTGGCGGTCGGGATGGAGCCCATGAGCGCGGTCGTCAACGGCGCCACGACCAGCATCAGGCCGATGCCGAACACGAGGTTCGGCAGCAGCAGGTCGACGACCGTGGATCCCGGCGGGAGCCACGATGACACCGTGCCCGGCTGCGCAGTCCACGCTGCGCTGTCCCACGGGGTCCTCGCGAGCCACAGCTGGCTCGCGGCCATGAGCAGTGGCCCGACGATGAGGAATGGCCGGGCCCCGATCCGCCCGGCGACCGAGCCCACGAAGGTCGAGCCCACGGCGAGGGCCACGCCACCGGGCAGTGCGATCAGCGCCGCGGCGAAGGCGGTGTAGCCGAGGGCACCCTGAACGAACAGCGATACCAGGAACTGGCTCACGTAGAGCGCGCCGTAGATCACGAAGGTGGCGAGGTTGATGACCGTGAACGCGCGCCGTCGGAACAGCGACGGCGGCACGAGTGGGTCCTTGCGCCTCAGCATCAGCCAGGGGAAGGTGATGCCGGCGAGGATCCCGAGGCCCAGCGCGACCCAGGCAGCCGACTCGGACCAGTCGGATTCAGTGCCCCGGATGAGTCCGAATGACACGCCCGCGACGGCGACCGCGATGACGATGGAACCGAGCCAGTCGACACGTGCCGGTGCGTCGGGATCGCGACTCTCGGGCACATAGCGCCAGGTGACGAGGAGGCCGAGGGCTGCGAAGGGCACGTTGATGAGGAAGACCATGCGCCAGGAGATGGTGTCCACGAGGACGCCACCGATGAGCGGGCCGAAAACGAGCAGGCCCGAGGTCGCGGCCGTCCAGACCCCGAATGCCCGGCCTCTCGCGGAGCCCTCGAAGTTGGCCGTGATGAGCGAGAGCGAGCCGGGCACGAGCAACGCCCCGGACGCACCCTGGATCAGCCGCGTGGCGACGAGGAACTCAAGGCTCGGCGCGACGCCGCAGAGCACCGAGCTCAGGCCGAACCCGCCCAGGCCCAGGAGGAAGATGCGCCGTCGCCCGTACTTGTCCGCGAGCGCGCCACCGAGGATGAGCAGGGCGGCCAGGACTGCGAGGAACCCGCTGGTGATGTATGCCTGTGCTTCGAGCGTCCCGAGCACTGTCGCCGGCAGCTCCTGGCCGATGCGGCGGATGGCGACGTTGACCACGGTCCCGTCCAGGAAGACCATGCCAGAGGCCACGATGGTGGCTACCAGGATCCAGTTGGGATGCCGCTCGGTCGTCTCGGTTTCAGCCATGGCGGGGCTCTAGGTCGGTTCGTGCTGGCTTGACGCCCCTATGCAAAGTCGCTCCATCGCCGAGTGCGCAGTGTGCGTCGATCCTTCGGCTCGCCCGTGCATGAGCCGGATCATCCGCCACTCCCTTCGATGCGGGCTTCGAACCCACCGTCATCAGTCGCCCGGACCTCGTAGCGCGGTTGGTCGTACAGGGAGGGTCCACGTCGGACGGCACCGCTCTTGAGCTCGAAGCGCGAACCGTGCCAAGGGCACACCACACAGCCGTCCTCGACCGACCCATCGGCAAGGGGACCACCCGCGTGGGCACAGAGAGCATGGAGGGCCCGGATGGCTTCACCGTCGCGCACCAGCACGATCGGCTGCGAGCCGGCGTCTGCCGCCACGGGCTGGCCTTCAGGGATATCGTCAACGTCGAGTCGCTGCCACGAGCCCGGGGCTGAGGTCCAGGCATGTCGATTGACTTGGTTGCCGAGCGCGAAGACGACCTCGCCTCCGACATAGGCCCCAACGACAAGGACGAGATAGCCAGCGAAGCCCAGGATCACACCCAAGCCACGGCTATCCTCGCCCAGGACCCTGAGCACGAGCGACGCGACCAGCACCAGCAGGGCGATGACCATGGTCATGGCGTGCACGGTCGTCACCATCCGGGGTCGCCCATGTGTATCGGCGAAGTCGGCCGAACCCGAAGCAGCCACGGCGAGCATGGTCAGGAGTCCCACGCCCAGCGCGATGTCAGCTGCCGCATCCTGCCCCAACAGGTCGAGGATGAGCATGAGCGTAAGGGCGCCGACGGGGATATCGGTGCCCGCGGCATGGAGCGGATGGCCGAGCCAAGTCCCATTGAGGAAGTCCTTGAGGGCCGGCACGCGGGCCAGGAACGGCGTAAGCCAGCTGTCGATCCAGTCGCCGAGCGGGTGAGCCCACCGGCCCTGTGCTTCGATGAGCCGGCGGAGTGTTCGCGCAAGCATGCGGGCAGGTTGCCATGGGTCGTATCTCGCACGGGCGTTTCTCCGCGGCAGAGACGTGACAGTCGCATCGCAATCCGGCTGCCACAGCTGGCCTACGCTTCGTCCGCCATCCGCTCGCGCAGCCGGCTACCGCCCTGCTCCCGCGCCTACCCGTGCAGCACGAGGGCGCGGCCGCGGGCGCAGAGGGCGCAGGCTAGGGACTGCCGATCAGGAAGGAAGGAAAGGCGCAACACCGTGACCCATGATCCCTGTCAGTCATCTCGAACGGCCATCCTCGCCGGGTCCGCCAGCCGCGAACTGGCCTTATCGGTCGCGAGCGGACTGAGCCTCGAGCTGTCCGAGGCCCGTACCGACACGTTCCCCGACGGCGAGATCGACGTCGGGGTCGACCCACGCATCCGCAACGCCGACGTGTACGTGGTGGCCTCGCTGGCACCGCCGGTGAACGACCGCCTGGTGGAGCTGTTGCTGCTGCTCGACGCATGTCGACGTGCTGGCGCCGCGCGGTGCACCGCCGTCATTCCCTACCTGGGCTACGCGCGCAAGGATCGTCGGACGCGCCCGGGTGAGGCGGTCAGCCTGCGCGTGGTGGCCGACGCCATCGCCTCCGCCGGTGCCGATCGAGCGGTCCTCATCGACCCTCATGTCCCATCGGTCGACTCCGTCTTCTCCATTCCCCTCGAGGTCGTCAGCGCCGTGTCCTCACTGGCCGCGGCCATCGCCCCGGCCGTGCCTGACGACGCCATCGTCGTGGCACCCGACCTTGGCGCCGTCCACCTGGCCGAGCGCTACGCCAGCGAGCTCGGCCTGGACGCAGTGGCGGTCGTGCGCAAGACCCGTCGCAGCGGCACCGAGGTGGAGGCGAGTGGCCTCGTCGGGCCAGCCCATGACCGTCCCGTCCTCCTCATCGACGACATCATCAGTACCGGCGCCACGATCGAGGCGGCCGCCAGGCTGTTGGTGCGGGAGTGGTCGCCGCCGTCGCTGACCGTGGCCGCCACGCATGCCCTGTTCGTCGGCAAGGCGGTGCCACGCCTCGAGCGACTGCCGCTCGAGGCCATGGTCGTGTCGGACAGCGTGGTGCCGCCCACCAGGCCGCCCGCCTGTTCGGTCGTACCCGTCGGCGAGGTGCTGGCCGCGGCCATCGCACGCCTGCACGAACCCGCAACAGCCAGGAAGAGAGTCCGATCCGGTGCCTGAGCTGCACATCGGCACGTCGGGCTATGAGTACGACGACTGGAGGGGCCAATTCTATCCCCCCGAGCTGGACGGCCGCGACCGGTTGGCGCACTACGCCTCCCGGTTCTCCAGCGTGGAGCTCAACACGACGTTCTATGGGTTACCTGATCGGAGCACGGTGCAGCGCTGGCGGGACTCGGTCCCTGACGGCTTCCGTTTCGCGGTGAAGCTGAGCCGCTACGGCACACATATGAAGCGGCTGAAGGACCCGCATGACTGGCTCGAGCGCTTCGAGCACGCGGTCTCGCCCTTGGGCGAGACGCTGGGTCCCGTCCTGGTCCAGCTGCCCCCGCGCTGGCACCGCGACCCCGAGCGGCTCGCCCGGTTCCTGGAAGCTGTTCCGGGAGCGTGGCGCATCAGCGTCGAGGTGCGCGATCCCGACTGGCTGCACCGGTCCATCTACGGCACGCTGCGGGAGCATCACGCGGCCCTGTGCATCCACGACATGCTCGAGAGGCATCCACGGATGGTGACCGCCGAGTGGGTGTACCTGCGCTTCCACGGCCCGGACCCCCATGAGAAGTACACGGGCTCGTACAGCCCACAGGCGCTCTCCGGCGCCGCTCGCCGCATCAGGGGTCATCTCGACGCCGGGCGCGACGTGTACGCCTACTTCAACAACGACATCGGAGGGAACGCGGTCAAGGATGCCCTCGATCTCAAGCGCTTCCTCGGCCGATGATGGGATGGGTCAGGCGTTGTCCTCGTCGCCGAGGACGAAGGTTTCGCGAGGACCCCGGTCAGATCCGGACAACGGCAACGGAGCGACGCGTACCAGGCGGACCGTGCATCAGCTCGGGCAGCATCCAACGCTTGCCGCCAAGGCAAGGTCGGTGAGAGGGGCCTTCGCGTTGCCCCTGGACCGCTCACTCACGATGAATGCACTGGTTATGAGCTGGGGTTGGATGACACAGCCTCGATCGACGGCTCAGGCGTGCCCTGGATGCTGGGCGGCGGTGCGGACGACGAGGTGCCGGCGGGAGCGTCCGTCGCAGACGGCGTGGTGTCGGGCTCGACCGCGATCGGAGCGGGGATGGCATCGGCAGCGTCGGGCTGATCTGCCCGCTCCGACTCCACGAAGCGAGGGATGACGTTGCCCGCGGGCGGCTCCAGTGGCTGGGCGCGCCCGGGAGTGGGCGGCTCCTGGGCTGGTTCAGTGGCCGCGGCGCCTGGAGGTCCGCCCTGCTCCTGCAGAGGCGTGCGTAATGGATCGTCGGCTACGGGCGCAGCTGTCCAGGTGCTCGCGCTCTCGCTGGTACAAGCGCCAGCCGCAAGCACGAGGGTCAGGCCGATACCGATGATCTCCGGCAGCCGTGAGCGCCTCGGGCGTCCGAGAGGCCGGTGCACCCGGCCAGGATGGCTTTGCTCCACGCTTGGGTCTGTGTTGTCGTTCACGTGCTGGGCCTCGTGCTTGGTTGGAGGCAAGTACCGTGGGCAGCGGCGGACGTGGCGGCGCTATGAATCAGCGAGCTCGGGTGGCTGCTCGTCGAACTCGTGATAGTGGGCCGCGAGGTGCTCGTAGACGGAGCGCCGGTCGCGCTCGGGGATGTCGACCCCTCCGCGCGCGCCGTTGAGGACGGTCATGGCCGCGACCACGCCGTTCCACACGACCGACAGCCGGCCATCGATCAGCTCGTGATGGGGCAGCTTGTAGGCCTGCTTCTCCTGCGGCGGATCGTGCTCGGGATCCTCATCGGGATCGTGCCAGGCATGCGCGGTGACGACAGCCTCCCAGCCACCATGAGCCAGGATCTGGTCGAACTTGTCCGTTCCCGACCAGTCCCAGCTCCGGTCGCGCGATGCCATGGGGCTGTGGTGCGTCATGGGTGTGATCTGTCCCATCGCCTCCTCCTTTGAGTGCAGCGAGGCAGGGTGCGAGCTGAGTTGCCCTCGAAGGCGTGCGTCACGCTCGCCTCGTGCCTGCGTCGTGTCTGCGTATCGGGTTCGAACTGCTCTAGCTCGCCACGTCCGGCTGCTCCACGCGACCCCGCCAGGAACCGGTAGCTTCCTGCCGGCCTTCGATGAACGACTTGAAACGACCGAGGTCAGCGCTGGTCCGGCGCTGCACGATGCCGAGTGCGTCGCCCATGCTCTCTACGACGCCATCAGGTGTCACTTCCAACTGGAGCGTCACACGGGAATGGTCTTCGTCGAGGTGATGGAATGTCACGACCCCGGCGTTCTTGGCGCCAGTGATCGAGGTCCAGGCTATCCGCTGGTCGGGCACTTGCTCGGTGATCTTTGCGCGCCACTGTCGCGGCATGCCGGCGATGCCGGCGTGCCACTCGAGCGTGCGGTCGTCCATCTGGTAGACGGCATCGATGCCGTCCATGAACTGCGGGAAGTCCTCGAATTGCGTCCACTGATCGTACGCAACGCTTACGGGGACATCCACGTCGATAGTCTCGATGATCTGTGACATGCGGCTTACCTCCTTGGCATGTCCCTACCTTGCCGTGGCGAGCGAAACGTCCGCGACACCCCCAGCCGTGCTGGGGTTGCGGGAACCTTACGACCGCGTCGTCGCGACCGCGTCGTCGCTTCCAGGTGTTCGACCCGACCTATCCAGGTGTTCGACCCGACCTACTGGCTGGCTCGGGCCGATGTGGCTGCCATCTCCGGACTGAAGAAGTCGATAGCCGAGATGCCATCGCGATCGACGGTCAGGACCTGGATAGCCAACAGGCTCTCCGGGCCGGGTCCTGTTATCCAGGTCAGGAAGGCGGGCTGCGCGTTGTACGACGCCGCTCGCAGCCGGAACTGGTCCGGCGACCTCACCGCTGTCGAGCTGGCGGCTGAGCTGGATGCCTGGCTCCTGTGGCATGCGGTCCGCTTGCTCTTCGGGCTGCTCGGCGCCGTGGCGGCGTTCTGGGCGGTCGCGACGTGGGATCGGACTCGTCCACACCAGGAGCGGATCTCTTCGACCCGAAGTTGAATGGCGACCGAGCAACCAGGGGTGAGACCATGTTGTGGTCTTGCAGATGGACGCAGCGAGACACTGCTGGAGGACACGATGGCCACTGATGTGAACGGACGCGAAGGGCTCTCGGCGGGAGCGTTGTCCAAAGAGCTCGGTGTCTCACCGGCCAAGGTGAAGCGAGCCCTCGCCGAACTCGGGATCGAGGCAGACTTCGTCAAGTCAGGCTGTGCCTACTACTACCCGGAGCGCTCGGCTGCGGTGAAAAAGGTGCTGGCCAAGCACTAGCACCCGAGCGGGCGAAGGTCCGCCGCTCGACGCCGGTTCGTCAGACTGGAGGGCATCCCCATGGACATGGACACGTTCATCCGATCGCTCCCCAAGGCCGAGCTTCATCTGCACATCGAGGGCACGCTGGAGCCCGAGATGAAGCTGAAGCTCGCGGCACGTAACGGCATCGAGCTGCCCTATGCCTCGGTCGAGGAGATGCGTGCGGCCTACGACTTCGACGATCTCACCTCGTTCCTGGCCCAGTACTACGAGGGCATGTCGGTCCTGCGCGTCGAGGCCGACTTCTACGACCTCGCGGTGGCCTACTTCGAGCGAGTGGCCGCACAGGGGCTCGTCTACGTCGAGTTGTTCTTCGACCCTCAGGCCCACACCAGCCGGGGGCTCGGCTTCGACACCGTCATCACGGGTCTGCGCCGAGCCCAGGAGGACGCCGCGGGTCGGCTTGGGATCCGCTCACAGCTCATCATGTGCTTCCTGCGGGACCATTCGGTCGAGTCCGCGTTCGAGGCGCTCGAGCAGGCCGCGCCATACCGCCACTGGATCGTCGGCGTGGGTCTCGACTCCGACGAGCGCGATAACCCGCCGCTCAAGTTCCGTGCCGTCTTCGCTGCCGCCCGCGAGCAGGGCTACCGACTGACCATGCACTGCGATGTCGATCAGCAGGACTCGACCACGCACATCCGCCAGTGCCTCGATGAGATCGGCGTAGAGCGCATCGATCACGGCGTCAACGCGCTCGAGGACGAAGCCATCGTGGCCGATCTCGTGCGAGGAGCCGTGGGCCTGACCTGCTGCCCCATCTCCAACTCTTACGTGACCAGCGGGACGAAGGCGCTGGAGATTCGCACCCTCATCGAGCGAGGCGTGCTGGTCACGGTCAACTCCGACGACCCCGCCTACTTCCCAGGCTATGTCGCGGACAACCTGCTCGTGCTGCAACGTGAGGCGGAGCTCACGCGGGATGAGGTCGTGCAGCTCGTGCGCAACGCCTTCACCATCAGCTGGCTCGACGATGCCGAGCGCGGGACATACCTCAACCGGCTGGACGCCTGGGTCGCGAGCCACTGAGTCCCGCGGCAGGCATTCCACGGAAGGAACCGCAGGCGCAAACTCGGGGGGTCGCTCAGCCGCTGACGGTCAAGGTCCCGCGCATCCCGCGCTCGAAGTGGTCCGCGAGCCGGCACACGATCAGGTAGTCACCCGGCTCGAGCGTCACTTTCAGGTCCCGTTCCAGGCCAGGGATCAGGCCTTCCGCCTCATCGATGACCCGGTCGCCCTGGAGGATCTCGAACTCGTGCTCTTCCGAGCCATCGTTTCGGATAGTGAACGTCACCTCGCCCGCCGGCACCGTGATGTCCTGCGGCTCGAACGCGTACTCGGTGGCCACGATGGTGGTATCCGTCGCAACGACCGTATCCAGATCGCTCGAAGCCGGGTCTGCGCTGCAGCCTGCGAGCAGGAGCAGCAGGACCGGTGCGGTGAACGCGAACGCGCGGGGTGACATGCGGCCTCCGAGCTGGTCCGGTCGCCGCTCCCGACGCTTCAGGCGTTCACCTGCTGGCGCCGAAACGTCAGGCGCCCGTCGAAGGTGAACAGAGCGAAGACCGGAACGATGTAGGCGAGGTACAGGGCGACCTGCAGCACGGACGGCTCCGACTGGTAGCCCAACAATCCGGCCAGGACCGATCCGAGGGGGAGCTCTCCGGGAGCGTGGCGCCGAGGTCGAAGGCCGTGGCCGTCGTGGGCAGCAGGCCGGCCTCGGTGAACTCCGCGACGGCGTACATCACCAGCCCCGCGGCGACGAAGATCAGCAGCGCGCCCGTCCAGGTGAAGAATCGGCCCAGGTTGACCCGTACGCCCATCGCGAAGATGGCCCAGCCGATACCCGCCGCGACCGCCAGTCCAAGGAGGCCTCCGGCAAGCGCCGCGGTCGTGTCTCCGCGAGACGTGACCACCGCCAGCAGGAAGAGCACGGTCTCGAGCCCCTCACGGATGACGGCCACGAAGGCCACGCCCACGAGCGCCAGGGCGGTCCCGCCCGCGATCGCGGCCGCGAGGTTGCCTTCCAGCTCACCCTTCATGGCGCGACCCTGGCGACGCATCCAGAACAACATCCAGGTCACGACCACGACGGCCGTGACCGCCCCGATCCCCTCGAGCGTGGCCTGCACCGGCAGTGGCAGCCGGCCGATGGTCGCCACCACGGCAACCCCGGTTGCGACACACAAGGCCACCGCGATGGCGACGCCGAGGAGGACCGGCCCAAGCAGGTCACGCCGACCGACCTTGATGAGATAGGCGCAGATGATGCCGACGATGAGTGCGGCTTCAAGCCCCTCGCGCAGCGTGATGAAGAAGGTAGCGGTCAATCCGAGCGGCTCCGGCGGGTGGGTGGTGGTCCGTCGCGGCCGAGCCTAGGTTACTTGCGCCCAAGGGTCAAGTGTCCATGATTCGTCTCATCAAGCGGCGTTGAGTCGCGCGGGACCGGCCGCAACGCGATCGAGATAACGACTGGCGCTACGCTGCTCGGTATGCATCTGCTCGTGGTGGAGGACGACGACCGACTCCGTCAACTGCTCACCCGACTGTTCGAAGAGCAGCGGCATGTCGTGGAGGCGGCCAAAGATGGACGGGAGGCTCTGGAGCTGGCCGAGATAGGCGACGGTATCGACGTCGTCATCCTCGACGTCGGGCTGCCGGACATGAGCGGGCTGGAAGTCGCTCGCGCGATCCGGGCCAAGCGGTTGCCCGTCGCGATCCTGATGTTGACAGCTCGCGACACGGTCACCGACCGCGTCGACGGACTTGACAGCGGCGCCGACGACTACCTCGTCAAGCCCTTCGCCTTCGCAGAGCTGTCGGCACGTGTGCGGGCGCTGGGACGGCGCAACCGCGCTGGTCCGCAACGACCCGAGCCCGAGCTTGCCCACGGACCCATCCGCATGGACGAGGCCACACACCGGGTGACCGTGGCTGGCCGTCCGATGGACCTGAGCCCACGCGAGTACGCCTTGCTCGAATGCTTCCTCCGGCACCCGGGTCAGGTCCTCAGCCGGGACCAGCTGTTGGACCATGCCTGGCCCTATGGCGCAGCGGTCACGCCGAACGCCGTGGACGCCTACGTCCACTATCTGCGCGACAAGCTCGGGGATGACGCGCGCCTCCTGGTGACCGTGCGCGGCTATGGATACAGACTCGATGACGAGTGACCGGCTGGAGTCCCGCCCCTCGGGTGAGTCCGAGCCCGACGCGATCGAGCGAGCGTCGCTGGCGCGAGATGCGGCACTCCTGAGACGAGCCCGTTGGCGCCTCGTCGCATGGGGCGGCGGAATGACCCTGGTCATCCTCGTGGCCCTGGGCGCCGCGTTCTACACCGCGGTGCAGCGCCAGCTCGAGTCGGCCAGCGTGGCGCGTCTCGAGGCTCGGGTGGCGCAGGTCATCCCGGACGGGCCGACGGACCTCGACGACATGCCCCCGCTGCAGCTGGTCATGGGCGGCGCCAGCTCCGGCACCTTCGCCTACCTCATCGCCTCGGACGGCTATGTCTTCAGACCCCCGTTCAGCGGGCCGATCGCTCTGCCCGACGTCGCGTCGGTGGCAGCCGCAGGCAACCAGGGTCGCGACGTACGCGAAGTCGACGTCGATGATGTGCCCTTCCGCGTCCTCAGCCTGCCGCTCGCGGGTTCCGT
Organism: uncultured Chloroflexia bacterium; assembly: GCA_963731995.1. Classification (GTDB taxonomy): domain Bacteria; phylum Chloroflexota; class Limnocylindria; order Limnocylindrales; family CSP1-4; genus JAFMJV01. The sequence continues at coordinate 46,321 of CAVSXV010000009.1, forward strand.
GGTGAGCGCGTCCCGCGGACGGGTCGACATCGGTGCCATCCAGGTGGTGGAGGACCGCGTCGCAGAGCGGGGCACCCTCGAGCTCATCCTCGAGGTCCTCGTGGCCGGCGGGCTGCTGGCCGTCCTGGTCTCGCTGATCGCGGGCGCTCTGTACTCACGCCGGGCCCTTGGCCCGATCCGCGACTCACTGGCCGCACAGCGGCAAGCGCTCCGCCGGCAGCGCGACTTCGCGGCTGACGCGAGCCACGAGCTGCGGACTCCGCTGACCATCATCCGCGCCAGCGTGGAGGACCTGCGGCTGCATGCCGACCAGCCCGTCGGCGCGGTCGGCCATGCACTTGGAGACATCGAGACCGAGGTCACCCACGTCACGGGCCTGGTCGACGACCTGCTGCTTCTGGCACGCTCCGAATTGGGTGCGCTGGACCTGACGTTCGAGCCGCTCGAGCTGGGTGATGTCGCCGCCGAGGCCGCTGCCGCGATGTCCGTCCCGGCCGGTCGGCGTGGCGTGAACATCGCCGTCGACCCCGAGCCCGTGATGGTCAGCGGTGACCGCGTGCGTCTCCGCCAGCTGGTGACCATCCTCACCGACAACGGCATCCGGCACAGCCCCGCGGGGGCGGTGGTCACCGTTCGCGTGCGTGCAGAGGACTCCGAGGCCTCCCTGGTCGTCGAGGATGAGGGCGGCGGGATCCGTCCCGAAGACCTGCCCCACGTCTTCGATCGCTTCTGGCGGAGTCGCGAGCAGCAGCGAGATGGTGCCGGGTTGGGGCTGGCCATCGCCGAGAACATCGTCAGGCGCCACGCGGGTCGCCTGCTGGTCTCCAATCGCGCCGATGGCGGCGCCAGGTTCACGGCCTACCTGCCCCGGCTACCGGGCCCTCACTCGGGCACGGTGGCGGCGTCGAACGCTTCGTCACGACCCGATGTCGAGGCGCCGGATAGGCGCTGAACCGCACGACGGGACGCGAATCGGCGCGAGGCGCGTCGCTGTAGCTGACTCTCAGGAGTTTCTCATCTGCGCTCGGTACAACGGTCGCAGGCTCGGACGATGTCCGAGCCACGGGGCTGCACGTCCCGGGCACCAACGAACTCACGATGAGGCTCCACGCACCCATGACCTCCGATCGACGCACCCAGCGCGAGACCCACGACCGCTTCTCTGCCCCCGGTGGGAACCGAAGCGAACCGGTCCAGGGCCCGGGGCTGCCGCATCAGCCGCGCCGGATCCGCTTGACCACGACCCTTGCGCTGTGCCTGGTCTCCGCCCTCACCGCCGGCGTGATGACGGCCGGAGCGATCAGCCCGACGACGATCGCCGCATCCCAGGCGACACGACAGACGGTGACGCAGGAGGTCAGCGCGGGTGCCTCGACGGCCGCCATCGTGAACCCGGCTGGCGAGAACATCCTGGTCAGCGACATCGCCAAGCAGGTCGGCCCTGCCGTGGTGGCCATCGTCACAGGCACCGACACAGCCGGACCCGCCGGCTTCTCGATCCAGGGCGCCGGCTCAGGGGTCGTCGTCGACCCGAGCGGTCTCATCCTGACCAACCGGCATGTCGTGGGCAACGGAGCGTTGACCGTCTACCTCGCGGATGGACGAGAGTTCGATGCCACCGTCGTGGGCATCGACACTTTGACCGACCTGGCCCTCCTGAGCATCGACGCGCCGGATCTGACAGCGGCGACGCTCGGTGACTCGTCGACCATCGAGGTCGGTGAGCTGGCGGTCGCCATCGGCAACCCACAGGGTGACCTGCCCGGCAGCGTGACCGCCGGGATCATCAGCGCCCTGGAGCGCGAGATCCTGGTGGGCGACCAGACCGGGGCCCAGGCTCCCGAAGCCCTGCCGCATCTCATCCAGCACGACGCGGCCATCAATCCCGGCAACTCGGGTGGTCCCCTGCTGGCCGGTGATGGCAGCGTGATCGGCATCAACACGGCCGTAGCCGGCGGCGCTCAAGGCATCGGCTTCGCCATCCCCATCAACCTCGCCAAGCCCATCGTCAAGCAGGTCCTCGCTGGCAATCCGATCAAGCGACCGTACATCGGCATCTACTTCACCGAGGTGAATGCCCAGCTGGCCCAGGACGAGGGACTCGAGGTCGAGAGCGGCGTCATCGTCCGCGGGGACGTGCAATCAGGACGACCCGGCGTGATCGCCGGCGGTCCGGCCGATACGGCGGGTCTCAAGGATGGCGACATCCTGACCCAGATCGACGGCCATCCGATCGACGCCACGCACCAGCTGGATGTCGCCCTGCTCGAGCATGAGCCCGGTGACGTGGTCGACCTGACGGTGCTCCGTGGCAGCAAGACGCTGCAGCGGGAAGTCGCCCTCGGTGTCCGCCCAGCGGACCTCGTGCGGTGAACGTGGTACAGGGGACGACACGCTGGAGTTCGGCGGTGCGCCAAGCGTCAGTGAGGCGCTCATGGTCCATCGGGCCCACCGATATCCTCATGCTGGTGGCCGGCAACGCCGTCCTTGTCGGCGCCATGTGGATCCGCCACGGCGGACTCGACCAGGTCACCTCGGCCGGCGGTATGGCCACCGCCTTGGGCCAGGTGACGGCGCTCTTCGGCACCTTCTTCGCTCTGCTGGAGCTGGTGCTGCTGTCGCGAGTGCCGTGGCTGGACCACACGGTCGGCACCGACCGCCTGGTCGGCTGGCACCGCTGGGTGGGCTTCTCCACCGTCCTGCTCATCAGCGCCCACCTCGTCTTCACGACCCTCGGTTGGGCAGCGACGGCCGGGCGTGGCGCGATCGAGGAGTTCGGCTCCTTGGTCATGAACGAGCCCTATGTGCTCATGGCGACCGTGGGCTTCGTGATGTTCGTGGCGGTGGGCTTCAGCTCCATGCGCTGGGTACGGAATCGGCTGTCCTACGAGACCTGGTACGGCATCCACCTCTACGCCTATATCGGCATCGCCCTCGCATTCCTCCACGCGCTGTTCGTGGGCAACGACTTCCTCGCCGATCCGCTGGCCACGGCCTACTGGCTGGCCCTGTATGCCTTCACCTTCGGGCTCCTGCTGACCTTCCGCCTGGGCAGCCCCATCCTGCTCAACCTGCGCCATCGCCTGGTCGTCGCGCACGTGGTCAACGAGGCCGCCGGCGTCGTGTCGGTGTACATCAGTGGCCGCGACCTCGACGCCCTGCGGGTCCGTGCCGGCCAGTTCTTCCAGTGGCGCTTCCTCACCGGTGGCGGCTGGTGGCGTGCGCATCCCTACTCACTGTCGGCCGGGCCTGATGGGCGCTACCTGCGCATCACCATCAAGGGTCAAGGGGTCGACTCCCACCTGGCACAGCAGCTGCACCCCGGCATCCGGGTGCTGGCCGAGGGTCCCTATGGTGCCTTCACGGCGGACCGCCTCACGCGACCGTCGTCGCTGTTCATCGCCGGGGGCATCGGCATCACGCCGCTCCGCGCGATGCTCGACGAGCTGCCGAGCGACCACGGGGACGTGGTGCTCATCTATCGCGCCTCATCCTGGCACGACGTCGCCTTCCGAGGTGAGCTCGATGCCATGGCCGGCCAGCGGCGTGTTCGCGTCATCTACCTCGTCGGCCATCGTAGTGATCCCCATCTGCAGGGCGAGCCGCTTTCGCCCGAGTCCATCTCCCGGCTGGTCCCCGACGTCGGCATGCGCGACGTCTTCGTCAGTGGATCGGAAGGGTTCCTCAGCTATGTGAACCGCAGCCTCAGGAAGCTCGGGCTACGAGGAGACCAGGTCCATGTCGAACGCTTCGCCTTCTAACCGCAGGACGCCGAGCCGCGTCCCCCGCCGCGGGCTCGCGGCGCTGGTCCTGACGGCCACCGCCACAGCTCTGCTCTTCAGCTTCAAGACACCTTCGGAGATGTTCGCCAGTGGCTCGGATAACACCTTGACCGCAGGTATGGCACCGCTCGCGATGGAGCCGCTGACGACCGTCACCGTCGCTGCCGCCGATGGCTCCGGCACGGGCGAGGCACCCTCCTCGCCGCTCCCCGCCACCGAGCCACCGGCGACGGAGCCTCCGGCCACGGAGCCTCCGGCCACGGAGGCCCCGCCGACCGCCGCCCCCACCACCGAGCCGCTCGCCGAGCAGGTCATCCCCGGCCAGGTGGTGCGCACCCCATACGGACTGGTGCAGGTCGAGGTGACCGTCGGCCCGGCGGGCATCGTCGATGTCCAGGCGCTCCAGCTCCCCTACGATCGCGCCTACTCGGCCCGCATCAGCCGGATCGTGGAGCCGATGCTTCGCGACGAGGCCCTGCAGGCGCAAAGTGCGAACGTCGACCTCATCTCCGGTGCCACCTACACGAGCACGGGCTACGCGATGTCGCTGCAGTCAGCACTCGACCAGGCTGCCGCATCGATGACCGCGCCCGCCTGATGCCAGAGATCGCGATCCGCGAGATGACCACGAAGTCCGACACGGCCGCGAACGGACAGGGTGCGGCAGGCCGCGTGGTGCGCGTCGAGCAGCTCATGGGCACGGCCATCCGTGTCGAGCTGGTGGATGGTCGTGATCGGGAAGGATTGCTCGACGAGGTCTTCAGCTGGTTCCGCGAGGTCGACGCCCGCTTCAGCATGTACCGGCCGGACAGCGAGATGAGCCGGGTGGCGCGAGGTGAGCTTCGCGAATCCGAGGCCCACCCCGATATCCGAGCGGTCATCGATGAGTGTGAGGCGGTGTGGGTACGCAGCGACGGCGCCTTCGATATCCGCAGCCATCGCCCGGACGGGCTCCTCGACCCCACGGGCCTGGTCAAGGGTTGGTCGGTGGACCGGGCCGGGTCCCTGCTGCTGGCCGCCGACGTCGGCGACTGGTCGATCAACGCTGGCGGAGACATCCTCGTACACGGGCGACCGGGTCCGGGACAGGTCTGGCGCGTCGGCATCCAGCATCCCAGGCAGCGCGATGCCGTCGCCGCGGTCGTGTCCGCTACCGACCTCGCCGTGGCTACGTCGGGGGCGTACGAGCGGGGCGACCACATCGTCGATACACGCGGCGGGGCCACGCTCGACACCCTGCTCAGCGTCTCGGTCGTGGGTCCCAGCCTGGCGCTCGCCGACGCCTACGCCACGGCGGCGTTCTCGATGGCTGACGGGGCTGCTCGCTGGATCGCCTCACTGGACGACTACGAGGGCATCGTCGTCACGGCCGGCGACCGCGTGCTCCTGACCGAAGGCATGGATCGCTATCGCGACCCGACCTGACCGCCACGGTGGTTGCGCTCCGGGCTGGGGCTGGGATGGCCGTTCTTCAGGCTGACGCTGCTGGCCCGGAACCGTCTGCGGTCGGGTAGACCGCCTCCAGTTCCTCGATGAGGCGACGCTCGTCGGGGCTGAGGAGCCAGGTCGCGACCAGGTAGATCGCGATGCCGGCGGTCCAGACCACCGCGATCGCCGGTACCCAACCGAGCAACGGCAGCGTCTCGGGCTGGCGACCGATCCAGTCGAGGCCCAGGATCATGCCGGTGAGCCACAGCAGCCCGGCACCGCCGGTGTAGGCGAGCGTGGCAGCACTCATGTGCGACCACGGGCGATGCAGGTCCAGGGCGGCGATCTTGGGATCGTCCGGGGCGTAGAAGTAGGCCGCCTCCAGCCGGTGCGCCGCAGGCACGCCACTGCCGGTCCGCGACGCGAGCGCGCGCTCGACCCACTCGGCGTGACGGCGGGCGAACACCGTATGCCAGAACAGGTAACTCGCTTCGATGAAGACGAAGGGTACGAGGAACGGGACGATGAGGACGATGCCGCCGAGGGGCTGCCACAGGGAAGCCACCAGCAGGCCGATGGTGGCCAGGGTGTACACGCGCATGTGTACGAAGAACAGCTGTGAGTATCCGAAGAGCATCGCCCGCATTCGGCGCAGCTGCTGGTCGAGCTGAGCCACGGTCAACCGCTCCGGATCCGAGTCGCTCCAGGCTTCCATCCCGGCAGGATGTCACATGCCCAAGGCGACGTCACTGCGCCGAGGTGGTGGCCCGCGGCGGGTCGGTCAGGTCAAGCGCGTGACGACACCCACGATCACCACGATGCAGCCACCCAGGCCGAGCGTCCGGCGCCATGGGTTCTCGCCCCTGACCAGCTCATCGACCGCCCACCAGCCGAGCGTCGCCGATCCGGCCCACTCCAGCACGGCGTTGACGCCCGAGTCGGGAGCGACGAACCACCTCGCCACGACCGTGGCCATCCACAGCAGCAGGGGCAGATTGGGCAGGTGAGCGACCAGGATCTTGCCCGTCTTGCGGTCTCGAAACCACCAGTCGACGATGCTTCGGAGCTTCTCGGCGTCCATGAGCGGTCCGTTCAGCCAGCGCGTGCTGGAAGCGGCATGTGCACCGACGTCCGCGCCTTGTATGACCCGTCGTTGGGCTTTCCCCCCAGGGCATCGCTCCTGAAGCTCACGCGTGCCTGTCTCCTCGCCATGCCGACCCGCTGTGGGTCCGATGCTCGCGGTCGATGAAGAGACAGCCTACCGCTCTGGATGGGGGCTGACGCGAGCTTCGCTGATGACCCTGCGGATCAGCTCGACCTCGGCTTCATCGTACGGTGTTCCGTCAGCCCGGTAGATGTCGTGGTACCAGGTCGCAGGTTCGGGCGCTCCGGGTGGTGAGCCCCAGGAGTAGAAGGTCTGGGTCCGGCCGGCAACGAGACCCCAGCTGAGACAGCCGACACCCGCATCCCTGAAGAGCGGCAGGTGTGTCTCGAAGTGGCTGTCCGTGGTCCGGGCAAGGTACTCGGTACAGACGACCGGCCGGCCATAGCTCTTGAACCGCTCGATCAGCTGCGCCACGGTCACAGCGTCTTCGTAGCTGTGGAACGTGATGATGTCTGAGTGAGCCCCCTGGAATCGGTTCAGCTCGTCGAACGGTGCAGCGCGATTCCAGTTCCCGGCCGTTAGTGGCTGTGAGGGCTCGACCTCTCGGGCCCAGCGGAACGTCTCCTGAAGCAAGGGCAGCGCGTTGCCCAACAGGCCCTCATTGCCGGGCTCGTTGTATAGGTCCCACATGAGGACACGCCCATCGTCGCCGAGCCACGAGAGGACGCCCTGGACGTACTCACGGAGTCGTGGCCATGTTGCCGGGTCCACGACCTCCGGCGAGCTTGGGCTCTGCAGCCAACGTGAGTTGTGGACGCCGGGGATCGGATCGGGCTGGGGGCCGACATATGAGCGGTTGTGCCAGACGCCGTCGAAGATCACCACGATGCAGTGGATCCCGTGGGAGGCGGCGAGATCGAGGAACCGGTCGACCCGTGCCATGAACGCCCGAGGTTCGGGCTGCCAAAGCAGATCGTGCAGGTAGACACGGATGACGTTGAAGCCAAGGTCGGCGGCGAGTCGGAGCTCGCGATCGACGGTGGCGGGGTCGAACGTGTCGGCCTGCCACATCTCCAACTGGTTGGAAGCGGTGCTCGGCGTGAAGTTGCAGCCGACGAGCCACGGGAGCCGCTGGTACCAGGCCCACGCACGTTCTGCGCTCCAACGGCCGGAAATCGTGTCTTCGATCGGCTCGGCATCTTCCAATGTGCTGTCCTCCACGTGCCCTTCACGTCCAGGATGGGCGGTTCGTTGACGATCGCCCGGGGCGGCGATCGATGCCGCCCCGGGCGATCCCGGCTGAGCGCGTCAGCTCGATCCTGATCGACGCCCAGCCAGCTTACTCAGTTCAGCTCCTCGTTCATGCGCGCTTCGGCGTCGGCGAGTGCCTGAGCCTGGTCCTTGCCGGTGACCCAAGTCGCATTGAGCTCCTCAGCGAGCGCATCCCACGCTCCGGCCCAGCCCTGGACCGCCGGTACCATGCCGGCGATGTCGGCGGTTTCGGCGTAGTTGGCGCGCTGGGGAGCGTTCTGGTAGCGGTCGCTTTCGATGACCGACATCCTCGGCGCGATGTGCCCAGTCCCGATGGCCCAGTCTGCGATGTGATCGTAGAGGTACTTGAGGAACTCGATCGACGCGGCGGTCGTAGCCGGGTCGGCATCACCCTGCTTGGGCATGACCCACATGTGCGAGTCTCCCCAGGCGGCGGGGGTCCCATAGAGGTTCGGGAGGTTGGTCGCGAGGTAGTCGAACTCCGTCTCACGGTCGTACTGATCGACGACCCAGGTGCCGTTGTGCAGCACGGCGATGTCGCCGTTGAGGAAGCCCTGCTGTGAGTCGGTGTAGCCCTGGGCGGGATCGCTGCAGGTGGTGGCCAGTTCGTTGAGCAGTCGGAGGGCTTCCTGGCCCTCGGGCGTGTTGACGGTGGCCGCGGTGCCGTCATAGAGATCGCCGCCCTGCTGCCACACCAGGCCCAGGAATAGGCGCGCGCCCACACCGAACTCGAACCAGTCGTGGCCGAAGTACTGCTTGCCGGTGGCGTCCTGGAGCTGCTGGCACTGGGCAAGGAGCTCATCCGCACTGGTCGGCATGATGGGTTTGCCATCGTCGCCGACGAGGCCCGCCTGCTCCATGAGGTCCACGTTCACGTGCCAGAGGCTGGCGTGGATATCGAACGGAAGGCCGTAGACCTCCCCATCGGACGTGACGGCACCCAGGGCCGGCGGTGTGTAATCGCTGAAGTCGACGCCAGCCTCCGCGAGCGCATCACCGATCGGGGTCAGCAGCCCTCGGCCAGCGAAGTCCGTCAGGTGGGACTGGTGCATGACGGCCACATCCGGCGGGTCGCCAGCGGAGAAGGTCGTGCTCAGCTGCGGGTAATAGTCACCCCAGTTCTGTCCGCCGAGCTTCTCGACCGTGATGCCGTTGTCCTCGGCGTTGAAGGCGTTGGTGAGGATGGCGATGACCTCACACTCGGTGGTCGCCTGGCTGACGTCGGTGACGCCCTGGGTGGTGTCATCGCAGTCACCGAAGAAACGAGCCAGTGAGACGGTTACGTCGCTATCCTGCGCCGCCGCCGGAACCGCGCCAGCCGCTACGAGTGCGACCGTCGCGGCGAGAATGCCCAATCGTGTCTTCATGCTTGTGCTCCTCCTGAAGGTTCCTTGGCCTGGCGTCCTGATGTGTCGAGGTCGTGGTTCCGCGTCCTCCGATCCGAGTCTTGGTCATCTCGCCATGAGGTGCCTCCCTGGTTGCCCGGTGCGGGTTCGTCGGTCGATCGGAAGCGCCAGCGATGCACGGTCCATGCAGCTCACTTGCCTCCGCTGCCGATGGAGATACCCCGAATGAGCTGGCGCTGGAAGACGAGGAAGAGGATGAGCAGTGGAAGGCTGGCGATGACGCCGCGAGCCATGAGCGAGCCCAGCTCGGTCGCCTGGGCGAAGTTGCCCTGGAGCGATGCCAACCCCGTCGTGATCGTGAACATCTCGCGGTTCGTCGCAGACACGAGCGGCCAGAGGTAGTCGTTCCACGTCAGCACGAACGTGAAGATCGCCAGGGCCGTCAGCGCCGGTACCGACATCGGCAGCATGATTCGCCAGAAGATGCGCCAGCGGCCGGCACCGTCCACGACAGCTGCCTCCTCGATCTCACGCGGGATCGCCGCCATGAAGGCGGTCATGATGAAGACGCCGAGTGGGGCGGCGATGCGCGGAAGCGCCAGCGCCACGTACGTGTTGTGCATGTCCCATTCCGCGAACATCAGGAACAGCGGCACGAACATCGCCTCTCTCGGCACCATCAGACCGGCGAGGACGAGCGGAAAGGCGATGCGCTTGCCGCGGAACGGGATACGTGCGAAGGCGTAGCCGGCCATCGCCGACAGGAGCACCGTCACGAGCGTGGTGGCCCCGGTGACGATGACACTGTTGAGCAGCCAGCGCGGCGTGAGGCCGACCTGGAAGACGCCACTGAAGTTGTCGAGGGTGGGGTCGACCGGGAGGATGCTGGTGGTCGAGCGCTGCAGGATCTCGTTGGGCGTCAGCGACAAGGAGAACATCCACACCATCGGGATGATCCAGACGATGCCTGCTACGAGAAGGAAGGCCAGGAACGTCAAGCGGCGGAACCGCGCGCTCCGTGGCGCGCCACCCACCGTGCGGGGTGTGGCCTTGGCTGGGGCTGAGGTCGTCGTGGCCATTGGTCAGGACTCCGACGGCTGCAGGAATCGGAACTGCGCGGCCGCGATAGCGATCATCACGACGAAGAGGAAGACCGACATGGCTGAGGCGTAACCCAGCTCGAAATCACGGAACGCCGATTCGTAGATGTGTTGGATGGCGACCCGCGTGGCGCCGTTCGGCCCTCCCCTCGTCATGATGAAGACCTGTCCGAAGATCTGGAACGAGGCGATGACCTGCAGGACGGTGACGAGGAGCAGCGTTCGTTGGAGGCCTGGCACAGTGATGAACCGGAACTTCGCCCAGGGCCCCGCGCCATCGAGTGAGGCCGCCTCGTACATGCTCGGCTCGATGTCCTGGAGGCCGGCGAGGAAGAGGACGACGTTGAAGCCGACCGTCCACCACAGGGTCGTCACCACGATCGCCGGCATCGCCCAGGTCGTGCTGTTGAGCCAGTTGATCGGCTCCAGGCCGACCGCCTCGAAGCCAGCTCCGATGAGGCCCAGCTGCGGGTTGAGCAGGAAGGCCCAGATAAGTGTGAGCACCGCGACCGAAAGGACGTAGGGCGCGAAGAACAGCGTCCGCAACACGCCCGCCAGCCGACCGGGGCGGTTCAGCGCGATGGCGATGGCCAGGCCGGCACCGACGATGAGCGGGGTCGACAGGATCACGAAGAGCACGGTGTTGCTGAACGACAGCCAGAACTGCGAGTCGTACCAGCGACCGCCTTCGCCGGGATGGATGCCCATGATGCCGACGAAGAGGATGAGGATGCCGACCGTCGAGACGATGGCGAACGTCCGCGACACCGAACCGTTGCGATGCCAGTACCAGACGAGCGGGATGAGCAGCAGGCCTGCGAGCCGCCAGAACAACAGCGGCGACACGCCCCAGGTCATCTCCGTGCCCCAGAACATCTTCACGTAGTGGTCGACTCCCACGTACGTTCGGTCGTCGATGACCAGCAGGTCGACCTCGAAGAAGCCCATGAGCACGGCCTGCACGACCGGATAGAGCAGGAAGGCGAGATAGATGATCAGGAAGGGCGCCAGGAACAGCCAGCCGGACGTGGTGTCACCGAACCGGGCGCGCCAACCGCGTTGCGGCGTGCCTACAGATGCCGAGCCGTCGACGGCCGCGGTGGTGCCGGTCATGGCTCACGCTCCGCGGATCGCGCGGCTCGCCGATCGGTATCTCGTCGGGCGCGGATGGCCGCTGCCGACACGGTGGGCATCCCACCCGGCGGATATCCCACGCCGTTCCGTTTGGGTCCCGATGCTCGCACTGGCGTCCTCCCCGCCACTTGTCCCACCACAAATGTGAGAGTGCTCTCAACATGATAGGGGACGACGTCAAGCCAGAGATAGGTCGAAGACCCTGCGGAGCGGAGAGCGGTCAGAGGGTCGGCGTGGAAGCCGGCCGTTCGAACTCCAGGCTGAGGACGAGATCCTGCGGGTAGTTGCCGAACCCGCGGCCGAACAGGTTGATACCTCCGACGTGGCGAGCGTCAGGCCGTACGCCGACGCGAACGCTGATCGGTCGGTCGGGGCGCAGGTCGAAGGAGTCGAGCCGGACATCCGACAGCCGAACGCCATCGAGTGAGGTACCACCCGCGTTCACGAGCCAACGCTTCTGGAGCCCGTACTGCGTATTCGTCGATGGCCACCACGCCGGCGTGAGGCGACCACGACGCGCAGCGAAGTCACCGGGGCAGGTCCACTCCCCGAGATGGACACCGTCGATCCAGACGCTGATGTCGCTGGGCCAGTCAGGGTCGTTCGTCGGCGCCTCGCTGCAGAGCTCGCAGCTGAGTCCGAGCGAAGTCACGGTCGATCCCGGGGGCGCCCGGTTCGGGAACTGGTATTCGATCCATCCCGAGCCGAACCAGAGCAGTTGCGCGGAGACGCGATCCGGGTCGTAGAAGGAGCTCGGATCGTCCTGCAGTCCGATCAACCCCTCGGAGCTGGCGAGCCCGCACGTGGGCTCGATCTCGAAGGCCATGTAGGCACCGATAGGCATGGGGATCTCCACGACGTGATCAGCGCCGCCCGCTGCGCCGGGCAGTTCGACGAGAATGGCCTCGAACCTGCGGGCCACGACCTTCTCGAGGCCCCTCGACGCAGGCCGCATACCGGTGTGGACAAGCCCGGCATCCTCGAGCAGCGCGATGTGCCGGCTAGCGGTCGATGCCGGCAAGCCGAGGTCGTGGGCGATCTGATTGGCGGTAACGAAGCGGTCGCTGAGGTAGCTCAGGATCCGCCAGCGAGTCTCGTTACCGAGCGCCTTGAACACCGCTGGCGCGGCACCATCGTCTGTGTCTGCCGGTAGCCGTGCCAGCTTTCCCGACACGTCGAGGCGCTCCGATCTGGGCATGGCGCGAGGATACGCCAGCCCCCTGGAAGGAACCGATCGCAGGGCGATGGCAGTGGCATCATCTAAACGATGAACACCGCCTTCCCCGCGCAGATGCTGGTGGACTCCGTGCGCCGCCACCAGCCAGAGACCGCATGACCAGCGGGAAGGTCATCCGTCCGGCCCGGGCGCTGGTACCGCCTGGCGAGTCCGCGGTGGTGGGCGGCTTCGTCACCATCGACGGGGATCGTTACGCCCGCATCGGTGATGTCGACTCCATGCCGCCGTTCCTCATGAGCATCGTGAGCGACAGCGACGTGTGGCTGTTCGTCGGCTCGAACGGCGCCTTCACAGCGGGGCGCCGGGATCCCGACCACGCGCTGTTTCCGAGTCAGACGGCCGACAAGATCCTGCGTGACCCGAACGCCAGCGGTGTTCGCAGCACGTTCCTCGTCTCGCGCGGTGGCGATTCGAGCCTCTGGGAGCCCTGGGGGGACACTCCCGGGATCGCGTCGGTCCATCGGAACCTGTACAAACGTGTCGATGGCACGGCGGTCATCTTCGAGGAGGTCGACGACGTTCTGGGCCTGCGCTTCCGCTGGCGCCTGTCGGCCTGCGAGACCTTCGGCGTCGTCCGGCACGCCGTCATCGAAGAGATCGCCGGCGAGTCGGTCGACATCCGCTACCTCGATGGCTGGCACGACCTGATCCCGCCCGGGGTCGACCGTGACCTCTACGCACGCCTGAGCTATCTCGCTATCGCCTACATGCGTCATGAGCGCCTGCCCGACTCGCGCCTGGCGCTGTACACCCTCAACACGGTCGTATCGGACCGGCCCGAACCGGCCGAATCGCTGCGTGTAGCAGCGGCCTGGGCCACCGGCCACGCCGCACCACGGACCCTCCTGAGCGACGCGCAGACAGAGCTCTTCCGCCGGGGCGGCACCGTGACCAGCCAGACGGAGGTTCGCGGCCTGATGGGCGCCTACCTCACGGCCGACGAGGTCACGCTGCAGCCGAACGGTTCCCATGGTTGGTATGCCGTGGCCGACACCGGGCTCGACCATCGGCAGGTCCTCGAGCTGGCGCACAGCCTCCAGGCTCCCGACGACGAGTTGCGCTCGACCCTCGAGGCGGCGCTGGAGGCCGACCGTGCCGAGGTGCGACGCCGCTTGGCCGGAGCCGACGCGACACAGTCGACCGCCGACGAGGCTGCCACCGCCAACCACGTCGCCAACGTCCTCTTCAACGTCATGCGTGGCGGGACGTTCGAGACCGACTATGCGGTCCCGCGCCGCGACCTGGAGTCATACCTGCACGACCAGAACCGGATCGTTGCAGCACGGCACGCGCTCTGGCTCTCGAAGTTACCCGAAACGATCGGTCTGGCCCAGCTGCTCCAGGGGGCCCAGGAGCAAGACGATCCGCAGCTCACGCGCCTCCTGCGTGGCTACCTGCCCCTGACCTTCAGCCGCCGCCACGGCGACCCCAGCCGGCCCTGGAACTGGTACACCATCCGGATCCACGACGGCGACGACCTGGTGTACGGCTACGAAGGCAACTGGCGCGACATCTTCCAGAACTGGGAGGCCCTTGGCCTGAGCTACCCGGGCTACCTGTCCCACTTCATCACCGTCTTCCTGAACGCGTCGACGGCTGACGGTTACAACCCCTATCGCATCACCCGGGCCGGTCTCGACTGGGAGATGGAGGACCCCGATGACCCGTGGAGCCACATCGGCTATTGGGGTGACCACCAGATCATCTACCTCCTGAAGCTGCTCGAAGCCCACGAGCGGCATGAGCCTGGCGTCCTGCAGGCCGGCCTTCGCGACCGCATCTACTCGTACGCCGACGTCCCGTACCGGATCGGCGACTTCGACTCGATCGCCGCCGATCCGCGTCACACCATCACGTTCGATCGGGCGCGGCACCAGGCGCTACTGGCCGCCGCGGAGGAGCTCGGCGCCGACGGGCGACTGGTCCGCGACGGTGGTGGCGAAGTCCGGCTCGTCACGTTGGCGGAGAAGCTCCTCGTCCCGCTGCTGGTCAAGCTCACCAATCTCGTGCCCGACAGCGGCATCTGGCTCAACACCCAGCGCCCCGAATGGAATGACGCCAACAACGCGCTCGCGGGCTGGGGGCTGTCGGTCGTGACGCTCAACGCCGTCGCGCGCTACGCCAGGTTCCTCCGCGACACGTTCTCGAGTGACGATGACGTCGAGCTTTCGGCTTCGGTGCGTACCTTGCTTGACGAGCTGAACGGCATCCTGAGCGCGGTCGTCCTGCCCATGGATGACCAGGAACGCCACGCGACGATGGCGCTGCTCGGACGCGCCGGCGAGGCTCACCGCGAGGCGGTCTACGCGGGATCATTCGGTGCCGCGGTCCGGACGGACCCATCAGCGATCCGTCGCGCTGCTCGAGAGCGCGATCCGCCTGGCCGAGGGGACGATCCGTGCCAGCAGACGAGCCGATGGGCTCTTCCACAGCTACGACGTCCTGAGCATCGACGATGGGCAAGCACGCATCGATCACCTCGGACCGATGCTCGAAGGGCAGGTCGCGGTCCTCGAGTCCGGGATCCTCGATGACCGTGAGTCCGTGGCGCTCTTGCGCGCCCTTCGAGACAGTGGCCTGTATCGCGGCGACCAGCACAGCTATCTGCTGTACCCGGACCGCCCGTCGATCCCCTTCCTCGAGCGCAATACGATCACGGGTATGCCGCCATTCTCGGACCCCGCCCTGTTCGTGGTCGATCGCGAAGACAGATGGCACTTCCAGGCCGACCTCGCCACGCTCTCGGATGTCGAGGCACGCCTCGAAGCCATTGACGCGGAGCCGGCGGTCCGGGACGAGGTCCGCGACCTCTGGCGCGAGACGTTCGCGCACGGTGGGTTCACCGGCCGCAGCGATCGCTTCTTCATGTTCGAGGGCCTGGGAAGCATCTACTGGCACATGGTGGCCAAGCTCGCCCTGGCCGTGCAGTGGTGCCACGACCGAGCCACGGATCCGGCCTCGAGCGAGGCACTCGCGGCCATCTACCACGACATCCGCGACGGACTCGGCTTCCGCAAGGACCCCGCCCTCCAGGGTGCCTTCCCGACCGATCCCTACTCACACACGCCGGGGCATCTCGGCGCGCAGCAGCCAGGCATGACCGGGCAGGTCAAGGAGCAGGTGCTGACGCGGTTCGGCGAGCTGGGGGTCGAGGTGTCCGACGGCTGCCTGCGGTTCGCGCCCCGATTGCTCCCCCGGAGCGAGATCTTCGAGACCGCCAGCAGCGCGAGCTTCCAGAGCGCCGACGGCGTGACCACCTCCATCGACCTCCCAGCGGGAAGCCTGGCCTTCTCGTACTGCCAGGTGCCGGTGGTGTATCGACTCGGGGACGCTGCCAGCATCGAGCTGGAGCATGCAGACGCCCGGGTCGAGCACATCGATGGCAACCAGCTCGACCAGGCGCAGAGCCTGGCCCTCTTCGAGCGGCGCGGGACGTACCGCCGTGTGACGGTGACCGTCCCGATGCGATCGCTCTACGCGAGGGAACGGTCCTAGGCCCGCTGCTGGTGCATGACCGAGCCGATCGCGAGCAGGAAGAGGCCGATGGCCAAGATCACGGAATACGTGCCAGCATCGCCAGCGTCAAGGGCTGCCAGTGAGATCGTGGCACCAGCCAACCCCATCGCACCGATCTTCAGCGCCAGGGCGATGGGTCGCCAATCGAGGTTCTGCATGGGGCACCTCCTTTGGTTCGGTCGAGATCGAGTGGGATACGCCGGAGACTGGCTCCACGGCCGCGTCGGACGCCGCGCTGGGGGCCTGGCTAACCGTCTCGACCAGCCAAGGCCGGAGCGGTGCCCGCGAAGACGCGCCGGTCCGTGCGACCGAAGAGCGGCCGGTAGAGCCACAGGGTGACGGCCGCCATGATCAGGGATACGACACCGAGGACGATGGCGTCGCCGCCGTTCGCGGCCGGATCGTCACGCAGCACCTTCACCAGGGACATGGTGGCCACCGAGGGCGGAACGAGCGCGAACCAGCCCACGATGCCGTAGAGCAGCTTCGTGGCCCACGGCCGACGCAGGAGCAGGCCGATCGCGGTGGAGATGGTCACGGGTACGACGAAGCCGAGATCGAGCAGGAAGATCGACCAATACATCGTCAGGTCCGGGGCCGCAGCCGGTACCGTGTCGGCCGCCCGGAACCCAGCCAGTGCGCCCGACCACCTCGAGAACACGAACGCCGCCAGCACGATGACGATGACGACCCAGCCGCGCGATGGGTCAGGGAGACGTTCGACGTCCAGGAGTGACCAGGCTCGGATCAGGAGTGAGCCGCTGAGGATGAAGAGCCCGAGGTGCAGCAGCAGTGCGGGCTCGTAGGCCGGGTACTGGGGACCGACGACGTACTGCACGAACATGTAGGCCGAATAGGCAGCTGGCCCCAGAGCAACGACAGCGGAGGCCGGGTGATCGCGCAACGCGAGCAGACCCGCAACCATCGCCAAGGGCGAGACCAGCAAGAGCGAGATCGCTTCCAGCCCCAGCGTCTCGTTCCGCACCGTCTCGGTGAAGGGGTAGTCGACGAGATCGGCGACGAGCGGGCCGAGCAGCGTGTTCAGGGCGAGGCCGGCCCCGAGCAAGAGCATGCCCACGCCGAAGCCCCGACCGATGGCTCGATCGGTGGTGTTCCGTTCAGTTCGCATGAGCGAATCATCGACCCACCGACGAGGTGGCACATCGTCCGGATGTCCCGACCACGGCAGGAGCTCTGCCACGTTCGAGCACCCCGATGACCGCATCGTCAACGCAGGGCCGCTTGGACGACATCCCGACGAGTGGTCCGCGGATGTCGCGCGGATCCAGCCTACCTTCCGCCCCAGTGCCTTCCTGTCACGCGACCTCGGTACGACGACTCCCGCCACCTGGCTGCGGGCGATGAACGCGACCGAGAAGCCGATCGCGCCGTACATCACGATGGCCCACCGGCCGCCGGCGATCAGCAGGGGCAGGCGACCCAGGCCACCGGACGCGGTAGGGTAGCCGGCTTCCGCGGCCCACAGCGCACGTGCCAGTGGGCAAGCGCGGACTTCCAGCGGCCGGGAGACAGCCATCGTAGCCGCACCACAGGAGTCCGGATATCTGTGGGTGTCAGGGTTCTCTGTCGATGCGCGCGCAGCCTCAGTCGGAACTACCTATGCGTGAGCGTGAGCGGCCTTCGGATGGTGCAGGTTCCGCCCCTACCCTTGGCCTTCGCGCGCAGGTTCCCGGTCATCCGCGTCTCGCTCTTGAGGTTGAGCCGGATGTCGAAGTCCAACGTGAAGCCGGCCTCCCGGAACCGCTTCGTACCCTGATACCGAAGTGGATCATCGCGGTCGCGCCGGAAGGTGAAGCGGTTGCCGCCGCCGATCGCAATCAGCGTATCCCCTTCGTCACGTACCCGCAGGCGCCCGAAGTCGATGGCTTGACTCAGGTCGAACGGGATCGAAAAGCCACCTTTGGAGCAGGTCGCGGTGCCGGGCTTGTTGTTGGCCCGCCAGCGGCCTGCCTTGGGCGCGAGCAACTCCAGCTCGAACCTACACGTGACCGCATCGTCGGGATCCAGGCCCACGGTGGCCGACGGTCCTTCGGCGCGGCTCACGAGCGAGATATCGGCCTCGCTACAGCGCGATCGTTTCACCTTCCAGCCCTCAGGCAGCTCGGCCAACTTGGCCGACCACGGGCCCCAGCGCAAGCGCTCGGAGGCACTGCCCCGCACCGTCAGGGCCGATGCGTTCGGCTGGCCGCCAGTGGGTATGACCTCGTACTGGAAGCGATCCTCCTCGCCGGAAGGCTTGGTCACGGTCTCGATGTCCAGATGGCCATAGACCAGCTCCACCGCCCAGACACAGGTGAACGTGCCCCCGACCTGGTCCGGATCGGTGATGGTGACGGTGCCGCTCTCGTCCCATTCGACCCGCGGAGCTTGCAGGCGGGGCAGCGAATCCACCGGCAGGACGGGACCGGGATAGCTGGCCATCGCTGGCCCGCCCCGCGACACTGGCAGGCCGGGTCGCGAGGATGCGGCCGAGAAGCCGACGGGCGCGGATCCCGAGCAGCCACCGGGACCTCCGGGTGGCTGTGGCGGTGCAGGGATGACCGGTCGCGGCTGTGAGGCTCGTTCCCCAGGCAGCGACACGATAGTGGAGGCGCCTGCGGCGGTCAGCGTGGTCCAGCCCGAGCAGTCGCACGAGGTGGACTTGAGCTCCCAGTTCTCGCCGGGAGGTTCGAGCGTGATGAGGCGATCCTGTGCAGGCAGCGTGACCTCGAAGCCACCTTCCAGTGAGCTCCGGGACACGGCGATCCCGTCGAGGTTGCCATCCGCGCCTTCAGGCTTCTTGCCGTCCGGCGCCTCGACCAGCAGGTGCAGGCCCACATCGGCCAGACAGGGCGCGGCAGGCGACGCCGGCGCCGGCTCGACCGGGACGACGGGGCCGGGCAGACGGGTCGTCGGCGGTAGGGTGAGATCCAGCTCGCCTCCCGGTCCCATGCGGGTATTGCCAGCCGGACATCGACCACCCCCGTCATCCCTGTATGGCTCGGTCGGATCGTACGCGGGCGGATCGTTCGCGGGCGGGTTCCCACCGTCGACCGGGAGGACAGGTTCCGGCGCGCTCGCGAGGATGGACCCGCTGTTCATGAGCAGCGCCATGACCACTGCAACGACGCTGAAGGTCTGCCGTTTCATGGCCGGTACCTTACCGCGCGTTCGCCATGTCGTGGCCTTGACGCCCTCACGGGCAACGGTCGGTGGCGGGGATCGTGCCGTCGACGAGGTACGCCTCCACCACCTCGAGCACACAGCGGTTCGTGCGCGAGCCGGGTGCGGCCACGGCATACGGATAGACGAGATGCTGTTCCGCCCTCACCGCCAGCAACGTGCCCTCGTCGAGATCGTCGAGGGCACGGCGCGCGGCCGACAGCGGCGTCGTGGGGTCGCCAGATGCCGCCAGCACGAGGATGGGCCCAGCACCAGCGCCATCGAATGGGCCGGCGGCGACCGGCGCCACGGGCGGCGACATCGCGCACAACCCCACGGGCGGCAGGTCTGCCGTGGCCGGAGGCGACCATAACCAGGGGCCCAGGCGCGGTGCCGCGTCGAGCACCTGCCTCGTCAGCGCATCGATCTCCAGGTCGTCGAGATCAGCCCAGGCCGCACCATCGTCAGCACAACTGATGACCATGAACGTCCCAAGGTCGAGCCCCGACGCCTCGAACGCATCGCGAATCCTGTCTGCGAGCCCGAGCAGCGGGCGACCGTCCCCAGCGTCGGCAGCCGCGATGGCGTAGAGCAGCCGCTCCCGATCGGCTCGGGCACCCACGAGCGCCCCGGTGATCGCCTCGTACGCGTCCGATTGGTGCAGGACGCGACCGTCCCCCGCCGGTATGGGGGTGCCATCGAGCCCATCGAGCAGCCGGTCCAGGACCGCTCCAGGCGGAGCAGGGCCACCGATCGGACAGTCATCCCGCAGCGCGCACTCCGTCAACAGCTCGTCGAGCTGTCGCTCGAACGCGGCGGCCTGCTCCAGCTCGCGTTCGGGCGGATCGAGGTTGGGGTCGCTGTATCCATCCAGCACCACCGCGCGGGTGTGCTGTGGGAACGCCGTGGCATAGCGCAGCGCGACCTCCGAGCCGTAGGAAGAGCCGAGGAGGCTGATCCGGTCCTCCCCAAGAGCCTGGCGCAGCGCCTCGAGGTCGAGCACGGTATCGGCCGTACCCAGGTGGGGCAGCAGGTCCCCGTGGTCCGCGCGGCAGCCGGTCGCGAGGTCGCGTATCCGCTCGTCGAGCGCCGCACGCTCGGCTCGATCATCAGGCGTGCGGTCGAGGTCGCCGAAGGGGTCCCACTCCGGGATGCAGCCGATCGCCGTATCCCCGGCGGTGCCACGGGGGTCGAAGCTGACGATGTCGAAACGGGACGCGATCAACGGGGTATGTGCACCCGGATAGACCCCATCGGTCCCACGCTGGCCCGGCCCGCCGGCGATCGTGACCAGCACACCCAGGCGCCGCTCCGGGTCGGCTGCGCGGTTCCGACGCACCGCCAGCGAGACGGTCCGCGTCGCGGGATCACCGCGGTCGAGCGGAACATCGAGCAGGGCGCACTGCACCGTCGGCAGGTCCGAGCACGGACGCCACCCCAACTCGTTGGCGTCGACGCTCGGGGTCGTGGCCAGCGCAAGCGTGACGCTGAGAGCGCCGACGCAGAGCGGTCGGGACAGCGAGGCTACGGCATCTCCTGCAGTGCCAGCTCGGCGAGCGACTCCTGCATGATGAAGATGGACGCCGAATTGCCGCGCACGTAGACATACGCGTCGTCCGGACCAAGCTCCTCGGGCAGATCGACCTTGGTGACGTCCTTGCCGCCCAGGGTGACCGACTCGGATGTGGTCGGCTCGGCGCCGGCCGCGACCGCTTGCGCCGAGATGTCGGCGAGGACGGCGGCGAGGACGCCCTCCTCGGTGGCCCCATCGATGCGGATGGTGGCGAGGCCGCCGAGTTGCGGGAGCGTGGCCGGGTCCACGATCTTCTGGTACGTGTACTCGAGGTCCCCGACGGCGGCGCCAGCCACATCGAGCATGGCGGTCCACTGGTCGACCTCTGCCTCGCTGAAGACGGACTCGATCTCCGCACCCGCCACGTCGATCGTGGTGAACCAGCCGAGACCCTCGATCGGAGGGGGCGACTGCGCACCATCGTCCGCGGGGCCATCCGATTGCGCGTTCGCGGCGAACGGCAGGGCAAGCGCCAGCAACGCGGCCAGGGCGACGCTCCTCGGGTGGGATCGGTTGGACATGCTCGACTCCTTCTCCGGCGGCTGGGAGGAAGCACGATACCGAAGTCCGCGCTGGACTGCGATACAGCTGCAACCCGACAACCCGCGATACCCTCGCGTCCGTAGCGGCCGATCGGGCAGCCTTGGGTCATGGACAAGTCCGAGCAGCAGACCGTGCGCGAAGGGGTCCGCGAGCGGGAGGCCAGCGGGCCTCTGGCTGGACAGGAGCCCGCTGGGCGCCGACCCATCGAGGATCCCGCGCTCGCAGATCGAGCCAATCCGCGCTGGACCGACGATCGTCTACCACGTGGTGCCCAGTCCCTGTCGAACCCCGATGGGACACCGAACGTGATGCCGCCCAGGGAGCTCGAGGTCCCGGTGGCTACGCCCGAGGAGCACGAGCACGGCACGGCACAGGACCAGGCAGCGCGCACGCTGGATCCTGATGTGGGCCGTGACAACATCCGCGAGGGTCGCGGTGGTGGCGCGCCCAACCCGTCGCTGGCCGAGGGCGGCGAGAACGGTTGAGCGCGCGGCTGGGCGTGACCGAGCCAGCGCAGGCACGGTTCCCGAGAGGCTGTCTGCTACGCTGCGGACAGGCCCGGAGCACGTTGGCGAACCATACCGCCGGCATCGACATCACCGGGCGCACCAGCGCGGTACGAGTGAATCCCCTGTGACCCACCCCTTTCCCGAATCCCACCCTGCCCCTGCCCCGGCTGCCGCCATTCCCACGGTCTGGCCTGGCCGGTCCGACGACCTCGGCGCCACGTACGACGGCGCGGGCACGAACTTCAGCGTCTTCTCGGAAGTCGCTGAGCGCGTCGAGCTCTGTCTCTTCGACGAGCAGGGCCGTGAGACTCGCGTCGACCTGCCCGAGGTGACCAACTACTGCTGGCACGGCTACGTGCCCGGTGTGCGCCCGGGACAACGCTACGGCTATCGCGTCCACGGTCCGTGGGATCCGACTGCCGGACGACGCTGCAACCCGGCCAAGTTGCTGCTGGACCCGTATGCCCGAGCCATCGATGGTGAGGTGGCCTGGGGATCGGCGGTGTTCGGCCAGCGACTCGATGCACCGCACCTGATCAACGAAGAGGACAGCGCGCCATACGTGCCGCGTTCGATCGTGGTCGACTCGAACTTCGACTGGGGAGCCGATCGCAAGCCGAACCGACTCGAGCACAAATCGGTGATCTACGAGGTCCACGTCAAGGGCTTCACCATGCGCCATCCGGACATCCCGCCGGCACTGCGGGGCACCTACGCCGGCATGGCCCATCCAGCCGCCATCGAGCACCTCCTCAGGCTGGGCGTCACCGCCGTGGAACTGCTGCCCGTGCACCAGTTCGTCCATGACGGGTTCCTGCTCGAGCGTGGCCTGCGCAACTACTGGGGTTACAACTCCATCGGCTTCCACGCTCCGCACGGCGAGTACGCGTCAAGCGGCAGCGGCGGGTCGCAGGTCAACGAGTTCAAGGAGATGGTCAAGGCCCTTCACGCCGCCGGGCTGGAGGTCATCCTCGACGTCGTCTACAACCACACCGCGGAAGGCAACCGCAACGGCCCCACGCTCTCGATGCGGGGACTCGACAACCAGGCCTACTACCGACTGGTCCCCGACGATCCGCTGTACTACATGGACTACACCGGTACCGGCAACACCCTCAACGCGCGCGATCCGCACGTGCTACAGCTGATCATGGACAGCCTGCGCTACTGGATCACGGAGATGCATGTCGACGGCTTCCGCTTCGACCTCGCCTCCGCTCTGGCACGTGAGCTGCACGAGGTCGATCGCCTGTCATCCTTCTTCGACGTCATCCACCAGGACCCCATCGTGCGGACGGTCAAGCTCATCGCTGAACCGTGGGACGTGGGCGAGGGCGGGTACCAGGTGGGTAACTTCCCTGTGCACTGGTCCGAGTGGAACGGACGCTACCGCGACACCGTGCGCGATCTATGGCGCAAGGAGCCGCGGTCGCTCTCCGACTTCGGCTATCGCTTCACCGGCAGTTCCGACCTCTACGCCGGCAACGGGCGGCTGCCGCATGCGAGCGTCAACCTCATCACCGCCCACGACGGGTTCACCCTGCGAGACCTGGTCAGCTACCACGAGAAGCACAACGAGGCCAACGGTGACGAGAACCGCGACGGCGAGTCGCACAATCGATCGTGGAACTGCGGTCACGAAGGTCCCACCGACGACGAGACCGTCAACATGCTCCGCTCGCGGCAGCAGCGCAACCTGCTGGCTACATTGATGCTCTCCCAGGGCGTGCCCATGCTGCTCGGCGGCGACGAGATGGGTCGGACGCAGCAGGGCAACAACAATGGCTACTGCCAGGACAACGAGCTCACCTGGCACGACTGGGAGACGGTCGACGAGCCACTGCTGGAGTTCACGCGCCGCCTCATCGAGTTCCGACACCTGCACCCCGTGTTCCGGCGGCGACGCTGGTTCCAGGACCGCCCCCTGCGTGGACCCGGCGTGCGCGACATCGAGTGGTTCGCGCCCAATGGGTTGGAGATGACCGACCACGACTGGGATGAAGCCCACGTCAGCCTGCTCGGCGTCTTCCTCTCACCCGAAGGCCTCATGGCCTCGCTCGACGGCATGCCGGTGTCCGACGATTCGTTCTACGTCGCCTTCAACGCCGGCACCAGGGATCGACGATTTCGACTGCCGCCCGAGCGACTGGGGCAACGCTGGCGGACGGTGATGGACACCGCAGCACGGCCCGAGTTCCCACGACTGGGTCGTCTCTACCGGACGGGGTGGCGGTTCCGTATCGCAGCGCACTCGGTCGTCATCCTGCGGCGGATCGATGTCTGAGCGGCGGCGGCTGGCTCGCGTCGTCCCCTCCTCGACCTATCGCCTCCAGCTGCGGCCCGACTTCGGATTCAGCGCGGCTGCTGACGTCAGCAGCTACCTCGTCCGTCTGGGTGTGAGCCATCTCTACTCGTCGCCGTACCTGCAAGCCGCTCCCGGCAGCCAACACGGGTATGACGTGGTCGATCCGCATCGGGTCAACGAGGAGCTCGGCGGAACGCGTGGCCACCGCGGCCTCTCGCGCAAGCTCTCTGAGGTCGGTCTCGGGCAGGTGCTCGATATCGTGCCCAATCACATGGCCATCTCCGGCCCGGAGAATCCATGGTGGTGGGACGTGCTCGAGAACGGGCCCTCGAGCCGCTATGCGGACTACTTCGACGTCGACTGGGACCCGCCCGAGGCACGCGATCGCAACAACGTCCTGCTGCCCATCCTCGGGGACCACTACGGCCGGGTGATCGAGAGCGGCGAGCTCCAGCTGGAGCGCCACGGCGGCACCATCAGCCTGCGCTACCACGAGCAATTGCTGCCACTCTCACCCCGCTCGCTCTATCGGCTGCTCGGACCGGCCGCGAGCCGCAGTCGGTCGGCCGAGCTGGCCTTCTTCTCGGATGCCCTGCGGGCCTTGCCGCGCTCGACCGCGACCGACCGGGAGAGCCGCCTCCGACGCCACCGCGACAAGGAGGTGCTGCGGTCCCTGCTCGCGCGCCTGCTCGATGAGCAGCCTCGCGTCCGCGATGCCATCGATGCCCAGCTGTCCACGACAGCCGCCGACCCCGACGAGCTCGATGCGCTGCTGTCCATCCAGAATTACCGCATCGCCTTCTGGCGCTCGGCCGGTCGCGAGCTCGGCTACCGGCGCTTCTTCGACGTGACCACGCTCATCGGGCTGCGGGTCGAGGACGAGGCCGTCTTCGATGATTCGCATGCCCGCCTCAGCGGCTGGATCGAGCGCGGCGTGCTCGACGGCATCCGCGTCGACCATCCCGACGGCCTGCTCGATCCGACGACCTATACCAAGCGCCTGCGCAAGTCACTGCGGCGCGGCTGGCTGGTGGTCGAGAAGATCCTCATGCCCGGCGAGTCGCTGCCGTCGGACTGGCCGGTAGATGGAACGACCGGCTACGACTTCCTGCGCGACACCGTGGGCCTGTTCGTCGATCCAGAGGCCGAGGCCGGCCTCAGCGAACTGCACCAGCGTCAGACGGGCGAGGGTCGTGACTTCGATGAAGTGACCCGTGAGACGCGCGCGCTCATCGCTCGAGAGACCCTTGGCTCCGAGGTCAACCGGCTCGCGGCCACCTTCGTGGACATCTGCGAGAACCAGCGACGCTTCCGCGACTTCACACGCCCGGAGATGCACCAGGCGATCCGCGCCGTGGCCGCCTCGATGCCCGTCTACCGCACCTATGCACGACCAGCTGACGGCTTCATCAGCGACGACGACCGGCTGGTCATCGAACGCGCCGTCAGCGTCGCCCGTGAGGTGGCGCCGGACATCGACCCGGAGCTGCTGTCGTTCCTTGGCGACATCCTCTCATTGCAGGTCACCGGCGAGGCAGAGGCCGAGCTGGTGGGGCGCTTCCAGCAGTTCAGCGGCGCGGTCATGGCCAAGGGCATCGAGGACACGGCCTTCTATCGCTACGTGCGCCTGGTGGCCCTCAACGACGTGGGCTGCGAACCAGGCCACTTCGGGACGAGCGTGGCGGCGTTCCACGCGGCCAATGCAGCACGGGCGTCCGACTGGCCGGCCACGATGCTCACGACCTCGACCCACGACACCAAGCGCAGCGAGGACGTGCGCGTCCGCATCGCCGCGCTGTCCGAGGCACCCGATCGCTGGCGACGTCTCGCCGATCGCTGGATGCGGCGGTTCCGGCGTTCGTGGCGCGACACACCCTTCGACCCGGTGACCGGCTATCTCGCGGCCCAGACACTCGTGGGCGCCTGGCCCATCGACACCGATCGCCTGTCGGCCTACCTGCTCAAGGCGGCGCGCGAAGCCAAGCTGCGCACGTCGTGGACGACGCCCGACGAGACCTACGAGGCGTCGCTCGAGCGGTTCGTGCGCAATATCCTGGCCGATACGACCTTCGTGGCGGAGCTGCAGCGCTCGATCGCTCCGTTCGTTCGTGCCGGTCGGGTCAACTCGCTCTCGCAGGTGGCGCTGAAGCTGACCGCTCCCGGTGTCCCGGACATCTACCAGGGGACGGAGCTGTGGGACCTCTCCCTGGTCGACCCGGACAATCGTCGGCCCGTGGATTTCGAGCTGCGCGACCGCCTGCTGTCCGAGCTGGAGGCGGCGCTCGAGACCGACCCGCGGCGGGGACCGGGCGTGGATGCGCTGCTCGCCGCCGTCGACGTCGGACTGCCCAAGATGTGGGTGATGCGCCAGGCGCTGGACCTCCGCCGGCGTCGGCCAGAGGCATTCGCTCCTGGCGCGACCTACCGGCCGTTGCCGACCGCTGGGCGCGCTGCCGACCACGCCGTCGGCTTCACCCGCGACGAGAATGTCGCGACCATCGTCACACGCTTGCCGCTCAAGCTGGCACGCGGACGCATCGGGGCCAGGCTGGTGGCTCCGGCGTCACGCTGGGGCGATACGCGCATCGAGCTGCCACAGGGACGCTGGCGCGACGTGCTCAGCGGCGACCTCCACCGGGTGTCGGGCTCGTCGCGAGGCCTGCGTGCTGCGCGCGTGCTGAGCCGCCTGCCGGTGGCCGTGCTGGAACGAGAGGACACATGACGACACGCGTATGGGCGCCGGAAGCCACCGGCGTCGAGCTGGTGCTCGGCGAAGAGCGACGGACGATGGTCGCCGAGGATGGCGGCTGGTGGTCCAGCGAGTCGGTGCCCTTCGGAGTCGACTACGCCTTCGCCATCGACGGAGGTCCGGCACGTCCGGATCCGCGAGGCGAGTGGCTGCCGGGCGGCGTGCACGGTCCCTCGAGGCGGGTCGATCACACGCGGTTCCGATGGCACGATGGTGGGTTCCGCCCGACGGCGCCCGGGAGCGCGGTGGTCTACGAACTGCACATCGGCACGTTCAGCGCGGAGGGTACCTTCGACGGCGCGATCGCCCACCTCGACCACCTCGCCGACCTGGGCGTGACCCACGTGGAGATCATGCCGGTCCATGCCTTCCCGGGACGCTGGGGGTGGGGCTACGACGTGGCCGGCTTCTTCGCGGTCCATGAGCCGTATGGCGGACCCGACGGCCTGAAACGCTTCGTGGACGCCTGTCATGGGCGTGGTCTGGCGGTCGTGCTCGACGTGGTCTACAACCATCTCGGCCCTGAGGGCTGCTATCTGTCGGCCTTCGGCCCCTACGTCACCGAGCGCTTCCGCACCCCCTGGGGCGGAGCCGTCAACCTCGGCGACGCGGGCGCAGACGAGGTCCGCCGCTTCATCATCGACAACGCGCGCCTGTGGCTGCGCGACTACCACGTCGACGGGCTGCGCCTCGATGCCGTCCACGCCTTCGTGGACCTCACGGCCATCCACCTGCTCGAAGAGCTGGCGGTCGCCGTCGAGGAGCTGGCGGCGGATGTTGGTCGCGATCTCGCCCTCATCGCCGAGAGCGACCTCAACGACCCCCGGATCCTGCACTCGAGGGAGCTCGGCGGATACGGCCTCGACGCGCAGTGGAGCGACGACTTCCACCACGCGCTGCACACGACGCTCACCGGCGAGCGGGAGGGCTACTACGAGGACTTCGCCGGCTTCGCCGACCTCGTGCGAGCACTCGAGCGCGGCTGGGTCTACGAGGGACGCTACTCGAGGCATCGCGGGCGGCGACACGGGCGGCGGAGTGACGGTCTCTCGCTCGAGCGGTTCCTGGGCTACGCGCAGAACCACGACCAGGTGGGCAACCGTGCGCGCGGTGAGCGACTGTCGCAACTGGTCGACGCGCGCGCGCTCCGCGTCGCGGCCGCAGTGGTGCTCTGTGGGCCGTTCGTGCCCCTGCTGTTCCAGGGCGAGGAGTGGGGTGCCTCCACGCCCTTCCGGTTCTTCGCCGACTTCGATGACGAGGCGCTCGGGGAGGCCGTCCGGGCGGGGCGTCGTCGGGAGTTCGCCGCATTCGGCTGGCGGCCCGAGGATGTGCCCGACCCGATCGACCCAGAGACCTTCGAGGCCTCTCGCCTCGATCGCGAGGAGATCGCTCGCGAGCCGCATGCCAGCCTGCTCGACTGGCACCGCCAGCTCATCCGCGTGCGGGCCGCCACGACGCGACCGACAGCAGGCTCACGCCCGCAGCTCCGAGCCGACATCGAGCAGGGCTGGCTGGTCATGGTCCTCGAGGACCGCACGCTGGCCATCAACGTCTCGGGGTCGGACCGTGGGGTCGTGCTCGACGGAGCGTGCGAGGTCGCAGCTGCCTCCGATCCCCGGGATCCGGCTTGACGGCGCACAGTTGCGCCTGCCGCCGATGTCAGCGGCCGTGCTGTCGAGGCCGAGCGGCGCATGAGATCGTCGATGTCGGTAGCATGCGTCGCTGAGCGGTTCACGCCACATGGAGGTGACGCCCGATGGAATTGACGTGCGAGTAGGCGGCCGGAACCCGGCTGCCAGCCCCCTGCCGCAGGAGGGTCGGCGGCGCGTGGTCATCGACCAGGTCCTGCCCAACGTCGATGGCGGTCGGTTCAGGGTCAAACGGGTCGTGGGCGACACGCTCACGGTCCAGGCCGACGCGTTCCCCGACGGTCACGATCACATCGCGGTGCGCCTGCTGCACCGGCCGCCCGGCGCCGAGGAGTGGTCGGAGCTGCCCATGGGCGACCCCGACAACGACCGCTGGTCGGCCGAGCTCCCGCTCACCCGGATGGGCCTGCACGAGTACACGGTCGCCGCCTGGATCGACCACTTCAGCACCTGGCGCCACGACCTCGAGCGGAGGGTCGAGGCGGACAGCGCCACGCCGGTGGACATGGCCATCGGCGCCGGGCTCGTGCGCGATGCTGCGGCCCGGGCAGCCGAGCGCGATGCGGCCAAGCTCCATGCCTGGGCCGACGCCATCGACGGCGAGCCCACCGACGTCCGCATCGACACGGCCATGGACGAGGAGCTGGCGACGCTCATGGACGCCCACCCCGACCGGCGCTTCGAGACGGTCTGGGAACCGGTGCTGGCCGTGACCGTCGATCCTCCCCATGCGCACTTCGGCGCCTGGTACGAGCTCTTCCCGCGCTCGGCTTCACCAGAGCCCGGGCGCCACGGCACCTTCCGCGACGTCATCGACCGCCTGCCCTACGTGTCCGGCATGGGCTTCGATGTGCTCTACCTGCCGCCGATCCACCCCATCGGCCAGGCCTACCGCAAGGGTCCCAACAACACGCTCCTCGCGAGCGCCGACGATCCGGGCGTGCCCTGGGCCATCGGAGCCGAGGAGGGTGGGCACATGTCGGTCCACCCGGAACTCGGAACGTTGGCGGACTTCGACGCGCTCGTGGCGGCCGCTGCCGAACAGGACATCCGCATCGCGCTCGACCTGGCCTTCCAGACCTCTGGCGACCATCCCTATCTGCGAGAGCATCCCGAGTGGTTCAAGTCGCGGCCCGACGGAACCATCCAGTACGCGGAGAACCCGCCGAAGAAATACCAGGACGCCTATCCCTTCGACTTCGAGTCGGACGCCTGGAGCGCACTGTGGGCCGAGCTGCGCCGGGTCACCCGCTTCTGGATGGACCACGGCGTGCGCATCTTCCGCGTCGACAACCCCCACACCAAGCCGTTCGGCTTCTGGGAGTGGCTCATCGACGACATCAAGGCCAGCGATCCCGACGTCATCTTCCTGGCCGAGGCCTTCACCCGGCCCAAGATCATGTATCGGCTGGCCAAGATCGGCTTCAGCCAGTCCTACACCTACTTCACCTGGCGCAACGAGCGACGCGAGCTCATGGAGTACCTCAAGGAGATCGCACGCCCTCCGGTCAGCGACTTCTTCCGGCCCAACTTCTTCACCAACACGCCTGACATCCTGCACGCCTATCTGCAGGAGGGCGGACGAGCCGCCTTCGAGGCGCGCTTCGTGCTGGCGGCCACCCTGACGCCGAGCTATGGCATCTACGGCCCGCCGTACGAGCTGCTCCAGGGCGTCCCGCGTGAGCCCGACAGCGAGGAGTATCTCGACTCGGAGAAGTACCAGCTGCGCTACTGGGACCTGGAGAGCAGCGAGTCGATCGCTCCGTTGGTCACGGCCGTCAATCGCATCCGCCGCGAGCATCCGGCCCTGCAGTCCCACGAGCGACTGTGGTTCCTGCCTACCAGTGACGACGACGTCATCGCCTACTCCAAGCACACGGCCGACGGCTCCGACATCATCCTGACGGTGGTCAACCTCGATCCGTCGGACGTCCATCGTGGCCGCGTCTCGCTGCCGCTCGCGGAGTACGGCCTCGATCCCGGCGACTACGAGGCTCATGACCTGCTCGAGGGCCGGCGGACACACCAGCGTGGCACCGACCTCGAGTTCGAGTTGGACCCGAAGCGTCAGGTCGCGCAGATCATCAGACTGATGCCCGCTGGGCGGCCTGGGGAAGAGACCCAGGCATGACTACGAGGAAGGCGCGTGGCCGCGCCACCCATGCTGGCGAACCGCTGAGCACGGGATTTCCGGCCGATCCGCAGTGGTACAAGGACGCGGTCATCTACCAGGTCCCGGTGCGGGCCTTCAGGGACGCCTCGGGCGATGGCATCGGTGACTTCCGGGGCCTGACCTCGCGCCTCGACTATCTCGCCGACCTGGGTGTCACCGCCATCTGGGTGATGCCCTTCTATCCCTCGCCACTCCGCGATGACGGCTACGACATCGCCGACTACACGCGGGTGCATCCCGACTACGGCACGCTGCGCGACGTGCGTCGGTTCATCCGCGAGGCGCACAAGCGCGAGTTGCGCGTCATCACCGAGCTGGTCATCAACCACACCTCCGACCAGCATCCCTGGTTCCAGCGGGCGCGCAAGGCCCCGCCCGGATCGCCCGAACGCGACTGGTACGTGTGGAGCGACACGCCCGACCGCTACGGTGACGTGCGCATCATCTTCAAGGACTTCGAGACCTCCAACTGGTCCTGGGACGAGACGGCGCAGGCCTACTACTGGCACCGCTTCTACAGCCACCAGCCGGACCTCAACTTCGATTCCCCGGAGATGCAGGAGGCGCTCCTGCGCATCGTCGACTTCTGGCTCGAGGCCGGCGTCGACGGCCTGCGCCTCGATGCCATCCCGTACCTCCACGAGCGCGAGGGCACCAGCAGCGAGAACCTGCCCGAGACGCACGCCTATCTGAAGGACCTGCGCGGCTACATCGACGCGCACTACGCCGACCGCATGCTGCTCGCGGAGGCCAACCAGTGGCCGGAAGACGCGGTGGCCTACTTCGGCGAGGGCGTCGGTGACGAATGCCACATGGCCTTCCACTTCCCGCTCATGCCGCGCATGTTCATGGCCCTGCGCATGGAGGATCGCTACCCCATCATCGACATCCTCGAGCAGACACCGGACCTGCCCGAGACCAGCCAGTGGGCGCTCTTCCTGCGCAACCACGACGAGCTCACCCTCGAGATGGTCACCGACGAGGAACGCGACTACATGTATCGCGTCTATGCCGATGACCCGCAGGCTCGCATCAACCTGGGCATCCGCCGCCGGCTGGCGCCGCTGCTGGGCAACAACCGGCGGCGCATCGAGCTGCTGTACGGGCTGCTGCTGAGCATGCCGGGCACACCGGTCGTCTACTACGGCGACGAGATCGGCATGGGCGACAACGTCTATCTCGGCGACCGCAACGGTGTGCGCACGCCGATGCAGTGGTCGTCGGACCGCAACGCGGGCTTCAGCTCGGCCAATCGCCAGCGCCTGTACCTGCCGGTCGTGACCGACCCCGAGTACCACTACGAGGCCGTCAACGTCGAGGCCCAACAATCCAACCCACAGTCGCTGCTGTGGTGGATGAAGCGGATCATCGCGCTGCGCAAGCGCCATCAGGCCTTCGGCCGCGGAACCCTGCGCTTCCTGCACCCGGAGAACCGCCGCATCCTGGCCTTCATCCGTGAATACGAGGACGAGACCATCCTCGTGGTGGCCAACCTCTC
The DNA here is from genome assembly GCA_963731995.1 of uncultured Chloroflexia bacterium. GTDB lineage: Bacteria > Chloroflexota > Limnocylindria > Limnocylindrales > CSP1-4 > JAFMJV01. The sequence goes on from CAVSXV010000009.1 coordinate 78,402, forward strand.
GCGCTATACCCAGTGGACCGAGCTCACACTCGACGAATACGAGGGCCGGGTGCCGCGCGAGCTCTTCGGATCGGTCGAGTTCCCGCGGATCGGCGTCGATCCCTACATGATGGTCCTGGGCCCGCACGCCTTCGAATGGTTCCGCCTCGAGGTGGACACCTTGACCGAAGCGTTCGCCTCGGCCGGCGAACAGGCGCTGCCCGAGCTGCGCTGGCATGGCGACCTCGAGGAACTGCTGCGCCGAAACTCGCGACGGATGGCGAGTGTGCTGCTCGAGTGGATGCTGGAGCGACGCTGGTATCGCGGCAAGGCTCGCAAGGTCCTGGGGGCCAAGCTCAGCGGCTCGATCCCCGTGCGTACGGCGTCATCGACGGCCGTGCTGGCCCTGCTGGAGGTCGAGTACGCGGACGGCGAGCCGGAGCTCTACGCCCTGCCGCTCGTCAGCGACTCGAACGTCGACCTCGAGGAACTGCTCACGACCGCGCCACAGGCTGCCATCGCTCGCCTGGTCGGCGGTGATGTGCCCGGCCACCTCATCGACGGCGCGCTCGTGCCCGAGGTGCTCGAAGCCTTGATGAGCATCGCGGCGGGCCGTCGGCGCGTCCGTGGTGGCGCCGGTTCGGACCTGCTGGGACGCGCCTTCCGTGGCCTGCGCACCTGGGCCGGCACCCGCGCTCAGGACCTGCCGGCCACGCCGATGACGGTCGAGCAATCGAACAGCTCGGCGTTGTTTGCCGACCGGCTGATCATGAAGCTATACCGAGCCATCGAGGATGGGCCCAACCCGGACCTCGAGGTCTGTCGCTTCCTGGTCGACCGGGGCTTCGCCCATGTGCCACCCGTCCTCGGCGCCATCGACCTCGACCGCGGCGCGAAGTCGGGCGGGACGGTGGCCATGATCCAGGCCTTCGTGCCCAACGAGGGAGACCTCTGGAAGGCGACCCGAGTGGCGGTCGAGTCGTTCCTGCAGGACGCGCTCGCGGAGCCTGAGCTGCCCTCGCTCGAGCACGAGAGTGCGAGCGTCCTCCTCGATCTCTCACGGACCCCGCCGCCCGACGTCGCCTACCGACTCATCGGCGCCTACCTCGAGACCGCGCGTGTGCTCGGGCGTCGGATCGGTGAGATGCACATGGTCCTCGCGTCAGCCGATGCTTCCGACGCCGACTTCGCCCCGGAGCCGATGGCGCCGTTCCATGTCCGTGCCCTGTACCAATCGATCCGCTCGGGCGTGCGTGAGTCCCTGAGCCTGCTGCGCTCGCGCCAGGCCCTGCTGTCGGAGTCCGACCGCGTCACCAGCGAACGCATCCTGCGCGCATCGGGCGATGTGGATGCCCTGGCTCGCGGCCTGCTGGAGCAGCGCATCGGCGGCCAGCGCATCCGCATCCACGGTGATCTGCATCTCGGCCAGGTACTCGATACCGGTGGTGACGTGATGATCATCGACTTCGAGGGCGAGCCCGCTCGACCGCTCGGTGAGCGTCGACTCAAGCGCACCGCGCTGACCGACCTCGCGGGCATGATCCGCTCCTTCCACTACGCGGCGCATTGGTCGCGCTTGGAACGCCCACCGGCGTCGGAGGAGGATGAGGCGAGCGAGCGAGCCGAGACGTGGGCCCGGTTCTGGTACCAGTGGGTGGCGGCCGCCTGCATCCGAGGCTATCGCGAGGTCACCGATGGGGTGCCATTCCTGCCGAGCGATGAGCGGTCCTGGACCGTCCTGCTCGACGCTCTCCTGCTCGCCAAGGCGGCCTATGAGCTGCGCTACGAGCTCGGCTCCCGACCCACCTGGGTCAGCGTCCCCATGAACGGCATCCTGGAGCTCATGGCCATCACGGACAGCTAAGGCGGATCGCAGGGCCGGCTGAACCCGAAGGCGCCCGCCGCTTCCTCGCTGAGTCGAGTCGCGTCGCCGGCAAGACTGCGATAGACGATTTCGTCCTGGGCCTTCGAGTCGCCACACGAGATACGGGGCGCCTCGCGGTCCTGAGAGGTAGTGCCGTGGCGTACTCGCCTCGGGCAGCATCCCCGAGCGATTGACAAAGCCCCCCAAGGCGCGCACCGTGAGAGTCGCAGAAGAGGCCGAGCTTCGAGAGGTCGTGAACGACCCGGAGCCCATACGCGCCGCTCTGCTGGGCCGCGGTCGACCTTTTTCTGCATGACCGCGGTGAAACATGGTCTCGCGACTGGTCGGAACTGAGAAGCAGCGATCCGTTGTCGGCCCCGAACCCGCGCGGTGTGCGGGACGCTAGCAGGGCCTCAGTGGCACGTATCGCACTCGTCTCGACCTATCCACCACGACGCTGTGGCATCGGCACCTTCACCTCCGACCTCGGACGGGCCCTGGGGGACCATGAGATCGTGGCCCTTGGTGGCCCCGGTGAGCTCGTCGCGACGAACCACCGTGTCCGCCACGTCATCAGGACGGACGTTCCTGCCGACTTTGCCCGAGTGGCGCGCTCGCTCATGCGTAGCGGCGTCAGCGCCGTCTCCGTGCAACACGAATACGGCATCTGGGGCGCCAACGATGGCGAGGGCGTCCTCGAGTTCCTGGCCGCGCTCTCTGTGCCGGCCGTAGCCACGCTGCACACGGTGCTGCGCCATCCGACCGCCGGACAAGCTCGGGTCATGCGAGGCATCCTCGAGTCCACGGCCGCGGTGGTCGTGATGTCGAGGGCCGCTGCCTCCATCCTGGTCGAGCGCTACGCCGCCGATCCGAGCCACGTGGAGATCATCCCCCACGGCGTGCCCGACCTGCCCTTCGTCGAACCTGACAGCGTGAAGCCGGGACTCGGCATGAGCGGCCGCCAGGTCCTGCTCAGCTTCGGACTCGTCGGCCCGGGCAAGGGCTACGAGTCGGTGATCGAGACCATGCCCGAGGTGGTGCGTGCGGTGCCCAACGCCTGCTACGTCATCCTGGGAGCGACACACCCTGAGCTGCAGCGGACCGAAGGCGAGCGCTACCGGACGCTGCTCGAGACCATGGTCGCGGGTCTGGGCATGACCGAGCACGTGGTCTTTATCGATCGCTTCGTGTCACAACACGAGCTGAGCCGCTGGCTGGAGGCGACAGACGTGTTCGTAACGCCCTACCCGAACCTCGACCAGATCGTCTCGGGCACGCTCTCCTACGCGATGGCAGCCGGCAAGGCGTCCGTCTCCACCCCCTATCTGTACGCCTCCGAGATCCTCGCCGACGGGCGCGGCCGCCTGGTACCGCGGGGAGATCCGGGAGCCATGGGCGACGCTCTCATCGAACTGTTGCAGGACCACAGCCTCCGCGCCGCGATGGCGCAGCGCGCCTATCTGCACGGCCGGGGCATGCTCTGGTCCCGAGTCGCGGCGGACTACGAGCAGCTGTTCGCGAGGCTGCGGATGACCTCGCGAGACGTCGCCGCCATCGACCTCCAGACGGCCGTGCTGCAAGGTGCCTGAACCCTTCCCGCTCTTCGCGGTGGAACGGTGGCATCTCGACGCCCTGACCACCGAGATCGGGATCATGCAGCATGCGCAGGGCGCTCGGCCGGATCCGAGCCACGGCTACTGCACCGACGACGTGGCGCGAGCCTTGATCGTCGATGTCTTGCACGGAAGCGAGCTCGGCTGGCCGGCCGTCGCGACGAGCACCGCCCGCAACGTGGCCTTCTTGTCTGAGGCGTTCGTGGGTTCGACCGGACGTTTCCGCAATCTCAGGCGCTGGGATGGCGTCTGGCTCGATGCGCCCGGGTCTGAGGACGCTGACGCTCGGGCCCTGCAGGCACTGGGCGAGGTCATCGCTTCAACAACCACCGACACAGCTCGGGACGATGCCACGGCGTTGTTCGAGCAGGCCCTGCCGACCGCGAGCCAGGTCGACTCGTTGCGTCCCCGGGCGACGGTGATCCTGGCCTGCGATGCGGCGGTCCGCTCCGGCATGTCGGGCGGGGTGGTTGATGTCTACCAACGGACCGCGAACGGTCTGTGGGGATCCTTCGCCGGTTGCGAGTCGGAGCCTGCGTGGCCCTGGCCGGAGGGGTTGGTCACCTATGAGAACGAGCTGCTGCCGCAGGCCCTGATCGTCGCTGGTCGCAGGTTCGGTCGCCCGGAGATGGTGCGGACCGGACTGTACGTCCTCGACTGGCTCATCGAGGCGCAGACGAGCGCGGACGGGCACCTGCGAACCGTGGGCAATGCGGGCTGGTGGCCGCGGGGTGGTCATCCGGCTCGATTCGACCAGCAGCCCATCTCCACCACGACGCTGTTGCTGGCCGCCGAGACCGCGTTCGAGGAGACCGCCGACCCGCGCTATCGGGAGGCCACCGAGTCCGCCTACGGCTGGTTCCTGGGTCACAACGATGCTCAGGCAGCGGTCGCCGACCCGACCTCGGGCGCAGGTGCCGACGGCATCGGTCCGGCTGGTGTCAGCCGCAACCAGGGAGCCGAATCGACACTGATGTGGCTCATCGCGCTCGAACACATCCGCGCCCTGCGGGCTCGAAACGGGTGGTCGAGCGCGAGATCGAGTGACGCCCTCGCCAGCGTGGCCTGATCAGGGCCCGCGATCCGATGCGCGTCGCAGGAAGCCCCCTTCGAGTCGCGGTGCTGGCGCCGGTCTCGTGGCGGGTACCACCACGTCACTACGGTCCGTGGGAGCAATTCGTGTCGCTCCTGACCGAGGGCCTCGTGCGCCGTGGCGTCGAGGTCACGCTGTTTGCCACCGCCGACTCGGTCACCGGTGCCCGACTCAGTGCCTGTGTCCCGCGTGGCTACTCCGAGGATCCGTCGATCGACGCCAAGGTCGCCGAGAGCCTGCACATCTCGTCGCTCTTCGAGCGTGCCGGCGAGTTCGACCTCATCCACAACAGCTTCGACTTCCTGCCGCTGACGTACAGCGGGCTGGTGGCCACGCCGGTCGTCACGACCGTCCATGGCTTCTCGTCGGAACGCATCGTGGCGGTCTACGAGAAGTACGATGCGCGGAGCTACTACGTGGCCATCAGCGAGGCTGACCGGCACGAACGGCTCCACTACGTCGCTACCATCCACCATGGCATCGACATGGCGGCGTTCGAGGCGCGTTCGGCAGCGGGCACGTATCTGCTCTTCTTCGGCAGGATCCACCCCGACAAGGGCACCGCCGCAGCCATCGACGTCGCCGAACGCGCAGGCCTGCCGCTGACCATCGCGGGCATCGTGCAGGATCGCGAATACTTCGAGCGCTTCGTCGAACCGCGGCTCGATGGCGAGCGGATCAGGTACATCGGCCCCGTGGGGCCCGAGGCTCGCGGAACCCTGCTGGCCGAGGCACGGGCCCTGCTGCACCTCATCGCCTTCGAGGAACCGTTCGGCTTCAGCGTGGTCGAGGCCATGGCCTGCGGTACCCCGGTCATCGCCAATGCCCGAGGCTCGATGCCGGAGATCGTGCGCGAGGGCGTGGGCGGATACCTGGTGCAGAGCCTCGATGAGGCGGTGGCCGCGGTCCATGCGTCAGCCGACATGGATCGCCTGGCCGTACGCGCCTCGGTCGCACGGCGGTTCGACGTGGAGCGGATGGTCGACGAGTATCTCGAGGTCTATCGACGCGTGGTGACGGATCGGCCCCGATCGGGCCCGGCGGGCGCGAGCCTGGGCCCCATCAGCTGAGTCGGTCGAGGATGCTCCCGAGCGGGATCGCGGCGATGCCGCTGCCGAGGTCGGAGAAGCCGTACGGGATGATCAGGTCGTCACCGTGGATGAGGCTGCCGCAGGAGTAGACGACGTTGGGCACATAGCCGTCGCGCTCGTCCTCGGCGGGAGCCAGCAGCGGCTCGTCGAGATGGCCGATGACCCGGCGCGGATCTTCGAGGTCGAGCAGGATCGCCCCCAGCGCATAGCGGCGCATGGGACCGACGCCATGCGTGATCACCAGCCAGCCGGCGGCAGTCTCGAGCGGGGAGCCGCAATTTCCGAGCTGCATCAGCTCCCAGGGTTGTTCGGGCCGCTGGATCAGGATCGGGTCCTGCCAGGTGCGGACATCGTCCGAGAACATCAGGAAATTGCTCTCGTTGTCCTGTCGCGAGAGTGCTGCATAGCGCCCGCCGATCATCCTCGGGAAGAGGGCCATGCCCTTGTTGCGCGCGGCCTCGCCATTGAGCGTGGCGATGCGGAAGGTGCGGAAGTCCACCGTTTCGATGAGCTGCGGGAGGATCTGGAAGCCATCGAAGGCCGTGTACGCCGCGAAGTAGACGACCGTGCCGTCGTCGTATCTGAAGCGCACGAAGCGAGCGTCCTCCATGCCCTGGCTCTCCGACGGGCCGGAGGGGAAGATCACCCGTTCCGACACATGTGACTCGGCCGAGAACTCGATGGTGTAGTTCGAGGCGGCGACCCAGTGGATGATCCTCGTCGTCTCGTAGGCCACGGCCCGGTCCACGCCGCGTTCGTCAAGATCCTTGATGGCCGATTCGAGCTGGGCCAGCGTGAAATCGGCCGGCAGCGGATCGAGCACGAGACCGGCGATCTCGTTGAGCACTCCCAGCTCTCGCAGCTTCACCCGGAAGGCCTTGTGTTCATAGGTCGGCTCACGTCGCTCGCCGATGGTGGTGTAGCGGCTCGGCTCCTCGATGCTGACGCCCCCATCCGCGCCGATGACGCCCGAGCGGAATTCGATCGAGGAGAGGTGCCCTTCGCCGATCGCCCGCAAGCTGAGGATGAAGCGCCGCTCCCCGGCGCCGAGCCCGCCCTGGTCGGGGGCGGTGACGATGGACGGGTTGGAGAGCGCCGCAGCTTCGACGGCGTACTCGTGTGTGAAGTAGGCCCCGATGAGGAGTCGCTGCTCCATGGTGAGGCGATCCGGGTGGGGGACCAGGCCGGCCACGCCCTCGTAGTTGCGCAGCAGCGAGCCATCAAGGTCGGGGTGTCGTTGGGCAAACTGCGCGATCGTCGAGGCCAGCGTGGAGGCGACCGAGGCCTCCGATAGGGCCAGGATCCGATCGACGACCTGTTGGGCTCGCAAGCGGCCGTTCGACGGGATGTGCGCGCCCGGCATGAACGGCCTGATGACCACCCGCCGGGCGTCGGGGCGAAGGCGGACCTGCGTCCGGTTGACAGGTATCACGCAGGGGAAAGGAGCCCGGGACCCCAGGTACTGCCGTCGCCGTCGAGTGGGTGTCTCACGTATAGAGCCTAGGGCATCCACGGTTCGGCGTCGTGGGCGTTGCCGCCGAGTTCATCGACCGTCGCCAGGATCCTGGAGCGGTGACTTCAGATCCCGAAGACCGACCTCGCGAGCGCGACCCAGGTGGCGAGTCGTGAGCGGTCGCCACCGACGGTGTAGACGTCACGAACGAGCAGGGCCACGTTGCAGTCATACGTCTTCGCCACGTCGTAGGTTCGGCGCAGATCGGCTTCGGCGCCGTCCCAATTGGCAACGGGCATGCTGATGGGCACCGGATCGGGCTTGCGGCTGAAGACGTAGCGGTCACCGAGCATCTCGCCGATGCGCTCGAAGTCGGCGCTGGGTGGGACCGATACCGACCGCAGGTTAGGCATGGCCTCCATGATCAGCTCCAGGCGGTCCTGCACCGGCTCGCAGCAACCGTAGTAGACGTGGCCGAAGCGGTCGGTCAGCCGCTTCATGTAGGGCAGCACGAACTCGGCGTACATGGCCGGGCTGATCATCGTCGTCTCCTGCGACTCGGCCCAGCACCACAGGTCCGACAGTCGTCCCGGCGAGGCCTCGGGACCAGGCAGGTCGGAGACGTAGCCGTAGGCGCGCGGGCCCGCCAGCTGGTTGTCCGTGTTGGGCACGATGAGTCCCTGCTCATCGACGTAGCTGAACATCCGCATGCGATCGTCGGCCATGTACTCCATCAGCGCGTGGATGGTCTCGGGCGATTCGTACAGCCAGTTGAGCAGTCCGTCGTTGCCGATGAAGCGGTAGATCTGCCAGGTGAGCCCGATGAAGTAGTTGCCGGCCCAGCTCTCGGCCCCCTGATCGACCATGAAGTGGTCGTAGTTACCGACCCGGATCGGCAGCAGGTCGCCGAAGGTGTCCTCGAGCAGCTGTCGCTTCCGCTCGGTGCCTTCTCGGTCGACGCTGAAGGTGCGCGGCTGGAGCAGCGCCGCATCGGCCGGCTCCTTGATGGGGAAGTTGAAGGTGTAGCCGATGCCGTCGGTGGGGATCTGGATGACCTCCACACCCCAGCCGGAATCGTCGAGGTCCCAGCCCAGGCGGTACCAGGGCTCGAGCACGATGTCGTCGCCGACCTCCTCGAAATGGCGCACGTTCTCCCGCATCGTGGCCTCGACCGCGCGCAGGACCGGATCCTCGCAGACGAGCTCGTCGGGAGCCACGTAGTCCTCGACGGTGTCGGTCTCGAACAGGACCATCGGGCGCTCGGGTCGCAGGTCGTGCAGGGCGCGCCAGCCTCGCTTGCGCTCGGCCATGATGGGCAGGGCGGCGATGTCCGCCCACCGCCCCGCGAGAGCGCGGATGGTTTGGCGCTCCGCCGCGCTCGGGCTGGTGTTCACCTGGTCCACGTAGCTGGCCCTCCCCCGTCGTGATCGCAGTTCCGTGGAACTCCGTGGTCGATGCCTGCGGCGAGGATACTCGGGGTCGATGCCGACAGGGCCCCCACCCGCGTCGCTGGCCGGCCGGGGCCTGCTATCCTCGGCGCTCGTTTCGTCGCGAGGCCATGGACCACCAAGATCCCTCCCCCCACGCTGTTCGCCGCCGCCAGCTCGTGCCAGATCATCGGATCAGGATCTGCCGACTGGAGTCCTGCTCGGCTGATGGCGGTCTGGAGCTCGCCGAGGCGCTCGAGGAACGTCTGGGCATCAGGCTGGACGAGCGCACCGCTGACGGTGCGATCAGCCTCGAGAGCCTCGAATGCGTCGGCCTCTGTGGCATCAAGCAGGCCGTCACCATCGACGATGAGCCCTTCATGGGCCGGGACAGGGTCCTGCAGGCGGTGGACGACCTGCTGCGCCCGCCGGGGAGCATCGCGTGACCGAGGTCCGTGTATTCGCAGATGAGAGCGGTCTCGGCGCGGCACTGGCCGCTGAGATCATCGCCGGTATCGATGCCGCTCGCGACGGGGGCCGTCGGTACGTCCTGGGCTGCCCCGGTGGCCGCAGCGCCCGCTCGACTTACCGGGCACTGGCCCAGGGCCTCGAGGGTGCCGACATCGGCCACCTGGTCATCGCCATGATGGATGACTACGTCGTGCGCGCCCCCGACGGCAGCTTCGAGCACTGCCCCGCCGATGCCCACTACAGCTGTCGGCGGTTCGCCCGGATGGAGATCGCCGGCCCGCTCAACGAGGCTGCGGCCGTCGGTGTGCCCGATGACCACGTCTGGCTGCCCGACCCACACGATCCGCCTGCCTACCAGGCTCGACTCGAAGCCGCCGGCGGGGTCGACCTCTTCATCGTCGCGAGCGGTGCCAGCGATGGCCACGTGGCGTTCGTCAAGCCGGGCACGCCGCTCGACAGTGGCGTCTCGATCATCCCGCTCGCAGTGACGACGCGCACCGATAACATGGCCACCTTCCCGGACTTCGGCTCGATCGACGAAGTGCCCGACCACGGCGTCTCCGTCGGGCTGGGCACCATCCGGTCCGTCTCGCGAGAGGTGCGACTGATCATCCACGGGGAAGGCAAACGCACGGCGGCCCGCCGGGTGCTGGAGGCAGATGACTTCGAACCCGATTGGCCCGCGACGTTCATCCACCGCTGCCGCGGTGCTCAAGTTTGGCTCGACGAAGCCGCTCGCCCGAGCGGTTCGTAGGAGGTCGTCCGGGGCTTCCCGGACGGAAACGACACGGAGGTCAAGAATGATCAGACGATCGATCGCCAGCCGCCTCGGCGCGCTGGGTGGGAGCGCGCTCATGCTGGCTGCGCTGGGAGCGCCGGCGGCGGCGCAGGATGTCCAGACCGACGGCTGGGGTGACATCGGCGATGTGACCATCAGGATCGCGGCGGAGAACGCATCGGTGGACAGCCTCACGGCCCTGACCGACGCATTCATGGCCGAGTATCCCAACGTCACCATCGATACCGAGTTCAAGGACTGGGACTCGCACGTCGCGACCATGCTCAACGTGGCGGACCTGCCCGACGCGCCGGACATCATCTGGGGCAACCAGGGCTACGTCAACGACGGCGCGCTCGTCGAGGCCGGCCTGATCGCCAGCCTGGAGCCCTACTACGAGGCATACGGCTGGGACGAGTGGCACGGACCGGGCGCCATGGACCAGTGGCGGTTCACGGAGGACGGCACCTTCGGCGAGGGACCCCGCTGGGGCATCTCCGAGTCCGCTGAGATCGTCGGTGTCTTCTACAACAAGGAGAAGCTCGCGAGCCTCGGCCTCGAGGTCCCGACCACCTTCGCCGAGTTCGAGGACGCACTGGCCGCGGCCGCGGAGGCCGGGGAGCTGCCCATCAAGCTCGGCAACCTCAATGGCTTCCCCGCCATGCACGTGGCGAGCATCGCGCAGGGCGCATCCGTGGACGCGGACAACCTGCGTGCATGGGTCTTCGGCAAGGAAGGCGCGGACTACGCCGCCGCCGACAACCTCGCGGGCCTGGAGGCCTTCCAGGGCTGGGTCGAGAACGGCTGGATCAGCCCGGATGCCAACGGCCTCGACTACGACCAGGCCTGGCAGGAGTTCGCCGACGGTGATGGCGTCTTCCTGCCCGCGGGCAACTGGCTGACCGCCGGCCTGCGCGACCGCATGGGCGACAACGTGGGCTTCTTCGCGCCGCCCCCGGGTGAGTCCGGCAAGGTCGTGGCCACGGCGGCGAACTCGATGCCGCTCCACATCTCCTCCAAGTCGGAGAATCCCGACCTGGCCGCGGCGATCATCGACTACGTCCTGAGCCCCGACAAGGGCCAGGTCTACTTCGACGCAGGACGCATCCCGGCCGCGGCCGGTTCGGTGGGCGAGGCAGCCGATGCGCTGACCGCCGAGACCTTCGCCGGCTGGAACCGCATCGCCGAAGACGACGGCCTGACCTTCTTCCAGGATTGGGCCAGTGACACGATGTACGACACCATGACCGGCGGCCTCCAAGAGCTCATCGGCGGCCGCACCACGGCCGAGGAGTACGCGAACGAGGTCCAGTCCGACTGGGCCGAGTTCCACGCCAACCGGTAGCACCAGTTCCATGTCGAGGCTGATGGCTCGCTCGGGTGGACCCCCGGGCGAGCCGCGCCTCATCGGCTACCTCTACGTTGCTCCCGCATTCATCGCCTTCCTGGTCTTCGGCATCTGGCCCTTCATCCAGACCGTCCAGATCTCGCTCACCCAGTGGAAGGGCGTCGGCGAACCCAAGCCGGTCGGACTCGACAACTACGTCCAGGTCCTGACCGACCCCGATCTCTATTCGGCGTTCGTGCGCTCGTTCATCCTCATCTTCTTCTACTCGATCCTGCCCATCACCATCGGGCTGCTGCTGGCGGCCCTGCTGTCCCGTATCCGCATCCGCGGCATCGCCGGCTACCGCGTGGCACTGTTCCTGCCGCAGACCATCGCGATGGTGGTCATCGCCATCGCCTGGGTCTGGATCTACTCCCAGAACGGCGTGGTCAACGAGTTCCTGCGGCTGGTCGGCCTGGACGGCCTCACCCGCGCCTGGCTCGGCGACTTCGATTGGGCGCTCCCGGCCATCGGCCTGGTGGGCACGTGGCTCAACGCCGGACTGGCCATGGTCCTGTTCGTGGCCGGCGTCCAGAAGATCCCCACCGATCTCTACGACGCCGCGCGGGTGGACGGCGCCGGGCCGGTCAAGGAGTTCTTCGCGGTCACCTTGCCCAGCCTGCGCAATGAGATGGTGGTGGCACTGACGCTGACCGTCATCTTCGCGCTGCGCAACTTCGACCTCATCTGGGTCTCGACCGGCGGTGGACCCGGCGACGCCACGACCGTCCCGTCGGTGCTGCTGTATGAGCTCGGTTTCCAGGCCCGGCGGCTCGGGACCGGATCCGCTATCGGCGTCATCCTCACCGGCCTGATCCTGGTCGTGGCCATCCTCATCGTCCGCATCGGCGAACGCGGTGAGCCGGAGCCCGGCCGATGAGCACCACCACAGAGCGCGTCGCGACCCACTTCCTGCTCATCATCTTCGCGGTCGTTGCCGTCTACCCACTCATCTCGGTAGTGACGCTCGCGCTGACTCCGTCCACGGAGGTCGTGACCGGCTTCAGCCTGCCCTCCCAGATCACCTTCGACAACTTCGCCACGGCCTGGCGCGACGGTCGTTTCGACGAGGCCCTCATCAACAGCGCCATCGTGGCCTTCACGGTCGTGATCGTGTCGGTGACCCTCTCGGTGCTTGCCGGCTACGCGCTGGGCACGATGCGCTTTCCCGGCTCGTCGCTGATCTTCTTCATCCTCATCACGGGGCTGATCATCCCCTACGAGTCGTTGATCATCCCGCTGTACCAGATGTTCAAGGAATGGCGGATGCTCGACAGCCTGCCGGCGCTGATCCTGCCCCAGATCGGGGTGTCGGTGACATTGGGCACGTTCTGGATGCGTGGCTTCTTCCGCTCCACGCCGCGCTCGGTCACGGAGGCGGCTCGGGTCGATGGTGCCGGGCACTTCCGCACGCTCGTCGGAGTGCTGGTGCCGTCCGCCTGGCCGGCCATCCTGACGCTCTCGGTGCTCATCTTCATGTACACCTGGAACGACTTCCTGCTGGCGCTCGTGATGAACCCCTCGGGTCGGGTGTTCACGGCACCCCTGGCACTATCATTCTTCGCGGGCGCCCAGCGCGTCAGCGATCAGACGGTCGTCGCCGCCGCCGCGGTGCTGGTCGCGATCCCGGTCATCATCTTCTACGTCGTCCTGCAGCGGCATTCGTGCGTGGCTTCCTCACGGGCGCAGTCAAGGAGTAATCAGTGGCATCGATCCGTTTGGCCTATCTCGGTGGCGGCTCCTCGCGCGCGGCGGGGACCATGGCGGCCTTCATCCACAACCACGGCCAGCGCTTCGCCGGCTCGGAGGTCGTGCTCATCGACCTCGATGCGGAGCGCCTCGCGATCGTGCACCGGCTGGCCGAGCGGATGACCGCGGCGCGTGGCCTGGACCTGCGCTTCCGCATGACCACCGACCAGCGCGAGGGCCTGACCGACGTCGATGCGGTCCTCAGCAGCTACCGGCCGGGCGGCTTCGAGTCCCGGGTGCTCGACGAGCAGATCCCGCTGCGACACGGGATCATCGGCCAGGAGACCCAGGGTCCGGGCGGCTTCTTCATGGCCTTGCGCTCGATCCACGTGCTGCAGGGCGTGGTCGAGACCCTCAGCCAGGTCGCACCGAGCGCGCGCGATCTTCAACTACACCAACCCGGTCAACATCGTGGCCCAGGCGGCGACCCGGCACACCGATGTGCCCTTCACCTCGTTCTGCGAGGGCACGTACGACTTCCCCATGGAGCTGGCGGATGCGGCCGGACTGGACCGCTCGAAGATCAGCGCCCGCATGGTGGGCTTGAACCACACCACCTGGAGCTACGAGTCAACGTACGACGGGGCTCGCCGACGCCATGCCGGCGATCCGTGCGGCCTGGGAGGAGATGCAGGGTCGCGATGACGTCGATCCGCACGACCGCCGGTTCGTGGAGCTGGCCGTCACGATGGATGCCATCCCGGCCCAGTACCTGCGCTACTACTACTTCCGCGGCGAGGTGCTCGCGGAGCTGAGGCGAAGCCGACCACCCGTGCCCAGGACATCCTCTCGTGGGTGCCCGACTACTGGGCGCACTACATCGAGCAGGGCGAGCTGGACGATCCCGGAGCTGGACCCCGACCGGTCGCGCGGCGGCATCTTCGAGCTCGAGCTGGCGCTCGACGCCATCGACTCGTACTACAACGACCTGGGCCTGGTGCTGCCGGTGAACACGCCCAACGTGGGCGGAGCGCTGGCCGGCTTCGACGAGGACCTCGTGGTGGAGGTCTTCGCCAGGGTCGACAAGGACGGGGTCCACCCCGAGTCCACGCCGGCCTTGCCGCGACACGTGGCCGGGCTCATCGAGCAGCTCGGCGAGTACCAGTACCTCACCGCGGAAGCCGCCTGGTCGGGCTCGCGACGTGACGCGGTGCGGGCCCTCGCTAGCCATCCCTGGCTGACCGAGATCCGCGTCGCGGAGGCGCTCTACGACGAGATGGCAGCGGCCCACCAGCGCGCTGCTGCCAGAGCGCCTGCTTCGGTGAGTGGCGGCTCGGCATGAGCCGACTGCTGCTGGGCGTCGACGGCGGCGCCACCAAGACCATCGCTCTCGTCGTCGACGACACCGGCGCGGTCTGGGCGCCGGTCGCGCGGGCTCGTCGGATATCCACAGCGAGACGCCGCCGAGCCGTGCCGTCGAGAACGTCATCGCCGGCGTCCGTGAGGCGATGAGCGCCGCCGGGGTCGAGGCCGAGGAACTCGGCGCGTGCGTCTTCGGACTGTGCGGCGCGGACTGGCCCGAGGACGTCGACGTACTACACCGAGGCCTTGCAGTCACGACTCACGCTGAACGAGCACGCCCGACGGTCACCAACGACGCCTTCAACTCGCTGCGCGCCGGCACCGACGATGGCATCGGCGTGGCGCTGGTGCTGGGGACCGGCGGCGCGATCGCGGCCCGTGGCCCCGGCCGTGCCGAGTGGTTCTCGGGTGAGCGATGGAGCGGGCGGGCGCCCACGAGCTGGGCCGGGTGGTCTACGACGCGCTGGTTCGCGCCGAGTACGCCGACGGGACTCCTCCGGCCTACGCGCCGGCAGCGCTACGGATCTTCGGCGTGGATCGGTCGAGGCGCTGGTCTATGCCATCACGCGCACCGGTGGGACCGGCTATCGCAGCGTCGCCCGACTGGCGCCGGCCGTGCTGGCGGCCGCCCACGAAGGGGATCCGACTGTCGGAGCAGGTGGTCCGAGCAGCACGGCCATCGATTGGTCAGCTACGTCCGAGCGGCCGGACATCGGGTCGGGCTGGGCGCCGGGCGAGCGGAAGCTGGTGATGGCGGGCGGCCTGTTGCGCAGCCCGGGCTCGCACCTGCGCGTCGCGATCGACGCGGGCCTGCCGGACTACACCGTCTCCCTCGCGCCCCTGGAGCCTGCCCACGGCGCAGTGCTCATGGCTGCTGACCAGGCAGGTGTGCGTCTGTCCAGGGAGCGGCTCCTGCAGAGCGGTCCGGCCCACACCTTCTTTGCCACCGCGGAGACAGGCTGACTCGGAGCACGCTCCATGACGACCGGCGCGGTCTGCGTTAGCGTGGCTGGCCACGAGTCGTGCCACCGACGCGACGCTCAGACCCGAGGAACCGGAGCAGACCATGTCATCACCCGAGTCCACGCCCGACGCGCGCGGCTTCAGCCAGACAGAGACGGAGTTCCTGGCATCGCAGTCACTCGGCCGGCTGGCCTATCTGGACCGTGAGGGTGCGCCGGTGGTGGTCCCGGTCGGCTTCCACGCGCTCGAGGACGAAGCCGACGGGCCGGCCATCGCCATCGTCGGTCACGAGCTGGACAAGAGTGCCAAGTACCACGCCCTGCAGCGCGATCCCCGCTGCGCGTTCGTGGTCGACGCCGGCATCGGGCCGAGCGCCCAGGGCCTGATCGTCCGTGGCCGTGCCCGGATCGTCGATGGGCCCCGGCGGCCCGCCATCGTCATCGCCGCCGAACGCGTCACGACCTGGGGCATCGACACGCCGGCGTTCGAGCGGCACCATCGACATGTCGGGGGTGCCTGAGCAGCAAACGTCGCGTCTTGCCTACGGACTCCATACTGCTGTTCACACGACTTCCCATCTTGTCTGTGTGACGCACGCCGCTCCGGAAAGGACGTTCTGTGGACAAGCCCGACTTGTTTCAGTTCATCAAGAGCACCGAGAAGACAGTCACTCCCAAGGCCGTCGGGAAGCTGTATCAGCGTGCGGAGATGCTCAGCAAGCTGCCACTCGGCGTGCAGAAGTGGATCGTGGGTCGCGCAGGCAGACAAGACCCCTATGTCGGTTTCGTGGTGGAGCCGTACAGCCTCTTCCTGGCCTACGAGATCGAGGACGAAGCAGCAGCCGGCAGCCAGCTACCGCCCGGGTACGAGCTGCTGCCGACCGCCATGTTCGAAGGGACCGAACCGAGGTACTGCGGGGTCATCGGCGCATTCAACGTGCACACGTCCGTGTTCTGGGGCAGCCGCGTCGAGCTCTCGCTCATCGCCGAGAACAAGACGACGGGCATGCTGTCGTGGGTCATCTGCGATTACGAGTCGAACACCATCAACTATGACCCCGGCGAAGGGTTCTCGGGGTCGACCACCAGTCATTCCGTGGTCACCACGGCGCACACCGGTGACCTCATCGTGGACGTGAAGAGCGAGCACCGTGGCAATCACATCGCTTGCGTCGCGGATGTGCACGCCGGTTCGATGCGAGCGCTGGACCAGCGCCTCTGGCTTGAGGGAAACCTCTCCGTGGATTACGGCGGCCGGCTGCTCGATCCGGATTCGGTTCCCTTCGGCCTGGTATTCGACCCAGGGGAGGTGGCCCAAGCCCTGCACATCCCGCTCGATGCCGTGGTGGTCGAGCGCAATACCTTCGGGGACGGACTCCTGGCCGGCGAGCCCTTCGAGGCCTGCTGCTTCCCGCTGGCGCAGCACTACCGAACCACCAACTTCCCCGCCTCCAGCCCGATCAGGAACCGCGAAGACCTGGAACGGGCAGTTCAGGAGATGAACGCGAAGGAGTGACGCTGCATGACGCCTTGGTCGCGCGAGGCGTCGGCCGAGGTCACAGGAGTGGCCAGAGCTCATCTGACGGATGAGTGCGATCCGCGATCTGGAGCAGGCATGGGCTGTCGGCGCTCCATACATGCGGAACGGTGGATCAGCGTGCAGGAAGCACGCGATCGACCGGCAGCGACTCCGCTTCAGGTCCTCGGCCGGTCTCGGCCAGCTGAGCCTTGTCCATGCGGGCCACGAAGGGCGCCGCTCCGAGACCGACCAGGGCCTCTCGAGCCGCCCCGATGGCCGCGGCCGCCTCGTCCATCTCGGACGGCGTCGGGGCCAGCAGGATCGCCATGTCGAGCGCGGCCATCGACTCGTCGAACACGCATCCCAGCTGATGCCAGCCGCGGGACGCTTCCCGGTACCCGGCCACGGCCTCAGCACGTCGTCCCTCACGTGCGGCCAGACCGGCACGCAGCGTGATCCGATCGAGCCCGATGGCCTGGCCCCGAGTGACCGAGGCGTCGAGGCGGCCGATGAGGTCGCTGGCCAGCTCGACCTGGCCATCCCACAAAGCGGCGCGCGTGGCCAACGGCAGCGCGATGGGCAGGAAGTAGGCGGTCGCCTCGACCGCCGCCTCGGCCTCCCGGCGAGCGTCCACGAGCCGTCCCGCAGCGAACGCCTGCCAGGCACGGCCCCAGTGCACGTACGAGGTGTACTGGGTGTCGCCTTCCATCGTCGGCTGCAGCGCCGTCGCGGCTGACAGGTCCGACTCGGGGTCCCCGCCACGGACCGCGTCGAGGACCGCTCGGTCGACGTAGAGCTCGAGGAAGGGACCGGCGGTCACTTCGCGCTCGAGCCACTCGTCGAGGAGGGATGAAGCCCAGGACCACTCGCCGGTGCGGATGGCCGACGAGGCGGCATTGCCGATCATCATGAAGCCGTAGCTCGTGGAGCCGAGACGCCCGGCGATCTCCAGGCCTTCGCGGGCCATGGCCAGGCCGGCCCGGGGCTCATCGAACTGCTCGTAGAAGGTCAGGGCCGTCCTCGTGTTGCGATCCACCGCGGCGATGCCATTGGCCACGGCGAGCTCGTGCGTGCCGCGGAGCAGCATCAGCGACTGACGCTGCCGGTCCTGCATGTACAGGGCGCCGGCCAGCCGGTGCAAGGCCGTCGCGGTCTCCTCCAACAGGTCCAGGCGCTCGGCCACTGGCAAGAGCCGCTCCACCCAGGCGAGGACGTTCGAGGCATCACGGTGCGTGTAGCCGGCCGTGATCGCGAGCATCAGGGCGACACCGGCCCGAGTCTGCTCAAGGTCCGCGAACTCTTCCCACGCCGGCAGCATGAGTTCGAGGATGCGGTCATCGGCCGTCGCGAAGAAGCCGATGCTCTCGGCGTAGGCCGCGGTCGCGAAGGCGATGGCCTCACGGTCGCCGAGCTCTCGCCGGGCATCGAGCGCACGTTTGCCATGGCGCTCGGCGACCTCGGCGCTGAGGCCATGCATGGCCGATGCTCGCGCTCGCTCGTGGAGCTCGGCCCGGTCACGCGCGTCGGGGCTGATGGCGATCGGCGCGCTCGAGGAAGGCGATGGCCTGCTGATGCGAGCCCAGCGCCGCCGCGCGTTCAGCGGCGCCGCGAAGCGCGACACGCGCCTGGGTCGCGAGCGCCTCTGCCTCCGGACCTTCGGCCGCGTAGCCCTGGGCCGCGAGGTAGTGACCGGCCAGCGCGCCCGCCAGCTCGTCGCTGCCGAGTGTCTCGAAGTACCGCGCCGCGGCCAGGTGACGGACCTTGCGGTCCTGCTTCGCGAGCGTGTTGTAGGCGACCTCCCGGATGAGTGCCTGGACGAAGGCGAACTGCCCCCGTTCCGGAGAGCGCGGGTCGACCTCCTGGACGAGCAGCTCCCGACGGACCATGGCCCGCAGGCGTGGCTCGAGCGCGTCGGCATCGGTGCCTGACATGGCCGCCAGCGCGGCCGGGCTGAAGCTCTGGCCGAGGACCGAGGCATCCGCCACGAGGGCCCGGTCGGCGGCATCGAGCGCATCGAGCCGGGCACTGATCAGCGCCGTCAGCGTCTCGGGTACGGCCACGTCGGTGAGGTCCCCGATGGGACGGTAGCTGTCACCCTCGAGGACGACGCGGCCTTGTGCCAGCAGCATACGGACCGTCTCGACCGCGTACAGAGGCACCCCCTCGGAACGCTCGACGATGGCATCACGGGCACCCTCGGGGATGCCCGGGACGAGCCCCTCCAACAGTTCGCGCATGACCACGGTGGGTAGCGGCTCCAGGTAGATGGACGTGAAGCTGCGCTTGCCGGCTCCCCAGTCGGGACGCCGGTCGAGAAGTTCCGGCCGGGATAGCGTCAGGATGACGATGGGCACCGAGCGGCTCCACTCCAGCATCTGATCGACGAAGTCGAGCAGGCCCGCGTCGGCAAAGTGGAAGTCCTCGAACACCATCACCACCGGGCCGCTGGCGGCGAGCCGTTCGAAGAATGTGCGCCAGGCGCCGAAGAGCTGCTCGGACCCGACCTCGACTTCAAGACCCAGCAGGGAGAGCATGGCTGGGCCGATCCAGGCGCGCTCGGCGGGGTCGGGGATGTGCTCGTCGAGCATGGCCGCGATGGCGGCACGTGTGGTCGGTTCGTCAGCGCCCTCCTGCAGCCGCGCCCGGCTGCGGATCATCTCACCGAGGGCCCAGAAGCTGATGCTATCGCCGTAGGCGGGCGACCGACCGTCGTGCCACCACACCGTCTCGGCCAGGCCGTCGATGTACTTCAGGAACTCCCAGGCCAGGCGGGACTTGCCGATGCCGCCCGGGCCGATGACGCTCACCAGTCGGATGCGCTCTTCGCGGGATGTGGCGTGGAATTGATCCTTCAGCTGGCGCAGCTCCTCGTCCCGCCCCACGAACGGCGCCTCGAGGGCCTCCGACCGGCCCACGCCACCGCGCTGTGCCACCACCCGCAGCGCGCGCCAGGCCGGCACCGGGCTGACCTTGCCCTTCAGCTGCTGTTCGCCGGCCTGCTCGAAGACGACGGCGCGCGATGCTGCCCGCTGGGTCGCCTCATCGACCAGGACGGTGCCGCCGGGAGCGACGGATTGGAGCCGGCTGGCCGAGTTGACCAGGTCCCCGCTGACCATGCCTTGATTGGCGGTGCCCATCGCTACCGCTGCTTCGCCGGTCATGACCCCGGCACGCGCATCGAGAGCCGCGAGCCCGGACCGTCCTTCGTGCGTCCTCAGCCCACGGACCGCGGCCACGAGCTCGAGCCCGGTGCGGACGGCTCGCTCGGCGTCGTCCTCCCGGGCGATGGGCGCACCCCACAGCGCCATCACGGCATCACCGATGAACTTCTCGACCCGGCCGCCGTAGCGGTCGATGATCTCGGTCACGGTCGCGAAGTATCGATCCTGCAGTGCGCGCACCTCTTCCGCGTCCCGACCCTCCGAGAACACGGTGAAGTCGACGAGGTCAGCGAAGAGCACGGACACGAGGCGACGCTCGGCTTCGCGGCGACGAGGGTGCTCCGACCCGGGATCTCGGTGCAGCCTGCGCAGCCGCATCCTCGAGTGAGGACCCACAGGACCCGCAGAACCGGGCGATCGGCTCATTGGCCGACCCGCAGCTCGGGCAGCCCTTCGACAGCTCTGTACCGCAGGCGAGGCAGAACCGGCGAGCCGCCGCGTTCTCAGCTCCACAGTTCGCACATTCCAAGTCCGTGTCTCCCGAATCCTGTCCCGGGAGCGTAGCGGATGTCACGGCCGCGAGACCGTCTACGGTGGCCCGTCGATGGTTCGCGCCGCGCGTCCTACCCGCACGGCCGCACCGCCCGAGACGGCCGGGATGAGATGGACCACGCTGCTCGAGCCGAGCGGCGTCTCGAGCGTCGCGGGGCGCATGTCGACGAAGGCCTTGATGTGAGGTCGCAGGCGCGGCCCTGGCTCACAGAGGCGATCCCACATGCCCGGGTACTGGCGATCGAGCTCCCCGATGAGCGAGACCACGTCAGGCGCCTCGAGCTCGACGCGCCTGGGCACGCCGGGAAAGAGCGCCGCGAGCGAGCGCGGCACGTGGACGTGGGCCATGACCGCGCTCAGTCGTCCAGGACCACGGCCTCGACCGACGAGATACCTGGCAGGAAGTCGGCCAGGAGGCGCCAGCTTCGACCCTCGTCACGGCTTCCGAAGAGCTGCCCCGTGCTCGTCCCGAAGTACACGCCTGCGGTGTCGTGGCTGTCGACGGCCATGGCCTCGCGCAGGACCCCGAGGTAGGCACCTGCCTGTGGCAGCCCATCGGTCATCGCGTCCCAGGTGGCCCCTTCATCGCGGCTCATCCACACCGCCGCGCGTCCATCGGTCATGAACCGACCCACGTCGTCGCCGTTGAGCGGCACCGTCCAGAGCGTGCGCGGATCATGCGGATGGATGGCCAGCCCGAAGCCGAACGTGGACGGCAGGCCCTCATTGATGTCGGTCCAGTGGCGGCCGCCATCGTCGGAGCGATAGGCACCCGAGTGGTTCTGCTGGTAGAGCACGTCGGGGCGCTCCGGATGCAGCCCGAACTTGTGCACGCACTGCCCGGTCTCGGGGTATGCCTCGGGTGATCCCACCGCGCGCACGCCGACGTTGCGAGGCTCCCAGCTGGCTCCGCCGTCCGCGGTGTGGAACACGCCGACCGCAGAGATGCCGATCCACATCTGCTGCCGATCGGTGGGATGCGGCACGATCGAGTGGAGGATCAGTCCGCCCGCGCCGGGTTGCCAGCCGGGTCGAGAGGGGTGGGCTCGCAGCCCTTCCACGTGTGACCAGGACTGACCGCCATCGTCCGAACGGAAGAGCCCGGCCGGCTCGACACCGGCGTAGAGGGTTTCGTCCACGGCGGTGATGTTCCAGACACGTGTGACCGCCTCGTCATCCTCGCCATCGCCGTAGCTCAGGCCCGTGCTCGAGGACGTCCAGGTGGCTCCAAGGTCGCTACTCCGCCACACGACGGGGCCATACCAGGGCGAGCCGGCAGCGGCGAGGATGGCACCGCGTGACGCCGTCCCAGGCCACGTGCTGCATGGGCATGGCCTCACCGAAGGGGCCTCGCAGGCTGCCCTTCTGCCGCTCGGCATCAAGCTCCAGGGTGAAGGCGCCCTTGCGGGTGCCGATCAGGATGAGCGTCCGCATGGCCATCGTCGGCCCGACCTCCCTCTCCCCCGCGGTGGCGGCCAGTCTAGCCAAATCCGAGGCCTCGATGGCGTGCTCCTGTGAGCCTCCACATCGTCGCCGCCTCGACGCCGCCAGATGCCCTTGACGGCGGACCGCTCGGGCGTATCATCGCGCGGCCACGGTGCTCCTGGGCGCTACCGCCGGGCCGGGGCGTGTCTTCGTCGGGAGGATGTAGGTCATGGTTCGTGTGCTCGGTGCCCGTGGTCGGGCGACCATCACCGTGGCCGGCCTCGTGCTCATGATGGGCGTGTCGCCGGTGTGGCCGGCCGCGGCCGCCGAGCCGACCGAGAGCCCCATCGCCGCGTCGCCGGGGATCGGGCCCAGCCCCTGGACCGGTACCGAGCTCGCGGGCGCACGCGCGATCGCTGGTGGTGTAGACCGCTTCGTCGCCGTCGGCAGCGTGGGCTACCCGCCCCGGCCTGCGGCCTGGTACTCGACCGACGGCCTCGCCTGGGAGATGGCGACCATCGCGGATCAGCCCGCGGGTACGTCGATGACGACGGTGATCGCGACCGAGGGCGGCTTCGTGGCGATGGGCGTCGAATCGACCGGCGATGGCGGCGAGACGCAGCGCGTCAGGTCGTGGTACTCGGCCGATGGGCTCGAGTGGCTCGCGACCCCGCTCCAGCGGCCGGCGAAGTCGCAGTTGCAGGCTGTCGTGGCCGCACTGGCAGACGGTCCCGCGGGGCAGCTGGCACTCGGCAGCTTCGCCGGGCAGGACCTGGCCGCGCAGCGGCTCTGGCGGACGGGTGACGGCCAGTCATGGGAGCTGGTGCCGTCACCCGGGGCAAAGGGCTCCATCTGGCACTCGCTCGCAGCGAACCCGGACGGCTACCTGCTGCTCGGACAGGACCGGCGCGGGAAGGCCTCCAACTGGCGATCTCCCGACGGCCTGACGTGGGAACGGCTGCGGGGCTCGCCCCTGTTGTTCGACCTGGCCGCCTCGCCGGAGGGCGAGGTCGTCGGCATCGGCCCGAAGGACATCTGGCTATCTCGAGATCTGGCGTCGTGGGAGCAGGTCTGGACACGGCCCAGGTCCTGGGCGCTCGGCGACTCGAATGCATTCGAGTGGGTCGAGCGGGATGACTCGGACTACCTCGTCGTGGGCCACGACTTCGGAAGCTGTGCCGAGGGCATCGACGAGTGCCACCGGAACCCACTGTTCCTCTCCACTGACGGCGAGACGTGGACCGAAGCTGCGGGTCCCGATGGTGAGCCCGGCGCAGACCCGGCCGTTTGGCTGGCGGGCAGCGCCTCGGTCGGCGACGCGACGGTCGTGCTGGGCCAGGACGCAGGCATCGAGACGGTGTGGCTCGTAGAAGGCGAACTCGCCTAAGCCCCGGACGCGGCGGCTGCGGCATCGATGCCCATGAGCAGGGTGAGGATGGCCTCGACCGGCAGGGTCGTCCGCCCTGCCACCAGGCCGGCGATCTTCCAGGGATCGCCGTGGGTTCGTCGCAGGCGGGCTCGATCAAGGCCCGGCCAGATCAGGAGCGCACGACGTTGGTAGACGGCTGGGTCGGCGGCCGACGCCACGGTTTCAGCGGATGCGTCCACCGGTTCCGACCACTCCGAGATGAAGCCTTGCTGTTGATATGCGGCAGTCACGATCACACCTCCTGTCATTCGACCTTGGCCTTCTACGTGCCACCTCCCGAGGGAGGACGGTCACCACGCTCGCACTTCGGTCGTGAAGGATCCGTGAAACGGCATCCGTGCGAGTGATCGACAGCCGACCTGCCCACACCGGTGGATCCCACGCTTCAGTGCCCTCTCGACGGGTCACTGCTATCGTCGATGGGCCACGGGCGATCGCCGGGATGGCCGCAGGTGCCCGCGTGCGTAGCGCGAGGTTGGGCTGATGCGCATCCTGCTTGTCGAGGACGACGAGCGCCTGACGACGAGTCTGGTCGGTTCACTCGACACGGTCGGGTACGCGGTCGATGTCGCGTCCACGGCCGAGGACGGACGATGGCTCGCGACCGAGGTGCCGTACGACGCCATCATCCTCGATGTCGGCCTGCCCGACGGGGACGGCATCGACCTCTGCGCCAGACTTCGTGATGCAGGCGTGTGGGCGCCGATCCTCGTGCTTACCGCCCACGCCGAGATCGACCAGCGGGTGCGCGGCCTCGACTCCGGGGCTGACGACTACCTTGGCAAGCCCTTTGCGTTCGACGAGCTGATGGCTCGCTTGCGGGCACTGCTACGGCGTGCGCAGGTCGAGCGACCCAGCGTCCTCACGGTCGGCTCCATGCACCTCGACCCAGCCAGCAGGCGAGTGAGCATCGATGGTCGAGCACTGCCCATCAGCGGGCGTGCGTTCGCCATCCTCGAGCTGCTGACCCGTCGGGCGGGACTGCTGGTGACGAGAGCGGAGATCACCGAACACGTGTGGGACTGGGCCTGGGACGGCACCTCCAACGTCATCGACGTGCACGTCTCAGCGTTGCGGGCCGTACTCCGCCAGCACGAGGGGGCTCCGACCATCGAGACGGTGCGCGGCGCCGGGTTCGTCCTCCATGGGACCGCCGGGTCGAGGCACGAGACACCCGCATGACGATCCGGGTTCGCCTCACGATCTGGTACGGACTGACGCTCATGCTCTTGATCGCCATCGCCGGCATCGTCGTCTGGTGGCAGGTCGAGGTCGGCCTCCGGGAAGCGCTGGAGCGGGAGCTCCGCATCCGGGCCACAGACGTAGCCGCCAGCCTCGAAGAGGACGTGGATCAGGACGCCGTGCAGGCGCCTGTCGGCTTGGGCATCTTCACGGTCCTGCTGGACCCTTCGAGTGGAGTTTCCGAAGCCAGCCCGGGTGCGCCCGGGGACCTGCCCGCTCTGCCCGAAGGCAGGTCCGAGCACCAGTTCACGGAGGACGGCCCGACCTACGCCCTGTACCGCGTGACGCTTCCCGACGGTCGCGAGGTCATCACCGGCAGCTCGCTCGCCGCGGTGGAACGGAGCGCGGCTCGTATCCCTGAGCTCCTCGTCACTGTCGGGGGCGTGTGTGCCCTCGCGGCGCTCGCTGGTGGCTGGTGGCTGGCCGGCAGGGCCCTGGGGCCGATCCGCAAGCTGACCGAGGAAGCCGATGCCATCAGCCCGCACGATCTGACCGGGCGCCTCCCGACGTTCTCCCAGCAGGACGAGGTCGGACACCTGGCGGCGACGCTCAATCGCTTGCTCGACCGCATCGAGGCTGGAGTGCAGCGCGAGCGAGCGCTCGATCGCCGGGGCAGCGCACGATCTGCGCACACCCATCGCCTCGCTGAGGATGCGGCTCGACGCGTTGTCGCAGAGCGCGCGCACGGATGGATCCGACAGCACCTCGCTGGAGGACGTGCGACGGGACGTCATCAGTCTCGGTGACCTCGCCGATGACCTACTCGGGCTGGCAGAGGCGCAGGCGCCGGGACCAGCCGACGCCGTCGGCGACCACGTGTTGCCGCTGCTCGTGTCGCGCGCTGAGCAGGATGTCGAATGGCTGGCGCACGAGCGGAACATCCGCATCGAACAGACCATCGACGAGGTGACCGTCCGGGTCAGCGCCGTTCGGTTCCACCAGGCACTCACGAACCTGCTGACCAACGCGGTCCGGCATGGCCCGTCCGACGCCACGATCGGGGTCGTGGCTCGGATCGAGACACCCGGCAGCGGCGCGGTCGAAGGTCCGGCTGGGCACCGAGCCACCCACACGGACCGTGCCGCGGCGCTCTACGTGGAAGTCAGCGACCACGGTCCCGGGATCGCCCCCGAAGACCGAGCCGACCTGTTCCGGCCCTTCGCCGTGCGGCGCCGTGGGTCTTCGACGCATGGGCTCGGGCTGGCGACCGCGGCCGAAGCGGTGCGCTCACAAGGTGGGCAGATCGGCTACCGGGATGGCACCGGCGGCGGCTCGGTCTTCTGGTTCCGGCTACCGGTTGCGCAGGAGCACGGCGGTCCCGGTCCCCTCGCCTAGCCAGACGGGTCAGACGGCTGCAACGAGCGCAGCCTCCGAATCGACCACGAGGGTGGGCACCGTCATCTCACCGTTGGCCAGGTCGATGCCGTGGATCTCCTTGACCTGGTCGAGGAACCATGAGGTGAACGGATCCGATGCCTGCATCATCTTCGCGAATGCACGTTCCGGGTCGTCGCCTTCGAGGGTGACGATGACGAGGTCCCCTTGCGGAGATTGCTGCAGGAAGGTGCGCTCACGGAGACCAACGCGTTTGCGCGAGGACGCGTACTCGTCCTGGCGAGGCCCATTGAGCTCATCGGTCCACTTGCGCCAAGCGCCTGTCTTGCCGGGCTTGATCGGAATCGCGATTGCC
This sequence comes from uncultured Chloroflexia bacterium, assembly GCA_963731995.1. Lineage (GTDB taxonomy): Bacteria > Chloroflexota > Limnocylindria > Limnocylindrales > CSP1-4 > JAFMJV01. Next base: position 104,589 of record CAVSXV010000009.1, read on the forward strand.
ATGACCGACATCAGAAACCTCCTTCTCGGGAATGGGCCCGAGACCCTGGCCGCGAGCCGACGACGGCGTCGCCGGTACGCGGTCGATGTGTAGGTGGCCATCGTTCGATTCGATCCGTGAAGGTTCCGTGAAGATGGTCATGACATCGGCGTTCCTGTCGCTTCACGATTCCTTCAGGGTGGCTTTGCGATGGTCGTCACAGCAATGGTGATCCGATACGACGAGGTGTCTCCATGAACGCGATCCATCCAGCCTACGATCCGTACCGGCCGTACGACCCCTACCTGGAGGCCGCGAATCGACGGGCCCAAGAGACTGCAGAGTGGGCCCGTCGACGTGCCCTGTCACGGAGCGCACGGGGCGCAGCCTCACGCGGCGCAGCGAGTGGCTCCGTGACTCCGAGCGCGCCGCGACGCTTCATCGGAGCGACCATGAAGCTCAGCCATGCGGTCGAGGCAGTGATGATCCCGTCAGCGCGGACGCGCCCGTCGACTCTGGCCGCTCCACGGCATCGCTGAGCGGCGCCCACACCGGCACCGTGGACCGGGTCCAGACACACGAAGTCGTGGCCCGCGGAGAACCCTAGCGTCCAGACTCCCTGACGGACACCACCAGCCCCTCAAGTGCCGCCAGCGGGTCCTCTGCCCGGTGTTGGATCTCCTGACTAGCCGGGCCGATCGTGACGGCGATCCATTCCTCGGAGCGCTCCTCTGGCGACAGACCGGTCGACGCACAGCGCAGTCCGTCGAGCTCCCAGTCTGGTGGCAGGGCAGCTGGTGCCCGTGCCCAGGCAGCCGATAGAGTGGAACTCTTGGTCGGCATGGCCTGCTCCATAGCAGCGCCAGGCGTTGACCTCACGAGGTAGGGGTCAGCTCGAGTCCTGTCGGCGGATCCGAGCCCGGCGGAGCAGGGAAGAGACGCGGCCGCAGCTTGATCGCGGACCACACGAGAGCCAGCATGATGGGCACCTCGATGAGCGGACCCACCACCGTCGCCAGCGCCACCGTCGGCGAGAAGGCGGTGATGGCTATCGCGATAGCGATCTCGAAGTCGCGCCCGGTCACAACCGAGTCGGCGTCAGCGCGGTCGCCCCCGGGGAGGCTGCTGCCGACACTCCGCCCCGGGGTCGTAGTCGGAGTCAGCGGCCCGGGTCCAGTCGAGACGAGCGCTCCTGAGCGGTCGACATCGGCATTCGTGTTTGCCATGCTCGGCGCATGGATCGGCATGTCGCGGCAGCACCGGGCGTCGGGTCGTGGATCGAGCGGCGCGCACGCGATGCACCCACTGACCTGGCCATCATCCACGGTTCGCAGGCACTGACCTATGCCCAGCTGGCGGCTCGCGTCCGTCGCCTGGCCAACGGCCTGCTGAGCCTGGGGATGGTGCCCGGTGACCGCCTCGCCTGGCTGGGACCGAACCACCCCGCATTCATCGAGTCGCTCTTCGCCGTCGGTCTGATCGGATGCGCCCTGGCCCCGGTCAACCATCGTGCCTCGCCCGAGACGGTCAGCGACGTCCTGGCTGACACCGAGCCGAAGATCCTGCTGCTCCACCATCGCTTCGACGGCATCCGCCTGCCCGAGTCGGTGGAGCATCAGCTCACGGTCACGGAGCCTGGTGATGACACACTCAACTACGAGGGGCTGCTGGCGGGATCAACGGACGCGCCGGTCGACGGACGGGTGGCCCCGGACGACATCCTCCTGCTGCCGCACACCTCGGGCACGAGCGGTCCGCCCAAGGGCGTGATGCTCACACATGCCAACGTCACCTGGAACGCCATCAACGTCCTGAGCGTGGCGGACATCCGCGCGACTGACGTGACCATCGCCATCGCGCCCTTCTTCCGCGTCGGTGGCACAGGCGTGAACGTCCTGCCCGTGCTCTTCATGGGCGGCACGGTCGTGGTGCCCGAAGAGGCGTCGTCGGAGGTGATCCTCGACGACATGGAACGACACGGCGTCACCATCGGTTTCGCCAACCCCGACCTTCTCGCCACGCTCAGCCGTGCGCCCCGCTGGTCCACTGCGGACCTGTCGAGCCTCCGATACGTCATGACCGGGGGTGCTCCCGTGCCGGAGGGGCTCATCCGGCGGTACCTGGAGCGGGGCATCACGCTGCTGCAGGGGTACGGCCTCTCCGAGGCGGCGCCGGTGGTGATGCTTCTCGACCCGGATAGTGCCCTGGCCAAGGTCGGCTCGGCCGGCAAGCCGGCGCTCCTGGTCGACATCACCATCGTCGATGGGCAGGGGCGCGACATGAGGCCCGGCCAGGTCGGCGAGCTGTGGGTCCGTGGCCCCAACGTCATGGCCGGCTACTGGCGGGACCCGCAGGCGACGCGAGACGTGCTGACCCCTGATGGCTGGCTGCGTACTGGGGATGCGGCGCGCCTCGATGACGACGGCTTCGTCTTTATCGTGGACCGTGTCCGCGATGGGTACACCACAGGCGGGATCGTCGTGTATCCGGGTGCTGTCGAGCGGGTCCTGCAGGGTCACCCGGCGGTCAGCGATGTCGGCGTCGTCGGTGTCGCGCAGCCAGGTGGCGACGACGTCGGTGTGGCCTTCGTCGTCCTTGCGCCGGGCGGGACCGCGAGTGCGCAGGAACTCCTGGCCTTCGCGCGGACACACCTCGCCGCCCCGGAGATGCTGTCAGTCATCGAGTTCGTCGACCGCCTCCCCCGGAGCTCGGTCGGCAAGCTCCAACGCGACCGACTGCGTGAAGCCCGGTCGCGATAGCGGTCTGGTCGTCGCCACCATGGCGCGCACGCTGGGCCGTCCGGCCCTTGACCCGGGGAGTGGGGCGCAGAGGATGGAGCAATCCGAGACCCATCGACTTGGGGGACGGTCGTGCACGCACTACACGCTTTCACCATCGCCACGATGTTGCTGGCTGGGACCGCCACTGGGGTCCTGGCGCAGCCGGAGGGTTGCGGAACGGCCCTCCGCCAAGCGCCGATCGAGACGGTGCAGCTTCCGGGAGGCTGGGAGTGGGAGTCGCTCTGGCTGGAGTCGCAAGGGATGCCGTTCTGGTTCTTCTCCATCCAGGACCCCAGCGCCGGATCCGCTTCCGGGACCATCTCCTGTACGGACGATGCCGCCGGCCTCTTCTCACGACGCGACGAGGTGGATCGCATGGTCGGTGCGCCGTCGCGCCACGCTATCCCGATCGGCTCAGGTGACCCGGAGGTCGACGCCGCCGTGGCGACCGAGGTCGTCCTGATCGGCGATGCGTCACGGGCGACCCACGATGCTCTCTGGGACTACACGACGCTCCAGTGGCGCCACGCCGACTTCCTCGGTGAGATCCGGGCGGCCGGCGGCCTGGACTTCGCGGATGTCGAGGACTTCGCACTTGCGCTCGATGCCCTGCTGGGCGAATAGGTGATGAACAGGCGAGTCGGACTGCTGGCAGGGTTGCTGATGTTGGCACTGGGGGCTGGAGTGGTGGCACAGTCGCCAGCTCCGTTCGGGCTCGGTGGCCGGGTCGAGGAGTCCGAGGCGGGCTACGCGCTGACGCTCCCCGACGGGTGGGCCTATCTGCGACCGGCGACGGAGGACGCCGAGGCGCTCGCGGCCTTCATCGACGCTGAACTCGGGGACCCGGACCTGGCGATGAGGCTGGTGACTCTGGCCACGGCGATGCTCCCAGATGACATCATGCTCCTCGGCATGGTCCCGGGCCATGGCAACTGCTTCGTCAGGAGTGCGCCCTCGAACGGCCTCGCCCTCGACGGCCTCGTCGCGGCAGATCTGCCGATGCCGTTAGCCGAGGGTGACTTCACCAGAAGCGAGCCGACGGTGACCTACCTGACCCTTCCGGCAGGAGCCGCTGCTCGCATCGACGTCAGCGAGGACGTCGAGAGCGCACCGTCCGAACACATCGGGACCTCCGAGTACGTCATGACGGATGGCATCACCCAGTGGCGGCTGACTTGCTCCGGCCTCGAGCGACCCGACGATGACTGGCTCTCCATCGCCGAGACCTTCGAGCTACTGCCCGTCGAAGAGTGACTCCGTGCGCAGCGTGGAGCGGCGCCGGTCGAAGTCTCGACAGCATTCCGAGATCGCCATGGATCGCTGGTTTGGTCTGCGTTCTACCCGGTCGGTCTGCTGACCACGTATAGTTGCGTCCGCAAGTTTCTCGAGCCTGTCGGCAGGTCATCTGCCGACCAGTAAGCACCGTCAAAGGAGAAGACAGATGCGTATCGGCGTCGGCCTGCCCAACACCATCCCGAACACGCCAGGACCCCTGCTCGTCGAGTGGGCCCGCGAAGCAGAAGACATGGGCTTCTCGACACTGGCCACGATCGGCCGGCTCGTCTTCCCCACCTACGAGGAGCTCCAGGCCCTGACCGCGGCGGCCGCGGTCACCGAGCGTGTCGGCCTCTTCAGCAACGTGACCATCGGTCCGGTCTACGATCGCGCGCTGCTGGCCAAGCTGGCAGCAGGCCTCGACCAGCTGTCCGAGGGCCGCTTCACGCTCGGCCTCGCCACGGGGTGGCGCGACGAAGACTACGTGGTGGCCGGCAAGGAGCACAAGGGTCGCGGCAAGCGCCTGGACTCGGATGTCGAGTACATGCTGCGTGCGTGGCGTGGTGAGCTCGTGGAAGGCGCCACGAAGGGCCTCACGCCGACGCCGACCAACGGGAGCTCGGTCCCGCTGGCATTCGGCGGGACCGCTCCCCAGGCCTTCGTCCGCACCGCCAAGTACGGCGTCGGCTGGACGGCGGGTGGGGCAGCGCCGGACGATGTCGCCAACCTGAACGCGACCGCTCGGAAGGTTTGGGCCGAGGCGGGTCGCGAGGGCGATCCCAAGCTCTGGGCCCTTACCTACTTCGCGCTCGGTGACGGTGCTCGTGATACTGCCGCTGCCTATCTCACCGACTACTACGGCGACTACGGCGCCACCATGGCGCAGCAGATCCCGGCTGACGCCGAGGGTATCCAGGGTGCCCTGGCCGCCTACGAGGCGGCCGGCAGCGATGAGTTCATCTTCAACCCGGTGAGCTCTGACCTGCGCCAGCTCGAGCTGTTGGCGGAAGCGCTCGGAGATCGACTCAAGGCCTGACGTCGCGGACCCCGAGCGGCGGCCGGCACATGGACACACCTACCGCCGTCGGGCTCGTGTCCCGGAGCGGCAGGTGCCAGATCGGTGGGCTAAGGGATCAGCGGCCGCGGGACCTTGATCACCGGGCACTCGAACTGGCGGATGACCCCGTCGTCGGCGACGAGACCTTCGTACACGGCGGCCCGAATCTCGGCATACGAGCTGATGTCGCCGCTGCCGTCGGCGTCAACCTTGTCGAGGACGTCGTCGTAGGGGGCGGCGAACGAGAGCGCGTGCACCATCCAGCGTCCGCCGTTGTACCCGCGATCACCGGGTGCCGCGGTCGCGACATTGTGATCTTGCCCGGCGATGGCGTAGATCGTGTCGAAGCTATGCGCTGGTGCGCCGGTGCGACTCAGATCGGTCGGGGTCCCGACCGTCCGGTACAGCTCACCATCGACGTAGAAAGCGGGGCCGGTGACACCGCCGGCACCGTGGCCCGCGGCAGCCGCGGCTCCGGGCACCAGCAGAAGCGCAGCTCCGAGCAGTGTGGAAATGAAGGTGTTCTTGCGCATGGGTATCTCTCCTCTGCATCGATTGGTCGCGTTGGCCGGGCCCGATACCAACAGGGAGGACCGTATCGAGAGCTCGTGTCGCGGCCGTGAAGCGCGGATGTCATTCGGAAGTCGCCGGGATGTCGGATCGATGACCCAGGAGATGCTCATACTCAGCTGATGACCAGCTACGGACCCGGCCGGGAAACTCGGCCGCTCGTCGGCATCCTGCTCTTCGACGAGGTCGAAGTGCTCGACTTCGCGGGACCGTACGAGGTCTGCAGCGGCACTCGTGACCCATCGGGGCAGCCCTACGTCGACGTCGTGACCGTGGGACCGCCCGGCGAGATCAGATGTCGCGGTGGGCTACGGGTGCGCCCCGATCACACGATCGACGATTGCCCGCCACTCGACGCGCTCGTCGTGCCCGGAGGCCCGGGCGCCGATGAGCGCACTCCCGTCCAGGAGGTGATGCTGCTGCCCTTCCTGCGCGACCGTGCCGAGTCCACCGCGATCGTGGCCTCGGTCTGCACCGGCGCGTTCCTGCTCGGTCGAGCCGGCCTCCTCGATGGGCGACGAGCCACGACGCACTCCCAGGCACTCGAGAAGCTCCGGCAGGAGTTCCCTGCGACCGATGTAATCGCGTCCAAGGTCGTCGACGAGGGCGCGATCATCACCGCTGCGGGCGTCAGCTCCGGCATCGACCTCGGGCTGCATCTCTTCGAGCGCTGGTTCGGACCCGACGCGAGAGCCATCGCAGCACGAGGTCTCGATGGCCCCTGGCGCTGAGATCGCCACCGCTCGCCGCAGGTACGGACAGGCGCGCGGCGGCCAGGATGGGATGCGACCCTGGTTCGTCCGCGGCTGGGAGTGGGTCGGGACCCTCGAACCGAAGTAGGCTCTGTGCAAAGAGGAGAGACATGCCCGAACGAGTGATCGAAGGACCCCGACTACACGTTCGACCAGTGGACGATGGCATCGCCGCACCCGAGGACTATCCCGACGCGCCGATCAGCCTCGTCCTGGAGCGGAGCACCCCGGGGGCTGACGTGTTTGGCGTATCGGTCGCCATCGGCGGCGACATCCCGCTGCACTATCACTCGATGATGGAGTTCCAGTACGTCGTCAGCGGGACCGGGCTGGCCCTGACCGCGGACGGGGCAGAGATCCCCATCTCGCCGGGCGGTACGGTCGTCAGCCCGGCAGGACCCGCCGGAGCACACGGGTTCCGCAACCTCGGACGGCTGCCGCTGACGCTGCTATGCCTCTACCCGTCGCCCGGTGGGGCGACTCCGGACCGCAGTCCCTTCGAGCTCGGGACGGCGCCCGATGCGGGTCCGCGTACGACCTACGTCTCACCACACGATCTGGTGCCGACCCCGACCGAATATGGCACCCGCGGTGCCCGCATCCTCGATGACTCGAGTCCGGGCGCGGAGTTCTACGCGCTTGCCCTGGCGATCGGGGGCGAGACCCGGCGCCACCACCACTCATCGTTCGAGCTCCAGTACGTCGTGACCGGCACAGGGGCAGTCACCGATGCCGACGATCGAGAGACCGGGATCGGGCCTGGCGATGTCATCGCCTGTCCCGCTGGGCCGTCCGGAGCGCATGCGTTCAGGTCGACGAGCTCGCTGCCGCTACAGCTACTATGTGTCTCGCCCACGCCAGACGGCAAGGCACCGGCGCCGCGCTCCGTCGACTGAGTCGCGAGGAGGATCAGCTGCTAAGGACCTCGGCGACGTCAGCGTCCGTGACGAGGGTGCTCACCCATCCTCCGAGCAGCGCAGCTTGGATGGCTTCGACCTTCTCGATGCCGCCTGCGACCGCGATGACCTCGGGGACCGCCCGCAGTTGGGTGCCGCTGATGGTGATCCGCCGGTCGTCGAAGGGCGTGCGGATCGATCGGCCGTTCCGATCGATGAGAGAACCACTGATGTCCGCCACGACGCCCAGCTGCAGGAGTAGCGAGACAAGCTCAGGCTCGAACGACTGCGCCATCATCGATTCCATCGGCTCCCAGCTTCCGATGGTCACGACGGCGCACGTCAGGCGATCGAATTGCTCGACACTGCGTGCGACGGCGGGGTCGCGCTTGAGGCTCTGGGCCGTGGCCGCGTCCGGCGCGATGAGCGGGGCGTAGAAGGCGTAGACATCACCGCCCGCCCGTGCGGCGACGCGTCGCACGACGTCGTGAGAGTTGACCGAGATGCCGACCCCCGAGACCCCGCCGTTGACCTGGACGACGGTGCATCCCGGGAGCGGCGGTAGTGCTGTGGCCATCTTGTCCAGCGTCCGACCCCAGGCGATGCCGACGATGGAGTCCTCATCGACCGTCTCGGCCAGCACGGAACCTGCCACAGCTCCGAGCTCCTGGCGATTGAAGTCCGGCGGGAGGCCACGCGCGGCCAGCACGATGGCGTGGCGCAATCCGTAGCGTTGGCGGAGGACCTCACTGAGCTCGAGGTCGATCGGTGACTCTGGCATCGAGATCTCGATCCGAACCAGGCCGCGGCTGACGGCCTCGTCGATGAACCGGGCGACCTTGAACCGCGACATCCCAAGGTCGTGGGCGATCGCCGACTTCGTCTCGCCACCCCGGTAGTAGCGCTCGACGACCTGAGCGAGGCGGACGAGGTGGACGGGGCCGTCCGCCGGCCGCGTGTCGCGCGACGGCGGCGTCGCCTCCGATCCCCTCCCGCGGAAGTCGGTCTGCGTGGACGGTCGTGCGCATCGATGCCCGTGTTGACTCACCGTATCCAGCGGCATACTATGGTCAAGTGAGCGAATAGTCGCTCATATGAGCAGATTACCATGCCGTGTCCAGAGAGCGACACGGACTGGATGGGAGGCCTCGCGCCGACTGCTCGGCGGGAGGAGGTCGAGCGTTCGGCGCGGATAGCGCGTGGACGCCTGAGGAGATGCGTGTGCCCTGAGAGGGAGATGTGTGCATTCGAGGACAAGGCCATCGAAACGCACGGATCGACCCGCAGCGTCTCCCTCACCAGGTGAAGGATCCTGCCCGCGTGACCGGCACGAGACGGCGTCGCGCGCCTTCGAGTACATGGGCTCACCAAGCGATTCGAAGCGGTGCGCGCCTTGACCAATGCGAACCTCGAGATCGAAGCCCGGATCGATCCACGCCCTGGTGGGCGAGAACGGAGCGGGCAAGTCCACGCTGGTCAAGATCATCACGGGGCTCGAGACCGGCTGATGAGGGCTCGTTGCTGCTCGATGGACGCGAAGTGCGCTTCGCCTCGCCCATGGAGGCGAGGTCTGCCGGCGTCACGGCTGTCTACCAGGACCCCAAGCTCTTTCCCCATCTGGACGTCGCTGAGAACCTGCTGATGGGCATCCAGCCCACGAACCTCCGGGGGCTGCGCCTTGACCGGCGTGCGATGTACCAGCAGGCGAGCGACCTCCTGGCCCGGATCGGTGTCGGCATCGACACGCACACACTCGCGGTCGGGCTCTCGGCCGCAGAGCTGCTCTTCGTCGAGATCGCGCGGGCACTCTCGGCTGACGTGCGCCTGCTCATCCTCGACGAGCCGACCGCAGCGCTGACACCCGCCGAAGCCGACCAGCTCTTCGCGGTCGTCCGTGATCTCCGGGACAACGGATCGTCGATCCTGCTCATCACTCATCGGCTGGAGGAGCTCGACGGGCTGGCCGACACCGTCACGGTCCTGCGCGATGGAGCGGACGTGGCCTCGATGCCCATGGCCGATACCGAGCGCTCCGAGATCGTCCGCCTGATGGTCGGGCGAACGCTAGCTGCGGAAGGCCGGCGCACGCGCGACCGCGCCCGGCGAAGAGCGGCTCAGCATCGACGACCTGACCAGCATCGGGCACCTTCGACTCGGTCTCCTTCTCCGTACACGAAGGCGAGATCGTGGGTATGGCCGGGCTCGTCGGCTCCGGCCGCTCCGAGATCGCCCAGGCGATGTTCGGCATCGCTCCGGCTACGACTCGGGCACCGTCCATGTCGACGGAGCGGCCGTCGAGGTGCGGGACCCGATGCAGATGGTCAGCCTTGGCGTCGCGTACGTGCCGGAGGACCGTGACCTGCAGGGCCTCGTGACCTCCTTCTCGATCACCGACAATGTGGCGCTCCCGCTGCTCCGTCGCCTGTCGCGCCTGGGTCTCCGCTCACGCGCTCGCGAACGAGAGATCAGCACGAGGTACACCGAAGAGCTGGCCATCAAGGCGCCGAGCGTGGACACGCCGACCTCCTCCCTCTCGGGCGGTAATCGGCAGAAGACCGTGCTGGCAAAGTGGCTGGCCACCAAGCCCCGGGTGCTCATCCTCGATGAACCGACGCACGGCATCGACGTCGGCTCCAAGGCAGAGGTCCACGCCATCATCCGCGAGCTGGCCGCCAACGGCATGGCCATCCTGATGATCTCCTCCGACCTGCCCGAGGTCCTGCTGCTGAGCGACCGCATCCTGGTCATCGCCGATGGCCGGCTGGTGGCTGAGCTGCCCGGCGCCGAGGCGACGCAGGAGTCGGTCATGAGCGCGGCGGCTAGCAACGCCAAGGAGACGGCGGCGTGAGCACCGCGACGACCCCGACCAACGGAGCCGGCCCTGCAGCCGACGCGACGCGCCGAGCTCGCGTTGCGCGTACGGGTGCTGGGCGTGTCCGGTTTCATGGTCGTCCTGGCTATCGTCTTCACGCTTGCTGAACGTCGACGGTTCCTGACCGTCGACAACCTGCTGGTGGTGGCCTTCAACGCCGCGATCCTGGCGATCGTGGCAACGGCCATCAGCGTGGTGCTGCTGACGCGGAACCTGGACCTGTCGGTGGGGTCGATCATGGGTCTGGCCGGCTACCTCTGGGCTGACATCTCGTCGCAGGTACCCGAGGCCGGGCCCTTCCTGCTACTGGTGCCGCTGGCCGTGGGCGCCGTGTGCGGCGTCATCAACGGCTCGCTCGTGGCATACGGTGGACTTCCGTCCATCATCGCCACGCTCGGAACACTCTCGGTCTTCCGAGGCATCACCTTCATCTATGCCGGTGGCCAGCAGGTGACCTCGAACGTCATCCCCGAGTGGATGCTCGAGGCGGTCGACATCCGGGTGATGGGCATCCCGGCCCTGGCCATCGTGTCCGTCATCGTCGTGCTCCTGGTCGCGGTGTTCCTGCGGCAAACACCGCTCGGGCGACAGATCTACGCGGTCGGTTCGAGCGCGGTAGCCAGCTTCTTCTACGGACTGCCGGTCAAACGTGTCGTCGTCGCGGCTTACGTCATCTCCGGCTTGCTGGCCGGACTGGCCGGCTTCCTGCTCGCGGCGCGCGTCGGAACGGTTTCGGTAGCCCTCGCGAGCGGCTGGGAGCTGACCGCGCTATCGGCAGCCGTCATCGGCGGTGTCAGCGTCCTCGGTGGCTCCGGGAGCGTGATCGGCGCGGCGCTCGGCGCGGTGGTGCTGGCCATGATCGACAACGGGCTCGTGCTCATGCGCGTGCCGGAGTTCTGGCGCATGTTCCTGCAAGGAAGCGCCATCGTGGCGGCGGTCACCGCCGACGTCGTCATCGAGCAGCGCATCCGCCGCGTCTTCAAGACACACGGGGATCGCGTCCGATGACGACGCGATCTCCCCGAACCGCCGCGCCCAAGGGCGGCCGCCTCGCGGGGCTCCGCTGGGAAGCGGGGTTGGTGGTGCTGCTCGTCGGCTCCGTCATCATCGCATCGCAGCTCTCGCCCTATTACCTGAACGTCGACCAGATCCTGCTGGCGATGCGCTTCACGACGGTGGCCGGCATGCTGGCGCTGGGCCTGATGGTGGTCGTGGTCCTCGGTGAGATCGACCTCTCGCAGGCGGCGCTGGTCGCATTCGGCGCGGTGATCTTCGCTGCCTGTTCCGAGTGGGGCCTGCCGTTCTGGACTGCGCTACCGATCGTGATCGCGCTCTGCGTCCTGCTCGGCGCCTTCAACGGCGTGTTGGTCGCGCGAGTGGGCCTGCCATCGCTGGCGGTCACCATCGGCACCCTCGCGGCCTATCGTGGCCTGGCCTTCATCATCGGCGGCGACAAGGGCTACATCGGCTTCGACGACACCTACCTCTGGATGGGCAAGACGACCAGCCCGTTCGCACCGGCCATCGTGCTCTTCATCATCGCGGCTATCGTGATCGCGATCCTGATGGCGCGCTCGAACTTCGGCGCCTATTGCTACACCATCGGTAACAGCCAGACGGTGGCGCGCTTCTCCGGCATCCCCGTGGCCCGGGTGAAGATCCTCGCCTTCATGCTCTCCGCCGCGATGGCGGCATTGGCCTGCATGGATCCTCATCGGCCAGTTCGGGTCAGCCCGCGGCGACAACGCGGACGGCATCACGCTCCTCGTCGTGACGGCCGTCGTGCTCGGCGGCGTGGACATCTACGGCGGCCGGGGCTCGATCCTCGGTGTCGTCCTCGCCATGCTCATCCTCGGCACGCTCAGCAACGGCATGGGCTTGGCCAACGTGGCCGGACCGACACAGACGGTCGTCTTCGGCCTGCTGCTCATCGGCAGCATCCTGCTGCCCCGCATCACTTCCAGCCTGATGGCCAACATCCGCGCGCGCAGGTCGACCGCTGAGGCTGCCGACCCTGCCGCAACCTAGCTGCGACCGATACCGAAAGGAGGTGATGTCGCCCCCCTCGACGCATCCATTTGGAGGACAGCATGGAATCGGAGGAGATACCCAGTCATGAGAGAAAGCTTCAACCACAGCAACAAGACCCGCCTGGCCACGCTACTGGTGGCGGCGATGGCGACCGTGGCACTCTCGGCGCCGGCGGTGGCCCAGGATGACGAGGCAGCCGACAGCTGCTCCGGACTCCGCATCTTCCACACTGGCAAGTGGACTGGTTTCCCCTACTTCGAGCTGGCGCAGGTCGGTGTCGCCGAAGCCGCCGCAGAGCTCGGTGACGAGGTCACCTACGGCGGCGCATCCGAACCCGACACGCAGCTGCAGGTCCAGACCCTGCAGAACTTCGTGGCCCAGAAGCCGGACGCCATCGTGCTCGCGGCGATCGACGTCAACGCGGTCGCCCCGGTCCTCGAGGAGGCCCGCGCACAGGGCATCAAGGTCGTGACCTACGACGCCGATGCCGCGGTGCAGGCACGCGATGCATTCGTCAACCAGCTGAGCTACCGGCAGGCTGCCCAGGTCATGCTCGATGCGGCCCTCGAGAACGCTCCCGAGGGTGGAGAGATCGCCTATGTCGCGGCCTCGCCGACCGCACCGAACCACACGGCCCACATCGAGAACATGAACGACCTCATCGCCACCGATCCCAAGTACAGCGTCTTCGAGGCCGTCGATACGCAGTACGCGGAAGATGACGACGCCAAGAGCTATGACGTCGCCGTCAACCTCATGCAGGCTCATCCGAACCTGCGCGGCATCATCTCGTCGTCGGCGGTGAGCGCTCCTGCAGGCGCGCGTGCCATCGAGGCCACCGGCCGAGCAGGCGAGGTCTTCTCGACCGGCTTCGCTCTGCCCAACTCCATCAAGAGCTACCTCGAGGACGGGTCGCAGAAGGCTTTCGCGCTCTGGGATCCGCAGGAACTCGGCTACGTCGCGGCACAGCTGGCCCACCAGCTGGTCTGCGGTGAGACCGAAGTCGTCGAAGGTGAGTCGTTCACGGCTGGCAAGGCCGGCGACTTCACGTACGGCGTCGACGGCGAGGTCGTGTACGGCCGGCCGCTGGTGTTCACGCCCGAGAACATGGACGACTACGACTTCTAGGCCCTAACGCGAGGAGCGACCCGAGGCGAGGCGACGATGAGACTGAGCATGTTCCTGGATCCCCAGGAGGGGATGACCTATGCCGCGATGCTGGCCGCCGCTGTGGCGACCGAGCGCGGCGGCTTCTACGGGCTCTACCGCTCGGATCATCTCGCCCCGACCTCGGGGCTCTTCGATCGCAATGCCACCGAAGCATGGACGACGCTCGCGGGCCTGGCCCGCGAGACGTCGACGATCAGGCTCGGGACGCTCATCACACCCCTGACGTTCCGTCAGCCAGCGGTGCTTTCCAAGATGGCCAGCACCGTCGCCGAGATGAGCGGCAATCGCGTCGACATCTCGATCGGCACTGGCTGGAACGTCGGCGAGCACGAAGCCCTGGGGCTCGAGATGGAGTCGCTGGGCGTCCGCTTCGAGCGGCTCGAGGAGTACGTCAGGATCCTCCTCGGGTACTGGGGTGACGAGCCCTTCTCGTTTGAGGGCACGTACTACAGCGCCAAGGACATCCTGCCGCGACCGCTGCCCCTGCCGCGACCGCGCATCATCATCGGGGGGCAGGGACGGCGCAAGACCCCGCTGCTCGCAGCGCGCTACGCCGACGACTACAACATCGACTGGCCATCCCCGCAGCAGTGCGTCGACCTCTACGGCCGGCTGGCTGCCTCCTGCGAAGAGGTGGGCCGGAAGCCCGACTCCATCGAACGTTCCGTCCTGCTCGGCGTCATCGTAGGCGAGACGAAGGCGGAGGTCCGCCGTGTGGTGCCTGCAGCCGTGCGCGAGCTGGGTGGCGCGGGCGCCGATGCCGACGGCTGGCTCGCCGAACACGCTCCCGCCTGGAAGGCCGGGACACCGGACGAGATCGTCGAGTGGCTGCAGGCATACGAGGCCGTCGGGGTCGATCACGCGATGCTGATGTATGCGCCCCACCGCGACGTGGGCATCATCGACCTGCTGGCCCACGCCGTGCTGCCGGCCCTCGCTGAAGGCTCCGACCGATGAGCGCACAGCCGCGATACGTCCTGGGCGTCGACTTCGGCAGTGAGTCAGGAAGGGCGGTGCTCTTCGACGTCGCTGACGGGCACCTGGTGAGCAGCGCGGTCCACCCCTACGCGAGCGGCGTCATCGACGAGCGGCTGCCCCAGTCGGGTCGCGTGCTCGGGCCAGACTGGGCGCTGCAGGACCCCAACGACTACCTCGCGGTCCTGCGCGATGCCGGTCGCCGAGCGGTCGCAGAGGCCGGGGTCGACGCGGCCGACATCATCGGCATTGGTATCGACTTCACGGCCTGCACGATGTTGCCCACGCTCGCCGATGGGACGCCGCTGTGCACGATGCCGCGATGGCGAAACGAGCCGAACGCGTGGGTCAAGCTGTGGAAGCATCACGCCGCCCAGCCCTATGCCGATCAGATCAACGAGGCAGCCGAACGCACACGCCCGGACCTGCTGGCGCGGCACGGTGGGCGCTACTCGTCGGAGTGGTTCTGGTCCAAGGTGCTCCAGACAGTCAACGAGGCACCAGAGGTGCACGCGGCTGCCGAGCGCTACATCGAAGCCTGTGACTGGACGGTCTGGCAGCTCACCGGCGTGGAACGACGCGCCGCCTGCGTGGCGGGCTACAAGGCCCTGTGGGACCCACGAGGAAGGGTTCCCCGACGAGTTCCTGGCCAGCTTGCACCCGAGTCTCGAAGGCATCATCGATTCGCGTATGCAGCGGGACCTTCGACCCCTCGGCGAGCGGGCTGGCGGGCTCACCGATGAGTGGGCTGCGACACTCGGCCTGCTGCCCGACACCTCGGTCGCCATCTCGACGCTCGACGCGCACACCTCGGTGCCAGCGACGGGCGTCACTGAGCCCGGTCGCATGGTCATGATCATGGGCACCTCCATCTGCCACCTCCTCATCGGCGAGGAGCGACACGAGGTCGAAGGCATGTGCGGCGTGATCCAGGGTGGCATCACTCCAGGTACATGGGGCTTCGAAGCCGGCCAATCGTGTGTCGGCGACCATTTCGCCTGGTTCGCCCAGGCCGCTGCTCCGGCGGAGTGCGTGGCCGAGGCTGCGGACCGCGGGATCTCGGTCAATCGTGTGCTCGAGGAACGAGCGGCTCGCATCGGCCCTGGCGAGAGCGGCCTCCTCGCGCTTGACTGGTGGAACGGCAATCGCTCCGTGTTGGTCGATGCAGACCTGACTGGGCTCATGTTGGGCATGACGCTGCGCACCAGGCCAGAGGAGATGTATCGCGCGCTCATGGAGGCGACGGCCTTCGGCACGCGGACGATCATCGAGGCCTTCGAGCGACAGGGCGTGCCGGTCGAACAGGTGATTGCCTGTGGCGGCCTGCCCGACGAGTCGCCGCTGCTGATGCAGGTCTTCGCCGACGTCACTGGTCGTGAGCTCTGGGTCGCGGAGTCGCCTCAGACCCCCGCCCTGGGAGCGGCGATGCACGCTGCCGTCGCCGCCGGTCTCGAGCTGGGCGGCTACCCCACGATCGAGGCTGCAGCCGAGCGCATGGGCCATCTGCGGGAGCACCCCTATCGCCCAGACGCGGAGAGCGTGCGGATCTACGACCGACTCTTCGCGGACTACACCACGCTCCACGACCAGTTCGGCCGAGGCGGCAACGACGTCATGAAGCGCGTCAAGGCATTGCGCTCCGAGCGGCTGGCGCTTCGATCGGCAGAGGAGGCGTGATGCTCGACGCACTGCGGCGCGAGGTTTACGAGCTCAACCAGGAGCTGCCGCGCCATGGGCTCGCGCCGTGGACAGCTGGCAACCTGAGCGCACGCGACCCGGAGAGCGGAGCGGTCGTCCGGTCGTCATCAAGCCCAGCGGCGTGCGATACGAGTCCATGACCGCCGACTCCATGGTCGCGTTCGATCTGGACGGCACGGTGCTGGAGGGACCGCTGCAGCCGTCGGTCGATGCAGCCTCGCATCTCTACGTCTATCGAGACCGGCCCGACGTGCACGGCGTTGTGCATACGCACTCGCCCTACGCCACCGCCTTCGCAGCCGTGGGCCGGCCACTGCCGGTCTACCTGACGTCGATGGCAGATCAGTTCGGTGGCGCCGTTCCGGTGGGAGGCTGCGTGGAACCGGTCGGTGGTGATGCCATCGGAGAGGAGATCCTCGCATCCATCGGGGAGTCGCCGGCGGAACCACGGCGTGTTCGCCATCGGTCCCACCGCGGTGGATGCCCTGCAGGCGGACACGCTACCATCTGCCGACGGTCGGGCGCCTGCCAGACCACGGGGAGAGGCACCGATGAGCGGCAAGTCCAAGCAGCCCAAGCACCACACCGAGAGCAGCAAGTCACACGACGCCCGCAAGAAGCACGATCGCAAGGCTCGCGCCCACAACGAGGACGTCTACGCCGGCGGCAGCGGCATGTCCTCGAGCATGAAGTGGGGCATCACCGCGGTCGCGGTGATCGTGGTGGTAACGCTGACCGTGATGTTCATCGCTGGGCTGATCGAGTGGTAGGCAGCTCAGACGCCAGGGAGTAGCGGTCGTCGATGCCGTCGATCAGGGGCGAGTGATCGTCCAGAGGCGGATCCGGCTGACGAGGCCGTCGTCATCGACGTCCATCATCAGGAAGCCCCGTTCCCGCACGCGCACCGTCGAGCTGGCGGTGTCGTAGCCGGCGTGCCAGTCGCACAGGACGGTCCTGCCCACGACCCATACCCCCTCGGCGTCGAACTCCACCTCTGACTGGGCGGCTGCCAGCGCGTTCCAGTACGCTCGAACTTCGAGATGTCCCCTGAGCGGCTCCTCGAAGGGGTCGGGCCGAAGCTCGATCTGCTCGCTGAGCATCGCCATCGCGGCATCGGGGTCGCGCTCTTCACGAGCGTGCTTGTAGGCGGCGAGCAGGTCCTGCCCATGCCCTGGTGTCAGGTCGTGATCCATCGGTCGTGTCACTCAGATGTGCCGGTGCAGGTCGCTGTCGGGGTCGGTCTCCGGCTCGTCATCACGCGGAGCCTGGTCCCATCCCATCTGCTCGGCCTCATCGTGGGTGAGGTTGAGATGGATGGTCTCGTGCTCCACGTTGGCGATGTGTGAGGCGGGAACGTACAGGTCCGCAGCGAAGCCACTCCGAGAGATAAGGACGTAGTTGCGCCCCACGTCCTTGACAGCACCAAGCCGACGACCGTCATTGCCCACGACAGCCCATCCGGCGCGAAAGTCCGTCATCCGCATTCATGTCACCCCGTGTAGAAGACCACGTTCCAAGCATAGCGGTGGACGGGCGTGGATCAGACGCCGACGCCGACGACGTCTCGTTTCGCGGTCGTGACCTGCGAGACGTAGGGCGAGGTCATGGCTCGCACGAGTGCGCCATAGCCCAGCCCGAACCGGACTTCGGCCCCGACCGGCGGCAGGCTAGCCCCACAATCGAGGACCAGATGATCGCTGCTGGCCCCAGTGATCACCGATCCGATCGGTGCCACGAGGGCGTGGCAGTCCGTGTCCTGCTCTCCGACCGCGAGGACCGCCTGCTGGGTGATCCCGTTCGGCCGCTCATCTCGCCTGGGCTGTCCGAAGGCGCTCTGGGCGATGTTGCCCCACGGTCGGGACGGCTTGGAGCCCGACTCGATGACCTCCGCCACCAGCGTGATGGCGTCGGTGTGGAGCCCATCGAGAGGGTGACGGTGAAGGGGCTCTCGGCCCAGCAATAGCGATTCGCCGAGGCGCAGGTCGTTGACTCGACGGGTGTCGGCGCCGCTGAAGGCCCAGTCGAGATTGCCGGAGTTGCCGCCGGAGATGGTCGGCAGGATCAGGCCGAACGTGGCCTCGATCGAATCGGCCAAGCGGGAGAGCTCGCCCATGTTCACCGCGTCAGGCGAGACCCCGTTGTGACAGGCAAGGTTCGTGCCGATACCGTCGAGGGAGAGGTTCGGGAGCCGCAGCGTCTCGTGGGCCACGCCTTCGAGATCGCGGGGCATGATGCCCTCGCGCAGATCCCCCAGCTCCACCATCAGGACCACGCCGTGGCGCCGCTCCGCCCGAACCGCGGCGGCAGAGAGCTGGCGGATGACGACGATCTCGGTGTTGAGGCTCACGTCTGCTTCGTGGACGACCGCATCGACCTGCGTGAGCATGGGTGAGCGGATCAGCGTCAGTCGCGCCGTGATGGAGGCGGCCCGCAAGGCGTGCAGGTTCTCCACGCGGGAGTCACCCAGCCCTGTCACACCCGCTCGCAACCAGACCCTGGCGATCTCCGCCGAACCCAGTGTGGCCTTGGTCACGCCGGTGACGGAGATACCCCGTTGGGCCAGCGCACCGACAAGCACATCGGCGTTGTGCTCGATCTTGGCGAGATCGATCTCCAGTCGCGGTGTGGCTAACGTGTCGCGGCCCTGGACGTCTCTACGAGCTCGGGAAAGGCGTTGAAGACCATCTCCACGAGCGACGCCGGCGAGCGCGTCAGCGCGTCCGTGGTGACGAGGCCCAGCTCGCGTTCATACCGCCCGATAGCGGTGCCGACCTGCTGGTCGTCCATGTTCTCGTGATTGATGGTCAGACCGATGACCCGGGTGTCTGCGAAGGTCTCGATGAGCTCGATCTCCGAGCGGGGCTCGGGCATGGCCATCGATGGGAAGTCGCAACGGTGGGCCCGACCCGGAGCGTGCTGGAGGATGACAGCCTGCGGGCAGCCGCCTCGGAGGATGAACGAGGAGGTGGAGTAGGCCGGGTGGCTGAGCGCCCCCTGCCCTTCGATGATGATGACGTCGGGCTTCTCGGCGTGGTAGGCCTGCAGGATGGTGGCCTCCAGCTCGCCGGCGCAGAACTGGGTGGGGACCGCGTCGAGCGCGACGCCGTAGCGGGCGCCCTGCATCAGGCCGGTCTGCCCGGTTCCGACCATCACCGCCTTTAGACCCCGATCGAGCAGCGCCTGCGTCAGGATCGTGGCGGTCGTTCGCTTGCCGATGGCGCAGTCGGTCCCGAGGATGGCGATGCGCGGACAGTCGACCTCCGAGATCCGGCCGCTGAAGACCCTCAGGTCCTTCGTCGCTCGTGGCTTGCGGACATCGCGGATGAGCACGCCGTTCGCGGCACCCGCGGCCGCGAACTCGGGGTCATCGGCGAGGAACTCGTGGAGGCCGCTGACGATGTCCATGCCCAGGCCGATGGCCTGGAGCACCAGACCTCGCTCGTGGGCCGACAGCATCCCACTCGAAGGCGCGATCCCGAAGATGAAGTAGTCGGGCACGCGGCCCGCGTGGGCGAGTGCGGCCTCGAGGTCGAAGCAGATGGGGATGGCGTTGGGCTCATCGTCGAGTACGAGGCCACTGTCGAGACCAGCCTTGTGGCTGTCGATGACGGCCACGATGTCGTACATCTCGGAGTGGCGCACGAGCCCGTTGGCGGTCTTGCCGTCGATGGCGCCGAAGTTCGCTTCGCAGTACACGACCGCCGTAGCAAGCCGCGGGCGGATCGAACTGACCGCAGACGGCCTCGAGACGATCCGGAGCCTCGGTGCCAGCGGACCGACGGGTGGAAGTGCCGGGGCCTGTCTGGGCGTGGCAGCACCCTCGGGTCGTGCTGTGATGGTGGTCGCCGCCGGGGTCGCAGCAGGGAATGAGGTCATCGAGGCTCCAGGTGTCGGGTTCGTTCAGCGGGTCGGGTTGTTACGGAAGCGCAGGAAGGCGAGGTACTTGAGCAGCTCCTCTTCCTCCTCGGCGGTCAGGTCATCGATGGCGAATACGGCCAGTCGCCGACGTGGGCCTCCATGCTCGTCGAGTTCCGGTAGCAGGTAGCCGGCCTTCTCCATCAACGTCTCGTATGGCACGCCGTAGACCTCAGCGAGGTTGCGCAGGACGTCCGGCGAGGGTTTCTTGATCTTCTGGCGTTCGAGCTGGCTCAGGTAGGCATTGGAGACCGCGCCACCGGTCGCTTCCTGGACCTCGCGGAGAGAGAGCCCCTTGGCCTTGCGCAGATCGGCGAGGACGACGCCGATGACGTTGGGCTGGCCCTCGAAATCGGAGCGAGCCTCGCCGCCACGGTCGGCGGGAGCCTCTTTGGTCATCTGCGTAGCGTACTATACGGTGCTAAGTTCATCAAGCACTCACCCCCAGCGGCCAGAGGTTCTCCCGTCACAGATGTAACGGGCCTGCAAGGCCGAGGACGGTGCCTGCCGGCGCGCCTGCAGGCCAACCGGGGTCAGCATCGGGGTTCAGTAACGGAGGTACACACATGCTCACGATCACACCCACTGCGACGACCGTCTTGACCGAGGCGAGGACAGACAAGGGCGCCCCGGACGACTTCGGTGTCCGCTTCTACGCCACCCGGACGGACGACTCGGATCGTGCCCGACTGGCCTTCAAGTTCGTGGAATTGCCAGGCGAGGAGGACACGGTGCTCGACGAGGCCGGCATCCAGGCGTATGTCGCCCCAGAGGTCGAGCAGTTGATCGGCGACGTGACCATCGACGCCCACCAGAAGGATGGAAGCATGGGGCTGGTGGTCAAGCGCGCCTCGAAGGAAGACTGACCGAGCTTCGGTCCGGCCGCGGTGCGGAAGGAGGAGGCCCACCGCGGCCGGCCCGAGCTAACAGCTATAGGACGCGCGGTACTCGAGGGTCACGGTCCCATCACCCTGCGGGACCTCGGTACCCGCTTCGTCGATCGTTCCCGCTAGGTCGAGCGTCCCGCCGGGCGTGACCGTGAAGCTGTTCGAGGTGAACGTGGTGACGCCGCCGGCGTCCGTATACCCCTCCCCCTCGACGTCGAAGAACACCGTGCCCGTGCCGCAGCCCTCGACGGATCCTGCGAACGCCATCTGGCCGCTGTACGCGAACGAGCCATCTACAGGGTCGATCACTGCCACGCCTTCCACGACCTGGAAGCCATCGAACGCCCCTGTGCGTTGTCCCGGGCTGACCACCGTCAGGTAGAGACCCTCCTCGTCCGCGTGGCACTCGGGCAGATCACGCACGGTGCGCTGGCCGTAGTCGCAGGTGATGTTGACGAACTCGTGGCTGGTGCCGCCGCTTTCGATCGCCTGGTAGGTGGTCACCGTGGGCGACTCGGCCGCCCAGCCGCTGAGCGTGTCCCTGAGGAAGTCGATGGAGTCGAGGTCGATGTTGTTGGCCAGCACGACCACGAGATCCCCGGTGGAGGGGGCGACAGCCGCGGCCACACTAAAGCCGGAAGGCACGCCACCGCCGGTCACGAAGTAGCGTTCACCAAGTTCGCCGAGGTCTCCCAGGTACTCCTCGTGGCGTTCGAAGCCGTACCCGCTCCGGGCGACGTCCTCATCGAACATCGTGGCGATCGCCTCGCTCGACAGGATCCGACCCTCCATCAGTGCTGAGAGGAAGACCGCCACGTCACCGACGGTGGTGGCGCCAGGCGCGATCGTCCTGATGGCCGACCCGCTGGCCGCATGGTCGCCGGTCTGGCCGAGTTCCAGCAGCCAGCCAGCGGCCAGTCCAGGAGGTACGTCCACGCCATCTGCAGGCGCTGTCGATGTGAGGCCCAGCGGCGTGGCGATGCGAGACTCGAGCGCGGTGGCGTAGTCGGTCCCGCTGGCGGCCGCGATCAGGCGCCGTACGATCAGGGTGTTGGTGTAGTTCGGAGGCGTGAATGTCCCCACCGATCCGGCCGTGGTCGCGTCGATGAGGCCCACCATCTCATCATCCGTCCAGCGGTGGCTGGCATCCTCGAGCGACCGGTCGATGAGCGTGCCCGAGACATCCGGCACCCCGTCAAGATGGGTCATCAGCGAGCGGACCGTGGCCTCGGCATTGATGGGGTCGTCGGGCAGGTAGGTCGCGACCGGCTCATCGAGCTCGAGGACCCCTTCGTCCACGAGCTGGAGGACCAGCGCGGCGTCGATCGGAGAGATGACGGGACCGGCCAGGAACGAGGTGTCGATCGTGATGGGTGTGCCACCCGCGTCGGCGATGCCGGCGACAGCGGTGGTCGTGATGCCATCGTGGACGGTGATGGCTGCGGCACCGCCGGGCACGAGCCCCACGAACTCGGTCAGGCGCGCCTGCAGGTCCACGCCCACCCCCGCTTCGGCATCGTCACTCGCCGCGCTGACGGGCACAGCCGACGCCATCGCAGCAACCATGCACAGAGCCAGGACCAGGCTGCTCTTCGAGTACATCCTCGACTCTCCTCTTTGGGACCTTGCAGACCATGATGATGCGACGAGACCCATCCATCACGGACGGATCTCGTCGCCGCGGCGCGTCTAGCGAGCTATGCCGCGTCGCACGAATACTCGAAGGTGTACGGGATCGATGAGGTCCCATCGCCGTTGGGGGTCTCGGTCACGAGCTCCTCGAGCGTGGCCGTGACCGCGAGCGTGCCACCGGGGGCGGACGTGTAGCGGTTGATCTCGAAGGTGGGCAGACCCTCGGCATTCATGGCGCCGACCGCCTCCCAGTCGAAGTACACCGTGCCGGTGCCACAGCCCTCGACCGAGCCCGCGAACATCGAGTAGCCGGCCGCTTCGAAGGTGCCGTCGTTCGAGTCGAGCTGGCCCGACGCATCGAGCAGCTGGACGCCATCGAACGCGCCTGAACGATCCTGCACGTTGGTGAACGCCATCGTGACGACACCGTTCTCGTCCACCACGCACGGAGGCAACGAACGTGCCGAGCCTTGCCCCAGGTCACAGGTGAAGTTGCTGGAGAAGACGAGGTCACTCTCGCCTGAGGTCTGGGCCACCGCGACGGTGGGCAACATCGCTGCCATCAGTCCACCGAGGATCACCGCCATCGGAGCCAGTCGGTTCTTCGTGTGCATGCCATCTCCTTGCTGGGTCCCCTCAGGGGACCGGGGTCGACTGTCGTGGATCGACATCGACGCCGTCAGCATGCGAAGCGGGCATCTCCGGAGAATCACGAGCGCATCACGAGCGCTTCAGCCGCTGGGCCCGACGCCGCGGGCAGGTCCCTGCACGCGAGCGTCTGGGGCTCGGCGCCCGGTACCAGGCGCTCCCACTCATCGGGCGTCAGGTCCCGGCCGGTCTTCTGGCAGGCACGTGCTCGCCACGCCTCCCGATCGAGCGACAGTTCGACGATCTCGTCGCTAGAGGCGATCCACACCAAATCGCTTTCTTCGTCGTACCAGGGCGTGTGCTCCAGCGCTCCGACGCCAGCCCAAACGACGCCGCTGGTGACGCCGGCATCGACATCGTGGAAGCGGACCGCGCCGTCGGCGGTCTGTACCACCAGCACATCACCCCCACGTGCGAACCCGAGAGAGACCACGTCCCCGAAGATGCGCGTGCTGCGTACCGTCTGCCGGGTCCGGTCGATGATGTCGATCTGCGTGCCCAGACCGACGGCCCCGGGTCGCGCGATGGCCAATCGTCCGCGGCCATCCGTCACCATCAGCCAATCGCTGTCGTTGGGGTTCACTCCGGTCGTGAACTGGTCGGCCACCGATGCGTCTGCCGCGTAGGTCCGCCCGACACCGCTCGCGTCCACTATCAACAGTCCGTCGTCGGCGGTCGGGGCCCCGAACAGGACGTCGATGTCGGTCACGCCCACGGTCATCAGCTGGCGGATCTCTCCGTCGCCCACGTCGAGCAGCTGCCCGGTCCGAAAGCCGCCCAGCGGGCCACTGCCGACCACCACACGTGACCCCTCATGGACGAATGCGATCAGGCTGTCATCGGCCGAAGGCAAGACGCTCCGCTCCGCGACCAGCTCGCCGTCCTCCCACAGGCCAACGTCCATCTCAGCGGAGATCGCGGCATAGCCGCTGTCGACCAACATCGGCTCTGAGCTCGCGGGGAACCGACCACCGTCAGGGGTTCGCATGTCCGCCGGGGTCCGCTCGCCGGTCGCAAGGTCGATGATCCGGTCATCGACACCCTGGCGGTCGACCAACAGAGCTCGACCGCCATGGATCTCGAGAGAATCGTCGGGACCACGTCGCTCATCCGGCAAGAGCTCGATTCGGTCGTTGACCAACGGCCTGGCCTCGAGATCGAGCACGTCGACTCGTGAGTCAGGACTCCACGCGACCAAAGTGCCATCTGGCCTGAGGACCGCGCCACTGACATTGTCCAGCCCATCGGGCTCGGACTCCAGCGGCCCGCGGCGCCGGTCGACGAGCTCGATCGTTCCCGGCGGGCCGGCCGACAGGACGAGCACACGGCCATCGTCACGAACCACGAGCTCGCTGACGCCCTGGCCCCTGATCTCCACATCGGCCACGAGCTCGCCCTCCTGGAGGTCGATCGTGAGCAGGCGCCCCTCGGCTGTCCCGACCAGTAGCTCATCGGTCTGTGGGTCGAAGTGCAGCGCGGACGGGACGCCCGCGACGGAGGTCTCGAAGCGCACTCGCCCGTCGAGCGCGTCGTACACCGCGACGCCCGCGGGTCCGCCCCGGTCGTCCGGTCCGCCCCGGTCGTCCGGGGGGATCGCGACTGCCAGATCCTCTCCGCTGGAGCTCAGGCGTACCAGAGGACGGTCGTCGAGCCCGATGACGGGGCCACTGACAGGCGCGCCCGACGCGGCATCGATGAGCCGCACCCAGCCGGGCCCCTGCAGGAGCAAGCGCGACCCTGCGAGTCCGGCTGGACCGTTCACCCAGCTGCTGCCATCGAGCTTGAGGTCGACACCCCAGGATGCCTCGGGCGAGCCGAGCCACAGCCGGCTGCGGTCCTCGGCCACCGCGTAGGCTCGGCTGGAGCGCTCGTCGAGGTACCAGTCGAGGCAGCCCTCGCTCGGCATCGCCCCCAGCTCGCGGACATCGCCCGTGACCAGGTCCCGGCGGACCGCGACGTCGTCGACCGTCGCCGTCTGATACGTGCCGTCGCGGGAGACCCAACCGGGAGAGACGCCTGCGCAGCGGTCGGTCACGAGCGGCGCGAACGACGCGATCGTCTCCGCGTTGCCGGCCCGTCCCAGCGCGGCCAGGAGGACCGCGTCCGTCTCCGGACCCGGCGCGCGCCGCTGGGCCTCGAGCGCGAGCAGCAGGCCGACCGTGGGGTCGGGTTCCTCACCTGCACGGCGGATGAGCGTGACGAGGTCGGCGCGGGCCTGGGCGACGGATGCGGCGAGGGCCTCGTCATCAGCTTGGCGCTGCAGCAGCACTGCCAAGCTTCCGGTGGCGATCGCGACCACCAGGGCCAGCCCGATCCCGGTCAGCAGCAGACGCCCGCGTCGTTTGCGTCGAGCCTCGACCCTCTCCTCCGCGAGCGCGGCACCCCGTGAGGCCTCGACGAACTCGATGTCGAGCGGTCGAACGCGCAGCTGTGCTGCGGCCACGAGGTCGCTGGCGCCTTCGAGCCGTGCCCCGCGCAGCAAGTCCTCATCCGATCGACCACCGTCGGACCAGCGGTTGGCTGCGCCGGTCAGTTCGTCGGTCCGGCGAAGGAGCTCTCGGTCCTCGTCGAGCCAGGCCGCGAGGCGTGGCCACTCGCGCAGGAGGGCCTCGTGCGCGACTTCGACCGTCGGCTCGCGGGTCGTGACGTCGTGATCGAAGGTGATCAAGCGAGCGGCGCCGAAGTGCTTGAGGACCATCGTGGTGGCCTGCTCGTCCCCGAGGTCGGTCACCAGCACACGCCGGCGCAGGTCCGCGGTCGTGCCGGTCGGGTCGGTGAGCCTGCCGAACACGTGGCGAATGGCCATCCGTTCCTGGGCGTCAGCACTGGCATGGATCGCTTCGGCGCGTGCTGCGATCGTTCCCGCGAGCCCGCCGATGCGCTCGAGCCCTGCGAGGGTGAGCTCGCCGCCGTGACGCCGGTCGAAGAGCTCCCAGAGTGTGTACTGCAGGAGCGGCAGCGGCGAGGGCTGGCCCTGCGTCTGCGCGACGATCCGCGCGGCGAGACCATCCTCGAAGCGCACCCCGACCCGCTGCGCTGGTGCTTCGATGGCTCGTTCGAGCTCGTCGCGGTCGAGCGGCCGGACGGTCACCGTGGCAGGACCAAGGACCGGCGCGAATGTCGGGTGTTCCAGTGGCCGGTCATAGAAGTCAGCGCGCAGCGTGGCCACCAATCGCAGTGGTGACGAGGGATCGGTGACCGCTGCGGCCAGTGCCGCGAGGAAGTCGGCGGCCGCGTCGCTCGAGGTGCCGACGAACAGCTCTTCCAGCTGGTCGATGACGAGGACAAGTCGATCGCCCTCGGACGGGAGGGTGCTGCGGATGCTGCGCAGGAGACCGCCTTGGCCGTTGCGCATCGACTCGACGAGGGATGGCAGCGGCGACGCGGCGACGCTCAGGAGAGCCGCCTCGAGCGACGCATATGGATCGAGACCAGGCACCATCGAGGTGACGAACCAGTCCCCTGAGCCGGGGATGGCACCCGCGCGCAGCGCCGGGATCAGCCCGGCGCGGACGACCGACGACTTGCCTGATCCCGACGGACCCACGACCACCAGGCAACGCGCCTCGGCTCCGGTGCCCGCGAGGTGATCCAGCAGCTCGCGAACCAGGCGCTCACGGCCGAAGAACCGACCTGCGTCAGCGTCGTCGAAGGAGCGCAGCCCAAGGTATGGATTGGCGACCGTGAGGGCCGAAGTGTCCGTCGCGAAGAGGTCGGGCACAGGTACGCTCCGGCCAGCCCCGGTGGCGGCTTCGAGCGCCGCAACGAATTCGCTGACGCTCTCGAACCGATCGCTAGGCACGGGCGCGGTCGCCTGGCTCAGGGCAGCGGAGATCGCAGCCGGCTGGTCGGCGCGGACCTCAGACAAGGGCGGGAGGGGCGAGGTCGCGGAGCGCGGCAGCGACCCGCTCAGGCTCTCGAAGAGCACCGAGCCCAGGCTATAGATGTCAGACGCCGGACCGAGTGGCTCGCCGCGCAGCTGCTCTGGGGATGCATAGGCGGGAGATGCTGCGAGCCGGGCGACCGCCACCTCGTCCGAGGCGGAAGCCTCGAGTGCGATGCCGAAGTCGCCGAGGAACGCATTGCCCGCCTCGTCGAACAGGATGTTGGCCGGCTTGACGTCCCGGTGGACGACGCCGAGTCCGTGGGCGGCCGTAAGGGCGTCGCCGACCTGCCGAGCCAGCCGCAACGTCGCCTCGAGGCCCAGTGGGCCGTCGACGAGCCGCTGCTCGAGCGTTCCCCCACGCAACAGGCGCATGACCAGGTAGGCCGAGTCGGGGTCGCGCCAGAAATCGATGAGCGGGACCACGTACGGGTGCTCGATGCGTGCGACCAGGTGGGCCTCCGCCTCGAAGTGGCGGATGAACGCCGGCTGGTTGGCCAGCTCCGCACGGATCTGCTTGATGGCGACCTCGCGTCCCACCGACGGCTGACTGGCTCGCCACACGACCGAGAAGGCGCCGACGCCGATCTCCTCGAGCAGGCGGTACCCGCGCAAGAGCCGTTCCGGAGCCCCGATCGAGAGGGCCGGGTCGCCGGCCAACAGCGCTCGCTCGAGCTCATCGATCGCCGGTGACGGGTCCAGGCCGTACTCCTCGACGAGGAGCTTCTTGTGGCTCGTGATGACCTTGAGGGCCTCAGCGGTCCGGCCGCTGCGGTGGAGCGCCAGCGCGTACTGACGGATCGAACGGTCGCGATCGGCGTGCTCGGTCGTGAAGGCCCCGAGCTCCCCCACGATCTGGGTGTGTCGGCCCAACGCCAGCGACGCCTCCCAGCGCTCCTCCATCATCTCGAGGCGGTCCATCCGCAGACGCTCGATCTCGGCGTACGCCCACTCGAGGTCCTCGAGCTCGCGGAACGGGTCACCGCGCCACAGGCCCAGGGCCGCGTCGAGCGACGCGAGGGCAGCCGGATGGTCTCCCTGCTGCCGCGCGGCGAGCGCCTGGGCTCGCAGCAGCGCGAACCGCCGATGCTCCACTGCGTCGTCCGGAGCCGCGAGACGGTAGCCATCGGGTTCGGTCTCGATCCACTCGCGAGCGACCTCGGGCAGCGCTGATCGCAGCCGATACACCGCGGTGCGCAGGGTCGGCGTAGCAGCGACGGGGCGATCGTCGTCGCTCCAGAGATACTCCGCGAGCCAATCGACGTCCACGACCGAGCCCGAGCGCAGCGCCAGGAGCGCCAGCAGGCGTCGTTGTCGCCGGCCCCCGATGTCCACCGGTCCATCCACGCCCTCGACCCCGACACCATCGAAGATCCGGATGACCGGAGCACGGCCGTCTCGGCCCTGTGTCGTCATCTCAGCCTCCGGGCAGCTTTACCTCAGCGAACGCAACCAGCCCCGGGACATGGTCAGACGACCTGAGGCCTGACTGCGACGGTCCAGCAGTGTACGACCTGGCTCTACCATGGGCGCCATGCCCCCCTTCGAGCTTGGTCTGTACACCTTCGGCGATATCACCCCCGAGCTGGGCGGCAGCATCACGCCCCAGCAACGCCTCCGGGACGTGGTGGACGAAGCGCGCCTGGCCGATGAGGTCGGGCTCGATGTCTTCGCGGTCGGCGAGCATCACCGCGCCGACTTCCCCATCTCCGTGCCGGCCGTGGTGCTCGCGGCGATCGCCGAGCGGACCAGGCATATCCGCCTGTCGAGCTCCGTCAACGTCCTCTCGTCGGACGATCCGGTGCGTGTCTTCCAGCAGTTCGCGACGCTCGATCTCCTGTCCGACGGACGCGCCGAGATCATGGCGGGGCGCGGGTCGTTCACCGAATCGTTCCCGCTCTTCGGCTACGACCTGCGTGACTACGACAGTCTCTTTGCCGAGAAGCTGGAGATGCTGCTGGCCATCCGCGCATCGGAGCGCGTCACCTGGTCCGGGCAGCATCGCCCGCCCATCGACGACCGCGGTGTGTACCCACGCCCGATCCAGGATCCCCTCCCGGTGTGGGTCGCCATCGGGGGCACCCCGCAGTCGGCCATCCGTGCGGGAGTCCTCGGGCTCCCGCTGGCCCTCGCCATCATCGGCGGCCAGCCCGCACGCTTCGCGCCCTTCGCCGAGCTGCATCGTCGCGCGGCGGCGGAGGCCGGCCATGTCCGACTACCGTTCAGCATCAACTCCCACGGGTTCCTCGCCGACGACTCGCAAGCTGCCTCGGACGCCGCCTGGCCAGCGGCACAGCTGCTGATGAACCGCATCGGCAAGGAGCGGGGAGTCGCGCCGGTCAGCCGAGAGGCGTACGAGGCCGGCCACGAACTCCACGGTCACACGTTCACCGGCAGCCCGGCCCAGGTCATCGAGAAGATCCTGTACCAGCACGAGATCTTCGGGCACGACCGCTTCCTGATGCAGTTCATCGTGGGCTCGCTCGAGCACGCCAAGGTCATGCGCGCCATCGAGCTGTTGGGCACGGAGGTGGCGCCGGTGGTCCGCGCGGAGATCGGCAAGCGCGCGTCACGCAAGTAGCCGGCTGAGGTGGATCCCTCAGCCGGCTTCCTGGGTGGTCGAACAGGGGTGTGCGGGCACGGCCGCCGCAGGCTCTAGCCGGCGCGCTCGATGTCGCCCTCTACCTGCTTGGCCTTGCCCTCGGCCTCGGTCTCCTTGTCGTCGGTGATGTCGCCCCAAGTCTCCTGGACCTTGCCGGCACCCTGGTCCACGGCACCTTCGGTCTCCCGCTTCGCTTTCGCCTCAGTCGCCTGGGCGTCGCCGTCGCGCTTCATGTCCTCGTTACCGGTCAGGTTGCCGATGCTCTGCTTGGCCTTGCCGATGATCTCGTCGACTCGGTCGCTCATGGGATTCTCCTCTTCGATGCCCTTGTCATGCCGGCTCGCCCTTGGAACCGGACGATCGGAGCATAGATCGGGTCCTGTTGCGACCAGCACAGCGCGCGAGGCCGTTGTCTTGCAGGGGTATCACAACAGCAGCGTCATCTCACTGCGCCGAGGTGGCGCGCCTCGTCGCGGCCCGACCGGCTCTCGCAGGACGTGGCTCGGTCAGGTCTCTGCTGTCTCGTCGGATCGCTCATCGACCACGACCATGCCCGGCGGCGTCAACGGGGGCCGCAGGGTCGTCCTGGCGACGCGTGACCGACGGGTGGCGATCTCACGCGCAACCACGAAGACGACCGAGCTGAGGGCGAAGAGGACGACAGCGGCGATGAGCGCGGCCTTGAGCCTCTCCTTGTCGCGTGCCGTCTCGACTTGATCACAACGCTCGGCCTCGGCGCCGGCGAGGACGCGGCGTAGCCCGGAGGCCACGGCACTCGCGTCGACGGTCGACGCGAGCTCCCGGCCGGGACGCTCGGCAAACGCCTCGAGTCTGCCTCTTGCCCGCTCAGTGGTGTCATCGACAGCGCGAGACACCTGCTCGACCGGACTCGGTCGGGGACTGATTCGAACCATGAGCTTGGGACCTCCTGACCGCGCTTGGAACCTCCTGACGGACATCGTCGCTCGGGACGCCGTCAACGTGTGGCAGCGAGCTCGTGGGCCTTGCTCGCGAGTCGTTCCATGAGCTCGTTCCAGGACGTGGTGAAAGCCTCCGCGCCATCATCCTGGAGCTGCTGACCGAGTGCCTCGGTATCGACCCCGGCGGCCTCGAACTCGGCCAGTTCTTCCGCGGAGTCCCCGCCGTCGCTGGGCAGGGTCCCGAGTACCACGCCGTGGTCAGCGAAGGCGTGTAGCGTGTCCTCGGGCATGGTGTTGACGGTGTTGGGTGCGGCGAAGCCGGTGATGTAGAGGACGTCGGAGGCGGCGGGGTCCTTGGTGCCGGTACTCGCGAAGAGCAGGCGCTGCGGACGGGCGCCGAGGTTCGCCAACTGCTGCCAACGATCCTCCGCGAGGGTCTCACGGTACGCGCGGTAGGCGTCGCGGCCGATGGCCAGGCCCAGCCGGTTCTTGAGCTCCTCCGGAACCCGATCGGCGACGGCGACGTCCCAGCGGCTCATGAACACCGAAGCGACCGACGACACGGCCACGTCGAGCCCCGCCTCCGCGCGCCGCTCGAGCCCGCGCATGTAGGCGTCGGCCGCGGCGACGTAGTGCTCGGCAGTGAAGAGCAGCGTGACGTTCACATGGACGCCGGAGAAGATGGCCTCCTCGATGGCCGGAAGGCCTTCGGGTGTGCCGGGGATCTTGATGTACAGGTTCGGTCGGTCAGCCTCTTCGTGGAGCCGGAGGGCCTGCTCGACGGTGCCCTCGCGATCGCGCACCAGCAGCGGCGAGACCTCGAGGGAGACCCAGCCATCGACCCCGGACGTGCGCTCGTGGACGACCCGGAACGCGTCAGCCGCCCGTCGCAGATCGTCGAGGGCCAGACCGAAGAAGACGTCCTCAGCCGAGTGGCCCTCGTCGAAGGCGCGGCGGATCTGGTCGTCGTATGCGTCGCTGCCTCGGATGGCCTTCTCGTAGATGGTGGGATTGGAGGTCAGGCCGGTCACCGACAGCTCGTCGATGTAGCGCTCGAGTGTCCCGCCGCTGAGCAGATCCCGGGTCATGTGGTCCAGCCACAGGCTCTGGCCGGTTCGGTACAAGGCAGTCGTGTTCGTGTTGCTCATGCGTAGGACTCCTGCTCGAGACGCATCGGGTGAAACCCTGGCCGACGGATCGATCCGCCGACCAGGGGGAGGCTGCGAGTCAGACCTGCGCAACCCGGATGCTGACCTCCTCGATCGCATCCGCATCGACGGACAGCCGGGCCCGCTTCTCGCCCTCCTCCTGCTCCATGATCAGGTCGGTCGGCACCTTGATGCGGGATCCGGAGTGACCCACGTCGACGAAGTATCCGTCGACCTGCAGGACCTCTCCGAGTGGCTCGCCGTCGCGACTGAAGATGTGCCAGCCCGTTTGGACGAGAAGGACGTCAGGCTGGTTGGCGTGTCGATCCATCAGCGCTAGCTGGCGGACGGGGGATAGAGACCGGCAGCCCGGGCACCATCGGTAGCCCAGAAGATCGAGGCGATCTCGTCCACCGAGTCGATCAGCTTGCGCGCCGTCTCGGGATCGGTCGACTTCTTGGCCTCGCCGGCCGCCTTGATGGCCTGCCAGAAGTGGTCATGCAGCTGCGGGAAGGACTCGAGGTGCTGCGGCTTGAAGTAGTCGGTCCAGAGCACCGACAGGTGATGCTTGACGAGTTCGGCACGCTCTTCCTTGATCGAAACACAGCGCTGCCGGAACGTCTCGTCATCGGAGTCCTGGTACTTGAGGCAGGCCTTCAGCACCGACTCGGCTTCGATGCGCGCCTGTGCCGGGTCGTAGACGCCGCACATCAGGTCACAGTGAGCGTGTGCCGTTCGCGCAGGACGCAGCCAGCTGGTGAGATGGTCGATGGTCTTCAAGGGTGGCCTCCGTTCGGATCTAGGCGTTGATGTGCACTTGCCCATGGTCGACCGGTCACGGTTGCGGACGCGACGGTGAGCGTGCGCCTGCGCATTACAGGGCTGTTTCGAACCTAGTCGCAGCCGCGGCGCCCAGTCCTCCGCTGGTCCGGCCGCGTCGTCATCTCGAGAGCCGATCCGGAGCTGGTGGGTCGATGGCCGGTGCCGGCTTGGACGCTGGCTCCTCAAGCGGTTCGTAGAGCGGTCGAGCTGGTGGGTCGATGGCCGGTGCCGGCTTGGACGCTGGCTCCTCAAGCGGTTCGTAGAGCGGTCGAGCCGGCCCGTCCACCTCCGGCGCGAGCGGCCCTCGTCGGCCGGGATCGGGTTCTCCGGGCGAGGGGTCGTCGATGGAGCGCCCCAGATCCGGCTCGGATCCCGAGGGCGCACCGATACCGGGTGGATGATCGATTTGGCGGTTCGTCGACGGCTGGCGCATGTTCGTGTCCTCCTTGCGACCACAAGCGTGCCAAGGCGTGCGTGGCAGTGTCCTTCCCGTCAATCCACCGGGGCTTGCAGATTCCGTGCAGCTGGAACGCAACGAGAACGCAATACCCACGGCCCGATCCCTGTGCCGCCAGCAAGGCTCACGGTGTTGTACTGGCTGGGAACCGAAGTAGCAGCAGCGGGCGGGACGACGATGCAAGTACGAATGCTGACCCAGACAGACGACGGACGACGAGTGTTCGCTGTGGTGTTGGATGCTGGTGAGGAGATCGCCGCGTCGTTGGAGGAATTTGCGCAGGAGGCCGGCGCCGATGCTGCTTCGTTCACCGCCATCGGCGCCATCTCTACCGCTACCCTGGGTTTCTTCGATCCGGAGCTCGGCGACTACCGCGGCATCCCGGTGACCGAACAGGCAGAGGTCGTCTCGCTGGTCGGTGACATCACCCGCAGCGGCGACGGCGATGACAGCAAGACGCGCACGGTCCACGGCCACATCGTCGTGGCC
This sequence comes from uncultured Chloroflexia bacterium, assembly GCA_963731995.1. Lineage (GTDB taxonomy): Bacteria > Chloroflexota > Limnocylindria > Limnocylindrales > CSP1-4 > JAFMJV01. The sequence continues at coordinate 138,047 of CAVSXV010000009.1, forward strand.
CGCTCCGACGGCTCGACCATCGGGGGTCACCTCATCAGGGCCTCGGTGTACCCCACGCTCGAGGTCGTCGTCCACGAGACCCCAGCACACCTGCGCCGCAGCTACGACCCCCGGACCGGCCTGGCGCTCATCGATCTCGGGCGAGCTGATCACAGCGGCGAGACCGGGGTCGCAGACGGCGACCCTGCGGGCCGTTCGTAAGCGGGCTCTGGCCTCAGTCCTCGTCTGGCACGAGCCGAGCGAGCCCAAAACCGAAGTCGCTACCGTCTTCGGTGCGCTTGGCCCACATCCGTCCCCCCAACGATTCCATGATGCGGCTGGCCACCGAGAGCCCGAGGCCGGCGCCGGGGGCGGCCGTCCTCGCTGGTGCTCGATAGAAGGGCTCGAAGACCCGCTCCAGCTCGTCGTCGCTCAGCCCGGGTCCGGCGTCGAGGACGCGCAGACGGGCTTCGCTCTGGTCTGCCTCGATCACGACCTCGATGTCCGCGCCGGGGAGGGAGTACTTCGCGGCGTTGACGAGGAGGTTCGTGATGACCCGGTCGATGAGGCCGGGGTTGGCCTCCACGATCGCGCCGCCGACCTCGGTCAACCGATACCGCCGACTGGGGTCACGACGTCGCTGTCGTTCGATGGACTCAGCAGCGACCCGTCCAAGCGTGATCGGCTCATACACAGCCTCTTCGTCGCGGTCCAGGCGTGCCAGCAAGAGCATGGACTCGACCAGTTCGTCGAGCTCATGTGCCGCGTCCGCGATGTCGGCCGCGATCGACCGCGCACGATCGCCCTCGAGCGCGCCGCCGGCCAGGATCTCACTCATGCCCTGGATGACCGTCATCGGCGTCCGCAGCTCGTGTGACACGAGCCCCAGGAACTCCTCCTTCACGGCCAGTGCGGTTCGCAGCCGCGACTCTGCGCGCTTGCGCTCGGAGGCATCACTGACGATGGCGATGAAGTACTCCGGTTGGCCATCGTCATCACGCGCAAGCGAGACAGTGAGCTCGACCCACACGTGGGCGCCATCCTTGTGCAGGTAGCGCTTGTCGAGCGTGTACGTCCCGATCTCGCCGGCGAGCATGCGCTGGACTTGCTGGAGATCGATCTCGAGGTCGTCCGGGTGGGTGATGTCCGCGAACGTCCGAGCCAGCAGCTCCGACTCGTCATGGCCGACGATCTCGCAGAGCCTGCGGTTCACTCGCAGCCAGCGCCCATCGATCGCTACGTGCGCGACACCGACGGCTGCGTTCTCGAAGGTGCCTCGGAACTGCTTCTCGCTCGCGGCCAGGGCCAGTGCGGCGGCACGACTCGCGGACACGTCGCGGATCTCGACGATGGTCGACCCGGCACGTCCGGCACGCACCGCGGGACTGACCGTACAGAGCGCCGGAAAGGCACTGCCGTCCTTGCGAAAGAAGATCGTCTCGTGGTCGCGGATGCCCGAGCGCTGTGTGAGCGCCTGCTCGATGGGGCATTGCGACCTGGGGTACGGGCGTCCCTCCGGGTCGTGGTGATGGATGAGATCGTGGAGCGGGCGCTCCATGATGTCCTCGCCTTCGAAACCGGTCATCTCCAGGCAGGCCGCATTGGCGTAGCGCACATACCCGCGCCGGTCCATCAGCACCATGGCCTGCGACGAGTTGTCAGCGATAGCGTGGGCCATGGCCTCGCTCTCGTGCCGCTCCTTCTCGGCTCGCAATCGCTCGACGGTGTCCCAGGTGTAGTCGGCCACCTCCTCGACCAGTCGGACCTCCGCTCGCGTCCACTGCCGAGCTGCGACATCGTGAACGTACAGGCTCGAGATCCAGCGACCGGTGCGCATGACCGGGACGGCGATGAGGGAACGAACACCGAGATCGTCCAACCGCGAGCCGGTGTTGCGTGGGTCCGCTTGCGCATCGGCGATGTTCAGGACGCGTCCATCGAGCAGCTCGCTGAGGAAAGCGGCGGTGATGGTGCTGGTCGACAAGCTGCCGGCGAGCGCTTCGGCAGGGTCGGCCGCCCAGCCCGACAGGAAGACGACCTCCTCGCCGACGAGCTCGACGAAGCCGGCTCGCGAGGCGGCGAGATGGCGCCCCAGCGCTTCAGCGGTGACGCGAATGGCCGACTCGGGGTCCGCAGCGTCACGATGAGCCTCCAGGATGGCGACGCGCAGGCGCTGACGAGCATCGCCCTCGCGCAGGCGGCTCTCTGCTCGCATCCGCAGGATGAACTGGGCCAGCTTCTGGCCAAGGCCGGCGAGGGTCTCGGCCAGCTCGTCATCCGGAGGCGGGGGACGCCGGGCGAAGACCTCGATGACGCCGACCATGACCGAGCCGGCGAGCAAGGGGACGGCCAGGCCGCTGGTGAGCCCATCGGCCCAGGCACTGGCGAGTCGCTCGAAATCCACGCCGTCCTCGACCGACTCGACCCAGACTGGCGCGTGCGTGCGCCAGACCCGGCCTGGCAGCCCCTCCTCCGGCCGATACCGAGCGTCGTCGGTCTGTCGAAGGAACGACCCGAACGCCGCGTCATCCGGATCCGCGACATGGCGGTAGGCGCATTCGAGCCGCTCGCCGGGCGCGGTCGGAAGCCACAGGGCGCAGATGTCCATGTCGATGCCGGCGGCGATCGCAGCGAGCACCTGGGGGGCCGCCTCATCGAGCGTGTCAGCACCCGCGATGGTGCGCGAGACGGTGTCACGAACCGCGAGCCGCTGTTCGGCGCGCTTGCGCTCGGTGATGTCCAGCGCGATCCCGGAGCCACGACAGGTCCCCGTTCCGGAAGGCACACGTTCGAGCGACCCAGCGATCTGGAGCCAGCGCCGGCGGCCGTCGGCATGGTTGACCTCGACGTCGAGGTTGATGGCACCGTTGATGGCACTGTCTCCGGACAGTGCCGCCGCGAACTCTGTCTCGATCCGCCCTTGCTCTTCGTCACCGAGCGTGCCCTCGAGAGCCTCCGGATCGACCGGACTCGTGGGCGGGTCGACGCCCAACAGGCGTCGCATCTGCGTCGAAAGCTCCAGCTGGTCGGCGGCTGTGTCGATGCGCCAGGTGCCCACTCCTGCGGCCTGCAGGGCAGCAGCCAGGCGACCTTCGTCGTCACGAGGCAGATGGGCGGTCAGGCTTGGCGATCCTGCAGACATGCCTCTGGTTGCACCCCTCGCCATACGTACTGGAATGGTTAGTATCCATCGCCGTCACGGCGTCTGCCCGGCGGCGGTCTCGAGGTTCGATACGCACCTGCAAGGCACGGGCACGCCGTTGCAGTCTTCCTTGTAGGGCCGATGCACGATAGTCGTGGTGCTATCCGTAGCGGACATGAAGGAGATCCATGGTGTCGACTAGCAGCGCAACGACCGAACGCTCGGCCGATGACATGGTCAGAAGCCTCGTCGGCACGCTCGGCGAAGCGTCGACTGAGGCCGAAGAACGACTCACGAGTGTGGCCGGCAGCACAGAAGCCGGCGTGCGCAAGGCCAACGCCTCGCTGCGCAGAAGCTCGGACACGACGCTCGGCGTGGTGGGGGCGTTCTCTCTCGGCGTGGCAACCGGATTGCTGCTGAGTGGCGCGAATCGGTTGCTGACGCTGGCAGCGCTGGCCCCAGCCGCACTCGTCGCGGGTGTGGTGCTCGAGCGTATCGATCGAGACCATCAGCGTGTCGATCGCGGCTGAAGCCCTCATCGACCGAAAATCGGCTCGGGAGCAGGGTGATAGCTTCGGCCGGGCCGTGAGGATGACCGTTGAGGCTACTCGCTCGAGGTCCACATCGAAGCGGCCGACTTCATGCGCCACGGACAAGACCAACGGCGCCCGCTTCGGGGAGGCGGTCGACGTCGAGTTCAGCGCTGTGGAGATCGAGACAGGCCAGAAGATCAGCTGACCTTACGCTCCCCTCTTCGGTGTCCACCATGAGCGCATGAAGCCCGGCGCCCCCGCCCATCGGGATGCGCCGGGCGTGTCACCCACCGCTTGACCAGGGGACGAGCCGCTAGGCGGCCTTTTCCGACGTGGTCTTTGAGGTGCGGCGCTTGGCCGCAGCCCTGGAGCGCTTGGCACGCGCAGCGGCGCGCTTGGCGGCGGCGCGCCGCCGTAGCCCGATCGTCGCCATGATCGTAACCAGAGAGAGCACTACCACGATGGCGATGACAGCGGCCTGGTTGCGTGATGGAGCTTCGAGCTCGTCGGCGGCTTGCGCTGCTTCGGCCCGCAGGCGAGTGCCCGCGTGCCGCAGCTCACGTTCGAACTCCTCGCCGTCGACACGGTCCTGGATCTTGCTGACGACGCTAGCGAACGCCTCTCCGGCCCGCTCCAGGCCTTCCTCGACAGCCTCTGCTGCCTGACGGGGCGCTTGCTGCAGCGTGCCCTCGATATCCGGGCTTCGCGCCCCTACGTGCACGACCATCGGGTTGCCTCCTTGTTGCTGGGGCCTAGCGGACGTGATCGTCGTCGTCGAGCACGAACGTCACAAGCATATCTACCTGATAGGCGCTGATCTCGCCGTCCTGGAACTCGACCTTCTGCTCCTTGATCCAAGCGCTCTTGACGCCGCGCAGCGTGTCGTTGGCGCGGGACAGTCCGACCCGGACAGCGTCTTCCCAGCCCTTCGAGGAGCGGGCCGTGATCTCGGTGACTCGGGCAACGTCGCCCATGTGGCGGTCCTCCTGGTGCATACGATCTGGCGGACGAAGCCCAGCCGGCTCATCCATACCACCACGCTACGCCCTGCCCAGTTTCGCGGGCATCAGCCGCATCGTGCGCGACATTGCAGCCGCGTTCCAAGGGACGCACGCCACAGACGCCGCGCCAACCGCCGTGTCGGGATCACGCTCGGCGCGATGACGCCGGGTCGACGAGATACCCGTCTGCTCCATCGAGCGCACGAGCGGCCCGACACGGAGTCCGTTGCCGTGTGTGTCGGACGGCGTCAGCCACGTGGCGAGTCGATCACGACCGCCTGCTCGGGGTCGTCGGCCGAGGCGGAACCAGTCGGCTGGGCGAGTGGCTCACCAAGCTCCAGCGGGTCGGGCGCCGCGTCCAGATCCGAACCGAACTCCCGCTCGAGGACCGCGTTGAGTTCGCCGCCCACGAGCAAGATGAGGGCCGTCAGGTAGAACCAGACGAGCAGGATGATGACGCCGCCCAGAGCCCCATACGTGTCGCCGTACGAGCCGAAGTTGGCCACGTAGAACGAGAACCCCACGGTCGCGGCGATCCAGCCGGGTACGAAGAGGACGACGCCGGGCAGCACCCATCGCCAGGCGAGGTGGTGCGCGGGGGCTGCCCAGTAGAGGAAGGTGGAGGCGACCCCCAGGGCGAGGATGGCCAACGGGAACGGCGCGATCTCGAGCAGCCAGGAAGCGGCCTCCCCGAGCCCGATCGACGCCGCGACATCCTTGGCCGCGACCTGACCGGTGACCATCACCACGAACGAGACCACCGCTGCCGTGCCCAGCAGGATGGTGAGAGCCAGGGCGATGAGGATCTGGCGCCAGAAGGGACGCGTCTCCTGCACGTCGTAGGCCCGGTTGAGCCCCTTGATGAGTGCCTTCATACCCGACGATGCGGCGTAGATGGTGAGGACGAGGCCCAGCGACAGAAGAGCGCCATCCTGGTTCGCGAGGATCCGCTCCAGCTGGGGACGGATGGTCGCGGCCGCCTCGGGAGGCAGCGAGGAGCCCGCCGCATCGATGATGTCGCCGGTCGGGTCCGCGATGCCCAGGCTGCCGGCGATGAAGCCAGACAGGGCGGCGATCATGATGGCCAGCGGGAAGAGCGCCAGCAGCCACCGGTACGAGAGCTCGGCCGACAGGCCGAGCACGTCGTCATCAAGGGTCTCGCGGACGAGCCCGACGGCCACGCGCTTGATGCGACCGAGGGGACCGCCCGCCAGGGCGTCGCCGATTTGCGAACGGATGTTCGTGATCACAGTCATGGGTCGGGCAGCAGAGCGGGCGCGCTGTCAGTCGGCCCGGACTCGGACCTCACGATCCGTGGACCGGTTGCGGACCGGCGCTGCGCCCGAAGACCTGCTGGGCATCCTTCATGCGCTGGCTCCCATCGGGGCGATACGGTCGGTCGACTCTCGTCTACGCGGTCGTGTTGCGCCGACTGCTCAAGAAGTTGGCGCCGGCGCTGATGATGAAGAGGACCACGAAGACGATGAACAGCAGCCAGGCGATCGTCGCGAGGTCGCCGGCGATGCCGGTCAGGCCCGCAGCGGCCGCGATCAGAGCGATGACCAGGAATACGATGGCAAGGTTCAACATCTTTCACTCCTCCGTCTCTGGATGTGCTTTCGTAAGCTCCCACGAACCTAGCGGCCCGGCCATGTCAGGCGCACCACCTCCATGTGATACCCGCATCACAACGGCATTACGGCGGAGCGACGGGTCCGCTGGGCTACCCGTTGGCTGCGCGGATAGCCTCGACGAGCTCGGCCTTGGTCATATCGCCGCGCCCCTCGATGTCGAGCTCCTGCGCGCGGTTGTACAACTCGTCCCGGGTCCGGTCTTCGAGGGCGCTGTAGGGGTTGCCGGTGCCGGAGGTCCGGCTTTCCGGCGTCCGACCCTCCTCGCGGCGTTGCTTGTTGACCGTCCGGGCAGCGATCTCCTCGGCCCGCTCTTGAGCGCGGCCCCGGTCGAGGGCACTGTCCTTCACGTGCTCGTACTGTCGTTCGTCCTTCTCGGTCCAAGTGGGCATGATCAAGCTTCACTCCTTACGGTTGCAGATCTTCCTCAGCGTGATGCTCGCCGCGATGCAGACGCGACCACAGGGCAGGTCCGCGGGGTTACAGCACCATGCCAGCCATGTCACAGCGAGGCTGCAATGGGCTTGTAACGCGAGGACCTGAAACTGCTGCGGACCACTAACGCATTTGGAGCCCGTCGGGACTGATACTGCGGATTGTCATGCCATGTATCGAAGATCGCCTCGCCGGCCTGGGCTCTCCGCGGTGCTTGGGCCGGCTTGGCTGTGGCCCCAGAAGCGCTTTGGCGGATCCGTCGTGACGTCCACGTGATGGGATACGAGATCGCCGGAGTCCTCGGTGCCATCGATGCCGGGATCGTGACGGCGGATGCGTCGGGCCGGGTGAGTTCGCTCAACACCGAAGCGCTTCGCCTGCTCGACCAGCCGATCACCGACGTGCGCGAACTGCTGGGCTCCGAGATCGATGAGCAGATGGACGCGGGTGAGCGCGAGGTCACCATCGAGCTGCAGCCCGATAGCAGGCCTGCCCGACGGCTCCGAGTGACCCGCTACGTGCCGCCGAACTCGGACCCGGCCACGGTCCTGGTCCTGCGCGACGTCACCGAGGCACGTCGTGCCCATGACTTCCGCGAAGCCTTCCTGAGCATGCTCTCGCACGAGCTTCGGACGCCGGTCACGAGCATCCATGCGGCGGCCACGTTGCTGCGCACGCGCGACCATCTCGAGTCGACCGTCAAGGAGGGCCTCCTCGCCGATATCGCCGAGGAGTCCGATCGAAATCCTGAGCCTGGTCGAGGACTTGCTGGTGGTGGCGCAGTCCGACGAGGTGGTCCGCCTCGTCCGGGAGCCGGTGCTCGTCCAGCGGTGCGTGCCTCCGGCGGTCGAGCGCGAGCGGAAGCGGTGGCCCAGCCTCGAGGTCGACTTCCGCGTCGATTCGGATCTGCCGGTGGTCGCCGGCGACCAGGTCGCCATCGAGCATGTCGTCCGCAATCTCATCGCCAACGCCGGTCGCTACGGCCGCGCCCCGATCGTGGTCGAACTGCGACGGAACGAGGACGATGGCGGCGCGGAGGTCCGCGTGCTCGACGAGGGGCCCGGAGTGGATCCTGCCGAGACCGAGGACCTCTTCCGACCGTTCTTCCGTTCGAGCCGCACAGCGGGGATGCCGAGGGGCGCCGGAGTCGGACTGAGTGTCAGCCGCCAGCTGGTGGAGGCCATGGACGGACGGATGTGGGCGCAGCAGCGCGAGGCAGGTGGCGGCGACTTCGGCTTCTGGCTGCCTGCCTACGCGCTGGACGCCGATGACTGACGCGGGTCGCAACCAGACCACGCCAGCTCGCCGGGAGCATACTACTGCCATGGCTGGAGGTTTCCGTGTCCTCTGAACCGCTCGTCCTGGTGGCCGACGATGAGGCCCGCATCACCAAGCTCGTGGCCCTCGCCCTCGGCGAGGAAGGCTTCCGCGTGGTCACCGCCACTGGTGGCCACGAGGCCCTGCGCATGGCGGAGGAGTACCGGCCCGACGTCGTCATCCTCGACATCGTCATGCCCGACCTCGACGGCATCGAGGTCATGCGCGCGCTGCGCGAGCGGCGACCGGTCCCGGTCATCCTCCTGACCGCCAAGGGCAGCACCTCGGACAAGGCCGTCGGTCTCGACCTGGGGGCGGACGACTACATCGCCAAGCCGTTCCACCCTGATGAGCTGGCGGCTCGGCTGCGCGCGGTGTTGCGGCGTGCCAGTGGCGGCGCCAACGCTGGCGGCACCGTCCGCTTCGATGACGTCGAGATCGACCTCGAACGGCGCATCGTCACGCGCGACGGTGAACTGGTCCAGCTCAGTCGGACCGAATGGCTACTGCTCCAGCATCTCGCCGCCAATGCCGGCAAGGTCGTCCTTCATACGGAACTGCTGACCAAGGTCTGGGGGCCCGAATACCGGGACGACCTGCAGTACCTGCGCGTGTGGATCAGCCGGGTACGCCGCAAGCTCGGCGCCGCACCCGGTGAACCGGGACGCATCAAGACACTCCAGGGCATCGGCTATCTGCTCGATGTCGAGCAGCGGTCGAGTGTCGATCCGCGAGATGCCGCCGGGGATGAGTCGAAACGCCCGCCCGAGCTCGTCGGGTAGAGCGTCGGACCGGTGGGGAGGCTGCCAGAGCTGGTTGACCCGACGCTCCGGGTGGATGGCGCTGCAATACTTCTGAGAGGTTCCGCAGTCGTTCGGTCGTCGCGACCGGGAGTCCCCCTCTAGCATCCTATATCGACGGGCGGCCAGTTCTCCCACCTGGCTTGCCCGTACCCATCGAGGAGGCCATGATCAGCGAAGCCGAAGCCATCTTCCGGATCGGGCTTGCGGCGGGTTTCGGTGCACTCATCGGGCTCGATCGTGAGCAGCTTGACAAGCCGGCTGGCGTACGCACATTCTCGATCGTGGCCATGGGCGCAGCCTTCTTCTCGCTGGTCGGCTTGATCGCCTTCGGTGAGAACGATGCCGGCGCCAGGATCGCCGCCCAGGTGGTGACGGGTGTCGGCTTCCTTGGCGCAGGCGCCATCCTCCACAATCGCGGCAACGTCCTCGGCCTGACCACGGCGGCCGGCATCTGGGGCGCAGCTGCGGTAGGCATGGGCTTCGGCTTCGGCCTGTATGTCATGTCCATCGGTGGCGCGGTGCTGATGCTGGGCGTCCTGCGTGTCGTGGGCCAGTTGATGCATGAAGTCAAGCTCCCGGATGAGGCTGCGAACATTGACGACGATCGCTAGTCACACTTGGCGCTGCCTGGCCGATGGGCTCTGAACCTGGAGCGCCACTTCCACCCCGGACGGCCGGCGTGCTCGAGACCACGGAGGGCACGTCGCCGCTGGCTCGCCGCGTGTTCCGGCCAGCCCAGGAGTTCATCCACACCGAAGGCGCCAGCGGGCGCCTGCTGATCGCCGGCGCCGCTGTCGGTCTCGTGCTCGCGAACTCTCCCTGGGCCAGCGAGTATCACGCGTTCTGGGCCACGAAGCTGGGCGCCCAGCTGGGCACGATGTCCATCGAGCACAGCCTGCTCGAGTGGGTCAACAGCGGATTGATGACGGTCTTCTTCTTCCTGGTGACGCTGGAGGTAAAGCGCGAGTTCGTGCACGGTTCGTTGTCGTCCCGAGACAAGGCCGTGCTGCCGGTGGTCGCCGCGCTCGGTGGCATGCTCGTACCGGCGCTGATCTACCTGGCCATCAACATCGCAGCAGACGGCGAGGTGGACGGCTGGGGCGTCGCTATCGCCACGGACATCGCCTTCGCGGTCGCGGTCGCCGCCCTCCTGCGCGGCCGCGTGGGGCATCCCCTGCTGATGTTCCTGCTGGCCTTCGCGATCGTGGATGACATCGGCGCCATCCTCGTGATCGCCCTCGTCTACACCGAGTCCATCGCGGTGGAGCCGCTGGTCGCGGCGGCTCTGCTGCTGGGCGCTGTCGTCGTACTGCGGCGCTTGGGCCTCACCTCCACGACCGCGTACGTCGCACTCGGCGTGCTCGTGTGGCTGGCCATCTCCCGGTCGGGCGTCCACGCCACCATCGCGGGCGTGCTGCTGGCACTGCTCACCCCTGCGCAGGCGATCGACCGAGCGCCCGTCGGTGAGACGATGCGCGAGCTCAGCGACCGCTACGAGAAGGCCTTGGCTGACGGTCGCGATGAGACCGCCCGCTGGGCGATCGGGCGCATGGAGGCCGCCGTCCAGCGGACCGAGGCGCCGCTCGACCGGCTCATCCGGCTGGTCCATCCGTGGAGTGGCTACCTGGTCCTGCCCATCTTCGCCTTCGCCAACGCCGGCATCCCTATCTCAGGAGCCGCCGTCAACGACGCGCTCACCAGCCCGGTGGCGATCGGCATCTTCGTGGCGCTCGTCGTCGGCAAACCGCTGGGCATCCTCATTGCCAGCTGGCTGACGACCCGAGCCGGAGCGGCCAGCCTGCCCGACGGCGCCGGCTGGGATCGGGTGGCCGGTGTGGCCGTCCTGGCCGGAATCGGGTTCACCGTCTCGATCTTCGTGGCCGACCTAGCCTTCAGCGACGAGGCGCTGATCGAGGTGGCCAAGCTGGGCATCTTCGGGGCGAGCATGGTAGCGGCCGCAGCGGGCTGGCTCCTGCTGCGCTACACCACCAGAGAGAGCCACGGATCGAGCCGAGGGTCCTCCGACTAGGACTGCGCGCCAGCGGACCGGGCGGACCGATCGCTCGTGTCAGTCGGTCGGCTCAGGCTGGAGCGCGCCTGTCGCCGAGCCCGCATCGGGGTCCTTGTCTTCTGATGGTGGCTCAGCGTCCAGGTTCGCGAGAGAGACCGGCTGCTCTCTGCGCTGGGCATGCTCCAGGATGACCACGACAGCAGCGGCCATGGGCACCGCGAGGAGGGCACCGATCAGCCCGCCGACGGCGGAGCCGATCAGCAGACTGACGATGACGACGAAGGGCGGCAAGCCGAGCGCGTTCCTCATCACCATCGGCACCAGGATGTGGCCCTCCAGGAACTGGATGATGACGTAGACCCCAGCGACGAGCAGAGCCAGCTCCGGGCCCCCTGACACGAAGGCTGAGATCAGGGCTGGGGCCGCACCGAGCGCGGGACCGACGATGGGGATGATCTCGGCGATGCCGGCGATGAGACCCAGGAGGAGGGCGCTCTCGAGACCCAGGATGAGATAGGCGATGGTCGTCAACACGCCCACCACGGTCATCACCGTCAGCTGTCCACGGAACCAGTAGCCTAATCGCTGCTCGATCTCGTTCCAGGCGAGCCGGACGCTGGCTCTCTTGGGCAGTGGCAGCAGCGACAGTGCGAAGCGCTGGATGGTCTCGCGGCTGACGAGCCAGAAGAACACCAGCGTGATGACGGTGACCACCGCGATGGCCACGTCCGCCGCGGTGAGGCCGAACTCCACGACCGTTTCAGGATCGGGAGCCGTGATGCCTCCCCGTCTCAGGCTGAACTCCAACGTCCCGATGAGCCGATCGACGGTGGTGCCGATCACCGACGGCTCGAAGTCCTGGGCCCATGCACGCCCCTCTGCGATGAGTTGCGGTGCCCGCGTCGAGAGCATGGTCAGCTCGTTGATCGCGACCGGCACGACCAGCAGCACCAGGAGCGTCGCCAGCAGCACCAGGAGCAGGTAGATCGAGAGGATGATCTTGACGCGGGAGATGGCGACACGGCTGCGTACCCAGCCGACGAGCGGGTCGATGGCAGCGGCCAGCAGGACGGAGATCAGCACCACGACGACGACATCGAGCGACGCGTCGGCGACCATCGCGAGGACGACCACCAAGAGCAGGCCGACTCCGAGGCCGGTGCCTCGGACAGCCCAGGCCCAGAGTTCGCTAGGCCCAGACGAGCCGAGCTGGCTCACGGTGCGACCCGATCAAGCTCGGGATGATACGTCGAGAGCGACACCGTCATACCTCCAGTCGAGTTTCGGCAGGCACGGCGCGAGGTGCCTGCCGAAGGGTGGCTCAGCTCCCGTCGCCGGAAGCCTGGCCGCCGGTGCTGTCGGCGCCACCTCCGGCGGCCTCCTCGAGGGCCTTGATGCGATCGGCCAGGCGGTTCATGCGATCGACCAACTCGGGGATGCGGTCCTCGATGTCGGCCACGCGGTTGCGGACGCTCGCGGGATCGACCCCGGACAGCTCCTCCTGGAGGCTGGCGACATCGCCACGCAAGGCCTCGACGTTCTGGGCCAGATCCACCTGGTCACGGGCGCCCAGGCTGGGTCCGACCCCCGCCCGTGGCGCGGGATTGTCAGCGTTACCGGTCTCGCCATCCCAGCGGACCTCGGTGAGTCCACAGAACTGGGTGGTGGGGAAATCGATGGCGCCCTCCACATCGGGGAAGTGGGCACGCATGCCGAAGTCGGCGAACTGCCCGTCCGGGAGTGGCCCGCCCGACCAGCGCACGGTGGTGATGCGCTCGTCCTCGGTGCCCTCGTCCTGCGTCTCGACCTCGAGCGTCCAGCCGGGCACCGCCTGGGGCTGCACGTTGCGAATCGAGTCGGGGATGGTGACCTCGATGGCGTCGGTCGCTTCGCCGTCGCAGCCGTCGAGCACCCGGAAGGTGATGACCGACACGCTGTCGCGCTCCACGGTCGCCCCGTCCGGGATATTGATGACGGCCTGCGCAGGCGCCGCGGCGAGGAGGAGGGCCGCACCGCCGGCCACAGTGGCCGTGCTCAAGGTTCGGTGGATGTGTCGGATGTCCATGGTCAACTCCAAGTGGGTGGTGGGTCGCCACGACTGTGAGTCAGAAGGCAATACAAGCACGCTGCCGCGCGTCGGTGGGACGTTTCAGTCACATGCCAGTGACACGGGTCACTGCTCAGTCAGCGGCATCGAGCGGCGGGATGGCTTCGACCATGCGGGCCGTCGCGGCGAGCGCGACCGCCTCTTCGGTGATGTCCTCTACCCACCCGATGGGCACGGCACGGCGCTCGGACGAGAGCCCCTCTGCCTCGATGACGAAGTGAGTCGGGAGGCCATCGTCGGTGGTCACCACCCGCTCGAGTCGGCCGACGACCTCGCGATCGGAAGCGAAGACCGGCACACCAGGCTCCAATGCCGTCAGGCGGTCAGGGATGTTCCGCTCGCCTACGGCCAGGAGCGTGTCCGCGTGCATGGGTGCGGCGACGCCAAGCGGTCCGTACCAGGTGGAGACGAAACCGGCACGGCCGTCGATGAGGCGGGCGGGCCGATCGACCTCGTCGAGCGGCACGTAATGCTGCTCGACGAACGGCAGCAGATCGTCCAGTGCCACGTCCTGGCGCAGATTGATGCGCTCCGGCGTGGCGGTCGAGATGTCCTCCACCCGGATCAGCTTGTCCTCGGGAAAGAAGAGCCCCTTGCGCACGACCACGTGCGACAGACGCTTGGTGACCGGGTCGATGACGATCCGATCGACGCTGCCGACGTGTTCATCACGCGCGGTGTAGACGCTCGTGTCCTGTGTGACCTCCAGCATGTGACCACCCTTCCCTTCTGGTGCGGGAACGCTGAACCTCCATTGTCCGCGGGCCGCCGCCACAGATGCACTGGCACGAATGCCGGGCCGCGTTACAACCACCTATCGATGAACCGAACGCCTCGCGGGGCCCGCAGGCCGGGCCTGTGGCAGGCTATCGGCCCATGTCTCCCCTGCTCGGTGGTCTCATCGTCTTCAGCACCAGCGCGGCTGTGCTCGCGCTGGAGATCCTCGCGGTGCGCTTGTTGGCGCCACACCTGGGCATCACCATCGAGGTCACCACCGGTGTCATCGGCACCGTTCTGGCGGGCATCGCCCTCGGCACCTGGCTGGGAGGCCGGCTGGCGGACCAGGTCGATCCACGGCGCCTGCTCGGCCCTATCCTCGTCCTTGGCGGCGTGCTGGCGCTGGCGGTCGTCCCGATGGTCTCGCTCGCCGCTCGCACCGGGGTCGGCTCAAGCCCGCAGGGCATCCTCATCTATGCCGGCACAGCCTTCCTGCTGCCGGCCGCGGTGCTGTCGGCCGCGAGTCCCACGGTCGTCAAGCTGCAGCTCCAGCACCTCGGCCAGACGGGCGCCGTCGTCGGCAGCTACTCCGCCATCGGCACCAGTGGCGCCATCTTCGGCTCGTTCCTCACCGGGTTCGTGCTGGTGGCCGCGCTGCCGACGCGCCCCACGGTCATCGCCATCGGCCTCGGCCTCATCCTGGCCGGGCTCCTCATCGCCGCGCGACTTGGCCGAGCCCGCCGCTCAGGCTTGCTGGCCCTGGCTCTCGCGCTGGCTGGCGGCACCATCGCCTGGTCGCTCTTCTCGCCCGATCCATGCGAGCATGAGAGCGCCTACTTCTGCATCAGGGTGGAAGCCGCCTCGCCCGATGGCCGTGAGCGCCTCCTGATGATGGACACGCTCCGGCACGCCTACGTCGACCTCGACGATCCGACGCGGCTCGAGTTCGCCTACACGCGTCTCTTCGGGGACGTGGCCGACGCGGTAGCGCCGGCCGGCGAGGCCGTCATGGCCCTGCACCTGGGCGGTGGAGGGTTCACCCTGCCGCGCTATCTCGACGCGACCCGGCCTGGCTCGCGACACCACGTCCTCGAGCTGGATCCGGTGGTCCCGCAAGTGGCCGAGGAGGAACTGGGCCTCGAGCCCTCCCCTGACCTGGAGGTAGTGGTGGGAGACGCTCGCATGAGCATGCGCGAGGAGCCCACGGAGCGCTACGACCTGGTGTTCGGTGACGCATTCGCCGGCCCTGCCGTACCTTGGCACCTGACCACCGTCGAATTCGTGTCCGAGGTCCGTCGCACGCTGCGGCCGGCCGGCATCTATGCGCTCAACATCATCGACTACCCGCCGCTGGACCTGGCTCGCGCACAGCTCGCGACGCTGGCCGAGGTCTTCGAGCACGCCGGTGTCTACGGCCCGGCGTCGCGCTTCGAGGGCACCAGTGGCGGCAATGTGATCCTGCTCGCGTCCGACGCACCGCTGCCGCGCGATGCCCTGCTACAGGCGAACCGGTCGCGAGGTGGGAGCGACGCGCTGCTCGATGACGCGGCCGGAGTCTCGGGCTTCATCGACGGTGCCCCCGTGCTGCGCGACGACTACGCGCCCACCGATCAGCTGCTCACGCGCTACCCGTAGCTCGCGCTCAGGAGCCCACGCTCAGGCCCGTCGGCCTGGACTACATGCGGTACTTCTTGGCCGCGCGCTCGACGTTCTCGGCGTTGACCTCGAGGCTGGCCCGCATCTCGCCCTTCTCCTGGCTCTGGATCAAACCCGTCGAGAGCTGCCACCTGTCGCCAATGTCGTCGCCCGCGATGATGATGCGCCGCTGGTCCGCGCCGAGGACCTCGCCGAGGTCGGCGCCGTCGCGACTGTAGAGACGCCAACCTGCCTGGACCAGGACCGGATCGCTGTCTTGGGTGGTTTCGAACATCATGGAACCTCCATTCGCACCGATGCTAGGGCACCCCCCGTTGTGCCGGCGCCGGCGACGGTGGCGAAAGACATGTCAAGAGTGTTGCGGCAGTGGTCGAAGCATCGCAAACCCAGGCCGGCCGCTGGTAGACGCAATGGATCCGATATGTCTGGCTCGGGCGATGGTCTGTGGGCGAGATGCTGCGGGCACTAGGCTGAAGGACCGAGCCGTCACATCAAGGAGAGCGGAACATGATCATCGACATCATCGCCTGGTTGGTCCTGGGCGCCATCGCCGGCTACGTCGCCGGGCTGTTCGTGGGCGGCGACGAGGGGCTCGGTGTCATCGGGCACATCGCACTTGGCATCGTCGGCGCGGTCGTGGGCGGCTTCATCGTCGGTGCGCTGGGCTTCAACACCGGCCGCGAGGACGGCGACATCCTCAACCTGGCCTCGATCATCGTGGCCGTCATCGGTGCCATCGTGACCGTCCTCGTGGTGGGCTTCATCATGAAGCGCCGATAGATCGCAAGCGGTTCAGGGCCAGGAGGAACGATTGATCAAGGCGGTCATCTTCGATATGGACGGACTGTTGGTCGATTCCGAGCCCGTCTGGGATAGCGCCCGCCAATGGATGGCGGACGGCGCCGGCAAGCCCTGGAACGCGCTCGACCATGACGCGGTGATGGGCGTCAGCACCAGCGAGTGGGCCGACTACATGATCGAGCGTCTGCAGCTGACCATGTCAGCGCAAGAGGTCATCGACGCGGTCATCGGTCGGATGGTCGAGATGTACCGGGCCGGCGTGCCCTACTTCCCCGGCGCCGTCGAGCTGGTCGACCGCGCCGCCGCCGACTACCGGACGGCGCTCGCCTCCGGATCCCATCCTGTGCTCATCGAGACGGTCACCGCCGACCCGCCGATGCAGGGCAAGTTCGAGGTCATCGTGGCGGCCGATGAGGTCGGTGTGGGCAAGCCGGCACCGGACGTCTACCTCGCGGCTGCCGACCGACTGGGCGTCGATCCGCAGGACTGCGTGTGCCTCGAGGATTCCGGCAACGGCATCCTGTCGGGAGCCGCAGCCGGCATGAAGGTGATCGCCGTACCCGACCCGCGGTTCCCGCCCTCGGCCGACAAGCTCGACCGCGCCGACGTGGTGCTGACCTCGCTATCCGAGGTCTCTCTCGAACTCATCGATCGACTCGGCCAGCGATAGCGGCAACACCGTCACCTCGCTCTGCCCCAGCACGTCCACCGGCCGGCTCAATCGTCGGCAGGCCCGCCTTCCCCAGCCGCCGCCTGATAGATGTCCATCCAGTCGGCCGGCAGCTCAGGCATCTCGTCGGGCAGGATCACACCGATGAACGTCGCGTCCCCATCAGCGATGAGCAGGTACGCGCTCAGGCCCTCGTATGCGCCCGAGCCGTCGAGGACGACCCGCTCGTCCGCGTTGAGCGGGTCGTCGTCCGCCATCGAGGCCACGAAATGGCTCGAGCCGCTCCATGACCCCGCAACGTCCTCTATCAGCCAATCGGTATCGAGCACGAAGACGAGGGCGGGCGGATACCAGCCGGTCAAGTCGTTGGTGGCGGTCGCCACACCGCCGAGACGCACATCGTCGGACGTGACGGCATACGAAGATTCGGCACCGGTCCTGGTCATCGTAAACTCGCCCGATTGCTCGATGTTCCCCTCCGATCTCGTGCCCTGGTAGACCCAGGTGCCGCTGACGCGAGCGGGCGTCATGGGGCCGAAGAGCGGCTCATCCTGGGCCACGACGCTGGTGCTCGATGCAAGCAGCAGGGCGGACGTGAGGATCGGGAAGCAAGGCTTGCACATCGGGAACCCTCGTCGCGTATTTGGATCGGGAGTCAGGAGCCTCTCGCCAAACGGCATGTGACTCCCACTGCGAGGCGCGGTCAAGTGGCGAACGGCCCGAGTCGGATTCGCGTGCCCCAGGGGAAGACAGCCTTAGGGCCTGTGAATGAAATGGATGCCGTCCGGGGCCGGGCATGTGGAAATGCGCGCCCGTCATCCCGGTGCCCTGTGGCCTATTGACTAGCGATAGATGTACGTTGATAGTCGAGAGATGGACAAGCTCGCCATCAGGCTCCTCCGCGTTTCGATCGTCGTCTTCCTGCTCGGATCGGTCCTCGGGCAGCTCCTCGTGCCCGTGGCCGCGGCCGGGGCGGCGAACACCTTCCCCGAGGTCGAGTACCTCGTGATCCCGTACTCGGTCATCGGCATCCTCGTGATCGCGTGCGGCCAGGTGGCGCTACTCGTGGTGTGGCGACTGCTCTCCATGATCAGCGGCGGGGTCATCTTCACCCGTCGTGCCCTCCGCTGGGTCAACGTGATCACCATCTGCGGTGCGGTCGCCACGAGCCTGAACGCGGGCGTGTGGATCCACCTGCTCGCTGTCCATGGCGGCGGACCCGGCATCATCCTCTGGCTGGTCGCCAGCACGGTGTGCGGGATCGCGTTCGTGCTCCTGATGATCGTCATGCGCAGCCTGCTCGATGCGGCCATCGCCGACCGGACCGAGCTCGCCGAGGTCATCTGATGGCCATCGTCATCGATCTCGATGTCATGCTCGCCCGGCGCAAGATGGCCGTGGGGGACTTCGCCAAGGCGGTCGGCATCACCCCCGCGAACGTCGCGGTGCTGAAGAACGGACGCGCCCGCGCCGTCCGGTTCACCACTCTCGACGCCATCTGCCGGGTGCTCGACTGCCAGCCGGGTGACATCCTGCGCTGGGACCCCGCCCCGCCCGACGGTCGCGACGAACCCGAAGCCGGCTGACCGTCAGGTCGGGATCGTTCGCAGCCGCGCGAAGAGGTAGGCGAGACAGGCCACTTCGAGCCAAGCTCGGGCGCTCGCCTCGGTGCCCTCGTAGCACCGGGAGAGCCGTCGCCAACGACCCAGGCGGGCGAAGGCGTGCTCGACCTTGTAGAGCGGTGCGAGGGGCACGAAGCCGGACTTGCCTTTCGGTGGAGCCTTGATGTGGAGCCCGAGCTGCTTGCGTGCGGCGAGCGCAGCCAGCCCCCGATAGCCGCGGTCGGCGACGATGTCGCGCACGAGGGGCAGCTCATGGAGGTGCTCCGCGAGCAGTTCGCGCCCGAACTTCACGTCGTGGGGCCTGGCCGGGTCCACACGGACGGCCAGCGGTAGCCCGAGGTACTCGATGAGGATGCTGCGCTTGGCCCCGATGGTCCGTCCGCCGCGACCGCCGGCGTTGTGGAAGGTGGGGCCGGCCCGCCCGCCGCGCACGGTCTGGGCGTCGATCATCACCATCGTCGGCTCGACGGACTTGCGCTGGGCGCGCTCCCGGACGAGGTGCGCGATGCGCGTCATCGCCCGTGCCCAGACGCCGTTCTCACGCCAGCGCCGCCATTGCTGCCAGACGGCCTCCCAGGGCGGGTAGTGGGCAGGCAAGTAGCGCCACTGGCAACCGGTGCGAGCGAGGAAGAGGATGGCCTCGACCACCTCGCGGCGCGGATAGCGCGGGGGTGCTCCACGTCTTCCGCCAGGGTCGAAGAGGTCCTCGACCTCCGCCCACTCGGGATCGGTCAGCGCGATGATCACCCCCATGGATGCGAGGGTGCTGCTGTCCGATGACAGGTTCTATGGCACGAACGGATCAGTACGAGCGCGATCTTTCATTCACAGGCCCTTAGTCCTGCATCCAGGGTCGCTCGTCACTCGGCGGGTCCCAGCTGTCGATGGGCGCCTGCAGTGGCGCGTCGATCCAGCAGAACATGCCGTTCGTGTCGCGACCCGCCTCCGAAGTCAGGCGCAGGACGAGGTCGACGGCCTTCTGGGGCGGGTCCCCGCCGGTCTCCTCGACCCAGGCAGCCCACTCGAAGTAGTTCTCTCCAATCGGGCCTGCGTCGGCCACCCGTCGCTTGATGTCCGCCCACATCTCGGTCTTGACGTCGCCGGGATGGATGACGTTGGCGGTGACGCCGGTGCCCGCGACCTCGGCGGCCAGGTGCCGGGTCATCTGGTTGAGGGCGGCCTTGGCCGTGCCGTAGGCGCTGTTCAGCGGGCCGGGAGGATGGAGCGACGCGGCCGAGGTCACGTTGACGATGCGGCCCCAGCCCTGCTCGAGCATGCCACCCACGAAGGCATGCGCGGTGAACAACGGGGCCACCGCGTCGACCATGATCGTTCGCTGCCACCCGAGCGGATCGACATCGCGGATGAGCGCGATCGGGCCGAAGATCCCGGCCGCGTTCACGAGGATGGAGACGGTGCCCATACCTTCCTCCACCATGGCCTTGAGGGACTCGACCGCAGCCGCGTCAGAGACGTCGCACGCGAAGTCGGAGATCTGCGTACCGGCAGCCTTCCCGAGGGCAACGGTCTCGGCCATCTGCGCTTGGTCACGGGCCACCACTGCGACCCTGGCTCCTGCGCCGGCGAGTCCGAGGGCGATGGCCCGGCCAAGTCCTCGTCCACCACCGGTCACGACCGCGACGCGCCCATGCTGGTCATCCATGCTCCACCTCCCACGCTTCGTCGATGGCCGGTCTGCCGGTCTACCTCGGCGTACCATCGCATGCAGACGAAGACACCGGACGGCCACGCCGCCGGATCGCTCCACCGGCCGAAAGGATGAGTTCATGAAGACCGCCAAGGACAAGCACGTGGTGATGGCCGCCGACTTCGCGGGTTACCCGCTCAAGGAGGCCGTCAAGCAGCACCTGCTCGCCAAGGGCTGGACCGTCGAGGACCTCACGCCGGTCCAGGCGGAGACCCCCATGTACCACCGCGCTGGCTTCCTGCTCGGCGCCAGGATCACCGAGCGCGAGTACGAGAAGGGGCTGGCCTTCTGCGGCACGGGCATGGGTATCCACATCGCGGCCGGCAAGTGCCCGCACGTGCACGCCGCCGTCTGCGAGAGCGTCTCGTCCGCCAAGCGCGCCGCTACCGGCAACAAGTGCAACGTGCTGGCCATGGGCGCCCTCTTCACCGCGCCGCACCTGGGCATGGCCATGGCCGACGCCTTCCTGGAGAGCTCTTTCGGCGAGGGCTACGAGGACTGGGAGGGCTTCGACGAGTTCCACGAGGTCGGCTACGAAGAGACCGACGGCTTCGACTACGAGGCCTATAAGGCCAACGGCTTCAAGCTGGCCGAAGAGCCCGAGCCGTACCTCGCACCATGGCCCAGGGACCTGCCTTTTTAGCCGGTCGGGGACAGCGATCCATACACAAGGAGGAACGGGATGCCTATTCGCCGCGAGATCGGATATGCCCAAGCGCGAGAGCTCGTCGGTGCCGTGGCCGACCGTCTGGAGGCCGATGGCCTGGGTGCGGCCGTGGCCGTGGTGGACGCTCATGGCGAGCTCGTCGCCTTGCTGCGCACCGATGGCTGTCCGTTGCCTTCGATCAAGATCGCTATCCAGAAGGCATTCACGGCCGCCCGCGAGCGGAAGGAGTCCCGCGCCCTTGGAGACGCGGCTCGTGAGGAGGACTTCCCGCTCACCAACTTCGGGGAGATCGGCTACGTCGGCTGGGGCGGCGGTGTCCCGCTGGTCGCCGAAGACGAGATCATCGGCGCCATCGGCATCAGCGGCCTGCCCGAGGAAGAGGATATGAAGCTGGCCCGCTGGGCCGCGGGCACGATCAGCCAGGCGGGCGCGACCTGATACAGCGAGGCAGACCGATGAGGGTCAGCAACAGGAGGCGACCCAGGTGAGTCGAATACTCGACAGGATGGCCGGTGGTCCCATCACGTGGGGTGTGACCGGTGAGCCCGAGTCCAGTCACCAGATGGATCGAGAGCGTGTGCTACAGGAGATGGTGGGGATCGGCCTGACCGCCACGGAGCTCGGCCCTGATGGCTTCCTCCCTTCCCAGCCCGACGAGCTGCGCGGCTTCGTGTCTGCCCATGGTCTGCGGATCGCCGGTGGGTTCGTGCCTGCGGTGCTCCATCGACAGGATCGCTTCGACGTCGGTCTCGACTACTTCGAGCGGGCCTCACGCCAGCTTGCCGCGGTCGATGGCCAGGTGCTGGTGCTGGGACCGGACACGCACCTTGATGGTCTCGACACCTCCATCGAGATGGACGAGCAGGAGTGGGCTACGTTGGGGCGCAACCTCCGGGTCCTCGAGGACCTGGCCGCCGCACACGGACTGCGGACCGCGCTCCATCCCCATTGGGGCATGGCCATCGAGCAGGCCGCGCAGGTCGACCGCTTGATGGACTCCTCAGCGGTAGGGCTCTGCCTCGACACGGGCCACCTCTTCCTCGGTGGCGCGGACCCTGCGGAGATCGCTCGCCGGGCTCCCGAGCGTGTGCTCCACGTCCATCTCAAGGACGTCGATGCCACGATCGCCCAGCAGCTCCGGTCGGGCACGCTGACCTTCGATCAGGCGGTGCGGCGCGGGCTCTTCCTGCCACTGGGCCAGGGAGCCGTGGACATCACCGGTGTCATCGAGGTGCTGGAGCGAAACGGCTTCGAGGGCTGGTACGTGCTCGAGCAGGACACTGCCTTCGACGCCCCGCCCCCGGTCGGTGGGGGCCCGCTGCTCGATGCCCGCCAGAGCGTGGAGTTCCTGCGGTCGCTGGCGACCTGACGGCTCTGCTACCCCTCGAGGCGCAGGCCCATGAGGAGACCGCCGGGCTCAGCGCCCACCTGGCGGAAGCCGAGGTGCGAATAGAAGCCGATGGCGTTCGCATTGTCTACTGACACGCCGAGGTGCACCCCGCCGATATGCCGCGTTCGGAGCTCGGCGAGCAGCCGCTCGATGATCGTGCGGCCCAGACCAGCTCCTCGCGCCCGCTCCTGGAAGTCGATGTGAAGATGCGCCGGATACTCCCGCGCAAGCTCGGCTGATGTTCGTTCGGGTTGATGGATCAGCTTGATCATCTCGTCGTCGGGCGAGCCGTCATCGAGGATCGGGTAGCGGGCGCGCAATCGTGGCCACCACTCGCGCTCGGCCCAGGCTTCGAAGGCAAGGGTGTCATCGGCCGAGAGCAGATAGCCAGCTGCGCCATGGTCATCGACCACCACCAGCTGCGTACCACCCGCCTGGGCCAGGTACGGGCCCACGTAGACGTGGCCCAGCAGGTCGGGATCGCGATAGAGCGAGCTCGCATCCTTCCCCGCGTCGCCCGTCAGGAGGCACGTACGGTAGGCGCCCGGCAGGTCATGCAGGTCAGCTGGTTCGATTCGGAACATGCCCCCAAGCCTAACGTTTCGGTGACGCGGCGCGAGCAGGGACGAAGTGGTATACGACGAAAGGTGGATAGTTGCCGCCCACTGGTCTACGAACCCTGCCGTTCGGCGGTGCCCAACGTGCTGCGAGCCATGCCTTCGGTGGCCTAGTGCAGGTGCCGCAAGTTGGTCGGCAATGGTCTACCGACGGGGTTGCTGTTCGAAATCGGGTCGATTACCCTACGGTCCGTGTCTAGCGGCAGTGAGATGACCCGGCATGAGGTTCGTGCCCGGCTGCGGGAACTGATCGCCACCTCCCATGCCGGTGACCGACTGCCCGGGGAGCGAGAGCTGAGCGTCCGCTGGAAGGCGGCCCGCATGACGGTTCGCAACGCGACCGACGTGCTCATCGACGAGGGCCTCGTGGTGCGGCGGCAGGGCTCCGGCACCTACGTGTTGGCCCCGCCGGTGGTGCGCTTCCTGGGCATGACCTCGTTCAGCCAGGACATGCGCGCCCGAGGCCTGGTCCCAGGCAGCCGGTTGCTGGCGTTCGAGTCGGGAACGGTCGACGAGGTGATCGCTCGTCGCCTGCACGTCCCGGAAAGCGAGCCGGTCTTGCGCTTCACGCGACTGCGTTCGGGGAGCGGCGAGCCGATGGCCATCGAGACCGTCTGGATCCGCTCTGCCCTGGTGCCGGGGCTCGAGCCAGCTGATCTCGATGGTTCTCTCTACGAGCTGCTCGCGAGTCGCTACGGGCTCGTGCCGGGCTCGGCGGACGTGACCATCGAACCGCGGCTGCCGGATGACGAGACTCGGGAGCTGCTCGAGCTCCCACCGCAGCAGGCCACGCTGTTCATGCGTATGACCGATGCCGATAGCCGCGGCGAGGTGATGATGATCGCGGACTGCATCTACCGCGGTGACCGCTACCAGCTGAGCGCCCACGTTCCGGGGCGGGCATTCACCTCTACCCTGACGTCGCAGCAGGCGACGGGACAGGCCGGGTGAGGCGCGTGCTGGCGATCGACGGCGGCCAGTCGGCCATCCGGGTCCGCCATTCGGACACGCCCGACGTGGTGCAGCTCGAAGGTGTCAGCCGGCTCGAGGGTGACACCGTGGGTGCCGTGGCCGCGGCCGTGGCCGAAGGCTGGCGCCGATCCGGTGCGCTCGCGACCGATCGTGCCGTGCTGGGACTCACCACCGCCCCGACGGACGGGCCATCCCAGCGACGACTGTGCGAAACGGTCGCCCGATCGGTGGGCGTGGCCGAGGTATGGCTCGCCGATGACGCGGTGACCAGCCATGCCGGCGCGCTCTCGACCGAGTGGGGCATCAGCATCATCGTCGGCACCGGCGTGGCGTGCCTGGCTGCGCCCCGCGAAGGCAGGCCAGCCATCGTGGGCGGCCACGGTTACCTGGTGGGCGACGAGGGCGGTGGCTTCTGGATCGGCAGCGCCGGCCTGCGGGCCGCGTTGAAGGCGGTCGACGGTCGTGGGCCCGCGACGGATCTGGTGACGTCAGCGGAGCATCATTTCGACGGGCTCGTCGACCTGGGTGACCGGCTCCACGAGAGTCAGCGCCCAGTGGACACCATCGCCCGCTTCGCACCTCACGTGCTGGCTGCGGCAGAGGCCGGCGATGCCGTCGCTTCGGCCATCACCGCCGATGCGGCTAACGAGCTGGTCGCGTTGGCCGGGGCGGCTGTTCGAGTCCTTGCTCCCAACGACGAGCCCACTCCCCTGGCGCTGGGCGGCCGGCTGATGCGATCGGGTCCGCTGCGAGCACGAGTCGAGGTGCGTCTCATGGCGGAAGCACCGGACGTGCAAGCCCGCAGCGCTGACGCGTCGCCGCTCGAGGGTGCGCTCATGCTCGGCGCAGCCGACGACCCCGGTCGCTACCGCGACTTCGTCTACGTGTGGCGGGGCGCGGCATGACCGATGACCGCACCGCCGCCGTTCGAGCTACAGGCGGCCGGCGCTACCTCGAGACGGTCGTGGCACTCGTCGAGCGCCTCGAGGCGGAGGAGTGGCCGCACATCGATGCTGCTGCCGAGCTCATGACCGAGGCCATGGCCGCCGGTGGTTCGGTCCACGCCTTCGGTTCGGGCCACTCCCACATGTTCGCGGAGGAGCTGTTCTATCGCGCCGGTGGCCTGGTGCGCATCGAACCCATCTTCTTCGAGGGGCTGATGCTGCACGCCAGCGCGCCGCTGAGCACCGCCCTGGAGCGTGTGCCGGGCTTGGCAGCCGCCATCCTCGATGACCATCCCACCCAGCGGGGCGACGTGCTGCTCATCGCTTCCAACTCCGGCAGCAACCCGGTGATCACCGAGATGGCCCGCGAGGGACGGGTGCATGGTCTGCGCACCATCGCCATCACCAGCATCGGGCATGCTACGTCTGACGCGGCTCGACATCGCGGCGAGCCGCGACTGCACGAGCTCGTCGACGTGGTCATCGACAACGGAGGCGTGGTAGGTGACGCCGCCGTGGAGATCGAGGGACTGCCCTTGCGCGTGGCACCGACCTCGACCGTGGTCGTGGCTGCGATCGCCAACGCTCTGGTGGCAGAGGTCGTCGAGCGCCTGCTCGCACGCGGCGTCGAGCCCGAGGTCTTCAGCAGCAGCAACGTGGCCGGTGGTGATGCGATCAACCGGGACCATCTTCGCCGGGCAAGCCCCCGATGAGCGGCACGCCCTTCGAGATCCGCGGCGTCATCGAGGGCTTCTATGGCCACCCCTGGAGCCACCAGCAGCGGCTCGACCTCATCGACTTCCTGGGCGCCCGTGGCATGAACGAGTTCATGTACTCACCGAAGGACGACCCACTCCTGCGGGAGCGATGGCGCGAGCCATACGATGGAGCCGAGCTGGAACGCCTGACAGAGCTGGTGCGGCGCTGTCAGGCCAACGGCATGGAGATGACCTGGTGCATCTCACCGGGGCTCTCGATCCGCTATTCGGATGCGGCCGATCTGCAGGCTCTCGAGGCCAAGATCGCCAGCGTGCTGACCCCTGGTCTGTCCCGCATCGGGCTCTTCCTCGACGACATCCCCCGCGAGCTGCAGCATCCCGAGGACCGAGCCGCCTTCACTGACCTGGAGGCAGCTCACGTCGCCCTCTGCAACGAGATCCTCGGCGCCTTGCCGGCGGGCGTGAGCCTCGTCGTCTGCCCCACCGAGTACTGGGGTCGCGGGACCGAGCCCAGCCTGGCCCAGCTGGGCGCCGGCCTCGATCGGGCCATCGATGTGCTGTGGACCGGCCGGGCCATCTGCGCACCGACGCTGGATCTCGATGACGCCCTCGTCTTCGAGCGTACCGCCGGGCGCCGACCGGTCTACTGGGACAACTACCCGGTCAACGACGTGGCCATGGGCTACGAGCTGCACATCGGCCCGTATCGCGGACGCGACCCGCAACTATGGCAAGCATCACGAGGGATCGTGGCCAACGGCATGGAGCTGTTCGAAGCCTCCAAGATCCCCTTCGCCACCATCGCCGACTACCTGCGTGATCCAGCCGGCTACGACGCCGAGTCCAGCTGGCGCCAGGCCATGCTCGACGTCGTGGGCGAGGCCGACTTCGAGGCATTCGCGCTGTTCGCCGACAACGTGCGCTCGTCCTGCCTGAGCGAGGATGACGCGCCCATCGTGGACGGCGAGATGAGCCGGGCGCTGTTCGAGCTGGAGTACGGCGACGCTGATGCAGGCGTCGCACGCCTGCGCGCCCTGGCCGATCGCCTGCTGGCCGCGGCCGACCACCTGCTCCGCGGACCCATGGAGAACCAGGCCCTGAGCACCGAGATCCGTCCCTGGCTGGAGGCCTTCGAGACCGGGGCACAGGCGGCCAGCAGGATCTCCGATCTCGCAGCCGCTGGGCGATTGGACGAGGACGGGCCAGCTGAGCTGGCGCCGTTCCTGATCAGGCTGCGTCGGGCACGCGTGCGCGTGTTCGGCGACGCCATGGAGATGACCTTGTCCGTCCTGTCCGGGACGATGTTCCGGCCGGGCGAGGTGCCGTAGGTAGAAGGAGAACGCTCGATGACAAGAGGACAGCGCGCGCTTGTCGCGGTCTCGGCCGCGCTCGCGCTTGGGATCGTGAGCACCGGTAGTGCCGCTTGGGCGCAGGACACCACGCTGCGCGTGGCCATGGGCTCGCCGGGCGAGGCTGGCATCCGCGTGTGGGATGACATCGCCGCACAGTTCGAAGCGACGCATCCCGGCGTCGAGGTCGAGATGAACTACCAGGACGATGACCTGTACCAGACCATCGGCCTGCCCAACCTGCTCGCGGGCCGCAACGCTCCCGACATCTACTTCGAGTGGACCGGCGCGCGCATGGCGCAGCGCTACGCAGACGGTTACGGCGCGGACTTGACCGAGGCTGTGACCTCCGGACCGTTGGCGGGCATCTACGACGAGGGCGTGTTCCCCGAAGCCTCTGTCGACGGCAAGGTCGTGCTCGTCCCGCACACGGCGGACGTCACCAACGTCCTCTGGTACAACCGCGCCATCCTCGATGAGTACGGCATCACCCCGCCCACCAGCTGGGAGGAGCTGCTGGCTGCCTGCGACACGCTCGCTGCGGCCGACATCATCCCCATCGCCTCGGGTAACAAGGACCTCTGGGCGGCGGGCAACTGGCTCAGCCACATCGCGTCGCGCGTGGTGGGTGAGGATGTCTACGACGCCACGCTGTCCGGCGAGGGCAAGTTCTCGACGCCGGAGTGGGAGAAGGCGTTCGGCTACATCGAGGAGCTGGCTGCCCACGACTGCGTCAACGAGAGCGTCAACGCGGTCGACGACAACGCAGGCGCGCAGCTCTTCTTCCAGGGCCAGGCTGCGATGCACCCGATCGGTTCGTGGCTGGTCAGCTGGGCCATCGACGAGAACCCCGACCTTGACTTCGACTTCGTGAACCTGCCCGCCATGCCTGAGGGCTCGGCCGGGACCCAGGACAGCGTCATCGGGGTCTCGACCGGGCACATGGTCAACCCCAACAGCGAGAACATCGATCTGGCCATCGAGTTCCTGGCGCTGGTCAACAGCCCTGAGAACGTGCTGGCCTTCATCAACGAGGCGGAGCTGTCTCCGCTCGCGGAGTCGGCATCGGCGGCCGATGTGGACGAGCGGACCGCTCGTCTGACCGGCCTGCTCAAGGCTGGTGCGCCGGTGGTGCTGCCGCCGGACACCGGCTATGACGTCGAGATGGCCCTGCAGCTGTACGAGGCGGAGGCAGCGGTGCTCGGCGGCCAGGCCACGCCCGCCGAGGCACTCGCGACGCTCGACGAGCGTCTCGGACGCTGAACCTGACCTGATGACGGTGACGGGGCGCTCGCGCTGAGCGCCCCGTCACTGCATCCGACGGCCCGACGAGAGGATCCGTGAAGCCGACCCGTCGCATCACGCCATGGCTGTTCCTGGCACCGGGACTGGCCGTGTTCGGTGCTGCGGTGCTGCTGCCGATGGTGCTGACCCTCGGCTACAGCTTCACCGAGTGGGACGGCTTCGGGCCGATGACCTTCGTCGGTCTCGACAACTACACGCGGGCCATCGGCGACGACCTCTTCCGGGACTCGTTCGTACACGTCGTCGTCTACATCGCGGCCACCATCGTGCTGGAGGTCGGCGTGGGCCTGGCGCTGGCCGGACTGATCACCATGCGGCGCGCCGGCATGTGGTTCCGGGTAGCCATCTTCGTGCCTGTGATGCTGCCGCTGGTGGTGGTGGCCGTGCTCTGGTCGTTCGTCTACAACCCGGATTTCGGACTCATCAACGGAGCGCTCGAGACGCTCGGGCTGGAGGATCTGCAACGCATCTGGCTGGGTGATCCCGCCACCGCGCTGCTGGCCATCAGCGTGGTCTCGGGATGGGTGTACGCGGGCTTCTACATGGTCATCTTCTATGCTGCTTTCCGCCAGATTCCTGCCGAGATCGAGGAGGCCGCCAAGCTCGACGGTGCCGGCGAGTGGGCCCTGTTCCGGCATATCAAGGTGCCCATGATCCGAGGTGCGGTGGGCGTCGCCATCCTGCTCTGTGTGACCGGCGGGTTCCAGGGCTTCGACCTGTTCTTCGTGCTCACCAACGGCGGGCCATACGGTGCCACGGAGATTCCCACGACCCTGCTGGTCAAGACCGTCTTCCGTGCGTCCGACGTCGGCTACGGCTCGGCGATGGCGGTGCTGCTCACGGTCATCGTGGTGGGTGTCGGCCTGCTGTATGGGCAGGCTCGACGCCGGAGCGAGCGATGAGCAGCCAACCCGTCGGGCGGCAGCCGCTCGGCCCACGCATCGCCGATTGGCTGGTCAAGGGCGCGATGGCGGTGCTCGCGATCGCGTTCTTCTTCCCCCTGGTGTGGATGGTGCTGTCGAGCTTCAAGAGCAACGGCGCCATCTTCCGGTCGCCCTTCGCGCTGCCGGAGTCGATCGACCTCTCGCGCTGGGTCAACGCCTGGGAGGTCGGCCACCTGGGCAAGTACGCGGTCAATAGCGCCATCGTGACGGGCACGTCGGTCTTCCTCATCCTGCTCATCGCCTCGCTGGCCGCGTTCGCCTTCAGTCGCTACCGCTTCCGCGGTCGGAGCCTGGCCCTGGGGGTCTTCGCGCTGGGCCTGCTGCTACCGCTGCAGTCGTACTTCATCGCCCAGTCGAACCTCTTCACCCAGCTGGAGATCACCGACACACGCTGGGCCCTGATCATCCCCTACACGGCCATGGGCCTGCCGCTCGCGACGTTCCTGCTGAAGGTCTTCCTGGATGGCCTGCCCGACGAGCTCTTCGACGCCGCTCGCATCGACGGCGCCAGCGACCTGCGCACGTACAGTCAGGTGGCCCTGCCGTTGCTCCGCCCAGGCCTCGCCACGGTCGCCATCTTCAGCGCGCTGGCCGCCTGGAACGAGTTCCTGCTGGCGCTGCTCTACATCCAGGACGACGACCTCAAGACCATCCCCACGGGCTTGCTAGCCTTCTCCAGTCGATACCAGACCGACTACTCGATGCTCTTCTCGGCGCTGGCCATCGTGACCATCCCGATGGTCGTCATCTACATCGTATTCAACCGCCACATCGTCGACGGCATCACGGCCGGAAGCGTCAAGTAGGCCTGCGCAGAGGGAGGGATCATGACTCGCACACCCATCGGGGGCCTGCCGCCGATGTTCCCAGGTGGACTTCGCATCGGCGCCGAGGAAGAGGCCGCGGTGCTGGAGGTCCTGCGCTCGAAACGGCTCTTTCGCTACTACGGCGCGGTCGACGGGCCATCCGCGGTGGAAGCCTTCGAGACGGACTTCGCCGCACGACTGCGCGCGACCCACGCGGTCGCGGTCGCATCCGGCACCACCGCGCTGACTGCCGCCCTCGCGGCCGCCGGCATCGGGCCCGGGGACCAGGTCATCGTGCCCGCCTATACCTGGGTATCGACGCCGGCCGCAGTGGTGGCCGTGGGTGCCGTTCCGGTGATGGCCGAGGTCGATGACTCGCTGACCATCGACGTGGCCGATGCTGAGACCCTCATCAACGAGCGGACTCGAGCGATCATCCCGGTCCACATGCGCGGCGCTGCTGCGGACATGGCCTCGGTGATGGAACTGGCGCGGCGCCAAGGGCTCGTCGTCATCGAGGACACAGCGCAGGCCATGGGTGGGAGGTTCCATGGTCGGGCCCTCGGGACCATCGGCGACCTCGGCTGCTTCAGCTTGCAGTACAACAAGATCATCACCTGCGGCGAAGGCGGGGTCGTGACGACGCACGACCCGGATCTCCATACCCGGGTGCAGATGTATCACGATGTCGCCGCCGGCCTGCGGGAGGAGAGTGCCGGGGCGCCTGCCTTTTACGGCATCACCTGCCGCATGTCCGAGCTGCAGGGAGCGGTGGCCGGCACCCAGCTTCGGAAGCTCGACGGGATCATCGCTGACTGCCGAGCCAACCGCGCCAGGATCCTGGATCTCGTCGGTGACGAGATCCAGCGGCTTGGTATCCGACTGCGAGCCAACCATGACCAGGACGGTGACACCGCCATCGCCATGATCCTGCTGTGTCCCGAGACGCAGATGGCCGGCACGCTCGCGCGCAGGTTGCAGGAGTGGGGCATCGAGGCCGACGTCATCTACGACCCGGAGGTCGTCGACCTGCACATGGCACCGTTCTGGCGACCGATCCTGGAGGCTCGCACCTGGTCGACCCGCAGTCCCTGGTCCGAGCAGTCCGGCGCATTCGCCTATGGGCCTGAACGCTGGTCCGGCACGATCGACCGCCTCGGTCGTGCCGTGCACATCGACATCAGCCCGGACCTGACGGCCGAACAGGTCGAGGCGGTCGCGGGAGCGCTCCGCGAGGTACTCGCGCAGATGTGACGGCGCGCCGCGGCCAGGATGCCCGGCGTTCCGGGCTACTGTTGTCCGACGCAGCCAACAGGAGGGCAGACGTGTCCGAGCTCACCATGCGCGCCAAGACCGGCGTGCTCATCTGGAACCAGTACACCGACTGGCCGGCCATGCGCGATGTCGGCGTGCGCGCCGACAGCCTTGGCTACGACTCGCTGTGGACGTGGGACCATCTCTACCCGATCCTTGGCGACCCTCGCGGGCCCTTCCTCGAGGGCTACATGGTCATGGCCGCCTGGAGCCAGCACACTGCGCGCGCCACCATCGGATTGATGGTCGGGGCCAACACCTTCCGCAACCCCGGGCTGGTGGTGAAGATGATCACCACGCTCGACCACCTCAGCGAAGGTCGGGCGGTGCTCGGCATCGGCGGCGCCTGGTTCGAGACCGAGCACACCGCCTTCGGCATCGAGTTCGGGAGCGGCTTCGGTCAACGCCTCGACTGGCTCGACGAGTCGGCCCAGCTGATGCGCGACATGTTGCGCGACGGCGTGGCCACAGCCCGCGGCGAGCGCTATCAGGCGGTCGACGTGCGCAACGATCCCGCTCCGCTGCAGCCGCGCCTGCCCATCCTCATCGGTGGTGGCGGCGAGAAGAAGACGCTGCAGACGGTGGCGCGCTACGCAGACGCCTGGAACATCGCCCAGGTCACACCCGAACAGGCGGCACACAAGGACGCCGTGCTGCGCCGTTGGTGCGACGAGGTCGGTCGGGACAGCGACGAGATCGAACGCACGCTAAGCCTGGGTCCGACGGTCATCCGCGACGATCCGGCGGAGGCGCAGGCGGTGGTCGCGCAGATCAAGGGGGCGAACCCTGCCATCGAGCGGGAGGTGCTCACCGGTTCAGCGGCTGAGATCGCCGACCTGTGCCGGCGCTACGCAGAGGTGGGCTTCCGGCACTTCATCTACCACTCCCCATCACCGCACGACGAGGAGACGCTCGAGCGCTTCGTCACCGAGGTACGCCCGAGCATCGACTGAGGCGGCTATGGAGTGGTCTCGTCCACAGGCTGCTCCTCCATCATCCTCGACTCGACGATGAGCCAGCTGAAGGGCGTGGCACGCTTGCGCGTCTGTGACATGCGAATGGTGAAGGTGTCGTTCTCGATGTCCCTGGTCACCCAGTAGTCGGCACCACGCAGGTTCGCGAATGGCGTGACCACCACGACCGAGCCGAACTGCAGATCGGTGCCTGCTTCGACGACCACGGATCGGCTGTTACGCGGCAAGCGGATGTAGCCGCTGGCGTTCTCGATCGGCGGTCCCTGCTCGCCCTGCGCTCCGACCTCTCCCTGTGGGCCCTGTGGGCCCGGCTCGCCCTGGGGTCCCTGCTGGCCCTGGGGACCGGGATCGCCCTGCGGTCCCTGCGGGCCTGGCTCGCCTTGGGGACCCTGCTCACCTTGCGGGCCTGGCTCGCCTTGAGCTCCCCGTTCGCCCTGAGGACCCTGCGGACCGGGATCGCCGGGAGCGCCCTGGGGACCGGCAGGCCCAACTTCGCCGGCAGGCCCAACTTCGCCGGAAGGGCCAGGATCGCCCGGCCGGGACCCTGCGGTCGCCCGGCGGGGCCAGGGTCGCCGGCCGGGCCGGGATCGCCTTGCGGGCCCGGGTCGCCGGCCGGGCCGGGATCACCCGCGGGGCCAGGATCGCCGGCCGGGCCGGGATCGCCTTGCGGGCCCGGGTCGCCGGCCGGGCCGGGGTCACCCTTGGCCCCGGGCTCGCCCTGGGGTCCTGACGGCCCCGCCGGGCCTACGGCGTTCCAGCTGATCAGGGTGTCGGCAGCCGCGCAGTGACCAGCGGGCGCCTCGCCGATCCCGATGTCCACCAGCAACGACGCTGGTGTCAGACACCCGTAGTACGTCGCGCTGTCCTGTGCGCTGACCCCGGCGGGGAGCATCCCAGCCGCGAGCGCGGTGGCCATGGCCAAGGCCGCCGTTCGCCGCCTCGAACCGATCATCCTGAACACCATCGTTGCCTCCTCCGCAGACGGTATGAGATGGCCATGCTACAGCCGGGTGGACAGCCACGGAACCCGGTTCAGCGCTGGTATGCTCGGTCGATGGCCACCGCCCCCGCGAGCGCCTCCACCGGCGCCGAGCTGCGAGCCCTCATCGCCCCTCTCGTGAACGAGATCGGGGGGCCGATCACCGCGCTCCGCGCCATCCAGGACCAGGACGGCTGGATCGATCGCGAGGCGGTCGACGTGGTGGCTGACGTCTTCAACCTGAGCCGGGCGGAAGTCCGCGGCCTGGTCGCCTTCTACGCTGACTTTCGGACCCAGGCCCCGGCCGACCACGTCGTGCGCATCTGTCAGGCGGAAGCGTGCCAGGCAGCTGGTTCCCGGGCGCTGACCGCGAGCATGGCCGAACGCCTGGGCGCGACCCTCGGCCATGCCACCCTCGACCGAAGCGTGGAGCTCGATACCGTCTACTGCCTGGGTCTTTGCGCCCGCGCCCCCGCCATGATGGTCGATGGTGAGCTCATCGCCGATGCCGACTGCGCCGTCGAGCGCGTCATCGAGCAGGTGCGGAGGTGACCGATCGCACCTTCGTCCCGCTCGACTCGGTGGCTGCCGCTCTCGGCGCCGCCGATGTGGCCGACGTGCTGAGCGCCACCGGTGCCGCCGTCGTCCGCACCGGCTCACGTGGCCTGCTCTGGGCGGAGCCCATGGTGGAGCTCGAGCGCGATGGGCGCCGCACCGCCTTCGGGCCCGTGAACCCCGGCACGGCCGGCATGCTCGCGAGCGCGGAGCTGGGGCTGGTCGAGGAGCTGCTCGCGGGCCAGACCCGCGTCATCTTCGGCAACTGCGGCGACTACGAGCCGACCGACCTCGACGCCTACCTGGCCGCCGGTGGCTTCAGCACCCTGGGTGCCGAGCCGCAGGCGATCCTCGACGAGGTCATCACCTCCGGGCTGCGTGGCTACGGCGGCGCCGGCTTCCCGGCCGGACGCAAGTGGCAGACCGCGGCAGATACGGACGCCGACCAGAAGTACATCGTGGCCAACGCCGATGAAGGCGACTCGGGCACCTTCGCCGACCGTGTGATCATGGAGGGCGACCCCTTCCTGCTCATCGAGGGCATGCAGCTCGCGGGGCGAGCCTTCGGGGCCACGCGCGGCGTCATCTACCTGCGCTCCGAGTACCCGATCGCTGCCCGCGTGCTCGACGATGCCATCGCCGTCGCCCGGGCGCGGGGGGTCCTTGGGCAGGACTTCGACGTGGAGCTGTTCATCGGAGCGGGCGCCTACATCTGCGGCGAGGCTACCTCGCTGCTCGAATCGCTCGAAGGCAAGCGCGGTGAGGTGCGCGCCAAGCCACCGCCCATGGCGGTCCGCGGCCTCTACGGCAAGCCCACCGTGGTCAACAACGTGCTGACGCTGTGCGCGGTGCCCTGGATCGTGCGCAATAGCGGAGCCGCCTACGCTCAGCTGGGAGTGGCGCCCTCGACCGGCACCATGCCCTTCCAGCTCGCCGGCAACGTGGCGCGTGGTGGACTCTACGAGCTCGAGTTCGGGGTGACCCTCGGCGAGCTGGTCGAGGGTTGGGGCGGCGGCACGCGCAGCGGTCGTCCGGTGCGCGCGGTGCAGGTCGGCGGCCCGCTCGGCGCATACCTGACCCCGAAGCACTTCGACACGCCCATGACCTACGAGGCCCTGCGCGAGGTCGGAGCCGAGATCGGCCATGGCGGCGTGGTCGTCTTCGACGACACCGTGGACATGGCCGAGCAGGCCCGCTACGCCTTCGAGTTCTGTGCCGAGGAGTCGTGCGGCAAGTGCACGCCCTGCCGCATCGGCTCGGTGCGCGGGGTGGAGCTGATGGAGCAGATCCAGGCCGGTGCCAGCCCTGATCGCTTCGTCCTGCTTGACGACCTGTGCACCGTGCTTGAAGGTTCCAGCCTGTGCGCGATGGGCAGCATGACGCCCAAGCCCGTGCGCAGCGCGCTTGAGCACTTTCCCGAGGACTTCGGGCAACTGGGGGCGGAGGACCGCTGACATGCGACTGATCGAGCTCGACCACGGCACCCCGGCGCCCAGGGGGAACGGCGCCGGTCCGGTGCGCCTGGAGATCGACGGCGTATCGGTGGAGACCGCCGCGGGCACGTCGATCATGCGTGCCGCATCCGAAGCCGGGGTCAGCATTCCGCGGCTGTGCGCTACCGACAGCGTCAAGGCCTTCGGCTCCTGCCGCCTGTGCATGATCGAGATCGAGGGACGGCCCGGCTTCAAAGCCTCCTGCACGGAGCCTGTGCGCGAGGGCATGCAGGTCCGCACCCAGACCCCGGCGCTGGCCAAGATGCGCAGGGGCGTGATGGAGCTGTACATCTCCGACCATCCGCTCGACTGCCTGACCTGCTCGGCGAACGGCGACTGCGAGCTGCAGGACCAAGCCGGTGCGGTCGGCCTGCGTGACGTCCGCTATGAGGCGGTGAGCACCCATCTCGACCTGGCCACGGACCACTCCAACCCCTATTTCGACTTCGACCCGTCCAAGTGCATCGTCTGCTCCCGCTGCGTGCGCGCCTGCAACGAGGTCCAGGGCACGTTCGCGCTGACGGTCCTCGACCGCGGCTTCGACTCGCAGATCGCCACCGGCGCAGCTGACTTCATGTCTTCCGACTGCGTCTCGTGCGGCGCCTGTGTGGCAGCCTGCCCCACGGCCACCCTGCAGGAGAAGTCGGTCGTGGAGCACGGCGTGCCCGATCGCACGGTGCTCACCACCTGCGCCTACTGCGGCGTGGGCTGCTCGCTCAAGGCCGAGCTCAAGGGTGACCAGGTGGTGCGCATGGTCCCCTTCAAGGACGGCAAGGCCAACCACGGCCACGCCTGCGTGAAGGGGCGCTTCGCGTGGGGCTATGCCAACCACAAGGACCGCGTGACCAGCCCGCTGGTCCGCGATGCCATCGACCAACCCTGGCGGGAGGTCTCCTGGGAGGAGGCCATCTCCTTCGCGGCCACCCGACTCAAGTCCATCCAGGCCGAGCACGGCACCTTCGCGGTCGGCGGCATCACCTCCTCGCGTTGCACCAACGAAGAGGTGTGGCTGGTGATGAAGCTGGTGCGGGCGGCCTTCGGCAACAACAACGTCGACACCTGCGCGCGCGTGTGTCACTCCCCCACCGGCTACGGCCTGAAGCAGACCTACGGCACGTCCGCCGGTACGCAGCACTTCGATTCGGTGGCCGGGGCGGACGTGATCATGGTCATCGGCGCCAACCCCACCGAGGCCCATCCCGTCTTCGCCTCGCAGATGAAGCGACGGCTGCGCGAAGGCGCCAAGCTCATCGTGGTCGACCCCCGACAGACCGAGCTGGTGCGCTCGCCGCACACCGAGGCCGACGTGCACCTGCCGCTCCGTCCTGGCACCAACGTCCCGCTCATGAACGCCATCGCCCACGTCATCGTGACCGAGGGCCTGCTCGACGACGACTTCATCGAGGCTCGCTGCGACATCGTCTCGTTCCGCGAGTGGACCGAGTTCGCCGCCCGTCCCGAGCACGCACCGGAGGTGGTGGCTGACGAGATCGGCGTGCCCGCTGCGGACATCCGGGCCGCGGCTCGGCTCTACGCCACCGGCGGCAATGCCGCTATCTACTACGGGCTCGGCGTGACCGAGCACAGCCAGGGCTCGACGATGGTCATGGCCATGGCCAACGTGGCCATGGCCACCGGCAACATCGGTCGCTTCGGGGTGGGCGTGAACCCGCTGCGAGGCCAGAACAACGTGCAGGGCTCCTGTGACATGGGCTCGTTCCCGCATGAGCTGCCGGGCTATCGGCCGGTCGGAGACGACGCCGTGCGGGCGACGTTCGACCAGGCCTGGGGTGTGACCGCTCCACGGCGAGCCCGGCTTCCGCATCCCCAACATGCTGGACCAGGCCGTCGCCGGTGCCTTCAAGGGCATCTACATCCAGGGTGAGGACATCGCCCAGTCAGACCCCAACACCCAGCACGTGGAAGCCGCGCTCGAGAACATGGAGTGCGTGGTCGTGCAGGACCTGTTCCTCAACGAGACGGCCAAGTTCGCGCACGTCTTCCTGCCGGGTACCAGCTTTCTCGAGAAGGACGGCACCTTCATCAATGCCGAACGCCGCATCAACCGTGTGCGTCCGGTGAGCAAGCCGCTCACGGGCATGGCCGAGTGGGAGGTCACGCAGGCGCTGGCCAATGCCCTCGGCTACCCCATGAAGTACGAGTCGGCGTCGGAGATCATGGATGAGATCGCCGAGCTGACCCCGACCTTCGCGGGCGTCTCGTTCGACTTCCTC
Organism: uncultured Chloroflexia bacterium; assembly: GCA_963731995.1. Taxonomy (GTDB): domain Bacteria; phylum Chloroflexota; class Limnocylindria; order Limnocylindrales; family CSP1-4; genus JAFMJV01. The sequence goes on from CAVSXV010000009.1 coordinate 175,442, forward strand.
GACGAGCACGGCAGCGTCCAGTGGCCCTGCAACGAGAGTGCACCAGAGGGCACGCCGATCATGCACGTGGACGAGTTCGTGCGGGGCAAGGGCATGTTCATCCTCACCGACTATCAACCCACCGAGGAGCGCGCCAACCGGAAGTTCCCGTTGCTGCTCACGACCGGGCGCATCCTCAGCCAGTACAACGTCGGAGCCCAGACGCGGCGCACCGACAACATCGAGTGGCTGAAGCGGGACGTGCTCGAGATCCACCCGGCTGACGCCGAGCTGCGGGGTGTGCACGACGGTGACCTCGTCGCGGTCCAGAGCCGTATCGGTGAGATCACGCTGCCTGCGCAGATCACCGAGCGTGTGGCACCTGGCGTGGTCTACACCACGTTCCACCACCCCGATACGGGCACCAACGTGGTCACCACCGAGCTCTCGGACTGGGCCACCAACTGCCCCGAGTACAAGGTGACCGCGGTCGAGGTGCGGCCAGCCAACCATCGTTCGACCTGGCAGGAGGGCTTCGTCGCCCGAGCCGCGGAGCAGGCAGCGCTGGCACCTGCCGACGGCTAGTGTGAGCCTCGTCCGTTCCGACGAAGAGTCAACGGCGGGGGTCGCTCGCGTTCAGGTCGATGTCGTGACCGACGGTATCGCGGCGCGGGTCACCGACTCGGTCTCGATGGAGGAGCCGCTGCAGATCCGGCTGGTCCACGGCCCTGCCGAAGCACGCATCGAGACGGACGTGGCCGTGACCATGCGCACGCCCGGTGATGACGCGACCCTGGCGTTGGGGTTCCTCCATACCGAGGGCATCATCGGCTCGAGGGCTGAGGTGACCTCACTGGAGGAGGCTGAGAACGAGGTCACCGTCGAGCTGGCACCGTCGGCCGGGTTCGACCCCGAGGCCCTCAGGCGCAACACGTATGCGACCTCCAGCTGCGGCGTCTGTGGCAAGGCTTCCATCGAGGCCGTCCACGTGCACATCCCCGACCGCGCCGGCGCCGACCGGTTCAGCGTCGATGCGGTCAGCCTGGGATCGTTGCCGGCCGCGCTGCGTGCCCGGCAGGAGGCCTTCGAGCAGACCGGCGGGATCCATGCCGCGGCTTCGTTCGGGCTTGACGGAGGCATCGAGCGCGTGGCCGAGGACGTCGGCCGGCACAACGCGCTCGACAAGCTCATCGGCGGCTATCTCGCCGATGATGCCCTGCCGCTCTCCGGCCTTGGGATTGCTCTTCAGCGGCCGGGCCAGCTTCGAGCTGGTGCAGAAGGCGGCCGTGGCCGGCTGCCCGTTCGTGGCCGCTATCGGTCCGCCGTCGAGCCTCGCGGTCGAACTGGCTGCCGAGCAGCGCATGACGCTCGTGGGCTTCCTGCGGGCTGGGCGCTTCAACATCTACACCCTCCCCCATCGCGTGCGCATCGGAGGCTGAGGCGTGCGACCGAGGACATCACCGCGGTCGTGCTCTGTGGTGGGAGCGGCACCCGTCTGGGCATCGGGGACAAGACGCTGCTGCCGGTGCTCGGCCGGCCGCTCGTAAGCTACACGGCAGAGACGCTGAGACCACAGGTGGGCAGGCTCATCCTGGGCTGCGGCCGCGACCCGCAGCCGTACGAGGCGCTGGGGTACGAGGTCGTCGCTGACCAGCGGCCGGGCACGGGTCCATTGGGCGGCGTGATCAGCGCGCTCGCTGCGGTGACGTCCGACTGGGTCCTGGTGCACCCGGGCGATACGCCCCTTCCTGACCGCGGTCTCGTGGCGCGCCTGAGCCCGGCCGCCGACACACGCGGGATCGCCGTGCCGCGGACAGGTGGCCAGCGGCAGCATCTGGTGGTGCTCATGTCGCGCGCCATGGCGGGCGAGCTGGCGGCCTACTACGAGGCCGGTGGGCGGGCCGTGCGGCGATGGCTCGACGGGCTCGGCATCGAGGGCGTTGACATGAGCGACGTCGCCGAGTCCTTCTTCAACGTCAACACGCCCGATGACCTGTCCGAAGCTGAGCGACGGATCGCCGCCGCTCAGCGCGAGGGGTCGGGCGGGTAGATGCGGGTCGTCAAGAGCCCGCTCTAGGTGCGGCCCACACCATGCTCGGCCTGACGCTGGCACCCAGCAGTGCTGCCGCCATCTCCGGGCTGATCATCCGCGGTGAAGGGACGGCCGCCCTCTCCGCCTTCTCGCCGGACCGCTTCGGCCGCTGACGGGCCGCTACCATGCGCACCCCAGGGGGCGCACGGAGGTTCTACCCATGGCCGGCATCGCCGACTCTCTTCGCGACCTCACCGCACGCCTGACTGGACGAGGCTCCGGCTGCGGCCACCTCGAGGACGGGCCCGATCCCAAGCCGAAGACGACCGGCTGCGAGGAGTGCCTGGCCGCGGGTATGCGCTGGGTCCACCTGCGCCTGTGCCTGACCTGTGGCCATGTCGGCTGCTGCAACGCCTCGGAGGGCAAGCACGCGACGGCCCACTTCGAGAAGACCGGCCACCCAGTCATCCGCTCCCACGAGCCTGGCGAAACCTGGTGCTGGTGCTACGAGGACCAGCTCCAACTCTGACGGCCGGCGCCACCCGGTTCCGGCGTATCGGTGCCGTCACTCTCGCGTTTCGAGGATGCGGGGTACGCTGCGCCGGCGATGATCGACCACCCGGGTTTCGATCCGTACGAGGTCCTCGGTGTAGGGCTCGACGCGGACGAGATCGTCATCCAGCTCGCCTATCGTGCACGCATCCGTGAGGCGCATCCCGATGTCGCGGGAGCGGCCGGCCTGGAGCTCACCAAGCAGCTCAACGTGTCGCGTGACTGGCTCCTCGATCCAGAGCGACGAGCGCTCCTCGGGGGGCCTCGTCCGACCCAGCCGCAAGCGGAGCCGAGCGGGAGTCGGCCGGTCAGGCGACGAGGACCACGAGCCGAACCCACCGACCTCGGCCGCCACACCGCCGAGATCCACGCGTTCCTGCACGCGATCAGCGGCCTCTCACCGGACGAACGCGCTCGCATCAACTACAGCCTCGGAGATTCGCCGCCCCCGAACCTCGAGCTCTACCGCGACTACCTCGGGCCCGGGCTGTGGGCCCGCTCGCAAGCCCTCCGCGACGAGGTCGAGCGCGTGTGGGAACACGGCCTCGACGAGCCGGCGCCGAACCTGCCACAGCTGGGACGGTTGCTGCCGACCGGCCTGCTCGTAGCGAACCTCTATGCCCAGTGGATCCTGCTCGAAGACTTCTTCCGGGAGGCACTCGCGGGGCTCATGATCCGCGGCGTGCGCGTGGTGGATTCGCTCGCGGTGCGCTGCACAGCCCCGTGGCTGGGGTCGGTGGGACACGCGCGCTATGGTCCCCGCCAAAGCGAGGTGATGGCCTTCTTCCTCGCCGCCGGCGACCTCACCGAGGACGCTGCCGAACGGCTGGCGCGCTCGTGGCGGGAGCACCTCGGCCGTGACGGACAGGGGCACCGATCGGAGCACATCGGGCCGGGCGTGTGGCTGCCCTCGCCGCTGGACATCCCCGATGTCTACAAGATCAGCGGCTACCTCGCCGCGGTCGATGCCTACCCGCATCTCACCGCCCGACGAGCTCGAGGGGTGGCTGCGCCCGGCGTTCCACTACGGGCTGCGCCTGACGGCGTACGTCTCGGCCACGGGGCTGTTGAGCGAGCCTGGTCGCGACTATGTCCAGCCGTGGCGGGACGCGGTCATGCCTGGGTCCTCACCGTAGAGCTGGCGCTCCGGCGCGGCACCGTCAGGACATCTCCAGGAACATGAACAGGCCGATCACGGCGCCGACCACGACCACGAGGCCGATGGCGAGCCACAGCGGGGCACCGATCGACGTCGCCAGCCAGCCCACCCCGAGCGCCAGCACAGCGATCACCGCGACGGTGATGAGGATGATCGACCGCGCACGCTTCTGATCGCTCGTCAGCGGCCGCTTCTGCTTTTCGGGGGCCACGACCCACCTCCTGTCGCTATCAGAGTAGCGACTGGTGAGACGGGCGATAGACTCGCCACCGTGCGGTTCCAACGCGAAGCAGGACCTCTACGCGCCGCTGAAGGCCTTCCTCGAGGCGCAGGGCTACGAGGTCAAGGCCGAGGTGCGGGGCTGTGATCTCGTCGCCCAACGGGGCGAGGAGCCAGCGGTGATCGTGGAGCTCAAGACCGGGTTCACGCTGCCCCTCGTGCTACAGGGGATCGATCGGCTGGCGCTGTCCGAGCGGGTCTACCTCGCGGTCGCGGTACCGCTCAAACCCACGCCAGGATCGCTCTGGCGTCGCGAGCGCCGAGGCATCCTCAAGCTCTGCCGGCGCCTCGGGCTGGGGCTGCTCGCGGTGCACGAGACACCGGGAGCACGGGCACCGCTGGTGGAACCGCTGGTCGACCCGGTGCCCTACCGCCCGCGGCCGGACAAGCGGCGGCGGGGGTTGCTGCTCAAGGAGTTCGCCCATCGGGTCGGTGATCCCAACACCGGTGGCACCAACCAGCGCCCCATCGTCACCGCCTATCGGCAAGACGCCCTGCGGTGTGCGGCGGTGCTCGCCGCGAACGGACCGACCAAGGCGGCCGAGGTCGGCAAGGCAGCCGGTGTGCCGACGGCCACAGGGATCATGTATCGCGATGTGTACGGCTGGTTCGGACGCGTCGATCGCGGCATCTATGCCCTTTCGCCCAAGGGCCAGCAGGCCGTCGAGACGTACGCGGACGAGCTCGAACGCCTGCGCGCGGACCGGGCCTGATCGTCAGAATGGGACACCCAGCCCACGGAGACCGATGACCGACCATCCGCACCACGACCACCAGCACACCCACGACGACCAGGCCGAAGCCGGCCGACTACCGGACCTGGGTCAAGTCACAGCGCCTGGCAAGGACGACTACTTCAAGCGCTCGGCGCACAGTCCCATCCCGGCCGAGGAGCGGGCCGGCTTCGGTGGACTGCACTACTACGCGGTAGACCCGGCGTTCCGGTTCGAGTACCTCACGCTGGGGCCGGTCCCCGATGGTCTCGACGAAGGAGCTCCACGTGCAGACATCCGATGGCGCCGTGCGTCATGGCCGGCGAGCCGGCAGCTTCGAGTTCACGCTCGACGGCGTGGGCTACCAGCTGGTGGCGCTGCAGCTGGTGGGCTCTCCCGAGGACGAGCTGTTCGTGCCCTTCCGCGACGCCACCAACGCCGACGAGACCTATGAGGCCGGCCGCTACCTCGACCTCGCAGCACAGGACGATGGCACCTACGACCTCGACTTCAACCTCGCCTACGCCCCGTTCTGTGCCTACTCCCCTGCCTATTCCTGCCCGCTGCCGCCGAGGGAGAACTGGCTCGACGCGCGCATCACCGCGGGCGAACGAAACCCACTCGGAGGCTGACCCGGATGACCCATGAATACGTCATCGCCTACCACGGCATCATCGAGCCGCGGGGAGATGCGCTGACCACAGCGATCGGATGGGCCGATGAGGCCGTGCTGGCGGTCGGCTCGGATGAAGCGGTGCGATCGATCTCGCGCGGAGACTCCACCTTCATCGACCTCGACGGCTGCGTCGTGACACCGATGCCCACCGACCTCGATCGCGCCGGCGACCTGGTCCGGGCCACGACCGACCAGGGGCTCGACGTGGGCAGGCTGCTCGTCCGCGAGGGCCTGCTGGACCCCGCCTCGACGCTGGGGCCGGGATCGCCCGCCGACCTCGCCATCTGGGGCCCGGGCCCGGGCCCTGCCGGCCCCGAAGGTACGACCGTGCGGCGGCTGGTGGCGACGGTCCGCGGAGGCCACTTCACCGAGGGCGACGATCACCGTGGTCCCTTCCCCGTACCCGCCGTGCCGTGATCGCTTCGGTGGCCAAGCGGGCGGTCGGCAGTCCTCGGACGGGCCGCTAGGACACCCGCGTCACGTCGACGGTGACGGTGAGCTCGCTGTTGGCGCCGCTGAAGATGCCCTTGACCGGCATGACGTCGGCGTACTCTCGGGCGCGAGCCACGACCACGTGGTGGTCGGCCACCACCGAGTCGTTGGTGGGGTCGTAGCCGAGCCAGTCGCCCGGCCCACCACTCGACCCAGGCATGTGACTCGCCGCGACGGTCTCGCCGATGGCGGAGCTGCGGCGGGGATGGAGGTAGCCCGAGACGTAGCGGGCCGGGATGCCCACCGCACGCAAGGCACCGATGGCGAGATGGGCGAAATCCTGGCAGACCCCCGAACGCTCGGACCACGCGTGGGTCGCTGGCGTGTGCACGGTCGTCGCTCCGGGCACGTACTTGACCGTGTCGTGGAGGAAGGAACAGATGCGGCGTGCGGTCTCGCCGGGTTCGTGCCGGCCGGCCGTCTCCCGGGCGAATTCGGCCAGCTCCTCATCGGGCTCGGTCGCGGGCGTGTTGCCCAGGTACTCGATCAGGCGATCGGTCAGCTCCGGGCTGTGCAGCTCACCCCAGCCGGGCGCCTGCCATGGCGTGTACTCGGGCATGACCTCCACGCGTGAGGTCGCGGTCACGCTCAGCGAGCGATGCGGGCGCAGCACCTCGAAGGCCGTCACGCGCGTGTCCCAGTAGTCGATGTAGTTGGTCTGCCAGGTGACCGGCGAGATCTCCACGTCGGAGGTCAGCACGCGCTGCCGCGGCAAGTGCGCCGGCGTCACGCGGGCCTCGTTGTAGGAGGTGGGGATCTCGACGCTGTATTGGAAGCGCGTGCGATGGCGGATCTCGATGGTGGTCACGCCTACACCGCCTCCTGAGTCCAGACCGTGACAGCCGGCTGGAAGAAGCGTTCGCTGATGAGGTCCGAGGCTTCGGCACAGGCGACCTGCACCTCCTTCATCCGCTCCGGCAGGTCATCGAGGATCTCGCGCACCTGGCGGTACTCCAGGTCGCTGCGAGCGCGGCCCAGGGCGAAGCGAGCCTGGGCGGCCGGGCGAGCGGCGCTGCGCATCGGGATCGAGCTCGGTGAGGATGCGCTCGGCGCGGCCGAGGTTGTAGGCGATCGAGCGCGGGAAACATGCGGTCGATGAGCAGGAACTCTGCGGCCCGCTCTTCCGACACCAACGAACGCACGCGACGCAGGTAGGCCTCGTGGGCCGCACACGAACGCAGCAACGTGGTCCAGTTGGCGCCGATGGTGCCGGCCAGCGAACGGGTCATGAGCAAGCGCGCGATCATGTCGGCTCGTTCGAGGGAACGCCCCAGGTCCATGAACAGCCAGGTGTCGTCGCGCGAGGTCGTGGCACCCGAGAGCCCCCAGACCACGGCTGCCCGCTCGCGCACCCACTCGAAGTAGATGTGCGGTCGGCGCGTGCGGGCACGCGACGGGAGCTGTTGGCGGGTGGAGTTGAGCGACTCCCAGACCTCGGTGCTGATGACCTCACGTGCACGACGCGCGTTCTCCCGGGCGGCAGTCAGTGTGCCCGCGATGGACGACGAGCGGTCCGGGTCGTAGGCGAGGTAGTCGAGCACCGTGTCGCGAGTGACCTCGCCGTCGTGTCGGCAATGCATGACCTGCAGCAGCGAGGCGTTGGCTGTGGGCTCGTCCACCCACGGATCCTCGAGCAGCACGTTGAAGTGCAGGTCCAGCAGGCGCGCGGTGTTGTCGGCGCGGTCGACATAGCGGCCGATCCAGAAGAGGGACTCGGCGATGCGGCTCAGCATCGGCTCGACCATGCCGGCGTTCCCGGCCTGCTGTTGCTGGGCCTGCTGCTGCCCCTGGACCTGGTCCTCGGGATGATTGGTCTGCGGGACCGCGTGGATGCCGCCGATGTCGGCATGCTCCTCGCGCACCTCATCGATGCGCCGGCCGCCACGGTAGCGGCGCGGGAAATCGACCGGGCCCAGCACCCAGGTGTCCTTGGAGCCACCGCCCTGGCTGGAGTTGACGACCAGCTGCCCGCGCTGGAGGGCGACCCGCGTGAGACCGCCGGGCAGTACCCAGATGTCATCCCCACCGCTGTTGACCGCGAAGGGCCGCAAGTCCACGTGACGAGGCTCGAGCCCGTCCTCGGTCAGCGTGGGCACGGTCGAGAGCTGCACGACCGGCTGTGCGATCCAGCCGCGCGGGTCGAGGTCGAGGAGCTTGCGCGCGGTGGCCAGCTCGGACTTGCTGGCTGCCGGGCCGATGAGCACGCCCTTGCCGCCAGACCCGTCGACGGGCTTGACCACCAGCTCGTCGAGGCGTTCGATGACCTCGTCGCGCGCCGCTTTCTCCTCGAGGCGCCAGGTGTCCACGTTGGGCAGGATCTGGTCTTCGCCAAGGTAATAGCGACACAGCTCGGGCATGTAGGTGTAGACGAGCTTGTCGTCGGCCACGCCGTTGCCCACGGCGTTGGCCAGGGTCACGTTGCCGAGGCGCGCCACGTTGATGAGCCCCGGCGCGCCCAGGGCCGAGTCGGGCCGGAACTGGACCGGGTCGAGATATTCGTCATCGACACGGCGGTAGATGACGTCCACGCGCTGGCGGCCGGCGGTGGTGCGCATGTAGACACGTCCGCCCACGACTTCGAGGTCGCGGCCCTCGACGAGCTCGACGCCCATCGTGCGGGCCAACAGCGAATGCTCGTAGTAGGCCGAGTTGTAGACGCCCGGCGTCAGCACCACGATGGTCGGCTCCTCGACGCCCTCGGGCGCCACCTTGGCCAGCGCCTTGCGCAGCCGCTGCGAATACTCGAGCACCGGCCGGATACCCATGGTCGCGAAGAGATCGGAGAACATCTGGGACATCGCCCGCCGGTTCGAGATCACGTAGGAGACGCCCGAGGGCACGCGCACGTTGTCCTCGAGCACACGATGGATGCCGTTCTGGTCGCGCACGATGTCGATGCCGCTGACATGCACCCGCACGCCCCCGGGCGGATGGATGCCCACGGCGGCTCGATGGAAGTGCTGCGAGGAGGTGATCAGGCTGCGCGGCACGACGCCGTCGGCGACGCAGCGCTGGGCGCTGTAGACGTCCGAGAGGAAGGCCTCCATCACGCGCACACGCTGGATCACACCCGGCTCGAGGATGTCCCAGTCCTGGGAGCTGACGACGCGCGGCACGATGTCCAACGGGAACGGTCGCTCCTCGCCGGCGTGATCGAAGGTGACACCCTGGGCGAGATACGCGCTGGCCACCGCCTCGGCCCGCTGCTGCAGGTCGTCCTGCGACATGCCCTCGATCTCCTGGTACACGGCCTCGTACGGCCCGCGCACCTGGCCCTCGACGTCCATGGCTTCGTCCCAGGCACGGCCGGGCGCGTACCGTAGCCAGGGCGTCGTCATATCGGGGGCGCTCATGTACGGAGGGTAGCGTGCCGCGGCGGGCCGCCGCGTGCCGCCTTGGGCACGGTTCGGTGGCCGCTACGCGATGCGCATGGACGCACCGATGTGGCTTGACGCGGCCGTGTGCTGGGCGCAGCATCGGCCAGCCTGGACCCACCAGTTCGGTACGGCCGGCGACCGCCAGTAGTGGGCGTCAGTCGAAGAGCGGCAGGATCGCGGGTTCCGCGCACATGGCCTCGACGACGTCCGGTTCCACCGGCGCCAGCGCCGAGAGGTTCTCGAAGCCGTCGGCGGTGATGAGCAGGTCGTCCTCGATGCGCACACCGATCCCGAGATACTCCGCGGGTACCTCGAACTCGAACGTACCGGCCTTGGCCTCGCGCCGCTCGATCTCCGCCCTCGCGCCGGCCGCACCCAGCTCGAAGGCCAGCCGCAACCGCTCGTCGGGGTCATAGGCCGCGTTCGAGAGGCTGAGCGTGGCCTTCTCGCGCCCGATGTAGATCCCCGGTTCCACCGTGAAGGCCATGCCCGGCTCGAGTGGCCGACCGGCGCCATCGATGCGCGAGGCACCCGCGTCATGGACGTCGCTGCCCAGCCAATGGCCGGTGCCATGGAAGAAGAACTGGCGGTACCAGCCCTTGGCCACGACCTCCTCGGCTGAGCCGGGCAGGAGCCCCAGCTCCACCAGCCCGGCAGAGAGCACCTCGACCGCTGTCTCGTGCATGGAGGTCCAGGCCAGACCCGGCCGGCACCTGTCGATGACGGCCCGCTGGGCGCGTAGCACCAGCTCGTAGATCGCCCGCTGCGGCTCGCTGTAGCGGCCGTTGACCGGGAACGTACGCGTGATGTCAGAGGTCAGGTGACGATACTCGGCCGCGGCGTCGACCAGCAGCAGCTCGCCCTCGCGCAACGGCTGGTCGTTCTCGACGTAGTGCAGGATGCAGGCGTTGTCGCCGCCGGCCACGATCGAGCCGTAGCCCACGCGTTCGGCGCCCATCACACTGAAGACGTACTCGAGCACGGCCTGCACCTGGCGCTCGCTGCGACCGGGCGCCGCGAAGCGCATGGCCTCGTTGTGGGCCATCGCGCTGATGCGACAGGCCTCACGCAGCGCTTCGATCTCCGGGGGCGACTTGACCACGCGCAGCTCGTGCAGGAGCGCGCGGATATCGAGGATCTCGACGGGCACCGCGACACCTGATCGTGCGGCGTAGCCCCGCACCGAACGCAGCGCCCGCAGGACCTCGTCATCGAGTGGACCGCCGAGGACGTAGCCGAGCGAGCGACGGCCAGCCAGCCGGCGCCGCAGCCAGTCACCGAAGTCGGCGCTCGGGTGGGCCGCATCGGCCCCGAACCGCTCGACGGCGCCCTCGACGCCGGCCCGTCGGCCAGTCCACGCCTCGGCCTCGCGGTCCCGGGCCCGCACGAACAAGGTGAAGGGCTCATCGGAGGTGGCATCGAGCACCGCGACCGCATCGGGCTCGGTGAAGCCGGTGAGGAAGTAGAAATCGGAATCCTGGCGGAAGGGATGCGCGACATCGTCGTTGCGGGTCTGCTCTCGCGCGGCCGGGATGACCGCGATGGTCTCGCCCAGCCGAGCCAACAGGGCCGCACGTCGGTCGGCAAATCGGTCGCTGCTCATGCCCGTGAGCGTAGCGGGCTGTGGGTCTAGCCGTCGCGCTCGGGCTTCGACGGCAGGTGCAGTGTGAAGATGCAGCCACCATCTCCGTTGCGGGCGTCGAGCCGCCCACCGAGGTGCTCGGTCAGGCGATGGGCGAGGTAGAGGCCGAGGCCGAGGCCGGACCGCCCGTCAGAGCCATGCTCTCCGCGGAAGCTGCGCTGGAACATGCGTCGCAGATCGCTGTCGGGCAGGCCACCACAAGCGTCGGCGACATGGATGTCGGCGCCCTCGTCAACGTGCTCGATGCTCACCGTGACGGCTGTTCCGGGAGCCGTGTACTTGACCGCATTGTCCAGAAGGGCCGTGATCACCCGAGTCACGAGAGCGCCATCGGTGACCACCTCGCTCGGCAGGCCACCCGGTTCGACACGGATGCGGCTGCGGGGATGGTGCTCGGACACGATGGGGACCACGCCCTCGACCACGTCCACGAGGTCTGTCGCTCGAGCATCGAGCAGTGGCCGGTGTCGATCCACGTCACCGAGCGCCAGGAAGAGATCGACCGCGTGCCGCAGGCGCAGCGACTCACTGTGGAGCGTCTCGAGCTCGTCACGTCGTTCCTCGGTGATGGCACCCTCGGTGTCGAGCTCGCGCAGCAGGCGCGTGGCGTAGCCGATGATGAGCGTCAGCGGCGTCCGCAGCTCGTGGGCCGCGATCGACGCGAAGTGGTCGCTGGCCTGCTCACGTTCGTGCTGTGCGACCGCGCCCGCGAACACATCGGCGAACGCCTGCAGCACGATGCCGTCGGCTTCCTCGAACCGGCCCGGCCGACGGCTATCGGCCTGGAGCACGCCGAAGGCATCGGGTTCGCCGCCGATGATGACGCTGATGCCGCTGCGGACCCCGTGCTCGAGCAATACGGGAGCGGTCCTGAACCGGGTCTCGGTCCGGAAATCGTCGACGATGACCGTGCCCCCGGACCGCAAGGTGTAGCCGCCCTGGGAGTCGGTACCCTCGGGCACTTCGCGCTGGCCGACCACACCGGGCGGCCAGCCGGCACCGCCTCGCAGCAACAGGCCGCCGCTGCCGACGCGTGCGTCGAGCACCTTGGTGAAGTCGCAGCCGAGCGCGTCGCGCAGGTATACGCTGGTCAGATCGCTGATGTTGTCCAGGCTCGTCTCTCGGTGTGCCACCAGGCTGAGCTGGACGAGCAGGGCCATCTGGTGCTCTCGCCTCGTCGTCGTGTGGGCGAGCAGGTCGGGAAAGCCCACGCCGCCGGTGGGGATCTTGTCGGGAGCCACGCAGGGGATGATACGTCGCGGGGCGCACCACACTTTTCGCCCGCACGCGCGGCTTGGGTCGCGTAGGCTGGAAGGATGGATGGAGCGGGCCGTGTCGACTGAACCCCTGGTGCTCGTCGCCGATGACGAGGCTCGCATCACCAAGCTCGTCGAACTCGCGCTCAGCGACGAGGGCTTCCGCGTGATCACGGCCGAGGGCGGCCGGGAGGCCCTGCAGAAGGCCGAGGAGTATCGACCAGACGTGGTGCTCCTGGACATCATGATGCCGGACCTCGATGGCATCGAGGTCATGCGCGAGCTACGCGACCGGCGCCCTGTCGCGGTCATCCTGCTGAGCGCCAAGGACTCGACCTCGGACAAGGCCCTCGGTTTGGACTTGGGCGCGGACGACTACCTGGCCAAGCCCTTCCATCCGGATGAGCTGGCAGCACGCATCCGCGCCGTGCTGCGGCGCACCGACGGCGCCACCTCCGGCGCGGACGCATCGGCCATCGTGGCTTTCGACGACGTGGAGATCGACCTGGAACGCAGGACGGTCACGCGTCGCGGGGAGCTCGTGAAGTTCAGCCGCACCGAGTGGCTCCTGCTTCAGCACCTGGCGGCCAATGCCGGCAAGGTCGTGGTCCATACCGAGCTGTTGACCAAGGTGTGGGGCCCTGAGTATCGGGACGACCTGCAGTACCTGCGAGTATGGATCAGCCGCGTGAGGCGCAAGCTGGGGGCGGAGCCCGGTGAACCCGGTCGCATCAAGACGCTGCCGGGCATCGGCTACCTGCTCGACGTCGAGTTCGCCGACGACGGTCAGGACGGACCCGTCGGCGCGGAGGAACCGGATGACTCCTCCGCGCTGATCGGCTAGCTCATCCGTTCAGGCCGGACCGCGAGAGGAAACGTCTGGCGAACCGACGAAGCCGATCCCCGCGCGGCCTCGAGGATCCGTCATTCGAGGGCATCGTCGTGACCGTCGAACGGGGCCGGACCCGACCGCGCAGGCGAGCCGGTCGTGGCGGCCGCAAGGCGTGCGTCCTCATCATCGGTCTTCGACCGTAGAGCGCAGCATCCAGAGCGCCTTTTCGTGCGCCTCGATACGCTCGGTGGCCAGGTCCGCGGTGGCCACATCGCCCTGCTCCTCCGCCACGGTCACGACATCACGCGCAGCGCGGGCGACGGCCTCGTTGGCATCGATCAGCCCGCGCACCATGTCCATGGCCGCCGGCACGTCGGTATCGGCACGCACCGCGGTGAGCGAATCCATGGGCGCGCCGAAGGGCGGCGTGTCAGCGCCCAGCTGGCGCACCCGCTCGGCGACCTCGTCGATGGCTTCCTGCAGCTCGAGGTACTGCTCTTCGAAGAGCTTGTGCAGGCTGTAGAAGTGTGGACCACGGACGTTCCAGTGGTAGTGCAGCGTCTTGGTGTAGGTGGCGTAGCTGTCGGCGAGCAGGCGCGACAGCTCGGTAGCGATGCTGCCCTCGCGGGCGATATCGGTCAGGGGGCGGGTCTCGGTGACCATGTCGTTGCTCCTTGTGAGGTCGGGTTTGAATCAGCTCTGAGGTCCGGCATGACAAGGAAGCCGCACCGGGCACGTTCAAGTCTCTCGGGTCGGTCGGTACGCCTGCGCGGTACGGTGCGGTGACGCGGCTTGCGACTTCCTTGCAAGCCCTCGCGGGCTACTGGAGCGGGGCCATGGCCGGATCGTCCGATCCGGCCCGTGCGCGCCGGAGCGCCGCCTGGCGGTCGGCCGGAGCGTCAGACAAGAGCGTATCGAGGGCCGCGTGCAGATGCCGGCGGACCTGTGGCAGCGTAAGCGAGGCGGCGGCGATCTCCGACGTCGCGAGCTCGACATACGCGTCCCAGTCGGGCGCCGGGATGGTGACCGACGGCGCCTGACCGTCTCGCAGGACCAGAGGCGAGGCGATGTCGCGCGGCTGCAGCTCGCGCAACAGCTCGTGCAGGCGATCGATGACCTGGGCGGCGGTGGAGGGGTCGTTCAGGCTGGGTGACAGCGCCCGCAGGGCTACGTCCACCAACTGCCTGAACCCGAACTCGGGATCCTCCGCCATGGTGCGTTCTGGGCCCAACCGGAACCGTTCCTGGAGACCCAGCTCCGCGGCCGCCTTGGCGTCCGCTCCGCGGCCCGGCACCGACAGCAACGGCTGGCCGCGGACCAGGAAGCTGCCGATCCCGACCTGCAGCTCCACCGCAGCGCCCTGTTCCCGAGCGAACTCCAGCAAGCCCTCGCGATCGAAGGCCTGGACATAGCCCGAGTCTCCGGACCACACGACCTCCAGGGCCTCGGCGCGTGCCTTGTCGGTCACTTCGATGGGGCCTTCAGGAGCGTCCTCGGTCCGATCGGGGTAGACGTGCTCGATGACCGCGCGGGTCTCCGCGGAGATCGACTCTATGACGCTGGTGGGGCGGATGCTCTTGGCCATATGGTCGATGTAGGCGACGAAGGCCAGGACCGCCACCAGTACGAGGCCCACGGCCGCAAGCACGCCCAGCCGTGGCACCTGGTCGACCGTCACGGACGTGAGGACTAGCAACGAGAAGACGAAGGTGGCCACGAACAGGCCCAGCACGCCCTGGTTGAAGCGATCACGCAGGAACGTGCGCACGACACGCGGCGACAGCTGCGTGCTGGCCGACTGGAGCACCAGCATCGTGATCGAGAACACGAGCGCCGTGAAGCTGATCATCGCGCCGGAGATCGCCGAGAGCACCGCTCGCGCGCTATCGGCGCCGATAGCCTGGGGCAGGCCCAGGGATCCGGTGGCACCGTCGAACCAGATGAGCACGACAGCGCTTGCCGCGGCCAGGAGTGCCGCGATCGAGGGCACGACCCAGATCTGGGTGCGCAGGACCTCGAGGAGCACGGCACTGGTAGCACGCATCGCGCAAGCATATCGGCGGAATGCAAGGCAGATGCAATGCCTCCGGCCTGACCCTCGGTACCTGCGCAGCCCCCCGGACAGTAGCGTGGAGTCATGCAAGAACGACCCCATGACAGCCATCCCAAACCCCCGGCCGAGAACGCCTGGCACGGCGAGTTCGCCGTCGGCGAGACCGGCGACCTCGAGAGACTCCATGCCATCAGCGGCGTAGACGCGAACAAGTGGCGCATCTGCGGCCTGGACATCCGCTTCTCGTACGGAGAGCCCTCCGGTGCCGGCGTCTTCGCGGTGGAGCGCCACCGCTTCGACGCTGCCGGACACGACTGGGGCCGCCTGGCGGAGACGCATGAGGATGTGGTGCCGGTCACGGAGTTCGCCCTCCCCGCCGCGCGGGCCATGGAGATCCTCGAGCTATTCCCGGACATCTCGCTGGTCGCGGCGCGGGCTCCTGCGGCCGAGGGCGAAGGCGTGGAGTTCCGAGTCACCGACCGGGTGCTGCCGGTGCCCGTGTAGGCGGGCGTCAGCGCCGCCGATCGCCGTGAACGTCGGGACTGCGATGGGCTTGGCCATGGATGTCGCGAGGCCCTCGAAGCCGTACGGTGTAAGGACCGAGCGCCGAGTTGCGCTACCCTCGGAGGATGAGCGAGAGCGACCGTGCGATGACCACCGCGAGCGCCGCCAAGTCGGCATCGAGGGTACCGCTGTCCCGTGAGCGGGTCTTCGAAGCCGCCGTGGCCTTCGCCGATGAGCACGGCATCGAAGAGCTCTCGATGCGCAAGCTCGGCGGCGAGCTGGGCGTCGAGGCCATGTCGCTCTACTACCACGTAGCCAACAAGGAAGAGATCCTCGACGGCATGGCCGACCACGTCATCGGGGAGATCGGCATCCAGCCCGCGGGCGACGATTGGAAGGTCACCCTCCGCGAGCAGATTCTCGCGGCGCGGCGGATCATGAAGCGTCATCCGTGGGCCCCCGAGGTCATCGAGTCGCGCTCCAGCATGTCGTTCGTAGCGATGCGCTACATGGACGCCATCGGCGGCCTGCTGCGGCAGGGCGGCTTCTCGGTGGATCTCATGCACCACTCGATGCACGCGCTGGGTAGCCGTGTGCTCGGCTTCAGCCAGGAGCTCTACGACGACTCCGACTCAGTCGAGGCTGGCCTCGAGGCGGAGCAGGCCTTCCGCAAGCAGGTGACCTCCCAGTTCCCCAACATCGCCTCCGTCCTGGAAGAGATCCAGCACCAGGAGGCATCGATCGTCGGCTCGGGCTGTGATGACGACATCGAGTTCGGCTTCGCCCTTGACCTCCTCCTCGACGGACTCGAGCGCAAACGCGACGAGGAGCAGGTGCGCGTCGCCCAGCTGTAGTCGCCGGAGTTAGTGACAACAACGCCCCGTGCGGCCAGCGGCGCAGCTCCTGGCACCGCTGCGGCCAGCGGCCAGCGGCCAGACCGCGGCGGCCACCGGCCAGCGGCGTGGCGGCCAGCGGCGCAACTCCTGGCGCCGGCCCTGCTCCCTCGACGCGGGAGGGCATGTCTGCGCAGTCATTGCACAAGATCGACGCTGGAGGGTGCCAGAGCGGTACCCCGGGCCGACGGCTCCACGCCGGCCACGGTCGGGCCGGTCACAGCAGGCATGGTTCGTGCCACCTCGGCGTGCCTCGTGGCTCGGACCAGCGCAGATCCCGGCCCGTCGTGCAATGAATGCGAAGACCTGCGCGGGAACCGGGCGGGAACTGCGCGGGAACCGGGCGGCAAGCGGCTCGGGCGACTGGATGTGGACGGCATGGTCGGCGGCCTGGGTCCGTGGGCGCGCACCCGGCAGGCGCCCACCGAAGCGGCCGGTCGACACCGATGTCTCAGTAGCCCAGGGAACTACGACCAGAGCTCCGAATATCCGCGATCCCTCATGCGTAGGTAGAAGCATGGGGAGTACCGTCGTGAGCATCATGAGGACCGCGCCTCCGGCACCGCACGTCACGCTCGTGTCGAGAGCGCGAGAAGGAGAGACCGAGGCGCGTGAAGCGCTCGCCCAGCAGGCCGGCGAGAGCGCCTATATCTTCGCCCTCCAGCTCACCGGGCGCCCCGAGACCGCCAAGGACATCGCGCAGGACAGCGTCGTGCGGTTCTTTCGGGCGCTCGACCGCTTCGACGAACGGCAGGCCATCGAACCATGGCTCTTCAGCATCGTGCGCAACCTGGTGCGCGACCATGCCCGACGCGAGCAAGCGCGTCGTCACGAATCGCTCGACGCCTGGCTCGAGTCCGGCGGCCAGCGGGCGGCGGCGACCGATACCGACCCGGTCCTCGTCGCCGAACGCCACGAGTTGCAGCAGCGCATCTGGCGAGCCATCTCACGACTTACCGATCAGCAGCGCGAGATCGTCGTGCTGCGCGATCACCACGACCTGTCCTACCGCGAGATCGCGAGCGTGCTCGCGATCCCCGAGGGCACAGTGATGTCTCGCCTGCATGCCGCGCGCGTACGGCTGCGCGAGATCCTGAGGAGCGAACGATGAACGAGCCGAATCACGGGTTCGACGAAGCCCTGGTCTCGGGCTATCTCGATGGCGAGCTCACCCAGGGCGAGGCCCAGCGGGTGCGCATCCACCTCGAGAGCTGTACCGATTGCCGGGCCGTCGCCGACGAGCTCGCACGATTGAAGGAGGCGACGATGTCGTCAGCGTTCAAGACGCCCGATGATGGCTGGGATGAAGCCCCACGAAGCCCGGCTTCACGCCGGCTGCGAAACGCCGGCCTGGTCATGGGCCTGGCCTGGATCGTGACGCTCACCACCTGGCTCATCTGGGAGCTCGCGAATGACCCGGAAGCCCTCGTCGGCCTCCTGCTCGTGGGCGGGTTCCTGGTCTCGGCCGGCCTCATCCTCGCCTCGGTCCTCATCGACCGCCGCCGGGCCATGAAGAATGACAAGTACCGGAGGGTGCAGCAATGATCGTCGCTACCACAGAGAACATCCCGGGCCATCGCGTGGTCCGCGTCCTTGGGCTCGTCCGAGGCAACACCATCCGCGCTCGCCACCTGGGCAAGGACATCATGGCCGGGTTCCGAGGCATCGTCGGAGGCGAGATCTCCGAGTACACCAAGCTCATGGGCGAGTCGCGCGAGCAGGCTGTCGATCGCATGGTGGCCGAAGCCGAAGCCCTCGGCGCCGACGCCATCGTGATGGCCCGCTTCTCGACCTCCCAGGTGATGTCGGGTGCGGCCGAGCTGCTGGCCTACGGCACGGCGGTCGAGTTGGAGCCGATCTCCGGAGAGTGACCGCCCGCAGGCTCTATCCTGAGAACTGGTCCGAACGACCGATGAAGGAGAGCGAGCTTGCGAACAGCAGAAGCCCTGCTGAGTGCGCTGCGTGATGCCGGCGCCAGGGAGATCTTCGGTATTCCCGGGGATTTCGCGCTGCCACTATTCGAGGTCATCGAGCATACGCGGGTGCTGCCCCTCTACACGCTGAGTCACGAGCCGGCGGTCGGCTTCGCGGCCGACGCGGCGGTACGCTTCCACGGCGGGCTCGGCGTCGCGGCCATCACCTATGGCGCCGGTGCCTTCAACCTCGTCAACCCCATCGCTGGTGCCTACGCCGAGCGCTCACCGGTCGTCGTGCTCTCGGGCGCACCTTCGCTGGCGGAACGATCTCGCGGTCTGCTCGTGCATCACCAGGCCCGGACCATCGAGTCACAGCTCAACGTCTACCGCGAGATCACCTGCGACCAGGCCGTGCTCGACGATCGGGCCACCGCAGCCGAGTCCATCGCCCGTGTCCTGCGCTCTGCCCGAGAGCACTCGCAGCCGGTCTACCTCGAGATCCCGCGCGACATGGTCGCAGCCGAGATCGGCGAGGTACCGCTGCTGCCACCCTCCTCCGTCGATCCCGATGCGGTGGCGGCCGCCGCCGAGGAAGTGCTGGGGCGCCTGGCTGCCGCCCGCTCGCCGGTGCTGGTGGTCGACGCCGAGGTGCGCCGCTACGGGGTGGAAGCGGAGGTGGCGGAGCTGGCCGAACGCCTGGGCATCCCGGTCGTCACGACGTTCATGGGCCGTGGCCTGCTGGCCGACGCGCCGAATCCCCCGATGGGCACCTACATCGGCGTGGCCGGCCAGCCCGAGATCACCGAGCTGGTGGAGTCGTCCGACGCCCTCTTCCTGTTGGGCGTGATCCTGAGCGACACGAACTTCAGTGCGGCCATGCGTGAGATCGACATGCGCCACGCGATCATCGCCGCGGAACGGAAGGTGCGCCTCGGATTCCATACCTATCCGGACGTACCGCTGCGTGATCTCGTGGAAGCCATGGCCGTGGCCGCGCGCCCGAGCGGCACCCGCCCGCAGCTGCCGGAACCACCGGCTCTGCCGTACGGCCTGGCAGCTGACGAGTCGCCCATCTCGCCCACCGATATCGCCACTGCCGTCAACGACATGATGCGCGACCACGGCCCGATGCCGATGGCCTCGGACATGGGCGACTGCCTGTTCACAGCCATGGACATCGCCCAGCACTCGCTGGCCGCCCCCGGCTACTACGCGGGCATGGGCTTCGGCGTGCCCGGCGGGCTCGGGGTGCAGGTCGCGACCGGCGAACGGCCGCTCATCCTCGTTGGTGACGGTGCCTTCCAGATGACCGGGTGGGAGCTGGGAAACTGCCGCCGCTACGGCTGGGATCCCATCGTCATCGTCTTCAACAACGCCTCGTGGGAGATGCTCCGCGCGTTCCAGCCCGAGGCCGGCTACAACGACCTGCCCCAATGGCCCTTCCACGAGCTGGCCGACTCGCTGGGCGGTGTCGGCATCCGCGTGCGCACCCGGCGAGAGCTGGCCGAAGCGCTCGAGCACGCGGTCGCGGACGTCGGTCGCTTCGTGCTCATCGACGTGATCATGGAGCGCGGGCAGGTCTCGCACACGCTCACTCGCTTCGTCGAGGGCTTCCAGCGTCGGCGGGCACAGGGCCCGGCCGCCGCTGTACACAAGGAACGGTGACGGCAGGTCCATCGACCCGACGGTCGAACGGTCGGGAGCGGCGATGAAGAAGGCTGGCTAAGGTCGAGCAGCCACAAGCCCCGACAACCACGGAGGTCCCGTTCGCCGTGCCGCCATCCAACCGCGTCCTCGATCACCTGCTGCGCTCGTGCGGCAGCCTGGCCATCGCAGCCACGCTCTGTGTCGCGATCCCCGGACTCGCATTCGGCGTCTCCGGCGAGAGCCCTGAGCCGAGCCCGGCCCCGGCGTGCCAGGCAGGCCCGGACTGGCAGACCGATCCGATCGCACCGGGCATCGATCGCGTCATCGCCGATGCAGACGGGCATCGGTTCGACGGTGGACGCGTGCGCGAGGTCGAGATCGGAGCCGACGGCCGTCCGCTGGTGGCGCAGGGCGCTCGCGTGGCGGTCATCGGGACCGCGGACACCATCGAGCCTCGCTCGACCGACCCGCAGGCGTTCCCCCGGCGTCTGAGCCTGGCCCCGACCGGGGAGCTGTGGGCGGCCGAGGATAGCGGTGCGCCCGTCACTCTTGTCGACGGGCAGTGGCGGGACCGGTCGGCAGCGTTGCGCGGTGTGGGCGCCTCCCTGTCGGTGCTCGACGATGGGACCGTGTGGCGGGTCGTTCGAGGCGATGACGGCCTGCACCAGGTCGTGTGGCTCGGGGACTTGACTTGGCAGGATGCCGCCGAAGAACGGCCGAGCGTGCTCGCCCGCCGAGGCGCAGCCAGCTACGCGTTCGCAGGGACGCCCGATGGACGCGTGTGGCTGGGGGTCGACCGTGGACCGCGGCAGGGTGGCCTGGCTTTCCTCGAGGATGGCGTCTGGAGCACCGTGGACGACCTGGAAGCCTACGGCGTGGAGCGCGCGCTCGACCTGAGCGTCGGCCCGGATGGCTCACTCTGGGTGTTGGGAGCAGACCTTGCGGCTCGCCCCGAAGGTGCGGTGCTGGCACATCAGACCGGCGACGGTTGGGCCATCTTCACGCTGCGGGCGGACGTGCCCGACGACGGGTCCGGCGCCTGGATCGGCTGGTCGCCGATGGCCGGCGTGCCGCTGCTGGCTGACGACGAGGAGCGTGTGTGGGCTTCTCCCCCCGGCGCCGGGCTGTACCTGCTCGAAGGTGAGACGCTCCGACGTATCGAGGCGCCGGGGCTGGGCCTTGGAGCCCAGGACCTCGCCGTCGATGGGCGCGGCTGCCTGTGGGTCGCGACGCGTCGCGGGGCGCTCTACACCATCGATCCGGTGCTCCTCGATCCGGCCGGCAGCGCACCCGCATCGCTACTCGCGCACTACCATGCGCTACCGCCATCCGCGACCGGAGTGACTCGATGACCATCGAAACCGACCGACGATCATGGGAGCACCTGCGTGAGCTGGCAGCCGCCGACGACCGCGCCGGTCTCGACGCTGTCATCAGCTCCATGGAGCCCAGCGAGGCCATCCGCGCCATCCTGAGACTGGAACCGGAGGACCAGGAGGCGGTCCTGACCACGCTCTCCCCGCCAGAAGCTGCCGACATCATCGAGGATGCTCCGGACGAGCAGGCGGCAGACCTCATCGAGCACCTGGCCCCGACCGACGCGGCAGCCATCCTCACCGCGATGCAGAGCGACGAGCAGGCCGACCTGATCGCCGACCTGGGCAGCGACGAGGCGGCCGCCATCCTCCACGAGCTGGACCCGGCCAAGGCCACCGAAGTGCGGGCCATGGCCGACTACGACGACGACATCGCGGGCGGCCTGATGATCACCGAGTTCTCGCAGGTGAGCGAGATCCAGACCGTCGGCGACACGCTGGACCAACTGGTGGAGAACGCCGAGGACAGCGACGATCACTTCAGCCGATACGTCTACGTGCTCTCCCCGCTTGGCCGGCTGGTGGGCGTGGCCGCCGCCAGCACCCTTGCGGCTGCGCCTCGTTCCTCGCGCGTCGCCGATGTCATGGTGCCCCCGCTCTTCACGGCTCCGACCACGGAGCTCGACGACCTGCGTGAGTTCTTCGAGGCCCACCCCATCGCGGCGGTGCCGGTCGTCGACCAACGCGGCCGGCTGCTGGGCGTGACCCGCCGCACCGCCGTGCTCGACGCCATCGCCGAACGCTCGGAGCGCGAGATGCTGCGGATGCGGGGCATCGTCGGCGGCGACGAGGTGCGCTCCCTGCCCACCTCCACACGTGCCCGTCGTCGGCTCTCGTGGCTGAGCATCAACATCGTGCTCAACGTCATCGCCGCCAGCGTCATCGCGCTCTTCATCGACACCCTCGACCAGGTCATCGCACTGGCGGTCTTCCTGCCCATCATCAGCGACATGTCGGGCGCCAGCGGCAACCAGGCGGTGGCGGTGAGCATGCGCGAGCTCTCCCTCGGCCTGGTCAAGCCCTACGAGCTGGGGCGGGTCTGGCTCAAGGAGATCAGCGTCGGTCTCATCAACGGCGTGGCGCTGGGCGTGCTCATCGGCGCGGTGGCCATCCTCTGGGACGGCAGCCCCTGGCTCGGACTCGTGGTCGGCGTGACCCTGGCGCTCAACACGCTCATCGCGGTCTCCATCGGCGGCACGGTGCCGCTCGCGCTCAAGCGCTTCGGCGTCGATCCGGCCGTGGCTTCAGGTCCCATCCTCACGACCGCCACGGATATCTGCGGCTTCTTCCTGGCCCTGAGCATGGCCACCATCCTGCTCACGCAGCTGACCTAGCATCGCGGGCGCGCAGGGTGGCTACGCGAGGCCCATGATGGGCTGGACGAGCGCGGCTCACCGCTCACCGGTCGCAGGCCCATCGACGCCCGCCCATGAAGCAAGGAACGAATAGAGATGTCATCGCTCATCGCTGAATTCGCTCAGATCACCGAAGGCCAGGAGCCGATCGTGGCCACGGCTATCCACAACGGGCACGGGCTGCGGCCGGAGGTCAAGGACCTGATGGCGCTCGAGGAGTCGAACCGCCTCCGCGAGGAAGATCCCTTCACCGGCATCTGGACCAGCGTGGTCTCGACCCAGATGGTGGCGTTGCACTCGCGCTTCGAGGTCGACCTCAACCGCCCGCGCGATGGTGCGATCTACCGCACTCCTGCCGATGCCTGGGGTCTGCAGGTCTGGCGCGAGGAGCTGCCCGCCGACGTCGTCGAGCGGTCGCTCGAGGAGTACGACGCGTTCTACGCCGAAGCGGAGCGCATCTGCTCCGAGCTGGAGCGACGCTACGGGCGCTTCGTGGTGCTCGACCTGCACACCTACAACTACCGGCGTGGTGGCCCCGATGCCCCGCCCGAGGATCCCGAGGCCAACCCGGAAGTCAATGTCGGCACCGGCTCGCTCGATCGCGAGCGCTGGGGTGGCCTGGTGGATCGGTTCATGGGCGACCTGCGCGAGCATGAGTTCCTGGGTCGTCATCTCGACGTGCGTGAGAACGTCCGCTTCCAGGGTGGCTACCTGTCGCAATGGATCCACGAGCGCTACCCCGAATCCGGCTGCTGCCTGGCCATCGAGTTCAAGAAGTTCTTCATGGACGAGTGGACCGGCAAGCTCTCGCCGGAGGACTACGAGGCCATCCCGCAGGCGCTCAAGGCCACGCTGCCCGGCCTGCTCGAGTCCCTCGGCCCTATCGAGTGATGCGTCCCGGTACCGCGGTCGGCAGCGGTGTCATCGCGCCGCCGACCGGGCGGCTCGATGCGGTCCCGTCGGACCGGGCGGTCGATGCCTTCGTCGAGGCCGCGTGCGCGCGTGTTCGCGAGGGCAAGCCACTACGCCGCAAGCTCAGCCCATGGGGCCGGGTGCACGTCGACCGTCCCCTGCCCTTCATCATCGTCTATCGCAAGCCGGTCGGTCGCGCCGACGACGGCACCGAATCGCTCATCGTGGGCGAAGCCTCGTACGTCATCGGCTCGGGTGCCCGCCGCGCGCGAGCGGGTTTGACCGCGCTGGTGGAGGGCATCGCCAGGGCCCAGGTGGACAACTTCGGCTCGTTCCTCATCATCGAGCTGTGGTCCGTGCCCGATTCGGCCCTGCCCGTCGAAGACAAGGCGTGGTCGGCAGGGTTCCGCATCCTGCGCCCGCGACGAAGCAAGCTCTCGGCCACCATCTCGTCGCTCGAGAATGCGCTCAAGGAAGTGCGCGTGAAGGGCGCCTTCGCGACGGTCCAGACCGAAGCGGTGGCCAATATCCGCCCTCCGGGGCTGCCGTCGATCATGACCGCCAGCCGGGCGGCCGCGCTGGGGGTCCATGTCATCGGGCTGGAGCTCCAGCCGGCCTTCCGCAACCCCGGTGGGACCGAGGCCTACCCACTGGTCCACCGTGCGCTCCATCGCGGCATCTCGCGAGCCCTGAAGCGCGCTGTCTATGACTTCACCCGGCTGCGGACGTCGCACAAGCCGCCGAACTACCATGCGCTCGGTCGCCACAGCGTGGTCAAGGCCGTGTGGGACGTGGACCGACGCCTGGCAGGGGTCAGCAGCGCCTTCGATTTCATCCTGCAGGTGACCCCGACCAACGCGGACGCGGCCTGGGCGGAGTTCCGGCGCAGACGCTTCGAGGTCGCGCCGGAGTTCACCTCGCGACCATTGCAGATGGACACGGCGCTGGCCAAGCGCGAGCTCTTCAGGATCCCCATCGAACGCGTCGAGGATCCGACCCTGGCCCAGCTGTTCCGCGAACAGCAGGTCTCGCTCGACCGCAAGCTGACCATGCTCGGGGATCGCGGCCGCCGCGAGTTCCTCTACGGCAGCCTGCAGGTCTTCGGCGGCGCCGACGAGCCGTTGCTCAACCTCGCCTACGAGGTGCTCAACCGCGTGCCGTCCCGCACGCGTGGCGAGTCCAGCCGGGGGGCAGCAGACGCGAAGACGCTGGCCGCGCTGGCCAACAAGGAGCTGGACTACTACCGCGCGCGATACCCCGACATGACCAGCGGCGTGGACATCCGCAAGGACGTGGTCGGCGCGATGGTCTCGCGTGGCCGGCTGCTCATCGGCGCGCGCATGAAGGTCCCGACCGCTCGCATCGAAGCCCTGCTGACACACGAGGTGGGCACCCACGTCGTGACCTACGTCAACGGCAAGTCCCAGCCGTTCCGCCAGCTGGCCATCGGGCTGCCCGAGTACGACGAGCTCCAGGAGGGCCTGGCCGTGTTCTCGGAGTACCTGGTCGGTGGTTTCAGCCGGCCCCGGGTCCGGCTCCTGGCCGCCCGCGTCCTGGCCGTGCGCCGCATGCTGGACGGAGCCGACTTCGTCGAGGTCTTCCGCGAGCTCGACCGGGCCCACGACTTCGAGCAGCGGGTCGCCTTCGGCGTGACCATGCGCGTCTTCCGCGGTGGCGGCCTCACCAAGGACGTCGTCTATCTGCGAGGCCTCGTGAAGTTGCTGACATACCTGCGCGAGGGCGGATCGCTGGACACGCTCTTCGTGGGCAAGCTCGGAGCCGACCATGTGCCCATCATCGAGGAGCTACAGTGGCGCAAGATCCTGCGTCCCCCACCGCTTCGACCGCGGCATCTTGACGACCCTGAACCGCAAGCACGATTACAGGCCGCCCGACAGGGCATGACCGTACTGGACCTGGTCAAGAAAGGAACAAGATGAAGATCGGCTTCATGGTCAACGACATCGCCACCGAAGAGCCGGGCTACACCACGACGCGCCTGGGCATGGCTGCCATCAACCGCGGCCACGAGGCGTGGGTCATCGGGGCCGGCGACTTCGCCTACGACGCGGATGAGACCGTCCGTGCCCGCGCGACATCCGCGCACAAGCCGACGTACAAGTCCTCCGATACGTACGTCAACGACCTCAGGGGTCGACGAGGCCAAGCGGGAACGCATCAGCGTCGACGAGCTGGACGTGCTGCTCCTGCGCAGCGATCCATCGACGGACCGGGGGCTATCGAGCCTGGGCGCAGTCGTCGGGCATCATCTTCGGGCGCGTGGCCATGCGCACCGGCCTCATCGTGCTCAACGACCCCAACGGCCTGGCCAAGGCCATGAACAAGATGTACTTCCAGTTCTACCCCGAGGAGGTGCGCCCGCGAACGATCATCACGCGCGATCGCGACGAGATCAAGGCCTTCTGGAAGGAGGAGGGTGGTCGTATCGTGCTCAAGCCGCTGCAAGGCTCGGGCGGGTCGGGCGTGTTCCTGGTGCGGCAAGGATGACGGGTCCAACCTGAACCAGATGGTCGACGCGGTCAGCCGCGACGGCTTCGTCATCGCCCAGGAGTATCTGCCGGCGGCGGAGGAGGGCGACACCCGCTTGTTCCTCATGAACGGGCAGCCCCTGCGCTACCGCGGCAAGTACGCGGCCTTCCGACGCGTTCGCTCGGGCGACGACATGCGCAGCAACATCCATGCCGGCGGCAAGCTGCGGGAGGCGGTCATCACCGACGCGCACCTGCGCATCGCCGAGATCGTCCGCCCCAAGGTCGTGCAGGACGGCATGTTCCTGGTCGGTCTCGACATCGTCGGCGACAAGCTCATGGAGATCAACGTCTTCAGCCCGGGCGGGCTGGGCAGCGCGCAGCGCTTCGAGAAGGTCAACTTCGCCCACGCCGTCATCGAAGCGCTGGAGCGCAAGGTCGACTACATGAGCTTCTACCGCCGCAACTTCGACAACGTCGACATGGCAACGCTCTAGGACGTGCAGTTCGGCATCTGCATCCCCAACTTCCGGCGTGGCACCGACCCCGAGACGATGCTGGCCGCGACCCAGACGGCTGAACGACTGGGCTGGCACTCGGCCTTCACCACCGACCACGTCCTCGTCGACGGTGCAGAGCGCGGGAAGGACTACCGCCATATCTATGAGGCGCTCGCGAGCGTAGCCTGGCTGGCGGGACAGACCAGGTCGATCCGTCTGGGCATGAGCGTGCTCGTGGTACCGATGCGGAACGCGCTCGTGCTGGCCAAGGAGCTGGCCACCATCGACGCCCTCTCCGGGGGCCGGCTCATCGCCGGGGTGGGCATCGGCTGGAACCGTGTCGAGTTCGAGAGCCTCGGCATGGGCGACCGGTTCGCCCATCGTGGCGCGTACCTGGAGGAGACGGTCGCACTCTGGCGTCATCTCTGGGCCGGTGGTGAGGGGCCGTACCAGGGCCGGTTCGACAGCTTCGTTGAAGCCTACTTCTCCCCGCTCCCGCCGCAGGGCGCTGACCTGCCCGTCTGGATCGGGGCCACGGCCGAGCCGGCACTGGTCCGCGCGGGACGGATCGCCGATGGTTACCACGCCACCGGTGCCGATGCCGCCGCCATGCGCGAACGCGTGCGTGTCGTGGGTGAGGCGGCGACCGCCGCAGGGCGGCCCATGCCCACCGTCTCGGCTCGCCTGCGTGTCGACTTCGCGGGCAAGCGCAAGGGTCCTTCGATCCTCAGCGGCACGCCCGCCGAGATGGGTGCCGTCGTCGCGGACTTTGCGGCTGCCGGCACCGACCACCTGGCGCTCGACTTCGGCGAGACCGATCCGGACGTGGCGGCCAAGGCCATCGAGCGCTTCGACCGGGAGGTCCTGCCCGCGATCTAGCGGGCTCGCAGACCGGTCGTGCTCTGGCTTCTGCCTGCCGGGCAGACAGATCCGCGGCCAGGACGCCCGATCGCACGTCCTGGCGGGGCGTCGAGCCTGCCACGGTCGCAACGGCGGCGGCGGCCGCCGTACACTGCGGGAGGCCGTCGACGACGGGCAGCGAGCGGAGGCATCGATGAGGTTCGGACGGTTCGACGACGCGCGACGGGAATATGTCATCACGCGGCCGGACACGCCCCTGCCCTGGATCAACTATCTCGGCTCGGAAGACTATCTCGGGCTCATCTCCAACACCGCCGGGGGCTACTCGTTCTACCAGGATGCCCGTCTGCGGCGTCTGACCCGCTACCGCTACAACAACGCCCCCCTCGACATCGGCGGCCGCTACGTCTACGTGCGCGACGACGACTCCGGCGCCTATTGGAGTCCCAGCTGGCAACCGGTCGGCCGCGAGGTGGACGACTACGAGTGCCGACACGGCATGGGCTACACCACGATCGGCTCGCGCACCGCGGGCATCCACACCGAGACCACGTACTTCGTGCCGTTCGGCGAGAACCTCGAGGTCTGGCGCACCCGAGTGACCAACGAGCGGGAAGCCGCGGCCAACGTCTCGCTCTTCAGCGCGATCGAATGGTGCCTCTGGGACGCCAACGACGACGCCACCAACTTCCAGCGCAACTACTCCATCGGCGAGGTCGAGGTCGAGGACGGCGTCATCTTCCACAAGACCGAGTACCGCGAACGACGGAACCACTTCGCCTGGTTCGCCTGCAGCGAGGATCTCGCCGGCTTCGACACCCAGCGTGATGACTTCCTGGGTCCATACCGAGGCTGGGACCGCCCGCTCGCGGTGGAAGAAGGGCGCGCCCGTGGCTCCATCGCCCACGGCTGGCAGCCGATCGGCTCGCATCACGTCCGTCTCGAGCTCGCGCCGGCTGAGACGCGCGAGGTGATCTTCGTCCTGGGCTACGCCGAGAACCCGGCCGCCGCCAAGTTCGACCCGCCGGGGTCGCAGACCATCGACAAGGCCCGCGTTCGGCCGCTGATCGACGAAGTACACCTCCAGCAGCGCTGTCGAGGAAGCCCTCGCGGACCTCCACAGGCATTGGGACGAGCTGCTCGGCCGGTTCCAGGTACAGACCCCCAACGAGCACCTCGATCGCATGGTCAACGTCTGGAACGCCTACCAGTGCATGGTCACCTTCAACCTCAGTCGCTCGGCCTCGATGTTCGAGTCGGGCATCGGCCGGGGCATGGGCTTCCGCGACTCCAACCAGGATCTGCTCGGCTTCGTGCACATGATCCCCGAGCGCGCCCGGCAGCGGATCCTCGACATCAGCGCGACCCAGCTGCCCTCCGGCGGTGCCTATCACCAGTACCAGCCGCTGACCAAGCGGGGCAACGACGCGGTCGGCAGTGGCTTCAACGACGACCCGGCCTGGCTCGTGCTCGGCGTGGCCGCCTACCTGCGAGAGACCGGCGACAGCGTCCATCCTCGATGAGCCGGTTCCGTTCGACAACGAGCCCGGGCTCCGAAGCGCCGCTGTACCAGCACCTCGTGCGCGCGATCGAGTACACGCTCGACCGCCTGGGCCCCCATGGGCTACCGCTCATCGGCCGGGCCGACTGGAACGACTGCCTCAACCTCAACTGCTTCAGCGAGACCCCCGGCGAGGCCTTCCAGACGACGGAGAACAAGGGGGGCGGCGTGGCCGAGTCGGTCTTCATCGCCGCGCTCTTCACGCTGGCCGTACAGGAGATGCGAGCAGATCGCCGAGCTGCGTCGCGACGGTGTCTTCGGGCTGCGCTGCGAGGCAGGCCCACGATGACATGGTGGCCGCCGTCGACGCGCACGGCTGGGACGGGGCCTGGTTCCGCCGCGCCTACGACTTCTACGGGAACGTCATCGGCTCCGCGGAGAACGAGGAGGGCCAGATCTTCATCGAACCGCAGGGCATCGCGATCATGGCCGGCATCGGCATCGACGACGGGCGCGCGAAGACGACCCTCGCCTCGGTCCGCGAGCGCCTGGCCACCGATCACGGGATCGTGCTCGTGCAGCCGGCGTTCAGCGCGCTACTACCTGGAGCTGGGCGAGATCTCCTCGTACCCGCCCGGCTACAAGGAGAACGGCGGCATCTTCTGCCACACCAACCCCTGGCTGATGCTGGCCGAGGCGGCCGTGGGCAACGGGGACGGCGCGCTCGACTACTACCTGCGCATCAACCCCTCCGCACGCGAGGACATCTCCGAGATCCACCGCTGCGAGCCATACGTCTATGCCCAGATGATCGCGGGGGTCGGACGCTCCGAAGCACGGCGAGGCCAAGAACTCCTGGCTCTCGCGGCACCGCCGCCTGGAACTTCGTGGCCGCCACGCAGGGCATCCTCGGTATCCGGCCCGAGCACGACGGCCTGCGCGTGGATCCGGCGCTCCCGGCCGACTGGGACGGCTTCAGCGCCACCCGCCACTTCCGGGGCACGACCTACCGCATCACCGTCGAGAAACCGGTCGGCGTGACCGGGCGTGTGACCTCGCTCGATGGTCGACGGCGAGACGATCGAGGGGAACGTCATCCCGCTGGCGACCGAGCCGGGCAGCGTGGTGGCAGTGACCGCCCGCATCGCGGGCGACTGAGGAATCGCGCGTTTCGCGCCGACGAGCGTGCCTGGGCGAGCTTGACGATCGAGAGATAGCAGAAGAGCGCCGAGCCTCGACGGACATCGTCGCGACCCGGCGTTCCCGCATCGATAGAGCTGATGGAGCTGCTAGGACTCGGGCTCCTCGCTCGGCTGCTCGACGTCGACCTCGACGTCCGCGGCGTCCTCGCCTTCGACATCGATGTCGACCTCGATCTCGGTCGTGTCATCCTCGGCCTCGGGGCTGGCCTCAGTGCTCGACTCGGTGGCTGGGCCGTCGCTCGGCGTCATGGTCTCGAGCGGGCCCAAGTCTTCGAGGGGCACCATCTCGAGGTCCACGAGATCGGGGGAGTCGACCTTGGATTCGGTCTCGGTGAGCATGCTGTACACGCCCGTGATGCCGTCATCCTGCTCGAGGAGGAGCGCGACACCGAGGTAGCCGCTGTCGTCGTGCTCGTCGAGCCGGATGACCAAGGTGCCCTCCTCGGTCACTCGTCCGGCGATGTCGGCACAGGCGATCCCGGTCTCGACACCGCGCTCGTTCGTGGCGATATAGAGGGCGTGGCGCTCGGCCGCCAGTTCCTCCAGCGTGGCGTCCACGAAGGTGAGGTTGAGCGCCACGTTCTGGTTCTCGATCCCGCCGAGGGCCTCGGCGTCCGCCGCATCGGTGTGGATCCTAAGGTCACGTGAGATCTCACCGAGCGGAAACTTGACGCCCGCGATGTCGTCGCACGTACCCTCGTGGATGTTCACCGGGTACGCCGTTGCCTCGGGCTCGGGAGACTCGTCCTGCGCGAAACTGGTGGCGGGAGTGACCATCATTGCGATCGCGCCGACCGCTGCGGCGGCAGATCGGGTGCGTGTGGTTCGGAGCATCGGGACCTCCTGTTCGTTATCGGTCGGGCGTCGGAACCTCCGAGCGCCGCCGCTCGCCGTTACCGTGCGCGCCCACCCGATAGCGATGCGATAGAAGATCGGCGGGCGAGCATTGCGAGGACGTGACAAGCGGTAGCGGTTCACTACCGGGTTCGAGACACGTGACACCCGCGCTGCCTGCCCTGGGTCAGCGCGGGTGTCACGTAGGTGAGGCCGGGCGACGAGAGGGTTCCTCACCCGGCGCGGGAACGTATCATTCGTCGGTTTCGGTCGGGTCTTCCGCCTCGGGGATGGGCGTCGCGACGGGAGCAGTCTCGTCGGCTTCCGGCTCGGGCGTGCCATCGTCACCGCCAAGATCGCAGGCAGCGAAGACGAGCAGGCCCGCCACCGCCAGGGCGGCAAATCGAGTCTGTCGCATGTGCTTCATTGGGCTCCTTTCGCATCGAGGACTTGGTGGGCCCGCATGGTCGCCGCCCAGTGCTATCGTCGTTTGCCAGGAGTTGCAGCCGCCGTAGACCTGTGCGTCTGGGCGCGACAAGCGCGTTACAGCTCGAGTGTGGTGATGACGAACGGTCCGGGCCAGCGACGATGAGTCGCTCCCAGCGGCGCTGAAGGTCGATGGCGGCTGGCCCAACTACCTTTCGACACGCCCCACGCGGCTGCTGTGGCCGATGGACCCCGAGGATCAAGCGCGGCTGATCGACTGGGGGTACCTCACCGCTGACGTGACCCTTCGACGATGGCTCCCGGAACTGGCGTCTGCGCCGGCGCCCACGGACCTGCCGAACGGTTCCGACTTCGCCCTCCCGCCAGTGGCCTAGGCGCTCCGCCTACTCGCGCAGCGGCCCGGCCAAGGCATCCGCGGGGGCTTGCGCCGGGAAGGCGGCGAGCAGCTCTGCCTCTGATGTCGAGAAGTCTGGGTCTGGCGATCCGTCCGCGCGCGGCACGACCCGCAGCTTCCAGGTCGAGGGGTCCAGGGGGTCCGCACCCTCGACGACGTAGCGGTGGCTGGCCGTCGGCTGTTCCTCCGTGGCGGACGCTTCCCGTTCTGCGGCGTTCGAACGCAGGTCGTCACCGGTCGCCGGACGACCGCCCACGAAGCGCACCCGGATGCGGCGCGGAGGGCTCACGATGTCGATGTCGGGACGAGACGGGATCACCCGTTTCGGCGTCCGACCGGCCTGTCGCTCCAGCTCCATGACCCACTCTTCCGCGCGCAACTCCTGGAGCTGGGCACGTGCGGCCGCGCTGGCCTGGTCGAGCTGGCGCGGCGTCTTGGCCTTGGCGATGTCGGCGACACGTTCCACGGCCTTGCGGATGCCGGGATCAGCGTCCTGAGCCTCCGCAGCGACATCACCGAGCGCAGCGCGCCGGCGGCGTGCGATCACCGGGCCGACCGCGACCTCATCGACGAGATCCCCCAGGAGCCCGACCGCGATGAGCGCGATGGCGCCCGCGACGATGGCCGTCGGCTCGGAGCCGTTGTACAAGGTGAGGCCGACGCCCCCCAACAGCAGCAGCAAGCCCAATGCGAGGAGCCCGAGTTGACGTCGGCGCCCAAGCCAATGCGGCTCGGGCCGATCATCCGTCTCGGCGTCCGACGGAGCGAACGGCGTCGGGGTGGGCCTACCCGGTGGTACGGCCACCGACCCGCTCTCGAACACCACGAACGAGGCCACCCAAGGCAGCGGCGGCGCGACGGCCCGCAGCGCTCGACAGGTCGGCAGCGAGGGCTGTCGCGCGATCGCCGGCCCAGACGCCAGCCTCGCGCAGGGTGGCCATATCGGCGTCGTAGTCGACATCGCTCATCCCAGCCCGCTCAAGATGCGCCCTTCGAGCATCAGGATCCAGTCCGGCGAGCGCGAGGTAGATGCCGGCCACGATCACCACGAGGTCATCCAGCTGGCCGATCACGGGGATGAAGCCGGGTAGGGCATCGATGGGCGAGACGAGATACGTGGCCGCGGCCATGACGATCGCGCGGCGGGTCGCGGGCACGCCGGAATCACAGGCCAGGTTCCACGCCAGGCGCGCGTATCGCGGCGTGCGCACGGCGAATCGTGCGAGGCCGCCCGTCGGAAACGCGCGAGGGCCGGACGGGTCGGCGCCGTGCGTGGTCATCGTCCGGTGACGCTGCTCGCCAGCCGGGCTCGATCGCTCATCCAGCTCGACGCTCGAGTCATGCCTGCCTCAACCTTGGCGCGGGGGCCCCGAGCGTGGTCCAAGGACGAGGTCGGGGCACCGGGGCCGCGCGCCGAGGGAATGCAAACGCGCGACCGATCGTGGGAGTGGGACTGCTACGTTAGCCGGCTCGCTCGGCCTCGCCCTCAGCCTGGTTGGCCTTGCCACGGGCTTCGGTCTCAGGGTCATCGGTCGCGTCACCCCAGGTCTCCTGGGCCTTGCCCTTGGCCTGGTCCGCCGCGCCCTCGGCTTCGCGCTTGGCCTTGGCTTCGTTCTTCTCGAACGTGCCTTCTCGCTCCATGTCTTCGTTGCCGGTCAGGTCGCCGATCTTCTCCTTGGCCGTGCCCTTGGCCTCGTCCATTCGCTCGCCCATGTTCGGATCCTCCTCGGTTGCGCTCTACGGGTGTCGCGGCTCGTTGTCGCGAGTACACCGTAGGCAACCGGCCACTGCGACGGCATGTCCTGGACCATCGGCAGCATCACGAATACCTTGCAGATGACAGATGCCTGCAACGGTCGGCAGGCTTCCGTTGCGGGAGTGTCTGCGATGAGGGCACGCTCGGGGCCTGTGAGACGCCGTACGGAGGCCCTGATGACGAACACGTCGCAGACCAGCGAACAGCCGCTGAAACTCGGCTCCGCACTCTCCAGCGAGGAGCATCCGGCACCCCGCTTGGTCGACTTCGCGCAAGAGGCCGAAGCGGCGGGCTTCGAGTTCGCCCTGATCTCGGACCATTTCCACCCCTGGATCGAGCACCAGGGACAGCCGTCGTTCGTGTGGTCGACCTTGGGGGCCATCGCCGAACGCACCAATCGCCTGCGCTTGGGCACCGCGATGAGCATTCGATGACCTCCGGGACCGCGATCGCGGGGCGGAGCGACCAGGCCGCTCGCTCAGCGCGGGCCGGCCTCTGAGCGAACGACGGTTACGCGGGACGCTCGAGAACGCCGCCGTCGGCTTGCTTGCGCTCGGTGGACGAGTTCCCGCAGTAAGCCGGTTGTAACGCCTGGACCGACGACGGGGCCGCGGTTGTAGCGCTGACGCGAGCACAGTTCACGCAGTAGCGATCCATTCGCTGGTGAAAGGAGCTCACGAAGATGACCTCGATCGTCGAACCGACCAAGTCCGGCAGCCCCAGTGACGAGTCGACCGAAGAGCAGCTGGAGCTGGCGCGTGCCCAGGGCCGCGCCTACGGCGAGGCGCTCGCCGAGATGGCCAAGCACGAGGCCGATGACGGTGCCCAGATCGAAGCGGGCGACCTGCTCGTGGCCTACGCCATCGAGGAGGCCGAGGGCATGTATCAGTGGGCCGAGGGGCGACTGCAGTGGCAGAACCCCACCGATGAGAATGCCCACGTCGAGATCGCCCTGCGCGACGCGCGTGATGGCCGCTTCATCCCAGGCCTGGACGTGACGGTCTCGCTCACCACGGCGGATGGAACCGAGGTTGGAACCCACCAGCAGCCTTTCCTGTGGCACCCGTGGCTCTACCACTACGGACGGAACTGGAAGGTGCCCGGCGATGGTGAGTATCGCCTGGCGGTCCATATCAAGCCGGCGGAGTTCATGCGGCACGACAAGGAGAACGGCGAACGTTTCTCGCAGCCCGTGGATGTCGAATGGCCAAGGGTCAAGATCGAGACGGGCCAGAAGAAGAGCTGATCTCAGCTTGGAGGAACGATGAGCCCACGACACCAGCTTCGATCCGATACGGACATATCCGCGCTCCTGACTCGACTGGAGGAGCTCGAGACATCCGCTGCCGGACCGCTCGTCTTCGCATCGCTCGATCTTCGTCCCGACGGTAGCGGCAGCCCAACCGCGCCGAGGGTCCTGCGTGAGGCGTTGCGCTCCACGTCGGCCGGCGAGATCGACGACGACCACGTCGCCGCGGCCCTTGAGACATCCATCGAGAACCTCAGCGACAGGCCTGGCCTCTTCGCGGTCGGCCCCGCAGATAAGCCCACCGAGCAGCTGTCGCCCACGCCGATCCCGCCGCGCAACACGATCAGCGTTGGCTGGCAGGCACCGCGTCTCGAGCTCGAACGATACCTCGCGCTGACCCGTCCCGTCGTAGGCGTGGTGTGGGCCAATCGCGGTTCGGTGAGCTGGATCCGGGTCGGCGGGTCGGAACCGCCGCTGGCAGGCAGCATCGAAACGGATCCCCGTGACATGCGCAGCGTCTCGGGGCGCACGGCCCAGCACGACCGTGGTGGTTCGGCTGATGCGCCAGCCGGTGGGCATGGGAAGACCCGAGTCCAGGAGAGCGCCGAGGAATCGCGCGATCGCTTTGCGCGGAAGGCCGCTGCTGAGATCGAGTCGAGCCTTCCGCTCGCGAGGGAGGTGGTGCTCTGCGGGCCGGTGGAGTTCCGCTCGCGCCTGCGGCGCCGACTGGAGGATGGCGTGCTGGCCGACAAGCTCAGCGAGGCTGAGACGAGCGACGAGCAGGAGCCGGACGATCTCGTGGACCTGGCGTGGCGACGCTGCGTGGAGCTGCAGTACGAGGGCGCCTCGGAGCGCCTCGAGGCCGTCACGAGCCGGGCGTTGGGAGACCGGGGGGTCGAGAGCATCGAGGCACTCGAGTCGGCAGCAGAAGCGGGCCGGGTCGAGGCTGTCGTGATCGATGAGGATGCGACGGGCCACTTCGGCACCGCCATCGATGCCCGCCGCCACGAACCACACACCGACCCGGAAGTGATCGAGCGATTGCTGCGCAAGGCGCGTGAGGACTCCGGTGCGGAGCTATGGTTCGCCCGCTCCGAGGATATGGCCGATCACGACGCCAGTGCGGTGGGGGTGCTTCGCTGGTAGCGGTTCCTCAAGTTGACGGTAGGTCAGCGCAGCCGGCGACGCCACAGGGTTCGTAGGCGCCCCGGCCCACGGCCCGCCGGGAGTCGTGCTGTCCACGACGACCGATGACGTGCGGCCTGCGAATGCAACTCCACGCCGTCCTCTCCGAGCTCAAGCATCGACACCTGGTTGGCGAAGTCGATGCCCGCGACACGGCGCCAGCGGAGCCGCGTCGGCTTCACCCCCGCTGCCCGGGCTACGATTCCGAAGGCCCAACCGATGACGCGGGAGGCAGCGACACGCTGGGCCAGCCGCTGATGGGGCAGGAGCGGATTGCGAAATGGTGAGGTCACGAGCTGATGGACCGGGCTGCGGACGCCTGCCTCGTCGGGCCAGCGCAGTTCAGCCACGTAGCCGTGGTGGACATCCCCCGAGAGGATGCTGATCGACTGCGGAGCCGCACCGCGGCGACCCGATCCGACCGCTGCCAGCAGCTCCTGCATGCGTTCGAACGAGACGAAGAACGCCGGCCAACCTGACAAGCTCAAGGCGCGACGCAGCCGCTCCGCCAGCGAGGCCATGCGCTGGCCCCAAACACCGTTGGCCACCTGTTCGCTCCAGGTCTGCAGGTGATGGAAGCCCATGGCGTAGACCAACGGCACGGACGTCGCGATGAGCAGATGGCGCGCTCCCTCGATGTTCTCTTCGAGCCAGCGCCACTCCAGCGGATCGAGCATGTCGCGCTCGTCCCCCTCCAGGACACGGGTAGCGCGCGAGTCTACGACGATGAGCCGGTCCGGTCCCAGGTCGCGGCGATAGGCCCAGCGACTGCCAGCGTGATCGTGATCGTACTCGTGCACGAAGGCCTGGAGGCGCTCGGTACCATCGTCGGCTGTGCGCACGGCCGCGTAGACCTCGTCAGCTTCGAGCTCTGACGGAGAGAGGTTGCCGATGTGCTGATAGAGCCAGTAACTCATGAGCGCGCCACTCAGGCGCTCATCCCAACCGGGGGTCGCCCGCTTCTCCTCGACCCAGGCAGCGGAGATGTCCCAGTTGTCGACCAGTTCATGGTCATCGAAGATCATCGCGGTCGGGACCGTGGAGTAGAGCCAGCGGATGAGCGGCTCGGTCCAGGAGTCGTAGTAGAGCTGCGTGTAGTCCTCGAAGTCAGAGACGGACTCGGCCTGGAGGTCGTCGAGCCCACGTCGCTCGGCCATCGCCTGCCGGGTCGCGAGCGGGATATCGTCGGCATAGACCTGGTCACCAAGGAGCAGGAGCATGTTGGGCCACGTGCTCGTTTCGGCGTCGCACAACTGCTGGGCCAGCGCGGCCAGCGCGTCCAGTTCGGGGTCGTAGCGAGGGAGGATGCGATCGATGGACAGGCGCACGGTCCGCGGGCCGACCACCCGGCACGAGCCGAAGGCGATACGGAACCGCTCGCCGCGAGCGGGGGTGACGATCCGCGGAGCCGGGAACTCGTACGATGACGGGGGCCAGACCGGTCGGCCGTCGAGGCGGACGTCATAGGTTCGCCGGCTGCCAGGCTCGAGCCCGTCGATGATGACGATCGCGTAGTGGTGTCCGTCGACGGCGAACGTTCGCTGCTCATGGCCCAGGACCGAGACGGAGCACGGCCGGGTCGTCTCGACCCAGATCGTCGCACTCGTCTCATCGACGTAGCGCAAGAGCGGACCAATCCGGATGTCCGGGGCGTCTTCGGCGGGCTGTTCGGGCATCACCCTGTCAGCATAAGGGCCCACGCTGAGTCCATGCCGAGGGAGGATCGCATGTCACAGAACCAGGGTTGGGGTCAGCCGCAAGGCCAGGCCCCGTACGGGCAGCAGCCACCCGAGCAACAGGGCTGGTCACAGCCGCCCCCCGGCGGGCCACCTGGCCAGCAGCCGCCGCAGTGGTCGCCGCCGCCGCAGGCCGGCCCGGGCGGCCCCACCAAGTACTGCGCAACCTGCGGCTCGGTCATCGACGCGCGGGCTCTTGACTGCCCGCGCTGCGGCGCGCGTCAGCCGGATGTCGTGTACCAGGAACCGAAGAACCGGCCGATCGCCATCCTGCTGGCACTGCTCCTCGGCAGCTTCGGCATCCACCGGTTCTATGTAGGTCCCATCGCGTGGGGCATCGCCTACCTCATCTTCTTCTGGACCGGCATCCCCGGGTTCCTCGCCTGGCTGGAAGCCATCTACTGGCTCACCCGCAGCGACGTCGAATGGGCACAGAAGTACGGTGGGCCGGTCACGGAGTCCAACGGCTGCGCGATCGGCTGCCTCTGGGCGCTGGCGTTGCTACCGCTGATCGGCCTACTCCTCACCGGCGCGGCGATCCTGCTGTACATCCCGGTCGCCCTCACCTAGGCCGACGCCGGCACGTCGGTCAGGCGCCGGCTGCCGCGAACCCCTCCTGCCGCCAGCGTTCGAGGCGCTCGCGTCCCTCGGCTACCGCGTCGATGACCAGGACGACCTCTTCGGGATCGAGCCCATCGGGCCAACCGGCGCGAAGCAGGTCGGCGTCGTAGCCGTGGTCGGCACCGCCTGCACGCAGGACGTCCAGGCCTGCCGCCACGCCCATGCCATAGCGCGGCGTCGGTACGTCCTCCGCCAAGCCCAGCCGGACAAGCCCGACCAGTCGATCATCCCAGCCCAGCTTGCGACGCGGGTCGCGGGCGGCCCGCTCGATGGTGTCAGCGAGATGCGGGTTGACCATCCGCTCGAGCAAGTCGTCAGCGAAGACCTCGAAACCGTGCTCGGTGAAGAGTTCGTCGGCGCCCTCCCAGCGACGACGGAGCGTGGCACCTGACTCCTCGATGAAGGCCGAGCGCAGGAAGCCCATCGCGCCCTCGACCTCGCGCAGGTCGGCCACCAGCGTCAGGCCCAGCAGCGAGCCCAGGAAGCCGGCCAGGGCGTGGGTCGCGTTGTGGCCCAGGAGCTTGGCGTCCTCGAATGGCGCAAGGTCGTCGACCTCGCGCAGCACTGGCATCCCGGGGTGGAGCCCGGCACCGACGCGCGAGACGAGGATGCGATCGAACGCCTCCACGAGGAAGGCCGCCGGCAGCGCGGAGGTGATGGTGGCGAAGCCGCCGGCTCGCAGCTCGGCCTCATCGGTGATGACGCCGCTCATCTTGCCGATGACGGTGTCCACGTAGCGGGCCCGACCGCGCACCGAGTCGCGCTCCCCGACCGGCACCGCCTCCAGCACGGCCGCCTCGAGGAGCGCCGCGGCGGAACGGTGGTTCTCGGCACAGAAGATGATCAGCGGCGCGGTACGGGTCCGCCGTCGCAACCCCTCAGCCAACAGACGATGGGGACTGTTGGCGTCATCGGTTCGGTAGAAAGCGACCGAAGGCAATGCGGAGGCGAACTCATCGGCACCGGCGATGGCCTCGACGGTCAGGTCTGCTTCAGAGGCCACCGTCGAGTCGGCGACGTTCATCGGCCCGACGTCCACCACGTCCACGCGATCGGTGCGGGCGATGTTGACCCGGAAGTGTCCGCCTTCGGCACGCAGACCGGCCAGCAGGTCGGCTCGCACGTCGATGACCAGTGGTGGAGCGTAGTCACCGGCCCGGTATGCCTCGTAGACGAAGAGGCCCGCTCCGATCGCGCCGAAGCCCAGGCCCACGAGTCGTCGCGAGCCGCTGAACGTCACGCCTGCTTGTCCGCGAGATAGCGCTGTTCATCGGCCGCCGTCCAGCGATCGACGTCGGTGATGACCGTACTCCGCCGATGCGGGTAGACGATGGCCTTGCCTTGCACGCGACCGTCGCGGGCCATGGCCAGCAGCTCGGGCGCATGGTCGAGGTCGCCGACATGGCCGATGTGCGCAGCCGCGTCGATCTGACCAGCTGCCATCAACCGCAGCGCCTCGATGACGTCCCAGGGCCCGCCACCCGACGAGCCGGTGATGTTGATCTCCTGGTAGTGCACGAAACGCTCGTCGATACCGATGATCTCGTTGCCCGGCTTGAGCCCGGCGAAGAGATCGAGCACCCCGTAGCGCGCGACCGAGTGTTGGAGCTGCTCCATCAGCGCCCCGTCGGCAGCGGTCACGATGAGGTCATCCGCACCCGCTCCACCGCTGACTCGGCGCACGACCGAGGCGAGGTCCTCCGTGGTGGTGTTGACGGTCACGAGCTCGACCCCGGCCGCGCTGGCCCGCGACCCGAACGTCTCGTGGATCCAGGCCAGGCGCTCATCGCGTCGTGCGGTGGCGACGATCAGGCGCGGTCGCGCCGCGATGGCCAGGTCCACGTGGATACGGCCCATCGGGCCCACACCGATGACGACGGTGACGCCACCGGGCTTCAAGCCGGTCGTCGCCGTGCGCGGCCGGGTGCGATCGGGCTGTGAGAGGTGCATGTGGTGGGCATGCGAGCTGATGATGCAGCTGATGGGCTCCGCGATGGCCGCATGCCCCGCCGGCAGTGGATCATCAGGCAGCGGCAGCAGGCAACCGGCCTCGAGGACCTCCTCGGGGATGAGGATGTACTCGGCGAGCAGTCCCGGCAGCGAGTAGCCGACCGCGATCTTGGCCACATCGCGACCCTCATCGTCGTAGCGCTCGAGGTGGTTGATGGGGGCGATGTCCACCGCCGGCTGCACCGCACAGCGCTGCCCGGCCGTCCACGCTCCTCCCAGCTCGGTTCCGACCTCCACGATCGTGACCACGCCTTCATCGCCGACGATGGCCGGGTGCTGCGCTGGATCCCATCCGTGCATCAGCGGGTGATCGGCGCCCTGGTCGACGAGCTTGTTGACCGAGGTGCAGATACCCGCGGCGTCGACGCGTGCCAGCAGTTGACGTGGACCCGGGTGCCGGACCGGGATGGTTCGTACACTAAGCGACGCCGCCCCACGTCCGTCCAGCACGGTGGCTCGCATCTCGGTCGGGACGGACCCGACCTCTCCGGAGCGGATCACCGAGGAGGCTCGAGTCCGGCCATCCGCCAGGCGTCCCCTGGATCGGCCGGTCCGCTGAAGGTGTCGATGGTGGTCGTGCACAGTGCGCCGAGGGCCGCACCCATGCGTGCCGCATCCTCGGCCCCGAAGCCGTGGATCAGCGCGGTCAGCACACCACCGGTGAAGGAATCGCCGGCACCGGTCGTGTCGATGGTGTCCACCCTGAAGGCCGGGACATGACCGATGAAGTCGTCGTGATGGACCCAGGCCCCGTTCGGCCCGTCGGTGACGATGGCGAAACGCACGCCCAGCTGGCGC
Source organism: uncultured Chloroflexia bacterium (assembly GCA_963731995.1). GTDB lineage: Bacteria > Chloroflexota > Limnocylindria > Limnocylindrales > CSP1-4 > JAFMJV01. The sequence goes on from CAVSXV010000009.1 coordinate 216,670, forward strand.
AGTCGCTCGGCCGCGGCGGCCGGTTGAGCGATGCCCGTGATGCCCTCGGCCTCGGGGACGCTAGGGATGAACAGGTCCGTGTACGGCAAGGCGGCCAGTACACGACCCCACCGGGCAGTGGAGTCATGGACCACGTCGAGGCTGGTGTGCATACCCCTGGCCTTGGCTCGCTCGAAGAGACTCGCCAGCGGCGCGCCGTCTGGATCGTCGAGACCAGGCATGATGAGCGCACCGCCAACATGGAGGAAGCCACTCTCCATCCGCGGTTCGATGGTCTCGACGGTGATGGCGCCGTCAGCCCCGATGTTGTGCAGCATCGTGCGCTCGCCATCCTGGTCGACCGCCACCAGCGACGTCGAGGTGGGCTGGTCCGAGGCCACGAACTCCACGTGTAGATGCGGCGCCGGCACGGTCTCGCGGAGCGAGCGGCCGAAGACGTCGTTCCCCACGGGGATGATCAAGCGCGTTTCGATACCCATGCCCGCAAGCACGCGTCCGGTACGCAGCGCGGGTCCACCCGCCGCGGTCGAGAAGGTGTCCACGAGTCCGAGCACCCCGATGGGCAGCGGCCCGGCTGCCTTGGCCAGGACGTCGAAGGTGGCGCTGCCGGCACAGGTGATCTGGATCTCGCTCATCGGTCGATGATAGGGCCGCGGCTTCGACGGATGCGCGATCCCTGTGGCATGTCCGTAATGGAGCAGACTAGTACTGATGGGCCCCTGCCAACCGCACTCCACTACACCGAACATGAGCGCAGCCAGTCCGCCGTACGGGACCTGAACTGATTCTCATGCACCCTGAACGTCACCCGCAGGCCGAGTCCTCGCGATGACCGAGCCGCGACTCTGCCAGAGCTGCGGCCGGGAGAACGCGCCGGATGCGTTGTTCTGTGCGGGCTGTGAGGCGCTGCTGCCACTCGACAGCGCGACCTTGAGCGCTGAGGCAACCGGCTCCGCGATCGAGCCTGCGGAAGTCCTGCGCTGCCCGAGCTGCCTGACCCGCAACACGGCCGACCAGGTCTACTGCTGGCGCTGTCTGCACGAGCTGCACGCCTCCGACGTCGTCGACGAGGCCACGCCACGCCCGCTCACCGCGGCCCTCGCCAGGGCCGAGAACACGGCTGCGCCGGAGGGCTCGCCGTTCGAGCCCGAACCTGGAGCAGAGGCCGAACCCGAACCGGAACCGGAGCCTGGAGCTGACGTCGAACCGGAGCCTGGAGCAGAGGTCGAACCCGAACTCGAGCCCGAAGCCGATCTCGAGCCCGCACCAGCCCTGGCAGCGTCGGTGCCCTTCGAGGCGGATCCGGAACCGGCTGTGCCGGTCGAGCCTGGGGTCATCCCGGGCCCTGTCGAGCCACCACGAGACGTCTCACTCATGCCGACGTTCGCCGCGGCCGCGGCCATCGAACGCGATCGTGAGCAGCAGCGACGCGTGCGGCTCGGCGCCGTTGCCGCGGTCGTAGCGCTCACCGCGATGGGCGCCTTCGCCGCTGCCTGGATGTTCGGGTCTGGGGATGACAGTGCTCCGGTGACCGCCGCGGCAACCGCGACTCCGCGCGTCGAGACCACGCTTGCGCCGGAACCGCCGACAGTGCCGGTGGCGGCCAAGCTCGACCCCACACCGACGCCCACGCCGGAACCCACACCTACGCCGACACCCACACCGACGCCCACACCGGTCCCGACGCCCGAGCCCACGCCGACACCGACGCCGGAACCCACACCTACGCCGACACCCACACCGACGCCCACACCGGTCCCGACGCCCGAGCCCACGCCGACACCGACGCCGGAACCCACACCTACGCCGACACCCACACCGGTCCCGACGCCCGAGCCCACGCCGACGCCGGTCCCGACGCCCGAGCCCACGCCGACGCCGGTCCCGACGCCCGAGCCCACGCCGACGCCGACGCCGACGCCGACAGCAGCGCCCACACCGGCGCCTACGCCTGCGCCGACCCCCGAGCCGACACCAGAGCCGACACCCACGCCCACGCCGAGTCCCGACGCCTGCGCCGACCCCCGAGCCGACACCCACGCCCACGCCGGTCCCGACGCCTACACCTACGCCCACGCCGGCGCCCACGTCGACACCGACGCCTGCGCCGACACCGACACCGGAACCCACGCCCGAGCCGACACCGGCGCCCACGCCGCCACCAGTCCCGACGCCTACGCCCACGCCGACGCCAACTTCAACACCCGCGCCTACGCCCACCCCGACCCCCGAGCCGACTCCGACACCGACACCCACGCCGTCACCGGAACCCACACCGACGCCCACGCCGGTCCCGACGCCTGCGCCGATCCCGACGCCGACTCCGACACCGGAACCCACGCCCGAGCCCACGCCCACGCCAACTCCCACGCCAACTCCCACGCCGGTCCCGACACCCGAGCCCACGCCCGAGCCCACGCCCACGCCAATTCCCACGCCAACGCCCACGCCTGAGCCCGCGACCGACATCACGCCGACCGCCTTGACTACCGAGCCCACGGCTGCGCTCGCCTGCGGAGACGAGCAGATCTCCACCCGCGACGAGCGCGCAGGCGTCGTCGTGGCGCAAGCTTGCGAACCGGCCGACGAGGCGATCGGACCACTCACCCTGCAGACGTACCAGGCCACCGCCGACCTCCGTGATGCCTGGCGGGAAGCCACCGCGGCGACGTCGGGGCTCACCCCGGCCGAGGAGGCCTGCGCGAACGAGACGCCCGGCTCGGACAAGTGGGGCTTCGGCAACATCGTCTGTGGCACCAGCGACGGGAAGGCCCAGATCCGCTGGACCGACGCTCGCTCCGACTCGCTCGGTGTGGTCGAAGGCACCAACGATGATGTGGCCGCACTCTACGAATGGTGGCGGACCAACGCGCGCACGCTCGGGCGCGAGGTCAAGAAGCCCGCAGCCAAGACGATCGAGCCGAGGAAGTCGGCCAAGCCCGAATCCACACCGGCGCCCCGCAAGCTCGTGCGCGTGCCAGGCAAGCCCAGCAACGCGACGTGCGCTGCGACGATCAAGCCGATCCCTGATGAATGGGATCGAACCTGGAACATCTCCCGGGTCAACTTCAAGAACGAGAGTGGCTACGAGCGCGTCGTGCTCCAGCTCGAGCGCACCGGCAAGAACCGCTCCAGGACGCCCACTCGGGCAGTCGTCTCACGCACGAGCGTCAACAAGCTGCGGAGGGCCGTGCCCAGGGCGCCCACGCCCACCCGCGGCAAGGTCGCCATCGCACTCGAGATCGACGGCATCGACGACGCGCCCAGCCTCTACAACTTCAGGCCCAGCAGTCTCGACTACGTGAAGCAGATCTCCGTGGTGAAGACCAACGGCAGCTGGACCGTGGTGATCGCGGCCCCGCAGGCCACCTGCTACCAGGTGCGGGTCCCGATCTGGAGCACGGCCGCCACGGGCAAGGAGAAGAGCGCCGAGATCTACATCGATCTCAAACCGCGCTAGCGGTCAGAGCCGATGGGAGATCGGCGCGAGCGCCGGATAGACCTCTCGATAGCGCTCGTACAGCTCCGTGTAGGCCACGTGCCTGGCCGGATCAGGCTCGTATGTGTCGGTCAACTCAAGAAACCGCTCCGCGCCCTCGGCCGCCGAGGTCCAGAGGCCAGCACCCGTGCCGGCCAGCAGCGCCGCCCCGAAGGCTGCCGCTTCGGTGATCCGCGGGGTGATGACCGGAATCCCGGTGATGTCCGCCTTCAGCTGCAGCCAGAGCCGTGACCTGGCCCCACCCCCGATGGCACGCAACACATCGATGGCCACTCCCCCATCGCGCAGCAGGTCGAGGTTGACGCGCAGCTCGTAGGTCAGGCCCTCGAGGATGGCCTTGGCCAGGTCGGTCCGCGAGGTCGAGAAGGTGAGCCCGAGGATCGCGCCCTTCGAGGCGGTGTCGAAGGTGGGCGTACCAGCGCCGGCGAGATGCGGCAGCACCAACAAGCCCGACGGCTCGGCCGAGGCGCCCTCGAGGATGAGGTCGTAGGTGTCGTCGCCCGACGCGCTCGCCCGGGCGATCTGCGGTTCGCAGAAACCGTCGCGGAACCAGCGCAGCGCAAGTCCACCGCTGTGGTTCAAGGTCATGGCCAGGAACAGCTCAGGCACCGTCGATCGGTAGACGCTGATGTTGCCCTCGTACAGCGGCGCCGAGACGACCGGCGACCCCAGCGCGACCTCGACCACCTCTGCCGTACCGGTCGAAACCATGGCCAGGCCCGGCTGGGTCAGGCCAACGCCGAGCGCGCCACAGGCCTGGTCGTGTCCCCCGGTGACGACTGCCGGGGCGGACCCAAGCCCCAACCGCTCAGTCAGCTCAGCCGAGAGATGGCCGACCGCCGTGCCCGACGGCACGACCTCGGCGAGACGGTCGGGTGTCAACTCAAGCGCGTCGAGGATCCCAGACGACCAGGTGCCGGCCTGCAGGTCGAAGAGCTGCGTACGAGAGGCCAGGCAGGAGCTGATGGCGGCCTGGCCCGTCATGCGTGCGATGAGGAAATCCTCGACCAGCAGGAAGCGGTCGGCCTTGGCCCAGATGTCGGGTTCGTGCTCGCGGATCCAGAGCAGCTTGGGCAGCGTGTTGACGGTGTGGATGGGCATGCCCGTCCGCTCGAAGAGCGCCTGCGCCCCGAAGCGCTTACGGAGCCAGTCGTTCTGAGCATCGGTGCGCGTGTCCATGCCCAGGATCGTGGGTCGCAAGGGTCGCAAGGCGGCGTCGACAGGCGTGACCGCCTCGCCGTGGACCGAGAGGCCGATCGCCGCCACATCGGGTACGCCGGCCGTGGCCACGGCATCCGCCATCGACTCCAGTGCGAACTCCCAGACGGCCTCGATATCCTGTTCCGCCCAGCTCGGACGGGGCAGCTCCACAGGGTACTCACGACTGGCGCTCGCGAGCAGCGACCCGTCAGCGTCGAATAGCACCGCCTTGCAGCCGGTGGTGCCGATGTCGAGCCCGATGAGAGCGGTCACGCCGAAACGGCACCGTGGGCGAGGGCAGCCTGGTACATCACCTCGATGCGATCGGGTGAGACGTCGGGCTGGATGTTGTGCGCCGCGCAGAAGACGTACCCGCCGCCACGGCCGAGCGTCTCGATGCTGTAGTCCACTTCGCGACGGATCTCGTCATGGGTCGCTCGGGGAAGCACCTGCTGCACATCGATGCCGCCACCCCAGAAGGCCAGCTCGGAGCCGAACTGCCGCTTCATCTCCACGATGTCCATCTTGGCCGCGCTGCGCTGGATCGGATTGAGCGCCTGCACGCCGCACTCGATGAGGTCAGGGACGATGTCGAAGACGGAGCCGCAGCTGTGCATGAAGACCTTCGCATCGGTCTTGCTGTGGATGAAGTCGTAGAGCTGCTTGAGGTACGGCTTCACGTCAGCCCGGAACATCTCTGGCTTGATCCAGGTGGCCTTCTGCGTGCCCAGGTCATCACCCTGTGCCACGACCTGCACATACGGCTCCACCTGCTGCAGAAAGAGGTCCCACAGCGCGATGTCGGTCTGAGTGATCTTGTCGAGGATGGCGTGGGCCATGTCGCGGTTCCAGTAGAGGTCCATGCAGAACTGCTCATAGCCGCGCATGAAGCAGGCGCCCTCGAACGGCCCCAGGCACATGATGTCGGCCACGACCGCGTAGTCGGTCTCCTCGAACAGCCGCCGGGCCTCCTCCTGCACGCCCGCGACACGGCCGGGGTCGTAGGGGTCGGGCCACTGCACCGAGTCGAGGTCGCTCGGACGCTCGAGATCAGCGAAGGGACGCTCCACCACGTCGTAGTAGAAGGAGGCCTTCTGCCAGGTCAGATCGTACTCGTCCACGAAGCGGTCGCCCGGCAGCTCCTTCGTCTCGAAGGCCCAGGGGCCCTTGAGGTGTACCGCACGAGCGTCCGCGTCGTAGCGCCGCAGCAGGTCCTCGCGTGGATAGACGGTGTCCATCTGGCGGTGTGAGATGTCAGGCTCGTCGTCAGGCGGCAGGCCCAGGTGCTCGAGCAGGTTCTGGTAGGCGACCCGGGTGGCGGTCGTGACGATGGTGGACCCAAGGTCGATCGGCACCCGATCGGTCTCCTGGTGATCCAGTGCGGCCACGACGCGTTCTCGATGGTTCATGTGGGCCCTCCCCGGCTCCTTGCTGACCCCGCCCGACCCGCCCGCGCCGCCGTCAGGACGGGGCGGGCGCAGGTCTCGCCTCCGGAGGTCCGGACTCGCCCTTCTCCACGCGGATGTTGCGGCGCTCCAGTCGGGACAGCAGGCGCATCCGCTGAGCGTCGACGAAGACGGCGAAGAAGATGACGGAGGCGGCCACCATGTCCTGCAGGTAGAGGTCCACCTGCAGGTAAACCAGGCCGGTGGAGATCATCTGCACCAGCAGCACGCCGATGATGGTGCCCGGGAAGACCGCGCCCACACCGCCGAACAGGCTGGTGCCACCGAGCACGGCCGCGGCGATGGCACGGAACTCCACGCCCTCACCGATGCCGGCGCTGACGCTGCCCTGCTGGCTGATGGCGATGACCCCCGCGAGCGAGGCACAGAAGCCGCTGATGACGTAGACCGAGCCGGTCAGTCGGACGACGCGGAGTCCGGCCTTCTTGGCCGCCTCGAGATCGTTGCCCATGGCGTAGATCTGCCGGCCCATGGGCGTGAAGCGCAGGAACACGACCGCCGCGATGACCACCAGCGTGAGCACGAACACCGGCAGCGGGATGCCAAAGACGTCCGTGGCCGCATAGGCCATCTCCGGCGGCAGGATGAACTGGCGCGATTCGGTCAGCAGCAACCCGATGCCCCGACCGACCGTGAGCGTGGCCAGCGTGGCCACGAAGGGCACCAGCCCGACCTTGGCGATGAGGAAGGCGTTGACGAAGCCCCAGGACGTGCCGGCCACGATGCCGGCGAAGATGGCCACGATGTAGTTGACGTCCTGCTGCAGGAGCATGCCCACCACAGCCGCGGTGATGTACATCGTGGCGCCGACCGACAGGTCGATGCCGCCGGTCAGCAGCACCGCGGTCATGCCCACCGCGAGCAGACCCACGAAGGCTGACGTCTCGACGATGTTGGAGAAGTTGTCGAGCCGGAAGAAGCGCTCGTCGAGCAGGCTGAAGAGCACGAACACGACCACGAACAGGATCAGCGGCATGTTCCGCAGGACCGGCATGGTCAGTCGGCTATTGCTCATGCCACCTGCTCCCGGAAGGCCGCGCGCAGGATGGTCTCCCGGTCGAAGTCAGCTCGCTCGAATGAACCGAGCACCTCGCCCTGGCCCATGACCATGATGCGATCACACATCCCCTCGAGCTCCTCGATCTCGGAGGAGATGAAGAGCACCGCGGTCCCCCTCGCGGCGATCTGGTCGATGATCTCGTAGATCTCGTACTTGGCGCCCACGTCGACGCCGCGCGTGGGCTCGTCGATGATGAGGATCGATGGCTCGGTCATGAGCCACTTGCCGATCACCACCTTCTGCTGGTTGCCGCCCGAGAGGCCCTTGGCTTCGTTCCGGAAAGCGTCGTTGACCTTGATGCTGAGGATCTCCACGGTCTCCTTGACGGACTTCGCCATCGCACTCGAGCGCACGCGCTTGAGCCAGCGGGTGGTGTAGTCGGGCAGTGCCGCGAGCGCGAGGTTGTCCGAGACCATCGCCTCCATCATCAAGCCCTCCTCGCGCCGGTTCTCGGTCACGAAGGCCATGCCTCCCCTGATGTTGCGTGTCGGCGAGAGCTGCCTGGCCGGCTGGCCATCGATGAGGATCTCGCCCTCGTCGAAATCCTCCAGGCCGAAGATGATCTCGGCGAGCTCGGAGCGGCCGGAGCCCATCAGGCCGAAGACCCCCAGGATCTCGCCCTTGTGCAGCTGCAGGTCGATCTGGTGGCTGATGCCGGCCTTGGAGAGGTTCTTCACCTCCAGCATCAGCTCCTCGGTCGGTGGCGCTGTGCGCTCGGGATAGAGATGGGCGATGTCGCGGCCGACCATCGAGCTGATCATGCGGTCGATGGTGAACTCGTCCCTGGGACCGGTGACCACGAGGTTCCCATCGCGCAGGACCGCGACCGCGTCGGACAGGCGCATCACATCACCGAGGATGTGGCTGATATAGATGATGGTCACCCCGTCCTCGTGGAGCCGTCCGATGAGGTCGAAGAGGCGGTCGGTCTCGCGCTTGGTCAGCGAGGTCGTCGGCTCGTCGAAGATGATGATGGCCGCGTCCATGGCCAGCGCCTTGGCCACTTCCACCAGCTGCCGCTCACCGGGCGCCAACCGCTCCACCGCCATGTCCGGCGAGAGGTCGAGGTCGACCATGGCCAGGTACTCCCGCGCGCGATTGTTGAGGTCGCGCCGGTTGAGCAGCGGCAGGCGGCCGGCCGTGGGGAAGTCGCTGATGAAGAAGTTCTCGGCAATGGAAAGGTTGGTGAAGAGGTTCAGCTCCTGGTGGATGAAGGCGATGCCGGCGTCGTCGGCATCACCCGGGCCCGCTGGCTGATAGGCCTCGCCGTTGAGCAGCATCTGGCCGGAGGTCGGCGGGACCACGCCACCGAGGATGTTCATCAGCGTGGACTTGCCGGCACCGTTCTCGCCCACCAGTCCGACGGTCGTGCCGCGCTCGACGTCGAGGTCGATGCCCTCGAGCACCGGCACGCCGAAGAAGGCCTTGTGGATGTCCTTGAACTGGAGGATCAGGTCACTCATCGCCACGTTCCCTCACGCCTGCTGCAGCGCCAGGCGGCGGCGAACGACGTCGAGCAGGGCGGCCAGCAGGATGACCGAGCCCTTGACGATGGCCACGTAGAAGTACGGCACGTTGAGCAGTGACAGGGCGTTGCCCAGGAGGACCAGGAAGACCACGCCGAAGACCGTCCACATGATCTTGCCTCGCCCGCCGAAGAGGCTGGTGCCGCCGATGACCACGGCCGCGATGATGTCCAGCAGCAGCGGAGCGCCCAGCGTCGGCCGGCCCTGGTCCACGCGTGCGGTGTAGATGATCGAGGCGGCTGCGGCACAGACGCTGCTGAAGATATAGGTCGCCACGATGACCTTCTTGACCGGCACGCCGGAGACCAGCGCTGCCCGCGGGTTGTTGCCGATGCTATAGAGCCAGCGACCGAAGATGCTTCGAGAGAGCAGGAAGTGCGCCAGGATCGAGACGCCGATGGCGATGCCCATGGCGATGGAGAAGAATTCCAGGTCGCTCAGGACCGGCAGCGCGAAGTCATCGCCGATGACGCTGAAGGCGTCTGGCAGGTCGATGATGTTCTCGGTCTTGACCAGGTAGATCGCAAGAGCAGCGACGAACATCGAGGTCACGAGCGTGACCATGAACGGTGGGATGCGCCCGAAGGCCACGGCCACACCGTTGAAGGCACCGATGATCAAGCCCACACCCAACATGGCGATGATGGCCACCGGGATGCCGATCGCGCTGTCGTGCAGGATGGCGCCGTCCTGGAAGAGCATCACGTCCCAGAGCGGGCTCTTCTTGAACACGATGGGCTGCACCGACTCGGCGATGAAGGCGGCGCCGACGACGCTCGAGAGCGAGACCACGGCACCCTGCGAGAGATCGATGCCGGCGACGATGAGCACGAAGGTCTGACCCACCGCGATCACCAGCAGCGGCCACATGTTGGACAGCAGGTTGCTGATGTTGCGCGGGGTCGCGACCGTTGGCGATAACAGGTACAGCCCGATGAACATCGCGATGCAGAGGTAGAGGATCAGGTACTCCGACATCAGGATGCGCTTGCCGAAGCTGGTGGCGCGATCCATGGCCGAAGGTTGCGGCTGCGCTGCGGCCGTCATCCGTCCACTTCTCCCCTGGTGGCTGGCTGGTTCATCGTGTCCCGTGTCAAGAGGTGGTGGGAGCGGGTCCCGCTAGTCCCGAGACCCGCTCGTCGGAAGGGCGAGCCGGAGCTCGCCCTTCAGCGACAGGTCCCGATTACGGGTTGTAGTCGGGGTCGGCCAGCAGGATGCAGCCCCACATGTCCATCTCACGCTCGGCAAGGTTGCCGGCGGTGAGGGCGAACCCGGGGTCGTCCAGCCATTCGTCGGGCTGTGTCTCGCCGGTCTGGATGGCCTCCAGCAGCGCGTTGAGCATCAGCTCGGCTTCGAAGTACAGGTTCTGCACGCCGGTGCTGTCGACGTAGCCTTCCTTGATCTGGCGGCAGGCGTTGACATCGCCGTCGAGACCAGCCATCAGGACGTGATTGGGATCATCGCGGGTGACCCACTTGCCGAGCGGCTCGAAGACACCCTTGATGGTGGGGAAGAGGAAGTCCGACGAGGTGAACAGGAAGTCAACGTCCGGATTGGCGGCGATGGCTGCCTGCAGGTTGGCCTGGCCGGTCGCGGCATCCCACTTGGTCGGGACCTCGATCGGCTCCCCGAAGAACTCCGGGTCGGAGTTGATGACGTCGTAGAAGCCCTCGTAGCGGCCGACGGCGTTGGGGTCACCCAGGTCACCGACCATGATGAGCGGCGTCACGCTCTCCTTGCCCATCTCCTTGGCGACGTCGTAGATGTACTGGACCGCGTCACGGGCGATGGTGCGGTTGTCCGCCTGCACGACGATGGCGTTGCCCTCTTCACCCTGCGGGGGGCGGTTGAAGATGCCGATGGGGATGTCAGCCGCATTGGCTTCTTCGATCAGCGTCAAGGCGATCGAGCCATCCTTGGGGATGACGAAGATGCCGTCGACGCCCTGCGCGATGCAGTCGTTCAACAGCTCCAGCTGCGAGTTCGCGTCCGGGCCGTAGCGCTCGAGCACGTTGTCGCCCTGCGCAGCCAGCGTCTCGGTCATGGCCTTGTGGCCAGCCAGCCAGAACTCGGTCTCGAGATCTTCGTGGATGAAGCAGATGTCGAGCGGGCCGGTCGCGGCCATCGACTCGTCCGCCGCCGGAGATTCATCCTGCGCTAGCGCGGGGGTGGCAGCCAGCACCAGCGCGCCGGCCATGGTGAGTCCGATGACTCCCTTGAGATTCCGCATCAGTTGCGTCTCCTCCAAAATCAGTGTCTAGGTGGACTTCTGACTCTCCCTTTGCGCCTTCAGCACCTCCCGTCTTGGTTACACATGTCGGAAGACCTCCCAGTCGAGGTAGTTCTCGAGCGCCTCGGCCACAGCGTCCGCGGTGTGCGCGGGGCTCATGGCGCAGTGGTGCTCGAAGCCGACCTTGCAGATGAGCTTCAGCAGTGGCTGGAAATTCGGGATCTCCACGACCGCACGTGAACCGAAGGTGTCGAGCGGGTCGTCGAGGAACTGCCCCTCCGCCACGTAGGCCTTGCACTTGCCGTTGACGTCATCGGTGCTGATGCGTGCGATGGTCAGCGGCGCCGCCGGGGCTCGGCCGTTGATGGCGCCGTAGACGTTGTCGTTACCAAGGGTGGTGCCGAGCACGTCCGCGATCTGCATCTCGGCTTCGCCTTCGGGGTAGAAGTTGAGCGGCCAGTTGCCGCAGTGGAAGAGGACGCACTTATCGGGGTCTTCCCCGTAGTTATTGTTGAGGTCGACGATGGCGGCCGGCTGCTCGGCGGCCAGCTGCAGGGCGTACATCGAGGCCAGACCGGTGATGTCCGTCTCGCAGGCCGAAGGCATGAGCTTGTTGCTCATGATGCTCATCAGCGTGCAGACGTTGACGCCGTAGTTCTCCTGCAGCGAGCTCCAGCACTGCATGGCCGTGGCGTTGAGGTCGTGCTCCGCCATCCAGTCGTCGACGACCACGCCCAGCTTGGCCATCTTCACCAGCTTCTCGGGCGGCACCGTCGGATGGGGCATGTGGGCATGGATCTCGTCCAGCTTGGCCTTCGTCTTGGCGTCGTCATCGGAGAGGCGGTTGGCGTTGCCGAAGACCTCGCTGAAGTCGATGACGCTGACCGCGATGCCGCTCGCTTCGAGCAGCTTCTCGCTGTAGCGCACGGTCTTGAAAGCGTCGGGCCGAGTGCCGATGGCGCCCAGGCGGGCGTGCTTCATACCGTTGGCCACCTTGCACACGCGCACGAACTTGTCGAGATCCGCGCGGAAGGCTTCGGACTGGACCGGCGTGGTGTGGCTCTCGGTCAGCGAGTACTTGAAGCCGTACTGGCGCAGGTCGCTCGAGACGGAGATCTTGCCGCAGAAGGCATCGCGTCGACGGTCGAGCGTGAAGGCCGTGACATCGTCGGGATAGGCCTGCAGCAGGATGGGCACGTCCAGGCCGGACAGACGCATGGTGTCCGCGACGCCCTTCTCGTCGCCGAAGTTGGGCAGCACGACCAGGACACCTTCGATGCGCTTGCGGTTCTGGTCGAAGAGGTCGCCGCAGATCTGCGCCTCGCGCCAGGTCTCGACACCGCCGAGCTTGGTGGCCTCGGCGTCGAGGATGACGGCCTCGAGGTCCATCTCCTCGAACAGCGAGAGCACGTCGGCGCGTGCTTCGGTCACCAGTGCGTCAGGAAAGAAATCGCGGTTCCCGACGATGACTCCCAGTGTGGCTCGTGCCATGTCTTCTCCTCCTTGGGCCCTCTTGTGGTCCGTTCAGTCGGTGGCTAGTCGATCGATCGCGGCAAGCAGCTCGGGATCGGCGATCGCGCCCTGCGACCACTGGTCCTGCAGCTGCCGCAGGCTGTAGACGGTGGACGGTCTGATCTCGACGTCCGCTGCGGTGATGGGGGTGTCCATGGCCACGGGGCGGACGACCTTCGCGCCATTCGCCAGGCCGATGGGCAGCAAGGCCTCGGCCTGCGCCGTCTCATAGGTGTCGATCAGGCTGTAGTAGGCGGTGCCGCCGATGGCGTCGAGGGAGTCCCCAGGCGTGAGGTCGTGCTTGGCAACGGCGAAGACTTCGGAGGCCAGGCGGTCGAGCGGAACCATGTTCGACTGGCGGCGGATGGTCAGCATCGCGCAGGTCAGCGGGACCTCGATGCTGCACAGGTGGAAGGGGCGGAAGAGCGTGTAGTACGGTCCGTCGCCCATGTCGCGCAGCACCATCGCCTCACGCAGACGGGGATGATCGGTGCGCACGATGAGGAAGACTCCGGGTGCCACCGAACCGATGCCGTAGTCGACGACACCCATCTTGTGGAGCACACCGCCGTCCTCGGTGAGGCGGAAGACCTCGTGGAGGTGGTCGCGATCGGTCTTGGGGCCATGCATACCGCGCACGTCCGGGACCAGGCCAGTGGAGTTGGAGACCGCGGCCATCTCGATCATCGTCTTGGAACCGTCGACGAACTCCACGAGCATGTTGGGCGAGAGGCCACGCCGGGCCGCTTCCTGCTGCACCGCGGGGTCAGCCGGCGTGGAGTGGCGGTCGAGTGGGTTGTTCTTGCCCTTGCCAGCGGCCACGATAGTGAAGCCCATCGACCCGGCGAGATCGTACAGCTCACGGCAGGCGGCCGGTTCGTCGCCGGCGGCGAGCGCGTAGAGCACGCCCTTCTGCCCCGCGTACCAGTGCAGGATGGGGCCGACCGTGATGTCGGTTTCCACGTTCATCATGGCCAGGTCCTGGCCGTTTCGCGCTGACCGCAGGGCCGCGCGGGCGCCGACCTCGGGCACGCCCGTCGATTCGAGCATCACGTCGAGGCTGCGCATGTCGGTGACGATGCGATAGTCCGCCACCGCGACGTACTTCCCGGCCTCGACGGCGGCGTCGGCCTCGGCGGCGGTCTCGGCCACCACGACCTCGCCCTCCACCTGGCCGATGCGGTAGGCGTCCCGGGCGCGATCGATGTCGATGTCAGCGGTGACGACGATGCGCAGACCCTGCATCACGGTGGTGGTGGCGACGACGTCGGTGCCCATCTGGCCGGCGCCGATGAGGCCGACGCGGACGGGTCGCCCGGAAGCCTCGCGCTGCTCGAGCTCGGTGTTCAGTCCGATCATGGTCGCGCCTCCTCCTGCTGCCCGATCTCGACCATGACCTTCAAGGCCTCCCCGGCCGCGACCGTGCGGAAGACCTGGCCGACCTCGTCGAGCGTGTAGCGATGGGTGATGATCGCGTCCGGATCGACCTGGCCGCGCTCCAGCAGCTGCAGCGCCCGCCGATGGAATTCGGGGTGGTAGCTGAACGAGCCGATGACACGGATCTCGTCGTAGTGGATGCGGTTGGCGTCGAGCTGCGTCATCGGTGCGGCCTTGGGCAGCCCGCCGAAGAGGACCACGGTGCCTTTCTTGCGCACGGCCTCGACGGCCTGCTGATGGGTCGCGGCCACCGGGTTGGCGCAGATGGCACTGTCGGCTCCGAGGCCGGAGGTGAAGGCCTTGACCTCGGCCACGACATCATCGTTGGTGGGGTCGAGCACGAGCTCCGGCTTGAACGGCGCCGCCATCTCGCGGCGCAGCTCGTTGGGCTCGCTCAGGATCACGCGCGCACCCCGCAGGTGGGCGATGGCGGTGTGGAGGCAGCCGATGGGTCCCGCTCCCATGACCAGCACGGTGTCACCGAGCGTGGTGCCGATGTCCTCGTGGCAGGCCTGCACGGAGCTGAGCGGTTCACCGAGCGCGCCCTCGGCGAAGCTGAGGGAGGCGGGCATCTTGTGGATGGTGCCGCCCGCGAGCGCGTGCGCCGGGAGCACGCAGTACTCGGCCAGCCCGCCCGCGAAGCCGGGGGTGATCCCGATCATGGTCATGTCGTCGCAGAGGTTGAAGAGCCCGACGCTGCAATACCAGCACTCGAGGCAGTGCACGTCGGGGGCCACGGCCAGGTGCTCCCCGACCGCGTAGCCGCTGACCAGCGAGCCGACCTCGACGATCTGGCCGGCGAACTCGTGGCCCGGCACGGTGATGCCGCCGCTGGCGGGGCCCTCCTTGTAGCGCCGCAGGTCGGAGCCGCACACGCCGCAGGCGCGGACCTGCAGGAGCACGCCGTCCCCGGGGCAATCCGGGACGGGCATCTCGACCAGCTCGACCTTCTCGGGCCCAGTCAGCTGCGCGGCTTTCATCTCGAGTCGCTCCCCTTGATCGCCTGGCCGACGGCGCCGCCCGGATGGGTCTCGCCGAACTCGTCGACCGAATAGCCGCGCAGCTCCAGCAGCGCCACGCAGATGGCGTCGCAGAGGGCGGAGTTGAAGAGCGAGCTGCCGGTGGCGACCATGCCGAACGGGTCCACGCCCTCGGGCGCGGTCACGTGCAGCACCACGTCGGCGAGGCGGCCCAGGCTGGACTCCGGCTTCTCGGTGATAGCCACGACGGTGGCACCACGCTTGCGGGCGATGCCAGCGAGGAAGATGACCTCCGTCGTCTCACCACCCTTGGACAGGCCGATCCAGACGTCACTGGCCGCGACCGCGCCCGAGGCGCCGTGCTGGCTGTCGCCGGGATGGAGGAAGAGTGCCGGGGTGCCGACACAGCTGAGCAGGTGGGCAAAGCGCAGGGCCACCGCATGAGACGTACCCGAGCCGGAGACGAGCACCTTGCCTTGGCACTCGAGGAGCATCCGGACCACGCGGACGAAGCTGTCGTCGAGCTGGGCGGCCACGCTCGCGACCGCAGCACTCTCGCGCTCGATGACCTCGACGCCCAGCTGGCGGATGGCGGTGGCGTCCATCACGCAGCCTCCAACAGCTTCTCGGCGGTGACCGAGTCGGTGATGAGCACGTTGATGATCTCGCCGGCGAGCGCCGCCCGGATGGCCGACACCTTCTGCGGGCCGCCGGAGACCCCGACGACCTTGGGCACGCGCTTGATCTGCTCGAGCGTCATGCCGATGATGCGCTCGTTGATCTCGGATCCGATGCACTCGCCCGCCGCGTCGTAGTAACGCAGGGCGATGTCGCCGACCGTGCCTTTGCGCAACAGGTCGTCCAGCTCGGCCCGGCTGATGATGGAACCGTCGCGCATGGTGACCGAGTCGGTGGTGGGCGCGCCGATGCCGACGAAGGCGATGTCAAGGTCATCGAACGCCTCCACCGCACGCTGGACATGGACGTCTGCGAGGAGCGCTTCACGGGTGCGCTGGTCGCCGACGATGCCAGGCACCGGCAGCAGCGTCAGCCGGCAGTCGAGCGCCCGCGCCATGGTGCGACACACCTCGGTGGCGTGGACCTCGGCATCCGGCTGGCCCAGGCCGCCGATGATCTGGACGACCTCGGCGCCGGGGAACCGGTGGGGGGCGATGCTCGCGACCATGTGGCGCAGCGTGTCTCCCCAGCACATGCCGATGGTGCTGCGGCCCGAGATGACGCGCGTCACGTAGCCAGCGGCAGCGCTGCCGACGGCGCGACTGACCTGGCCCTGCGAGTCGCCCCGCTGAGCACCGACGACCAGTGCCTCCTGCAGTCCGAAACGGCTCTGCAGCTCGCTCTCGATGTCGACGAAGAGGCCATCGGGCTCGACGACGGTGATCTGCACCACGCCCGACTCGCGGGCGTGGGCCATGAGCCGAGAGACCTTCGACCGGGACAGGCCAAGGCGTTCGGTGATGGCGTCCTGGTTGAGCCCGTCTTCGTAGTAGAAGCGGGCCACCTTGACCAGGAGGCGGAGCTCGTCGTTCGTCGGCTGCGTGGCCATCAACTCTGAGAGATTTCCCACTGATGAGAATATTCTCAGGGACCCTAGCATGCTCTGCTTCGCTGAGTCAACCGTTCGCGCATACGGATTCGTGCCCTCGACGGAGCAGGGGCACGCCTCTCCCCTACTCCTCGGGCGGATAGACCTTGTCTGGCGGATGGCGCCGGGCTGGCCGCTGGATCAGCTCGAGCGTCACGCCGTAGACCGACTCGGTGTCGATGTAGGCGTAGTGGCCATCGCCGTCGGGACCGAAGCCCGAGCCGTCCATGATCATCCGGAAGCCGGCCGCCTCGGCCTGGGACAGCGCTTCGGCCATGTCGTCGACCAGCACACCGAGGTGCTGGATACCAAAGCCGTGCTCCTTCACGAAGTCGGCGTAGACGGTGGGTCCTTCGACCATCTCGATGAGCTCGACACGCATGGGCCCGAAGTACGAGAGCGCGACGCGCATCCGATACTCGCAGGGCTCGCCGTAGTACGACATCTGCTTGCACAGTCCCGTGCCATAGGTGTAGAAGTGCCAGCCACCGATACCGAAGGTGCGGTGGTACATCTCGACGGTGCGATCGAGGTCCTCGACCACGAAGGCGATCTGGGCGATGCCCTTGTCGAGGAACGGCAGCGGCGCCTCTGGGCGTGAACGGAGGCCTGGGGTGTCCATCGCGGGCTACCCGTGGAGGGCGTCCTGGAGACGCCGCAAGCGGGCCACGAAGGTCGATTCGTCGACGGCCACGTCGTCCTCGGTGATGGTCGCGCCCTTGGCGATGGGGCGCTTCACGACAGCCCGGGCGCCGATGCCGATCGGCACCGCCCCCATCGCTCGGGCGGCGGGATAGGTCATGATCTGGCCGTGCCAGTCAGGCCCTCCGATCCCGTCGAGGGTGGCCCCGGGCTCGAGGTCGCGCTTGGCCGTGCACACGACCTCCGAGTGCATCTCCTCGGCAGCCACCGTGACCTCTCCGAGCAGCACGGCCTCCGCCACCGACTGTGGGGTCTCGAGGTCGCACAGGTGGTAGGGGCGGAAGTGCAGGTAGTAGGGCCCGTCTGCATGGGTGATGAACTTCATCTCCTTGCGGATGCGCTTGTCATCTGAGCGCACCACCGCGAAGACGCCTGGCGCGATGGCACCGGTGGAGAAGTCGACGCAGCCAGACCGCGAGAGGATGCCACCGTCGGCCTGGGGGATGAAGGTCGAGACGAGCTCGTCGATCTCGACCCTGGGCCCGTGCATGCCGGCCACATCGGGCACGAGGCCGGTGGCGTTCGAGACGGCGGCCATCTCGACCATGGTCTTGGTGCCGTCCTTGAAGGCACTGAGCATCTTGGGATTCATGCCCTTGGTGGCCGCCTCTGCCACGCAGGCTTCAGGCGTGGCTGCGAGGTCGATGGTGTTGTTCTTACCCTTGCCCAGGGTCACCACCTCGAAGCCCATGAGCAGCGCCTGCTCCCAGAGCATCTTGAGCACGCCCGGCTCGTCACCCGAGGCGACGGTGTAGACCGAGCCCATCTTGCGGGCCAGCCGGTCGAGATAGACGCCGATGGTGATGTCGGTCTCGACGTTCATCATGATCACCGGCACCCGGTTCATGATCGCGTCGTGGGCCACGCGGGCACCGACATCGGGCACACCCGTGACCTCCACGATGGCCTCGAGGCCCTCGAGCCTGGGCATAGCCAGGGCGTCGGGGCTGACCATGGCTTTCCCGGCGCGGATGCCATCCTCGATCGCGCCGAGATCCTCCGACACTTCGATATCCGCCGGGTCGCGGCCCATCTCGGTGTAGGTGGTCACGGCGCGCTGCGGCTCGAGATCGGCGATGGCGGCGACACGCATGCCCGTGACGTTGTTGATCGCGTGAGCCAGGCCGGAGCCCATCTGCCCGCAACCGACGATGCCGATGCGGATGGGATCGCCGGCCGCGGCACGCTGCCTGAGCTTGCTTACGAGCTCCATCGATCACTCCTGTCTGTCACCGGGCTAGCTCGAGCGGAGACGGGCTAGTTCGACGAAGTCCTGTTTGAGGTCCCCGTAGACCTGCTTGAAGAGCGCGAACCGCTCCATGTAGCGCGCATGCGCCTCGGGATCGGGCTCCATGGGGTCGATGGTGGCCGCCCATCGCTTGGCCACGGAGAAATCAGGGAAGACGCCGGTCGCCACACCGGCGAGGATGGCGTCGCCGTAGGGCGCGCCAGTGCGCCGTTCGAGCAGGACCGTGCCCACGTCGAAGACGTCGGTGATGATCCGGCGCCAGAGGACCGACTTGGCCCCACCCTCGTTGAGCACCAGCGGGTAGTTCACCTTCAGCCCCGCGGCCGCGAGGGTCTCGAACGAGTGGTAGAGCGCGAAGGCCACGCCCTCCATGGCTGCACGCACCACGTGACCCTTGGTGTGGTTGAGCGAGAGGCCGAAGATGACGCCGCGTGCGTTGACGTCCCAGATGGGCGTGCGTTCACCCATGAGGTAGGGCAGGAAGAGCAGCCCGTCCGCACCCGGCGGCACCGCCGCGGCCTGCTCGTTGAGCACCTCGTAGACATCAGGGCCGCCCGCCCGCTCCTGCTCCAGCTCCAGCGCGCTGAACTGGTCGCGCAGGTAGCGCAGCGTCCCACCGCCGGTGGTGGTGGTGGGCACGGTGATGTACGTATCGTGCGAGTCGACCGTGTAGGGGAAGTTGATCGACGCCGCCCCGGACGGGCTGAAGAGGAAGTCGCGAGAGCGGTGGATGATGCCGAAGTTGCCGGCCGTGCCCAGGTTCATCTGGATGTCGCCAGGCTCGACGGCCCCACCCTGCAGCCAGCCGGCGTTGCAGTCGACCTGCCCGCCGGCCACCGGCGTTCCCGGTGCCAGCCCACACTCCCGGGCCGCGTCGGCGGTGATCTCGCCGATGACGTCTTCGCAGCGGCACAGCTCCGGCATCAGCGAAGGGTCGATCCCCATGGCCTCGAGCAGATCGGTGTCGAAGCGCTGGTCGAGGATGTCGTAGACGCCGAAGAAGGGAGCCGCGCTGTAGTGCGCGATGGAACGGCCGGTCAGCTTGAAGCTGATGAAGCCGTCGATGGTCAGGACCTTGGCGATCGTCTGATAGCGCTCGGGATGGTTGTTCTTCTCCCAGAGCACGTTCATCACCGCGGGGTGGTCTTCGAGACGATTGGCGGTGACCGCGAAGACACGCTCGGCGCCGACGTGCTCGCTGACCCAGGCTACCTCGGCAGTGGCGCGACGGTCCATGAGGTTGTAGGCCCGTGGAAGCGGCTCGCCGTCGTGATCGACGAGGACGACCGAGGGGAGCGCGGAGGAGGTGGCCACGCCCCGGATCTCGGCCGGGTCCACGCCGGTCTCGGCGAGGACCTTTCGGACCATTCGACAGAAGGCGTCCCAGTAGCGGGGCGCATCGTGCTCCGACCAGCCTGGATGGTCGGTGTGGATGGGGTACTCCTCGAAGGCATAGCCGAGCTGCTCGCCCGACGCGTCGATGAGCGCGACCTTGGCACCGCCGGTACCGTAGTCCGCACCCAACAGGAAATCAGCCATCAGTGCCCATCACGTGTGTGAGAATTCTCTCGCTCCTGAGAATATTCTCAGCACACGCTAGCACGGTCCAGGCCTGCGAGTCAATGTCGAAGCGACCGTCGATGCCGGGCACACTGGTAGCCCTATGGCACGCCCGACACCTGGGCATTCGCACCCCTCCCCAGCCAGCCCCGTCCCTGCCAGCCCATTCACCCTGGGGCCCCATCCCTGCCAGCCCCATCCCTGCCAGCCCATTCACCCAGGGGATGAACTCGACCGTTTCGCGGGCTGACTCGGTGATCTGAGCTCCCACGCGAATAGCCGTGACACTGCGATGCACCGGATGCATGAGAGCGACAGATCGAGTGCCTCGCCGGTCGTGTTCATCCTCCAGCTGCATGAACGCCAGGGCGACCGGCTCTCGGCTGCTGGAACGCCAGGGCGACCGGCTCTGGGTTGCATGAACGCCAGGGCGACCGGCTCTCGCCTGCTGGCTGTTGAGCCCTAGGCCACCTCGCTGGGGGCGGCGACGGCTGCGGCAGCGACCTCGGCCGACGTCAGCTCACGGTCAGCATCACGTTGCCAGACCGCGTCGGACCAGCGGCTGAGCAGGATCGCGGCCACGCACACGAGCACCCCCGAGACCGCGAACGGAACCACCGTGCCGTCGTAGGCGGCATCGATGAGGGCACCGATCAGCGCGCCGCCGAGCGTGGCCACCGCACCGATGATGGCCGCGGCCGTACCGGCCAGACGACCCATCGGCATCATCGCCGCGGAGTTGACGTTGGGCATGGCGAACGAGTGAGCCACGAGGATGGGCAGGATCGTGACGAGGTACAGCCAGAATGGCGGATGCCCGGCGGTGGCAAGGGCCACCCCCGCGAACGCCAGCGTGGCGGCGAAGTAGCCGACCAAGGCGTAGCGCACCATCCGGCGCAAGCCGAAGCGGTCGATGAAGCGGGGATTGAAGAGCATGGCCGCACCGAGCATCAGCGAGGCTCCACCGAAGATGAGCGGGAACCACTCGCCCAGACCGAAGACGTCTTCGACGATGAGCTGCGTCGAGGCGAGGTACGAGGCGAACCACCCGAACAGCGCCATCTGCGCGAGCATGAAGCCCATCGAGAAGCGACTGGTGACCACCAGGCGCGCAGCCATCAGCAGTCGAGGCAGGCGCAGCGGGATGCGTCGCTCCAGGGGCAGCGTCTCGGGCAGGCGGGTGGCCCATAGACCCATGATCAGGGCCGCGCCGGCGAAGAAGGCGAAGACCCACTGCCACGCACCGACGATCAGTACGGCCGCCCCGATCGACGGCGCCACCATCGGGACCAGCAGGAACACGGCCATGATGTACGAGAGCACCTTCGCCATCTGGTCTCCGCGGTAGCGATCGCGGATGGCGCTCTGGGTCACGATGCGGATGGCCGCCGCTCCGAGGCCTCCGACGAAACGCAGTACCAACAGGCCTGACAACGTGGGCACGAAGGCAGCCGCGATCGCGGCCAGGGCATAGATCGAGAGGCCGACCCAGAGGATGCGCTTGCGGCCAAGTGCGTCCGAGAGTGGGCCCCACAGCAGCTGCCCCAGGCCGAAGCCGATGAAGAAGACGGTCACCACCGGCGCCACTGCGTTCGAGTCAGGGTCGAGCCCGAACTCCGCGCGCATCTGCCCGAACGCCGGCAACATCATGTCGATGGCAAGGGCCGTGAGGGCCATGAGCATCGAGATGAGCACGATGAACTCGCGCGTACCCATGGCGGGTCGAGACGTGGCGGGAGGTGTGGTCAAGCTGCTCACTCCTGATCCAGCTCCAGCGGCGTGCCCACCGAGCGGCGCGCCGAACGCGCCACGCGCAGGAAGTTGACCACGTGCGAGATCGGCGAGATGTGTGAGCCCGCGTCGTCATAGATGGTCGGGATGGGCACCCACTCGATGGTCAGCCCGGCCCGGATGGCGTCGGTGATCATCTCGACCTCGAACTCGAAGCCGGCCTCCTGGCTCTCGAGTAGATGCGGCAACAGCGGCCGGGCGATGAGCCGGTAGCCTGACTGGTTGTCCTCGATGTGACGCCCGACGGCCCAGCTGAACGTCCGCGTACCGAGGGTGTTGGCGATGCGCCGCGAGAGCGGCATCTGGCGGAAGTCGCGTCGGCCGATGATCAGCGGCGCTCCGCCTTCACGCCACGCCACCACGAAGTCGGGTGCGCAGGCCGGATCGTGCTGGCCGTCAGCATCGAGCGTGAGCACAGCCTTGGCCCCCGCGTCGAGCGCGTGACGGAAGCCACGGCGAAGGGCAGCACCCTTGCCCTGGTTCGGTTCCTGTCGCAAGACCTCGGCACCGGCCGCCTCAGCCACCACCGAGGTGTCGTCGGTCGAACCATCATCGACGACGATGACCGGCAGGTGCTCGAGCGTCGCCCGTACGACCGTGTCCAGCGTCGGCGCGGCCTGAAAGGCAGGGATGACCGCGACGACCCCGGGCGTTCCGGGGATGAAGATGGGCTCGTTGCTCACGGAGCCATCGTAGGTCCGTGGGGCGCCGGACACCTAGTCGATCATGATCGCGTCGGGTTGCGGGACGCCGGTGGGGGTCGTGGTGTAGGCCGCCGGCAGGCGACGGTTCAGCGCGAACTCTCGCATGGCCGTGGCGCCCGAGAGGTTGTAGACCTCGTCGAAGCCGTGCTGCTTGAGGATGCGGGTAGCAACGTAGGAGCGGAGTCCGGAGCGGCAGGCCACCACCGTCGGTAGCGACGGATCGAGCTCTCCGAAGCGGTCACGCAACTCGTCGAGCGGGATGTTGATGATCTGGTCGCACTCGGCGAGGGGCAGCGCCTCGACCTCGGCCGCGGAGCGCACGTCCAGCGTCTGGTACGGACACAGGTCGATGTCGGGCTGCACGACCGGCGCCAGGCCGTCGAGATGGTTCTCGGCTGCGAAGGCCGCCATGTGCAGCGGGTCCTTGGCCGAGCCGAACGGTGGAGCGTAGGCCAGGTCGAGCTCGGCGAGGTCGTGGACCGTGCCCCCGAAGTGGGTCAGCGTCGAGGCCACGTCGAGGCGCTTGTCGACGCCGTCGCCACCACAGGCCTGCAGTCCCAGCACCAACCCGGTGCTCTCCTCGAAGACGAGCTTGAGGATCATGGCCTGGGCACCGGGGTAGTAGCCCGCGTGGTGGTTGGCGATGACGTGCACGGCCGTGGCCTCGAAGCCGGCTTCTCGAGCGGCCTTGAGCGAGAGGCCGGTGATGCCGGCGGTGGTGCCGAAGACGCGCACGATGCTGGTGCCCATGGCCGCCGGTGCCACCCGCGACGAACCCGTCGCGGCGTGCTCGCCGGCGAGACGTCCGGTGCGGTTGGCCGGGCCTGCGAGCGGCACGCGCAGCTTGGCCCCTGTCGGCCCATAGGTGTACTCGGCAGCGTCTCCGACAGCGTAGATATCCGGGTCGTTTGTGCGCATGAAATCGTCGGTGGCGATGCCACGTCCGGCGCCGAGCACGATGCCGGCCGCCTCGGCCAGGCCGACGTTGGGTCGGACGCCGATGCCCAGCAGGATCAGGTCGGCGGGCAGGCGCGTGCCATCGGCGAGGACCGCCGCCACGGCTCGCCCACCCAGTTCCTCGATCGCGGCGATGCCGTTGCCCAGCTCGAGGTTGACGCCGTTGAACTCCAGCTGGCGGTGCAGCGGCTCGACCATCTCGGGGTCCTGCATCGGCAGCACCTGCGGCTGCATCTCGACCAGTGCCACCTCCAGGCCCTTGCGGCGGAACTGCTCAGCGGTCTCGAGTCCGATGTAGCCGCCACCGACGACCACTGCGCGCCGGGCCTCGGGCATGGCCTCGGCGATGCGATCGGTGTCTTCGAGGTTGCGGAGGGTGAAGACGCCGGTGGCATCCACCCCGGGGATGGCCGGCTCGATGGGGTCAGCGCCCGGCGCGAGGATGAGCTTGTCGTAGGACATCTCGTAGGACGCCTCGGCATCGAGGTCCCTGATCGTGATCGACTTGGCCTCGCGGTCGATGCCGGTGACCTCGTGGCGGGTGCGCACTTCGATGTCGAAGCGGCGCTTGAACAGCGAGGGCTTGGCGATGAGCAGCTGGTCGCGGTCGGTGATCTCCCCGCCGAGATAGTACGGCAGGCCACAGTTGGCGAAGGAGACGTACGAGTCGCGCTCGAAGATGATGATCCGGGCGTTCTCGTTCATGCGGCGGGCGCGGGCGGCGGCGGATGCACCGCCGGCGACACCGCCGACGATGAGGATGGTGTGCGCGTACTCGGGCAAGGGTCGATCTCCGGTCGAGAGGAAGGACTGTGGTACGCCTCGATGATACTCAGTCTCAGAGACGCCGGCGCCGTCCGCGAGTCGTGCATCGAGGGGCCATGCGGACCGTTTGGCGGTCGAGCGGGGGTGTGATCGGTCAGAGCGATCACAGCGACGCTGACATTCGATTGGACGCCCATCGTGCACTGGGCTACGGTGGCCTCCGCCCGAATCCGATCCAGGGGACCATGTGACCAGATCGACCGAACCTGCGGCCGCTGCGGCCGCCGTTGCCCGCCGTGTGCTCGAGCGTGGCCACCCGTTCCCGCTCAAGCGGAGCGTCGCGGGCATCTTCGATGCGCTCGTCGGCGGGCTGTTCCCGCAGCTGGCGATCCAGCCCGCCCGCGACGAAGACGACCTCGCTTCACGGATCGACGAGGCCTGTGCGCTCTTTGGCGCCATAGCGGCGCCATTGACGGGACGGCCGGCGGGCGACCTCTCGCACGCCCTCCTCGCGGCATTGCCGGAGGTTCACGCTCGCAGCCTCGAGGACGCGGAGGCCATCCTCGCGGGCGACCCCGCGGCCGAGTCGCTCGACGAGGTCATCGCCGCCTACCCAGGCTTCCTGGCCATGGCGGCGCACCGGCTGGCGCACGCGTCGCATCGGCTCGAGGTGCCCATCGTGCCACGCCTGATGGCGGAGCTGGCGCATTCCCGCTCCGGCATCGAC
This sequence comes from uncultured Chloroflexia bacterium, assembly GCA_963731995.1. GTDB lineage: Bacteria > Chloroflexota > Limnocylindria > Limnocylindrales > CSP1-4 > JAFMJV01. The sequence goes on from CAVSXV010000009.1 coordinate 241,641, forward strand.
ATCCACCCGGCCGCGACCATCGGTCGCTCATTCTGCATCGACCACGGCACCGGCATCGTCATCGGTGAGACGGCCGCCATCGGCGACGAGGTGAAGCTCTACCAGGGCGTCACACTGGGAGCCCTTTCGGTGTCGAAGGACAAGGCCGGCACCAAGCGTCACCCGACGATCGGCGACCGCGTCGTCGTCTACGCCAATGCCACCGTGCTCGGCGGCGATACCACCATCGGCGCCGATAGCATCATCGGCGGCAACGTCTTCCTCACCAGCAGCGTGCCACCGGGCTCGCTCGTCTACCAGACCCCCGACTACCGTGTCCGCCGGCAGCGAGGCGGCTTCGACGACGCGGACTTCGTCATCTGAAAGCAGGAGGCTCAGCAGTGCGCTACGACTCGGTCCTCGGGACCATCGGCGAGACGCCCCACATCCGTATCAACCGGCTCTTCGACGCGGGGATCGAGGTCTGGGCCAAGCAGGAGCGAGCGAATCCTGGCGGCAGCATCAAGGACCGCATCGCCCTGTCGATGATCGAAGACGCCGAGGAGCGGGGGCTCCTGGGACCGGACTCGGTCATCATCGAGCCGACCTCTGGCAACACCGGCATCGGGCTCGCGCTGGTCAGCGCTGTGAAAGGCTACCGGCTCATCCTCGTCATGCCGGATTCGTTCTCGATCGAGCGCCGCATGCTGATGAAGGCCTATGGCGCTGAGCTGGATCTGACGCCCCGTGCCCTTGGCATGAAGGGCTCGATCGCTCGCGCCGAGGAGATCGCGGCCGAGACACCCCGTGCCTGGATCCCATCGCAGTTCACCAACCCGGCCAACCCTGCGATCCATCGCCGCACCACGGCCGAGGAGATCGCGCGCGACTTTCCCGAAGGAGTCGACTACCTCGTCACCGGCGTGGGCACCGGCGGGCACATCACCGGTTGCGCCGAGGTACTCAAGGACCGTTGGCCGCAGCTCAAGGTGTTTGCGGTGGAGCCGACCCTTTCGCCGGTGCTTTCGGGTGGCGATCCATCGCCGCACCCGATCCAGGGCATCGGAGCGGGCTTCATCCCGGAGGTCACCAGGCCGGAGCTCTTCGACGGCATCGTACAGGTCGCACCCGAAGACGCTATGGCCTACGCCCGCCGGAGCGCGCTCGAAGAGGGCCTGCTGGTGGGCATCTCATCGGGCGCCTCGCTCGCGGCGGTCGCACAACTGCGGTCCCAGATCGCCGACGGCTCACGGGTGCTGACGTTCGCCTACGACAGTGGCGAGCGCTACCTCTCGGTCGACGCCCTCTGGGCTGATTGACGCCGACGCGAGCGACTTGGGGCATCATGCGCGGGTGATCAACGGGACAGCACGCAGCAGCGAAGGCACCTAGGTGGACGTCAGCACCGTCATCACGTTCTATGGCCTGGCGGCGCTCGTCGGCATCGTCACCCTCGCCTGGTTCGGGCTCATGTTCGTGGCCTCGTTCCTCTCGGATGGGGTCGCTGATGGCTTCGACGGGATCCGGCAGCGCCTGACGCCGGTGGCGCTCACGGCGGCCTGGGGGGTGGCGCTGCTGGCCACCGCGGGCAGCCTCTATTTCAGCGAGATCGCCAACTACACGCCCTGCACCCTGTGCTGGTACCAGCGCATCGCGATGTACCCGCTGGTGCTCATCCTTGGCATCGCCATCGTGCGTCGAGACACGGCCGTCCGCATCTACGCCATCCCGGTGGCGCTGGTGGGTGCCGCCATCGCCTCGTATCACTACCTGCTCGAGTGGTTCCCCCAGATCGATACCGGTGCCTGCAGTGCGGTCATCCCTTGCACGCAGGTGTGGTTCCGCGAGTTCGGCTTCGTGAGCATGCCCTTCCTGGCTCTCGTCGCCTTCGGCCTGGTCATCGCGTTCCTGCTCATCCCGGAACGATCGCCCGCTGCCGAAGTGGACGGGAACGAGGACGAGCCGGTCGATGAGGTCGACGCGAAGGACTGACGGCAGATCAGGCCAGGATCGCGCGCAGCTTGTCGACCCCCACGTTGCCGCCACAGAGGATGACGGCGGTCGTGCCATCGATGGTGCCGGCGTTCGCCCGGGCGGCCGCGTAGGCCATGGCTGCAGAACCCTCCACCAGCAGGTGCTCGACCTCGATGAGCTCGAGGAACGCCGCTCGGATCGCATCCTCCTCGACGGTCACGAAGCCATCGAGCAGCTCCTCGAGGATGCCGAAGGTGATGGCGCCCGGCTCCACGCCGCCGGCAGTGCCGTCGCTGAGCGTGGGCTCGGACGGCAGGTCGAGGATCTCCCCGGCCTTGAGCGAGTGATACATCACCGCCGAGTTCGCAGGCGAGCAGCCGATGACCCGCACGCACGGCGAGATCGCCTTGATGATCCCCGCCACGCCACTGGCCAGCCCGCCACCGCCGACTGCGACGAAGACCGCGCTGAGATCCTCGACCTGTTCCAATAGCTCCAGCCCGAGCGTGCCCTGGCCACCGATGACCGCCGGGTCGTTGTAGGGCGAGACGAACGTCAGACCGCGCTGCTCGGCCAGGCGTCGGGCCCCGAGCTCGCTCTCGACGCTGTCGGAACCGATCGTCTCGATGCGCCCGCCGAGCCGCTCGATGGCCGCCAGCTTCGAAGGATTGGCGTCCGCGGGCACGACCACGGTCGGCAATACGCCGACGATGCCGCAGGCGTAGGCGACAGCGGCGCCATGGTTGCCGGTCGAAGCGGTGATGACCCCACGATCGAGTTCCTCACGGCTCAGCGAACGCACCTTGCTCACCGCGCCTCGGGCCTTGAATGAGCCGGTGTGCTGGAGGTTCTCGCACTTGAGCACGACCGGGGAACCGAATGCCCTGCTCAGGCCGAGCGACGGCACCGTCGGCGTCGTGAGCAGGTACGGCCGTGCTCGTTCCTCCGCGAGACGCACCTCTGCGGCGACCTGGAGTGGAGCTCGGGACGTGGGCACGCCGTCCAGTCTAGGGTGCCGGTCACGACGGGATCACCGACGGTGGCTCGATGGTCCGGTAGGCCCTCGCCGAGTCCACCCGGATACTCGTGGCGACCAGGCCAATGCTTCGCTCAGGAGTGTCAGGTGGACGAAGAGCTCAAGCAGCTGGACCTCGCGACGGCCGGGGCAAGACGCCTCGCGACCGCAGCGCTCGATGCGCTCCGAACGCCGCAAGAGGCACTGCGCAAGGCCGCTGCCGACTACGTCGGATCGGTCGCGGCACGCCGGCTGGCAGCTTCCCGACGGTCGTCGGTCGAGGTCATAGCCAGGCTCAGTGACGACGACCTGGCCGAGCTGCGTCTGTGGACCGACGAACGGATAGCCGAAGCGCGCGAGACGGTGAGAGCCGACATCGAGTCGTGCGAGTTCTGGATCCCGGACGCTGCCGGGCTGAGCCCTGCCGATGTCTCCGCCTACAGCAGCGGACTGATGGCCAAGCCCAAGGACGGGCGCACCGGCATCCCGCTGCCGCTGGTCCAGCTCTTCGACCAGGCGCTCGCACCCTTCCGTCGAGGATTGGCCGCGGTCGACCTCGCGCTCATCCCCGCCGATGCCGAGCCCAGCATCGAAGTCGCCCTCTTGCGAGCCTGGCGAACGTATCGCGAGGCGGCGGTCGAGTGTGTCTCCCGCTGGGCCGATGTGGACGAGCACTATCACGCCAGCGCCGAACGCTTCCAGGAGATGCGTTGGGAGCTCGCTGGGGAGGTCGACGCGGAAACGATCGTGGCCAGGCGCGAAGCGGCTGACGAGGAAGCCTCGGACGTCTCGCTCGCAGCACAGGCTGAAGCCGCAGCTACAGCGCCGCCGAACGCCGTCGTGCGCCTCGACAGCGAGACGCTGGTGTCAGCCTCCGGCTAGGAACCGCGCAGCTCCTTGACCGACTCGCTGATGCGCGCCAGGCCGTCGAGGAGCTCAGCCTCCGGCAAGGCGAACGAGACGCGGATGTGCCGGTCCAGGCCGAAGTGGTCACCGGGCACGATGAGCAGGCTCGACTCGTCTCGCAGCCGCTCCATCCAGGCGGTCGAGCCGATGGGCAGGTCGTACTTCAGGAAGGTGATGGCAGCCGCGTCCGGGGGCGTACCGGTGAAGACGCCATCCTGCTCGCTGAGCCACTCACCGAGAAGGCCATAGCCGCCCTTGAGCAGGAGCCGCGTGCGCGCCAGGATCTGCGGCCGGACCTGTGGCGAGAGGGCCGTGGCCGTGAGCTGGTCGGAGAGCATCGAGAGCGCGATGGTCGTGTACTCGTGGCGGCGCCACATGGCGGCGACCGCATCGGCTGGGCCGACCGTCCAGCCCACCCGCAGGCCGGGCAGACCATAGGCCTTGCTCATCGAGCCCTGGGCCAGGACCTTGTCGTAGCGCCCGAAGAACGAGGGCGTCTCCTCGTCCCGCTCGCGCTCGGCACCGCGGTAGACCTCGTCGGCCAGCAACCAGGCCCCGACCCGCTCGGCTGCGGCCACGACCGTATCCATCTCGGCCTCGCTCATGATCCGGCCGGTGGGATTGTTGGGGTTGACCACCACGATCATCTTCGTCTGCGGCGTGACCGCCTCGTCGAGCGCGGCGGCGTCGAGGGCCCAGTCATCGTCGACGTCGAGGTAGACCTCCACGACCTTGCAGCCCCGGTTCTGCGCCACGCCCCAGATCTGCATGTAGTTGGGCAGCACCATCACGACCTCGTCACCCGGTTCGAGGAAGGTGGTGACCGCGAGGTAGTTGGCCTCGGCCGCGCCGATGGTGACGAGCACGTCGTCGCGCGTGGCGCCGTCGTAGAGGGCGGCGATCCGCTCACGCAGCAGAGGGGTGCCGTTGGCCTGCGGGTAGAACATGCCGATGTCGGCAAGGTCGTTCATCTCGCGCCCGTCCATGGCCAGCAGCTCGCCGACGGTCATCGGATGCACGCCGCTCTCCGAGAGGTTGACGTCCACCACGTTCTCCCACTCGGACATCATCTGTTCCATCACGAACGGCCGGAAGGCAGACATGGCGAAGCTCCTGGACGGCGGGCGGTCGATAGGGCCCCAGTCTAGGGTGCGGTCGACGTCTGGGGCGACGTCGCGAGCTTGGCCACCAGCAGCAGCCCGACCACGACACCGGTGAGCAGGATCGGCTGCGGCGTGAGCGGTGTCAGCAGCACCAGCACGATGGCCATCGGCGTCAGCGACATGCGCAGGCGCGACAGCGGCCGAGGGACGTCGTGCAACACCCAGATCCCCGCGAGGTAGATGGCGACGGGGACTGCCACGGCCGCGCCCGCGACGAACACGTCCACGTGTGCATGGTCGGTCAGCACATCGACCCCCACAGCGATCCCCGCCCCCACCGCCGCGGCCGCGGCCCAGATGAAGTAGTGGCCATAGCCCCACTCGAATGCGCGCGCGCGCGTCGTGAGCAGATCGTCGGAGCCACGTTCGAAGTAGAGCCACCACATCGTGAACACGAGCAGCAGCGCGCCGACCGTCAGGAACAGCAGCTCCAGGTCAGAGAACGACTCGTCGGCGACGGCCGTGAAGGCGTTCGCTCCCGCCAGCACCGACTCGCCGAGGACGATGATGGTGAGCAGGCCGTAGCGTTCGGCGATGTGCTCCGCATGCCAGAGGCCCTCGGCGCCGCGAACGGCCAGGACCGGCGCCGAAAGCTCGGCGGCGACGAGCACGAAGAAGACGGGCACGAAGAGGTCGCCGGGCACCAAGAGGAAGGCCAGCACCCACAGCAGCTGCACGAAGGCGATGCCACCGGCCCAGCGGAGGTTGGTGGTCCGGTGGGCCGGGTCGTCCCTGGCCGCGCGCAGCCATTGGGCCACCAGCGCGATGCGCATGACCACGTAGCCGAGGAGCACCAGCGACCAATCGCCACCGTCGAACGCCTGGCCGATGCCGGCCGCGATGATGATGGCGCCAGCCATCTGCACGAAGACCGCGACACGGTAGGGCACGTCATCGGTGTCGTAGCTGGTCGCGAACCAGGTGAAACCCATCCAGGCCCACCAGATGGCGAAGAAGGTCATCACGTAGCCGAGGAGCGACTCGAGGATGTGGTCTTCCGCGATGCCGTGGTGCAGCGAGGACGCCGCGACGGCGACGGCCACCACGATGACCAGGTCGTAGAACAGCTCGAGCGGCGTGGCAGCACGGTGCTCTTCAGCGGGATTCCGGCCACGCATGGGCACGACGAAGCGCTTGACCTTGCTCATGGCGGCGAACGGTAGCAGGGCCCTGGCTTCCATCGTCGAGATCAGCCCCGACGAGGTCGATCTCCTGGCATTCGGGCCACACGTACGATGGGCCCATGGGCACGCCATCCGTCTACGCCTCGGACCCGAACGCGCGCTCCGACGATGACTTCGAGCCCGGCGCGTTGCGCCACCTGGTCCCGGAAGTCGTCGGGCGCTTGCTCGACCCGCGACGGACTCCGGTGTCGGTCGCCGCGATCAAGACGGCGACCGGCTTCGTGCACATCCGCATCGAGGGTTTCGAGGACGCCGGTGCGATCTGGGAGGTACCACTCGAGCATGTCGACCACTTCCAGTTCGAGCGCGGAGGGCCACGAGCCAGCGATGCCGAGGTCGCCGCCATGGAGGCGGCCATCGAGCGATTCGCTCCCCGACAGACCATCAAGGCTGACGCGAGCCAGAGGGAGCGAACGAACCGACGGATCGACCATCAGCACACCGAAGCCAGCCACTGGCTGGCGCGACACTCACGCTTCCTGGCCGCAGGTCGGGCCCTGCCGGAACCGTCCACGCGTCGCGGCGACCCGGCACTCGCCGCCGACCTCGAGGCCTGGACCGAGGAACGGGGCGTCCACGACATCGAGCAGGCCTTCGCCCGGATCTTCGTCAGCAACCCGGGCTCTGGCGAGATGGTGAAGGGCCACCGCATCGTGCTCGCCGAGCTCGGCCTCACCGGCTACTCCGACTCGGTCGTCCGGGATCCGGCCACCTTCGAGGGCGCCTGGACGCGGGAGCGCCGGGCGGAGCACATCGTCGCGCGGCTGGCCTTCGTCCGTGCCGTCTTCGAGCGTCTCGGGCGCGCCGAGGTAACGCTCTGGCGCGGCCTGTCGGCCGAGGCTGGGCTCCGTCGTCGTGCGGGCCGTTCGTTCGTGTCCACCTCGTTCGAAGAGGCGGTAGCCCGCAGCCATTATCAGAGTGGAACGGCCGCGGCGACGCACGCGCTCGTTCGGCAGGACGTACCGGTCGAGCGCCTGTTCATGACGTACCACGAGACGAGAGCGATGAACGCGGTCTTTCTCGAGGCGGAGGCCATCGTGCTCTCTCAGCCCCACGATGGTTGGCCCTAGACTCGGCGCATGAGCAACGACAGGGATCTTGCCGCCATCGAGTACGAGGGCTGGCGGCTCATCGAGCTCGGTCGCCTGAACCCTGACCGCACCGTGCCGCAGTACCCCACCTGGACGATGCGCGACCTGGTGGTCCACGTGGCTGGGGTCCACGGCCGCACCGCGGTGATCTGCGAGACCTTGCCGGCCGGGCGTATCCCGGGCCCCGAGCTGCCGCCTGGCGGCGACCCGTTCGATTGGGCAGCCGAGCAGCTGGCAGCAATGCTCGAGGGCCTGGCCATGGCCGATACGGCGGCACCGGTCTGGACGTTCGTGGACGACCCCTCGCTGGGGTTCTGGATCCGGCGCATGGTCATCGAGACCGGCGTCCATCGATGGGACGCGCACAGCGCGGTCGGCGAGCCGGTCGAGCTCCTGACCAGCGTGTCCGGCCACGGGCTCGACGAGTTCGCCGACCTGTACCTGCCGCGGCTCGGCGAGGTGCAGACGATCGAGCTCAGAGCCACGGACCTGGGGCGCAGCTGGCGCTTCGGCCGTGGCCAGCCCACGGTGGTCGTCGAAGGCTCGGCCTCTGACCTGTTCCTGCGCCTGATGTCACGCCCGGGTGTCGAGCTGCCGGCCGACTGGACGCGAGCCGTCGATGCGCTCGGCTCGCCGGCGGATCGCCGGGAGGATCAGCGGTGATGCGACCCGGCCCGCAGCTGCTGACCTACCCGGATTCGCTCGGGGGCACCATCGCGGACATCACGCGGCTGCTCCGTGGCCCACTTGATGGTCTCTTCACCGGCGTCCACGTCCTGCCCCCGTTCCCCTCCTCGGGCGACCGCGGCTTCGCACCCATCGACTACCGGCGGATCGAGCCCCGGTTCGGGAGCTGGGATGACATCGCCGAGCTGGCCTCGGACCACGATGTCCTGCTCGACCTCATGGTCAACCACATCTCCCGGCGCTCGGCCGAATTCGCCGACTTCCTGCGCCGGGGGCGTGCCTCCGAATTTGCCGACCTGTTCATCACCATCGACAAGGTCTGGCCGTCGGGCGACCCACCACCCGAGGATGTCGCCCGCATCTTCCTGCGCAAACCCGACGACCCCTTCACCTCGTTCACCATCGAGCAGACGGGCGAGACCGAGACCATCTGGACCACCTTCGGGTTCGACGGACGTGTCGAGCAGATCGACCTCGATCTCGCCGCCGACGCGACGCGCGCGCTCATCCGCAGCTGGTTCGAATGGTTCGCCTCTCACGGCGTGGCCATCGTCCGGCTCGACGCGGTCGGCTATGTGGTCAAGCAGGCGGGGACCAGCTGCTTCATGGTGGAACCAGAGATCTACAAGGCGCTCGACTGGCTGGTCGAGGCTGCGGCCGACTTCGATCTGGTCGTACTGCCCGAGGTGCACGACGTCTATGCCACGCACCAGCAGCTCAGCCGTCGTGGCTACTGGACCTACGACTTCGTGCTGCCGGGCCTCTTGCTCCACGCCTTCGAGACGGGAGATGCGACACGGCTGGCAGCGCACCTCGCAGGCTCACCCGATCGCCAGTTCACCACCCTCGACTGCCATGACGGCATCCCGGTGCGACCCGACCTCGAGGGCATCCTGTCGGCCGCCGAGATGTCCGCGCTGGCCGAGCGGATCGTGGCGCGAGGCGGCAACATCAACCGCATCCTCGGTGAGCCCGGCGATGGGCCCGACGTGCACCAGCTCAACTGCACCTACTACTCCGCGCTCGGTGCCGACGACGACCGCTATCTCGCAGCGCGTGCCATCCAGCTCTTCGCTCGCGGCGTGCCCCAGCTCTACTACGTCGGTCTGCTCGCGGGCGAGAACGACCTCGCGGCCGTCGAGCGGACCGGCGAAGGGCGCGCCATCAACCGCCACGACTACCTCGCGACGGAGATCGAAGCCGCCCTCGAGCGCCCGGTGGTCCGGCGCCTGCTCGAGCTCGTCCGGCTGCGCGGTGAGCACCCTGCGTTCGAGGGCGTGCTGGAAGTGACCGACGAGGGCCAGGGTCTGCTGCGCATGGGCTGGCTCCGGGGAGACGATCTCGCGGAGCTGACGGTCGACCTGGTGGCGGGCGAGTTCTCGGTCGTGACCGAGGGTCAGGCTCGGTAGCGGTCGAGGCCGCGGGTGGAGATGACGCGAGCGTCGTGGCTGATGCCGGCCGCGTCGTAGCCTGGCAGCGCATCCACCCAGCCCAGGCCTTCACGGCCCATGGCGAAGGCCGCCGTGGCATAGGCGTCGGCGCGAGCCAGATCGGGTCCGACGACCGTGACCGCCAGCAGCTCACCCGTGGCCTCGCCCGAGTGCGGGTCGATGATGTGGCGCCCGCGCTCGGTCGTACCCGAAGTGGCGACCGCGAGGTCGTGCCCTTCGAGGACCAGCGCCACCGCATCGGGCGCGAACGGATTCGCGATGCCGATGGTCCAGGGCCCGCCGCTCTCCTGTCCGCCGCGCACGAGCACATCGCCACCGGCACTGATGTAGAAGCGATCGACACCTGCGGCCGCGAGGATGGCCCCTGCACGGTCGACCGACCAGCCCTTCACCACCCCGGTCGGGTCGGGTCGCCCATCCGGGCGATGGCCGCGGATGTCGAAGGCGCCGCCGCTGAGGGCCTCGACCGCGTCGGCGATCTCGAGCACCTCGCGCAGATCGGCCGAACGATCGGATGGCGCCAGGTCGGAGCGGATCATGCGGCTGACCTCGCTGTCCGGCTTGAAGGGGCTGAAGCGGTCATCGACCTCGTGGAACCAGTCGAAGGCGGCATCGGCTGCCGCAGACGAGGCGCCACCGCCAGGCAGGTACAGGCTGATCACGGTGCCCATCGCGTACTCGACGCGTCGGTGCTCCGGGTCGCGCGTGCTGATGCGAGACCCGAAGACCGGTTCGGCGACCATCAGGCGTCGAGCCGATCGAGCGCCGACTGGAGAGAACGGGCATAGGCCTTGCTCGTGTACGTGGCGCTGGAGATGACCGACACATCAGCAGAGTCGGAGCTGATGGCCTCGTCGCGCAGGATCGGCTCCACGTAGGCGCTGATCTGGTCGGTACGACGGTCGCCGCCTGGCATGGCCAGGGCCACGACGTCGGTGATGTCGCGGCCAGCGCGCGTGACCTCGACCTGGACCTCGCCCCAGCGAGTCCGGTAGGCGTCGCCGGTCGCCGTCGCGATCTTGTCGCCCGAGGCGTCCGCGGGAGCCGCCGCCACGGCCTGCTCTTCGGCAGGCACCGCTTGCGCGGTCGTCGGTCCGGCCTGATCGAGCGCGGACTGCAGCGAGGCCGCGTAGGCCCGGCTGGTGTACGTGGCGCCAGAGATGACCGACACCTCGGCAGTGTCGGAGCTGATGGCCTCCTCGCGCAGGATCGGCTCCACGTAGGCGCTGATCTGGTCGGTGTGACGGTCGCCGCTCGGCATGGCCAGGGCCACGACCTCGGTGATGTCGCCGCCGGCGAGCGTGACCTCGACCTGGACGTCGCCCCAGCGAGTCCGGTAGGGGTCGCCGGTGACCGTCAGCGGCTCCACGACCGCTGCAGCACGGCTGGAGTCTGTCTCGGCACCCGAGATGGGCTCGTCGGTCGCTGGAGCCTCGACGAGTTGCGCTGCGACCGGCTCACCCGGCGCCAGGGGCCCTCCGCGGAAGGAGAGCAGCAGGGTCAGGGCGCCGACGGTGCCGACGGTGGCGATGGTGCCGCGCACCGGCAGGCGGGAAGGTTCGCGAGATCCGATAGCCATGTCAGTACCCGAAGCGTTCAGCGTGGATCTGGTCATCAGGGACCCGTAGCCTCTTGAGGCTGTCGAGGACCCGCCGCGTGAAAGATGGCGAGCCACACACGAGCACGTCGGCGGCCACGATGTCTGGGGCGTGGCGGTAGAGCCCATCGGGCCCGAGCGGGTCGAACGGCATCTGCGGCGAGCCACGATGGCCCTCGAGGAACCGCAGCTCGGCTCCATGCCGCCAGGCGAGGGAGAGCAGCTCAGCGCGGAAGACGGTCTCGGAAGGGTCGCCCTCACGATAGAGGAAGGTGATGCGATGCCGGCCTGTGGGCAGCGCCTCGAGGATCGCTCGCAGCGGGGTCACACCCACGCCGCCCGCGAGCATGATCACGCGGTCACGCTTGACGACCGCCGAGGTGAAGGCTCCGTACGGGCCTTCGATGAAGACCGGCGTTCCGACCGGCATGGTCGTCATCCGATGTAAATCGTCGCCAAGGTCCTTGATGGTCACCCGCAGGTACTGGCCGTTCGGCGCGGCCGAGATCGAGAAGGGATGGGGGCGCCACCAGCCACCCCGCCGCAGGAAGCGGATGTGGAAGAACTGGCCGGCGGCGACCGGCAGCTTCTCGAGGTCACGCCCGACGAGGTAGAGCGAGACGACGCCGCGGGCCTCGGGCACGACCGCCGCCACCCGCAGCCGATGGCGAGCCGAGACGCGGATCGGCGTGAGCACGCGGTACCAGATCAGCAGGCCGAAGGTGACCACGTAGAGCCCCGCCCAGAACCAGACGGCCAGCTCGTCGCCGATGAAGTCGGCGCCGACGGTGAGCTGGTGCAGGAACGCGAGCGCGATGCCGATGTAGGCGTAGAGATGCAGTCCGTACCAGGTCTCGTACGCGAGCCGGCGCCGGACCGCGCGGATCGAGGTGATGGCCACCATCGTCAGGAGGACCGTGCCGACGGTGGCGATCAGGATGTCCCAGGTCCCGTTGAGCGCGAGGAACTCCTCGATGACGGTGGAGCCGGAGCCCATGGCCCAGCCGGTCGTGGTCAACACGACGTGGGAGAGGATGAGCGTGATCGTGCCGATGCCCAGCCATCGATGCCAGAGCTGGAGCCTGTCGCTGCCGACCACGTGGTCGACCCAGGGGACCCGGGCCATCAGCACGATCTGCGCGAGGGCGAGATAGGTCCCGAGCAGTGCGGTGATCTGGCCGAGACCGCTCACCAGGCCTGCCGGCGTGCCCACTGGATCGAGTCCGCCATGGACGATCCACATGCCGGCCACGAGAAGGCCCACAGCGAAGAGGACCGCTGCGATGTCCGCCGGGCCGATGGGCCACGTCCGCGGCGCGAACCGATGAGGGGCGACGGGTTGGAGCCCGGCTCGCGTCAGCGTTGCCATCGGTCGCGGATGTCGTTGCCTCTCACCTGAGCGATCCTCGACCCTCGGCATCAAGGTCCCGACACCTCGATGTCAGCCGCATGTAAGGGCCCTCGACGACTCGACGGCAGCAACCCGCCAGACGGGGCAGGTGTCCCGTCACCAGCCGCGCTACCGTTGACCGTGATGGAGTTCAACGACTGGCGTGTGGCGGAGATCATCGCCACCGTGATCGAGTTGGCGGGCGTGCTCGTCATCGGACTGGGCGTGCTGGCGGCGGCGTTCGCGGCCGCTCGCACCAGATCCGCGGACGCCGAGGCGGCCACCTACGTCGCGTTCCGGCACGAGATGTCGCGCTGGCTACTGCTCGGCCTGGAGCTGCTCATCGCAGCTGACGTCATCACCACGGTGACGCTCGAGCTCGACCTGCAGAGCGTCGTGGCGCTGGGCGTCCTCGTGCTGGTCCGGACCTTCCTGGCCTGGTCCATCACGATGGAGAACGAGGGCCGATGGCCCTGGCAACACGCCCCCGAGGCGAGCACCGAACACGCGGCTCAATAGTCCGAAGATCCTCCGGCGAACCAACCGCGCAGGCGCTGGTAGGCGTCGCTGAAGCGCTCGTAGCCGGCGAGAGCCAGCCGGTGGCGAGCATCGTCAGGCTCGAACACCGCCTCGATCGTCGAGAGTTCCCGGGCCCGGTCCCAGCCGTCGATGAGCCCGAGCGCCACCGCACCGACCACGGCGGCGCCCAACGAGTTGGCTTCGTCCACGATGCTGCGGCGTCGGACCGGCACACCCCAGGTGTCGGCCATGATCTGGAGCCAGACGTCACTCCGCGCGCCGCCACCGACGGCCTCCACGGCCTCGATTTGGCGGACCGAGTCATCGAGCGCCTGGTACACGCCGCAGAGGTTGAAGGCCACGCCCTCCAGCACCGCCCGCGCCAGGTGGGCCGGCCCGTGGTGACGGGACAGCCCGACCAGCGTGCCCCGCGCCCGGGCATCCCAGATCGGCGCTCGCTCACCGACCAAGTACGGCAGGAAGAAGAGGCCCTCGGACGCAGCCGGCGCGTCAGCGGCCGCGCGGACCAGCTGCTTGATGTCTGAGATGCCCACGCCGATGGTCTGTGCGAGCCACTCGAGGGAAGTGCCGGCGGCCTGCATCGGTCCCAGCGGCAGGAAGTGGCCGGGGATGACGTGGTCGAACGTGACCGTACGCATCAAGGGATCGCGGGCGGGCGTGTCCGTGGCCATCGAGAGCCAGGCCGAGGAGCCGATGGTCGCGCAGGCCACGGGGTCGCTCGCCACGAGTCCGACGCCCAGGGCCGAGGTGGCACCATCCCCACCGCCCACCACGACCGGCGTGCCCTCGCGCAGTCCCACCTGCTCAGCGACCTCGGCCCGGATGCCTCCCGCGATGGTGGCGGAGGGCACCACCTCCGGCAGCAACGAGGGGTCGAGGTCAGCCGCCTCGAGCAGCTCGGGCGCCCAGCTGCCGGCAGCCTGGTCGTACGCGTTGGTGCCCGAGGCGTCAGAGGGATCGATGCAGCGACGGCCGGTCAGGCGCAGGGTGACGTAGTCCTTGGCCAACACGACGCCGGTGGTGCGGGCCCAGCTGTCGGGATCGTGCTCGCGCAGCCACATCAACTTGGGCAGCGTATAGGTCGCGTCGAGCCGATGACCGAGCAGCTGGTAGGCGTCCTCGAAACCGACCACCTCGGCCAGCCTCGCCGCCTCCGCGGTCGCTCGAGTGTCGGCCCAGATGACCGCTGGGCGCAGCGGCAGGTCGGCAGCATCGAGCAACACCGCGCCCATCATCTGGCCCGAGAGCACCACGCCGGCCACCTCCACAGGGTCGACGTCGCTGGCCGCCAGGAGCGCCCGCGTGGCGGAGCAGAACGCTGCCCACCAGTCGGCAGGGTCCTGCTCGGCCTTGCCGCCGGCGCCGTAGTCGGTGGGGTAGTGCTCGGTGTGGGCGGCCAGGAGCCGGCCGTCGGCAGCGTGCAGCGAAGCCTTGTCCCCGCTGGTGCCAAGGTCGTGCGCGAGGATCAACTGGCCCATGGCGACACTGTAGCCGCGGGGAGCATGGTCCGAGGTCTGCCGGTGACACCGCGTCCCCGCTGCGCGATACTCAGTCGATGACCGCGCAGCCACGCCCCGTCGGGGCACCGATCGCTCGTGGCAACACGTCCGATCTGTGGGCCTGGTCCGATTACACCGTGGTGAAGGTGCTGCGTCCCGGGATCCCCGCGCACTGGGCTACCCACGAGGCAGAGACCATCGCGCGCGTCCACGCCGCCGGGCTACCGGTGCCGGAAACCGAGGGCGTGATCGACTTCGACGGCCGGCCCGGCATCGTTCTCGAGCGGATCGAGGGCGTGGCGATGTGGGAGCGGATGAAGAGCCACCCGACGGCGGTCCCTGAGCTCACCATCCAGCTGCTCGACCTGCAGACCGAGGTCCAGCTGACGAGGGTGCCAGGACTCCCCTCGCTGGCCGGCCGGTTGCGCATGAAGATCTCGGAAGCCGAGCAGTTGCCGACCGACGAGCGGCAGGCCGCTCAGGAGCTGCTCGAGCTGCTGCCGGTCGGCGTGGCCCTCTGTCACGGCGACTTCCACCCGGCCAACATCATCTTGAGCAAGCGTGGACCGATCATCCTCGACTGGTTCGACGCGGGCCGCGGCGATGCGACGGCGGACTACGTACGCAGCTCACTGCTGATGCGCCCACCATCCGACCGGAGCTCTTGGCTGGCCGGCGCCACGCCTGAGCTGCTCGATCAGATCCACAGCCACTACATCACGGAACTCGTGCGCCGTGGGGTCTTCGATGCCCAGACGTTCGGGGCCTGGGAAGCGGTGATGGCGGTGGCGCGCATGTCGGAGCCGGTTCCAGACACGGATCTGCTCGCGGTGTGGGACAGCTGGAAGGCGCGCGGTCCGTCGGCGGTCCGACCACTCGTGGAGCACTGCCAGACGCGCGCGGCGGCGGAGGGACAGGCAGTCTAGGCGACCAGTCGCACCAACGCGTCGTGGATGCCGGGCCCTGAGGCCACCATCAGCTGGCCGTTCCCGGCGCTGGGCAGCGCGATGGCCGCGCCCGCCTCCGCCGCGATGATCTCGCCGGCAGCGAAGTCCCAGTACTGCATGTTGCGCTGGTAGAACCCGTCAAGGCGACCACATCCGACCCAGCAGAGGTTGAGCGCGGCCGACCCGAAGCAGCGGATATCCCGAGCCGCCGGCAGGACACGCCTGAGGTACTCGGCCTCCTCGGCACGGCCCTCCGGCGTATAGTCGAGAAGCCGGTCCCGATGAGCGAGGCAGACAGCTCAGTGGCAGCGGATGGCGCCATGGCGTGACCATCGAGCCGTGCCCCGTCGCCGCGAGCGGCGCTGAACACATCACCCCGCAGCACGTCGACGACTGCGCCCGCCACAGTGGCGCCGTCGACGGTGGCGGCGATGGAGACGCTCATCACGGGCAGGTCGTAGGTCAGGTTCACGGTGCCGTCGATGGGGTCGATGACCCAGCCGATGCCCGTTGACCCACCGATCTCGCCGTCCTCCTCGCCCAGCACGGACGAGCGCCGGGGCGCGGCGCGCAAGCACGAGCCGGATGGCCCGCTCGGCGGCGATGTCGAGCGACGTGACCGGGTCAGTGGGTGTCGACTTCGTGCGGACCGTGCCCAGGCCTCCGGCGGCGGCGCGGACGACACCGGCGCCCTCGGTCGCGGCTTCGATGGCGATCGCTTCGAGCTCGCGCGGCGTGGGCAGCGGATGCCCGGGCTCAGACACGGACGACCCGCGGACCCAGCTCCTCGAGCCGCGCGGCGGTCACATCGTCCATGCCGGTGTCGCTGTAGATGATGTCGACCTCATCGACGTCGGCGAAGCGGAACAGCTGCTCGTTGCCCACCTTGGAGTGGTCGAACATCATCACCACTCGACGGCCCGCCGCCGATCATCGCCCGCTTGATGGCGACCTCCTCGCGATACGGGGTAGTGAACCCGTGCTCGGGCGACATCCCGTCGCAGCCGATGAAGGCGACATCGACGGTCATGTCACGCAGCGTCTCCACGCCGGTCTCATCGACGAAGGCCAGCGTTCGGCGGCGCAGCGCGCCGCCGAGGACGATGACATCGGGGCGCTCCGTGGTCGCGAGCGAGCGGATGATGGGCATGTGATTGGTGACGACCGTCAAGTCGCGCTCGCGGTCCAGGGCATCAGCCAACTGCAGCGCCGTGCTGCCCGAGTCGATGATGATGGCACCGTGCTGCGGGACCTCGGATGCGGCCGCCTTGGCGATACGCCGCTTCTCGGCCACGTTGTGCCCTTCACGCACGTCGAGCCGAGGCACGATGACCGAGCCACGCCAGGGCACCGCACCGCCGTGGACACGGCGCAGAAGCCGCTCGTGCTGCAACTCGGTGAGGTCCCGGCGGATGGTCTCGCCGGTGACGTCGAACTCGTCCGCCAGCTCGGCCACGTCCACGCGGCCACGTTCATGCACGCGCTCCACGATCTGCGCCCGGCGCTGCGCCTGGAAGAGTGGACCCTGGTGCTCCGGAGTGCCGGCCGCAGGCGGCATCGGCCTGGGTCATCAGGTCCCTCCGTTCAACCACCTGTTCGAGCACGCGATACGTCCCTGCTTCTCGCAGGGCCACCAAGGCGTCGGAGAAGGCTGCCACGAAACGCTGGTCCGCGGGCAGCCGGCGGCCGAAGACTTCGGTGAAGCCGAGGAAGGCGGCGGGGTCCGCGATCGAAGCGTGCGCGTAGCGCCCGGGCCTCGTCGAGCCGCGGGTCAGGCGAGACGGCGATGTCTGCACCGGCGTCGTCCCTGCCCAGCAGGTACTGGCACCACGCCGCGAGGGCCAGGGCCGAGAGCTTGACCTGGCCGCCGTGCTCCAACTGCGATTCGATGGTGGGCACCAGGAACTTGGGCCACTTGGACGATGCCGTCCAGGCACACGCGGGCGACCTGGTCTCGAACCTCGGTGTTGGCGAAGCGCTCAGCCACCGTCCGCTTGTAGTCGCCCACGTCGATGCCGGCGACCGGAGGCAGCGATGGTGTCGCTTCGTCGTCGTGGAACCGCTGCAAGGTATCGCGCGAGCAGGCGGATCGGCCATGATCTCGTGGATGTAGGTGTGGCCGACGAGCGCAGCCATGTACGTGAGCGTGGAGTGGCCGGCGTTGAGGATGCGCAGCTTTAGCGTCTCGTATGGCCGGACGTCATCGGTGACCAGCACGCCGACGTCCTCGTAGGGCGGCCGGCCGTACGGGAACTCGTCCTCGATGACCCACTGGATGAACGTCTCTGCCACGACCGGCCAGCGATCGAGCAGTCCGTACTCCTCGGACCAGGAATGCGCGGTCACCATCGGTCGTCTGCGGGGTGATGCGGTCGACCATGCTGTTGGGGAAGGCGACGTTGTCGGCGACCCACGTCTCGAGGCCAGGCTCGACCAGGGCGCAGACGCCGAGCGTGGCCGCCCGCGCCACATCGCCATTGCCCATGACGTTGTCGCAGCTCTGGACCGTCAGTCCGCCCGAGTCCTCGCGTCGCGCCGTCGCTGGAAGGCGCGCGCCAGCGCTACGAACGTCAGGCGGCAGCGCATCCTCGGCCGCTAGTGAACGTGCCGGTCGCCTCGTCGACGGGATAGCCGCCCTCGGTGATGGTCATCGAGACGATGCGCGTGTCCGGGGCCGCGATGCGTGCGACCAGGGGCTCGAGGTCGTCTGCGGCGAGGACGTAGTCGGTGATGGCGCCGATGACGCGCACGTCGGTGGCGCGAGCGTCTCGCGTCACGAGCGCGTAGAGGTAGTCCTGCGCGGCCAGCGCATCTGCCATCTGCGCGTCACCCGGCAGGACGCCCGCGCCGGTGATCGACCAGTCGGTCACACCTGCCTCGACAGAGGTCGTCGAGGTAGACGGCCTGGTGCGCGCGGTGGAAGCCGCCGACCCCGATGTGGACGATGCCGGCGCCGAGGCGGCCGCGGTCGTAGGACGGGATCGATGATCCGGTGGATCGAGCCGGCTGAGGCTCTCGGTCGAGAGCTCGAAGCGGCGCCGGCGGCCGTCGTCAGCAGTCATGGGCACCACCCTACTCCAACACAAACACAGATGCAAGGCCCATAAAGAGTGTTGTTATGCCTGTTCTAAGGGCTTGCATTCCAAGTGAAGCCAACTAGGATGTGCCGCGACGCGTGCATTGCCGCGCTCAGGAGGATGCGGGCCACGGCCCGCCCAAGGAGGAATTGGTCCATGTGGTCTAGAGGAAACGCACGTGCCACAGGCCCACGGGTCGCGGTCACGGCGCTGGCGCTCTCGATGGTGGCCTCGACGGCCATCGCCGGGTCGGCGCTGGCCCAGGATGAGACGACCCTCAACGTCGCCATCGTCGGCAACCCGCAGATGGAAGACATCGCCGCGCTGACGCCCGAGCTGTTCACCGCCGAGACCGGCATCAACGTCGAGTACACCTTCCTCGAGGAGGCCACGCTGCGCGAGGTCACCACCCGTGACGTGGGCGCCGGCGGCGAGCAGTTCGACGTCGTCATGATCGGCATGTTCGAGGCTCCGCAGTTCGGCCGCAACGGCTGGCTGGTGAACCTGAGCGAGTACGCCGAGGCCGACGCGGACTACGCCGATCGACGACATCTTCCCGGCCGTGCGCAACGGTCTCAGCTGGGACGGCAACATGTATGCCGCTCCCTTCTACGGTGAATCGTCGTTCGTGATGTACCGCAAGGACGTCCTCGACGAGGCCGGCATCACGATGCCCGACGCACCGACCTGGGACGAGGTCGCGGACATCGCCCGTGCTGTCGATACCGACGAGATGGCCGGCATCTGCCTGCGTGGCAAGCCCGGCTGGGGTGACCTCGGCGCCATCTTCACCACCGTGCTCAACACCTTCGGCGGCACCTACTGGCTCGCCGGCGAGGACGACACCATCGGTGCGTCCCAGATCGACCAGCCCGAGTTCAAGGAAGCCGCTCGACTTCTACGTCGAGCCTGATCAATGAGGCCGGCGAGAACGACGCCGCCAACTCCAGCTACAACGAGTGCACCGCCCAGATGCAGAACGGCACCGCCGCGATGTGGGTCGATGCCACGGTCGCGGCCAGCAACCTCGAGAGCGACGGCAGCCCCATCCAGGGCAAGCTCGGCTACGCGCTCTCGCCGACCAAGGTGACCGACGCTTCCGGCTGGCTGTGGTCGTGGGCCCTGGCCATCCCCGAGACCGCGCCCGACAAGGATGCGGCCTGGGAGTACGTCAGCTGGGCTACCGGCCCGCAGTACCTCGCGACGGCCGGTGGACCTGCTGCCGGGTGGCTGGGCAGCCGTGCCTCCGGGCACGCGCCAGTCGCTGTACGAGAACCCCAACTACCAGGAAGCTGCCGCGGCCTTCGCCGACAAGACCCTTGAGGCCATGCAGGCCGCCCCCATCGACAACCCCGGCGTCCAGCCCCGTCCGGGCCTGCCTGGCGTCCAGTTCGTGGGCGTGCCGCAGTTCCAGGACTTCGGCACCCGTTGCACGCAGGAGATCTCGGCTGCCATCGCCGGCAGCCAGTCGACCGATGATGCGATCGGCCGCGTGCGACGCCATCGCGACCGAGTTCGAAGGGCAGCGCTGGTAAGCGTTGACTCAGCGCCGGCGTGAGGATACTCGCGCCGGCGCCCATCGACACCTGAAGGGACAGGGACACGCCGTGACCGCGCAAGCCGAGCCCATGCGAGAGCCCGGACCCAGACGCCGAGCGCGCCGCTGCGATCGCGGAGTTCCAGCGGCGCGACAAGTGGCGTCGTCGGCTGCCCCTCCTCCCGGCTCTGCTGTTCACCATCGTGGTGACGCAGATCCCGTTCCTCTTCAACATCTGGTTCAGCCTCCAGGACTGGACCATCGTTCCGCCGTACGGGCCGGACTTCATCGGGCTCGAGAACTTCACCGAGGGCTACTCCAACCAGTTCTTCCTCGAGGCGGTCATCGTCTCGGTCGGGATGACCGTCTGCCGCGGTGCTGCTGTCACTGCTGGTCGGGACCGTCCTGGCGCTGCTGCTCGACCGCGAGTTCTTCGGCCGCGGCATCGCCCGCACCCTGCTCATCACCCCGTTCCTGATCATGCCGGTGGTGGCTGGCCTGCTCTGGAAGAACCAGATCTTCAGCTCGTTCCTTCGGCGTCCTCAACCGGTCATCGAGGCCTTCGGCTTCGACGCGATCCCGTTCGTGGAGCGCTTCCCGTTCTGGGCCATCGTCATCGTGCTCGTCTGGCAATGGTCGCCGTTCATGATGCTCATCATCCTGGCCGGCCTGCAAAGCCAGCCGACCGACATCCTTGAGGCCGCGCGCGTCGATCGCGCGAGCAAGTCGGGGCATCTTCACGCCAGATCACCCTGCCCATGCTGCGGCCGTACATGGAGCTGGGCATCGTGCTCGGGCGCGATCTACCTGCTGCAGGTCTTCGACCAGATCGAGGTCATGACCGGCGGCGGTCCAGGGTCCACGAACGTGCCCTACTTCGTCTACCAGCGATCGATCGGCGGCGGCTGGAACTTCGGCCAGGCGGCGGCGTACTCGATCATCGTCGTCATCGCCTCGATCATCATCGCCACGTTCGCGCTGCGTGTGCTGTCCAGCCTCTTCCAGCGCGCAGGAGCCGGTATGACCCTCACAGCCAACGACACGCAAGCTGCGCGGACGAGTCTCGCTGGGGCACGGCCGCGCTCGGCATCGTCACCTGGCTCGTGGCCGCTGGTCATGTTCTTCCCCGTCTTCTGGATGGTGCTCAACAGCTTCAAGACGGAGCTCGTGGCCAACGCCAGCCCGATGCTCTTCTTCGAGCCCACGCTCGATCGATGGCAGGCGGTGGTCGAGTCCGTCCCTGGCCTGCTCAGCTTCAATGAGGCGTTCTACAACTCGTTCGTCATCGTCATCGTCTCGACGGTCCTCGTGATGGTGCTGGCGATCCCGGCCGCCTACGCGCTCTCGATCTATCCGGTCAAGGCCTGGCGCGACGTGCTGTTCTTCTTCATCTCCACCAAGTTCCTGCCGGTCGTGGCCGCCATCCTGCCGCTCTGGATCATCGCCAAGGAGCTGGACCTGCTGAACACCAAGCAGGTGCTGATCATCCTGTACACGGCCATGAACCTGCCCCTGGCGGTCTGGATGCTGCGCTCGTTCTTCGGGGAGGTGCCGCGCGAGCTCATCGAGGCGGCGCAGATGGACGGGACCGGCCTGTACGGGCAGCTCAAGGACGTGATGCTGCCGATCGTCGCCCCGGGCATCGCGGCCACCGCACTGCTCTGCTTCATCTTCGCCTGGAACGAGTTCTTCCTGGCCGTCCAGCTGAACCCGGTCGACAACTCGACCGTCCCGTCTGGGTCAGCACGAACGTCACGACACGCGGGCAACTTCATGGCCCAGCTGTCGGCGGCCTCGACCCTCGCCGTCCTGCCGGTCGTGCATCGCCGGCTGGGTCGCCCAGAAGCGGATGATCCGCGGCCTATCCATGGGAGCCATCAAGTAGGGAAGCCATGGCTGAAGTCAGTCTATCGAGAAGCAACCAGGATCTATCCCGGGCACCGAGAATGCCCGCGGTGGACAGCCTCGACCTCACCATCGACGGACGGCGAGTTCCTCGTGCTCGTCGGGCCCATCCGGCTCCGGCAAGTCGACGGCGCTGCGCATGCTCGCGGGGCTCGAGGCCTGCGACGAGGGTTCGATCTGGATCGGCGATCGCGACGTCACCCTGGTCCAGCCCAAGGACCGCGACGTGGCCATGGTCTTCCAGAGCTACGCGCTCTACCCGCACATGACCGTGGCCCAGAACATCGGCTTCCCGCTCAAGCAGCAGAAGGTGCCCAAGGACGAGCGCGAGAAGCAGGTGCTCGAGGCGGCGCGCATCCTCGACCTCGAGCGATTACCTCGATCGCAAGCCCAAGAACCTCTCCGGTGGTCAGCGCCAGCGCGTGGCCATGGGCCGCGCCATCGTGCGCAACCCGCAGGTCTTCCTCATGGACGAGCCGCTCTCCAACCTCGACGCCAAGCTGCGTGTCCAGACGCGCGCCGAGCTGGCCGACCTGCAGGCGCGGCTCGGCGTGACCACCGTCTACGTCACGCATGACCAGGTCGAGGCCATGACCATGGGCCATCGCGTGGCCATCCTCGACTACGGCGTGATGCAGCAGGTGCGATACGCCCGGCGAGCTCTATCGACACCCGGCCAACCTCTTCGTGGCCGGCTTCATCGGCTCGCCGGCGATGAACCTCATCCCCACGCGGGTGGAGGCTGGCAACGCCACCTTCGGATCGCTGGTGCTGGAGCTCGATCCGGCCGTGGCGGCCGCGATCGCTCAGACGGACGGCTCGGGCCTGACCCTCGGCGTTCGCCCTC
This sequence comes from uncultured Chloroflexia bacterium, assembly GCA_963731995.1. GTDB lineage: Bacteria > Chloroflexota > Limnocylindria > Limnocylindrales > CSP1-4 > JAFMJV01. Next base: position 264,430 of record CAVSXV010000009.1, read on the forward strand.
AGGGCCTGACCCTTGGCGACGAGGGTGTGCCCGCCAAGCGTCATGGTCGTCGAGGAGCTGGGCTCGGAGACCTTCGTCTTCGCCGAGCTCGAACACCTGGGCGAGACGAAACGGGTCCGAGTGCGCGTCGACGCAGACTACAGGGTCAAGCGCGGTGACAACACGCATGTGGGTGTGATCGGGCCGGCGCACGTATTCGGCACCGATGGCCTTCGCTATCGGACGTCGGACGAACAGGCAGGCTGAGAGGGATGCCTGCGAGCTACGACTTCAGCGACTCGGTCGCGCTCGTCACCGGGGCCGGTGGAGACATCGGCCGGACCACGGCAGTGCGTCTCGCGGCCAGCGGCGCGAAGGTCGCCATCACAGATCTCGACCGAGCCGCAGAAGCCCTCGAGCGGACACGGGCCGCATGCGCCGAGGCGAGCACGGCCGGACAGGTCTTGGCGGTCGCCGCTGATGTGACCGATCCTGCCAGCGTGGCCGGCATGCTTCGACGCCGCGATCGAGCGTTTCGGCGCCCCTGACCTGGTCTTCAACAATGCCGGGGTCCAGGGCGAGATCCTGCCCCTGCAGGACTATCCGGTCGAGGACTTCCCCTTCGTCATGAACGTCAACGTCTTCGGGATCTTCAACATCCTGCGGGAGAGCGCGCAACGTCTGCGCGCGGCTGGCATTGGCGGAGCCATCGTCAATTCCGCCTCCATGGCCGGCGTCGAGGGCGCCGCCAACATGCCCGCCTACAGTGCCTCCAAGGGTGCTGTCATGAGCCTGACGCGTTCGGCCTCGAAGGACCTCGCGCCGTTGGGGATCCGCGTCAACGCCATTTCCCCGGCCTTCGTCGGAGAAGGGCTGATGTGGGACCGCCAGGTCCAGCGGCAGGCGCAGGCGAACACGCAGTACTACTCCAATGACCCCGAGGTCGTAGCCAAGGAGATGATCGGGGCTGTGCCGCTTCGTCGCACCGGCACGCTTGACGAGGTCGCGGCCACCGTGCTGTGGCTGCTATCCGACGAGGCCTCGTACGTCAGCGGACACAACGTCATCGTCAGCGGCGGCATCTAGCGCGCGGGCTTCCCATCTCCTCCCCCGAGCGCTGGATGCTGCTAGCTGGCCATCACCCGGGCCACGGCCGCGTCGAGCTGTGCCGGCGAGGGCAGCGGGCGATCGCCGTGGCAACGCTTGAACTTGCGGCCGCTGCCGCACGTGCAGGGGCCGTTGCGGCCGCGCGCTGCGTCCTCGGTCGCGTAGGCGTACATGATCTCTGCCGCAGCCCGGCCCGCTTGCAGCAGCTGGCCCATGGCGTTCATGGGGCCCAGCACATGGTGGAAGAAGGTCTTGTAGCCGGCGCATAGGTAGTTGAGCCCGGGCTCGCCGTAGGGGTCGTCGCGGAAGCGATCCTTGGGACATCCGCCATGGCAGGCGAAGCGGACGTCACACTCGCGACAGAAACGAGGGAGCGTATCCCGCTTGTCCAGGCCGAAGATCTCCATCTGCGGCGAGGCCACCAGCTCGGCCATGTGCGTCTCGTGGATGTTGCCCAGCTTGTAGTTCGGCTCCACGAAGTGATCGCAACAGTAGAGGTCACCGTTGTGCTCCAGGGCCGGACCGCGGCCGCAGGTCTCGGCGTGGACGCAGAGGCCGGGCGGGGCCCCCACGACGTTGGCCAGCGTGACGTCGAACATCTGCACGTACACCGTGCCCACATCGCGGCGAACCCACTCCTCGAAGACATCCACCAGGAAACGGCCGTACTGCTCGCCCCCGATGGAGCGGCTGGTGACCAGGTCGCCCCGCTGCTGGTAGAGCGGGCGGGCCTTGTTGCTGTCGCCCCAGCCGGCTTCGGCGATCTCGAGGAGCTCGGGCGTGGCTCGCTCGATGATGGGGATGAACTGGATGAAGTTGGCCTTCACCTCGTCGCGGAAGAAGCGGTAGACCTCCACCCCGCGATCGCCGTTGACCGCATGGACCGTACAGAGGATGTTGAACTCGGCGCCCGCATCGTGGAGCAGGCGGGCAGCGCGCATGACCTGGCCGTGCGTGCCCTTGCCGCCCTTGTCCACGCGCTGGGCGTCGTGGATGTCCTCCGGACCGTCCATCGAGAGGCCGATCAGGAAGTCGTGGTCGGCGAAGAACGCGGCCCACTCCTCGGTCAGCTTGGTGCCGTTCGTCTGGATGGTGTGCTCGATGACCTGGCCCGGCTTGCGGTACTTCTCGACCAGCCGGACCGTCTCGCGGTAGAAGTCGAGGCCCATGAGCGATGGCTCACCACCCTGCCAGGCGATCGTCACGCGCTCACTGCGCTGACTCTCGAGGAGCTGGCGGATGTACTGCTCCTGCGTCTCATCGCTCATGCGGAACTTGCTGCCGGGATAGAGCGCTTCCTTGGAGAGGAAGAAGCAATAGGTGCAATCGAGGTTGCAGATCGCGCCAGTCGGCTTGGTCAGCACGTGGAACGAGGGCGGGGCGCTCGCGGGCAGGTCAGGCAACATCGGCAGCATGCGAGTCCCAGCGCTACCGTCCGACCCCCCGGCGGCCGACTGCGGCGGGCCCGTCACGACATCCCCCCGGGTGAATGCTTGAGTCGGGTCCATGCGGGCTAGCCTACAGGCCACGTACGCTTGGGGCGCGAAACCCCACGAGGACAGACGATCGATGACCCAGTCCCAGCTGCCGTCCTGGCGGCCCGGAGCCACGCGCGACGCGCTCGAGATCTTTCTCGATGATGCCGAGACCGTGCGCGTCGAGCAGCGAGTCGCCGTCTTCGACGTCGATGGCACGCTCTGGTGCGAGAAGCCACGAAGCCCGCTCGTCGAATTCCTGCTCGTCGAGCTGCGGGCAGCGGCCTCGGCACGACCGATCCTGGCCGAGCGCGAGGAATATCGCGCGGCGCTGGACTGGGATCTCGCGGCCATCAGCCGGCTGGGGCCGGTCAACGTGGTGCTCGCGCTCACCGAGCTACATGCGGGCCTGACACCCGAGGCCTTCGAAGCCCGCGTCCGTGCCTTCTTCGCCGACGCCCGTCACACGGATCGCGGCGTACCGATCAGCCAGATGCGCTATCGGCCCATGCTCGAGCTCATCGCTGAGCTGCGCGCGCGGGACTTCGACGTCTACGTGGTCAGCGGAGCTGGGCTCGAGTTCATCCGGACGATCAGCCACGACTACTTCGGCGTGAAGCCGGAGGGCGTGGTCGGCTCGCAGGTCGGCTACGAGTTCGTGCGCGGCGATGGCGCGCCCGTGCTGCTGCGCACGAAGGAGAGGTTCGGCGACCCAAACGAGGGCCCGGCCAGGATCGCCAGCATCCAGCGCCTGCTCGGCCGTCGGCCCATGCTCGCGGCCGGCAACGGCGCCGGCGATCGGGAGATGCTCGAGTACGTGCAAGCCTTCGACGGGCCGTCGCTGGCCCTGCTCGTGGACCACGATGACGCCGCGCGCGAGTACGAGTACGCCGGTGGGCTCACCACTGGCACATCGTCGGAATCGATCACGGCCGCGGCCGAGCACATGCGCTGGACGGTCGTCTCGATGAAGGACGATTGGACGACGGTCTTCGCCGCCTCCTAGACGCGAAGAAGCCGCCGACGAGAAGACGTCGGCGGCTTGGTGGTGGTGCTGCCTACAGGAGCTAGTTGGCGGCCGGGAAGACGGCTTCCTCCAGGGCGGCGATCTGCTGCGCCTGCTCCGCATCGGACTCTTCGAGCACCCGGATCCGATCACGCAGCTTGTTGATGGTCTTGTTGATCTCGGCGATCTTCTCGGTGTTCGCCTTGGCCAGATTCTCGACCTCGGTGAGGCGCTGCTTGAGGTTGTCGACATTCAGGCCGCTGGTCTTGTCCTCGAGCTGCTTCACGCTCTCCTCGGTAGCGGTCAGGCGCTTGTCGAACTTGTCGACGTTGATCGAGTCGGCCCTGGCCTCGAGGGCCGCGACCTCCGCGACAGCCTCGTCGATCTGGGTCTGCAAGTCACCGAGCGTGGCCACCAGCGTATCGATGTCGGATGCGGTCACATCGACCGGTGCTTCACCGTAGACGAGTTGCACCGTGCCCCCAGCGTCGGCCAGACTCAGGATGCCGGCCTCGTCGATGGACCAGGTCGCGGTCTCCTGCAGCAGCGGCAGGTAGGCGTCTTCGACCGCCATCGCCTGATCTTCGCAGAACTTCTGGGTCGCGCCGAAGGGGTTGGGGAAGGTCAGCGCATCACCGTCGAGCTCGTAGCTGCCGAAGTAGGAGTTGCAGCCGGCGTCCCCGACCACCTCACCGCCGCTCAGGAAGAGCGTGGTGGTGACGGCTTCAGGTACGGCCTCGCCGGCCAACGTGGTGAGCGTCCACTCCACGCCCTCGAGCGTGATCTCCGGATCGCCGTCCTGAGCCAGGGCGATCCCGGGCAGCGTACCCAGGAGCAGCGCCCCGCTGAGGGCACCGGCAAGTACCGTTCGAGTGTTCATCGTGATCGGGTTCCTCCACTGAGTACCCGGTGACTGGGCGCCGGATACATGCGTCAGTTCGATTGTGACACCACTCGGAGCCAAGGCCACGTACTCTTGCCGACATGCAGTACCGACGATTGGGCAAGTCCGAATACCAGATCAGTGTCATCGGCTTCGGCGCCTGGGCCATCGGGGCTGACTGGGGGACCGTCGACGACAAGGATTCACTGGCCGCCCTCCATGCCGCCGCCGATGCCGGGGTCAACTTCATCGATACCGCCGACGTCTACGGCGACGGCCACAGCGAGCGGGTCATCGCCGGCTTCCTCAAGGAGCGCGCCGGCGAACGGATCTACGTGGCCACCAAGATGGGACGGCGTGTGGAGCAGAAGCTGGAGAACTACACGCCCGAAGCCTTGGTGGCCTGGACCCAGCGCTCGCGTGACAACCTCGACACCGAGACGCTGGACCTGGTGCAGCTGCACTGTCCGCCGTTCGATGTCTACTACACGCCGGAGCTCTTCGCCGCCTGCGACGAGATGGTCGAGCAGGGCGTGATGCGCCACTACGGCGTCAGCGTGGAGAAGGTCGAGCAGGCCCAGAAGGCGATGGAGTACCCGGGCGTCGCCACCGTCCAGATCATCTTCAACATGGTCCGCCAGCGCCCGGCTGATCGCTTCCTGGCCGAGGCCCTCGCGAACGACGTGGGCGTGCTCGCACGCGTTCCGCTGGCATCTGGCTTGCTCACCGGCAAGTACGACGCGGCTTCCACCTTCGCCGAGAACGACCACCGCCACTACAACCGCCACGGCCAGGCCTTCGATGTGGGCGAGACGTTCGCCGGGCTCGACTACGAGGCCGGGCTCGAGTTCGTGGCCGCGGTTCGGGAGCTGGTGCCCGAGGGCGCCACGATCGCCCAGATGGCGTTGCACTGGATCATCATGCACGACGGTGTGACGGCAGCCATCCCGGGCGCCAAGGACCCCGGCCAGGCCCGTGCCAACGCAGCGGCTGCCGACCTCGCGCCGCTCTCGGACGAGACGATGGCAAAGATCGAGAAGCTCTACGTGCAGCTGGCCAAGCCGCTGGTGCACCAGCGCTGGTAGGCGTGCGATAGCGTGCCCGCGCCGGCGGGCGTAGTCTAGGGAGGCTTCAGGCGCCGGGCCCCCGGCGGCGTGCGCGCCCACCTGAAGCTACCGAAGGAGACCGGACACCTTGGCTTCCCACGCCTCGACCATGGCGGAATTGGACCCAGCGCTGCAGCTTCCCCATCGACGCAAGATGGAGATCCTCTTCGCCATCCTGCTGGTGCTCTTCCTGTCCGCGCTGGACCAAACCATCGTGGGTGTGGCCCTACCGCGCATCGTCGGCCACCTCGGCGGCACCAATGAGCTCTATACCTGGGTCATCACCAGCTACCTGTTGACTGCGACCATCACCGGCGTCTTCTACGGCAAGCTCTCCGACATCTACGGTCGTCGCCCGATGCTGCTCTTCGGCGTGAGCGTCTTCCTCATCGGCTCCGTGCTCTCCGGACTGTCATGGTCGATGGAGAGCCTGATCATCTTCCGCGGCATCCAGGGCGTGGGGGCGGGTGCCATCTTCCCCATCTCACTGGCCGTCATCGGCGACCTCTTCGACCCTCGCGAGCGGGGACGCTACCAAGGGCTCTTCGGGGCGGTCTTCGGCATCGCCGCGGTGCTGGGTCCCCTACTCGGCGGCTTCATCACCGAGCAGCTGAGCTGGCACTGGATCTTCTTCGTCAACGTGCCCATCGGCCTGGTCGCGCTCTACATCGTCTTCCGCTACCTGCCCACGATCCACGGTGAGGCCAGGACGAGGAACCTCGACTACGCCGGGGCCGTGGTCTTCTCGATCGGCGTGGTCTTCCTCCTGCTCGGACTCACCAACAAGGCCACCGGGGCCTGGACCGACGTCAGTGTGGGCGGGTTCCTCCTCATCGCGGCGCTCGTGACACCGGTCTTCCTGTTCATCGAGTCGCGGGCCGCCGAGCCCATCATCCCCTTGGGGCTCTTCCGAAACCGCAACTACGCGGTGACGATCCTGGCCACCTTCCTGGCTGCTATCGGCTTCTTCGGCGCGATCATCTTCCTGCCGCGCTGGCTCCAGTTCGTGCAGAACGTGAGCCCCACCGACTCGGGTCTGCAGATCCTCCCGCTCATGGCCGGCGTCATCCTCAGCTCCATCGGAGCCGGCTTGCTGGTCAGCCGAACGGGGCGCTACAAATGGATCCTGAGTGGCGCCCTGCTGGTGATGAGCGTGGGCATCCTGCTGTTCACGGGACTACGCGCGACGACCGATCTGCAGCTGCTGTGGTTGTGGATGTTCGTGGCCGGTATCGGCGTCGGCCCCACGCTCTCGGTCTTCACCATCGTCATCCAGGCATCGGTGCCCTTCAGCCGACTCGGCGTCGCCACCGGCAACCTGACCTTCTTCCGCCAGATCGGTGGCTCGGTCGGCTTGGCCATCGTGGGTACCATCTTCGCCGACTCGTTCGCATCCAGGCTGCCGCCGTCGCTCAGCGACGCCGGCGTGCCCGCTCAGCAGGCGGGCCTGGTCCTGCAGAACGCCGCTGGCGGAAGCCTGGGCCAAGTCGAGGACACTACCCTCGCCCAACAGCTGGCACAGGTCCCCCCGCTCCAGGGCTTCGTCGACCAGATCGTGACCGGCGTGTATGACGCCTTCTCGATGGCCGTCTCCGACACCTTCTGGTTCGGGCTGCTCGCGACGGGGGTAGCGCTGGTAGTGGTGGCGGTATTCCTGCGTGACCTGCCGTTGCGCCATGCCAGTGACGTGCCGGAGGAGAGTCCGGTCAAGGCTGCACCGGAGACCGTCGCCCAAGCATGAACCCAGGATCACAAGCGAATCGAGGAAGCACATGAAAGTCGGCCTCATCACACCCCAGGGCTGGAAGATGGAGTACGAGGGCTGGGACCCGGCTGAGGCCTGGGCCAACACCGTCGCCCTCGCGAAGCAGGCAGACGAGCTCGGCTTCGAGTCGCTGTGGGCCTTCGACCACTTCACCACGGTGCCTGAGCCTACCGACGAGATGACCCTCGAGTCGTTCTCGCAGCTCTCGGCCATCGCGATGGTGACCAAGAACGTCCGCCTCGGCCACATGGTCATCTGCACGTCCTTTCGCAACCCGGCTCTGACCGCCAAGCTGGCCTCGACCATCGACGTCATCAGCGGCGGCCGCTTCGAGATCGGTATCGGGGCCGGCTGGAAGAAGGACGAGTGGATCGCCTACGGCTACGGCTTCCCGCCCATCGGTGAGCGCATCAGCACCTTCGAGGAGCACCTCGAGGTCATCACCCGCATGATCGCGCCGGGTCGGGCTACCTACGAGGGCGAGCGGGTCCATGTGCGTGGTGCCATCAACGAGCCGCGCGGCATCCAGGAGAAGATCCCGCTCATCGTGGGCGGCAACGGCCGGGTGCGCACCGCCGCGCTGGCGATCAGGTTCGCCGACGAGCTCAACTTGGTGTTCCAACGGCCGCCGTGGGTCACCGAACGCATGGCCGAGGTCCGCGCCAAGTGCGAGGCTGCCGGCCGGGACCCCGACACCCTGCGCTTCTCGGTCTACACGCTCGACGAGGACTACACCGAGGCCGGCGCTGCGCGAGTGGACCGCATCGCCGCCTGGGCAGAAACGGGCGTCGACCGGATCATCTGCTTCCCGACCAAGTACGACCCCTCGCTCGAGGCCCAGGCGGCCTTCGCGGAAGACGTGAGGGCTGCCGGCGTGGCCCTTGGTAGCGCCTAGCTGGCCGATGGTGTCCTCGCGCCGGCTCCTTGCCACCGCCGTAGCGGCTGGGCTGCTCTGGAGTGGAGGCACCACCGCCACCACGTTCGCGGGGGACTCGAGCGGGCCCACCGTCGTCATCGAGGCGCCCGACGATAGCGCCGTGCGCGCCGCCATCTCTTTCCCCGCCGGCTGGCGGCTCGAGGCGCCCGCAGACGGGGCCCGCCGGCAGATACACGCGGTGACCGTCGACGAGCGTTGCGAAGTGGGCACCCGTCGCTCCTCGTTCTCGGACCTGGCCACCGACGTGGACGACTTCGAGATCACCCTGGCGCCGGGGTCGGGCTACATCCGCATCGCGCGCGAGCAGGTACAGCTACCCGCCGGACCGGCCGAGCGTGTCGACTTCGCCGCGGCCGACGAGGGCGGCCGCTGGTCGATGTATGCGGTGTGGGACGACGGCTTCGTGCACGAGCTGTGGTGTCGCGGTGATGAGCTGCCCGACGATCGCTGGTCGTCGATCGCGGAGGGGTTCGATATCGATCCCGATCCGTCGCTGACGAGCTCGCCCTTCGAGCCGCTCGTGGCACGACCCGACGCCGGCGTGGCCATGGCCTTCGGGGAGGAATGGCAGGTGCGCGGCAGCTCGACGAACCAGGGCCTGCTGTACGCGACCAGCGAAACCGCCGTGTGCGCCCTCAGCGACTACTCGGCCATCGCCGCCGACCGGGACTGGGACGCTGTCGACGCCATGCACGACGAGTACGTGGAGATCGCGAGCTCGCGGGACGACCTGAGCGTCGAACAGAGCGCGTACCTGGATATGCGCCCGGGTCGCACCGGTTTCGCCGACATCACCTTCAGCGACGGCACCCGGGCGGTGCGCTGGTCCTTCGCCGATCCGTCGGGCGAGACCCTGCTGGCGCTCTTCTGCGTGGGCGACCCCATGCCCGAGGATCGCTTCATGGCCCTCGCCCAGACCGTGGCCTGGTCCCCCGGGGACACACCGTCACGCGCCGACCGGGCAGGCACCAACGACGAGGCCGGCCAACGGCGCTCGTACTAGGGTTAGCCCATGGATAGCGCACAGCAGATGACCAACTGGTTCTCAGAGAACCTGCTGCTGCTGGTCTTGGTGGCCGTCCTGCTCGTGCTGGCCTACGCCTACAGCGGCCCGATCGTGGACAAGGGCGTGCGCCGGGCGCTGCGGGCCACCGAGGGCGACTTCACCGGGGTCGGCGTCGAGGATGCCGAGCTGCGCAAGCGCTCCAACACCATCGTGACCCTGGTAACCACCCTCATCCGCATCAGCATCATCGGCCTGGCCCTGCTCATCTTCGTCGGCCTGACCGGCAGCGAGTGGCTGCTGGTCCTCATCGGCCTCTTCCTCGCCGGCCTCGCCATCGCGGGGCAATCCATCGTGCTGGACTACCTCATGGGCATCCTCATCCTCGTCGAGGGCCAGTATTTCCAGGGCGACAACATCGAGCTCGGCGACAAGCCATGGAAGGGCACGGTCGAGAGCGTCGGCCTGCGACGGACCGTCATCCGAGACGTGAACGGCACGGTCTACTCAGTATCGAACGGGGAGCTCCGCAGCGTGGCCAACCGCACCCGCATCTATGCTGCGGGCGAGGTCCGCGTACGGGGCATCCGCCAGGGCGACCTGGCGGCCGTGGCCGGGATCATGGACCGGGTCGGGCAGGAGCTGGCAGCCGATCCAGACTTCGCCGACGCCATCATCACGGCGCCACACCTGGCCTTCATCGAAGATTCCGACGAGCTCGGCGCGGTGGCGGTGATGCGCGGCAAGGTCGTGGCCGAAGATCGCTGGCGGGTCTCGACAGAGCTACGTCTGCGCCTCGACACGGCGCTGACGAACGCCAGCATCGAGCTCAATCGCCTGGCCCTGCCGGACGGGCGATGACGGCGCCACTAGCCGCAGCCGACGTCGAAGCCAGACTGCGCGAGATCGTCGGAGACCGGGTCCGCGCCGAGGCGGGTGCACGAGCGCTCTACGCCTCCGATGCCTCGCTCTACCGTGCGCTGCCGGCGCTGGTGGTGGAGCCGGAGACGACGGACGAGTTGGCGGCGGTCGTCCGCGCCTGCGCCGAGACCGGCACGGCAGTGACCATGCGCGGAGCCGGCACGAGCATCGCCGGCAATGCGCTGGGGGCAGGTGTGGTCGTCGCCACCCGCTCCCTCGCGCGCATCGTCGAGCTGGACCCGGTCGCGCGCTACGCGGTCGTGGAGCCGGGGGTGGTGCTCGACGACCTCGATGCCGCGGCGGCCGTCCACGGGCTGCGCGTGGGACCTGACCCGTCCACGCACAGCCGCTGCACGCTCGGCGGCATGGTCGGCAACAACGCCTGCGGCTCGCACTCGGTGATGTGGGGAACCACGGCCCAGAACGTGGTGGGGCTCGATGTCATCCGCTCCGACGGCTCGCGGGTCCGTCTGACCAGCCCGGCTGGCCCGCAGCGACCGGCCGACCCGGCGTGGCCGGAGCTCGACGGTCCTCTGGCCTACCAGCTGCGCGCCTTCACCGCCGAGCATGAGGAGCTGATCCGACGAGAGCTGCCGGCGTGGCCCCGTCGCGTCTCCGGCTTCGCGCTCGACTGGCTCCTGCCCGAACGCGGCCCCGATCACGCCAAGGCCCTCGTGGGCTCCGAGGGCACGTGCGCCGTGGTGGCCCGTGCGGTCATCCGACTCGTCCGGCCGCCGGCCACACGAACGCTGCTGGTGCTCGGCTTCGAGGATGACATCGCCGGTGCCGAGGCGGTGCCGGCGTTGCTGACCGCGGAGCCGTACACGGTGGAGTCGCTGTCAGCAGAGCTGTTGGCCCTGGCGCACGCGCGAGCGGCCGAGGTGGGCCTGCCCGAGGGCGGCGCCTGGCTGATGGTCGAGGCTCGGGCCGAGGATGCGGCCGGCGCGCGGGACCACGCTGAGCGGCTGGCCCGGACCATCGGCCGCTCGCTCGCCGACGACGACGTCCGCTTCATCGACGAGCCGGCGGCCCTGGCTGCGCTGTGGCGCATCCGCGAGGACGGGGCCGGCCACTCCTCCCGCTTCGCCGACGGCACCAAGGGCTGGCCCGGATTCGAGGACTCGGCCGTGCCGCCTGAGCGGCTGGGCGCCTATCTCACCGAGCTGCGGGCGCTCCTCACGGAGCACAGGATGCAGGCCATCAGCTACGGACACTACGGCGAGGGCTGTGTCCACCTGCGCGTGGGCTTCGGGCTCGATGGCCCCGACGGCATCGGCCGCTACGAACGCTTCATGTCGGACGCGGCCGACCTGGTCGTGCGGCACGGCGGCTCGCTCAGCGGCGAGCATGGCGACGGGCGCTCGCGTGGTCCCCTCCTGGCACGGCAGTTCAGCCCCGAGCTCATCGAGGCTTTCGCGGCCTTCCGGCGGGTATGGGATCCGAGCGGGCGGCTCAACCCGCGGATCATCGTCGATCCGCTCCCCATCACCGCCGACCTGCGCGCCACCGCCCCTGCGCGCCTGCCCATCGTCACGCGGCAGGCCTTCACAGACGATGGCGGCGACTTCCGCTCAGCGGTCGAACGCTGTATCGGGGTGGGCCGTTGCGTCTCGACACAGGGCCAGGCGCAGATGTGCCCCAGCTTCCGGGCCACCTTCGACGAACAGCACTCCACGCGCGGACGCGCGCGACTACTGCAGGAGATGATCGTGGGCGACCTGGCTGACGACGGCTGGCGCTCGACTGCCGTGCGCGACGCCCTCGATCTGTGCCTCAGTTGCCGCGGCTGCGTCAGCGAATGCCCCACGGGCGTGGACATGGCCGCCTACAAGGCCGAGTTCCTCGACCACCACTACCGCCGCCGGCTGCGCCCCATGTCGCACTACTCGCTTGGCTGGCTGCCGCTGTGGCTGAAGCTGACGGCGCGCGCGCCGTGGCTGGTCAACGCGGTCACCCAGCCGCGCCCTACCCGTCGGCTGTTCTCGAAGCTGGCCGGCATCGCCCCGTCGCGGGGCATCCCGCGCGTCGCGCGCCGCACCTTCAGCCAGGCCTGGCGGCCTCGCCCGCGCCGCGACGCGCCCAATGGCCGCGTGGTGCTCTGGCCCGACACGTACAACGACCACCTCACGCCGGAGGTCAGCCACGCTGCCGTACGCGTGCTCGAGGACGCCGGCTTCGAAGTCACCGTGCCCACACGCTGGGTCTGCGACGGGCTGACCTGGCACTCCACCGGACAGCTGGGCACCGCCCGTCGAGTGCTCCGGCGATCGCTGGGCGCACCCGAGCTGGGCGGCGACGAGCCGGTGCTGGTGCTGGAACCCTCGAGCGCCACGATGCTCCGCGCGGACCTGCCGCAGCTGTTGCCCGACGACCCCCGCGCCGAGCGCCTGGCGCGGCGGGTGACGACCTTCGCGGAGTTGCTCGATCGCGTCGCCTACGTGGCCCCGCCGCCGCGCACGCGGGCTGCGCCGGCCATCGCCCAGCCGCACTGCCACCAGCAGGCCGTGCTTGGACTCGAAGCCGACCGGCGTGTGTGCGAGCGCAACGGCATCGCCATCGGCGAGGAGCTGACCGGCTGCTGCGGGCTGGCCGGCAACTTCGGCGCTGAGGCAGGGCACGAAGAGGTCAGCCGGAAGGTGGCAGAGTTGTCGCTGGTGCCGGCGCTGGAGGCAGATCCGGCGGCCCCGCTGCTGGCTGACGGGTTCAGTTGCCGGACGCAGATCGAATCGCTCTCGGGCCGCCGCGCCCATCACCTCGCGGAGGTGCTGGCCGAACGCCTGCCGACACAAGGAGTGCCCGCCCCATGAGCCTCGAGCGCGCCCTCGCCCCGCTCGCCGTCGCCATCGCCGTCGTGGCCCTGGTCGTGTGGTTGATGCTGCGCAACGACATCGTCCTGGGTCCCTGGCTGCTGGCCTTGCTGGTGCTGGCGCACGGCTGGGTCCACCTCATGTTCGTCTTCCCCAAGCCCGCGCGCGGCGGCAGCTACGCTGGCGTCAGCGAGTATCCCTTCGACTTCGAGCGCTCATGGCTCGTGCGCCGCGCGGGCCTGGACCTCGCGACGGTGCGCATCATCGGCATCGTGACCATGGCCACCACCTTCGGACTGAGCGTGCTGGCCGCGCTCGCGACCGTCGGGGTCCTCGTCCCGAGCGCGTGGTGGGCAGGGCTGATGGTCGGTGCCGCCGCGGCCTCGACGACCATGCTGCTGCTCTTCTTCTCGCCCGCGCTCATCCTCGGGCTCGCCATCAACGCGCTGATGGTCGCGCTCGTGATCAGCGGCACCTGGAGCCCAGCCTAGGCCCCAGCCTCGGCGGCGAGCGGTCCGGGAGCCCAGTGCCCGCGTCTGCCGGTCGGACGGCCGCGTCAGCGAGGAGTTGGCTAGTATCCCCTGACGGACCCGACGTCCCTCCAGGTCCACGAGGAACCGCCGCATGCCCCTGGTCGCCCACAACGCGCTGCCGACGTTCGAGCGCCTGCGCCTCGAAGGCGAGGATGTGCTCAGCGTCGAGCGTGCGGAGCACCAGGACATCCGCGAGCTGCACGTGGGCCTGCTGAACATGATGCCGGACGCGGCCCTGCTGGTGACCGAGAAGCAGTACATGCGCCTCATCGGCGCCTGCAACCGCATCACCCAGATCTACGTCTACCCCTTCAGCGTTCCCGGCCTGGCGCGCAGCGAGGAGGCCCTGGCACACATCGACGCCTACTACGCCGATTTCGAGGAGCTCAAGGAGACCGGCCTCGACGCACTCATCATCAGTGGCGCCAACGTGACCGTCCCGTCGATCGACCTGGAGCCGTTCTGGCGTCCGCTGGGGGAGGTCATCGAGTGGGCCGCCGAGCACGTCACCAGCATCCTCTGCTCGTGCCTGGCCACGCATGCGCTGGTCAAGCACCTCTACGGCATCGACCGGCGACCGTTCGAGCGCAAGCTGTGGGGCGTCTACCGCCACCGCGTCTGTGACCGTAGCCATCCGCTGACGCAGGACGTCAACACCCGTTTCGACGCGCCGCACTCGCGCTGGAACGACATCCCGCGACCCGAATGGGACGGTGCCGGCCTGCGTGTCCTGGCCGAGTCGGACGTGTCTGGCGTGCACCTGGCCACGAGCGCGGACGGCTTCCGCATGGTCTACTTCCAGGGACATCCCGAGTACGATCGCAACAGCCTGCTCAAGGAGTACAAGCGCGAGGTCGGCCGCTTCCTCGCCGGTGAGGTGCCCGAGCCTCCACCGTACCCCGAGCACTACTTCACGCCAGAGATCGATCGTCTGGCACAGTCCTATCTCCGCGACGCCCTCGCTGCCCAGGCCCATGGCGAGGACGATCCGGGGTTCCCGGAGGCGTCGATCGACGACCACCTGGACAACACGTGGGGGGACACGGGCCGCGCGCTCTTCAACAACTGGCTGGGGCTGGTCTACCAGCTCACCGGCCTCGACCGTCAGGAACCGTACATGCCCGGCATCGACCCCGATGATCCACTGGGCCTTGGCCACCACGCCTGACCGAACAGACCCCAGAGCAGGAGGACCCCCACATGAGAGACGAGACCCTCGCCATCCACGCCGGGTACGAGACGGACCCCACGACCAAGTCCGTGGTGCCGCCCATCTACCAGACCGTCGCCTACGAGTTCGACGACGCGCAGCATGGCGCCGACCTCTTCAACCTCGAGGTCGCGGGCAACATCTACACCCGCATCATGAACCCGACCCAGGACGTGCTCGAGCAGCGCGTCGCAGCACTCGAGGGCGGCGTCGCCGGACTCGCCCTGTCAGCCGGTTCGGCGGCCATCAACTATGCGGTCCTGACCATCGCGAAGGCCGGCTCCAACATCGTCTCGGTGCCCCAGCTCTACGGCGGCACCTACACGCTCTTCGCCCACATGCTGCCGGGGCTCGGTATCGAGGTGCGCTTCGCCGAGGACGACAGCCCCGAGGCGCTCGAGAAGCTCATCGACGACAAGACCGCCGCCGTCTTCCTCGAGTCCATCGGCAACCCCGCGGGCAACATCGCCGACATCGAGGCCATCGCCACGATGGCCCACAGCCACGACCTCCCCGTGATGGTCGATGCCACCGTCTCCACGCCCTACCTGACCAAGTCGATCGACTGGGGTGCGGACATCGTCATCCACTCGATGACCAAGTACATCGGCGGCCACGGCAACTCGCTCGGCGGCATGATCGTCGACGCAGGCAAGTTCCCGTGGGCCGACCACGCCGACCGCTACCCCATGCTGACCGAACCCGAGCCCGCCTACCACGGCGTGCAGTACACCGAGGCCTTCGGCCCCGCGGCCTTCATCGCCCGCGCCCGCACCGTGCCCCTGCGCAACACCGGCTCGGCCATCAGCCCCCTCAATGCCTTCCTTATCCTGCAGGGCATCCAGACCCTGCCGGTGCGCATGGAGCGGCACGTCGAGAACGCCAAGGCCGTGGCCCAGCACCTCAAGGAGCACCAGCTCGTGGAGTGGGTCCACTACGCCGGCCTGCCCGATTCCCCGTACTACCAGCTGGCCCAGAAGTACACGGGCGGCAAGCCGTCGGGTCTGCTCAGCTTCGGCGTCAAGGGCGGCTACGAGAAGGGCCGCAAGTTCTACGACGCGCTGAAGGTCTTCAAGCGCCTGGTGAACATCGGCGATGTCCGTTCGCTGGCCGCCCACCCGGCCTCCACCACCCATCGCCAGATGACCGAGCAGGAGCAGGCCACGGCCGGTGTCACGCCCGACCTCATCCGCCTCTGCATCGGCATCGAGCACATCGACGACATCATCGAGGACCTCGACCAGGCGCTGGCGGCCACGGCCTCGTAGCCCGCGCTCGCCAGACGACACGACCGCGGCTCCGCGTGAGCGGGCCGCGGTCTTCTGATCCAGCGTGCGTGGGAGCCACCGTGGAGCCTGCCGGCGCCGCGGCTTTCGGACGTTGACCGTGTGTTAACGTCCATCTCCAGAAGGGTCCGGCAGGGGACGCCGCGGACCCGTTCCATCGAGGAGGAGACGGTCGGATGATTCGACGAAGTGCGGCAGGTTCGATCCTGCTTTCCGGTCTGCTTGCAGCCAGCCTGAGCGGTGCGGTCACGGCCCAGGACGAGGGCAAGCTGGTCGTGCTGTGCACGCCACAGGAGGACTGGTGCGTCGAGATGGTGCAGCAGTTCCAGGAGCAGACGGGCATCGACACCAGCTACGTACGCATGTCATCCGGCGAGGCTCTCGCGCGGCTGCGCGCAGGCGCCGAGGACCCGGAGTTCGACGTCTGGTGGGGCGGCCCCGCCGATGGCCAGATCGCGGCAGGCGCCGAGGGCCTGATCGAGCCCTACATCTCGCCCAACGCGGCTGCGATCTCCGACGACCAGAAGGGCGCCGACGGGACCTGGACCGGCGTCTATGTGGGCGCGCTCGGGTTCTGCTCCAACCAGTCCGAGCTGGACCGCCTGGGCATCGAGGCACCCGCCTCCTGGGATGACCTCCTGGACCCCGTCCTCGACGACAACGTCGCGGTCGCGCACCCTGCCAGCTCGGGCACGGCTTACACCACGTTCTACACGCAGGTCCTCCGGCTGGGCAGCGAGGACGCTGCCATCGACTACATGAAGCAGCTCCACAACAACATCCTGCAGTACACCAAGTCGGGCTCAGCACCTGGTGGCATGGCCGGACGCGGCGAGATCGCCACGGCCATCATCTTCAGCCACGACTGCATCAAGAACTACGAAGAAGGCTTCACTGACCTGGTGGTCACCTTCCCCAGCGAGGGCACCGGCTATGAGATCGGCGCCGTGGCCCTGGTGAACGGCGCCAAGAATCCCGAGAACGCCAAGAAGTGGATCGACTGGTCCCTGCAGGCAGACACCCAGGAGATCGGCCCCACGGTCGGCTCCTTCCAGTTGCCGACCAACCCCGACGCCGCGGTCAGCGACCTTTCGGTCGGGCTTGACGAGGTCAACCTGATCGACTACGACTTCGATGCCGCCGGCGCAGCGCGAACCGAGCTGACCCAGCGCTTCGAGGATGAAGTCGCGGCTGAGCCGGCCGAGTAGGCGAGCGGTCCCACGAGCACCGGCCTAGATCTGAAGCAGGCACCAGCAGCGAACGAGGTCGGCATTCAGCCGGCCTCGTTCCTCTTGGCATGACCGTCTCCGACCGCGAGGCACTCCGCAACGCGGCCCTGCCCAGGGGGGATGATCTCCCGCGCGATCCCCATCGGCCCAGGTGGCGAGCCGTCGACCCGATCGTCATCCTGGCCATCCTGATCTCGGCCGGCTTCGTACTGGTCGCCATAATCTGGCCGGTGGGCAAGGTCATCGGCGAGGCCTTCTCGACCGAAGCCCTGCCCATCTTCGAACGCTACATCACCACGGCCCAGAACCAGATCCTGCTCAATACGCTGATGTTGGGCGTCGCCGTGGCATCCCTGGGCACGCTGTTGGCGTTCGTCTTCGCGTACGTGCAGGTGCGAGTGCCGGCCCCTCGCCCGGTCAAGACGCTGATCCACATCATGGCGCTCCTGCCCATCGTGAGCCCGCCCTTCGCGCTGGCGGTGGCCACCATCAGCCTGTTCGGGCGCAGTGGCCTCATCACCCGGGACCTCATGGGCATCCGCCTGGACATCTACCGCTGGCCGGACCTGCAGATCCCGGGCATCGACCTCCAACTCCCGCCGTTCGGCCTGACGGCGGTGATGGCCCTGACCTTCTTTCCCATCGCGTACATCATGCTGATGGGCATGATGCGGGCCCTCGACCCATCGCTCGATGAGGCCGCCGCCAACCTCGGGGCCTCCAAGTGGCGCACGTTCCGCAAGGTCACCCTGCCCCTGCTGGCGCCGGGTATCGCCTCGGCCTTCCTGCTGCTCTTCGTCGAAGCCCTCGCCGACCTGGGCAACCCGCTCGTGTTGGGCGGCAACTACACCGTGCTCGCGAGCCGCATGTACATCGCCATCGTGGGGGAGTACAACCTGACGGCCGGTTCGGTGCTGGCAGTCATGCTTCTGATCCCGGCGCTGGTGGTCTACTTCATCCACCGCTACTACGCCAACAAGGCCTCGATCGTGTCGGTCTCGGGCAAGCCCAGCGGCCGGCACGCGGAGATCCAGAGCCGGCCCATCCGCTGGTTGCTGCTGGGCGTGGTACTCGCGATCGTGGGTCTCATCGCGCTGCTCTACGGCACCATCGGCGTCGGTTCGGTGACCAAGCTCCTGGGCGTCAACCACACCTTCACCCTCGAGCACTTCGAGGCGGTCTTCTTCGGCTACGGCTTCGATGCCGTGACCGACACGGTGACCCTGGCCTCGATCGCGACGCCCATCGCCGGTCTGCTCGGCGTGGTCGTGGCCTTCCTCGTGATCCGGCGCCGCTTCTGGGGCCGCGGCACGCTCGACTTCGGGGTCATGCTCGGCGTGGCCATCCCCGGCACCATCTTCGGCATCGGCTATCTGCTCGCCTTCAACACGCCCACCGAGATCCTGGGTATCACCGTCTTCCCCAAGCTGACCGGCGGAACGGCCATCCTCGGCGGAGCCATCGCGATCGTGATGGTCTTCATCCTGCGCTCCGCGCCGGGCGGCCTACGCTCAGCCACCTCGTCGCTGCAGCAGATCGACCCTTCCATCGAGGAGGCCTCGACCTCGCTGGGTGCCAACCAGGCGCACACGTTCCGCAGGATCACCCTGCCGCTCATCCGCCCGGCCTTCCTGGCCGGCCTGATCTACTCCTTCGCGAGGGCCATGACGGCCATCAGCGCCGTCATCTTCCTGACCACGCCCGAGGTGCGCATCATGACCGCGCAGATCCTCAACGAGGTCGACGCCGCCCGCTACGGCAACGCCTACGCCTACTGCGTCGTCCTCATCGCCATCGTGCTCGTCGCCATCGGGATCCTGAGCTTCCTCGTCGGGTCGCGGACTGATGCGGAGCAAGCATCCGGGAGTTCGACATGGGGCTGAACGCCGAGACCGACCGCGGGGCCAAGGTGCCCGCGACCCTGCTGCTGGAGCGGCTCAGCAAGCACTTCAAGTCGCCCGAAGGCGAGATCGTGCGAGCCGTGGACGACATCACCATCAAGCTGGACGGCGGCAGCTTCGTGACCCTGCTGGGACCGTCCGGCTGCGGCAAGACCACGACGCTGCGCATGATCGCCGGGTTCGAGGCACCGACCTCGGGACGGATCATGCTTGACGACAAGGATCTCGTGCGCCTCACGCCCGACAAACGCGGCATGGGCATGGTCTTCCAGTCGTACGCGCTCTTCCCGCACCTGACGGTCCATGACAACGTCGCCTTCGGTGTGCAGTTGCAGGGCAAGAAGGGTCAGCAGATGGAGCGCGCTGTCGAGTCCGCGCTGGACCTGGTCAACCTGCACGGCCTGGGCGCGCGCAAGATCCAGGAACTCTCGGGTGGCCAGCAGCAGCGCGTGGCCCTGGCTCGGGCGATGGCCATCGAGCCCCGCGTACTCCTCTTCGACGAGCCGCTCTCCAACCTCGATGCCAAGCTGCGGGTCTCGCTGCGCTCGGAGATCCGACGCATCCAGCAGGCGCTGGGCACCACGTCCGTGTACGTCACCCATGACCAGGCCGAGGCCATGGCCCTCTCTGACGTGGTCGTGGTCATGAACGCCGGCCGCATCGAGCAAGCCGGAGCGCCCGACGAGGTCTATCGCCGACCGGTCACGCGCTTCGTGGCCGACTTCATCGGCCGTGCCAACTTCCTCGCCGGCGAGGTCAAGGGCGTGGGTGCCGACACCATCGACGTCTCGCTCATGGGCGTGACCCTGACCATCCCCGCCGGTGCGGGGCACCAGAGCGGCGGGTCCGCGGTGGTCGTGACGCGTCCCGAGTCGGTCCGTATCGGCGAGGGCCAGCTGCGTGGCAAGGTCAAGGGCAGCACCTTCCTCGGCTCGTATGTGGAGTACGAGCTGGAACTCGGTGACAAGCAGGCGAACATGCTCGCGGTCGACGGCGAGTGGATGACCCACGGGATCCACGCGCCCGGAGAGGACATCGCCTGGACGCTGGCCCCAGAGCGTGCATATGCCCTCCCGGCCGGCGCCGAGCACGAGACGCTCGCGCAGGACTGACACACCGGTGCGCGGACGCGATCAGTCGGGGCTGGCCCAGTCCCTGAGGCGTTCTGACCACGCGTCGGCCAGGGCGAGGTAGATGGGTCGCTTGACTTCCCACATTCCTTCAGCCAGCTCGGCGAGGTCCATCCAGCGAAAGGCCCTGAACTCCTGGCGCTCGCCTTTGGCCGGGGTGAGGTCGATGTCTTCGTCGGTGCCGAGGAACCTGTAGAGGAACCACTTCTGGACCTGGCCACGGGCGCGGTTGTCGCGCCGCCGGGCAGGCGGCAGCTCGTAGGCGAGCCAGGCGGGATACTCAGCTACCAGCTCCACCTGTTCGGGCTGCAGGCCGGTCTCCTCCTGCAACTCGCGCAATGAGGCCTCGGCCGGCTCTTCGCCGACGTTGAGCCCACCCTGAGGCATCTGCCAGCGATCGGGCTGATCGATCCGCTCGAGCGCGAGGACGAGCCCGTCGGCACGCGCCACAGCGATGCCCACGTTGGCCCGGAAGGTCTGACTGGTCATGGCAGCCCTACTGTACGCGTGCTACGAACACCCAGCAGCCCCGTTACCATTCCGCGGTCAGACCGCAACGCAGGGACTCCCGCATGCCCAAGACGACTTTCACAGGCCTCGCACTCGTGGCCGCGCTCGTGCTCTCCACCCCCACCGCCACTGTCGCCCAGACCGAGTCGCCCGAAGGCACGACCTGGCACCTCGCAGGCTACACACTCGACGGCGTGGCCGAGTCTGTGCCCTGGCCCGTCGACGCCACGCTGCTGTTGGAGAGCGGCACCGCCTCGGGCTCTGGCGGCTGCAACTCGTTGAGCGGCAGCTACGCGCTCGAGGGCGACCAGCTCACGTTCGAGCAGCCCTTCACGGTCACCCTCGTGGGTTGCCCGGAGCCACAGATGGGGGTAGAAGACGCCTACTTCTCACTGCTGCCGCAGACCGCGACGTGGCAGATCGCCGACGGAGTGCTCACGTTGTCCGATGAGCTCGGGAACCCGTTGCTCGATCTGGAGCAGGCCGTGGTCGCGCTGACCCAGAGCGATCTCAACGCCATCGCGGCACAGTTCTCGGCGCATGAGGCGGAGATCGCGCGGGTCGACGAGCGTATCGACAACATCCGGGTCGGTACCCTCCGGGACCGCATCAAGCAGCTCGAGGCCTCGGTCAAGGCGCTGCAGGCGCAAGTCGCAGCCTCCGCCGCCTCATCGGCGCGCTCCGGCTCGGGTTCGGCCTATAACGCCGAGGAAAAGGTGCTGCTGAAGGCCATCCCGCGGAAGGTGGAGCAGTCGTGCCGGCCGTTGCGATCGAGCCTCCCCGGCGGGACGGTGGCCGCCGTGGCCTGTGACGGCTTCCGGGATACCGTCGCCGAGCAGGCCTACTACCTCATGGAGTGGCAGGACGCGGTGGCGACCATGAAGTCGGTGGCCTCGGCCAACGGCGCGCCGAACCGCCCGCGGGGCGCCTGCTTCTCGAACAAGCCGGGCTGGGTCGACCTCGGCCCATCGGTCGGCGCCGAAGCATGCTGGATCGACGGCGGTCGAGCGAACTACCGTCTCATCACCCGGGCGGCAGGCTGCAAACAGCTCGATGTCGCGGGGACCCGACTGACCGAGCCCGCGATCTACCTCGCGATGGAGGCTCGGAACCGGAAGCTGGAGCCGCTGCGGGCGGCCGGGCTGGCCTACACCGATTCCAACTACTACATCATGAACTTCGAGACAGGTGAGTACATCCCTGCCGGCAACCTGCCGCGGACCCCGGGCTGCCGCGCTCACACCGACGTCGTCGGCTGACGCCGGGCGACCCGCGCGCGGCACCGACCCGCATCTCGCCGCCTACCACGCTGACGGCACGCCGGCGTTGCCCGGCGACTGGACGAAGCCGGTGTACGCTTGGTCCCCTGCCCGACCGACAGCAAGAGCAGGGGGTGTCTTCTCGTGATCCATCGCCGATTCGCCAGCATCGTCATCGCCACCACGCTGCTCGCGGGCTTGCCGGGTGTGGCCCTCGCACAGGACGATGGCCCGACCGGCCCGGAGGGTGTCGATTGGTCGCTCGTCAGCTACTACGACGAGGAGCTCGGCGAGACCGCCATGGTGCCCTTCGAGGTGCAGCCCACCCTGCGGCTGGAAGACGGCGCGGCCTCCGGCTTCGCGGGCTGCAACCAGTTCAGCGGGAGCTACGAGCTCGACGGCAGCTCGCTCACCTTCGGCGAGGAGATGTCCGTCACGCTCGCCTTCTGCGACGGCCCAGGGCAGCCGATCGAGGATGTCTACCTTGCGGCCCTGGGAACGGTCGGTGGCTGGTCCATCGAGGCCGGACAGCTGCAGCTCTACGACAACCTCGGGGACCCGACCCTCGCCTTCGAAGTCCCCAGCATCCTCTGGACCCCGACCCAGGTCGCGACGCTGCTGGGAGCGCTTGATGCCATGCGAGCCACGACGAGCGACCTCCAGACCGAGATCGACAGCCTGCGCGACGATACCGAGTCGCTCAACGTGCCCAAGCTGCGCGAGCGCATCAAGGTCCTCGAGTCGGATAGCAGGAAGATGGACGACCGGCTGGCCACGCTCGAGAAGGCACCGACGGTCGACCCCACGCCCAGGCCCCAGACCACGGATGGGTTCTCGGCGGCCGAGAAGGTCCTGCTCAAGGGTATCCCCACGCGTATCGCCAACTTCTGCAGCCCGCTGAGGTCATCCCTGCCCAAGGGCTCCAGGGCAGCCGTGACCTGCCGGCCCAATACGAAGGTGGTCTCGAGCGTCGACTACTACCTGCTGGAAGGCGAACTGGCGGCCAGGCAGTTCGGCTCAGTGATGGATGCCTACAACGTGCCCGAGTCCTCCGGCGACGCTCAG
Source organism: uncultured Chloroflexia bacterium (assembly GCA_963731995.1). Classification (GTDB taxonomy): domain Bacteria; phylum Chloroflexota; class Limnocylindria; order Limnocylindrales; family CSP1-4; genus JAFMJV01. The sequence goes on from CAVSXV010000009.1 coordinate 287,542, forward strand.
TCCTGCAAGGAGGGCGTCAAGTCCTGGCGCTACACCTTCGGGACCGGCTGGCAGGCTGAGGGCTGCTACCGGGAGAACAAGGTCGCGCAATTGCGCTTCATCGACAACGCCACGGACTGCAAGAAGTTGAAGGTCGGCAGCAAGACGCTCAGCAGCCCGACGTTCTACATCGCCCTCCAGGGCACCGACAATGACGTCGCGCGGGTCTATGACTGGGCGACCCGGAACCTCGACACTGGATCCGGCCAGCTGACCTCCATCACGCAGCCCATCCCTTCGAACCTCGGCAGCTCGGCGTCCTGCCCGACCTGATCCGGTACCGCGGCCGCGGTACCGTGTGAGCCCAGAGCACCGGAGGCACAGACGACATGGCCGGCAAGAACACCAAGGCAGCCAGGACCAAGGCATCGACCAAGGACAAGGAGGCGCGGGCCATGGCTGCCCGACCGGAAGCGGTTCGTGGCCTGCCCAGGAAGTTCTACGAGCAGGAGATGGCCAAGCTGCAGATCGAGCTGGTCAAGATGCAGGAGTGGATCCGCGCCCGTGGCCTGAAGGTGGTGATCCTGTTCGAGGGCCGGGATGCCGCCGGCAAGGGCGGCTCCATCAAGCGCATCACCCAGAGCCTCAACCCGCGGGTCGCCCGCGTGGTGGCCCTGCCCGCGCCTACCGAGCGCGAGAAGACGCAGTGGTTCTTCCAGCGCTACGTGCCGCACCTGCCGGCTGCCGGAGAGATGGTCCTCTTCGATCGCAGCTGGTACAACCGTGCTGGCGTCGACCGCGTCATGGGCTTCGCGACCGAGGAAGAGGTCGAGGAGTTCTTCCGCTCCTGCCCGGAGTTCGAGCGCATGCTCGTGCGCTCGGGGATCATCCTCATCAAGTATTGGTTCTCGGTCAGCGATGCCGAACAGGAGCTTCGCTTCCAACGCCGTATCGACGATCCCACCAAGCGCTGGAAGCTCTCGCCCATGGACCTGCAGTCACGAGCACGCTGGGTGGAGTACTCCAAGGCCAAGGACGACATGTTCCGCCACACCGACATCAAGCAGGCGCCCTGGTACGTGGTCAACGCGGATAGCAAGCGGCGAGCCAGGCTCAACGTCATCAAGCACCTGCTGTCGCTCGTGCCGTACCAGGACCTGACACCCGAACCCATCGACCTGCCTCCGCGCGAGCCCGAGAAGGGCTACATCCGCCCGCCGATCGACGACCAGTCCTTCATCCCCGAGCCGTACTAGACGATCGCGATGCCTGGCAGCCTCGTGGTCATCAATCCGCACGCCTCCAAGGCGCGCGACACGAGCACGCTGGCAGCGCTGACCGAGCGGGTCGAGGAGGTACTGACCGTCCGTGACGGCACGGCGCCGAAGATCGTCGAGACTGCCTCGGCTGAGGCAGTCGGACCGCTCGTGGCGGAGGTACTCGCTGAGGGTGTGGCCGCGGTCGTCGGTGTCGGTGGCGACGGCACCATGCGCGACATCGCCGCGGTCCTGGCCGGCACGGACGTTCCGCTCGGCATCATCCCTGCCGGGACCGGTAACCAGGTAGCCGCGGTGCTGGGCATCCCGCTCGCGCCGATCCGGGCCGTCGATGGACTTGGGAGCGCCATCGAGCGCACCATCGACCTGGGCGAGGTCCGCATCGAGATCAAGGGCCAAGCGACGACCCCGTCCAGCTTCATCATCGGCTGCGGCGCAGGCTTCGATGCCGAGCTCATGGCCACTACCTCGGGCAGCCTCAAGCGGCGACTGGGAGCGGCCGCCTACTTCGTGCAGGCCACCCGCATGGCCATGCGCCTCTCGGCCACACCCTGCCGCGTGACGATCGACGACGAGCTCATCGAGACGGACGCCACGGCCGTGCTCATCGGCAACATGGGCCAGCTCGTGCCAGGCCGACTGGGCCTGCGGCTGCCGCTCGATCCGGGCGACGGATTGCTCGATCTCATCGTGGTCGGCGCCACCAACCCGGTGGCTGCGGCACGCAACCTGGCCAACCAGCTACGTCGCACCCAGCTCGGTGGCGGCTCTGGGGATGGCAGCATCCGGCGACGAGGCAGGGCCATCCGCATCGAGCCGTCCCTGCCCCTGCCCCTCGAGGTCGATGGTGATCACGTCGGCAGCGGTGCCCTCGAGGCGCGAGTCGTGCCCGGTGCGCTGCGTGTGCTGGTGCCGGCGAACGACTGACATGAAGGACCGCCGGGGTCGTGGTGGACCCCGGCGGTCGCGGTTGCGACGAAAGCGGTCGATCAGCCGCCGGCGTCAGGCCAGACGATGGTGATCCAGCCGTCGGGGCCCTCAGCCACGACGCGCTCACCCAGGGTCGCGGCGTCTGCGAGCTCGGGCTGCTCGGCGATGAGCTCGAGGAACCGGGCGCTGCCGACCTCGACCTCGGGGGCGTCGGTACCGGCTTGGTAGTCGTCACGGGTCCACGTGTCCTCGACGAAGTAGTACGTGTGCGCACCCACCACCTGGGTGGCCGGTGCGCTGTAGCGCGCGACCTGCGCGTTGTCGCGCATCTCGCCCTCGGACTTGGCGCGTTCGACAGCAGCCTGGCCCGACGACGGTGCGGCAGCGAGCGCCTCGGCCTCGTCCATGGCCATCTCCAGCGCGAAGTCGTCACCATCGACCGCGAAGCGGCGCATGTCTGGCTCTTCGGCGAGGTAGGCCGTGTAAGGCGTCACGATGCCGAACTGGTTGGCGACCTCGACGACTTCCTCCACGAGCGAGTCACGAACGCCCTCGATGCGCAGCTCGGTGAGCAGGTCGGCTACGCGCCGCTGCGCCCACAGCTGGGAGATGGCCGGATCAGCCGTCTCGCGCTCGGGGAAGACGACGTCATAGACGAACGTCTCGGGGCCGGCCGCGGAGTTGCCGGTCACGGTGATGGTGGCTTCACCCGCACCTTCGTAGCGACCGGCCAGCAGGGCCTGGCTGCCGGCGAAGATGCCCGGGACCCCGGCCGGAGCCAGGTCCCATGTCTCGACCCCGTCGATGGCGATCTCGACATCGGAGAGGACCGGCGTCGAGACCATCTCCCACAGGCGTGAGACCTCGGTGTCGATGCGCTGCTCAGGCGTCACGTAGTGGCTGGAGCCGGTGAACTCGGTGGCCAGCGCGTCGAGCAGTACGGTATCGACGTCGTAGCCCACGCCGAAGGCGAAGAGCTGGGTGCGGTCGGGTGCGGTCTGCTCGGCCACGTCCAGGATGCCGTCAGCGGATTCGATGCCGACCGTGGCCAGGCCATCGGTGAGGAAGACGACCGTGCCCGGACGCTCCCCGTCGAGGAACTCCATGCCCTGCTCGAGGGCGCCACTGATGTTGGTGTTGCCGCCGGCCGCGAGGCCACGGACGTAGTCGATGCCCGCGGAGGCGTCCGCGGACGGGCGCAGCTCGTCGGCGAAGGTGCGCACATAGCGCGAGAAGTCGACGATGGCGAAGCGGTCGTCGGCACCGAGGTTGTCGAGCACGTACTCGGCAGCGTCGATGGCCTGGGCCATCTTGTCACCCTCCATCGAGCCCGAACGATCGAGCACCAGCACCACGTCGCGCGCGACCGTCTCGTCGAGCTCGACGACCGGCGCGAGGAGCAGATTGAAGTAACCGTCGTCGCCCGACTCGCGGTAGGCCAGCAGGCGCGTATCGACGAGGCCCTCACCACCACTGAGGTAGAGGCGGAAGTTGGTGTCAGGTGTCCACTCGCCGGCGGACTCCCAACCGACGCCGATCTCGCCCTCGCCGCGACGCTCCTCGTCGAGGTCGAAGCCGGGTGCGATGGCCGACCGCACTTCCCAGGGCACGTCCACGTCGACGCTGACGAGGCCGCTCGCGGGGCGCGGCGACATCCGCGACCAGGGAACTTCCACGATCGCCTGCTGGCCCTCGGCCAGCAGCGGCGTGGTCACGGTGAAGCTGACCGAGCGCTCTTCACCGGCCGGCACGGGGAAGGCGCGGACTTCGTACATGTCTCCTTCGAGCGAGCGCAGCAGCGCCGGATCGATGAGGCGCCGGACGATGTCCTCGTAGATACGGGTGGCGTCGTCGGCGTCGAGCAGCTTGCCTTCCAGCGTCTCGGGGCCGCCGGACAGGACGAGGTCCGTGACCGAGCTGCCAGCCGGGACGGGGAAGACGATGCGGCCCTCGGCACCGGAGCCACCACGATCCTTCGGCGCCGGATTGGAGAGATCGAAGCGATAGCGGGCGACGGTCACGCCGTCGCTGACCTGGATGTCTGCCTCGATGCCGTCGAGCCGGGCCACCTGGTCGACCGGCCACCAGCAGTCCGGACAGGGCACCGGTGGCATCGGAGGCATCGGCTCCGGCTCGATGATCTGGGCGAATGCGGATGTCGGCAGCAGGAACAGTGCGGCCAGCACGACGACGATGATCCGGGACAGGGAGCGCATGGTCATACCTCTGTGCGGTGGGTACCGCTATGACGCCGCCTCCCGGCCAGCGGTTCCCTCGGCCGGTGCGCGGCCGCCCCAGGGCCTGCCGACAGCTGCGACCTCACGGGGCACCAGCGGCGCTTGCGTGCCAGGCACATAGGCTGCGGGCAACGTCATCAACGAGCCGCGCGGGTGCCTTCCAGTCACGCCGCGCGTCGATCCCATCAAGCCTGTGTCGGCCACGCAAGTGGATCGCAGCGACAGGACCTGGGCTGCCCGATATGTGATTGGCACGAAAGCTACAGCCGGGGAGGGCCGCCCGCGATGAACCGACGCGTCTCGGCGACCGTCATGCGGCCAGGGTAGAAGTGCTCCAGCCACCAGGTCACACCGGCCTCCACGTAGGCACCAAGAAGGGCAGCATCGGCACCACGATCGCCGCTGAGAAGGCCGGCGTGGACGAGCTCGAATGGCGCCTCGCTGGTGCGCTCGGACTCCACGAAGGCTCGAACCGCAGCCATCTCGTCAGGCGTCATCTGGTAGTCGAAGCCGCCATCGGCCTTGATCGGGAAGGCGCCGTCCCAGGCCGCCGCCCGGCGCATCGGTCGCTTCGACGGCCAGAGGCCCGCCACCCAGACCGGGATCCGTGGTCGCTGTACGGGAGTCGGCAGGAAGGGCTCGGCCTCCGTGTGCAGATACTGGCCCTCGAACGAGACCGGCTCACCCGACCACAGGCGATCGAGCGACTCGAGGCTCTCGTCGAGGATCCTGGCCCGCACCACCTTGTCGCCTTCGTCGCCGAACGCGCTGAACTCCCGCTCGTCGTACGCACCGAGCCCGACACCCAGGATCAGGCGTCCACCCGAGAGGTGGTCCAGTGCGACCGTCTCCCTGGCAAGCTTGGTCACGCGCCGGCGTGCCAGCGGGGTCACCATCGGACCCAATCGAATAGTGCTGGTCCGGGTCGCGGCCGCGGCGAGGGCGATCCACGGGTCGGTCACCCGCGGGTCGTGGGCGGCGATCACGTGGTCCCACAGGAAGAACCCTTCCCAGCCCGCATCCTCGGCCTCGACGGCCAGGTCGGCCAGGACCGACGGGTCGGCCAGCTCGCCGAAGATGTTCAGGTCCAGCCCGAACCTCATGGTCACTCCTCGCCTAGCTGGACGAAGACCCCGGTCGACGGCCGATCACCGATGACGCGTGTGACGTGGCCGGTGCCAGTGAGGTCCTCCAGCAGGACGATGTCACCGGGGCCGAAGCGGCGCACCTCGCCGTCGGCCACCTCCACCTCGAGATGGCCACCGAGATTGAAGTACAGCTGGCGGTGCGGTGCGCGATGCCAGTCGCCGAACCAGCCGTTCGGGAACTCGAAGAGCAGGGCCCTCTCTGCCGCGAACGGTGCGGACACATCGAGCGGCGGCGCCGGCGGTGCGTAGTCGAGAGACCGCAGTTCGATGTCCAGGTCCTCGAAGTGCGAGGTGCCAGCCTCGTCCGCCCAGATCCGGGTGATCCTCACCGCTGGCTCAACGCTTGAAGGTCGGGTTCGTAGCGTCGAGGACCTCACTCCGCACTGTGGCCGGAGAGGCATACGAGCCGATGAGTGCCTCGAGGTCTCGCAGCGCGCGGTCGATGTCATCGGGCGCCGCAGCGTGGTGTCCCTCGACCGTCACGAGGACCTCCGTCGTGTCCTCGCTCGCGGCACTCGCGCGCGACTGGCGCCAGCACCAGCGACGAGCACTGACCTGTTCCTCATCGTCGCTGAAGATGACCTCGCCCGGCTCAGGGTGCTCGGTGGCGCTGGAGCCGAGGTCAGCCCACCGCTCGCCACCGTAGGCGAGACGGACGGTCGTGCCACCAGCCACACCCTGCTGATCGAAGACCGCGACCGGCAGGGCGTAGCGGATGCTCACCAGGTTCGCGAGATCGACCAGCGCATTGATCGAGGGCAGCTCGCCCTGCTTGGTCAGGCGGCGCAGCAGGGCCTCGGCGGCGGAGCGGTACTTGGTCGGGTTGACGCCGAAGCTGCGAAAGGCGACTCGCCAGGCGGCGAGAGTGGGCAGTTCGGAGAGCGGGGTCTCGCCGACGCGCACCCGGACCGAGGCCTGCTCAGCCTGGAAGGCAGCGGTGAGCTCGGCCGGCGCGGGACGGTTGGTCACGCCGTCGGCGTGGATGACTCCACCCACGACGGTGGGGAATCTCTCGAGGATCTCGTGGTCATAGCCGAAGCGCGCCATGTCAGAAGTCTGCCAAAGCCGAAGCTTCAGCGTCGACAGTTGCTGCGCGCCCTTCGGCGAGGCTGCATCGCACCCCTCGACGCGAGTGAGGATGGGTCTGGATCGCTACCCGAGCTTGAGCGAGTGAGCTAGCTGGCCGGTTCGCGGCTGGCCACGAGGTCGGTCGCGGACTGCCCGTGCAGTGCGTGGGCAGCCATGACCGCGGCGCCGAAGGCGGTAGGCTCCGGCTCGGTGACCCATGCCGTGGGCCGATCGTAGATCTGCCGGCGCAGCTCGCGCCAGAACGGGACGCGAGTGGGGTGACCCGCTGCCAGCACCAGCTCGTAAGGACTGCCGGCCGCAGCTTCGAGACGCTCGATGATGGCCGCCGAGCGTCGCGCGAGACCTTCGAGCACGGCCCGCATGACGGCTGCGCGATCGGCGTCATAGGGCACCGTATCGAGACGGCCCAACCGTAGGTCGTCGGTGACATCGAAGCGGATACCAGCCGTCCTGGCTGCGGCGATGGCTTCGTACATGGCTTCGTCCTCGACACCATCGAAGAGGAGCGCCCGCCACTGCTGGAAGAAGTGGCCAGAGTGGATGTTGATGTGGGCATACCAGGTGTCATCGTCGACGTAGCAGCCCTGGTCGATGCCCGCGGCAGCGGCGCCGTCGAGAGGCGACTCCAGCAGTGAGAGATGCGCCTCCGAGGTGCCGGCCGAGAGGAACAGCTCCCGGGTCGAGCGCACACCGGCCCCGTAGGCAGCGCAGAGGTGGTCGTGCCCGCCGCTCACGAGCGCGACGCCCGGCTTCAGGCCGAGGCGATCAGCAAGCACCCCGTCGAGCCTGCCGATGACCGTGCGGCCAGGCACCAGTCTCGGGAACTCGAGGCGCAGAGCGGCGGCCCTGATGGTGGCTCGATCCCAGGCTCGCGCCACGATGTCGAAGGCGCCGGCGCGCGACGCATGCGACCAATCCATCACCAGCTCCGCGCCGAGTCCGTGCAGCACGTAGTCGCCCAGGTCGGTCCAGGTCGCCGCCTGCTCGTGCGCTTCGGGAGCGTGCGTACGGATCCACATCAGCTTGAAGAGGGAGAACGTGGCGTCCGGCGGCCAGCGGCGCGAGAGCGGAAGCTCGCCCCCGGGCCCGGCCATGAAGGCCGCCGCGTCCTCCAGCCCGCGCGGGTCATACCAGGTGATGGCATCGCCGATGGCAGCGCCGTCACGGTCCACGAGCACGACTTCCTCGCCGACGCTCGCGACGCAGAGCGCTTCCACGCGGGCACGGTCCGGCAGCTGGCCGGCCACCTCCTCGATCAGCCCCAGGACGGTCTGGAGCACGTCAGCGGGGCGGTGGGCCTCACCGTCGGCGTCGCGTACGACCGGCGTGGAAGCGGACTCGAGCGCGAGCGTACGGCCGCTCCTCAGGTCAAGCGCCAACGCCTTGGTGTGCGTGGTGCCGACGTCGATCCCGAGGGTGATCATCCGTCCTCGGCTGCGACTTCGACGACGACGCGGGTCAGCCATGTGGACCGCTCGAAGTCGGGGGGCAGCTCCGGCGGCAGATGTGTCGCGCCGGCGGTTCCGCAGGCGACGCCAAGCGCGATCGCTTCACGGGCTGACTGCCCCGCCTCGATGCCCACGGTCAGACCGGCCAGGAAGAGGTCGCCGGAGCCGGTCGGGTTGACCTCGCTGATGCGGGGTGCGAGGGCGTGGAAGACGCCCTCGGCGTCTGCGAGCAGCGCGCCCTCCGCACCCATGGTCACCACCACGACCTCGATGCCGTGGTCGCGGATGCGGCGCATCTCGGCAGCAAGCTCCACGACGCCCATGGGCACGTCGGGATCTGGCGCGCCCAGCAGCGCCAGCAGCTCGCGGCGGTTGCACTTGAGCATCCAGGGTCGGCTGGCAAAGGCCACCCGCAGGGCCTCGCTGTGGATGTCCACGAGCGTCCGCGCACCGGCCGCACGTGCCAGCTCGATGATCTCGCGGATCACGCCCGCGGGCACGCTGTCGGGCAGGCTGCCGGCGATGACCAGGAGGTCCCCGGGGCCGGTGTCAGCACCGATGTCATCGAGCAGGCGACCGACCTCCGCCTCGGTCACGAGCGGGCCGGGCTCGTTCAGGACGGTCGTCTGCTCGGCGTCCGGCTCCACCGCCACGAAGCAGACGCGCGTGCCGGCCTCGATGGTGGTGTGGCGGTCGATGACGCCGTCGGCGGTGATCATGCTCCGGAGCGCCTCGCCGACCTCGCCACCGAGGAACCCGTAGGCCGTGGCCGAGGTACCCAGCCGAACTGCCGCACGAGCGACGTTGAAGCCCTTGCCGCCGGGCACGACCGAGACCGTGACCGCTCGGTTCACCGCCCCGAGGCGCAACGGCGGCCAGGTCGAGATGCGGTCCATCGCCGGATTGGCCCCGACGACGCGGATCACCCTCCCGGCTCCCAGTCGCGGGCGGCCAGCTCGAAGCCCCCGAAGCGGAAGCCCGGGGAGACCGTGCAGCCGACAAGCGTCCAGTCGCCGAGCGACTCGGCCGACTGCCAGTCACCCGCCGGCTCGAGCAGCTGCGGCCGCTGGCCGGCGACGAGGTCGATGCCCAGGACATGGCGCTTCGGCGGCTCCACGCCCGAGCCGGCGGCGATCGAGAGGGCCAGCGGCTCGCCAGCGTAGAAATGGCAGGCCTCAGCTGCATCGACGCGGTGCCAGTGCGACCGCTCGCCGGCGCGCAGGAGGTAGTAGATGGCCGTGCCTGAGGGACGCTTGCCTGCCCGCATGTCGGCGCGCCAGGTCTCGGCGTGGAGACCGCCTTCGGGGTGCGGCTGCAGTCCCAGCTCGGCGATGATGGTGTCCACGTCTGGCATGCCCCCAAGCGTAGCCCGTGGCGCTGGACACGGCGTGTACTGTGAGTCGGCCCATGACGAGTCCCCCCGCCAGTGGCGATACTGCCGCCCACGTCCAACGCGTCTACTACCTGCTGACGCTGCTGAACACGCTCGCCGCCTCGCTCATCTGGGGCGTCAACACGCTCTTCCTGCTCGATGCCGGCCTGAGCAACACCGAGGCCTTCGCCGCCAACGCGTTCTTCAGCATCGGCATGGTCATCTTCGAGGTGCCGACTGGTGTCGTGGCCGACACCCGCGGGCGGCGCTTCTCGTTCATGCTCGGCGCGTTCACCCTCCTGCTCTCCACCCTGGCCTACCTGCTGATGTGGGGGATCGAGGCACCGTTCATCGGCTGGGCCCTGGCCTCGATGCTGCTGGGCCTCGGCTTCACCTTCTTCAGCGGCGCCACCGAAGCCTGGTTGGTCGACGCACTCGGCGCCACTGGCTTCCGTGGGAACCTCGAGACGGTCTTCGGCCGGGGTCAGACCATCGGCGGAGTGGCCATGCTCGGCGGCTCGGTGCTCGGCGGCATCGTGGCCCAGATGACCAACCTCGGTGTGCCCTACGTGCTGCGTGCGATCATGCTCGGCGTCGCGCTGCTGGCCGCCTTCTGGTTCATGAGGGACCTCGGCTTCACACCCAAGACCGGCATCAGCACCAGGGACGCTGTCAAGGACATCGCGCGCGGCTCCATCGACGGTGGCCTGCGCAACCGCCCGGTGCGCTGGATGATGCTGGCCGCGCCCTTCACCGGCGGCGTCGGCTTCTATGCCTTCTACGCCATGCAGCCGTTCCTCCTCGAGCTCTACGGCGACCCCAGTGCCTACAGTATCGCCGGCCTCGCGGCGGCCATCGTGGCCGGTGCCCAGATCGTGGGTGGCCTATCGGTGCCGATCGTGCGTCGCTGGTTCCGCATGCGCACCCACGCGGTCTTCCTGGCGGTGGCCCTTGAGTCCATCATCCTCGGGGCCATCGCGGTGGTCGGTTTTAACATGGACGAGCTGGGCATGACCGCCTTCTACTTTGCGATCGGGCTGCTGGTCATGTGGGCGCTCGTCGCCGCCGTCAGCGGACCCATCCGCCAGGCCTTCCTCAACGGTCTCATCCCCTCGCCGCAACGCGCGACCGTGCTCTCGTTCGACTCGTTGATGAGCTCAGCCGGCGGCGCCATCGCACAGCCGGTGCTTGGTCGCGTCGCCGACGTCTCGGGCTACGCTGCCTCGTATCTCGTCTCGGGTGGCATCAGCGCGCTGGCGCTGCCGTTCATCTACCTCGCCATGCGCGAGCGGGCACCGTCCGACCCCATCCACGGCGACGAACCCGCGTCTGCTGCAGGCTGACGCTCAGCGCGGCTTGATCTTGTGGCGCCAGGCGACGCCGTCGCCCTGCCACACGCTGCGCCAGAACGATCGCATGTCGTTGAGCACGCTCCTGAAGGCCGGCCTGCCGGCGAGGTTCCTGAGATGGTGCGGGTCTCGGGAGACGTTGTAGAGCTCCTCTTCGCCAGTGCTGTACCGGGCATACGCCCATAGCGTGTCGGAGTACCCGCGCGTAGACTCGACGCCGGCCCAGGCGGGTCGGCCGGTGGGCCGATGCTTGTAGAAGACCCCCGCATGCAGCATCTCGGTGAAGATGAACTTGCGCCCGACCTTCTTGCGCTGGCCCTTGATGAGCGGCACCAGGCTGCGGCCGTCGGCGTTGGGCATCGTGCACCCAGCTAACGCGCAGATGGTCGGTGCGAGGTCGATGTTGCCCACCGGCTCTGGCACCACCTTCTTGCGGCCCCCGAGCACCCTGGGCCAACGCATGTAGAGCGGAACGGACGTCGAGTAGGGCGTGAGCTTCCCCACGAGGCGGTGGTCGCCCAGGAGGAAGCCGTTGTCGGCGGTGAGGATCTGCAGGGTATCGCCCAGGCGGCCGGTCTCCTTGAGTGCCTTGCGTACCTGGCCCACGACCCAGTCCGAGGTCAGCAGTGACTCGCAGCGATCCCGCAGGTCGTAGGCGGTCGTGTCCAGGCGCGGATGTGCTCGAACGTAGGCCGGCTTGTCCGAGACGTCGGCTTCGTCGTACGCCGGGCCGCTCCAGCCGCCCACGTCGGCACACCTTGGGTCTCCTTCGAAGCGCCGCATGGGCTCGAGCGGGTCGTGCCCGTCATACAACGACACGGTCAGGAACAGGCGCTTGCCCTTCTTCGTCGAGCGGATGTGCTGGACGGCCTTGCGCGCGGCCTGATACGAGGAGTGATCGGTATCGGCGGAGCCGAAGTAGCCGTTGCCGCCCTTGCGATACTGGCGCCACTCATAGAAGCGGCCCTGGTTCTCCCAGATGACGTCGAGCTGGCTCCAGCCGTTCGCGAGGGACCTCATCCGCGGACGCCTCGGGTACCACTCTCGAAGGAGGTTGTGGTACTTGCCCACGAAGACCGTCTTGTAGCCGACCGAGCGCAGCCTGGGGGAGAGCGTGCCGCGCTGATCGTAGGCCCGCATGTTGTTGTAGGTGACCCCGTTGTTGTGGCCGTACTGACCGGTCAGCAGCGCTGCTCGAGCGGGACCGCACTGGGGTGTCACAGCCACCGCATTGCGGAACTCCATGCCGGCCCTTGCGAAGCGAGCGAGGTTGGGGGTGCGACCGGGGTCATCCCACAAGCGGGCCGGGTACGGCGCATTGTCGTCGAGGTAGAAGAGCACGATGTCGGGCTTGTCGGGCGCGGCCTCGACCGTGCGCTGCGGCAGGTTGAAGAGCGTGCCCAGCAGAGCCAGGGCCAGGGCGATGGTGACGACGAGCCGGACGTGCATCCCTACCTCACTCGAGGGCGTCTCGGTCATGCGGCCTTGAACCGAAGGCCGCCAGCACGGGGATCGCCGCTCGCAGGATCGTGCGGTAGTCAGCGTGGGCCCTGCGGGTCAGCTCGAGCACGGGGCCAAGGTCGATCGGCGGTCCGATACCGGCCGACATGGTCGAGATGAAGGTGAAGGCCACCACCTTCAGGCCGGCATGGTAGCCAGCCATGACCTCGGGCAGGAACGAGTTCGAGGAGACGGAGCAACCGGCCATCTGGGCCAGTCGGATCTCAGCAGGGGTCTCGAAGCTGGGGCCTGTCCAGTAGCCTGCGACGCCGCTCGGGAATGAGACGCCCGTGGCTTCGACCGCAGCCACCACCTGCTCGGTCAGCGTGGCCTCATACAGCTCCGCCATCGAGAGGTATGGCGTCTCCCAGCCCAGCCCTTCCCGCTCCGTCGAGAGTGGGTTGAAGCCGCTGAAGTTGATGTGGTCGGTGAAGGCCAGGAACGAGCCGGGCGCCACGTCCTGGCGCATCGAGCCTGAGTTGGCCGAGTAGAGCAACGTGCTACACCCGGCCCGTGCCAACGTCCGCGCCGGCAGCCCACTCTCCTGCCAGGTGGCGGCATCACAGGGCAGCACCTTGGCCTTGATGGCGGCCACCGTGACGCCACCGAGTTCGCCCACATCGACCTCGTTGACGTGGTCCGGGATAGCACTGGGCCGAAAGCCCAGTTCCGTGAAGGGGATGGTCACGCGATCGCTGAGCACGTCGGTGCAGGGTGCGAAGCCGGTGCCACAGATGAGACCGACCGACGGGGTGCGGGCGGCACGATCGCAGATGATGGCGGCTGCGTGGTCGGCAGCCGCTCGGGTGTCCATACTCTCAGGATACGGGTGTCCGGGCCATCGGAACACCTTGCCGCTGTCTGCCTCACGCACGTAGACTCGATACGGCCATCCGCACATAGAGGTTCGATGTGAAGAAGGTGCTCCCAACGCTACTGCTGGGCGTGTTGCTGGCAGCCGTCATGGCCTCGGCCGGAGCCGTCGCTGCCGCCGAGGGCGAACCCGACCAGGGGGGACGACTCGAGCTCGTGGCGGCCAACGACCTGACCACGCTGGACAACAGCCAGGTCCTCGATCTCGACTACAACATGGCCGCCGGCGCACTATATGAGGGCCTCTACCACTTCAACCCCGATGGTGAGCTGGAAGCCGGCCTGGCTGACGGGATGCCCGCGATCTCCGACGACGGGCTCGTCTATACCTTCACCATCAGGCCGGGTGCGATGTTCGCCGGCCCGGATTTCGAGCCGCGCGAGGTGACCGCAGCCGATGTCGCCTACGGCATCGAGCGCGCGCTCGACCCCAGCCCGACCGGAGCTCCCGCAGCCTCGTGGGGCAGCGGGTACCTCTTGCCCATCAAGGGCGCTGCCGCCTTCAACGCCGGTGTCGCGGACGCCGTCGAGGGCCTCAAGGTGATCGACGACCACACGCTCGAGGTGACCCTCGAGCAGCCGACCACCACCTTCCTGCTGGGCCTGACCATCGCCACCAGCTGGCCCGTGCCCCAGGAAGCGGTGGAGGAGCGCGGTGAGGACTTCGGGAACAGCCCTGTCGGCGCCGGGCCCTTCTACGTGCAGGAGTGGAACAAGGGCTCGGACATCACCATCGTGCGCAACCCCGGCTACGTCGACCCCGACCTGCCCTACCTCGATGAGATCTACGTCGATCTCGGTGTGGATGAGAACACCCAGAAGCTCCGCCTCGAGGCGGGCGAGACCGACGGAGTCTTCGACCAGTTCGCGCTCTCGCCACAGTCGCTTCGCGAGCTGCGCGAGACAGCGGGCATCACGCTCGTTGATTCGGTCGGCCCGCGCATCTTCTACCTGGCGCTCAACAACGACGGGATCTTTGCCGACAAGCAGCTGCGACAGGCGGTGGCACAGGCGATGACCACCGACTTCACGGTGCGCTTCGGCGGACTGGCCAAGCCCTGGAACCAGCTCATCAGCTCGACCTCGGTGCAGTCCGACCCTGAGGGCACCGTCACCTATGCCTACGACCCTGAGGCCGCGGCGGCCCTGCTGGTATCGGCCGGCTACGACGGCACACCGGTCAAGATCGTCTACGACGTGACCGACCCGTACACGACCCAGAACGCCACCGCCCTGACCCAAGACCTGGAGGCGGTGGGCTTCACGGTCGAGCTCATCGGGTTGCAGAAGACGGAGTTCTACAACGCCATCTACGACCCCGCCGCGTTCGACATCTCGTCGACGTACTGGAGTGCGGACTACCCCGACGCCCAGGACTTCATCTCCACCAACTTCATCTGCGACATGATCGATGTCCTCAACATCTCGCGCTTCTGCGATCCGTCTATCGACGAGGCCTTCTTCGCCACCGAATCGATGGACTTCGGACCCGAACGCGATGCCGCCCTGCAGGAGGTGCAGCAGCGCCTCATCGACGAGGTCGCCGGCGTGCCGGTGATGGAGGTCACACCGCCATCGGTCTTCGGTGAGCGCGTTGGCGACATCCCCACACTCGCGACCTACGCACCGTTCGACTGGAAGCGGGCCTGGGTGAAAGCCGACGCCTGATCCCGATGGGGGCGTCACCACGCCCCCGATGACCGAGCCGCCGACCCTCACGGTCGAGGGCCTGCGGGTCTCCGCCTCGAGTGGCGATATCCTGCGCGGGGTCGACTTGGCGGTGCCACGTGGCAGCGTCGTCGGCGTGGTCGGCGAGTCCGGCTGCGGCAAGTCCACGCTTGGCCTCGCCGTCCTCGGGCTGCTGGGCCGGACACGCAAGATCACGGCCGGGGAGATCCGGCTCGACGGCGAGCGCATCGGCGGTCCCGGCTTCGATGGCACGCCCGGCCTGCGCGGGACTCGCATCGGCTTCGTGCCGCAGGACCCATTCCGCTCGCTGGACCCGCTCCGGCGTGTCGGGCCACAGGTACGCCGGCCGCTCGAACTGCACCGTGGGCTGTCCTCGGGCGAGGCCGACCAGCGCGTGGCCGACCTGCTGGTCCGCCTGGGCGTGTCCGAGCCCGAGCCTGTCATGGGCCGCTACCCACACGAGCTCTCAGGAGGCCTGCTACAGCGCGCTACCATCGCCGCCGCGCTCTCCTGCGAGCCCGAGCTGCTCGTCGCGGATGAGCCCACCACCGCACTCGACGCGCTGGTGCAGGTCCAGGTCATCGAGTCATTCGTGCCGCTCGTGCGGGAGCTGGGCACGAGCATGATCGTCATCACCCACGACCTGCACCTGCTGGAGCGGATGGCCGATCGCATCGCCGCCATGTACGCCGGCCGCATCGTGGAGTTCGGTCCGGCCGCGCGTCTGCTGCGGGCACCCCGGCATCCATACCCGGCGGCGCTGCTCGAGTCGTCGGTGCGCACGGTCAGTCCTGGCCAGCGGCTGATGGTCATCGAGGGCCAGCCGCCGAGGCTCCCGGGCTCGTTCGAGCCGTGCGCCTTCGCACCGCGCTGCGAGTTCGCGGATGAACGCTGCCGCAGCGTCGAGCCACGATACGACTGGCCGGCGGACGAAGGCGTCGCCTGCCACTACCCGCTGGGTACCACGCGGTGATCGGGCCTGCGCCAGTCCCCACGCGAGCGGCGGAACCTCATGCCTGGGGCCTGTGGATCGGGGTCGGTTTGCTGCTCGCGCTCGTGGCGCTGGTCGTCCTCTACCCCTTGCTTTCGCCGGTCGATCCCACCTTCGAGTCGATCGAGGGCCTGACCGAGCTCGGGGAACCGCTGCCGGTGGGCAGCGTGGGCTATCCCCTGGGCACCGATCCGCGCGGTCGCGACATGCTTGCACGCACCGTCTACGCCGGCGCCCTCACGATGCTGACGGCACTGTCAGCGGTGGCCATCGCCACGATCGCCGGTGTCGCGGTGGGCCTGGCGGCGGCTAACACGAAACGCTTCGCGGGCTCGGTGCTGATGCGCTTCACGGACCTCGGCCTCGCGATCCCCGGCTTGTTGCTGGCAGCCGCCATCTCGACGGTCCTCGGACGCGGCACGCTCTCGCTCACCGTGGGGCTCGCCGCGGTCTTCTGGGCACCGATCGCGCGCGTCACCTACGGGCAGGCGGTCGTGCTGCGGGAACGTGAGTACGTCGAGGCGGCGCGCGTCATGGGCGGCGGCGCCTGGATCGTGCTGAGCCGCCACATCCTGCCGCACCTGGTGCCGGTGGTCGGCGCCTACGCCGCGCTCTCGGTCGGCTGGGCCGTGCTCTTCGAGTCGGCGCTGGGCTTCCTCGGGGCGGGCGTACAGGAGCCGAGCGCTTCGATCGGTTCGATGCTGGGCCAGCACCTCATCTACTACCGCAGCAACCCTGCCCTGATCATCATCCCCGCGGTCTTCCTGGTCGTGCTGGTGATGGCTGCCAACCTCGTGGGTGAATCGCTGCGGACCCGGACCGAGGAGCGCTGATGGGCTGGTACATCGCGCGCCGGCTTGGAGCGGCCCTGATCACGGTCTGGATCGTGGCCACAGCCGGGTTCCTGCTGGTGGAGATCATCCCCGGCGATCCCGCCCGCCAGCTGGCCGGCCCCGGCGCCTCCGTGGAGTCACTGGCAGCCATCCGCGAGGCCTACGGCTTCGACGACCCGCTGCCGGTGCGCTACGTCGATTCGCTGCTGCGCATGGCCCAGGGTGACCTCGGCTACAGCTTCGCCAAGGCGGAGCCGGTCAGCGACACGCTGCTGCGCTCGCTGCCGACCACGCTGCTACTCACGGGCCTCGCCTTCATCGTGGAGGTGCTCATCGCGGTCCCGCTGGCGCTGTGGGTCGTGAGCCGCGGCGGGCTCGCGGACCGGCTGCTGGTGATCCTTGCGGGCTTCACCGCAGCGATCCCGGCCTTCCTCGTGGGCCTGCTGTTGATCTACGTCTTCGCCTTCCGCCTTCGGATCTTCCCGCTCGGCGGTGCCGGCTCTCCGGCTGCCTACGTGCTGCCGGTGCTGACGCTGGGGGTGCCCTTCGGACTCGTGCTGGCACGCCTGTTGCGTACATCCCTACTCGAGCAGCGGAGCCAGCCCTACATCGCTTTCAGCGAAGCGCTTGGGGAGACGGCCTGGTCGGTGCGCTGGCGGCACCTGTTGCCCAACGCGCTGCTGCCGCTGCTGTCGATCCTGGCGCTCGACTTCGCGGGGCTCTTCTCCAGCGTGGCCGTCGTGGAGGTAGCCTTCTCGATGCCGGGCCTGGGGGCCGATCTGCTGCTCGGGCTCAAGCGCCTCGATACCGCGCTCATCGTGGGCATCGGCATCATCGCCGGTCTGCTCGTGGCCCTGGTCAACCTCATCGCTGACGTGGCCGTCATCGCCATCGACCCGCGCGTCCGCCGCAACACCTAGCGGAGCAGTGGTTCGTCCGGCCGCTCGCCCATCGCGGCCAGCAGCGCCCGCGTGTATTCGTGCTGCGGCTGCTCGAAGATCTGCTCACGGCTGCCGCTCTCCACGATCCGGCCTTCCCGCATGACCGAGACCCGGTCGCTGATGTGCCGTACGACCGCGAGGTCATGGGCGATGAAGAGGTACGAGAGGCCGAGCTCAGCCTGCAGGTCCATGAGCAGGTTGAGGATCTGGCCCTGGACCGAGACATCGAGGGCCGACACCGGCTCGTCGCAGATGATGAGGTCCGGCTCGAGGGCGAGGGCCCGGGCGATACCGATGCGCTGCAGCTGCCCGCCGGAGAACGACGGTGGTCGGTGGTCGCCGAGGCCCGGGTCGATGCCGACGCGTTCGAGCAGGCCATCGGCACGGCGGTCGCGTTCCTTGCGGTCGTAGAGGCCGTGGATGACCCATGGCTCAGCCACGACGTCGCGCGCCCGGAAGCGCGGGTCGACCGAGGAGAACGGGTCCTGGTAGATGAGCTGCATGTGGCGGCGCATCTTGCGCAGCTCAGCTCCCTTGAGCGCGAAGAGGTCCTGGCCACGGAACGTGGCAGATCCGGCATCCGGCTCGATGAGCCGCAGCAGGATGCGCCCGCTCGTCGACTTGCCCGAGCCCGACTCTCCCACCAGGCCATGCGTCTGGCCGGGCTCGATCATGAGATCGACGTCCTGGACGGCGCGGACCTCACGCCGACCCGAGCCGCGGCCGCTCCGGTACGTCTTGGAGAGGCCGCGTGCATCGAGCAGTGGTTCGGACATGGCCCGAGCGTACCTGCCCGAGCCGACCGGAGCCGGCGATCGCCGGTCAGGGCAAGGCGAGGATCGCCGGGCCAAGCGCAGCGTCCGGGGCCGGGGGCAGGAGTGCGAAGTTCGTGAGGTAGAGGCTGTCACGTTCACCCGAGCCGAACGCGAGGCTGGCCGGGTTGTGCAGTCCGTCCTCGGCGGCGGCCAGGACCTCGATGCGCCCCGATCCGGGATCGATGCGAACCAGCTGGTTCTGCATCACCAGCGCTGCATAGATGTCGCCGTCACCGCGACAGCGATGCCATCGAGCCCGAACAGTGCGTCGGGCTCGCAGCTCTCGGACCATTCCGTGTCAGGCCGGCGGTCGGTGAGCCGAATCACGCATGGACGCACTGTCTGAATAGGTGTGCACTAGGCCCGTCCGACACGGGCCGCTCGGCCCTGTATGACGCATCCCGGCAGGAAGACGCTGGCACTAACCGAATAGCTCGAGCCACCGGAGGCTTCCCCCCGGCAACCCGACGACCCGAGTCGTGGGCCATGTCTGAACACATAGCCGTCCGAATATCGCCCTCGGAACCCGTGCTCACGCGCGGTCCGCGGGCGTTTGAGCATAAACGAGGCGTAGTGATGCCAAAGGCTGCTGTTCCGCCACCGCCGGCTCCCATCGGGGGCAAGCGAGCGGCAACGTTCCAAGAGGAAGTCATCGCCATGATCCCGGCTGACTCCCGTCTCGAGGCTTGTATCCAATGCGGGACCTGCGGAGGGTCGTGCCCGTCGTACGCGGACATGGACCACACGCCACGGCAGATCTTCGCGCTTGTCCGCGCCGGTGCGCGGGACAAGGTGCTGGACAGCAATACGCCCTGGATGTGCGTCAGCTGCTACCTCTGCGCGGTCCGCTGCCCGCAGCAGATCCACATCCCCGACGTGATGTATGCGCTCAAGGCCAAGGCTACACAGGAGCACCGCGTGCCCAGCCACGTGGCGCCCGACTTCTCGCGCACCTTCGTCGACTACATCCACAAGTACGGCCGCAGCTTCGAGGTCGGCCTCGTGGCCAAGCACTACCTGCGTCACTACGTGACTCGACTGCCGGGCATGACCACGTCGGGCATCGGCATGGTGACCAAGGGACGCATGGGCTTCCGGCCGCACCAGATCAAGGGCGTCGACGGGCTCAACGCCATCCTGGACCGCGCCACCGAGATCGAGCAGGCCAGACAGCGCGCGGTCTTCAAGCAGCCGGCGGGTGGGGGGACACACTGATGGCCACCGAGTACCTCTACTACCCGGGCTGCTCCATGGACGGCACCGGGAAGGCATATCACGACTCCATCGCGGCGGTGCTGCCCGAGCTCGAGATCGGGCTCGCCGAGCTGGACGACTGGAACTGCTGCGGTGCGACCGAGTACATGGGCGTCAGTCCCATGCGCTCGCAGGCCCTCGTGGGACGCAATCTGGCTCTCGCTGAGCGACAGAAGAACGGCACCGACACGCTGGTCGCGCCGTGCAGCGCCTGCTATGTGAACCTCGCGCGCACCGATGCCTATGTGCGTGAGTCAGCGGAGCTCGCGGCGGACGTCAACGATGCGCTCGGCGCGGACGGCATGAGCTACACGCCAGGCTCGGTCAAGGTCAGGCACCTGCTCGAGATCATGATCGATGACGTGGGCCTCGATGAGATCTACCAGCACGTCACACGCCCACTCGCGGGACTGAAGCTGGCGCCCTACATGGGCTGCCTCGTCTCGCGGCCCGACTACGACGATCGTTGGCAGCACCACGAGCACCCGCACGCGCTTGACCAGCTCCTGCTGCGTCTCGGAGCGGACGTCGTGGACTACTCGCGCCGTACCGACTGCTGTGGCGGCCACATGACCCAGATCAATCCGGAGACGGGCCTCGAGCTCATCCGGCGATTGATCGTGGAGGCCGAGCGGGTCGGGGCCGATGCGCTGGTGACGGTGTGCCCGATGTGTCAGATGAACGTCGACTTCTACCAGCGGGAGATGAACCGTCACTATCGTGAGGACCACCACATGCCCATCCTGTTCTTCACACAGTTGATGGGCCTGGCCTTCGGTATGCCGGCCAAGAGGCTGGGCTTCGGTCGCGAGATCATCTCCGCTCGCCCAGCCCTCAGCCATATCGGTATCGAGGCCCCCATGACCGAAGAAGAGGAGGCCGCGCAGGCCGCGGCGGCCAGGCCCCAGCGGCGGCGCCGGGGCGACCCGACGCTGCCAGGTCCGCAGCCGCGAGCGGACGAGGAGGAGCTGCGATGACCGCCCCCAGGACCGGCGTGTATGTGTGCCACTGCGGCACCAACATCGCCGCCGTGGTCGACGTCGAAGAGGTGCGCGATTGGGCCCTCGAGGAGTTGGGTGACAAGGGCGTGGTCGTCTCGCGCGACTACCCCTTCATGTGCTCAAGCCTGGGCCAGGAGCTCATCGAGAACGACATCAAGGAATACGGGCTCGAGCGTGTGGTGGTGGGTGCATGCTCGCCGCACATGCACGAGAAGACCTTCCGAGAAGCGAGCGCCAATGCCGGCCTGAATCCGTACCTCACCGAGCTGGTATCGATCCGCGAGCAGGTCTCGTGGGTCCACACCGACAAGGCCAAGGCCACCGAGAAGGCCAAGGCCGTCATCGCCGGTGGCGTCTATCGCGTAGCCGAGCAGGTTCCCCTGGAGCCGCTCATCGCGCCGGTCAACAGCGCCACCCTCATCGTCGGGGGCGGCATCGCCGGAATCACCGCGGCTCTCGAGATCGCTGATGCCGGCTATCCCGTCCACATCGTGGAGCGCGAGCCGTCCATCGGCGGCCACATGGCCCAGTACGACAAGACCTTCCCGACGCTCGACTGCGCGGCCTGCATCCTGACCCCCAAGATGGTCGACGCGGGCGCCCACCCCAACATCACGCTGCACACCTGGAGCGAGGTCGTCGACGTCTCGGGCTCCGTGGGTGACTTCAAGATCAAGGTCAAGCACAAGCCACGCTACGTGGTCGAAGCCGATTGCACCGGCTGTGGCATCTGTGTCGAGAAGTGCCCCGTGCAGGTCATCGACACCGGCTTCGAGTCGGGCATCGGCTACCGCAAGGCCATCTACACGCCGTTCCCGCAGGCGGTGCCCAAGTATCCGGTGCTGACGCCGGAGAACTGTACCTACTTCGCCAAGGGCACCTGCAAGGCCTGCGAGAAGTTCTGCCCGGTCGACTGCATCGACTTCACACAGACCGACGAATACGTCGAGCTCAATGTGGGCAACATCCTGCTGGCTACCGGCTTCGCGCCATTCGACGCCCGCCGCATCGAGTCATTCGGCTACGGCCGACTGCAGAACGTCTTCACCTCGATGGAGTTCGAACGCATGAGCAACGCGGCCGGTCCTACCGGCGGCAAGATCGTCCTGCGCGACGGGGTGACCGAACCCCGTTCGGTGGTCATCGTCCACTGCGTCGGCTCACGTGACAAGAACACCAACGAGTACTGCTCGGCCATCTGCTGCATGCAGTCGCTCAAGTTCGCGCACCTCGTGAAGGAACACACGAACGCCGACGTATACGAGTGCTACATCGACATGCGCACGCCAGGCAAGGGCTACGACGAGTTCTACAACCGTATCCAGGACGAGGGCACGCAGTTCATCCGTGGACGAGTCGCGGAGGTGACGGACTCCTTGAGCTACCCGGAGGAGGCCAGCTGCGAAGGTCGCCTCATGGTGCAGGTCGAGGACACGCTCGCGGGCATCAAGCGCCGGATCCCGGCCGACATGGTCATCCTCTCTACCGGCCTGGAGCCACAGCCGGACGCCACCGAGGTGGCCCGCATGTTCGGCGTCGGCTGCAGCTCCAACGGCTTCATCATCGAGCGCCACGCCAAGCTGGCCCCGGTGGCCACCATGACCGACGGGGTCTTCGCTGCCGGCGCCACGCTGGGCCCACGCGACATTCCCACCAGCGTCTCCAACGGCGCGGCCGCCGCGGCCACCATCCTGAGCCGTATCGCCCAGGGTGAGATCGCGATGGAGCCGTACCGCGCCACGGTCGACGCCGAGCGCTGCTCGGGGTGCCGCATCTGCAACGACCTCTGCCCCTACAGCGCTATCACCTTCGACGAGGGCGCGATGGTCACCGAGATCAATCCCAAGCTCTGCCAGGGCTGTGGCGTATGCGTGGCCGCCTGTCCTGCCGCGGCCATCTCCGGCAGCGGCTTCAGCCACGAGCAGATCCTGGCCCAGATCGATGGGCTCATGTCCAACCCGGTCAGCGGGGTGGCAGCCGGCGTTCAAGCCGACGAAGCCGTGGGAGTGACAGCATGACCGCACCTGCGACCACTCCCGAGACGACAGCCATGGCCGTCGCGACCGAGCCGTTCGAGCCGCTGGTCCTCGGCTTCACCTGCAACTGGTGCAGCTACCGAGCGGCAGATCTCGCGGGCACGGCCCGCACCAAGTACCCGCACAACGTCCGGCTCATCCGCCTGATGTGCTCCGGACGGATGGAGCCCGAGTTCATCCTCGAGGGCTTCGCCAAGGGTGCCGACGCGGTGATCATGACCGGCTGCTGGCCGGAGGATTGCCACTACCGCATCCAGTCGGTGAAGGCGCTGAGGCGCTTCATCTTCCTGCGCCGGATGCTGTCCGACCTGGGCATCGAACCGGCTCGCCTGCAGCGCTTCTACGCAAGTGCTGCCGAGGGTCAACGGTTCGCCGATGAGATGGCCCGCATCGTCGGAGAGGTCAAGGCCCTGGGCCCCATCCCGCCCGAGATCCGAGTCGCGCTGGAGTCGAGGCCTGCGGCCCCAGCGGCAGCGTTCCAGCCTGAGGAGGTGGAGGCATGACCGTCGAAGCCGTGGCCGCGGCCGAAGCCGAGGTCAAGCCCCGCTACAAGCTGGCCATGTACTGGGCATCCGCCTGCGGCGGCTGCGACGTGGCCGTGCTCAACCTGGGCATGAAGCTCATCGAGTTCACCGAGCGCTGGGAGCCGGTCTTCTGGCCGGCGGCCATGGATGCCAAGCGCGCGGACGTGCGCGCCATGGAGGACGACGAGATCGATGTCTGCCTCTTCGACGGCGGCATCCGCACGGACGAAGACGCCGAGATGGCGCACCTGTTGCGGGCCAAGTCGAAGGTGCTGGTGGCCTTCGGGTCCTGTGCCTCCGAGGGTTGCATCCCCGGTCTCGCCAATCAGCGCGGGATCGAGGCGGTCTTCGCGGCCGCCTTCGACCCCGAGCTCAACGACGTCAACGGCGAAGGCACGCCGAACGGACCGTGGGAATCACCCTACGGCGAGCTCGAGCTGCCGACCCTCCAGGTACGGCTTCAGACGCTGAGCCAAGTCGTCGACGTGGACTACTCGGTACCGGGTTGCCCACCCGAGACGGAGCGTATCGCGGAGGTGCTCGGCGCCGTCACCGCAGCCCTCGACGGCACCGGACCGTTGCCACCCAAGGGGGCAGTGCTTGGCGCCGGCAACTCGACGGTCTGTGACGAGTGCACGCGTGAGCGCGGCATCAAGACCATCACCGAGTTCAAGCGCATCCAGAACCTGGCCGAGGTAGACCCGACCCTCTGCCTGCTCGAGCAGGGCCTGCCCTGCTGTGGACCGGCGGCACGGGACGGTTGTGGTGCCAAGTGTCCGGCCGCAGGAGCACCCTGCATCGGTTGCTACGGCGCGACCCAGGGCGTGGCCGACTTCGGCGCGCGTCTGCTCAGTGCCTACGCCTCGGTGGTGGAAGCCAGCGAGCCAGAGGACATCGAACGTGTGCTCGCGGGCCTGCCGGACACGGTCGGCCAGTTCTATCGCTTCAGCCTGGCAGCCTCGCTGCTTCACGGGGGCCGCTCATGACACGCATCACCATCGATCCCGTCACGCGCCTGGAGGGTCACGGCAAGATCGAGATCCTCCTCGACGATGCCGGTGACGTCGAGCACACCTACTTCCAGATTCCCGAGCTGCGTGGCTTCGAGTCGTTCTGCGTGGGCCGGCCGGTGGAGGACATGCCGGCGCTGACCAACCGCATCTGCGGCGTCTGTCCGGAGGCCCATCACATGGCCGCGGCCAAGGCAGCCGACGCGGTCTACGGCGTGACCCCGCCGCGGGCTGGGCGCATGCTGCGCGAACTGCTCTACAACGCGTTCTACGTCACCGACCACGCCACGCACTTCTACGTGCTCAGCGGGCCAGACCTGATCATGGGACCCGATGCCCCCAAGGCCGAGCGCAACATCCTCGGCGTGGTCAAGAAGGTCGGGGCCGAGGTGGGCGGCAAGGTCATCGACGCTCGCAAGGCCGGCCACCGCGTCATCGAGATCATCGGCGGCCGACGCATCCACCCATGCACGGGCGTGCCGGGCGGCATGACCAAGGCGATCAGCGACGAAGAGCGAGACGAGATCAAGGCCCTCGGCGACGCCATGGTCGAGTTCGCCAGCTTCAGCCTCGATCTCTTCGCCTCGATGCTCGAGGACGAAGCCATCGAGGAGATCGTCAAGGGCGATCTCTATACGCACGAGACCTACTACAGCGGCCTCGTTGATGAGAATGAGAAGGTCACCTTCTACGACGGCCGGATCAAGGTCGTCGCGCCCGACGGCGAGGTTCACGGGGTGTACGAGCCCAAGGACTACCGCGACTGGATCTCCGAGAAGGTCGAGCCATGGACATTCCTCAAGTTCCCGTACCTCAAGAAGGTCGGCTGGAAGGGCCTCGTCGACGGCAAGGACTCCGGCATCTACACGGTCGCACCGCTGGGTCGGCTGAACGTCGCGTCGGGCATGGCCACACCCAAGGCCCAGGCGGCCTATGAGCAATACTTCGCCACGCTCTCACCTGACGGCACGCCGGTGCACAGCCGTGGCGCCACGCACTGGGCGCGCCTTATCGAGTTGATGCAGGCAGCCGAGACGGTACAGGAGCTGGTGAACGACCCGGAGATCACCTCGAAGGACGTGCGTGCCGTACCGACCGAGACGCCGACCGAGGGCGTGGGCACGGTCGAGGCGCCACGAGGAACGCTCACCCACCACTATTGGACCGATGACAACGGCATCATCACCCGCGTCAACCTCATCGTAGGCACGACCAACAACTACGGGCCGATCGCGATGTCCGTGGACAAAGCCGCTCGCAGTCTCATCTCCAGTGGCACCGTGGTCACCGACGGCCTGCTCGATCGCATCGAGATGGGCTTCCGGGCCTACGATCCCTGTTTCGGGTGCGCTACGCACACGATGCCGGGTCAGATGCCTATGGTCGTCACCATCCGCGACAAGGACGGCGTGGCCCTCGAAGAGCTGCGGCGTGACTAGCCTGTCCGAGCCCTACGGCCTGCGTCTCGCCGAACCTGGCGACACGCTCGTGGTGGGACTCGGCAATCCGATCCTGGGCGACGACGGAGTGGGCTGGCGCGTCATCGACGAGCTCGACGAGCTCGATCATGACGAGGCCAGTCTGCAGCAGGCCTGTGTCGGTGGCGTCAGCCTGATGGAGCTCCTGGTGGGGTATCGGCGTGCCATCATCGTCGATGCCATCATCGACCCCGACGATGTGCCAGGCAATGTCTGGTGCAGGCCATTGTCGGCTGTGGAGACTCGTGTCGCGAGTCATCTCGACTCGACGCATGACGCCCCCTTGCCGGCCGCCATCGAAGCCGGTCGCGCCATGGGGGCCGACCTGCCGACTGAAATCGAAGTCGTAGGCATCGTCATCGAACGGGGCGATGTCTTCGGCGAAATGTTGAGCGACGTCGCCGCCGCAGCCGTTCCGGTCGCCGCGGCAGCGGTCGTCGGGGCATTGCGGTCGCAGCCATCTGCGTCGCCACAAGGAGAGCCAGTCCATGCATGAAGCGGGAGTGACCGAACGGATCCTGGAGATCGTGCTCGAGCACGCCAAGGAGGCTCACGCCGAGCGTGTGACCGACGTCTACCTCGAGATCGGTGAGGAGTCGGGCATCGACAAGGACTCGGTCGAGCTGCACTGGCCGCTGCTGGCCGAGGGATCGGTGGCAGAGGGCTCGGTCCTGCACTTCGACTCCAAGGAGGACGAGCCGTTCACGTTCCGGCTGACCAGCATCGAGGTCGACGAAGCGGAGACCGCGACGGCAAGCTGACCGACCCGGGCATCAGGTGAGCTCCGCGGAAATCCGCGGAGCTCTTCCATATTCGGTGGTCGCTGCGACGGGCTACCGCTAGCCGGCTGGCTCGCCACCGTCCGGTACTGGCTCTGGTGTCGGCTCCACGCTCGGAGGCGGGTCCGCTTCCAACTGGGGGACAGGCTCCTGGCTGGGCGGCGCCGCAGCAGGCCCAGCGGCCTCGGGATCCGGTCGCGCCTCGCCCGAGTCTCCGGGCTTGGGTCGCGTTTCAGGTTTGGCTGGCCGATCCGCGCGGGGTCGCGGGTCGGCCTTGGCCACGGGGTCGGCCTTGGCCGCGGGGACGGGCTCGGGACGCGGCTGTGATGCCGGAGTCTCGACCGTAGGTGCTGGCTCGGGTGTCGCCGCCGGCTTGATCTTCAGCTCCACCTTGGCGGTGAGGTCACCAGCCTTGGCGACCACCTTGGTCGCCGCGATGGCCCGCGTCGCGGATAGTCGTGTTCGCTTGCCCTCCGCTTCGACGATGTCGGCCACGTCAGGGTCCTTCAGGGACCACTCGACGTTCTCCCTGGTGCCGCAGCCGTCGTCAGCGGTGCCGTACTTCTCGTCAGCCCCTGGATCGGCGGCACCCTTGGGGCAGGCATAGGCCACGATGGGCCTGGTCTCGCCGACCGTGAGCACGAGACGCTCTGGGTCGATGACAAGGACCAGTTCGGGGCGCGACGGTGTGGTCGTGTCGGCGGGTGCCTTGGAGGATCCGGCCGGCTTCGGTGGCGTCTCCATCGCCTCGGACCGCGACACCGGCGGGTCTGGCTGCTTCCTGGCCGGCTTTGGTCGTACGTCCGTCGGCGTGGAACGGCCGGCGGGCTTCGAGTCCTGCTCGACCACGGGTTCCTTGGGCGGCGCCACCGATTGATTGACCTGCCCGGATGGCCGCGTCTCAGGCTTGGGCTCGGGCTTGGCGTGCGGCTCAGGCTTGGGCGTGCGCTCGGCAGCAGGCTCGGCTTGGCTCGTGTCGGGCTGCGCAGGCTCGGACGCCCGGGTTGCGGCGACCGTCGGCTCGGGCTCAGGCGGGACAGGCTCAGCCTGGTTCGTCTCGGGCACCGCCTCGGACTCGGTCGATGGCGTCGCAGCAGCCGGTGGACTCGTCGCCGGTGTCGTGGCCTCCACGGCCGGCTCGGTCGTGGCCTCGGAATCGATGGCTGGCTGTGCGGCAGGATCGTCGGTCGGCGTCGGACGGCGCGCGGTGTCGGCATCGGGCTGGGCTGCACGGCCGGCTCCACGGATGCCCCATCAACAGGCCCACCATCAGACGACGGGATCAGCACGGCGGTCGAAGCCGCGCCGGGAACGAGCGGGACGAACCTCACAGCGTCGAAACCGATGCGGCGACGGAGTGACGCGCGTTCACCCGTCCTGTCGGTCAGCAGGACGACCGGTCTGGTCGTGAGACGGTGAACGCCGAGGCTGATCCAGCGTCCCCGTGACTTGCGTTGGTCACGGACGCGTTTGACCCAGCCAGAGGTGGTGCGAACCTTGTAGATGGCCTTGCGTGTCGTGGCGTGGCGCGGAGGGATCTTCACCTCGATGCGGTAGTCGCCCGCGGCCGGGAGGACTGGTCTCCACCTGCCGCTCCGCGAGGCGGAACGTGCTCGTGTCGGAGCCCACAGGTGGTGGTTCTTGTAGCCGCCGACAGCTCGCTTCCAACCGGCGCCGCGTCGTACGAACCAGAGTGACCGTTCATCGACCACGACGAGCGCAGGCGTGACCACCGGCGCGACACCGAAGCTGAGGTCGTAGCCGACGGGCGTACCAAGTGCGGCGGGCGTACCGGCCGCAGGAGCCTGGCGGATGACGTGGCCCGCGGGGATCGTGGCGCTGTAGTCGGAGCCGACGCTGCCCTTCGTGAGACCGGCGTTGGTGATCGCCTGGTCGGCAGCAGCGGCCGTGAGGCCGACGAGCATAGGAACATCGACCGGCGCCTTACCCATGCTGACCACGTAGGACAGCGAGTCCCCGGAACCGAGGTTGGTGCCTGGATCTGGGTCCTGACTGATGACGAGATCGGCGGCCACGTCGTCGTCGTAGGCGGTGGACGGCACACCGGTCAAACCCGCGGCGGTGATCGCGTCGGCCGCGACGGTCTTATCCTCACCGACGATGCCCGGTGCGGCGATCGGTCCCAGCGAGACCACGTAATCGACCGCAGAGCCTGGAGCCACGGGGATGCTCGCGGCCGGATCTTGGCTGATGACTTCGCCGATCGGGACGGTGCGGCTGTACTGGGGGTCGACCGAGCCCTTCGGGAGGTCGGCGTTGGTGATCGCCTGGTCTGCAGCGGCAGCGTTGAGGCCGACAATCGG
This sequence comes from uncultured Chloroflexia bacterium, assembly GCA_963731995.1. Classification (GTDB taxonomy): domain Bacteria; phylum Chloroflexota; class Limnocylindria; order Limnocylindrales; family CSP1-4; genus JAFMJV01. Next base: position 316,419 of record CAVSXV010000009.1, read on the forward strand.
GGGCACGGTGCGACCGCACCGCGCCACCAAAGCGCCGATGTCCAAGCGGCCACCCGAGACCGTCCCACCAGCCATCGAGTCCGTGGGTGTTGACGAGGCCATGATGCGGCTCCGAATCTGGCTCGCGGTCAATGACGGGTCGATGCTCGCGCACAGAGCGATGGCGCCGGTCACGTGGGGCGCGGCCATGCTCGTGCCGCTGAGGTACGCATAGCCCGACTCGGGATAGGTGCTGATAGATGCCGCTCCCGGGAGCGCCGAGATCAACGTTCTGGAGACCCCAGTTCGAGGTCGACGCCAAGGCACCTTCGGACGTGAGGTTGGCCACTGAAATGAGGCAGTCCCACCCGCGCGTGCCGCCGCTGTCGCACCCTAGGGCGGCCGGGTATACCGGGTCCACGTCGATGTCCACGGGATCACCGCCGGGGGCGCGTTGCCCGCCGCCGCGACAAAGAGGATGCCCTCGTCGCCCGCCGCATCGATGGCGTCATTCAGTGCCTGACTGAACCCGCCCACCTTCCCAGCTGTTGTTGGTGGCGACGACGTTCACACCGCGCCGCTTCAGGTCGGTGACGTAGTCGATGGCTTTGACGGCGTCCTCGATATCGCCGCCAGCTCTGTTCATGAACTTGACCGGAATGATGGTCACGTTCCAGTCGACGCCGGCGACACCGATCCCGTTGCCGCCGCGGGCACCGATGGTCCCGGCCACGTGAGTGCCGTGCCAGTCATCGGCGAGGCTCTCGTAGACCGAGGGGACCCCGTTCTTGAAGTCCCAGCCGTTGATGTCGTCCGTGAAGCCATTGCCGTCGTCATCGATGCCGTTGCCAGGGATCTCACCGGGATTGACCCAGATATTGGGAGCCAGGTCGGGGTGGGTGATCTGGACACCCTGGTCGATGACCGCGACGTAGACCTCCTGCGAACCGGTGAAGCCCCAGGCCCACGCCTCGCCAGCGCCGGACCCGAACTGGTTCGGCTGTGACGTGCCGTCACCGTGCATGCCCCAGAGGATCCCGTTGAGTATCGGGTCGTTCGAAGTCGCCGCTGGGTAGACCCGGTAGTCGGGCTCGACGAAGGCCACACCTGGCTGTGCGCTGATCTCGACGATGGCGTCCGCCACCGTCTGGCCGGGCTCGAGCTCGACCACGACGGTGTCCTTGGTACGCGGAGAGATCCGCTCGACGGAGGCCACGCCGACCGCCTTGACGCTCTTGGCCCGCTTGGCCTTGGACGCACCAGGCCTGTAGCCGACGATGACGCGATCCTGGGCGTGAGGAGGAGCGAGCTTCTTGGCCAGACCGGGTGGGTACTCAGCCGCGCTGGCCACAGCCGGGAACAAGGCCGCGGCCAAGGCGAACGCCACGAAGAGCGCCACGAACACGTGGCGAACGTGGTGGAAGAGGAGACGACGATCTATCATGACGGTGCTGAGACATTATCCGTGCACTCTTGGATCCGCCATCCATGACGTTCTGCGTGTGAGCGTGTGCAGATAGGCCCAACGTTGCATCGACGCAACGCTCAAGCCTCGCGTGCAAGCGCAGCCGACATCGCCTAGCGTCAGGGTCATGGACGACGCGAACGGGCTGTCATTGGGAAGACTCGTCGACCGCACCCTCACCGCCGGCGTGCGCCAGATCAAACGGCTGCTGAAGCGCCGGATCCTGGTCCCGACCTGGCGGCTGGAGGACGAGCTCGCGGCTCGTCCGGGTGGCGTCCACGCCGCGCCGGACTCGCCCCGACGCATCGAGATCGTGGCCGAGTCGATGGAGGTCAAGGGGCTCCATCGGCCGATGCCCGGCTTCCCTCGCTCGCTGCCCCACGTCCTCTCGAGCGCGCGCAACATCATGGCTTCGCTCGAAGAGGTGGACGACAACCCAGCTGAGCCACGCACATCGATCGATGAAGCCGAACGCGCCCGGCTGGAGGCCTACATCCGCTCCACCGCCGTCGACACCTTCGGGTATGCGAAGGTCCCGCCGAGCCTCGTCTTCGAGGGCAAGGCCGTGCTGCATCCCAACGCCATCGTGCTCGCGATGGAGATGGACCGGAAGCGCATGGATGCGGCACCGAGCCCCGATTCGGCGGTGATGGTCCACGAGACCTACGACCAGCTGGGCATCGCTGCCAACCAGATCGCTCGATACCTGCGAGACCTGGGCTACTCGGCGCAGGCCGGACACCCGCTTGGCGGGCTCGTGCTGTACCCGCCGCTGGCACAGGCGGCGGGCCTCGGCTGGCAGGGCATGCACGGCCTGCTCATCACGCCGGAGTTCGGCCCACGCGTGCGGTTGGCGGCCGTGTTCACCAGCATCGAGGACCTGCCCGACACCGCAACCGAAGAGCACGCCTGGATCGAGGACTTCTGCCGCGAATGCACGAAGTGCGTGCGTCAGTGTCCTCCGGGGGCCATCAACACCGAGCCGATCCGGCACGAGAGCGGGCGCCAGACCTGGATCGAGGCCGATCGCTGTCTGCCGTACTTCGTGCGCAACAACGGCTGCTCACTGTGCATCGCGGTGTGTCCATTCCATCAGCGCGACTACGGCTGGTTGCACGAGCGCTGGGCACGTCACACCGAGCGTTCGGCCGAGCTTCGGGCCAACCCGCCGGAGCAGTTCCCGGTGCACCTGCGCCGCCCGCCCCTCTCGTAGACTTTCGAGGCTATGGGAGTCTGGTCGCACCAAGCTGACCCGGGAGGGGCCGGCCGGCGAGGTCGCGACGTGTCGTGGCCACCGAGCTCGCCGAGGCCTGGCGCCGGGAGCACGGCCGAAGCTAGTCGCGCGCGAGGTGTCCGGACACCGACACCGCGTCATCGGCCACGAGCACCTCCTCGGCCACGAAATGCAGCATCGTCCCGTCGGCCAGCACGACAGATGCCGGCAAGAGCGTCACCGCCTGTTCGCCGGCGCCGCCCTGGGGCAGATGGTCGAAGAAGCGGCCACAGGCCGCCTCCGCGAAGGGACTGGTCTCGAGGCCCTCCTCGCCGCTCGCGACCACAGTGCCCGTCGCCGCCTCGATCGTGAGCGCATCATCGACCCAACAGCGGCCGTTAGGGATGTCGAGCGGTCCCGCGAAGACGAGGACGGTGCGCAGGCGGGCCTCCTCGGGGTACCACTCGATGGTGACGTCGGATCTGATACCGGGCGTGGTCGGTGCCTCCGCGAGCATCTGGTCAGCCCCAGCCTCGAGGAAGTCGCGGCCGAAGCGGGCGGTCCAGTCGTAGCCTTCGCGCAGGCAGCCATCTGCGCCTTGAGCAAGCCCGTCATGTCCACTGTGGATCGCGAGGAGTGCGTCATCCACGACGATCTGGGGAGCGGGGAAGAGTGCGCTGCGAGGCTCGAGGGCGGCCGCCACCGAGTCGGCGAGGGACGACCACTCCGGCGTGCTCAGGACGCCGGGGACGACCTCGAGGCAGACGTCCGCGGGTCCGCTCGCGGCCACGGCCCCGACACCTGCCGTCGTGAGCGCCGCCGGCCAGGACGGTGACCCCCAGTCGTCGACCCCTCACGCTGGGACGTCGACCGTGACGGTCGCGCCACCGAAGCCGTTGGCCTGGTCGCGGCCCTCGACGGTGACCTGCGTCACTCCCTCGGGGATCGCCAGACCGCGTTGGGTGCGGGTGAACGGCTGCTCGCCGGCGTGATCGTGGAGCAGGGCGTGGGTGCCCAGGACGTTCCCCTCGGGGTCGAGCACGCGCCAGCCGTCGGCGTAGCGCTCGGGAGCTGTCGTACGGCGAGGAGATGGTGACGGCCACGTCGTAGACGCCATCACCGCTCGGTACGGAGCTCGACGGCGATGACATCCGGGAAGCGCGTCGGACGCGTCCGACGGCGAAGCGGAGGTCTCCTGGTCGAGCCAGTCACAGGCCGTGATGGCGAGGACGGCGATGAGCACCAGTGACGCGCTTACGAAGACGTTCATCAGGCGCACATCGTACGGTGTAGGCACAAGACCACGAGACCGATCACCTGGAGGCACCCATGAGCGACATCCCAGCCGGCATCAAGGTCGAGACCGTCTTCCTCGTCGAGGCGCAGTACCTGCCGGAGGCGGCCGACAGGCGTCCTGCCTGTGCGCGCCCAGCACCTCGCCCGCATCGTCCGGTTGCGCGAAGAGGGCACGATCATCGAGGCCGGCGCCTACAGCGACGGGCTGTCGTCATCGCTGCTGCTCATGCGTGCCCCTGACGCGGCCGCCGCGCTGGCGATCGTGCGCGAGGACGTATATGTCACGGCCGGCGTGTGGGGTGACATCAGTGCCCGGCCGTTCGGACGCGTGGTCCCCGAGTAGTCAGGCGGCCTGCTCGAAGGCCTCGCGCACCAGCGGGTAGTGCGCGAGGCGATTCGCCTGGGGCGCCTTGCTGGGCACGACCCGCATCCGGCTCTCGACCGGCTTGCCGGCCACGTCGCGATTGGGCACGGCATCTGACGCCATGTCCTCGGCCAGCTCGCGGAAGAACGGGTCACCGGTCATGCGGCTCAGCAGCCGCAGTTGCCAGATGTGGACCTGGTGATACTTGAAGTGGTTGGTGCGGCTGTGGAGGCCGTAGATGCTGACCTTGCCCTTGCGGCGGTACCGTTCAGCGCGGTCGCGCATCGTGGTGAGCGCCCCCTCGAGCAGCACTCGTGCCTCGGATGAGCGCGTGTGCTGCCAGTACTCGTAGAGGCCGATGAGCGAATGCAGATGGGCATTGAGCACATGGTCGGGCCGGCTGCCCGGATAGTGCTCCAGCCAAAGATAGCCACCGTCGGCGACGTAGGCCACCCAGGGCCGGTCGCCACCGCCCTCGCGTCGGCCGAGCCGGCGATAGCTCTCGAAGATGTGCTCCGCGGCCTCGAGGTGCACGGGGTCGCCGGTGACGCGGTGCAGCCGCACGAAGAACGACAGGGCCAGGCCCTGTGACATGGCGTTGAACCACGGCGCGGTCAGTCCTTCGGGCGGGTAGTCGAACCAGAACGGCAGCCACCAGGCATCGTCGTCCTTGATGGCCATGCCCCGCAGGTGTTCGGCCTGCACCAGGGCCTGCTCCAGCTGGCGTACGTCGCCTGTGTCGCGGAACGCGTCGATGCGCTTCATGCCGTTGATGGCGACTGAGCCCGGCCGATAGTAGAGGGCCCCGTCGATCCAGCGGAACAGTGCGATGCCCTTCTTGTCGACCGGCGCCGGCACCTTCGAGCCTGGGTGGATCATCGCTGGTCCAGGGCAGGCGATCGAACGGCAGGTCGACCAGGTCGAAGTGCCGATGGTGGTACGGCGGCGGCTCCTCAGGCTCACTCGCACGGCCGGGTGCGGACGCTGACAGCGAGCCCGTGGTCGCGATCAGCAGCGCGAGGAGGAGCGCTGGGGTTCGCACGCGTCGATCCATGACTTCTCCGTCGTGTGGCACGGCACCGCAGGTTCGGCGTGAGCCTACCGCGACCTCTCGATTCACGCGACGGCGGCACTGATCTGCGCGCAAGGGAACGCGTCGAGGGCTAGGAGGAGGAGAGCATGCCCTCGACGCGTTCCAAGAGGTGGGAGAGTGGCCAGAGCGCTCACGAGGAGCGCCAGAACGTGCCCGACCACGTTGCCTCTTACCTATAGAGAGGCATCACAGGGCCGAATCGTTCCATCCTCGCCACAACAGCCACCATCACACTTGTTATTGCTGCGTGCGTCTACCTCGAGTCGGGGTCGAATCGGATCTGACCGGCGATGCAGGTCGCCACGCACCGACCAGCACCGCGTGTGACGAGGGCTTCCAGGGAGCTGCCAAGGTCCGAGGGCACATCGAACACGGCGAAGTCAGCGGCTCGGCCGGGTTCGAGCTTGCCGATGCCGCCGTCCTGGTGATCCATTCCCATCGCATTGGCGCCTCCGACAGTGGCTGCAGCCAGGAGTCGTTCCGCGAGGTCCTCTCGGTCATACCCTTGCTCGCGAGCGGTCGCGTAGAGGCTCGCGGCGTCCGCGAGCAGGTCGAGGGACGGACTCGATGAGCGCGAATCCGTTCCGATCGCGATCGGGTTTCCTTCCTTGAGGTACGCCGCGATGGGAGCGTCGCCGAGCCCGATCGTTGCATTGGAGCGGGGACAGAGGGCAACCGAGGTCTCAGTCTCGCGAAGTGTCTGCCGGCCGCCTTCGTTGACGTAGATGCCGTGGGCGACGTGGCAGTCATGACCGAGGAGTCCCGTTGACTCGGCGAACTCGGTGGCGGACATCCACGCGCCTCCTCGTTCCAGTACTTCGAACCCGCGGCCGAACCCGCGCACGAAGTCGGCGAGGGGCCCGGTCCCAGTCCTGTAGTACGCGTCCTCGAACTCGGATTCGGCCAGATGTGTGTGGATCCGGAACCCCTCGGAGCGCGCGAATCGAGTCAGGTCGGTGAGCACAGGGGTGTCCAGGCTGTACGGGGCGTGTGGTGAGATCCCAACCCTGAACGCTGGTGTCTCGGCCTTCTGTAGGCGGCGCAGTCCAGCGAGGAACCCCTCGCGACCCGAGTGCTCCCACGTGTGCCACGCATCGCCGAGGGCCTCGACATACGAGATCGCGCGCAAGCCGGCATCTCGGGGTGCCGTCAGGGCCGAGTGGTCAGTGCAGATGTCGGCGACGGTAGTGGTCCCGGCCTGCAGGGCCTCGATGGATCCCACGAGGGCCGACTCGTACCAGTCCTCGGTCTGGTATCGATCGAGGTATAGCTCATCGAAGGCCACGGACCAGGCTTCGAAGCCATCGTGCCGCACCGTCCCGAGGTCCGAGAAGGACGTGTACTGAAGGTGTGTATGGGCATTGACGAGCCCCGGAGTCATCACGCCCTTCCAGCGCCGGGTCTGGGCGTGCTCGAAGCGACGGCAGAGCTCGTCGGTCTCTCCTACAGCCAGCAGGACACCTTCCTCAACGGCGACGGCGCCGCGTTCGATCGGAGGACCGGCCATCGACACCACGATGTCGGCGCCGTAGATCGCGATCGGTGACATCTACTTGACGCTCCCGCCGCCGAAACCGCGGACGAGTGCTCGTTGGGCCACGAGCACGACGATGAGGCTTGGTACGAGCGCCACCAACGCGGCGGAGGCCTGTGCCTGCGCGGTGATGCGCTGTGAGCTCACCAGGGTCGCGGCCGCGATGGGGATGGTCCACGTGTCAGGGTCTTGGAGAAGCGTCACCGCGAAGAGCAGATCGCCGAACGACCACACGAACACCAGAGCCGCGAGCGCGACCGCCGCAGGACGGGCGAGCGGGACGGCGATCCGTGCGAACTGCTGGAGGATGGATGCGCCGTCGACGGCTGCCGCGTCCATGATCTCGCTCTTGAGCGTCTGTCGGTAGAAGGCGTAGATCATGAACAAGCCGAACGGAACATTGGACACGCCGTAGATGACGCCGAGCACGAACAGGCTGTTCGTCCATCCGCTTCTCGCGAGGATCACGAACAACGGGATTAGCCAGATGACCGCGGGGAACGCGTATCCGAGGATCAATACCCACCGACCTCGGTCGAACCACTTGCTCCGGAAGACGAAGAACCAGAAGGCTGCTGACAAGCTCAGCAAGACGGCCACGATGACGCCGATCACCGACACCATCATGGAGTTGACCAGGGCATGACCCAGTTCTGCCCGTTGCCACGCGTCGGCGAGATGCTCGAAGGTAATGTTCGTCGGAAGCCCGATCGGACTCGCGCGGTAGTCCTCCTCGGTCTTGAACGCGACCGTGAGGAGGAAGGCGAACGGGAAAAGGAAGGGCAGCGTAAGGAGCGCGGCGATCGAGGTGCGGAGGAAGACGCGGCGATCGCGGCTGCTCATGCGGCCCCCTGCGTTCTGCGTCTCGTCAGAGCCGCCGGCAGCGCGAACAGCAATAGCAGCGCCAGGATCATCAGCATCGCCATCGCGGCTGCGGTCGGAAAGAATCCGAACCTGAAGACCTCCTGGTAGATGAGGTAGTCGATCGTGGTACTCGCGAGTCCGGGCCCTCCGCCGGTGAGCACGTAGACCCATCCGAACATGAACAGGAAGAGTGACAAGACCTGGAACGCGATCCAAAGCACGATCGCGTCACGGATCGATGGGATGGCCACATGCCACATCCGTTGCCACCAGCCTGCCCCGTCAAGTTTTGCCGCCTCGAAGATCTCGGTCGGGATGGCACTGAGCGCGGCGCTGAAGATCACGACTCCGACTCCGACGCTGGCCCAAAGGATGAGGAGGATGATCACCGGCTTGACGAGCTGCGGCTCGGTCAGCCACCCCAGCGCGAACGCGTCGAGCCCAACGGTCTCGAGCGCGGTGTTGAGTACGCCGTCCGAGCCGAGGAGCGCGCGGAAGAGGATGCCGACGAGCGCCGGGGACAGCACCGCGGGCAGGAAGTAGATCGTGCGCCACACACCGGCTGCCTTCACGTCCTCGTAGAGGAGGAATGAGATAGCGAGTGGGGTGAGGACCCAGAGCGGCAAGCCCAGCAGCAAGAACAGCTGGTTCCCCATCACCGTCTGGAACGAGCTGGACGTCGCGACCGTGACGTAGTTGTCGAGACCGACCCACGGGCTCTCGCCGCGTGGATGCCAGTCGAAGAACGACTGGAAGCCGACGTAGGCGGTCGGGATGAAAAGGACGAGCGCCACCAGCACCACGGTGGGGACGAGCAGGACCAACGTGGCCCGTGCCCGCCCCTGTCCGCGGACGCTCAAGGCGAACTCATCATTCAGTGAGCGACTCGCAAGCCGCTAGCGGATGGCTTCGAGCGCTCGCTGCTGAGCCGCGTCGGCCTCCGCGAGGATCGCCTCTGTGTCGGTCCGTCCGGCGATGAGGTTGCTGGCCTCACGCTGGAAGATCGCCAGAGCCGGATCTGTGTAGGCCATGAAGGTGGTGTGGTTCTCGGGCTGGGCGATGATATCGAGGTAGTCCTGGAACAGATCGGTATCCGCTACGACTTCCACGTCGTTGCGATTCGGCACAAGTGCGGTGTTGTCCCAGAGGAGCTGCTGTGATTCAGCCGAAATGATATGGGCCACCAGCGCTGCTGCCATGTCCTTGTTCGATGCCCATGACGTCACCGACCAGCCCTGGTTCGGTCCCGCGTCAGAGATCTGCTCGTAGGCCGACTCTGGAACCTGCGGGAACGGCATGACGACCATGCTGCCCTCGCCGTTGTTGGCCTCTGCGTCCAACGCTGTGGAGCCATCGCCAGAGCGGAAGGCCGCGGCGTCGCCCGCGATGATGTCGTCGAAGGCGTCGTAGTACGTGGCCTTGCCGAGGCTGTCCTCGCTGAAGCAGCCGGCATCCCGCATCTCCACGACGTGGTTCATGCCCGTCACGAATCGCTCGTCGGTGAGCGGCAACTCGCCGGCGACCCACTGCGCGAAACCGTCGGCATCGAGCAACTGGGTCATCAGCACGTACATGTAGCCTTCAAGCTCGTAGCCGTCGGCCCAGCCGGACGCGAACGGCGTCAGGCCAGCATCCGCAAGCGTCCCGCACGCGGCGAGGAGACTGTCCCACGTCCCGAAGGCGTCAGCCGCGGTCAGGCCCACTTTGGCGAGCTCGACCTCATTGGCCAGCAGGTGGTAGGCGTAGGCACCGGCCGGCACCGCGTAGAGGTTGCCGTCCGGGCTGTAGGACTCGGGAATGAAGCGCAGACCATCGAGCGCATCCCCCAACCTGTCCTGGAGCGGTTCGAGTGAGTCCGCATATCCAGCGGCGGTGATACCGCCGTACATCGAGATGACGTCTGGGCCTTGTCCGGCGATCGTGGCGTTGACCCACGAGTCCCAGAACGTGGGGTACGGGGGAGCAGTCAGCTCGATCGTGACCCCGGGATTGGCCTCCTCGAAGGCCGCGAAGATCGCTTCGTAGGTGGCCATGCCCTCTTCGTGATCGTTGGGCAGCCAGGACCAGACCTTGAGGGTCACGTCATCCTGTGCCGCGGTCTCGCTGGCGCTAGCGGCCATGCCCACGGTGGCCATGGCAAGGGCGAGCAGCACACTGAGAGTCGCTCTCGTCGATCGCATCGTTCCTCCTTCTACCTTGACTCCATCGACTCCTAGATCTCGCCGTCGGCGAGGTCCCACGACGCGGCGTGTGCCCTCTGCTGCTCGGTGGGTGTGTCCACATCCGCACCTTTTGCTCGGAGCAACGAGAGGGCGACGGCCTTGTCGATCATTTCGGGAACCGGATAGACACCCGGCTCGAGGTCATGTGCATTCTGGGCGAGGTAGTCCACGCTGCGCAGCTGCACCGCGAACGAGAGGTCCATGATCTCGATCGGGTTGCCCTCACCGGCTGACACGTTCGAGCACTCGCCATCGGCGATGAGGAACACCGATCTTCCGTCGTCGAGGGGGATCTCTCGGATCGCTTTCCTCGCGAGCCCGCCTACTTGCAGGGGCGTGCTCCCGCCAAGATCGACCTCGGGCGGACCTGCTCCGCCGACCGAGACGATGGCCCCGTCCTTCATGAGGCGCATGTGGTCGCCAGTGAGCGAGTAGCCGATCCCGGTGGCCGTGATGAAGACGTCCGCAGTGGGGCACATGTCTTCGAGCTTGGCCACGCTGTGTCCATCATGGAGGGCCTGGAGTGCGCGAATCGGGTCGACCTCGGTCACCGTGACGCGAGCGCCGAGCGCCCGGGCGTAGCCGGCGATGCCTCGTCCGACGTATCCATAGCCGACCACGACCATGCTCTTGCCCTGCATCTGCGTGTTGGTCACGTCGAGCAACGTGGTGATGACAGAGGCGCCGGTCCCATAGACGTTGTCGAAGAGCTGCTTGGACGATGCATCGTTCACCGCGAGGACAGGGACCTTGAGGGCACCGTCGGCGGCCATCACGCGGAGGGGACGGACGCCGCTCGTGGTCTCCTCGGCAACCCCTCTCAGATGCTCCAGAGCGTCGCGGCGATGCGTATGCATGTAGCGGGTAGCCCCGGCACCATCGTCGATGAGGTACTCGACGCCAGTGTCGATGAAGCGGTTGAGCAACACCTCGTCGGCGGCCCGATCAGCGTCGGACCGAGCGAATACGTCGACGCCGACTGCTGCCAGAGCTGCGGCGATGTCATCGGACACGTACGAGGCAGATGAGTAGACCGAAACGCGGGCCCCGGTCGCCTTGAGGGCAAGGGCGAGGCAGGCGGTCTTCGGCTCGAGCGTGAGGACCACGCCCACGCGTCGCCCGTCGAGAGCAGACGAGGCGACCGCAGTAGCTGCAGCCAACGCGGGCATGTGAGCCTTCGCCCACTCGATCCTCTGTTGACCGACTTGGGCCAGCTCGGAATCCACGATCGAGTTCATGGCAGCGCTCATGCCCATCACTTCAACCACCGGTCGACAGTATCGAACTGATCGGCGGCGATCGTGTCCAGGGCTACTCCTTCCGCTTCGAGCCGTGCTCGAGCGATGGCATCGTCAAGACGCTTGGGCAGCACATGAACGCCTGGTTCGTAGTCGCCGGTCACCAACTCATGGCTCGATAGCCCCTGCACGGCGAACGACAGATCCATGATCTCGATGGGATGGCCGAGACCGCCGGCGATGTTCACGAGGGCCCCGGATGAGAGGACGTAGAGGGACTTACTGCCCCTCCACTCGTAGCGGTGGATCCCGGATCGGACCTCTTCCACGACAGACGACTCGGAAGCCAGACTCTCGACGTCGACCTCGAGGTCGTGGTGACCGGCATTGGCGAGGATGGCGCCCGTCTTGAGCAAGGGGAAGTGCTTCGAGCCGATGGCGCGCATCCCACCGGTCGCTGTGATCACGAAGTCAGCGGCAGGCAGGATCTGCTCAGCCGAACCGACCTCGTGCCCGTCCATGAACGCTTCAAGAGCCTGTACTGGTTCGATCTCGACGACGGCTGCCCGGCCGCCCAAGCCCTTGACGTAGGTGGCGATACCGCGCCCGACCCAGCCGTAGCCGATGATCGCCACACGCTTGCCGGCCATGAGCAAGTTGGTAAGCCCAAGGACCGCCTGGACCGTCGACTGGCCCGTCCCATATCGATTGTCGAACATGTGCTTGCAGGCCGCGTCGTTGGCAGCCATAGCCGGGAACGGGAGCCGTCCCGCCTCGAAGAGCGACCTCAGCCGTGCCACTCCGGTGGTCGTTTCCTCGGAGACACCCTTTAGCTGGGCGTACAGCTCCGGACGATGCTTCGCCATCCGCACCGTCAACTCGGCGCCGTCATCGATGATGAACTCCGGCCGCGTGTCGGCCACAGCAATGAGGTCTCGCTCCCAGGCGTCGTAGTCCGTCGAGCGCGACGCGTGCACCTCGACGCCGCGCTCAACGAGCGCTGCACAGACGTCATCTCGGATGGAATGGGGGTTGCTCCCGGCCGCGACCACCTTCGCACCTGCGTCGGCAAGGACCGTTGCCAGGAACGCGGTCTTGGCCTCGAGGTGGACGACCACGGCCACACGGCGACCTTGGAGCGATCCGTCGTCAAGCGTAGAACGCACGAGTCCATTGAGGACCGGGGAATGGCGCTCAGCCCACGCGATGGCGAGGTGGCCATCCGGCGCGTGCGAGATATCCGCGATCGAAGACCTGGCCATCGCCTCGGAGATCGGATCCGCCACGTGATCCCCTTCCTCATTCTTCTTTCCGAGAGCAAAAGAATAGGTGGCGCCCCGACGAGTGTCAACACGATACCACCCCGATACTCGCGTCCCCGGCTGTACGGTTTCATTGTGTTTGGAGATAATGAACCTGCAATGGCGCGACCGAAGAACCAGGCAGACAAGCGACGTGAGCTGATGGATGCGGCTCAAAGGGCGATCGCAACGCGTGGCCTCGGGGCGCTCCGCCTTCGGGACGTTGCCCACGAGGCAGGCATCACCGGCCCAGCGGTCAGCTACTACTACCCCGACATCGATGATCTGCTCGTGGACGTCTACAACCGGGCCATCCGCAGCGCCATCGAGCGTGGACCCGATGCGATCGCGAACATCTCCGACCCCTGGCAGCAGATCCAGGCTCTCATGGCCGAGGACATGGCCACCGGACCGGACGACGTCGACTCGAGCATCATGTACCAGTACGCAGGCGAGCCCCGCTTCTCTCGGACGTACGGAGCGATGTCGGCGGCACTCCACTCGAGCCAGCAGGGCCTCTACCGGTCCGTCATCGAGCGTGGCTTGAGCCTGGGCCGTTTCGAGTCCGACCTCGACCCTGCGGTAGCTGCGCGAGCGCTCATCGCCCTCGGTGATGCCTACGGACTTCAGGTGGTGGTCGCGGAGCCTGGCGTGACGCAGGCCTCGGCGCTCGCCGAGCTGTCGATGATCGCGGCCTCGATCCTTCGGGTGTCGTAAGACTGGGCTCTGGCGATCCAGGCGCCGCAGGACGGCAGGACCCCGGCCTTATGGTCTGCGCGCACCTAGAGCGATCCAGCCAGTGCGGACTTGGCCCCGGGGTCATCGGCCGGCCTATCGAACCGGGACTTCGCTCCTCGGATCCCTCGCCATCAGCTCTGTCGCGAGCGCCACCTCGACGAGGCCGACGACCCCGCCGATCAACGCCGTGACGAGCCATGAGGCCGTGACCTGGATCCAGAAGTCGGAGTGGTGCGTCATCGTGTGCACCAGCTCGTGGACGACTTGCTCGACGGCGATGAGCGCGACGACCAGCACGAGGGTCATGCGCCAGGCGCGCCGACTCAGGCGGAAGGTACGGGCGAAACCGTCGACGACGCCGTGATGCTCCTGCACGATGACCGGGCCGACCAGGGTGAAGAGCGTCATCCAGACGATGCCGGGAACGACCAGTAGCGATAGCCCGATCACAGCGCCGGCGATGAGGATGAGATCGGCGATCAACAGACGGCCCCACGGCAGCGTGCGCACGACGGTGGAGAAACGAATGCGATGACCCCGGAAGTACTCGTGCCCCACGGCCTCATCGAGATAGCCCGCGTACACGACCGGCCCAAGGAGGCGGACGAGGGTGACCATCAGGAATCCCGCGACGTAGCCGAGGCCGCGGACCAGCCCTGGGTCCGCCTCCAACGAATCGCGGACACCCTGCAGCGCCAAAGCCATGAACGGTGGGGGCACGAAGAGCACCAGCGCCACCAGCGCGACACGCCAGTAGTGCTCGCGGAACATGCCCAGCGCCTCGCGCAGGACGCGACCGTAGGTGAGTGTCCCCTCCCCCGCGACGTACGTCGCTCCATCATTCACGAAGGACAGCCTAGCGGGCCGGAGCGCCTCAGGCGCGGCGACGCAAGGTGAGGTAGCTCAGACCCAGGGCCACCAGGCACCAGCCGGTCAGATGGACGAAGGGGCCAGCGGTCAGGACGAACGTATCGGCGGCGAGCGAGCCACGGATGACCTCGCCCATGGCCTGCACCGGCAGCACCGCATGGACGTCCTGCAACCATTCGGGCAATCGCTCGGCCGGGAAGTTGATGGGCGAGAAGACGAGCACTCCGATGACCAGCACCTGGGTCAGGAGCATGGCGATCATGGGCGGCAGCAACGAGGCCATGGCGTAGCCGATCGCTGCTGCGGTCGTGGCCACTAGCAACACCGCAGGCACGATGGCCAGGCTGACCGACAAGGTGAGGCCGAAGGCCCACGAGCCGACAGCCACCGCGAAGACGACGCCAGGTAGCACCATCGCGAGCCAGACGGTGAGGTCAGCCATCAGGTAGACCATCCGTGGCACCGGCAGGCTGCGCATGTACTCCAGGGTGCCCTCCAGCTTGCCCTGCGCCACGACCTGCGGAAGCGCCACCAGACCCATGGTGATAAGGGTGATCGCGGGTGCGCCGGTCGCGAGGAACAGGACCGTCATCTGGTCGAGCTCCGGGAAGAGCAGCGGATAGCCGACGACGATGCCGAAGGCGAACAGCACCTGGACCACGATGGCCAGGGGCAGGAACGACTGCAGCCGAAGCGTCTGCCATCGGATCAGCAGTCCGTAGCTACGCAGCGCGTGCATGGGATACCTCCTCGGATGATAGCGGTGGCAATTCGGTCGGGGTGTCGCTCGGCTTGGTCGACACGAGCTCGACGTAGACATCCTCGAGTGACGCGGGTGTGAGCGAGAACTCGCCCACCACCTGTCGCGTGCGCAGGCTCTGGGCCCAGTCGATCGCAGCCGCCGCCCGGTTGGCATCCACGATGGCGCGCGCTCGCGTCCCGTTGGGCTGGTAGCGAACCACGAAGGGAGGCGGCGGCGGGGCGACCTGCCCCGGCTCCAGCGTCAGGTCGAGCCGGAGCTCGTCCTCAAGGCCCGCCTTCAACTGCGCGGGCGTACCCTCGGCGACCACACGACCAGCGTCAAGGACCGCAAGCCGGTCGACCGCCCGTTCAGCCTCGGCCACGTTGTGGGTGACGAGCAACACGGTGTTGCCCTCGTCGGCCAGCGCGCGCACCGCTTCCCAGAGCAGGCGTCGGCGGACCGGATCGACGTCATTGGTCGGCTCGTCGAGGACCACGACCCGGCCAGGCACGACCGCCGCCATGGCGAAGGAGACCAGCCGCTTGACACCCCCGGACAGCTTCTCTCCGTCGGTCTCGAGCCACTCGCCGATGTCGAGCGCCTCTACCAGCTGGTCGCGCCGAGCCCGCACAGCGGACGCCTCGCCGCCACGGATGCGACCGATGAGGTCGATGGCCTGGCGGGGCTTGAGCCCGTTGATGGGCAGCTGTGCCTGCGGCTGGAGCGAGCAGACCTGGCGAGCATGGCCCGGGTTGGCGACGAGATCGACGCCGTCGACCTCGATGGTCCCCGAATCGGGCATGAGCAGACCGACGACCTGGTTGACGAGGGTGGTCTTGCCTGCGCCGTTGTGGCCGAGCAGGCCGTACACCTGGCCGCTGTCGGCCTGCATCGTGATGCCGTCGTTGGCGAGCACGCCCGCTCCCCTGCTGAGGCGGCTCCGGTAGGTCTTCCTGATGTGGTGGATCTCCAGCAGCATGTTCTCTCTGTTCCTCGTTCCTGACGATGGTTCCCGGCGGACTGGCTCGGGATACCCATCAGTATTCACATACGCTCCAGTATGTCAATACTCTTCGGTATCAGAATACCAAGTGGTATCCTGAAGGCCGTGGCGAAGCAGAGGAAGACAGACAAGGCCATCCGGGACGCGGGCAGCGAGATCCGGCGAGAGACGCGCTCGGCCGCCGCCGAGGTCCGCCAGGAGCTCGCAGCCGCCAAGCGTGAGACGAGTGCGGCCCTGCGCGAGGCGATGGTCGAGGTCCGCACAGCCCTTGGTGAGATCTGGGAGCCCGAAGCCGGCCGACCCGGCCAGCCCAGGCGGCCGTCTGTCGCGGGCCCAGCGGAAGGAGATGACGCGCGAGTTGCTGCTCGACGCCGCCATCGACGTCTTCGCCGAGAAGGGCTACCACGGGGCTTCTCTCGATGATGTGGCTGATGCTGCGGGCTTCACCAAGGGCGCGGTCTACTCCAACTTCACGCGCAAGTCGGATCTCTTCCGTGCGCTCCTCGAGCGTGAGACCACTCGCCACGACCAGGCGCTGAGACAAACGGTGGAGGCGGTGTCGCTGGAGCTCCTGCCCGATGTCGCCGCCGAACTGCTGGCGAAGCCTGAGTCGAGCCAGGAGGCACAGACGCTGATGGTCGAGTTCTGGATGGCGGCCGTTCGCGACCCGAGACTACGTCCCTCCTTGCTGCAGACCTCGGATCTCGTCGGTGAGGCCTTCGAGACCAGGTTCAAGGAGGCTGGAGCCAGTCCCGGATTCAGCGGCCGCGAGCTGGCGGTGGTGTTGGACGCGCTCGTGACCGGGCTGCTCATGGACCGCGCACTCGATCCCGAAGGCGACCAGCCGGCGCTCCTGGCGCGAACGCTGCGCCGGCTCCTCGCGTCGGAGCCGCCGGGCGGGGACGAGGCCTAATGGGTCCCGACCAACGCTAGCTCGTCGCCACGCCCTGGCTGGGCCTGATCATCGTCAGCACCTCCCACTCATCGGTCATGGGCACCACCGCCGAGATGGCGTAGCCGAGCCGTCGATAGAAGCGCTCGTGCGACGGCTTGTCCGGGTCGGTCCAGCGGATGGTCTCGAGGTAGGCCGCCGTTCCGTCCCGGTCGCAACGTTCGTGGAAGGCATCCATGAGCGCGGTGCCCACGCCCTGTGACTGCAGCGCCGGCGAGACCCCGACCGTGGGCAGGTGTCGGTGTGCTGTCCCGGGATGGGCACGCTCGATCCGCCCGAACATGCGCATGGCCCGCACCACTCGTGGCCCCGCGATCCGCATGAAGCTGACGATCCTGCCGGCGCTCATGGCCGAGCAGTCCGGGGCATCGACGTAGGTCAGGGCACCCACCAGGCGACCGTCCATCTCCGCACCGAGGGCGCTGAGATGTGACGACGCGTCGAACTCCAGGGCGAACATGTGCCGCAGTCGAGCACGAGCGCCATCGTCCGATCCGACAAGCACGCGCATGGCCGGGAAATCGAGGAACGCGTCGGTGAGCAGCTCGACGGCCGCTTCCTCTTCGGCCGGGCGTCGCAGGTCGCGCGCTGTGACCGCACCGGGGAGCAGCATCGGCGGAGGGTAGCACCCGGCCGCACCACGCCACAGCGAGACCGCGCATACTTGTGGTCATGCATCAGAACCGCTCGATGGACCTGCGCGAGTCCCGCCACGAAGACGCCTCATGAAGGTCGTCGTGACGGGTGGCTCGGGCAAGGCCGGACGCTGGGTGGTGCGCCACCTGCGGGAAGCCGGCAACGACGTCCTCAACGTGGACTGGACCCACGACGGCAGCGCGCACGGACTCTGCCTGGTCACCGACCTGACCGACCCGGGACAAGCCTTCGATGCGCTCGCGGGGGCGGAGGCGGTCGTGCACCTGGCGGCCATCCCGGCACCGGAGGTGCGACCCGCCTCAGAGACCTTCCGGATCAACATGCTCTCGACCTACAACGTCTTCGCTGCGGCAGAGGCCCATCGGCTCAGACGAGTGGTGTATGCCTCCAGCGAGACGATCCTGGGGCTGCCCTTCGACGTTCCGCCGGCCTTCGCGCCCATCGACGAAACACATCCACCCCGGCCGGAGTCGTCATATTCCCTGGCCAAGCTGGCGGGCGAGACGATCGCCGAGCAGTTCGTGCGCCGCACCGGCGTGCCCTATGTGGGGCTGCGCATCTCCAACATCATGGAGCCCGAGGACTATCGCGCCTTCCCGGGCTACTGGGAGGACGCGACACTGCGCAAGTGGAACCTGTGGGGCTACGTGGACGCGCGCGATGTGGCTGCTGCCTGCGAGCTGGGGCTGAGCGCCTCCCTGGAAGGCCACCAGATCGCCATCATCGCGGCTGCCGACACGTGCATGACGCGTGACAGTGCCAGCCTCATGGCTGAGGTCTATCCCGGACGTGAGGCTGACGCGTGACCTGCGCGGCCGCGAGACGCTGCTTGGCCATCGACCGAGCGCGCGACGTCCTCGGCTATGCACCCCGCTACAGCTGGACCGATGAGGTTGCCGGAGAGGCCTGACGCCTGACCGGCCGCTCTAACCGGCTGCAGCCAGCTCCGGGATATGCAGGCACCTGCGATGATGCCGAGCGTATCGAGCGGGAAGAAGCGCAGCAAGGCTCGTCCGACGACGTAATCGGTGTCGACCAGGCCGACCGCGGCATTGCGGGAGTCGGTGGAGCGCTGGCGGTGGTCACCAAGCACGAAGAGTTGACCCTCGGGCACGGTCCACTCGGAGACGCCGTTCTTGGCCACGGTGGGCTCGTTCTGGCCAGGCGCCGCGTAGGTATAAGCCTCCTCGTCGAGCATGACGCCGTTGATGAAGACCTGGCCACCGGCGATCCGGACCTGGTCGCCGCCGACGCCGATGACGCGCTTGATGTAGGGCGTCTCGTCAGTCGCGCCGTTGGGGTGGAAGACGATGATGTCCCCACGCGAGTAGTCGTCGAAGCGCGGCGTGAGCTTGTCGATGAGCAGGTGCTGGCCCGACTGCAGCGTGTTCTGCATCGAGGTCTGCTCGACACGGAAGGTCTGCACGATGAACGTCGTGATGATGAGGTACAGGATGATCGCGAGGCCGACGGTCGTGACGATCTCGATGACGCCGTCCTTGATCCGGGAGCGCGTGCTGGGCTGCTCGTGGGCGTCGGGCATCTCTGGTGCTGTGGGATAGGGTGCGGGCTCGCCCGTCAAGAGTTCACCTCTGGAGGATGGGCATGCGCCGGGTATGCAGGCGCTGTCGTTCCCAGATTAGCCGCTTCCGCCGTTCTGCTCCCGTCGCGTGCCTGACACGACCCCGATCTCAGATGTCAGACGGACCCTCGACGTCCTCGGGCAAGGGCGACTCGGTGGGCGCGGCGCCCTCGTCTGACTCCAGGTCCGGAACGCCCATCTCGATCAGCTCCCAGGTGTCGGACTTGGCGCTCGCGCCCTGCCCGCCGAAGAGCAGCAGCCGGCCCCGCTCCGCGATCGGTGATGAGCGTGCCCGCATAGCGCGCGGCCGGGTGGTCGCCATCGACGCGCATCCGCTCGAACTCGAGCGTCTCGCGGTCCACGCGCCAAAGATCGGCCAAGGCGGCGTTGTCCTCCCCGGCTCCGCCGAGGACGTAGGCGTAGTCGCCGGCCTCGGTCACGCCATAGAGACGGCGCGGCTCGGCCGGGGGGTCATCGCGGCGGTCCCATTCGCGTTGGGCGCCCATGATCCACAGGTCGCCCAGAGCGAAGTTTCCATCGTCCTGGCCGCCGTAGAGCACGAGTTCACCGGCGGTCGAGGTGAAGCACTCGTGCAGGCAGCGCTCGCCGGGCTTGCGGCTGTCGGGCGTGAGGACGGCCCAGCGTTCGCTCTTGAGGTTGTAGGCCCGCGTGTCGTCGAACCGACCGGCGAGGGTGAAGCCGTGGCTGATCCAGAGTCGCCCGTCAGGGCCCACGACCATGCACGAGCCATAGCGCCGCTTGGGTACTTGGCCATGGGCCGGCAGCTCCCGCCACCGCTTCCTCTCGGGATCGAAGGCCCACAGGTCGTCGAAGAAGTCCGTGTCCCGCTGGCCGGCGAAGACGATCATCCCCTGGCCCTCGACCCACACCGCGCTGTGGCCGAAACGCGGCTGCGGCGAGGCGCCCTTGACCGAGATCCGCCGCCACGTATCCCTGGCCAGGTCGTAGCGCCAGAGATCGCCGAACTCCCGCTCTCCGTCACGTCCGCCGAAGAGGTAGGCGAAGCGCCCCTCGGCGTCGACCGTCCAGGTGTGGTCCTCGCGGCCCGCGGGGCCCTTTCCGAGCGCGAGCTTGCGCCATTTCGGCTGGGCGAAGGCGAGGGTCTCGTCGATCGCGTCGACGGTCTGGCTCGCTTCGGGAGTCGGAGGCCGGCCCGGCCTCGGAACCCGACTGGGCGAGCGCGGTGCCCGCCAGTGTCGAGAACGAGAAGGCCAGAACGAAGATGGTCAGCAGTGTCCTGCGCATGGCCGGCGATGCTGCCGTCCGCTGCGTGACAGGGCGATGACGTGCCTGGATTCCGTACCGGCGGCGACGTAGGCTGTCGCCGTTGGGCCCGAGCGCGAACTCCGCCCCTCGGCACAGTCGGAGGGAGAGCATGATCAAGGAGTTCCGGGAGTCCTCTTGAGAGGCAACGTCATCGACCTGGCCGTGGCCGTGGTCATCGGCGCTGCCTTCGCGGCCATCACCACCTCACTCGTCGAGGATATCATCACGCCCTTGCTGGGCCTGCTGGGTCTCCCCGACTTCTCGACCTGGGTCATCCAGGTCGGCGACGCCGAGATGCGCATCGGCAACTTCCTCAATACCTTGATCTCGTTCATCATCATCGCCGCCGCCATCTTCCTGCTGGTGGTCAAACCCATGAACCGCATCGATGCCATGCGGGCGGGTGATGTGGCAGACGTGGAGGAAGGCCCCACGGAGGTCGAGTTGCTGACCGAGATCCGCGACGAGCTGCGCAAGGCCTGACGTCCCCGCCGGAGACGACGAAGCGGGCGCCCGATGGGCGCCCGCTTGCTGATCTATGGGCTGCGGCTGGCATCCCCTGTCGGTCGTGCTAGTCGGCGTCCTCGTCGCCACCCTCGGCAGCTTCGCCGCCCTCGGCAGCTTCGCCCTCGGGAGCCTCGGCACCTTCCTCGATGCCCTCTTCCTCGGCACCCACGACCGGCTCCTCCTCGACGCGCGGCGGCTGGACTCGGGCCAGCGGCTCCTCGGGATCGGTGAGGATGATCACGCCCTCCGGGACCATGAGGTCACTGACGTGGAGCACCGCCTCGAACGAGTCGAGCGGGGTGATGTCGAGGTCGATGGCCTGCGGCAGGGCCGTCGCCAGGGAGCTGATGGACACGCTCTCACGCATGTGCAGCAGCGTGCCACCGAGCTTGTCGGCGGCGCTGGAGTCACCCATGTAGTTGACGGGCACGTCGATGGTGATGGCCTCAGTCATGGAGACGACCAGGAAGTCCACGTGCATGGGGTGGCGGCGAACCGGGTGCTCGTGGATGCTGCTGGAGCAGCACCGGCGTGGCCTTGGCCTTGCCGACCTTGAGGTCGACCAGCGTGTTGCGCGTGGTGTGTCGCATGAGCACGTCGAACTCGCGGGCGTCGAGCTGGATGTTCTGGGATTCGTGGCCAGAGCCATAGACGACGGCCGGCAGGATGCCTTCGCGACGCAGATTGCTGACCTTCTTGCCGATCGACCTCTCGGGGCTCGGCAGAAACGACCGGACGGGTGCTCACTGGGTGACCTCTTGAAATCGATGGTCCGTGCTGGGCGGACGGTGGCTCCGTTCTGGGCAGGCAGACGGACGTCCCAACTGGGTGGACGGCCGTGAATCGTAGCACGTACGGGCGAAACGCCACTCCGATGTACCATCGATGACTCTATGTCAGCAACCATCCTCATCGTCGAAGACGAGTACGCGGTCGCCCGCGGCATCCAGTATGCCCTCGAACAGGAGGGCTACCAGGTCAGCGTCGCCGGTTCGGGCGAAGAGGCCCTCGAGGTCGCAGGCGAGCTTGCGCCCGACCTGGTCGTCCTCGATGTGCGCATGCCCGGCATCGACGGCTTCGAGACGCTCCGCCGGATGCGCCTCGACGGGTCCAAGGCACCGGTGCTGATGCTCACTGCCCGGGACGAGGAGATGGACAAGGTCATCGGCCTCGAGATGGGCGCGGACGACTACATGACCAAGCCCTTCGGCCTGCGTGAGCTGCAGAGTCGGATCAAGGCACTCCTGCGACGTGCCTATGGCGACCTTGCGGACGCCATGGGAGGACGGCTCATCCGTCATCGCGACCTCGTCATCGACCTCGATCGCCGGCGCGTGCAGCGCGGCGAGAAGCGCATCAGCCTCACCGCCACGGAGTTCGAGATCCTGCGCCACCTCGCCTCCAAGCCCGGCCGCGTCTTCACCCGGCGTGAGCTGCTGGAGCTGGTCCGCGACTACGAGGCCCTCGACCAGGACGAGAAGACCATCAACGTCCACGTCAGCCACCTGCGCGAGAAGCTCGAGGACGACCCGGTCGACCCCACCTTCATCCTCACCATCCGGGGTGCCGGCTACGCCTTCGCCGAGCGCTGAGTAAGCGCTGATGGCCGGCGGACCTACCTCCGCACCCGACTACTCCACCGGGTATCGCGCCCTCGCGTCGAGCTACCGGACGCGGCTCTTCCTGGCCATCGTGGCCGTCGTGGCCGTCGTCCTGGGGCTCGTGCTGCTCTCACTGCCGCGCCTGCTGGAGGGCTACTTCCTCGAGCAGGAGCAGACCATCCTTGACGCTCGCGTGGAGTCGGTCACGACCATCCTCGCGGGTGAGCTGGCCGACGTCTCCGGAGGCGGCGCACGGCCGCTGGTCATGCCCGGTGATGGAGCGCCCGGCGGCTCCACCGAGTGGACCCTGGGCGACGCTCAGACCGGCTCCGTGCGGGACCTGACCGAAGAGGTCGCGCAGGCCGATGTCCACGTGGCGCTCGCACCGACGGTGGGCGGGGTGGCGGTGTGGGAGCTCGACGTGGCCCTGCCCGATGAAGCCGGCGATGAAGGCCAGACACGTGAACCCGGCCTCACGGCCAGCTCGAGTGCCGTGGTCAGCGACCTCTGGTACTCGGATACCGCCCCGCCCGGGCGCGAGCTCACGGTCACGCTCAGCAACCCGTTCAGCTCACGCGAGGAGACGACCGCCACCATCACCGAAGTGCTGCTCAACGCGGCCCTGGTGGCGCTGGTGGTGGCCCTGCTCGTGGCGCTGTTGCTGGCTCAGTGGCTGGCCCGCCCGCTGCGCCGCCTGACGGTCACCTCCCGGCTGCTGGCCGAAGGCCACCTCGACGCACGCGTGCAGATCCCCACCAACTCGCCGCCCGAGGTCCAGGAGCTGTCGGACGCCTTCAACGACATGGCCGAGCGCCTGCAGGAGTCGGTCTCGATCATCAGCGCCGACCGAGACCGCAGCCGCGAGTTCGTGGCCGATGTCTCGCACGAGCTGCGCACGCCCATCGCAGCCATGCGCACCTTCAACGAGCTGCTGCTCGAGGGTGCGGCCGAAGATCCCGAGACCCGTGAGGAGTTCCTGCGGGGCAGCCGTCAGCAGCTGGAGCGGCTCGACTGGCTGGCTGCCAATCTGCTGGAGCTATCCAAGCTCGATTCGGGCCTGGTGGCGCTGCAGCTGCGTGACGAGGATCTGCGCACGATCGCGGAGGACGCGGTCGACCATGCCGAGCCGATGGCAGAGCGCAAGGGGGTCGAGCTGCGCACGCACCTGCCCGACAAGGCCATCATCCAGCCCCACGATCCACCGAGGCTGGGGCAGGTGCTGGGGAACCTCATCGGCAACGCCATCAAGTTCACACCCGAGGGTGGGGCCATCGACGTGACCGTCGAGGCCACCGCGGAAGGCGCCGCGTTCATCGTCAGCGACACCGGCGTCGGCATCGACCCTGACGAGCTCAAGCACGTCTTCGATCGCTTCTACCGCGGTACCCGGCGCCGCGAGGAGCGTGCTGGGGGCTCCGGCCTGGGCCTGGCCATCGCTCGCTCCATCGTGGACATGCACCATGGCCGCATCTCGATCTCGAGCACACCCGATGTCGGTACCGAGGTCCTGGTCACATTGCCGCGTGACGTTGAGGCTTCTTCACCCACCGCCCCCCGGGGGTAAATCGGCAAGCCCTAGGCTTGAGAGTCCCGCTCGATCGTGCCCGTGACCGGAGTGACTCGCCTTCATGGCCGACAGGCCCAGCGATACCAGCGACCCGCAGCCCGCCTCCTATAGCCCACCTCCCCAGCATCGTCCGGCGTGGATCGATGATGGCTGGGGGCAGCGGCCTGCCTCTTCGGTGCGCCCGCAGGGCACCGCCCGAAGGCTCTCCGTGCCGCCCCCGCCAGCACGGTCTGTGCCCCGCCGCCCCCGTCGTACCAGCACGCTGCTCGCCGTGGCTGTCGTGGCCGCGATGCTCGCCTCACTGAGTACCTACTCCCTGCTGCTGGCCACCGGCCAGCTGGAGCGTCGGGTGCTGGTCTCGGAGCCGCTGGGCCAACAGACCAGCACGGACAGGGTGGGAGACCCGGACATCGTGCGCGTGGTGGAGGAGAACGCGGTCACCGCGGCCGTCGATCGAGGTCAGCCCGGCCGTCGTGACCATCACCCCGCGGTCCGGGAACGGCTCGAACATCTTCGAGGGCGTGGGCTCGGGCGTGATCTATGACCCGGACGGTTGGGTCGTCACCAACCGACACGTGGTCTGTGGCGCGGAGACACTCACCGTGCAGCTGGCAGACGGGCATCGCTATCCCGGGCGCATCCACGGCCTCGACACGCTGACCGACCTGGCCATCGTCAAGATCGACGGGCAAGGGCTGCCCGCGGTGGACCTGGGCAACTCGGGCATGCTGAAGGTCGGCCAGCACGCCATCGCCATCGGCAGCCCGCTGGGCACCTTCACCAACTCGGTCACCACCGGCGTGGTCAGTGCCCTGGGCCGTCAGATCGACGTCGACGACGCGCTGTGGCATCGGGGGCCGGGTGGAGATCGCTTCGCAACCTCATCCAGACGGACGCGGCCATCAACCCGGGCAACAGCGGCGGCGCGCTCGTCGATTCCGGCGGCACGCTCATCGGCATCAACACCGCCATCGCCGGTGATGCCCAGGGCATCGGCTTCGCCATCCCCGTGAACCTGGCCCGGCCGATCATGCTGCAAGCCATCGAGGGTGAGACGCTCAGCCGCCCATGGATGGGCATCTACTACACCGCGCTGACGCCGGTGCTACAGGACCAGCGCAACCTGCTGCTCGGCTACGGCGCCCTCGTGGAGTCGCCGGTGGACTCTTCGACCGGCGCGGTCTTCCCCGGCAGCCCTGCCGATGAGGCCGGGCTCCGAGCCGGGCGACATCATCACGCACGTCGACGCCATCAAGGTGGACGGCGACAACCCGCTTGACGAGATCCTCACGCAGTACCGGCCACTGGAGAACGTGGTAGCCTGCGCGTGCTGCGGGGCGATCAGCTGCTGGACCTGACCCTGACGCTCGGCAACCGACCTCCGGGCGGCTGAGCTGCGGGTCGCGGCTCATCGCTCGCGGCGGATCTCCACCTCGGCATGGTCCATGGAGACATCCATGGGGACCGCCAGCTTGCGCACACGGACGGTCACGGCTGTGGCCTGCGGGGCAGCCTCGAGCACGCCTCGCACGAGGGCTCCCGGCAAGCCCTCGAGGGTCGGAAGCGTGCGGCCCTCGGTGGTCGCGCTCGGTCAGCGACACGAGCGGACCGTAGTCGATGGTGTCGGCCAGAGCATCGGAGCCGGTGGCAGCGCGTGAGGTCGGCCTCGATGACGAGGTCGATCTCGAGCATCTGTGGGAACGAACGCTCCTCCTCGTCGCCACACCGATGAGGCACTCGTAGCGCATCGAGGTGAGCGTGATCCGATCCATCCGTAAGCGCCTCCTACCGTTGACTGGCCGAGTCTCGGTCCAGCCACCCCGGATGATGGCATCGCTCATGCGCGCGGTGCGCACGTTGGCGGCGACGTCGTGGACGCGCACGATATCGACCCCAGCGGCGATCCCCAGCGCCGTCGTGGCGAGCGTCCCCTCCAGCCGCTCGTCAGCGGGAGTGTCGAGGACCTTCCCGATGGTCGACTTGCGGCTCGTACCCAGCAGCACGGCCCGGCTCCAGGGTGGCGAGCGCGGCGAGGCCGGCGAGGAGCGCCAGGTTCTGCTCCGCGGTCTTGCCGAAGCCGATGCCGGGATCGACGATGAGCGACTCCGGCCGGCAGCCCTGCGCCTCTGCCGCGGCCAGCGCCGCGCGCAGGTCGGCCACGACCTCTGCGACGACGTCCCCGTAGACCGGCTCGTGCGCGGCTGTGCATCACGATGTACGGCGCGCCGTGAGCGGCGGCCACGGGCGCCAGCGCGACGCCGGCGCTGACAGCAGCCACGTCGTTGACGATGTCGGCTCCGGCCTCGAGCGCAGCCGATGCCACCGATGGCTTGCTGGTGTCGATGCTCACGGGCGTGCCCGGCAGGCGCTCACGGATAGCGCGCACCACGGCCACCACGCGCTCGAGCTCGTTCTCGAGCGTCTAGCCGCGCATGGCCCGGACGCGTGGACTCGCCGCCGACGTCGATGATGTCCGCGCCTTCGGCCACCATGCGCTCGGCCTGCGCGACCGCGGCGGGGACTGGAGTCGCTGCCGGCGAGCAGGCCATCGCCGCTGAAGGAGTCGGGCGTCATGTTGACGATGCCCATGATGTAGGTGCGCAGCGCCGAAGCGCAGCTCGAGATCGCGGACGCGGATCGGTTCAGGCATCGGTATCGCTGATGGTGGCCGGGACGAGCCGACTGCGCAGGTGACCCACCAGATAGAGCGATCCGGCGATGATGAGTGGGCCGGCAGACGCAGCGGCCTGGGCCAGTGCCCGTTCGAGCGCCAGCGTCGGCATCGGCGATCGCCGCGGCGGCACCGCCGGCGATGGCGCTCCAACGCGCGGCCAGCTCAGCGGCGGGCAGCGCACGATCGGTGTCCGGTACGGTCGTGGCGATGCAGCGTGACGTGCGCAACGTCTCCGAGGCGGACACGGCACGCAGCATGTCGTCGACCTCCTTGTCGCGCATGACGCCGAGCAGGAGCGTGGCTGGCCCACCCGGCAAGCGAGCCGGCGAGAGCGTCGACGGTCGCGGCCAGTACGGCCATGCCGTCGGGGTTGTGGGCACCGTCGATGAGGATCACCTGCGGACCGTGCTCGATGAGCTCCAGCCGACCGGGCCAGCGCGTGATGGCAAGCCCGGTCTGGATGGCCATCTCGGGAGCGGTCGCGACACCCGCGTCGGACAGCGAGTCGAGGATCCCAAGCGCGACTGCCGCGTTGGCCGCCTGGTGGGGACCCAGTAGTGGCAGGCGCAGCTCTCCGAGCCGCTCGTGTCTGAGCACCAGGCCGTCACGATCCATGGCGCTCGACCGGCAGCGGCCGACACTCGACCAGAGGCACGTGTACCTCGGCTGCACGAGCGCGAACCACCTCGAGGGCGGCGCCGTGGGTGCCGGTCACGGCCCGGCCGCCGCGCTTGATGATGGCGGCCTTCTCGGCCGCGACCGATTCGATCGTCTGGCCAAGGAACTCCTGGTGATCGAGGCCGACGTGGGTGACGGCAGCGACGTCTGGGTCCCACGTGTTCGAGGCATCGAGCCGGCCGCCCAGCCCGACCTCCATGACCATCACGTCGACCCTGCTCCTGGCAGCCTGCAGATAGGCCGCCGCGGTCAGCAGCTCGAACTCGGTGGCCAGTCCGAACTCGTGCTCGCCAGCCGTCGCTCGCGGCGAGCACCTCCTCGAGCAGAGCGTCCAGTTCAGCCGCTCCGATGGGCTCACCCGCGATCGTCACTCGCTCGCGATAGCTGTGCAGGTGCGGGCTGGGCGAGGCGGCGGTCGAGTAGCCCGCGGACGCCAGCACCGAGCTAACCATGGCGGCCACGCTGCCCTTCCCGTTGGTGCCGGCGATGAGCGCACCACGGAGCGATCGCTGCGGGTCGCCGAGGTTCGCCAGGAGCACCTGCATGCGCCCAAGGCCGAGCCGGATGCCGATGTGTCCGCGCGCACGGATTCGCGTCAGGGCGTCAGCCGGCACGTCAATCAGCCGGCACGTCAGAACGAGAGCGATCTCTTCCTCGTAGAAGACGCACTGGTTGAAGCGCGCCGAGAGGCAGACATCGGTGACGTAGCTGGCGTCGAGGTGGACACCGCCGCGCACCTGGCAGCGTGCGATGGTGCCGTCCTGACGCATGTAGGCCTTGAGCAGATGGGGGGTCTGGACGGGGATGGGACCGCGTGGGCCGGTCATGAAGAAGTGCGGACAGACGTTGCGCCGCAGGTTCGGCAGGCCGAATGGGATGCCAGGCCGCAGAGCATCGAGCTGGGCCGCGGCCACGTCGGCGCTGGGCATACGGGGCGTGACCCGCGCGATCGGGCCTGGCGGCGGCGGTGGTGGTGAGCTGCCGATCGAGTTGGACCGTGAGACACGGTCACGACTCGATGGCACACCACGCTCGTTCGAGTTCAAGCGATCCCCTCTCCGGGACTCCCCCGATGGTGTTCTACGTTAGCGTGCCACAATCTGCGGGGATGGACGACATAACTTCACGGACTCGCCCGACCAGCCGGCGTATGGCTTCGGCCAAGGCGAGCGGGACGACCAAGCGCAGCAGCTCGGGTCGCGGCGCCAGGAGCAGCCAGCAGCCGGAGGTATCGCCAGCGCGCTGGGCCGGTGTCGCCCTCGTCATCGCGGCCATCGTGGGAGCCATCGCGCTCGCGATGATCAGCCCCAGCGAGCAAGGTGAGCCCCAGCAGCCTGGAGTGATCGCCGAAGCCCCGTCGCCGAGCTTCAGCTCGACCCCGGGCGATGGGCAGGTACCGACGGTCCAGCCGACCATCACCAGCCCCGGCGACCGCACCGAGACCCCGGAGGTCGAGATCGCCGTAGCGGTCGAGCTCCCCCCGATGATGCCGTACCCAGGAAGCTGCTCAGGCTCTACGTCTACAACGCCGACAAGATCTACGTCGTCGAGAAGCCCAAGACCGGTACGACCGTGACGGTCGAGGGCGTGCGCCTCGCTCCCGGCGAGAACAGCCTCACCGCCGCCCTCGGCGGCCCCGACGGCCCGGGACCGGTCTCGGAACCGGTCGTCGTCATCCTCGACGAGACCAAGGCCAAGGTCACCATCTCGTCGCCCGAGAACAAGGTCGAGACGTACGACGATGGCATCGTGGTCGAGTTCAGCTCGGAGGTCGGAGCCACCGTCAGGGTCGTCAATGATGCCAACTCCTTCGACGACGAGGCGGTCGTGGGGCCCAGCGGTGAAGCCTCCATGCTGGTACGCCTCAAGCGCGGCAGGAACCGCATCACCGCCACCTCGACCGACGCCGCCGGTCAGGAGCAGACGGATTTCGTCAACGTCATCCGCATCGACGGCCGACCGAAGGTCAAGCTGAAGTACCCCGAATCGGTGCGGCTGCCCGAGACCATCCGGATCGTCGCCGACGTGACCGACGACAAGGGCAAGCCGATGCCCGACGCAGAGGTCAACTTCTCGCTGGGCGGGACTGGCCGCACGACGGACTCGGAGGTCGCCACCACCGACACGAACGGGCGCGCGGTCTGGAAGGTCGCCGTCGCCGGCAGCAGCTCGCCAGCGTCAACGCTCGAGCTTGGCGTCGTGGTCATCTCCCCGTCGGGCGACAAGAAGCCGCTCGACCGCAAGATCACCCTCCGATAGCCGGACCTGATCGGCTCAGCCGGCCGGGCACGGCTCCTGTGGATCGGCGAGCATCAGATCGACCTTGGTGCCGAGTGGAACCATCTCGCTGCCCTTGGGCAGCTGGTCGTGGACGACCCAGGTGTCGTCCGGCGCCGGATCGGGGTAGGTGGCGCCAACCAGCAGGCCCTTGTCTTGGAGCTGGGCGCGTGCGGTGCCGAGCTCGAGGCAGGTGAACTCGCCCACGAGCACGACCTCCGGGGAGGGGAACGGCGTGGGCGCTCGCGTGACCGCGGGAGTAGGCCTGGTGGTCGGGCCAGGCTTGGCCGATGGCGTCACGCCTGGCTTCGGCGTGGGGTCGTTTCCGGGGCCCAGCGAGACCGTGTAGTCCACGGTGGTGCCGCGGGTGGTCGAGGAGCCGGCGCGAGGGTTGGTCGAAACGACGTAGCCCTCGGGCAGCGCGTCCGAGGTGGTGGACCGCTGGCCCGCGAACAGGCCCGAGTCCTCGAGCTGGGTGATGGCGTGATCCTCCTTGATGCCGGACACATCCGGCACCACGACCGTCTCCACCTGCGTGGCTACCGTGATCTGCACGGTCGTGCCCGCCTCGACCTGCGTCCCGGCTTCGGGAAGCTGCTCGATGACGCGCCCGGCCTCGACCTCATCGGTCTCGTGATAGGTGATCTCGAGGACCACGCCACGTCGATCGGCCAGGCTCAGCGCGCTGGCCTCGCGGCGACCGACGAAATCTGGCGTTTCGACCAACTCGACGGTTGGCGCCGGCGTGGGGCTCGGCGTGGGTCGCTCATCTCCGATCCCGCTGAAGAGCAGGAACAAAAGGATGCCCGAGGCCACGATGACGAGCAGACCCAGTCCGGCGGCGAGCCAGGTCCACGGCCCCGAGCCGGTGCGATCGGTGTCGGTCACGGCGGGCCCGCCGGCGATATAGGCCGTCTGCGTCGGCGGAGGCACCGGTCCCGGTGGCCGCGGAAGCCCGGGCGGTCCGGCGGCGCCGGCCGCAACACCGGCGGCGGCCATGGCGGCAGCGCCTGAGGGATCGGTTCGGAAGCGTGCCAGCGCCGTGGAGAGCTCTGCTGCGGAGGGACGCGCTGCCGGATCGACCGCGAGGCACCAGCGCACGATGGCGTCGAGCGCGGGTGGCACCTCGGCACGTACGGCCATCGGCGAGGGCACCCCACCACTGAGCCGGGCCACCGCCACCGCAGCCGGCGAGTCTCCGGAGAAGGCGCGCTGGCCGGTGAGCATCTCGTACATCACCAGGCCCAGCGAATAGATGTCAGAGGCCGCAGTGGCGGAATCGCCGCGGGCCTGCTCCGGGCTGAAGTAGAGGACGCTGCCGAGCGTGATACCGGTGGCGGTCACGGGCGAGCGGGCGGCGGCCTGGGCGATGCCGAAGTCCGCCACCTGCACGCGGCCGTCGGGTGAGAGCAGGATGTTGCTGGGCTTGATGTCGCGGTGGACGAGGCCGGCGGCATGCGCGGCGGCAAGCGCATCGGCTACCTGCTGGCCCATGTTGGCCACCGCGGTCGGCGGCAGGCTGCCCTTCTTGCCCAGGGCGGAGGCCAGGTCACCGCCAGAGACCTGCTCCATGACGATGTAGGGGCCGGCCCTGTCGGTCCCGTAGTCGTAGACCCCGACGATGTTGGGGTGGCTCAGCGAGGCTGCGGCTTGCGCCTCGTGCTCGAAGCGTTCGACGAACTGGGCATCGGCCCCGAACTCAGGCCGCAGGACCTTGACCGCGACCTCGCGCCCGAGCTTGCTATCGGTAGCCCGGAAGATGGTGGCCATGCCCCCCTGGCCAAGCACCTGATCGAGTCGATATCGGCCTCCGAGAAGCGCGCCCAACTCAGCCATGCAGACAGTCTCCGTACGGGTGTCTGCGACCGACGCGCTCGGCCCGCGTCACTGCAGGTCGATCCCCGCCAGATAGTCGCGGAACTCGCCACCGATATCCTCACGATCGAGCGCCAGCTGCACGGAGGCCTTGAGCCAGCCCATGGTCGTGCCAGCGTCGTGGCGGGTGCCGTCGAAGGCGTAGGAGAAGACCTCCTGCTCCTTCATCAGCGCCTCGATGGCATCGGTCAGCTGGATCTCGCCTCCGGTGCCGGCCTGGGTCTGCTCGAGCTTCTCGAAGATCTTTGGTGTCAGGACGTAGCGGCCGATGATGGCCTTGTTGCTGGGCGGGTCGGTCTGCGGCTTCTCGACCAGGGCGCGGATGCGGTTGAGCCGGGTGTCCGGGTCGCTCCACTCGTCGTCGACATCGACGATGCCATAGCGCCGGGTCTCCTCGACTGGCACCTCCATCACGGCCAGCGTGGAGCCGCCCGTGTGCTGGTAGGCGTCGATGAGCTGACCGATACAGGAACGCTCAGCCTGCACGACATCGTCCGAGAGGATGACCGCGAAGGGCTCGTGGCCGACCAGCTCCTTGGCCATCAGCACCGCATGACCAAGGCCGAGCTGCTCCTTCTGGCGCACGTAGCTGACTTGGGCCATGTCGCCGATCTGGCGCACCCTGCGCAGCATCTCGATATCGCCGCGTTGCTCGAGCAGATGCTCCAGCTCGAAGCTGTGGTCGAAATGGTCCTCGATGGCGCGCTTCTGGCTGCTGGTCACGATGATGACCTGATCGATGCCGGCCGCGACGGCCTCCTCGACCGCGTACTGGATGACCGGCTTGTCGACCAGCGGCAGCATCTCCTTGGGCTGGGCCTTGGTAGCTGGCAGGAAGCGGGTTCCCCAGCCGGCGGCCGGGAACACTGCCTTTCGAACGCGCATCGCTCCTCCATGCGTGTGGCCGGGTGACTCCCCCGGGTCTTCGGCGGTCTGCGCGGGTGTCTCCGACGCGGTCAGACGCGAGTGTAGCGCGGAGCCGTCCTCGACTCAGGAGTCGGTGGTCACGTCGCTGATAGCCCGGTTGGCAGCGGTCATTCGGCGGTCGGCCCGATGATGGCTGCGGACCTCGACACGGGCGTGAGCTGGACGAGAGCAGCGCCGACGAGCACGAGCACACCGCCGGCGAGCTGGACGGGGGTGGGCTGCTCCGCGAGCAGCAGAGCCGCCAGCAAGACACCGGTCACCGGCTCCACCAGCATCAGCACCGCGCCTCGGGTCGGTCCCAGGCGCCGGTAGCCGGCGATGATGAGGACGGCCGGGATGGCCGCCCCGATGACGCCGGCCAGCATGATCAGGAGCCAGGCATCGGCCGTGCCCACGGGGTCGATGATCGTGCTTCCCTGCCCCAGCACGATCATCAGCGGCACCAGCACGACACCGTAGATGGCGACCGAGAAGAGGCGCAAGAGTGCGGCCGACTGCAGCGGTGGGACCGAGCGGAAGCCGCCCGCGCCGACCAGGGCGAAGCCGGTCTGGCAGAGCGAGGCTGCCAGCGCGAGGCCCACACCGATGACGTCGATGCCGGCCTGGTCGTCGGCTGGGGCCGCGATCAGCATCACCAGGCCCAGTCCCGAGAGCGCGATGGCACCCAGCTTGCGCAGGCCGAGGTGCTCGCCGAAGAGTGGTACGGCCGCGATGGCCACCCACGCCGGGAAGGTGTAGAAGACGATGAGCGCGGTCGCGATGGTCGTCCGCTCGAAGGCGTAGAAGAGCGAGACGGTGGTGCCGGCCACGAAGCCACCCATGACGGCCAGCTGGATCCACTCGGTGCGCGGGATGCTCGAGAGGCGTGTGAGCGGCACCTTGCGCAGGGCGGTGCCGATGGCCAGGAAGACGAGCAGTGCGAGCACCGATGAGACCGCGCGCCAGAGCGCGAAGCTGACAGCGGTGAAGCCAGCCTCGGAGGCGAAGCGCGCGAGCGGGCCCAGGGTCCCGAAGCCCATGGCCGCGAGCACGACGAAGGCGACCCCGACCCGGTCGTGGCGGTCGGGTTTCAGGACTCGGTCGCTTCCCGGGCCTCGGTGCGGCGATCCCACAGGACGATCTTCGTGAAGGGCACCCGGATCTCCGTGAACGTCTCGGTCGAGACCAGGAACCCGGCCAGGAGGAAGAGCACGCTCAGGAGCTTGCCCAGTTGGAACCACTCGGTCGAACCGAAGCGGTTGAGGCTATCGGTGACCGCGGGGATGAAGGCGCCGATGGCGATGAGCAGGGTGGCGGGCACGCGGCTGTTGATGTGGCCCGTGAAGAGGGCCTTCAAGGCGCCCGGCAGCGAGGCCACGAAGTTGACCAGGATGGCGACCGGCGCGATGAGCAGGTTGAAGGTGAACTGGTCGCCTGGCTGGTTGGGGTCGAGAGAGTATTGGAGGATCCGCTTCTTGGGCATGAACACGTAGGCGCTGAAGAGCGCACCGAGGATGAGCGCGAAGGCGCCCGTGATGTTCATGAACGGCGTCAGCAGGCGTAGCTCCGGCGGCAGGATCTCGGCTGTCGGCACACCGGTCGCAGGGTCGAGTGCATAGCCCGGTTCGGGCAGGGCGGCCATGATCATGAACACGAGGGACAGGAGCGTGGCACCGCCGACGGCCACGAACGCCATCCAGGGCCAGCGCCAATTCTGGAAGTACGTCTCCACCGAGACGGCGAGGGCCAGCACGGCCGCCACCAGGAAGTAGAGCATCGCCGTCGTGGTGGCGTCGTCGTAGATCTCCGGGTTGCGGCGTGCGGTCAGGAAGGTGAACAGGCCGGCGAAGAAGAGACAGAGCGCGAAGGCGAACCCGAAGCGAGTGCGTCCCAACAGGAAGGCGTTGCCGAGGCCCAGCCAGCCGGCTGTCCAGACCGCGCCGGTGAGATACCAGACGCGGTAGATGGGTTCGTTCCAGCCGGCCGCAGCAGCGACAGCCTCGCAGGCCACCGCGACCCCGAAGAAGAGGATGCCCAGGGCCCAGATCGACTGGTACGCGCGGCGACGCGTGCGCCACTGGTCGAGCAGAGCGATGAAGAAGATGCCAGCGAGCACAGCCGTGATCGTTGGCAGCAAGACGTTGGCGTCCATCAAGCGCTGGGCGGCCTAGGCCGGAACGAACTCGTGATCCTCGCGATGGATCGCGTCACAGAGGCCCCAAGCCGGAGGATCGACGGGTAGCAGCGTGGGTCGCATCAGCTCCCGCACCCCGGAGAGCCGGCAGATGTAGTGGCCACGGTGCTGCGCCCACGCGCGGAAGCACTCGTCCTGCGCGTGGAACTGGTGCGGCCCCGGGTTGATGGGGGCCGTCTCCGCCCAACTGGGCGCGACCTCGCGGGCGACGTTGTCCATGATGCTGACGCGGAAGGGCGTGCCCGTGATGGGCTCATGGCAGCCGGCGCAGCGCTTGGCATCGTTTTCGTTGAACACGGTCGGGATCCGGATGCCCATGATCCGGCCGCCGCGGAATCGGGTCGCGGTCACGGGCCGATCGTAGCAGAGGGTCCACGCGATCGGACGCTGCGCTCACGCTGGACCACGGGCCGAGGCTCGAGGGGTGGTCAGGCACGTTCCGAGCGGCCGGCCAAGGGTGTCGTATCCGCCGGCCTCACCTCGAGCGGAAGGCGCGGCCGCCAGACGACCCGGCGACCGCGGCCCGGATCTCCGCCTGGCCTGAGCGGCGATGCGGAGACCGTGGTGTTCGGGCGGAGATCAGCCCATGTCGACCGGGTGGACGATGCCCTCGACCACCCAGGAGTCACCGCGAGCTAGTTCGGGCGCCGTGATATCAGGGGTCGCGCACATACCGTCAAGCTTCGTTCTGACCTGGGGCTTGCCTCAGGCCGTATCGTTCGGCCCATGAGCGAACAGACGATGCCCCTCGGGGCCTTCTCCGTCAGCCTTGCCGTCAAGGATCTCGACGCCTCGCGAGCCTTCTACCAGCGACTCGGGTTCGAGGCGGTCTTCGGTGAGCCAGACCAGGGTTGGCAGATCATGCGCAACGGCAGCACCACCATCGGGCTCTTCGCGGGCATGTTCGAGCGCAACATCCTGACCTTCAACCCGGGCTGGGACACCGACGCCCGCCCGCTCGACGACTACCTCGACGTGCGCCAGCTGCAAGAGCGGCTCGAGGCCGCGGGCATGGAGTTCGAGTCGAAGGCTGATCCAGCGACGACCGGCCCCGCCTCGTTCGTGGTGGTCGATCCCGACGGCAACCCGGTGCTCGTCGACCAGCACGTCTGACGGCTTCGGTCGACGAGTGCCGTGGGTCAGCGCAGGACCAGGCGGCAGACCGGGATCGTTCCAGACTCCGGGCGGCCACGCACCCTACCGAACCCTCGGATCAGTCGAGGAACGGGCGCAGCAGCTCACGCACGGCCGGCGCGAGACGCCGGGCGAAGGTGCCTGTCAGGTGGGACTTGTCACGCCAGATGAGCACGTTGCCCTGGACGAGCGGACAGGGATCGTAGGAGCAGATCTTGTCGTGCAGCGTGTCGAAGTACTGCCCTTGCTGCCTGACCGCCGCACGCTGCGCCACCTCGACCGCTCGCTTGGCTGGCGGAACCGAGCGAGCCTGGCACTGGGACATGTCCGTTGGGTGCTGGCGCAGGCAGTCCACCGGCTGCGTCGCGTTGCGGGGTACGTCACCGAGGACCAGGACCTTGGTGCGCTCAGGCAGCTGGCGGATCAGACGTTCAACGCCCTCCTGCCACAACCCGGGGTAGCGGAATGGTGCGATCCCACGGCCCGTGGCATGCGTCAGCTTGTAGTTCTGGCTGGCGGTGATGACCAGGACGTGCGGAGGATTCTCGTTGAGGGCCGCGATGGCCTTGCGGCGCCACTCGGTGCAGCTTCGGCCACGATCCACTTCGTATTGGCCACGAGCGATCATGCCCGGGACCGGGATGCAGCCACCCTTGAGCATCGTCGTCAGGCGCCAGCCGTCGGCCTTCGCGACACGCTGGAACGGATCGACCAGGACGCCGGCGTGCGAGTCCCCCATGAGCACGACCCGGCCACCTTTCCCGGCTGGTCCGAAACGGCACAGGACCAGCGCCGTCGAGCCCAGCTCGGAGAAGCAGTCCGAGGCCACGCCGCCGAAGTCCTTGGGTGCCAGCCGCAGGCTCGGCGTAAGGTCGGCAGGCACGGGCCGGCGATCCTGCTCCATGGCGTTGCTGAGCCCGTCGCCGTCGTGATCCTCCCAGCCGTCGCGTCGTCCGTCGCCGTCGCTATCGGGGTTCCCTGGGTCCGTCCCGAAGCGTTGCTCGGCCAGATTGCTCAGCCGGTCACCGTCGTCGTCCTCAGCCGGATCCACGACGCCATCGCGATCTGAGTCCTGGCGCTTTGGCGAGGTCACGCCGTGCTTGCGCTCGAACGCGTCACGCAGCCCGTCGCCGTCGCTGTCGACCGCCAGGGACGCAGTCGGGACGAGCACGGCCATGATCACCAGCAGGCAGGTGAGAGACCGTCGGAAGCTCCTCAAGGTCGAGATGCCAGCAGATCCTCCTGGACCCCTCCGAGCGGGACCGCCTTCAACAGGATCATCCATGTCGGGCCCCACGTTACCGCTACCAGGCGAACCCTGGCTCGAGTGGGACCGACTCGAGGCTGCAGGCCGGGCCCCGTGCTGACCAGGACTAGGCGCGTTCGTGATCAGCGATACCGAGGCTGAACCCGCCGTCGACGTCGATGACCGCACCGGTGACGAACTGATTGCCCTCCGCAGCCAGCCACGCGATGGCGGCAGCGACGTCCTGACCATGGCCGATCCGGTCGACCGCCTGACGCCAGGTGACGCCCCCACCTTCGAAGCGGGCGCGTTCCTGCTCCTCGGTCGAGCCGCGGAGCTCGGAGGGGATGATCCCTGGGCGGATGACGTTCACGCGGATGCCGTCACGACCGAGGTCGACGGCCAGTGCCCGCGTCATCGCCTCTACCGCGCCCTTCGAGGAGACGTAGCCGAAGCGGTCACGTGGAGGCCGAGCCACGACGGTCGACCCGATGTTGACGATGGCTCCCCGGCTGGCGCGCAGTGCCGGGAGCGCTGCTCGGACGCACAGGAAGATGCTCGATACGTTGATCCGGAACATGGTCTCGAAGTCTTCGAGCGCCAGTCGCTCGATCCCGCCCTGGACTTCGCCGCCAGCATTGTTGACCAAGACGTCGATGCCCCCGAAGGCAGTCGTCGCGGCCGCGACCAGGTCCGCGCAGCCCTGGGCGGAGGTCACGTCGGCCCGGAACGGCACCACCCGCCCCGGCGCGTCAGCCAAGTCAGCGGTCAAACGGTCGAGGCGGTCCT
This sequence comes from uncultured Chloroflexia bacterium, assembly GCA_963731995.1. Taxonomy (GTDB): domain Bacteria; phylum Chloroflexota; class Limnocylindria; order Limnocylindrales; family CSP1-4; genus JAFMJV01. The sequence goes on from CAVSXV010000009.1 coordinate 354,267, forward strand.
GGCGGCGCGCCACTGCGAGGACGTCGGCGCCGTCACCAGCGAGCCACCGGACCGTGTGTGCTCCGAGCCCACTCGAAGCCCCGGTGACGATGATCCGACGGCCACTGACGGTCACTGCGCTGCTCTCCAAGTGCGTTGGTCGCTCGAGCATAGCCCAGGGAGCGGCAGCGATAGCGAGGCCGGCAGGCGATCGCACCTGAGCGCTGAGGCGACCCCACTACCAGATGCAATACGGGTGCAATGGATAGCAGCGTCGATGTGTTGGGACGACGAGACCAGTGACGCTACGTTTCACCCCGTTCCGTACAGAAAGGGGAAATGTGATGCGCCCAACTCCAACACTGTCGGCGACCGCCGCCGGGATGGCGCTGGCCATCGCGGCATTCGCTTCGCCAGCGCTTGCCCAGTCCGACGATGGTGATCAAGCGCCCGACCAGGGAGACCTCACTGCCGTCCGGTGGCAGGTAGTCTCGGTGGGACCGGCTCCACCCCTCACCGAGCAGATCGTGCAGTTCGAGCCTGACGGCGGTCTCAAGATCATGACCGGCTGCGCGACATACACCAGCACCTACTCCGTCGAGGAGGCGAGCCTGGACGTCGATCAGGCACGTCGAGACTTCGGCAGCTTGGCGGACTGCAGCTTCGGTGAGCAAGGTTCGGCTGACCTATTCCTCGACACACTCGAGAACGCCGAAGCCTGGGAGGTCGACGAGGAGGGGCTCGTGATCGAGTCGCCCCGCAGGAACCTTACCTTCGAGCCCGCCGCGCCCGCGTCCGGCGGCGACGGTGAAGTCGACCCGGGCACCCTGGACCCCGAGGCGGTGACCGGATCATGGCAGCTCGAGTCGATCGTTGTGGCCATGGCCGACGAACCGATGGTTCCCCCGGAGGATGTGACGGTCACCTTGATGCTCACAGCCGACGGGACACTGCGCGGTGACGGCGGCTGTGGCGAGTACGAGGCCGACTACACGATCGTCGGTGACGCGGCCATCACCATCGCCGATCTCAGCGTCGTCGAGGCCGAGGGGTGCACGAGCGAGCGCGCCGCGCTGCAGGAGTTCTACCTGAGCATGCTGCCCGTCGTCGATGAGGTCAGCGTCACCGAAGGCGAGCTGGTCCTCAGTGCCGCGCTGCTGACAGCCGACCTGACCTACCAGCCCCTGGAGAGTTGAACGCCATGCCAACGACGATGACGACGGACACCAGGCGCGGGACTGCGGGGCCGCGCCACACGTCATGGCAACGGCGGGCGCTGAGGGCGACCAGCCTGCTGGTCGCCGGTACGACGTTGGTCGGCGCCCCGGTCCTGGCCCAGTCGGGCAGCGGTGACCCAGACACGGTCGATACCGTGCCCCTGCCGAAGGGTCGGCTCCTATGGACGTCCGACCGCGCCCGGGATGGCGGTCTCAATATCTGGATGCTCGAGAGCGGCGCAGATGAACCGCAGCAGGTGACCTTCGGCGACCAGAACGACTTCACGCCTGATCTATCGCCCGACGGCTCCAGGCTGGCCTATGCTTCCGACCGCGACAATCCCAGCGCCTTGACTGCCAGCCGCAGCTACCTGCGGGCCTACGACCTCTACCTGACCGGACTCGGCGGCGGCGAACCGCAGACGCTCCGGCACGATCGCACCTTCAAGATGCGCCCCACGTGGTCGCCCGACGGCAGCCGTATCGCCTTCGACGGTGAGGACGCCGATGGGGAACCGGTCGCCAAGACAGGGGGCTTGACGCCCCAGATCTGGGTCGTGAGCGGCGACGGATCAGGTGAGGCCGAGATGCTGACAGACGAGACTGGCGGGGCACTCGAGCCCACGTGGTCACCCGATGGTGACAGGCTCGCCTTTCGGTCACTCGAGGACGAACGCATCTTGATCGTGCCCGCCACAGGAGGCGAAGCCGCGCCCCTCACCGATGGACCCGGCGATACGTCGCCCGATTGGTCCCCCGACGGCACGCGGATCGTCTTCTCGTCCGAACGCGATGGCGACCGGGAGATCTACACGATCGCTCTCGACGGGAGCGAGGCTGTCCGGCTCACGGACTCGCCCGGATACGATGGCCAGCCCACGTGGTCGCCCGACAGCACGATGATCGCGTTCGTCACCGAGCGCGGCGGTTCTCGCGACATCTTCGTCATGAACGCCGATGGGCACGGCCAGCGGAACGTCAGTGGCAACGACCGCAGCGAGGACGGTGAGTTCCTTGGCTCTGACTTCAACCCCACCTGGGAGCAGTAGCACACAAGTCAGCGCGGCCCGCTGGCGTCTGAAGCGCGATGCGGGTCGTCTGGCGGCCATCCATCCTTGGCATCTCGGGTAGCCTGATTGGCCAGCCAGGCAACGGGAAGGTGAGTGCGATATGAGCGACGAGCGAGACACGACTACGACAGAGCATGCCGACATGAGCGAAGTGCCGCGCGAGGAGTGGCCCAGCTGGTGCAGCAAGGCGACGTCAGACCACAATGGACGCGAGGTCATCCTGCGCCAAGCCGATCGTGCGCTCGGGGAGGTACGGCTGGCCAAGGGTCAACGCCTGGTGGCGATCGAATACGACGAGTTCGGTCGGACCGAGGCTCTGACCATCAAGTGTGGGACGAGTGCGGTGCCCGTGAGCTACGTCGTCGCCGAGCCCCAGTCCATCCGACAGCGTCGCGGTCAGGCCGGTGACCTGGAGGAATTCAGCGTCGTCGATGCCACCGGGCGTCGAACGTTCGCCAGTTTCGGCTGACCGAAGGCCTGCCGCTCGGTCCAGGAGGTACCCCATCACCATCCAGGCATGACGCCTACTCGCCGATGCCCTCGAGCAGCGCCTCTGCCTGGAACAGGTTGATCCCACTGTCGATGAGGTCGAGCAGTGCCGTCATCGTCCGCTCTTCCTCGACCTGCTCCTCGACGAACCACTGGACGAACTGGAGCGTCCTGTTGTCCTTCGCGTCCCGGGCAGCGTTGGCGAGTGCCTCGAACTGAGCGGTCACGCGTCGCTCGCTGGTGAGCGCAGTCATGACAGCATCGCGGGTGGAACCGTACCTCGTCGGTGCGCCGCCGACCCGAGGCAGGTCGAACTCGACATCATTGTCGATGAGGAAGGTGATGATCTTCCAGCCGTGGCCGGCCTCCTCGGTCGCCTGATCGCGGAAGAACTTCGCCCAGCCCTTCAGGCTCTCCCGCTCGAAGTGGAGGGCGATCCCCATGTACGTCTGGTGCGCTGACAACTCGTGACCCACCTGCGCGATGAGGAGTCCCTTCGGCTGCTCGCTGATCATGTCGTCTCCCTCCAAGCGTCGGTGCTACATCTGCAGCAGTGTAGGCGCGACAGGAGCCGCAAGTCTGGCTCCGCCATGGCCACGAGGATCGAGCAGCAGCCGTAGCGCCCTATGAACGAGCGCGCCGCTCGCCCCAACGCCCCCAGTGCGTGACTTCCTCGACGGGTCGCCGCTTCGGCTCTGCCCATCGCCCGCGCGCGGGAAAGCCGAGCGGGATCAGCCCCATCGTCTTCGCGTCCTCAGGTAGCCCGAGGAGCGCACGCACCTGTTCCTCATGGGCCGCATACAGTGATGTCAGCGTCGCACCGATGCCATGCGCCCGCGCCGCGAGCATCAGGTTCTGCACGGCGCCGTAGATCGATGCGCCGCCCATCCGGCTCTCACGCGCGTTGCGCTGCACCGGAATCACCCACACAGGTGCCTCCTGGAGGTGGTTCGCGAGGTATTCGGCGGAAAGGAAGTTACGCCCTCCCAGGCCGACGCCGTCGGGGCCGGCGAGGACCTCGTCGCGCCGCCTGCCGTAGGCGCGTTCCCACCCTTCCAGGTACCACCCCTGGATCCGTCGCTTCAGCTCGGGGTCGGTCACCACGACCCAGCCCCACTCCTGCTTGTTGCCACCAGTCGGCCCGCGGATCGCCGCGTCCAGCAGCGTCCAGAGCACGTCCTCGGGGATGGGATCGGGCTTCAGGTAGCGGCGGGCAGGCGTCGAGTGGATCGCCTCGAGGACATCAAGTGGCTCGCGATCGGGCATCGGGAGGTCCTTCCTCATCAGCGTCGGTCACAGAGTCTACGGCACGGTCTCCCAGGTCTCGCGGACGCTTGGGACTCGCGGGTGCGCCTCAACTCCCACATTCGCGGGCCCCGGTGTCGAGCACGGCGGGCGCAGTGGCTTCGCCTCGTATGCACCATGTTGTGACGCGCTGCTCTGATGTAGGAACGCGTGATGGAACCGAAGATGGAACCTGGATCGACCAGATCCTGCCCGTTGCTGGTACAGGCCCGAGCTGATCGGACTTTGGCATCGGCCGAATGGGCTCGTAACACAAGAGTGAGAGGGTATGGACCACGACCTCGTGCGACGTACGCAGAAGGGCGACCAGCAAGCGTTCGAGACGCTTGCCCTGAGGAGTCACGCGCGGTTGCAGTCGATCGCGGTCGGCATCCTGCGGGATCCGCACATCGCCGAGGACGCGGTGCAACAAGCGCTGGTGGCGATCTGGCGCGACATCCGCGGCCTGCGGGACCCTGCCAAGTTCGAGGGCTGGTCGTACCGGCTGCTGGTCAGGATCTGTTACGCCGAGGTCAAGCGGCAGCCCAGGTGGACATCGGACACATCCGTCGCTGAGGCACACGAGCCCATCGCGGCGGACGCCTACGACGCCATCGACCACCGCGACCAGCTGGAGCGGGCGTTCAGCCGTCTCTCGGTTGACCACCGCGCCGTGGTCGTGCTGCACCGGCTGCAGGGGATGCCGCTCGAACAGATCGCGGACGTACTGGGGGTACCCATCGGGACCGTGAAGTCCCGACTCAGTCGAGCCATGGAAGGATTGAAGGCCGCCCTCGAGGCCGAAAGTCGAGGCCAACCGGTGCAGCCGGTACGGCAGGAGGTCAGGTCATGACCACCGACCGACAGTTGAACGACATCGTTGATGCGTGGCTGAGTTCGACCAACGACTCGCCACACAAGGCGCCGCTGACGGTCGCACGAGCGATGGCTCGTCTCCCGCAGACTCGTCAGCGCCGCACATGGTGGCCGTTGCCCCTCCGCGGGCGGGCCTCGGCCGCCGACCCAGCTACCTCCAACCGGGAGGTTCGGCCCGAACCCACCGTGGCTGTGAGCGGCCACTCCCCCATCCCCACAGGGAGAACCACGCCCATGTTCAGTCCCGTCAAGATCGTCGCCGCAGGAGCCACACTGGCTCTCGTAGGCGCACTCCTCATCGCCCAGCCGTTCGAGCGCAGTCAGGACACCACGCCGGCGATCCAGGTTCCCGCGACAGTGGCCGGCCCGCTCGCTGATGCACGTCAGCGACACACCGCGACCACGCTGCCTGATGGCCATGTCCTGGTCGTCGGCGGTCAAGACCAGATCGACCACAGCGCTATGGCAACCGCCGAGATCTGGGACCCCGTCACGGGCACCTTCGGGCCCGCAGGGTCCCTCACGGAGGCTCGCTACGACCACACCGCGACGCTGCTGCCCGACGGCCGCGTGCTGGTGGTCGGTGGCTATGGGCCCAACGCCACGTGGCTCGATTCTGCCGAGGTGTGGGATCCGCAGACCGCTGAGTTCAGCCCGGCCGGGTCGCTCGCAGTGGGCCGACAGCGCCACACAGCGACACTCCTGCCCGACGGACGCGTCCTCGTGGTCGGCGGCTATGGGGGTGACTTCGAGTGGCTGACCTCGGCCGAGGCCTGGGATCCGGAGACGGGATCGTTCACCCCGGCCGGCACACTGGCCGAGGCACGCTCGGACCACACCGCGACGCTGCTGCCCGACGGACGCGTGCTCGTGGTCGGCGGCACCGAGAGCATTCATCCACGCGCCCTCGCAGAGGTCTGGGACCCGCGGACCGCATCGTTCGCGCCAGCGGGTGAGCTCGCCGAGGCTCGCATGAGCCCCACGGCGCTGCTGGCCGACGGTCGCGTGCTCGTCGTCGGAGGAAGCCCGGGTGGCGATCCGTGGGAGCTCGCCACAACAGAGGTCTGGGATCCGACCATGAGCTCCTTCAGCAGCACCGGCTCACTCGTCTTCGCGCGAACAGGGCACAGTGCCACCCTCTTGCCCGGAGGAAGCGTCCTGGTCATCGGCGGCACGGACACCATGGGCACCGTGCTGCCTGCCGAGTCGTGGGACCCAGCCACAGAAACGTTCGGCACGGCTGGCTTCCCCACGGAACCGCACCTCGGCCACACCGCGAGCCTGCTGCCGGACGGGCGTCTGCTTCTCGTCGGGGGCCAGGGAAGCGAGGGGGAAGCGGTGACCTCAGCAGAGTTGTTCGACCCTGCGGCAGCCGCCACCCCGTAAGTCACCTCTCCAGTCGTCACACCCGCCTGGGCGCGAGCCCAGGCGGGTGTTTCCTGTGTGAGGAGTGGCGCCCCCAAGGGGATTCGAACCCCTGATCTCCACCTTGAAAGGGTGGCGTCCTAGGCCTCTAGACGATGGGGGCCAGCGACCGGAGGAGTGTACCCGACCGACGCTGGGGCACCGTCAAACGCGGATGAAGGTGAAGACCGAGGCCGCGGCGAGACAGCCGGCTGCACCCAGAGCGAAGAGTCCACCCATGGCCGCACCCAGCAATGAGCCGGCGGTCCGACCCCGGCGCGCGTCGGCCAGCGCCCGCGACAGGAACCAGGCTGAGGTGAACGCGAACGTCAGTCCGAGCACGGCCAGACCCGCGACGGTGAAAGCGATGTTCTGGCCGGAACGGTCGAGGATGAGGCCATAGAGGACGACGAGTCCCGAGGCCACCATCACGACGACGACCGCGATGCGTACGAGCGCCACGGCCCGAGTATAGGTACGCGCGCTCATACCAGCCGACGATGCGTCAGGTCAGCCGTACGACCATCCCGTCACGGCCGGGCAGAGCCACGCGCAAGGTCGTGGCCACGACCTCCGCGCGTCGCTCACCGGGAGCGCCACCGCGGATGGGCATGACCTCGGCTGCGTGCGCCTCGAACGGGAGCGTCAGGTCCCAGGCCAGTGCGTCATCCTCGGCGTTGGCCACCACCACGAAGGCATCGTCCCCGGCTCGCCGCAGATACGCTACCGCGGCTCCGATCGTGCCCAGCAGCGTCAGCTCCGCGTCACGGAACGCCGGACTCGAGTGGCGTAGCGCGATGAGGTCGGCGGACCATCGGTAAGGCTCTCGCTCCCACTCGGCGGGATCTGCCGGGAACGCGCGCCGGCACCCGGGATCCATGGAGCCTGCCATGCCGATCTCATCGCCGTAGTACAGGCACGGAGCCCCGGGCAGCGTCAGCACCAGCAGCATCGACAGCCGCACCGAGGCCAAGTCACCGCCGCACACGGTCCGGAGGCGCGGGGTGTCATGGCTGCCGAGCAGGTTCAGCTGTACCGCGGTGACCTCCCGGTGGTTGACCGTTTGGAGCTCCTCGAGCTGAGCCCACAACCCACGCCCGTCGAACGACCTCAGCTCGCCGACGTATTCCATCGGCAGGGGGATCTCGAGGTCGAGCCGATCCTGCGCGGAGAAACCCATCACGGCAAGCGCGAGCGGGTAGTTCATGAAGGCGTCGAACATGTCCCCCTGCAGCCACTCGGGCTTGTGGTGCCAGACCTCGGCGACCAGGTAGGCGTCGGGATCGATGGCGCGGACCCGGCTCCGGAACGCACGCCAGAGATCGGCGCCGATCTCCTCGGCGACGTCGAGGCGCCAGCCATCGATGCCGAAGCGGATCCAGAACTCGGCCACCCCGAGGAGGTGTTCGCGTGCCGGTGGATGGTCGAGGTTGATCTTGGGCAGCGCCGGAAGGTCCCACCAGGCCTCGTAGCCGAGGGCCTCCCGCGAGACCGAGCCGAGCGGCGCACCGGCGGCATGTCGCTGAGCGATCTCCGCGAGCTGCGCCTCACTCGGGAACGGCGACAGCGCCTGCGTTGCGGCACGCACACCGCCAGAGAGATAGAACCAATCACGGTACGGCGACTGCATCCCGTTCTCGAGCACGTGGTGGAACGGCCACCAGCCGCGCCCCGAATGGTTGAAGACACCGTCCAACACGACCCGCATGTCGCGGGCGTGCGCCTCGTCGAGCAGCTCGCGCAGGGCGTCGTTGCCACCCAGCAGCGGATCGACCTGGTAGTAGTCGTCGGTGTGATAGCGGTGGTTCGAGGCGGAGGCGAACACCGGGTTCAGATAGAGCGCGGTGATGCCCATCCGCCGGAGCCGGTCGAGGTGCGCGACGACACCGTAGAGGTCGCCACCCTTGAAGCCATGCGTCGTCGGCTCCGCATCCCAGGGCTCCAGCTCGCCGGGAGCCTCGACACGACCGCTGCGGGCCAGTCGATCGGGAAAGACCTGGTAGAAGACAGCATCTCGCACCCAGGCCGGAGTCTTGATATCCATGGCGGGCAGGGTATCGCCTCTGCCGCCGACCCGAGGTCGGACGCGTGGGACAATCGGCTACATGTGGGACGTGATCAAGGCCATGCCGCGGGGAGTGCTCATCTTCCTCGGCTACTCGTTCGTCGTGCTATCGATCCTGGGCTTGGCCATGCCCCTGGTCATCGACCAGGCGGTGGCGGCGCCGATCTCGTTCATCGGCGTCGTCTGGATGGCCCTGCTTGCCTACCTCATCTTCACCATGACGCTCGTGCTCCAGAGGAAACAGGCGGCCTTCGGACTGTCGATGGGGCTGACATCGCTGATGGTCCCGCTCGCCGGCATCCTGCTCTTCGCTCCGGGTGGCTTCGTCCTCTCGATCGTGGCGCTGGTCCTCTTCGTGATCGTCGTCATCGCGCTCCGCCGGCCGCGTAGTCGCGCGTGGTTCTCAGAGCCCTAGGGTGGGCGACCAAAGGCGACGCTGGGTCGTGCTTGATGTGGGTGAGACCCTGCTCGACGAGTCTCGTACCTGGCGGATCTGGGCTGACGAGCTGGGTATCTCACACATGGAGTTCATGTCGGTCTTCGGTGCGGTCGTGGCACGTGGCCAGGGGTACGGGGATGTGGCGGACTACTTCCCATCGGTCGAGTGGGCCTCCAAGCGTTCCGCGATCTTCGATCGGGTCGGCGGGCTCACAGAAGCGGACATCTTCCCGGACGTATGGAGCTCGCTCGACCGACTTCGGACGCAGGGCTACCGACTCGGCATCGTCGGCAACCAGCCTCGTAGCATCGGAGCGCAGCTGCGAGCCCTCGGCGTCGAGGCTGAGGTCATGGTCATGAGCGCGGAGATGGGCGTGATGAAGCCTGACCCCGAGTTCTTCCGCGTCACGCTGGAACTGCTGGGCGACACCGAGCCCGAGGATGTGGCCTACGTGGGCGACCGCATCGACAACGACGTGATCCCGGCCTCGGCCGCGGGAATGCGCGCGATCTGGCTACGCCGCGGGCCCTGGGGCATCGTGCCGCGGGTGGAGCCCCCTGAGGCCGACCTCATCGTCGACTCCCTCGGCGAGCTGGCCGAACGGATCGATCAGGCCTGGCGCTGATCCGACGCTCCGGCGTCATCCACCAGGCGTACGACCGCATCCCACAGCCGGCGCCGCTCGCACGAGCTCAGGCGCGTAGCGGGCACTCGGTCGAATGGTCGGGGTCGCCGGTCAAGGTAGAGCCGGCCGAAGGGTCGTCCGGGCGATCGAACGGCGGCCAGCCAGACGATGGTATCCACGGCCTCACGTGGGCTGCGCAGCCACGGGCGCATGAATCGGTAGAAGCTCGGGAGCGACTTGGCCAGGCCCGGGGTGTCGGCCCAGCCGGGATGCATGGCATCGAAGCGCACCCGACCGCGATAGCGACGGGACCACTCGCGCATGAGTGCGGTGGACGCTCGCTTGGCGCGGGCATAGGCGCGGGTCCCGTCGAAGCTGCCGCGCTCGAACTGGAGATCGTCGAGCGGCAGTGGCTGAGCGTACATGCCGCCCGAGACGACGTTGATGACGCGCCCGTCACCACTTGCCTCGAGCAGCGGGAGTAGCCCGTCGATGAGCACGAACGGCCCGGCCACCATCGTGGCGAACGTGGCCTCGAGCCCATCGTCGGTGACCCGACGCTCTTCATTGATGGCGCCGGCGTTGTCGATGAGCACATCGAGGCGTGGCTCGCTCGCGAGCACGTGGGCCACCGCGGCGCGAACGCTCGCGAGTGACGACATGTCCGCGACGACCGTGGGGAAGCGATCGGTGCCGTAGCGCTGCACCAGCTCGTCGCGGACACGGTCGAGGTGCTCTGGCGTCCGGCCCACGAGCACCACGCGTGCTCCGAGCTCGGCGATGGCCTCGGCGGTGGCTCGACCAAGTCCCGAGGTCGGCCCCGTGATCAGCACCGTCCGTCCTGCGAGCGCACCGGGCGCGGGGTCGCTCCAGTCGTAGATCCGGCGACGTACCGTGTAGCCGAGACGGCTGAAGCTGCCGACGATGCTCAGCTCGAGCAGCGCGTCGATGACATCACGCCCGCGCATCGAGCTCACGCTTCATGCCTTCCACGGCGCCCTTGGCGATGCCCTCGAAGGCACGACCGAGAAGTGGCTGGATCAAGCCCGAGCAGTCCACTCAGCTTGATCTCGGCCTCGTAGTCCACGCGCGTGCCGGAACCTGTCTCGCTGAAGGTGATGACATCCTCGGTCCAGACCCCTGAGCCCTCGCCAACGAGCACCACCCGCTCAGGTGCGACCAGCTGGGTGATGCGGTATTCCATGGGAACCGAGCGGCGGCCCATCTTGACCTCGAGGGCGTAGCGGGCCCCGACTTCAGGGCCACCGTCACCGATACGCTTGGCTGAGGTCGTGTTGGGGTCCCACTCAGCCTGCCGGCTCCAGTCGGCCACGTAGCCGAAGGCCGCCTCTCGGTCTAGGCTTGTCTCGAGGGTCTCATGCAGCTTGGTCATCGTCATCTCCCGATATTGGGTCTTGCGTGGGTTGTACAAACATTGTACTATCCCTGTACAAGCAGCGTGAGAGCAGGGGGAACGAACCATGGACATCGCCATCATCGGCTCAGGCATCAGCGGCCTCTCGGCCGCTTGGGCCCTGCGCCACGAGCATCGCGTCCGCATCTTCGAACGTGACCTGCGTCCCGGCGGGCACGTCAAGACCGTGACGGTGCCCACGGCAGACGGCCCGGTCAACGTGGACACCGGGCTTCATCGTCTACAACGAGCCCACCTACCCGCAGCTGACCACGCTCTTCGAGGAGCTGGGCGTCGAGACACAGCCGACCGAGATGTCTCTGGGCCATTCCTGCGAAGCCTGCGGTCTGGAGTTCGGCTCGCGTCACCCCCTCAGCATGTTCGCCCAGCCAGGTTCGATCGTCCGGCCGTCCCACTGGCTCATGATCAACGACATCCGCCGCTTCTACCGGATCGCACGCGAGCGCCTCGATAGCGACGTCTGGACGCGCGAGACGCTGGGCGACTTCCTCGACGAGGGCGGCTACGGCAACGCGTTCCGCAACCACTTCCTGGTGCCCGGTGGTCTCGGCGGTGTGGTCCACCTCGGCGGCCGAGATCATGGACTTCCCGGTCGACTACCTGCTGCGCTTCCTCGACAACCACGGCCTCATCGGCTTCGGCAAGAGCAAGCCCTGGCGGACGGTCGTCGGCGGCTCGATGACCTACGTCGATCGCATCATCGAGCGCCTGCCGGCGGATGCGCTGGTCGCGGGCGACCCCGTCGTCGATGTGCGCCGCGACGCCGACAGCGTGACCGTGGTCAACCTCTCGGGGCGGACCGAACGCTTCGATGCGGTGGTCATGGCCACGCACGCGGATGTGACGCTATCCCTGCTCAACGATGCTGACCGTGGTGAGCGCGATGCCCTGGGGCAGTTCGAGTACACGACCAACCAGGTCGTCCTGCACACCGATGACTCGGTCCTGCCGCGGCACCGCCGTGCTCGCGGTTCATGGAACGTCGATACGGCCGACTGCCGCCAGCCCTCCGAAGCAACTGGTCATGACCTACTGGATGAACAACCTCCAGCGGCTCGACACGCCGGTGCAGTACCTGACCTCGGTCAACCCGGGCGACCGCATCCCGGATGAGCAGGTCATCGTCTCGCGGCCGATGTCGCATCCGAAGTACACGTTCGCGACGCTCGACGGCCAGGCAGCCATCGCCGGACTGCAGGGTCACCGCCGCACCTTCTACGCTGGAGCGCACCTCGGGCTACGGCTTCCATGAGGATGGCTGTCGGTCCGGCTTCGAGGCGGCCGAGAAGGTCGCTTCCCTGGAACCTGCGGCTCAAGAGCTGGCGGCGGCGTGAGCACCGGGCGCTCGCACCTGCTCCGCGGGAAGGTCCGCCACCGCCGGACCCAGCCGATGCCCTACGAGCTGGAGCACGACGTCTTCTACCTGGCGCTCGATCTCGACGAGGTCGACGAGGTCGCAGACCGCCTGCGGCTCTTCAGCCGCAACCGACCGCAATGTGCTTACGCTCCGCGACCGGGACCACTGGCTCCCCGAAGCCAGCGACCTGCGAGCGTCCGTCCACGGCCATCTGCGGACGGAGGGCTTCGACCCCGACGGCTGGCGGATCACCTTCATCGCCACGCCGCGTGTGCTCGGCTACCAGTTCAATCCGGCCAGCTTCTACCTCTGTCGGGACCCCGAAGGCCTGATGCAGGTGATCATCATCGAGGTCCACAACACGCATGGCGAGCGCCGCCTGTATACCCTGCGACCCGAGCGTCGCGGCAAGGCCTGGGTCGACGCCATGGACAAGGACTTCTACGTCTCCCCGTTCATCGACATGGATGCCCACTACACCGTGCGTGTCCAGGACGACCCCGGCCACCTTCGCATCGCGATGACCGAGACGGAGCACGGAGTGCCGCTGCTGACCGCGACGCTCGTGGCCGATCGCAAGCGGCTGACCGATCGGGTCTTGCTGCGCACCCTGCTGGGCGTCCCGCTGGCCACGCAGAAGACGATCGTGGCCATCCATCTCCACGCCTGGCGCATGTGGCGCCGCGGCTTCACCTTCCACCGGCACTCCGAGGTGACCCGATGACCAGCCGCCCCATGTCGTCTGGGGCCACCAGTTCCACCGACTCGCTGCTCACCCAGGTCGCCGGACGCGTGGCACTCTCGGCAGCGTCGCGCATCCGCGTGGGGAACCTCACCGTCACCCTGCCGGACGGCTCGACGCGTGTCTTCGGCGATCGCGATTCTGAACTGCGCGGCCAGATGCACATCCACGATCTCGAGGCGCTGCGGCGTCTGCTGACCGGCGGCGAGGTCGGCGGAGGCGAGGCCTACATGGACGGCCTCTGGAGCAGTCCCGACCTCGTCGGGCCTCATCTCGATGGCCGTCGCCAATCGGGAGAGCCTGGCCCTGTCCAAGGGCTGGTGGCGGCTGCCCGCCAAGGCCGTCCGCACGATCGGGCACCGGCGCAACCGCAACACCAAGTCCGGCTCGCGGCGCAACATCACGGCTCACTACGACCTGGGCAACGATTTCTACCGTCTCTGGCTCGACGAGACCATGACGTACTCCTCTGCCGTCTTCGAGTCGCCCGAGCAGTCGCTCGCGGATGCCCAGCGTGCCAAGTACCAGGCGATCGCGCGAGCGTGCCGGGGTCCAGGCCGGCGACCACGTGCTGGAGATCGGCACCGGCTGGGGCGGCATGGCCCTGTATCTCGCGGGGGAGCTGGGGGCGAAGGTGACCACGATCACGATCTCCCAGGCGCAGCACGACCTCGCCCGCGAGCGCGTGCGCGAGGCCGGGCTCGAGGACCTGGTGACGGTCGAACTCCGCGACTACCGCGATCTCTCGGGCGAGTACGACGCGGTCGTCTCGATCGAGATGCTCGAAGCTGTGGGTGCTGAGTACTACAGCGATTACTTCGCGGCGGTATCTCGGGCGCTCAAGCCCGGGGGGCATGCCAGCATCCAGGTCATCACCTTCCCGCACGATGCCTACGAGGCCCAGCTCCGCGGTACGAACTGGATCCAGCGCTACATCTTCCCCGGGGGCGTGCTGCCCTCGCTGGCAGCCATCGAGTCCTCGCTCGAGGGTACCGGCCTCCTGGTCGAAGGCGTGAGGGACATCCGTGACAGCTATGCGCTCACGCTCAAGACCTGGCGCCAGTCGTTCTTCGAGCATATCGAGGAGGTCCGCGCCATGGGCTTCGACGAACGCTTCATCCGCATGTGGGACTACTACCTCTCGATCAGCGAGGCCGGCTTCCGCACGGGCATGACCCAGGACCTGCAGATCGTGCTGGCCAAGAGCCGCGGCCGGCCCTGATGCGCATCCTCATCGTCGGGGCCAGCGGCTACGTCGGCGGCCGGCTCGTCGCGCTGCTCGCGGCCGACGGCCACGAGCTACGGCTCGCGAGTCGCGATCCCCGCGGGCTGAAGGCACGGTTCCCCGAAGCCGACGTGGTGCGCATCGACCTGCTCGACCCCGACACGCTGCCCGCCGCCCTCGACGGCGTCGATACCGCCTACTACCTGGCCCATTCGATGGCCGGCGGCGAGAGCGGCTTCGAGCTTCGGGACCTGCGTGCCGCGCGTTGGTTCGGAAAGGCTGCGCGCGAGGCCGGCGTGCGGCACATCGTCTACCTCGGCGGCCTCGGCGATCCAGCCAGTGGCCTCTCCTCTCACCTGGCCAGCCGACAGGAGACGGGCGCCGAGCTGGCCTCGCACGGGGTGCCGGTGACCGAGTTCCGGGCGGCCGTCATCATCGGCTCCGGGTCGGCCTCGTTCGAGCTCCTGCGCAGCCTCGTCGAGCACCTGCCGGTGATGGTCACACCACGCTGGGTCCGCACCCTCTGCCAGCCCATCGCCGTCCGCGACGTGCTCGACTATCTGCGCGCCGCCGCCGGCCACCCCGAGCGCGCCGGCATCGTCGAGATCGGCGGACCGGATGTGCTCTCGTACGGCGAGATGATGCGGACCTACGCTCGGCTGCGCGGTATGCGCCGGCTGATGATCCCGGTGCCGGTGCTGACGCCACGCCTGAGCTCGTACTGGTGCAACCTGGTGACGCCGGTCCCGGCCTCGATCGCACGTCCACTCATCGAAGGGTTGCGCAACGAGGTCGTGGTGCGCGACCCGGCGCCGGCCCGCGCCTTCGGGGTGGAGGCCATGCCGTTCGAGCTGGCGGTGGAGCGCGCCATCGACCGTGTCGACCGCCATGACGTCGAGACGACGTGGTTCGACTCGCTGGGGCTGCCCGGACGTCCGGATCTCGACCAGGACGAGGGTCGCGAGGGCATGATCGTCGATCGCCAGCGGCGGGACGTCCGAGCCACACCGGAGGCGACCTTCGCCCAGATCGAGCGCTTGGGTGGCCGGGCAGGCTGGCCGGTGGGCAACGGGCTGTGGCGCATCCGCGGCCTCATGGATCGGCTCGTCGGCGGTCCCGGCATGCGCCTCGGAAGGCGAGATCCCAGTCACGTGCGAGTCGGCGACGCCATCGACTTCTGGCGAGTCGAGGAGTACCGACCCGGGGAGCTGCTTCGCCTGCGCGCGGAGATGCGCGTGCCGGGACGAGCCTGGTTGCAGTACGAGGTCACCGGCGCGCCGAAAGGCAGCCGGCTGGTTCAGACGGCGTTCTTCGAGCCCCGTGGGCTGAGCGGCCGCCTCTACTGGTACCTCTTGCTGCCCGTCCACCTGGCCATCTTCCGCGGCTCGGTGCGCGAGCTGGCGCGTCGAGCGGAGCGAGCGGCCGCCTGATCGGCTCGCTCAGTCTCGGCCGGTGGCGGCCTTGAAGGCAGCCAGGGCGCGGGCGCGCCCTTGGGCCAGGTCGACGATCGGGGCCGGGTAGTCAGCAGGCGGGTTCGGCGCCTCCCACGGCGCGTGCACGTGGCGGTCCGAGACCCCACGGAGCTCCGGGACCCAGCGGCGGACCCAGGTGCCTTCCGCGTCGAAGCGCTGACCCTGGCGCACGGGGTTGAAGATGCGGAACCACGGCTGGGCGTCGAGTCCGATGCCGGCCGTCCACTCCCAACCTCCCCGGTTGTTGGCCACGTCGCCGTCGACGAGGTGGCGCAGGAAGTGTCGTTCCCCGATCCGAGGATGCATGAGCAGGTGTCGCGTCAGGAACGATGCCGTGACGAGGCGGGCGCGGTTGCTGATCCAGGCGTTCGCCGAGAGCTGGCGCATGGCGGCATCCACGACCGGGATCCCGGTCCTGCCCTCGCGCCAGGCGGCGACGGCGTCGGGATCGTCAGCTTCCACGCGGAAGGCCGCCTCGAGCGGCGAACCGGCGCGCGGTTCGCGCTCCTGGTGGTGGAGCTGGTGGTGGTAGAGCTCCCGCCAGGCGAGCTGGCGCGTGAAGGGGACGGCCTCGGCTCCGCTTTCCTCGGCGGCCACCTCTACCTGCAGCGGTGAGAGCGTCCCGAAGTGCAGGTCGGCGCCAAGGTGCGACGTGCCCTCCCCGTCCAGCCCGTCGCGCTCGCGTCCATAGGCAGGCAGTCCAGCCGCGACCCATCGCTGCAACCGCTCGATCGCGGCCGCCTCTCCTGGGACCGGCAGGTCCGGGAACGGGCTTGAGCCGATGGCGCCCAGGTCGCTGTCGCCGATGGGTAGTCGAGGCGAGGTGATGGAGGTCGGTGCCGGCAGGAGCGAGCGTCGGGGCGCCCGCCCGAGAGCGCGCCAGAACGGCGTGAACACCGCGTAGGGACGACCGTCGCCCGTGCGCACGGTCTCTGGGTCAGCCAGCAGCTGGCCATCGCGGGCCAGTAGCTCGCGGCCCTCCGCTGCGAGCGCCGCCGCCACCGCTGCGTCCCGCTGCCGGCTGAAGGACGTCACATCGGCGCTGGTGAGCACCACCCGCGCGCCGAGCCGTCGCGCCACCTCGGGCACCACGACAGCAGGGTCGCCATGCCGAACCAGCAAGCCACTGCCTCGGGCTCGCAGGGAACGATCCAGCTCGGCGAGTGATCCACGCAGGAACCAGGCGCGTGCCGGAGCGGCACGATCGAGCAAACGCTGGTCGAGGACGTAGAGGGGCACGACCGCCCGTGCACCCGCGATCGCCTCGCTCAGGGCCGGGTGATCTTCGAGGCGCAGGTCACGGCGGAACCAGACCAGCGCCACGTCCCAGCGACCAACCTTGTACAACTTCATGCATAACATTGTACAACGCCTTGACAACTCGTCTTGCCCGCAGTAGTCTCTTGGTTGTACAAACCATGTACATCCAAGGACTGAACCGATGACGAAGCACATCCTCAGCAGTCGCCACCACGTCACGGCCGACATCGATCGCGTGTGGGACTTCTTCTCGAGCGCCGCAGAACCTGGGCCGCATCACGCCGTCCTCGATGGGCTTCGAGATCCACACCCCCGAGCCTTCGACCGAGACCGGCTCGATCATCGACTACACGCTGCGGCCGGTGTTCGGGATCCCGGCCAGCTGGCGGACACGCATCGAGGCGGTCGATGCCCCCGAACCACTTCCGTGACATCCAGGAGCGTGGTCCCTACAAGTCATGGGTGCACGAGCACCGCTTCACCGAAGTCGATGGTGGCGTCCGCATGGACGATCGCGTCGAGTACGAGATGCCCTACGGACCGCTTGGCTCACTGGCCCATCGGATGGCCGTCGAGTCGCAGCTGCAGTATGTCTTCGACTTCCGCGCCACCGCCATCAACGACATCTTCGAACCCGCCGGCCGACAGGACGGTGCCCCTCCCTCCACCATCGCTGTCGCCGGCGGTACCGGGTTCGTGGGCGGCGAGATCGCCCGAGAGCTACGCCGCCGCGGGCGCCGCGTCATCGTCCTGTCCTCTCGGGGCGAGAGCGCCCGCGGTCGGCTTCCCGATGACATCGAGATCCGGGTCGCCGACATCCGGGAGCCAGCCTCCCTCCGAGTGGCCCTCGAGGGCGTTGACGAGCTCGTCGTCTCGCTGGCGTTCCCGGGCCTGCCCGTGGAGCAGCCGAAGAAGGGCTACACCTTCGATGAGGTCGATGCCGGCGGCACCGAGAACCTCGTGGCGGCCGGTCGGGACGCCGGTGTGCGATCGATCCTCTACATCTCCGGCGCCGGAGCCGGCCACGATGCCGAACGCCACTGGTTCCGCGCCAAGGCGCGAGCCGAGGACGCGGTCCGTGGTTCCGGCATGCGCTGGACGGTCATCCGACCGACCTGGGTGTTCGGGCCTGAGGACGTCTCGCTCAATCGCTTCCTGGGCTTCGCGCGAGTCCTGCCCTTCGTGCCCATGACCAACTTCGGTAGCCAACAGCTGGCGCCGGTCTTCGTGCGCGACGTCGCGAGGCTGGCCGCCGACTCGTTCGAGGACGAAGCCGCTGCCGAGCAGGTCTTCGAGATCGGCGGTCCGGAAACGCTCTCGATGCGCGATATCCTCCACCGCGCCATGGCTGTGGCCGGCATCCGCAAGCTGCTGCTGCCGGCGCCTGCCGCGCTGGTCAAGCTGGCCGCCTGGCCCATGCGGTTCCTGCCCAACCCGCCGCTCAGCCCTGATGCGGTCGACTTCGTCAACCAGCCCGCGACGGTCGACATCGAGCCCTTGCTGCGGCGCATGCCGCGGACGTTGACCCAGCTCGAGCAGGGACTCGCCACCTACCTCGGACCCGAGCGCACCACCGTGCGCATCGCGGACGCGACCGCAAAGGAGGCTGGCCCGAGCGGCGTGAGCGCCAGCCTGACGTCCGATGATCGAAGCCCTCCATCTTCTCCGACGGCGCGCGCCGCCCGGACCCCTCCATCGAGCTCCTGTGGAGCCCTGCGAACCCGGCCATCCAGGTCGCTTCCGCGCTCGACCGGGTCCGGCGCGCGCCGGCCATCCTCGAGGCGATGCGCACGCTCGGCAGGGTGACGCCCGTCGTCGATGCCGCCGTCGCCGAAGGTGTCGATAGCCGGTTCCTGCTCGAGCCCATCCTCGAGGCGATCAGCGACGAGACCGACACGGTCACCGCACTCGCGGCCGTCCACGCCCTCGCACGCGTGCCGGGTCCCGAGGCCGAGCTCGAGCCTGGCTGAACTCATGAGCGATGGCGACCCCGGCTTCGAAGAGCACGCGCTCTGGGCACTCTCCGCGCGGCCGAGCACACACGTGCTGGCGTCGCCCGTGGCTCGTGCCGTCGCGTCGCGGCGGGCTGGCCGGCATGCACGCGCAGCAGGTGCTCGCGTCGTGGGCGAACGAACGATCCGCATCTGGTACTGGCCGCGCTCGAGTCGGTCCTGCGCGAGCTGTCACGCCGTCTGCTCGGCGCTACCTCGTCGAGACGGTGGGGCTCGTGCCCGGTAGAGCTCGCCGCCGGGACCCTTGCGAGCGGGTCGCCTTCGACCCCGCCGAAGACGACCGGCACGCGCCGTACCGCCGTACTCGCCTTCAGCGAACGGACCACTGACCGGGTCCCGGGCGCCTTCAGACACCTGACAGACGGACTTGGCGAGGCCGTGCGCTCGGTACGCGCGCATCGCCAGCTGCTGCGACGCGGCCCACAGCGCATACACCATGGCGGTGTGCGGGTCGCCCATCTCCATCTGGGCGAGACCGGCGGTCTCGCCACCCTCATTCCGCAGCTCGGTGACGCGCTGGCTGGGCAACAGCGCGTCGCCGAGCCCCTCACCATCGTCCGGGCCGGTACCGATGCCGGCTCGACCGCAGGAACCCATCGCCTCGACACCATCGCACTGGAGCCGGGCGAAGGGAGCACCTTCACCAGCCGCTGGCCCTCGGTCGTGGCGGCTGCCGCTCGCGGCATCCGCGGCGCCTTCCTGGCCGGGCCGCTCCCGGACGTGGTCCACCTGCGCATGGCCGACCCGGGCACGTACGCCGCCGCCGAGGTCGCGCTCTCGATGAAGGTCCCGCTCGTGTTCACGCTGGCGCCTGATCCGCACGGGCGCATCGCTGTCGCATGAGGCCGCCGGCACGATCGACCGACGCACGTTCGCGGGTCAGGACGGACGCGCCGCGCTCTGGTTCCGCGCCAGCCTCGTCGAGCGGCTCGCCCACGCGGCACGCGAGCTGGTGCTCTTCCCGCGCGCAGGTCTGCCCAAGCGCATCGAGGAGCTGACTGGCATCGACCTGGCCGCCGGGCCGCCTCGGCACACGGTCGTCGCCGAAGGTATCGACGTCTCGGCCACCGACCGAGCCGCCGTGACCGTCGCCAGCGCGGACCGAGACACCACCGGTCCTGGCTGAGCTCCAGAACGCCATCGGCCACCTGCCCCGAGGGCGGCACGGCCTCCCGCTCGTCGTCAGCGCCGGCCGCATGCTGGAGCTCAAGGGCATGGCCCGCCTGGTAGCGGCGTTCGCGCTCGATGAGGGGCTCGCGGCCCGCGCCAACCTCGTCATCGTCGGCGGCAACCTCACCGACCCCTCGGCCGCCGAAGCCGCCGAGCTGGCCCGCATCCAGCACCTCTTCGAGCGTCACCCCGAACTCGAGCAGCGGGTCGTGCTCGATGGGCCAGCGGACCCACGAGGAGGTGGCCCTCGTGCTCGCCGCAGCCCGTGACGGCTGGCGATCGCTACATCGGCCCCGGCGGCAGCTACGCCTGTGCCAGCGTCAAGGAGGAGTTCGGGCTGGCGGTCGTCGAAGCGCTCGCGGCGGGCCTGGCGGTCACCGTGCCACTTGTGGGCGGTCCCGCCACCTATGTCGAGCCCGGGCGTTCCGGCATCCTCGTAGACACCACTGACATCACTGCGCTGGCCAACGCCATCGGCACGACGCTCGATCCTGGCCAGCGACCCGCAGACGGCCCGGCACACCCGAGCGGTCGTCGAGGGGCGCTACACGCTCGAGCGCATGGCACGTCACGTTGGCCGCCGTCTACCGTGTCTCGGCGGGCGCCTCCACACTCAGCGTCCCTGTCGCGGATGTGACCAAGAGGGCTCGCATGAGGCTGTTGGTCATCACGCCCGACTACCTCTCCCATGCGCTGCCGATGCTCACCATCGCCGGCGCATGGCAGCGCCGAGGACACCGGGTCGTGGTGGCAACCGGGCCGGCCATGGCGCCACTGGTGCGCACCGCCGGCATGGAGTACACCGAGCTGATCATGTCGCGCGGCTCCAATGCCGGCGTACTCGGAACGCAGGCGGCGCGAGACCAGGAAACGCGCTCACTCGAAGCGTTCTTCGAGGCCACCCGCAGGGGCATGGTCGAGACGCTGCGCTATCAGGCGGAGCAACGAGCGACGGACCTGCTCTGGCGTCCCGAGCAGGTGGCCCGCCGTGTCAGCAACATCGTCGTCGACGTGCGCCCATCGGCGATCCTGGTCGACCACCTCGCCTTCTCCGCGACGATCGGACTACGAGCGCTGCAGGTGCCGTACGGCGACGTCGTACTCGGCCACCCGACGGCTCTGCCCGTGGGCGACGAGGTCTACGGCGTGCCCTCGGCATGGCCACCGGCGATCGGCCCTGATGCGGTCGAGCTGGCCTCGCTCCGAGCGACCGCGCAGGGGCGTATCTGCAGCCTTCACGCACGCCTTCAACGACACGCTGCGACATATCGCTCCCGAAGCTCCGGCCGTCGACGATGCCTTCGCGGCCCACGGCGACCTCGTCCTCTACAACTACCCCGCGGAGCTGCATGGGCCGATGCGCACGGCGAAGTTGCCGCGGCACGCCTTCCTCGGCAGCGCCGTGCGGCGTGAAACCGCCGACCCTGACGCAAGCGAGTGGCTGTCACGACCTGACCCTCGGCCCCTCGTGGTCGTCTCTTTGGGCACCTTCCTCTCGGCGCGGAGCGACGTCCTCGCTCGCGTCGCGGCCGCCCTCCGGCGGATCGACGTGCGAGTGGCCATGGCCATCGGCAGCAACGACCGTTCCGCGCTCGGTGAGCTTCCATCGGATTGGCTCGTTCGCCGGAGCTTGCCCCAAGTGAGTCTCCTGGAGCAGGCCTCGGTGCTAGTGACGCATGGCGGCAACAACTCGGTCACCGAGGCGCTCACGCTCGGGGTGCCCATGCTGGTGCTGCCCTTCTCGACTGATCAGTTCGACGGCGCCGCTGCGATCGAGCGCAGCGTCGCCGGCATCGCACTGGATCCCAACCACGCCTCCAGACCACTCATCGGCGGTGGCGTGCGAGGCCTGCTGCGCAGGCCGCCTCCCCTGCCTCGTGAGCTGAGCCTCCGTCTCCGGGCCAACCCGGGACCGGAGGTCGCCTTCGCAGCGATGGCCTCGCTTCAAGAGCTCAGGACCTCCCGACTCGCATCGAGGGCGAACGCGCTCCTCGCCCTCTGACCGCCTTGCCCGACCCGCGCCACGGCCATCCGCCTGTCGCCCACAGACCGAGGCAACTCACCGACCTCGATGCGACAGTGGGCCGCTTGCTCTCCCCCACGAGCACATCCCGTGCCTTGGGTCATCGCTTCGACACGGAACCGTACCCCGCACCGAGAGGGGTGCCCGTCCACGCACCCGGGGATGGATCGCGTCGTCGACGTGCCGCGCGATCTCGTCCACCTGGTATCACTCCAGCCAGCGCTTCACGCCGCGGCACGAGGCTCTGGCGCGGCGGCACGTTCGACGACCAGCGACCTGCCGCGTACGCTCAGGCGAGCGTTGGGGCGGGACACGAGAACCTCCAGGTCGTGAAGACATCAGACACCTCCACCAGGTCCGGGAGTTCTCCCTGTCGCACGTCCCGGCGCGGTACCAACCGGCGTGGCCGGGGGACCTCACCGGGTCAGGATGACGGACGTCACACCTGATCACGGCCTTCGAGGTCAGTGGCCTCTGGCCCATCGCCGATGCGGCGAGTGCCGAGCTGGTCACGATCCCGGAAGTGATGGACGGCTCCGACTACGTAGCGAGCGGTGCCGGAAGTGCG
Organism: uncultured Chloroflexia bacterium; assembly: GCA_963731995.1. GTDB lineage: Bacteria > Chloroflexota > Limnocylindria > Limnocylindrales > CSP1-4 > JAFMJV01. The sequence continues at coordinate 376,979 of CAVSXV010000009.1, forward strand.
CCTATCCCCGAGCCGGTCGGTCGTATCGGGTCGGCCGGTCGTGCCCTCGTGCATGAATCGATCGAGCCGACCCCATGTCCAGGGCCGGCTCGATCTGCAGAGGGAGGAGGGGCTTGGTGCTAGCTGGCCAGTGCGCGCTCGATGCTGCGCGGGATCATGACCTTGTTGACGACGTGCGTGACCCCGTTCTGGGAGCGGACGTTCTCACGAATGACCTTGGCGCCGTCGATCTTGACGACTTGGCCCTTGCCGGAGATCCGGGCCTTCTCGCCCGTGAACATCTCGATCGACACGCCACGAGCGGCCTTGGCCTTCTCGAAGCCGATCTTCGGTGTGGTGACGTGGTAGCCGAGGATCGTGAAGAGGGCGCCATCGAGTCCAAGGACCTGGTCGACCTGGCACACGTTGCTCGAGTTGATGCCGGCACTGCCGAGGCCCAGGGCCTGGCCGAGCGAACGGAAGGCGGCGTTGGTGGGGGCAAAGAGAGTGTGGTTGCTGGTCGCGAGTAGATTGACCACTGCGCCGTCGAAGGCGGGGCAGGTCGCGGCGGTGATGAGGGTGGACAGGCGATCGTTGTTGTTGGCGCTGTAGTGGACCAGTCGGGTGACTGCGTTGACGGTGGGCTTGGCCTTGGCTGCAGGTTCGGCAGCAGCTGCGACCGGCGCCATCGCTGAGAGGGCGAGGGTGGCCAGCAGCGCGCCGGCGATGAGCTTCTTGATCATGTCGATGGTCTTCCTTGCTTCGTCGTTCTAGTCGAGTGATGAGTCCGCGTGAGGCCCGGCCGGGGGAAGCCGGGCCTCACACGGTGGGGAGGTCTAGTTGACCGAGGCCTCTTCGACGAGGATCACGTCGAAGGAGTCGGGGAACTGGCCGATGGCGATGGCGCTGTAGGCCTTGCCGTCTTCCAGGTTCAGAGCGGGGATGTCGAAGGCGACAGCCTTCTTGCCTGCGGGTCGGATGTCCAGGTCCAGCTCGCCGGCGGGCACGTTCTTGTAGCCCTTGGCGTCGCCGAACTTGAGGTTCTTGAAGACCGCGGCATCCTTGGCGGAGCCGTCAGGCGCGACGTCGACCTTGGGCGCATTGGCGCTCAGGTGGACGACGCGGACCTTCGCGCCTTCAGCGTTGGGGCTGACACGCTTGTCAGCGATGACGGCCGGGGTGATGTTGGCCAGATCGTTGGTGGCTGCAACGGTCGTCAGGCTACCGGCGTCGAAGGTCAGCTCGGCGTCGATGACGACCGGGCCCTCCTCGAGGGTGGCGCCGGTGGGCACGACCTGGATCTGGTAGCGTGCCGGCAGGCACGTAGAGGTAGTCGGAAAGCGCACCGAAGGGCACGTCCGTGAGGATGGCGCCACCGTCGGCGTAGACGTCCACGTTGGGGGCGTCAGCGCTGAAGTGACCGACGCGGACACCGGCGACGCCAGCGTCGACCGCGGGCACGACGGTGAAGCTGCCATCACCCAGGCCGCCGACGGCGAAGACGGAGTAGCTCACACCGTCCTGCACAGTGAGCTCGGGGATGTCGAAGGCGACGTCGGTCGAGCCCGCAGGCCGGATCTCGAGGTCGTAGGCGCCACCGGGAAGGTCGAGGTAGCCGGTGTCATCCGGGTACTCGAGACCCTCGATGAGGGCATCGCTACCGTCGGGCGCGATGTCCACCGCAGGGGCGTCAGCGCTGAAGTGCACGACACGGACCTGGGCGGTCTCGCCGGTAGGGGCGGGGTCATCGGCCAAGACCTGCGGGACGATGCCGTCGGCGAGGCTGCCGGTCGCAGCGACCGTGGTCATGGTGCCGGCCTCGAAGGTCAGCGGTGCATCGATGACGATGGGGCCTTCCTCGAGGGTGGCGCCGTTGGGTACGACCTGGATCTGGTACGTGCCACCGGGAACCTCGATGTAGTCGGTGATCTTGCTGTAGGCGAGGGCCTCGCCGATGAGTCCACCGTCGGCATAGATGTCGACCGCGGGCGCATCGCCGGCGCCGTGGAGCACGCGAACCTTCGCGTTCTCATCCTGTGCGCCGACGGCCGCGGGGATGGCCATCGCAGCGGTCAGCGCAGCTGCGCTGCCGAGGAGTGCGATCTTGCGACCGCGAGAAGTCTGTGTCATGTGTCGGGTCCTTTCAGAAGGGAGCGACCTGGCGGCGATCGTTGAGATCGCCGCCAGCTCGTGTACTAGGTAGGGAGGGAAACTATTCCTCGGTCATCTCAGGCTCGGCCGACTCCGCAGCCATCTCCTCATCCATCATCTCAGCCGAGGCGTCGATGGCGGGAAGGACGGTGAAGGAGCCATCAGCCAGGGAGCCGATCGCGAAGACGGTGAAGCTGTTGCCGCCGGGAAGGTTGAGCGGATCGATGTCGAAGGCCACGTCGGTCGTGCCGGTCGGGCGGATCTCGAGGTCGTACTCACCCTCGGGCAGATCGAGGTAGGCCTCGGTCGCGTTCGGGTACTCGAGGTTCTCGACGACCACGTCGCCACCGTCAAGGGCGACGTCGACGGCCGGGGCGTCAGCGCTGAAGTGCACGACGCGGACCTGTGCGATGCCATCCTGCGGCATGGGCTCGTCAGCAAGGACCTGGGCCTCGATGTTCTCGAGGGTGTTGGTCGCAGCGACGGTGGTCATGGTGCCAGAGGCGAAGTCGAGATCGACCGGGCCGATGACGGCGCCGTCAGCCGGGTCAGCACCCGCAGCCACGACCTCGATGGTGTACGTGCCACCGGGGACTTCGAGGTAGTCGGAGATCACGCCGAAGGGCACGTCGGTCAGGATCGCGCCACCGTTGGCGTAGACGTCGACGGCCGGGGCATCAGGGCTGAAGTGCCCGACTCGGACCTTGGCGGCTTCCTCGTCCTGCGCGAAGGCGCCGGCAGGGAGAGCCATGACCGCGGCGAGGGCTGCGGCAGCGCCGATGACCTGGAACTTGTTCTTGTTCATTTGGGATTTCGTCCTTTCGGGAAAGAGGTTCATCTGGGTAAGGGGCGAGTTCGTCTCGCCTGAGGTCCTGGGGGAGGCGGTCTACGCCTCGACTCGTGGGCCGTTCAGGGGGACCACCGACAGGTCATACAGTTCTCCTCCGTGTTGGTCGCGTTCTTCTGGTCCGCGTTCAGGGTTTGTTCACCTGATGCAACGCAGATTACCCATATGTACAGGGCTTGTCAAGTGTTTGCAGAAAGAATCTTCCCTGCTATAGTCAACAAAGCATGTACAGCATCAAACAAGCATCGATCCGCTCCGGCGTCAGCGTTCCCCTCATCCGCGCGTGGGAGCGTCGCTACGGCGTGGTCAACCCCAAACGCACACCCTCGGGCTATCGGCTCTACGACGATGCGGCCATCGCAACGCTCGTACGCGTGCGCGAGCTGACCGAGTCCGGCTGGACGGCCAGTGAGGCCAGCCGCGCCGTGCTGGAGGGCGAGATCACCGTCGTGACGGCATCCACGCCGAGGCCCTCCACGGCCATCACCAGCGAGGAGGCTCATGCCGAAGCTGCCGACCTCATCACGCGCTTCGTGGACACGGCTGCGGCCATGGATATCGCCGCCACCGGGGCCGCGCTCGACGAGATCTTCGCTCGTGGTTCGTTCGAAGCCATCGTCGACGACCTGCTCATGCCCGCGCTGATCGCCCTGGGCCAGGCCTGGGTTGACGATCGTGTCGATGTCGCGGCTGAACACGCGGCCAGCGCCGCCGTCCACCGCCGGCTCTCTGCTCTCTATGAGGCTGCCGCCACGGTCGACGACCCGCTCGTGGTCGTCGGCCTGCCGCCCGGCTCCCGACATGAGCTCGGCGCGCTCGCGTTCGCTGTCGCCGTGCGTCGGCAAGGCGTGGGTGTGCTCTACCTGGGTCCCGACGTGCCGGTCGCCAGCTGGGTCCACGTCATCGAGCAGAACCGTGCCCGCGTGGCCATCATGTCGATCGTCCAGGATGTCGACCGAGTGATCTGCGGTCGAGGTCGCGAGCGCGCTGCGGGACATCGGCAGCAGACCGGTCCTCGCGGTCGGGGGCGGGAGCTCCGACTGGGCCGGCGCACATGAAGCCGGTATGGTGGTACTCCCCAGTCGCATCAACGAGGCGGCCAGTGTGGTCGCGAGGCTGGCGAGGGGAACGGGTACCCGCAGCTAGCAGACAGGGAGCAGGGACATGATCCGGAGCGTGCACCTCGGTTCACGGTGGGTCTGAAGCTGACGGTCCTCGGCGCGTCGGCCGCCTGGTCAGAGCGCCCAGGGCGGCCATCCTCCTGCTACATGTTGGAGGTCGGCGACGAAGCCATCCTCCTCGACCTTGGACAGGGCTCCCTTGGTTCGCTCTTCCCACACCGTGACCCATCGACCGTGCGAGCCGTGGTCGTGAGCCACATGCACGGTGACCATCACGTGGACCTCATCCCGCTCCGCAACCTGCTCTATTACCACTACGGCGAGCCTCGTGGCGTGGCACTGCACCTGCCAGCCAGCCTGCGTGACCGCTATGACGCGTTCATGGGCGAGGACGGTTTCCTGGATTTCATGGCCGGCGACGACGTGACCGAAGGGATCCTTCGGATCGGGCCGTTCACCGTGCAGGCGCATGCCGTGACCCACGCTGAGAATAGTCACGCCTTTCGCGTCACGGACTCCGCTGATGATGAGGGACCCGGGCTCGTGTACAGCGGCGACTGTGGGCGCGCCGAGGATCTGCTACCGCTGATCCACGATGGCGACACGTTGCTCTGTGAAGCCTTCTGGTCCACCCGAGAACCGATCCCCAGTGCCAACCACCTGAGCGCTGCGCAGGCAGCCGAGGTCGGCCGTCGAGGAGGAGCGTCCCACTTGATCCTGACCCATGTCCTGGAGTCCTACGATCCGCAGGCAGCCGTCGAGGCCGCCCGGGCCATCTTCCCGGGCCCGGTCGAGTTGGCCGAACCAGAGCTGGTCGTGGCCATCGGGTCGCTGCGATGAGCGAGGCTGTCACGGTCCGCTCGGTCCGTTCCCGCATCCGCGATCTCATCGATGCGGCCTGGATCGAGGCCACCGAGTCCGGCGCCCTGCCGGCCGTGGAAGCCGATGTCCGCCCCGACATCGAGGTCGAGCGACCGGCCAATCCTGAGCACGGCGACGTCGCGGCCAATCTGGCCATGAAGCTGGCGCGGCCGATGCGGCGCTCGCCGATGCAGATCGCGGAGGCCCTCGCCGACGCCATGCGCACGGTGCCTGGCCGTGAGGCGCTCGTCGACGTCGCGGTGGCGCCACCCGGCTTTCTCAACATGCGCCTCTCACGGTCTTTTCTGGAGGGCATCCTCGATGAAGCCCGGGCCGCCGGAGATGGCTTCGGTCGCGTCGCCCAGGAGCATCCGCGCCACTACAACGTGGAGTTCGTCTCAGCCAATCCGACCGGCCCACTCCACGTCGGCAATGCGCGCGGCGCGTTCGTGGGCGACCTGCTCTGCCGTGTGCTAGAAGGCGCCGGCCACAAGGTCACGCGCGAGTACTACTTCAACGATGCAGGCGCTCAGATCCGCAACCTGGGAGTCTCCGTCATTGCGCGCAAACTAGGTGATGATGTCCCCGCCGATGGCTATCACGGCACCTACGTGGACGATCTCGCCGCCCAGCTTCCAGACGACGTCTGGGCGCGGGCCAACGAGGACGATGTGGACCGCGCTGCGGTCGTGGCCGATTGGGCCCAGGAACGCGTCCGAGCCGGCATCGAAGAGAGCCTCGAGCGGCTGGGCGTCCACTTCGACGTGTGGAAGAGCGAGTCGAGCCTGCACACCGAGGGCTGGGTGAGCCGTTCCGTCGAGCAGCTGCGCGCGAGCGGCCACATCTTCGAGGAGGGCGGCGCTACCTGGTTCCGCTCCACGACATTTGGCGACGACAAGGACCGGGTCGTCTACCGCTCTGGTGGCCAGGCCACCTATTTCGCCTCGGACATCGGCTACGTCAGCGAGAAGTTCAGCCGCGGCTTCGACAAGCTCATCTACATCTGGGGTGCCGACCACCACGGCACGGTCGCTCGCGTGCGCAACGCCGCGGAGGCCATGGGCCTCGCCGTGGACGACGTCGAGATGCTGCTCGTGGCCTGGGTCCGCTTCGTACGCGACGGCGTGGAGGTCCCCATGAGCAAGCGCTCAGGCGAGTTCCTCACGCTCGATGAGCTGCTCGAAGAGCTGGGCGTTGATGCAGCGCGCTGGTCGTTCGCATCACGCGCAGCCAGCTCGCCGATCGACGTCGATCTCGAGCTGGCCGTGAAGCAGTCGTCGGAGAACCCGGTCTACTACGTGCAGTACGCACACGCCCGCATCAGCTCGATCCTCGCCAAGGCCGCCGCGGCGGGCCTCTCGCCGGCTACCGACTTCAGCGGTGTGCTCGAGGGCGACGGTGTGGCCACCGGGCTCGCGCGTGAGGTGTTGCGTTTGCCGGAGGTCGTGGAGGACGGCGCTCGCGACGAGGAGACACACGGGATCACGGCCTATGCCATGGAGCTCGCCACTGCCTTCCACGCCTTCTACCGCGATCGTCACGTGGTCGATCCGGACGACCCCGAGACATCGGCTGAACGGCTGGCACTCGTGGGCGTGACCCAGGCCGCCATCCGCAACGCGCTGGCCCTGCTGGGCATCTCCGCTCCCGAGTCCATGTAGCCGCATCGGGTGCCTCGCGGACCAGCACCTACGGCGAAGGCCGGGCTGTGTGCCCGGCCTTCGTGCTCTTACGTGCGCCCTCCTCGGGAGCGCTTGCTGCTCAAGCGGGAGGTGCGACCGACACCCCAAGCGACTCGGCCACAACGGCGAGGGTGTCGGCGTTGTTCGCGATGAGCACCAGCGCCGGGTCGGAGACGCCGCCCGAGACATCTGCCGTGAGCACCGCGCCGGCGCCTTCGAGGTCCGCCACGACCGCGTTGGCGGCGTTCACGAACTGGTCGACGTCCTGCGCGGAGTCCCACTTGGTCTGCCACACGATGGCCCACTGGCCGTCGGGTCCGTCGAGGCTGACGAGGCGATCGCCTCCCCACCCGGCCGCGGCGTTGGCCCTGGGCAGCTTCACCGCCGCCTTCGGTCCCGACTGCTCGCCGGACTGGCCGTTGGCCAACCAGACGCCGGTGCGCAGCTCGCCCATGGTCTGCTGCCAGTTCTCCTTCCAACCGTTCCCGAGCCGACCGGCGATCCCGTCCACCACGACGGTGGTCGGGCGTTCGTTCGGGTAGAGGTTGGGGTGGAGGATCTGCTCGGTCGACTCAGGTGGGCGGCCCCAAGCGTCGTTGACGCTATTCCAGCCACCGCTCTCGCGGAGACGATCGGCGAAGATGCGCCCTTCAAGGAACGGGAACGAGTACTCCCGCTGCAACACGAGTGGCATCGAGGCGTAGATCCCGTCGTCGCCGGGCACGATGACGTCGTTGGTCTGGCCGGCGTTGCCGTGCGCAGTCGACCATTCGAGCATCGCCGCGGTCCCGTCGCCCTGTTCGAGCGCGTACCCCGCGAGCGCCTGGTCGCCTCGGGTCTTGTCCCCGACGCGGGTGCTGCCGAGGCCGAACTGCTGGTCGACCAGCGCCCTGTCGAACTCACGGGCTGATGCGGCGCGTCCGGACGCATCGAGCGTGTCGATGGACTCGACCACCGAGATGTGGCCGTTGCCCTCGAGGTACGCCACCGGCAGCGCCTGTCCGTAGAGCGTCTGGAGCAGGGCCGCCAGATCGTCACCGCCGCCCAGGAGGCCCAGGCGCTTGAGCGCCTTCTCCTCCGGCTTGATGGCATTCACGTCATGCAGGATGCCGATGCGCTCTGCGAGCGCCTGCTGCTGCTGCCCAGCACCACTGCCATCGTAGGGCGTGTTGTTCAGCGTGAGCTCGCGGACAGGCTCGATCTCGGTTGCGACGATGTCGAGCTGCGACGAGACCTCCGGACTGGCAAGGTCGCCCCCGGCTCCCATCGGCTCGACAGCCGGACCGGTGGAAACCGTGTAGTCGACCGTGCTGTTCTTGTCGAGTACAGAGCCTTCGGCAGGATCCTGAGCCACGACCGTGCCCGCCGGAGCCGCATCCTCGGCGTCCGAACGTGCGCCCGGCGTCAACTCGGCGTTGGTGAGGGCCGCCTGGGCGTCAGCCTCGGCGAGGCCCACGATGTTCGGCACGGTGACCTGCTTGGGGCCCTTGCTGATCGTGAGCGTGATGGTGGAGCCGACCTCGACCATCGCGCCGGCGGCGGGATCGGTCTTGACGGCATCACCGGCCGCGACAGCACTGTTGGTCCGCTGCTCGGTCTGGACGACGAGCCCCAGGCTCTCGAGGGCGTTGACCGCGCGAGCCTCCGACTCGTTCTTGAGCTCGGGAACCTGCACGAGCGGTGGCCCCGAGCTGATGGTGTAGTTCACCAGCGAGCCCTGGTCCACGGTGCTCTCGGCTGGGGGGTCCTGGCCGATGACCGTATTGGCCGGTGCGGCGTCCTCGACGGTGGTGGTCTCGCCGACCTTGAGGCCGGCGTCCTTGATGGCGCTGTTGGCGGCGCCCTTCTTCAGGTCCACGATGTTCGGCACCGAGACCTGCTTGGGGCCCTTGCTGACCGTTAGCGTGACGGTCGAGCCGACATCGACGAGTGCGCCGGCGACGGGCTCGGTCTTGACGGCGTTACCGGCCGCGACGGACGCATTGCTGCGCTCCTGGCTCTCGACCACGAGGCCAAGCCCTTCGAGCGCAGCCCGTGCCTCGGCAGCAGGGGTGTTCTTGATATCCGGGATCTCCACCTGCGGCGGCCCGGCGCTGACGGTCAGGTTCACCGCGTTACCTTGGGGTACCTCGGTGTCGGCGGCCGGGTCCTGGCTCAGGACCGTGCCCGCAGGCGCATCGCCGTCGACGACCTCGATGGTGCCGACCGTGAGCTTGGCATCGGTGATAGCCGTTTCGGCTGCACCTTGGGCGGTCCCCGATACATCCGGGACCGTGGCCATCTTTGGGCCCTTGCTGATGGTCAGCAGGACATCGGAGCCGACTGGGACCACCTGGCCGGCGGCGGGCTCGGTCTTGACGGCGTTACCGGCCGCGACGGACGCATTGCTGCGCTCCTGGCTCTCGACCACGAGGCCAAGCCCTTCGAGCGCAGCCCGTGCCTCGGCAGCAGGGGTGTTCTTGATATCCGGGATCTCCACGCTCGGCGGGCCCGAGCTGAGGGTGAGATCAACGGCTGATCCGATAGGGGTCTCGGACCCGGCCGGGGGATCCTGAGCGATGACGGTGTTCGCCGCTGCGGCGTCCTCCACCGCTGCCTCGGCACCGACCACCAGGCCGGCGTCGGTGATGGCCGTCGTTGCGGCGCCCTTCTTGAGGCCGGCGACGTCCGGCACGACCGCCGGCTTGGGGCCCTTGCTGACGATGAGCAGGACATCCGAGCCGGTCTCTACGGGTTTGCCGGCGGCAGGCTCGGTCTTGACGGCGTTGCCTGCGTCGACAGACGCGTTGTTCCGCTCCTGCGTGCTGACCACCAGGCCCTCGCCTTCGAGCGTGGCCTGCGCCTCAGCGACCGGAGTGTTCTTGACTTGGGGGATGACCACCTGCGGAGGGCCCGAGCTGAGCGTGATGTCGACGGTCGAGTTCTTGTCGGCCTCACCTCCCGGGGCGGGGTCCTGGGCGATGACGGTGTTCACCGGGGCGGTATCTTCGGCGACCGTTTCGTCGCCCACCTTGAGCTCCGAATCCGTGATCGTGCTCCTGGCCTCGGCACGCGGCAGCCCAACGACGTCGGGGATGACCACCTGCTTCGGACCCTTGCTGACGACGAGTGTGACTGCGTCGCCGACCTCGACCTCGGTGCCGGCAGCAGGCTCGGTCTTGACCGCGTTGCCCTTTTCGACCTTGGCGTTGGTGCGCTCTTCAGCGGTGACGGTCAGGTCCTCTGCCTCGAGAGCAGCCTGCGCGTCGGCGGCCGTCTGGCCGGAGACGTCGGGGATGGTACGGAGCTTGGAGCCGCTCGAGACGTAGAGCACCAGGGACGAACCCTGGAGGACGTCTTCACCCTCGGCGGGATCGGTCTTGATGGCATCGCCAGCCGCGACCCTCTCGTGTGCCTGGGTGAGGGTATCGCCGACGGCAAGGGCGGCGCCTTCGATGGCTGCGACTGCGTCGGCTTCGGACAGGTCTCGGACGGCCGGAACCTGGACGAACGGCGTGGGTCCGTCGCTCACCACGTAGTCGACGGTCGAGCCCTTGTCCACATCCGAGCCGGCGGTCGGGTCCTGGCTGACGACGTTTCCCGCGACGATGGTTTCGTCGAAGGCGGTCACTACCGAACCGGTGGCCAGTCCGGCGGATCCGAGCGCGGCGGTCGCGTCGGCCTCGGTCAAGTCGACGAGGTCGGGCACGGTCACCTGCTCGACGCCGAGGGACTCGACGTAGTCGACGGTCGACTTGGCGTCCACCGTCGTGCCTGCGGCCGGGTTCGTGCTGATGACGTTCCCGGCAGGAACGGTGTCACTGTTCGATTGGCTCTTCGACCCGGGGGTCAGTTCGGCAGCTTCGATCGCGGCGATGGCGTCGGCCTCGGCCAGACCGGCGACATCCGGGACGTCGACCTGCTTGGGTCCCTTGCTCACGATGAGCGTGACAGCCGAACCCACGTCGACCATCTCGCCTGCAGCAGGCTCGGTTCTGACGGCAGCGTCGGCAGGCACATTGGCGTTGGTGCGCTCGAGGATCTCGCCGACGCCGAGGCCGGCAGACTCGATGGTGGTGGTAGCGTCAGCTCGTGACTGCTCACGCACGTCCGGCACGGCCACGGTCTCGACGCCGAGGGACTCGACGTAGCTGACCGCGCTGCCGAGGCGCGACCTCGGTGCCGGGCGCGGGATCCTGGCTCAGCACCTCGCCGGCCGGGACGGTGTCGCTGTAGGCCTGGCCCGCGTCACCGACGGCGAGGCCGGCGGCGGTGATGGTGTCGGGGGCGTCGGCGGCGGGGCCCGCGAGGTCGGGCACGGCCACGGTCTCGACGCCGAGGGACTCGACGTAGCTGACCGCGCTGCCGGGCGCGACCTCGGTGCCGGGCGCGGGATCCTGGCTCAGCACCTCGCCACTCGGGACGGTGTCGCTGTAGGCCTGGCCCGCGTCACCGACGCTGAGGCCGGCGGCGGTGATGGTGTCGGGGGCGTCGGCGGCGGGGCCCGCGAGGTCGGGCACGGCCACGGTCTCGACGCCGAGGGACTCGACGTAGCTGACCGCGCTGTCGGGCGCGACCTCGGTGCCGGGCGCGGGATCCTGGCTCAGCACCTCGCCGCTCGGGACGGTGTCGCTGTAGGCCTGGCCCGCGTCACCCACGCTGAGGCCGGCGGCGGTGATGGTGTCGGGCGCATCGGCGGCGGGGCCCGCGAGGTCGGGCACGGCCACGGTCTCGACGCCGAGGGACTCGACGTAGCTGACCGCGCTGTCGGGCGCGACCTCGGTGCCGGGCGCGGGATCCTGGCTCAGCACCTCGCCGGCCGGGACGGTGTCGCTGTAGGCCTGGCCCGCGTCACCGACGCGAGGCCGGCGGCGGTGATGGTGTCGGGCGCGTCGGCGGCGGGGCCCGCGAGGTCGGGCACGGCCACGGTCTCGACGCCGAGGGACTCGACGTAGCTGACCGCGCTGCCGGGCGCGACCTCGGTGCCGGGCGCGGGATCCTGGCTCAGCACCTCGCCACCGGGACGGTGTCGCTGTAGGCCTGGCCCGCGTCACCGACGGCTGAGGCCGGCGGCGGTGATGGTGTCGGGGGCGTCGGCGGCGGGGCCCGCGAGGTCGGGCACGGCCACGGTCTCGACGCCGAGGGACTCGACGTAGCTGACCGCGCTGTCGGGCGCGACCTCGGTGCCGGGGGCGGGATCCTGGCTCAGCACCTCGCCACCGGGACGGTGTCGCTGTAGGCCTGGCCCGCGTCACCGACGCGAGGCCGGCGGCGGTGATGGTGTCGGGCGCGTCGGCGGCGGGGCCCGCGAGGTCGGGCACGGCCACGGTCTCGACGCCGAGGGACTCGACGTAGCTGACCGCGCTGCCGGGCGCGACCTCGGTGCCGGGGGCGGGATCTGGCTCAGCACCTCGCCACTCGGGACGGTGTCGCTGTAGGCCTGGCCCGCGTCACCGACGCTGAGGCCGGCGGCGGTGATGGTGTCGGGGGCATCGGCGGCGGGGCCCGCGAGGTCGGGCACGGCCACGGTCTCGACGCCGAGGGACTCGACGTAGCTGACCGCGCTGTCGGGCGCGACCTCGGTGCCGGGGGCGGGATCCTGGCTCAGCACCTCGCCACCGGGACGGTGTCGCTGTAGGCCTGGCCCGCGTCACCGACGCTGAGGCCGGCGGCGGTGATGGTGTCGGGGGCGTCGGCGGCGGGGCCCGCGAGGTCGGGCACGGCCACGGTCTCGACGCCGAGGGACTCGACGTAGCTGACCGCGCTGTCGGGCGCGACCTCGGTGCCGGGGGCGGGATCCTGGCTCAGCACCTCGCCACTCGGGACGGTGTCGCTGTAGGCCTGGCCCGCGTCACCGACGGTGAGGCCGGCGGCGGTGATGGTGTCGGGGGCGTCGGCGGCGGGGCCCGCGAGGTCGGGCACGGCCACGGTCTCGACGCCGAGGGACTCGACGTAGCTGACCGCGCTGTCGGGCGCGACCTCGGTGCCGGGGGCGGGATCCTGGCTCAGCACCTCGCCACTCGGGACGGTGTCGCTGTAGGCCTGGCCCGCGTCACCGACGCTGAGGCCGGCGGCGGTGATGGTGTCGGGCGCGTCGGCGGCGGGGCCCGCGAGGTCGGGCACGGCCACGGTCTCGACGCCGAGGGACTCGACGTAGCTGACCGCGCTGCCGGGCGCGACCTCGGTGCCGGGCGCGGGATCCTGGCTCAGCACCTCGCCACTCGGGACGGTGTCGCTGTAGGCCTGGCCCGCGTCACCGACGCTGAGGCCGGCGGCGGTGATGGTGTCGGGGGCATCGGCGGCGGGGCCCGCGAGGTCGGGCACGGCCACGGTCTCGACGCCGAGGGACTCGACGTAGCTGACCGCGCTGTCGGGCGCGACCTCGGTGCCGGGGGCGGGATCCTGGCTCAGCACCTCGCCACCGGGACGGTGTCGCTGTAGGCCTGGCCCGCGTCACCGACGCGAGGCCGGCGGCGGTGATGGTGTCGGGCGCGTCGGCGGCGGGGCCCGCGAGGTCGGGCACGGCCACGGTCTCGACGCCGAGGGACTCGACGTAGCTGACCGCGCTGCCGGGCGCGACCTCGGTGCCGGGGGCGGGATCCTGGCTCAGCACCTCGCCAGCCGGGACGGTGTCGCTGTAGGCCTGGCCCGCGTCACCGACGCTGAGGCCGGCGGCGGTGATGGTGTCGGGGGCATCGGCGGCCGGGCCCGCGAGGTCGGGCACGGCCACGGTGGCGGGACCGGTGGAGAGGACATAGGCCACCGCGGTGTCGGGGGCGACCTCGGTGTCGGTGCTCGGATCGGAGCTGATGACGCGGCCCGCGGCGATGGTGTCGTCGCTGGCCTGGCTCGCGTCACCGGCACGGAGGCCGGCCGAGTCGAGCGCGTCGAGCGCGTCGGCCTCGGTCAGGTTGACGAGGTCGGGCACGGCCACGGTGGCGGGACCGGTGGAGAGGACATAGGCCACCGCGGAACCGGGGGCGACCTCGGTATCGGCGGCGGGATCGGAGCTGATGACGCGGCCCGCGGCGATGGTGTCGTCGCTGGCCTGGCTCGCGTCACCGGCACGGAGGCCGGCCGAGTCGAGCGCGTCGAGCGCGTCGGCCTCGGTCAGGTTGACGAGGTCGGGCACGGCCACGTATTCGGGGCCAGCGCTGATGACGAGGTCGACCGCACTGCCTTCGGGCAGCTCCGTATCGATGGCGGGATCGGTGCTGATCACGCGCCCGACAGGGACCTCATCGCTGAACGCCCGAGTGACCTCTCCGACCACGAACCCGGCGTCTTCCAGAGCCGTTGTCGCGTTGGCTTCGCTCAGGCCACTCACGTCGGGCACCGAGTTGGTGGCCACAGGCTGAGCCACCGAGAGCTCGATGGTCGAGCCTTCCTCAACCACTTCTCCGGGCGCGGGATCCTGGGACAGGACCATTCCCGGCTCTTCCTCGTCGGTCCTGACCGGGTTGACGCGGACGACCAGCCCGTAGTCGGTGGCCGTGGCCTCGGCCTCCTCGAGAGGCATGCCCCCGAAGTCGGGTGTGCCCACGGTGGCGATGGTGGACGGGCTCTCGCTAGGAACTTCGGTGACGGCCGGGCTCGGTGAGAGCGAGGCATCGACATCGGACGGGTTGTCGAATGGGCGGAAGAGGATGAGTACGATGGCCAGAGCCACGATGAAGGCACCCACCAGGATGCCGCCCACCAGCAGCACGGGCGTGCCCTCGTCGGGTGGCTCGTCGCCGGGCGGGGGCGGCGGCGAGTCCGGCGGCTCGAGCGTGATCTCAGGCTTGGCAGCGAGTGCCGCGAGCGCCGCTTCGGTGGCTTCGGGATCGGGAGCCACTGGCGTCGTCGTCCAGGCGGCTCCGGAAGCGGCGGCGTCGGCTGCCTCGGCCTCTGTCTCGGCGACTACATCTGCGTCCGCCGCGGCTTCCCCGGCTCAGCGTCGAGGACGTCGGTGGCCTCGCCCTCTGCCTCGTCGGCTTCAGCGTCGGCAGCGTCTGGAGCTCGGCTCAGCGGGCCTCGTCGACGGCCTGCGTCGGCTTCAGCGTCGGCAGGCGCTTCCGCGTCGGCAGTCTGCTCTGATGCCGGCTCGACCTCTTCCGCTTCGGGCGGTGTGGCTTCGTTGTCGGTGGGCAAGGTGTTGTCGCCGGCGTCCGGCTTCTGGTCTGTCATGGCAGGCGGACCTTACGGGAACCCAAGGGGGTCTGTGTGCCCTGCTGGACGGCTTTCTCGGCCGTTACCGACGCAAGTGTCCGTTTCTTCATCGTCCGCCGCTCCTCGCTTCACTCGCTGGCGGCTCGCGATGTCAGAAGTCAGAGACCGAGGGCCACGTCCAGGGCACCCAAGGTCGCCTCGCTGTCGGCCACCAGTACGAGTACTGGAGAGGATAGTCCTCCGGTGACATCGGCATTCGACGCGCGATGTGCCCCGGGCAGGTCCTTCATGGCGTCCTTGGCCGCCGCGCGGAACTCCCGCTGATCGTTCTTGCTGTCCCAGTCGGTCTGCCATACCACTGCCCAGGCACCGTCTGGCCCATCGAGGCTCACGAGCCGATCGCCGCCCCAACCTGCAGCAGCCTCCGCATTGGGCAGCTGTGCGGGCAGGGCCGGGAAGAGCGAGCGCGGCTTCTTGCCGTCCGCGACCCAGACATGCGTCTGCATCTCACCGAGCGTCTGCTCGTAGCTGACGACCCACTCGGGTCCGAGCGCGGCGGCGACATCGGGCAGATCGATCTCCACCGGTCGTTCGCCGGGGTAGAGCTCGGGGTGGAGGATCTGCTCGGTGGACACGGGTTGATCGTCGAAGGCCGCGTCCACAGCGTCCCAGTCCCCGCGCCCGCGGATGGCGTTCACGAAGGCGTAGCCATCGAGATAGGGGAACTCGATCTGGCGCAGGATGATGTCCGGCAGTCGACCGAGCCGCTTCGAGTCCTGCTGGGTCAGGGCCTGCGCCGAGACCTGCAAGAGGTCCGAGAGCTTGAGCTCACGGGCTGCCCAGTCGTACATGACCGCGGTGGCGTCCCCCTCGATCAGCGCCTGCTGCGCAAGGATCGCGTCCGACTGGCTGAGGTCATCGATGCTCATGCGCTTCGAGGTCCCAGGCCGCATCCTGCAGCGCGTGACCGTACTCGTGGGCGACCACGATCGACTCGAGCGGGCCGATCTTCTTCACCGGCCCGATGAGCGTGAACGTCTTGGTCGCAGGGTCGTAGTAGGCCAGGACCTGCTGGTCGTAGACCTTGAGGATGAGCTTCTTGAGGTCATCGTCGGGCCCGAGCAGGCCCAGACGAGTGAAGGCCGCGTCCTCGGCCACGATGTAGTCGTCCGGGTACTCCTGCTCGAAGAGGTCGCGCAACTCGGCGAGGAAGGTGTCGTTGTCGATGACGCGGTAGGCCACGTCCTCGGCAGCCGGCAATCCGCGCACAGGGTGGACAGCTTCGATGACCTTGGTCACCTTCTGGGCCATCTTCTTGTCGAAGCCCTCGGGCAGCTGCGGTGCCTCGGCGGCAGGACTCGGCAGAGCCGCGTCAGCATCATCCTGGGCTGCTGCCGGGGCGAGCCCCAGCGATGCCATCAGCAGCGCGGGTACGACCACGGCGACAAGCGTGCGTGCGAGACAGGGGAAGGGACTTCGTTCAGATCGAGGAGGTGCCATGGCCGCATTCTGCCAGCCCTTCGGCCAAAGCCCCAGCAGGACGATAGGCCCGTCGCGATCGAAGGCCGCAGATATGCGTTTCTTCATCGTTCGAGGTCTGGTGCCTTCACGCGAGATGTCTACTCTTGTCGTCACGGAACCGCGAAGAAGATCTTCACAGTTCCCTCTCCCTCCCTCTTGGAACGAGGGGCGCTTATTGGGCAGGCGCCCCTCGTTCCTTCTTTCTGTGTGCGCCCCAATGGTTCGGTCGCGGCTGTGGCACCATCGAGGCCATGGAAATCACCTGGTACGGCAGCTCATGCGTACGTCTCAAGGGACGTGAAGGGGTCGTCGCCGCAGACCCGTTCCGGTCCATCGTCGGGCCCACGGGCCGTGGCCTCACCGCAGACATCGTCTCGTTCGGTCATCCGGACGAATCGGTCGTGACCGGTCGTGGCGCCAACGCCAAGGCTGGCGTCACCTCGCACCAGCTCGGCGTTCCGCTGCCGACCAGCCTGGAAAAGGCCTTCGTCCTCGACTCACCCGGCGAGTACGAGGTGCACGACGTGATGGTCGCGGGTGTCCGGACCTTCCGCGACAAGGAGCAGGGTGCCGCCCGCGGCATGAGCACGTCCTACGTGTTCGAGCTTGATGGCCTGTTCACGGCCCACCTTGGCGACGTCGGGCACCTGCTCGACCAGGACACTGTGCGTGAGATGGGCCACGTCGACATCGTCTGCCTCGGCATCGGCTCACAGCTGAGCGCCGCACACGCCGCGGAGATCGTGGGACAGCTCGACGCACACATGGTGGTGCCGCTGCCGCTGACCGAGGCGGCGGGCAGGCCTGAAGGAGAGCTCGAGAGGTTCCTCAACGAGATGAGCGCGACCGACGTGCAGCCGGTCCCCACCCTGAAGGTGACCATCTCGACGGTGCCCAACGAGACCGCGGTCGTGATGCTCGAGCAGCGCGGACGCTAAGCGCCCCGGTGAGCGTCGGTGAGGGGCCGTTCGCGAGCCTGCGCCAGCCTCACCTCGAGCACCATGCTCGGGTCGAAACGCCGGATCCGCAGCCACGAGGCGGCCTCGTGCAGCCGCTGCTCGGCGGTGTGGAACGAGCCTGAGCCGATATGGTCGGCTACGGCCACCAGCGCAGCGGCCGGCGCAAGGCCGACCAACTCCGAGTCGAGCAGGCTGACGCCCTCATCGGCCGCCAGGCGCTCGGCCTCCTGCCAGACCAGCCAGAGCGGCGCTCGCTCATGGTCGAGGATGTTCATCGACAGCTGGGCACAGCCCTGTGAGGCGAGGTCGATGCCAAGTGCCTGCACGGCGGGCAAGCCGCCGTCCCGACCTCGGATGCGCGCGGCCATGCGACGGGCGACGGCCACGTCGGTCGTCGAGAGCTGGATGTTGTACGCGATGAGGAACGGCCGCGCGCCGACCGCGGTGGCACCCGCGGTGGGATGTGGACGGGCAGGTCCGAGATCCGGACCGCCTCCCTTCCGTACCATCGCCTCGAGCAGGCCTTCGAAGCCCGGCCGACGCACGTCCGCGAGGACCCCGCGTCCCGGCACCCGGGCAGCCCGTGCGTAGAGGTAGACCGGCAGCTGGTAGCGGTCCGCGATGCGTTCGGCGAACTCGCGCGCGCCAGTGACGCACTGGTCCATGGTGGTATCGCCGAGCGGCACGAAGGGGACGACGTCCACCGCGCCGATCCGCGGATGCCGTCCGGAGTGGCGGTTCAGGTCGATCCGTTCGATGGCCACCCCCATCGCCGCTTCCATCGCGCTCATCACGCGTCCGGGATAGCCGGCCATGGTGAAGACGGCACGCCCGTGGTCGGGGTCGGCGGTACGGTCGAGGAGCCATGCGCCGGCGTGATCGCCCATGGCCTCGGCGATGGCGTCGAGCGTAGCCTGCTCGCGACCCTCGCTGAAGTTGGGGATGCACTCCACGAAGCTCTCCATGGGATCCATGGCCGCGATGCTAGCTCAGCGCGAGGCTCCGCTCCGCTCGGTCTCGGTCTGTGTCGGACGCTCATCCCGATGGGTGTCCGCAAGCTCATGGACACGGCGCCCGAAGGCGACCGTCTCGATCTCCCGCAGGGTGACGCTGACACTGTCGCCGATGCCGAGATGGCGGACGCGGCTGCCAGCCTCCACCCACAGGCGCTGGCCGTCGGCGGCACGTACCTCGAGCAGGATCTCCGAGCCCGAGAAGCGTCGCGCGATGACCTCCCAGCCGCCGGCGGCCCGCCCGTCGGGCGACTCCACGATGGCGAAGTGTTCCGGTCGCAGGAGCACCAGGCCGTGGCCGACGAGCTCGCGGCTACCAGGGCCGATGAGCGGGACGGGCCCGAAGCGCGTGTCGGCCGAACCATGGCGCACCTCTCCCGGCAGGAGGTTGGCGACACCGACGAACGTGGCTACGTAGGGGGTCGCCGGCTCGGCATAGATGAGCTCCGGTGGCGCCACTTGCAGGACCCGGCCACGGGTCATGACCGCCACCTTGTCAGCCACCGTCAGGGCCTCGCCCTGGTCGTGCGTGACGAAGATCGCACTCTGCCGTGCCTCGCGCAGGATCTCGCGAACCTCCGCCCGCAGCTGTGTGCGCATGGCCTGGTCAAGCGAGGCGAAGGGCTCGTCGAGCAGAAGCACATCGGGTCTGGGCGCGAGGGCACGGGCGAGCGCGACGCGCTGCTGCATGCCGCCCGAGAGCTCGTGTGGCATGCGCTCGCCGTCGCCCGGCAGACCGACGAGCTCCAACAGCTCGTCGGTGCGGACACGACGGTCGGGGTCGCGACGGATGCCGTAAGCCACGTTGTCGCGTACCGAGAGGTGTGGGAAGAGGGCCAGGTCCTGGAATACGAGCCCGACGCGCCGACGCTCGGGTGGCACCATCGCTGTGGCCGAGGCCACCCGCCGACCGTTGACCTCGATCGTGCCTGCGTCGGGCTGCTCGAAGCCGGAGATGAGGCGCAAGGCCGTGGTCTTGCCACAACCGGAAGGGCCAAGCAGAGCCAACATCGTGCCGGCCTCGAGCTCGAGGCTCACCTCGTCGAGGGCAGGGACGGTGCCGTAGCTCTTGCTGATGCGGTCCAGCCTGACCGCCAGCTCCGGCACGCGGGCGCTCATGCTTCGATCTCTCCG
This sequence comes from uncultured Chloroflexia bacterium, assembly GCA_963731995.1. GTDB lineage: Bacteria > Chloroflexota > Limnocylindria > Limnocylindrales > CSP1-4 > JAFMJV01. Next base: position 396,377 of record CAVSXV010000009.1, read on the forward strand.
CGCCGCACCAGCAGTGCCACGGACACGAATGAGACCAGCAGCAACAAGGCGGCCGGAATGGCGGCCCGGGCATAGAAGGCCTCGCGGGCCGCGTCCCACAGTGTGGTGGCCAGAGTAGACGTGCCCGGTGGGGCGAGGAGCAGCGTCAGCGGCAGCTCCTTGAGGCCCGAGAGCAGCAGCAGCATGACCCCGGCCACGATGCCAGGGCGCAGCAGCGGCAAGGTCACCGTGCGAAGCACGCCCACGCTGCCCTCGCCCAGCGAACGGGCGGCCTCGACGGTACGGGGCGAGACCTGCAGCATCGGGCCGCGCAGCGCCCCCACCGCCTGCACGAGGTGGCGCATGCTGATGGCGAGTACCAGCGCGAAGAGTGTCTGGTACAGCAGCGGCAGGACGTTGAGCGTGAAGAAGACCACGGCCAGGGCAAGGCTGATGCCGGGGATCGCATAGATGCCGTAGAGCACCCGGTCGGTGAACGTGGCTGCGCGTCCGGGGAAGTGCACGATGAGACGCGCCAGTGGGAGCGCCAGCAGCACGGCCAAGAGCGCGGCGCTGCCGGCCAGTACCAGGGAATCCCGAAGCGCCTCGAAGCCGACCTCCAGCGGTAGGCCGGCGCGCAGTCCGTCGAACAGCCAGATGCTGATGGTGACCAGAGGGATGCCCAATGCGAGCGCCGCGACCAGGCCGCAGAAGAGCATCGCAGGTACCCGCCACGCTCCGAGCCGGACCGGTGCCGGGACCCGTCGACGGCCGTGCGGGGTAGCCAATGCGACCCGCCGCCGGATCCGATCCTCGGCCCACACAAGGAGGAGCGCCAGGGCCAGCAGCAGCAGGGCCAGGCTGGCCGCACCGGAGCGGTCGAACGAGAAGCGGTACTGCGAGTAGATGGCCGTGGCAAGCGTGTCGTAGCGGAGGATCGACACCGCCCCGAAGTCGCTGATGGCGTAGAGGCAGGCGAGGAGGGCACCTGCGCCGATGGCCGGCACCAGCACCGGCAGGATCGCCGTCCGAGCCGCCGCCCACGGACCGCGCCCCAACGACCGTGCGGCCTCCTCGGTGGCTGGGTCGAGCCGCACCAGCGCCGCGCGCGTCGCGATCACCACGTAGGGCATGGTGGCCAGGCTGAGAACGAGCGCCGCACCCCAGAAGCCATAGATCGGCGGTATCCCCAGGCCGGCCAGCCAGCCCCGCGGGGCGAAGGCGCCGACGAAGGCGAAGGCCAGCAGATACGAGGGCACGGCCAGGGGCGCGATGGCCAGCACCGACCATGCCCGTCGAGCGGGCAGGTCCGTGCGGACCGTGAGCCAGGCGAGAGGGACACCTACGGCAACGGCGCCCACGATCACCGCCAGGCCAAGCGCCAGCGTGGAGGCGATGAGCTCGAGGGTGCGCGGTCGCAGCAGGGGCGCGATCGAGCCAGAGCCACCATCGATAGCCCGCAGCACGAGATAGATGAGTGGGATGAGGGCGAGTGCGGCGACGGCCGCGGCCACGCCCAGCAACGGCCATGGCGGAGCCGCCCGTCGGACGGACGAGCGGCCGAAGGTGGCACGGACGCTGGCGAGGTTGGCCATGGGTGCAGCGATAGCCGCCTCGACGGCGCTAGTCGATGGCTCCGACCGCTTGCAGCAGTTCGACGGTGCCCCTCAGGTCTGCCAGGTCCGAGAGGTCCACGTCGGGGGCCTCGATGGTGTCGAGGGCGGGTAGGCGAGGGTCAGCATCGACGCCGTCGATGAGCGGGTACTCGAAGGTGGATCGGCTGAAGTACGCCTGGGCAGCGTCACTCAGCAGATACTCCACGAAGGCAGCCGCTTCTTCGGGCTGGTCGCTGGAAGCGACGATCCCCACGCCGGCCACGTTTACGAGCGAGCCTGGATCTCCGCCGCCGAAGAACTTCTGAGCCACCGGATAGTCATCGCCGCGCTGGGCCTGCAACTGCAGCAGGTAGTAGTGGTTGACGAAGGCCACGTCCACCTCACCAGCCGCCACGCCCTCTACTGCCGCGGTGTTCTTCGGATAAGCCACCGGGCTGTTGGCGAGGATGCCCTCGAGCCAGGCCCGGGCAGCCTCCTCACCCCCGATGACGCGGAGCGCCGTGACGAAGGCCTGGAACGAGCCGTTGGCCGGCGCCCAGCCGATCCGGCCTGCCCACTCGGGATCGGTGAAGTCGAGGATCGAATCTGGCAGCTCGAGATCCTTGGTCGTGGTGTAGGCGACGGTGCGAGCCCGGCCGCTGACCCCCGTCCATCGGCCGTCAGCATCGCTGAAGCCGGCGGGGACCGCAGATAGCAGGGCTTCGGGCAACGTGGTCAGCAGACCGGCATCGGCGACGGCGCCGAGCGCACCAGCGTCCTGGGCGAAGTAGATGTCCGCGGGTGAGCGGTCGCCCTCTTCGAGCAGGAGGGCCGCGAGCTCGGCCGTATCGGCGTACTTGACCTCGACATCGATGCCGGTGGCCTCGGTGAAGGAATCCATGACCGGACCCACGAGGGACTCGCTGCGGCCCGAGTACACGGTCAACGGCGCATCGCCATCCTGGGCTGCGGCTGTGCCAGGGATGAGCAGGGCGGCAGCCAGACAGGAGGCTGCGAGGACGTGGGAACAGGACACAGGCTTCCTCCGGGGGATGGAGCGTGAGCCGATGGCGACAGGCCAGATCTCGACTGCGTGGCTCTCGATGTGCCCCGCAGGCTACGGCACGTCGTGCGCTGACGTCAACCGTCCATGTATCTGACTATCAAGGTGGCTTGATGAGCGGCCCTACTCGAGCTCCCGGCGCATCACGGGATACCGCTCGTCCGGAGCAGCCAGCACGAACCCACAGGCCTGCCAGAACGCAGGCGACGCCGCTGAGGCCTCGTCGGGAGCGAGGGTCAGGTCTGGATAGGCCTCGATCGCCGCGAACCCACGCTCAGCGAGGTCCCGGGCGACCTCGTGGACCAGAGCCTGCGCGAGCCCGCGACGGCGCGCCCATTCGACCGTGGCCACGCAGGTGATGACCGCCGGAAGCGGCGCACTGGGAAGGATCGGGTACAGATCCCGCACCTGTTGGGCCCGGGGATATGCGGAGAGTGGCCCGAACTGGGCGTAGACGGCCGGCTCGCCGTCGAAGAGCAGGATCTTGGCGTACGAACCGAACACGCTCCGACCCCGACCCAGCAGGCGCAGCTTGGTGGGAGCTTCCGGCTCGAGCGCGTCGGTATCAGCGTCGGGTGCGGGCGCGAAGGGATTGAAGGCTGGCTCCGACGCGGCTGGTCCCGGCTCGAAGGGATTGGATGACGCGGCCTCCCGCGGCGGCGGTGCGAATGGGTTGTCCGAACGCGGACGCGGCGCCGGCCTGGGTGCCTGTCGAGCGGGTTGCCACCAGGCAGGACGGGCAGCCTTGGAGCCGCGGATCTCATGCTCCCAGTAGTCGCAGCTGCGATGGTCGAAACGGGGATCGGCGCAGGGCGGCAGTCGGTCGAACTGCGAAGTCTCCGTGACGTCGAGGATCTGGACGTCGGCTTGGTCGTTCACGCCGCAGATTGTAGGTCGGCTAGACCCCGAACTTGAGGCTGTTCATGATCTCATCGAAATCCGCCGTCGCGCCGTCAGCGAGCTCGGCAGAAGCCACGAAGTTGACGAGATAGACCCAGCCACCGTAGCGGAAGAGCAACGAGCGCACGCGGACCTCACCGAGATCCGGGTCCACGATGGAGTAGTCGTAGCGGACACCCTTCGCCTCCGGCAGCTGGACGTCATGGGGCGCGAGCGTCCCGCTCAGGCCCTCGAGGCCGCTGATGTGCTCGAGCACGTCCGCCCTGATGACACCGTTCTTGCGTCCGGCCACAGGCTCAGCCAGAACGAGCAGCGCCGGCGGCACGGTGTCTTCGACGGCAGCGCCGGCGGCGATGGCGCTGACGCGCACATCGCTCTCTCCGAGGACCACCGCGATGCGGTCACCGAGTCCACGATTGGCAGCCTCGATGGCATCGATCAGGCCAGGTGTCTCGGAGGCCGCCACGGCCACGCCAGACCACCCCGCGGGCAGGACCATCTCGTAACCATCCGGGTGCTGCCACCACGTCGAACCTTCGCTGCCAGGGACAGCGAGTTCGGCGGGGCCGGCTTCCGGCGTGGACGCGACTGTCCCGGCGGGGTCGACCAGAGCTTGGAACACGGCATCGGCCGGAGCGCTGCAGCCTACGGCGATGAAGCCAGCGAGCGCGATGACCAAGATGCCGACTGGGGTTGTCCGGCTCGTCATTCCAGCGACAGCATGCCCCAGAAGCACGGAACGTGCAGGCGATCGATTCGGCCCCTGCGACGGTGACCAACGCCTCATTGGGCGGTCCGGAGGCCGCTGCTATAGTCGGTGTACATCACGCATATACGCCTCGCCTTCGGGGTCGGGTGAAATCCCCTACCGGTGGTCGGTGGAAGCGGATGCGATAGCGTCCGTCCACCAGCCCACGACCCGCGACTTCTCGGTCGCGGTGGATTCCCTTGCAGGGAGCCGACGGTCACAGTCCGGATGGAAGAAGGAGAGAGGTGCCGCCGACAGTTGGCTGTCGGCGTGTGGTCGCCCGCACAGCGACCGACTCGTCTCGACGGGTGACCGCGCTCGCTGCTCTTCCTGATGCCTCGATGGTGTGGCCGGAGGTCACGAACGTGGATGCCATCGCGCTCCAGGACATCTCGCGCAGCTTCGATATCCAGGGTGCGCAACTGCATGTCCTCGACCGGCTCGACCTGTGCGTGGCCGAGCGTGAGATCGTGGCCATCGTGGGGCCCAACGGGTGCGGGAAGTCCACGCTCCTGCGCGTCATCAGCGGCCTGCTCCCTCCCGACCACGGCAGCGTCCTCGCCTTCGACTCGACGGTGGCCGGGCCCGACCCCCGCATCGGCCTCGTCTTCCAGGAGCCACGTCTGCTGCCCTGGCGGGACGTGCTTGCCAACGTCGCCTTCCCGCTCGATCTCGCGGGTGTCGGGCGTGCCGAACGCGAGGAGCGCGCACGGGCAGCGCTGCACCTGACCGGCCTCGATGGCTTCGCGGAGGCATTCCCCGACCAGTTGTCCGGAGGCATGGCCCAGCGAGCTGCCCTGGCTCGAGCGCTCGCGCCGGAACCGGACGTACTCCTGCTCGATGAGCCCTTCAGCGCCCTCGACGCCATGACCCGCGAACGCCTCGACGACGAGCTGTTGCGGCTGTGGGGTGAGACGGGCTCCACCATCGTGCTCGTGACGCACAGCATCTCGGAGGCCGTGTACATCTCGGATCGCGTGCTGGTCATGTCGCAGCGGCCCGGCCGCATCGTGGCGGAGGTGCCGGTCGATGTCGTGCATCCGCGGAGCCTGACCGGCAGCAGCGCCTCGACGTTCAGCGCTGCGGCCGACGAAGTGCGAGCGATCCTTGCGCGCACGGGCGAGCCGGAGGTCGCGGCATGAACGTCGCCACACCCAGGGCCACGACGACAGGGCAGGCGCCACAGGGCGGCACGTCCGGTCCACTGTGGCGCCGGCTGGTCCGCGATATCGGCCCGGTGCTGGTGGCGGCACTCGTCTTCGTCATCGCGTGGCAGGCGATCGTGCTCATCGGCGACTACCCGCCCTACATCCTGCCGGGCCCCGCGGCCGTGGCCACGCGCTTCGCCAGCGGCTGGACCGAGGGAGTCATCGGCCCGCATTTCTGGACCACCCTCGGCGAGGTGCTCCTCGGTCTCGCGGTCGGCGGCACTGCCGGCATCCTCACGGGCATCCTGCTGGCGCGGTCGCGGCTGGCTGCGCGCATGTTGTCGCCCTACATCGTGGCCGCGCAGGCCACCCCGATCCTCGCGCTGGCGCCACTCATCGCGCTTTGGTTCGGCACCGGCCTCGCCAGCCGCGTTCTCATCTGTGCACTCATCTGCTTCTTTCCCATCGCGGTGGGCACGATGGTCGGCATCCGCTCGGTGGACCCCAAGCTCATCGAGCTGGGTCGCAGCTTCCGAGCCAGCCGACGTCAGCGCCTGACGCGGATCGAGGTCCCCTCGGCACTGCCGCAGATCCTCGGCAGCCTGCGCATCGGTGTGACGCTGGCCGTCATCGGTGCCATCGTGGCCGAATGGGCCGGCGGCGATTCCGGCCTGGGCGTACTCATCAACCTCGCCCGCGGGAGCATGTTCGACGTCCCGCTGATGTTCGCCACGCTCTTCACTATCGCCCTCATGGGGATCGCCCTGTATCTGATCGTCGTCGCCATCGAACGGCGGCTCGTCCGAACGGTTTCCTGACAGCAGAAAGGACCTGCCCTTCATGCAGCATCTCTCGACTCCAGTCCGCCGCTTGCTCCCCACCATCGCCCTGTCGCTCTCTCTCGGCGCCAGTGCCGTCGCCGGCGTTGCAGCCCAGGACGATGCCGGCAGTTCCGCCGAGCTGACGCCTCTGACGGTCGGGCTGGGCTACATCCCCAGCGTCCAGTTCGCCCAGTTCTACCTCGCGGACGAAGCCGGCTACTACGCAGAGGCCGGACTCGATGTGACCTTCCAGAACAAGATCGATCCCGAGCTCATCACACTCCTCGCCCGCGGTGCGGTGGACATCGGCCTGGCCGACGGCACCAGCCTCATCCCAGCGGTCAGCCAAGGCATCCCCGTGCGCTATGGCGCGACCATCTACGGCCGCGACCCCAACATCGTCTTCTCGCTCGGCGAGACCGGCATCGAGAGCGCTGCGGACTTGGCCGGTGCGACCATCGGCATCCCTGGCCGCTACGGTTCCTCCTGGGTGGCCCTGCAGGCGCTGCTCGCGGCCGAGGGCCTCTCGCCCGACGATGTCGAGATCACCACGTATCCCGACTTTGGACAAGCCGTGGCCGTGGCCTCCGGCCAAGTCGATGCCGCCACCGGCTTCGTCAACAACGAGCCGGTGCAACTCAAGCTGCAAGGCCTCGATGTGAACGTCCTGCGGGTGGCTGACGTGGCGCCCCTGCCTGGCCCTGGACTGGTCAGCGGCGTCACGACGATCGAGAGCAAGGGTGGGGCGCTGCAGGCCTTCACGGACGCCACGATCCGGGCCATGGAGGAGATCAGCGCTGACCCGCAGGCTGGCCTCGACGCTGCCTTCACGCGAGTGCCGGAACTGGCCACTGACCCGGAGACACAGCTGGCGATCCTCGAAGCCACGATCGACTCGTGGATGGGCGGCCGGGTGGTGGAGCATGGGCTCGGCGCCGTCGACCTTGCAGCCTGGGAGTCCGGCCTCGAGATCATGCGATCGCTGCCGGACTCGAGCGTCAGCGACGACCTCACGGTCGACGATCTCGTGACCGACGCGCTTGGCTACTGACGATGGCCGATACTGGTGGCATGTCTGACGCTGACTCCACCCACGCTCCGACGACCGATGGGCACGACGAGGGACACGGACAGGTGCCCGCGCGTGAACCGCTGGGTCCGGTCGATGTGACCGCCTGGGCCTATGCCATCACCGGCGCCCTGCTCGGCCTGGTGGTCGCGCTGGCGCTCTTTATCGCCCGCGGCGGCTGAGGACAGGATTACTCCCCTTCCGGCCGGCGGAGCGTGCCCTTCGCCACGCGCTCACGAGCACGATCCGCGGTGCTCTGGATCCGTTGGAGTCGCTGGTCAAGCTCCGCGGTGACGGCGCTGGCATAGCCCTCATCACCGACCGACGGCAGGTTGGCGCGGATGTTGACAGCCGCCGCGCGAGCCGCGGTGTCAAGCAGGAGCGCTGCCACCTCGAGGTCACTGGCCACGTACAGGTTGGTCCGGCCGGCCAGGCGGTCGACGAGCTCCATCTGCGCGTGACAGGCCTTGACCACTTGGAGCGGTACCGTGGTCGCGCCACGCGCAGCGTCGCGGGTCGCTGCCGACCGAGCCTCTTCTTGCGCGTCGGTCTCGTGGGGCAGGCTGCGTGCCGCGCGATAGGCGGCATAGGCCGAGGCGTCTGCGTCCGCCAGTTCCAGGAAGCGCGCCCGCGCCGAGTCCGATGCAACCAACGCCTCACTGTGAAGATCGGTGAAAGCCGCGTACTTGGGGCGGTCCAGCGAAAGACGCACGACCATGGCCGTAAGGCTGGCGGCTAGCGCCGCCGATAACGCGGCTGCGGCCCCACCGCCCGGTGCAGGCTCCTCCGACGCGAGCGCCTCGAAGAAGTCGCCGATGCGCTGGTCGGTGAGCGGGCCGGTGTATGTGCTCATGGCCCGCATTCTCGCATGCCACGCGCGCGACCCGACAGGGATCAGGCACGGGACTATCACTAGGCGACTTGCGCGAGGGCAGTCCGCCATCCACCGAGGTCCTCGATGGTCCAGCTGCGGTCGTCCAACCGGTGGATGAGCCGATAGCGATGATCGTCAGCTCTGACCACGAAGACCGTGCGCGGCCCGGCCTGGAGTGGATAAGCCGAGGTCTCGTCGCGGACGGACTCCAGCGCCGTGACGGGCAGGCGCCGGCCGTCTGTACGGATCTCCCGGGGGCGGCCCGAAGCCGCGTCGACCGAGACTGAGGTGGTGGCAGGGATCAGGTTGAACACGCGGAGACTCCTCTGGCTAGCGACGCGGCCGAGGGCACGGTTCGGACCGGTGTCGAACATCTGTTCTGTTACGGCTCCGGCAGATTATCGAACATCTGTTCGATAGTCAAGCCTCGGCCTGATCTGCCCGGATCATCGAGCAGGACCGTGCCAGCTCTCGTGTCACGGGCACCGGCCGACGGTCAGCGATGGCCGGTGCGCTCCTCACGCGCACGGCCGATGCTGCCGCTCTCGGGTGCGGTCATGGGATCACGCTCGAAGGGTTCTGCCACACCGCTATCGATGAGTCGTGCGCGACGGATGGCTCGGGAGCCAAAGCGCGCCCGGATGGCATCGGCCGCCTCGGTGGCCTTCCGTCGACGCTCGTCCTCGGCCGTGAACAGCCCCAATTGCTCGCCCTCCCCCAGGTGGGAAGCGGCTACGCCCAGCAGCCGTACCCGGATGCCCCTGAGCTGCGGGCGCGCCAAGTCGCAGGCAGCGGCAAAGATGACCTCGGTCTGGTCGGTCGGTTCGCTCATGGTGCGCTGGCGGGAGACCGTGTGGAAGGAAGAGTCGCGGACCTTCACAGCGATGGTGCGAGCCTTCACCCCGCCGGCGCGGAGTCGGCTGGCGACACCCTCGGACAGCGCCAGCAGGGTGCGCTCGAGGGCTTCCGGGTCGGTCGTGTCGACGTCGAAGGTGTGCTCGTGGCTGACCGAGCGCGCAGGATCCAGTCCAGACACGGGCGATGGGTCGATGCCCTGCGCTCGCTGGACCAGCAGCGGGCCCTGCTTGCCGAACCGGCGCGCGAGGAGATCCTCTGGCAGCGCAGCCAGGTCCCCGATGGTGCGCACGCCGAACTCGGCCAGGATGGCCGCGGTCTTGTGGCCCACGCCCCACAGGCGTGAGATCGGCAGCGGTGCCAGGAAGGCAGCCTCGGTGTCCGGGGCCACGACCACCAGCCCGTCGGGCTTCTCGAGATCGGACGCTACCTTGGCCACCAGCTTGGTGGTGGCCACGCCGACCGAGACCGTGAGCTGCAGCTCGCCGGAGACGGTCTGCCTGATCGAGCGAGCCATCTCCACGGGCGAGCCGTGGAGAACTTCGGAACCGGCCACGTCGAGGAATGCCTCGTCGATGGAGACCTGCTCGACGGCCGGCGTGTAGCGGCGCAGGATCTCCATGACCTGCTTGCTGACGGCGCTGTACTTGCGCCCGTCCACAGGCACGAAGACGGCACTCTCACACAGACGAGCGGCCGTACGCAGAGGCATGGCCGAGTGGATGCCGTACCTGCGCGCCTCGTACGAGGCCGCCGAGACGACGCCTCGATCGGTACGACCGCCGACGCCGACGACCACAGGTCTGCCGCGCAGCTCGGGGCGGTCTCGCTGCTCGACAGCAGCGAAGAACGCGTCGAGGTCGACGTGCAGGATGGTGGCGCGGTTCACCGCACCATCATGTCTCGACGAGCAAGCCCGCCGTCGTAACTAGCCCTTGGGCTCGACCTCGATGGTGACCTCCGGGGTCATCTCCGAGGAGACCCGGATGGCGACCTTGTAGGTGCCCAGTTGACGCAACGGTTCCTCGAGGTCGATCTTGTGGCGATCGATCTCGATGCCGCGGCGTGCGAGCGCGTCGGCGACGTCCTTGGCCGTGATAGAGCCATAGAGCTTGCCGCCCTCGCCGACCTTCACACCCATCGTCAGCGTGGTGCTGCTGATGCGCTGGGCGTTGATCTCGGCTTCAGCGCGCTCCTTCTTGCGCTGCTCCTCGCGACTGGCGATGTCGTGCAGCCAGGCGCGGTAGGTGCCGCCGGCCGCCGGGACGGCCAAACTTCGCGGGATGAGGTAGTTGCGGGCGTAGCCGTTGGCCACGTCCTTGAGCTCACCGCTCTTGCCGAGCGGGTCGACATCCGATGTGAGGATGACCTTCACGCTGAGTTTGCCTCCTTGTTCGTCTCTTCTGTCTCGATGAAGCCGCGAGCTTCCAACTCCGTCCGGACGACATCGGCGCTGGCTTCGATAAGTGCCGGCAGTCGTCGTGCGAGGGTGCGGATGGGCAGCGGGAGGATGCGTCGAGCAGCTTCCATATCGCGCTCCAGCTCGCGGCCGTCGATACCAAGGGTATACATCTTCTCGATCATGAGCTCTCGGGGCACCCCTTCGAGGAAGAGATCGAGCGCGATGATCGTGACCATGACATCGTCGACCCGGCTGATGAAGGGGACGAAGTCGGGGATGAAGTCGATCGGCGACATCACATACGCCGCCGCCAGTCCCAGGATCGCTTTCCTTGACCAGGGCACACGCCGATCGACCGCGAGTTCGTAGACGAGCCTGCCGTAGGCAGGCGCACGCGAGGCGATCGGTAGGAAGGGCCAGAAACTGAGCGCGGTCAATCCCAGCCTGAAGGTGCTTCTCAGGGCCATCGGGAGCGCGAGTCTAGCATCCCGCACGCTCCGGAACCGCTGCGAACCGTTCGTTGGACCGATGCGTCGACCCACGCACGAGATCCACTCTCGGCGCTCCATGGCATCCTCCGGGCGTGTCGTCGTCAGACGTAGACCCAACGCGTCCTTGACATTCGAACGCCTGTTCGGTACCGTTCGGCGATAGGAGGTCCCGTGACCAAGCACGACGCGCTCCGCAAGCAGCGGATCATCGAGTACATCGCCACCACCGTCCGTGAGAGCGGCTACCCACCGTCCGTGCGGGAGATCGCCGCCGCCGTGGGCCTGGCCTCCACGTCGGCCGTCCACCACCACCTCTCCGCCCTTGAGAGAGAGGGCATGTTGGAACGTGACGCCACGCAGTCACGCGCGCTGCGCCTGACACCGGCGGCGCTGCTCTCGAGCGGGACGGGCACGGACGGGCTCCCCCGCGGCACTGAGTCGGTCGCAGCGTCCATCCCGGTCATTGGAGAGATCGCCGCTGGTGGTCCTATCGAGGCCTACCAGGACGCGAGCGAGACCGTGTCCGTCCCGGACATCATCAACACCACCTCCAGCACGTACGTGCTGCGCGTGCGCGGCGACTCCATGGTCGATGCCCACATCATGGATGGAGACCTCGTGGTCATCCGCGAACAGCAGACCGCCCATGACGGGGACATCGTGGTCGCCCAGGTGGAGGAGAACGCGGTCACCCTGAAACGCTTCTTCAAGGAGCGCGACCGCGTGCGCCTGCAGCCCGCCAACGAAGCATATGAGCCGCAGTTCTATGACGACGTGCGGATCCAGGGCAAGCTCGTCGGAGTCATCCGGCGCGTCGATTAGGGAACGTTCACGCCCCTTCTGAGCGTTTGTCCACGAGTTATCCACAGAAATGGTGGAGAGTTGGGTCCGGGTTCGTGGAGATGCTCCTTGCGTGAGCGCTCGCTCAACGGCGAACATCCTCTTGTCCCCTGCCGTCGTAGCCGGTCCCTGCCCCAAGACCCTGGAGTCAGCGCGTGTCCATCGATCGCTTGCCGCCGCAGTCCATCGAAGCCGAGCAGTCGGTCCTGGGTGCCATGCTCATTGACAAGGACGCCGTCACGGAAGTCGCTGAGATCCTGAAGCCTGACGACTTCTATCGAGGGCATCACGGCACGATCTACGCCGCCGCGCTGGAACTCTATGAGCGACGTGAGCCGGTGGATATCATCACCATCAGCGAGGTCCTCGAGCGGCAGGGCAAGCTTGATGACATCGGAGGCTCGGCCTACCTCACCAGCCTCATGAACCTGACGCCTACGGCCGTCAACGTCGTCCACTACGCGCGCATCGTCGAACGCAAGGGCGTGCTGCGGAACCTCATCAGTGCCGCTGGGCGCATCGCGGGCTACGGCTACCAGGAAGAGGGCGAGGTCGGTGAGGTCATCGACAAGGCGGAGTCTGAGCTGTTCGCAGTCAGCGAGAAACGCGTCCAGTCGGGGTTCTCGCCCCTCGATTCGCTCCTCCACAGCGCCTGGGACCGCCTCGACTACCTGCACCAGCACAAGGGTGAGATCAGCGGGATCCGCACCGGCTTCACCAAGCTCGACTCGCTGACGACGGGTCTGCAGAAATCCGACCTCGTCCTCGTGGCCGCCCGTCCGTCGGTGGGTAAGACCAGCCTCGCGCTCAACTTTGCCGAGCACGCGGCTGTCACAGAAGGCAAGGTCGTTGGCGTGTTCAGCCTCGAGATGAGCAAGGAGCAGCTGGTCCTGCGATTGCTGTCATCGGTCTCGGGCGTGGACTCCAATTTGCTGCGTACCGGCTGGCTCGAGGAGATCCATTTCGCACGCCTTGCACCAGCCATGAGCAAACTGGCCGCTGCACCCATCTTCATCGACGACACGCCCAACATCAGCGCCATGGAGCTCCGCACGAAGGCGCGGCGGCTCCAGGCGGAGTCGGGCCTGGACCTCATCCTCGTGGACTACCTGCAACTGATGCAGTCGGGCGTGACCTCGAAGGACGCCAACCGCGTGCAGGAAGTAAGTGATATCTCCCGCAGCCTGAAAGCTCTCGCGCGCGAGCTGCAGGTGCCGGTGGTGGCGCTTTCGCAACTGTCGCGACAGACGGAGAACCGCGGCGAGAAGGGTGAGCCACGCCTGTCAGACCTGCGTGAGTCCGGTGCCCTGGAGCAGGATGCGGACATGGTCATGTTCCTGTGGCGTGACAAGGAGCGCGGAGCGGAGGACCAGGACGCCGACGGCGAGGTCATCAACCTCAAGCTGGCCAAGCACAGGAATGGCCCCACCGGTGAGATGCAGCTCTACTTCAAGAAGCGACAGACGCGCTTCGAGAACGTCGAAGAGGACCACTACGCGGAGAGTGCGTACGCCTAGTAGCCAGCGTCGACGGGGAAGTAGTGGGTGTGTTCCGATGACGGGTCATCTACGGCACCTACCGCCACGGGCTGGAGGAGATGGTCGCAGCGCTCAAGAGGCGCCTGGACATCGGAGCCATGCTCGCCTGAACCCGTACACTCGTCGCATCAGTTGGGACAGCACAGCAGAGGAGACGCGCGATGGGCGTCATCATCATCCGCGAGATGGTCGGCAGTAGCCCCGAGTCATGGAGCGCTGCGGCCGCTGAAGCCGTCTCACGTGCGTCATCTACGGTCCGCAACATCCGCCAGATCGAGGTCGTCCGCCACACGGCGCGGGTCGACGAAGGAAAGATCACCGACTACGAGGTCGAACTGAAGCTCTTCTTCGAGTACGAGGGCACCTGACCGGACTTATCCACACCTCACTAAGCACGGGATGAGTGGCCGCCGCGAGGATACGGCCATGCCCTATCAGCCAATGACTCCAGAACGCAATCTGGCCAGCGGCGAGGTGCCCGAGTCGACGAGTGCCCCGCGTCGTCACAGCCCGCCACAGGAACACCCCTCGGGCTTCGCCATCATCGGCAGCAAGATCGGTCCGGCGGCGCCAGCGCGCTCGATCTTGGCCCGGCCTCGCCTCGTGGACTGGTTTGGGCAGCACGCCCACGCACGTCTTGTGCTGGTCTCAGCAGAAGCCGGATACGGCAAGACCACGCTCCTCGCTGAGTTCGCCAACCACACGCGCGACCGGGTCGTCTGGTACCGCCTCGAACGATCGGATGGCGACTGGATCACCTTCCTTAGCTACCTCGTGGCGGCACTACGTGATATCTGGCCTTCATTCGGTCGGCCCACTGAGGCGTTGCTCCGCAACGTCGCCGCCATGGGCTCGTCGCGAGAGGTCGTACTCGCCCAATTCCTCGCAGACCTGAGCTCAGCGGACGCTGGACGGGTCGCGGTCATCCTGGACGATTACCACCTTGTCGAAGCGTCACCCGACGTTCGCATGATCGTGAGCCGGATGCTGGAGCGTGCCCCGGAGGGGATGTACTTCATCCTTGCTGGGCGCGGCGCTCCCAATCTGGCACTCGGTCGTCTCACGGGGCAGGGGCGCGTTAATGGGCTCACCATCGACGACCTCCGCTTCACGTTGGCTGAGATCGAGCAGCTCTTTGCCACCACCTACGGCCAGCCGCTCGACGGCGAGGCTTGCCGCATCATCGCCGAGCGCACGGAGGGGTGGGCTGCTGGCCTTCAATTGGTGGCAGCCTCCATCGCAGTCAGCCAGCCAGACGAGATCGCTGCCTTCATCCGAGCCCTGAGCGGTGCCGCCGGGCCCATCTACGACTTCCTCGCTGAGGAGGTGCTGACACGCCTTTCCTCCGATACCCAGCGCGTGTTGATGCATGCGTCGCTCGTGGATCGCGTGCGGACCGAGTACGTCGCTGCCGCACTCTCAGCCGGAGGCACACCGTTCGAGCCGAGCGTGATCGAGGCTTCACTTGACCGCGCTGAGGCGCTGGGCCTGCTCGGCGTGCGCAGCAAGGCGTCAAACATCCGGCGGCTGCAGGCGCTGTTCCGTGAGTTCCTGCAGGTTCATCTCGAGCGCGAGGTATCGGTCGAGAGCATCCGCGCGATGCACTTGGCCATCGCACGGGCCTCCGAGCAAGACGACTGGCTGATGGCCGCCCAGCACTATGCCAAAGGCGGAGACCACGCGAACGCGATGCGTGTGCTGGGATCGGCCGCGGGGGAGGCGCTCGGCACGGGGGCCTGGGGTGCTGCGGTCGAAATCGTGGAGTTGATGCCGGAGACCGCACCGCCACCGGCCGTGAAGGTCATCCAAGCTCGGGCGCTCATCAGCGACGAGCACCCCGACCGTGCCCTTGAAGTGCTCTCAAGCATCGATCGAAACCACATCACTCCCGAGGAACGCGGCTTGGTGGGACTCACCTGGGCTGCGATCCACCACATGAACGGCGAGAGGGAGCCTTATACGTGGAGGTTGATGCCGTCGCAGACGACGCGGACAGTGCCTGCGCTTCTCCGCGATATTGCGGTGTCTTGGCGATTAATTGTGGAGCCAGTCGGGGTGGATGCATCTCGGACGCCGTGTCATGCGCTTAGAGCGCTGGCGGCGCGCCAGCGCAACGTGAACATTCAGTACTTCGCTGGCGTAACTCTGCATAACGCCGCGTTCGCCGAGCTCTCGCGTAGGCAACTACGAAGCATGCTCGCGACATGTCCCGCGAAGCAGTCACATCATTCGAGCGGCGCAGAGGACGAAGACGGGTCTCAGCGTCGACCGATCGACCGAAGCAGCCGCACTTGCAGAGCTTGGCGACCTCGAGGAAGGACTGCGGTTGGCCAACGCGTGCGCTACCGGCCAGGCGCGACGGCCGACGCAATCGCCGAAGCCGCGTACATGCACGCCGTCTGTGGTCGCGGTAAGCAGAGCGAGGAGCTCTTCTCGCCAGATATGATCGGGGCGATCGCGGTGGTCGCGGGACCTCGGGGCAAAGCTCTAGGCTGCTATGCCAAATTCGCCATCATGTCAGCGAAGGAAACACAACGAAGCCAGGAGGCCCTTCGGACACTCAAGGACTCAACTCCAACACTTCGACTCCAATCTCGCCAAGCCGTCCTTTCGCAACGCTTGCTGTCATAGACAGTTCGGCGGATGGCAGGGAAACTGGTGAAGGAGGCGACGGAATCGTAGCTGGCCAGAACGCATGGCGATGGATGGCGCGTGCACGAATCCTGGACGCTGTTGTTCAGCAGGGACCCGGAGAGCTTGGCTACGTGGATCTCAGAGAGCGAAAGTCGAGTCGGCATTGGCCCTGCTCGAATTGGCGGACGTGGTGGCTTTGGCCGTCGGGACGTTCGCGCCGCTGCCTTCGGCTCTGGAGCGTTCTATCCTCCGCGAGCCGACACGGTGGGTCGATGCTCTCGCGCGCCAGGTACAAGGGCGGAGTGGAGATGCCAGCGCCGCGGCCTCCTTGGTGGCGCGGTTCGGTACCGCCGACGAGCCGCATCTGCTCCGCGACTTCGAGCGAGGGCCATCTGGCAAGCCGAAGAGGAAGTGGCCTCGCGACCCAATTGATTCGAAGCGTTAGCCCCACAGTGCGGGTCCATGACCTCGGGCTGACGAGCTACGAAATCGGCGAGCGAAGGATTGCTCTCGCAGAAACTCGAAGGAAGTCTGCTGCGCTGCTTCTGTTCCTGGTCACAAGGTCTGACCTGGCCGCCAACCGCGAGCAGGCAATGGAAGCCTTATGGCCCGATCAAACACCCAAGTCGGCCCTCAATAGCCTGCACCAGACGATATTCTTCCTCCGGCGTGAACTCGAGCCTTGGTATGAGGACGGTGACAGCGCGGACTATGTGCACATGGATACAGAACTCGTGCGCTTGGACAGGAGTTGTTCCAAGTTGACAGCGTGGCTTTTGCTCGCCAGGCAGCCGACATCATCGGCTGCGGGTCGGCGCCGGACGAGGGGTCCTGAAATGCTTGCCCTGTACAGTGGCCAATTCGCTCCAGAGTTCGAGTATGAGGAGTGGGCGGCCGAATGGCGGACCCACCTTCATACGACCTACCTCCACCTTGCTCACGCTACCTCTAGCGCCCTGCTGCGCGAACGCAGGTTCGGGGAAGTTGTCGAAGTACTCACGCCCGTGGTCGGGCAATGGACCCAACGGCGTTCGAATCCGCGGCACGTTGGTTGCTGTCTCGCCGCCGCGGGAGCCAGAGACGCATCGCTGGCCCAGTACCGGAGTCTGGCTGTGGCCCACGAACGCGATCTTGGATTGCCGGCGCGCCCTTCCGAGGAACTAGTTCAAGCCGTGAGTGCTATGCCGCTGACTAGACCCTACGTACTAGTACTTATAGGGTCTCGACTACCCCGTACCTAATTGTCCGTGGTGCATCAGTCCAGTAGGTTGAGCCCAAGATCACGGAGTAAGCCGTAGCTGACCGCTCTCAGGGGGCTCGAGAGAGGGGACCTTCGAGGCTCGTTGCGGTGAGCTCCCTAATCAATTCGGTCGCCAGACCGGCGACCGGAAAGAAGGGGAACTGAGATGACTCCGAACGCCACGTCAAGCCCTGGTAGCCAAGATGCCTCGAACCATGATGTCGAGGCTCACGCTGCTGTCGACCCTCATCGTCACTCTGATCATCGCGGGCAGCGCGGGCATCAGTCCCATCTAGAAGGACCATGCGAGCCCCGGTACAAATGTTGGATGGGGAGTTGCCGGTATCAATCGCGATACTGACGACCTCCCATCAGGCATCCAGGAGTTGCGTCGTATTGTCCAGAAACCTTCGGATACTGCTGGTGGCCGTCCCCGCGATTGCCATTGCGCTGCTCGCTTTGAGTTGGCGGATTTGGCCCGTTGAGTCATTCGACGGGCCATGGTTGTCTGAGTTCGCGTTCGCTCTTGCTCTTCTGGGTGGTAGCCACCCTCGATTGCTTCCAGCTTCCCTATCCATATGCCCGCGGGTCTGTGGTCAGCGTGGCTGCGGCTCCAATCATCGCGGCCAGCATCCTTGGCGGCCCGAGTGCTGGTGCAGTCGTGCCGCGGTTCTGGGGACCATCGAAGTGCGCGAATTGCGGGGAGGGTGCCCTGGTACGGCGTGCTGTACAACCACTCCATCTCTCGTCATTGCAGCGGTCCTTTCCGGGGTCGTCTACATTGCCGTCGAAGCGGGAGCGAGGGAATCGCCAGCCTCGTCGGGCTTGGTCTGCGGCGGTAATCGCTGGCATCATGTACGTGATCGTAGAACACGTCATGTCGTCAATGGCCGTGGCACTCATGAAGGCGCGCCGATGCCAGCCGTTCTTGCGTCCGATTTCCGCTCGTTCGGAATGAGCCTCGTGGGCCTCACGCCGATGGCGTGGCTCATGGCACTGGCCTTCCCGATCGTCGGACCCCTCGTTGCCCTGGTGTTCGCGTTGCCGCTCTACACGACCCGGGCTGCATACAAGGCCGTGGTCGATCTCCGCGAGATGTTCACGCAGACCGTGAAGGCACTCGCCTCCGCCATCGATGCGCGTGATCCGAGCACGAAGAAGCATTCGGAGCACGTATCCGGCATCGCCGTGGAGATCGGCGAGGCCATGAACCTCAGTGAGCCCGAGCTCGAGCAGCTCGAATGGGCCGGTCTACTCCACGACATCGGCAAGATCGGTATCCGAGATGCAGTCCTGCTTAAGCCTGAGAAGCTGACGCGCGAAGAGCGCATCCTGATGAACGAGCACCCCGTCAAGGGCGAGGAGATCCTCAAGGACGTCGACCAGCTCGCCGCGGAGCGTCCGCTCATCCGCCACCACCACGAGTGGTACAACGGTTCCGGCTATCCCGACCGCCTCATCGGCGACGAGATTCCGCTTCTCGCGCGCGTCCTCCATGTCGCCGACGCCTTCGAGGCCATGACCGCCTCGCGACCGTACCGCCCGATCCCGCTCACCTCTGCCGAGGCCTTCGAGGAACTCCAGCGCTACGCCGGCATCCAGTTCGACCCTGTGGTCGTCGAGGCCTTTGGCCGAACGAAGACGGCCCTGGAGGCCTCCGAGGACCAGCACGACGAACCAGGGGCACCGGAGCAGCAACCGCCACCGGTGCCGACGCTTGGCCAGGTAGCCGCATCGCGCGCGAAGGCCGCGACCCTGCCGACCGGCTCCGCTCCCGCCGAACCCTAGTCGGGAGTCTCCGAGTACATGGCGGGCCTGCCCCCGCACCCTTCCGAGCCTGATAGACGCTGCGTGTCTGACCTCGGAGAGGCTGTCTGATGCTCTTCGTCGCGGTCATCCTGGGAATCGTGGCCGGCTTGCTCGCCGGCGGCCGTCTGAGGAATCTGCTTTCCGCGCAATTTCGCTACGGCGCTCTCATCCTCGGCGGCCTGCTGCTTCGTGTCGCAAGCCAGTGGCTGATAGATCAGGGCGTGGAGGTCGTCGAGCAGTTCCGTGTCGTCCTGTTCGGGGCGTCGTTCGGCATGATCGTGGTCGCCCTTTGGCTGAACCGCTCGCAGCCTGGTCTGTTGCTGGCGATGGTCGGGGTCGGTGCCAACGGCGTGGCGGTCCTGCTCAACGGTGGCTACATGCCGGTGTGGATGCCGGCTGTGGAGATGGCCGGCCTTACCGCTGCCGACCTCTCGCCCACGTTCCACGTTCTGCTCCCCGACCAGCTGAACTTCGAGTTCCTCCTGGCGGGCGGTCCGCTCGGCGACGTCATCCCCATCACCATCCCGCTCATCTCGAACGTCATCAGCGCGGGCGACATGATGCTCGCTGCCGGCGTTGGCTGGTTCCTCTTCTCAGCCGTCGCTCGCGGCTCGTCCGACCCCGATCAGGGCGCGGTTTCCCTCTGGAGCGCGAGGCCGATCGTCGAGGAAGGGTACGGCCTCGCGCAGCAGGACCCGGCCGGTATCCAGCGGCCGATCGTTGGTGGCTCGGGCATGGGCACCGGCCTTCGGTCGGCAGCCACGCCCGGCGCGGAACGGATCCTACCCACCCCGCCATCCGGCCAAGCGCTCGGGCAGCGCGTTCGGGAGCACCCATACGTGCGCCTCGCCCGCGACGGCCGGTTCTCCGCCTTCTGGCTCGCCGGCACGATCAGCGTGTTCGGGGACCGCCTGCACCAGATCGCCCTCGGCGTGATGGTGCTGGCCACGACAGGCTCGGCCATGAAGACCGGCCTCGTATTCCTCGCAGCCACGCTACCGAACCTGCTCCTCGGTCCTATCGCAGGAACGTTCGTCGACCGCTGGGACCAGAAGCGGGTGATGATCGTCAGCGACCTCATCCGCGCCGCGCTGGTGCTCACGCTCCCCTTCGTGGCGGAGGCCAACGTCTGGTTCGTCTATCCGCTGGTCTTCATCGTGACCAGCGTCAGTCTCTTCTTCCGGCCGGCCAAGTCGGCGATCCTTCCGCGCATCGTCAGCCGTGACGACCTTACGCCGGCCAACGGCGCCATCTGGACGGGCGAGACGCTCGCCGACATCGCGGGCTACCCACTCGCCGGCGTCTTCGTGGCCTTCCTGGGCACCAATCTCGCGCTCGCCTTTTGGGTGGACTCCCTGACGTACGTCGTCAGCGCGGTGCTGCTCGCCGGCCTCGTCATCCCACCAGCCGTACACAAGGTCGGTCCGCAGGTCACCGGCGCGGTGGCTGGTTTCGTCGAGGAATTGCGCGACGGTTGGCACTTCCTGCGCGGCGAGGTCGCGCTCTTCCAGAACACGATGGTGAGCGTGTTGGCCCAGTTGTCGATCGGCGCCACGCTATCGCTGATGGTGGTCTATGCCGAGCGGTCGCTCTCGGGCGAGATCATCCCCTACCCCAACAGCTACGCGGTCATCGAGGCTGCCATCGGCGTAGGCAACCTCGCGGGTGGGTTCGTCGTCGGCGCCATCGGAGCAAGGTTGCACAAGGGCTGGCTGGTCATCACCGGCTTCGCGGTCATGGGTCTCGCGACCATCGTGCTCGGTCTGACCTCGAACGAAGTGCTGGCGATCGGCGCTGCGGTCGTCATCGGCATCTTCAACCTCGTCTACGTCATCCCCAGTCAAACACTGTTCGCCGAACGCACACCTGAAGGCATGCTGGGCCGAGTCGTAGCCATCCGCTCCAGCATCGTCATGGGTGCCTTGACCGGTGCCATGGCCGTCGCTTCCGGGCTCGCTGACCAAGTCGACGCCGGCCTTATCATCGCCTTCACCGGCGTGCTCACGGTGATCGCTGCCGTCGTCGCAGCGTGGCTGCCCGCGGTGCGTGACGCCTGAGCCCGGCACGCTTGCTCCGACCCCGCGATAATCGGGCCAACGCGAACGCGCAAGTTCCAGGGAGAGCTCCGCCAGATGACCGACCAGAACAAGCCCGAAGACGCAGTTCCCGAGGAGGAGTCGCCCGAAGAGTCGGTCGAGGAGCCTGAGGCGAACGAAGAGCCTGCCGAAGAAGCTGCGGCTGCCGAACCCGAGGGCGCCGAAGCCGAGATGGTCGCCGAGGGGTCGCCAGTCGCCACCGAACCGGTCTCAGGCGCCACCAGCCCGGCAACTGCCGCCGCTTCGACCAAGAGCCATGAAGAGCCACCCTTCGTCGACGATCCGGCCAGCAAATGGTGGATCGGCATCATCGTGGCGGTCTTCGCGCTGATCTTCGCGTTCGCCATCTTCTTCGGTCGTGGCGGCTTGCTCTCGGACATCTTCGGGTCGGATGAGCCCACCCCGGAGCCAGCTATCACCGCGAGCCCGTCGCCAGGCCCAACGGACCTGGAAAGCATGGCGCCCGTCGACGCCACGATCGAACCCTCCGAAGAGCCGACGGCCGAGCCCACGCCGGAGCCGACGGCCGAGCCCACGCCGGAGCCGACGGCCGAGCCCACGCCGGAGCCGACGGCCGAGCCCACGCCGGAGCCGACGGCCGAGCCCACGCCGGAGCCGACGGCCGAGCCCACGCCGGAGCCGACGGCCGAGCCCACGCCGGAGCCGACGGCCGAGCCCACGCCGGAGCCGACGGCCGAGCCCACGCCGGAGCCGACGGCCGAGCCCACGCCGGAGCCGTCCATCGGCCCTTGCGCGACCATCGGACCAGAGGCCAGCCTCGATCCCGAAGCCAGCCTCGATCCCGAAGCGACGCAGACACCCGAGGTTCCCTGCTACACGCCCGAGCCGAGCGAGAGCCCCGAAGCGTCGCTTGACCCAGCCGGCTGACGTCATGGGGTGAACGGCGGCCCTGCGCAGTTCCCTGACCGCTTCGCCGCGGCGCGGGCCGCGATGGTTCGCGACCAGATCGAAGCACGCGGCATCCACGACCGAGCGACGCTCGCAGCGATGTCGATCGTGCCGCGTGAGGTCTTCGTGCCCGCGGGCCGCGAGGTCGATGCGTACGCCGACGGCCCGCTGTCGATCGGCCACGGCCAGACCATCTCGCAGCCATACATGGTGGCGCGCATGACAGCGGCGCTCAGGCTCTCCGAGGTCGGGTGGCCTTGGTCCTCCACGGGCCCCTCGATACTCGATGTGGGGACCGGATCGGGATACCAGGCGGCAGTACTGGCCCAGTGTGGCGCTCGCGTCACGTCCATCGAGCGCGACCCCGAACTGGCCTCACGAGCACGAAACAAGCTCCAGAGTCTGGGCTACGAAGTGGAGGTTCTCGAAGGCGATGGCAGCGTCGGCTGTGCGGACAGAGCACCCTTTGCCGGGATCATCGTCGCTGCCGGGGCGCCGGAGGTCCCGCAACCACTGCTCGACCAACTCGCCGACCGCGCCCACCTGGTCATCCCGGTGGGTGACCGCCGCTCGCAGCGCCTGACGATCGTGCAGCGCAGAGGCGGCGCCGTCCGGCAGCGAACAGCGGACCCCTGCGTATTCGTGCCGCTCGTCGGCGTCAACGGCCATCCCGGCTGAACGTGCCGAATGGCCGGTGCTATCCTCGCCCGCGATGACACACGTCTTCGTTGCCCCCCACCCAGACGATGTCGCCCTCTCGTGTGGCGGCCTCGTCGCCAGCCTCCGCGAACTCGGTCAATCGGTGACGATCCTGACCGTCTACTCCGGTGGACCTGGTGATGTCGACCTTGCCGACTACCAGCGTGAAGCCGTCGGCTTCGGTACCAAGGCGCTGCATCCGGGATCGCAGGCCTTCAACCGATCCAACATCGCGGCCGAGTATCCGGTCGGCGTCACGACCGGCGCGGGGGAGCCGTGGGAGGCCGACCCAGCGCGGATCGACGCTACCCAGGAGCGAGCCAACACACAGGCGCGCCAGTTCTGGCAGCGAGCGGCCTGGTCTCGCAGCGCCAACGTCACCAACGATGCGCACGACGACCGACCGCTCCGTGACGACGTGCCGACCCAGGGCACGCTCCAGCGCTTCGACTTCGCTGAGGCGGACGCGACCACGCTGCGCAAGGTCGAGGATGAGCGCTGGGCCTACTTCATCGAGGCCGCTCTCATCGACCTCGACCTGCCGGACGCCATACACCGGGGCTACGAAGGCGACGAAGCGCTGCTGGGCCAGCCGTTCGAGGACGATGAGCCGCCGATCGAGATCCTGCGCCGCGAGATCCTACGACTTGAGCCGCAGCAGGTGTACTTCCCACTCGGCGTTGGCGGCCACGTCGATCACCGGCTCTGCCGTGACGCCGGCCTGGCGCTGCTCAGCGAAGAGCGCGCCTGGGTCATGCCCGGCCCGGAGCTCGCTGGACACGTTTCCTTCTACGAGGACTTCCCGTACGCCTGGTGGAGCGACTTCTCCGGGCCGGCCGACCTCGCGGGACAAGACATCGACGTTCCTCGAGGACTTGCCCTCGAAGCACGCTACGCCGACATCAGCGACCAGCTCGAGCGCAAGAACGCCGGTCTCAAGGCATATGCCGGCCAAATGCAGCGACTCTTCCACAGCGAGCAGGGCATGCTCGACGCCGTCACGGGCTACGCTGCGCGCGTCGCCGAGGCTGGCGGGGTCGGCACCGGTGCAGCAGAACGGTACTGGAGCGTGGTCCGCTCCTAGGAGCAGGTGGCGCGCAGCCTAGGTGCCGTCGGAGGTGCTCGGCGCGGGAGCGGCCGCCTGCGTGTTGCGGTGGATGATCGGGATGCGGAAGAGATCCCAGAGCACGCTCAACCCGAGGCGCAACCGAACCCGCATGCGTGATCCACGGATGTCGTCCCACATCACCGGCACGATGGCGTAGCGGTAGTCAAGCCGTCGCATGAGGTAGATGACCTCTGCGTCGAAGACGATGCCGTCCGTCTTGAGGCGACCGAAGATGTCCTGGGCGGCCGCACGGCGGAAACCCTTGAAGCCGCACTGCGTGTCGGGCACGTCGCCGGTGACCCAAGCGCCCGCGATGAGTCGGTAGATGCGCCCGAGCCAGCGACGATAGGTCGGCTGCGAGGCGCGTCGATCGGAGCCATCAGGCTGGATGCGACTACCGAGTGCCACGTCGGCGGCGGCCAGGGCGTCCGTGAGCAGCGGGATCTGATCGGGCGGGGTGGCCATGTCGGCGTCTGTGAAGACGACGAGGTCGCCGTCCGCGGCGAGGATGCCGGCGGTCACGGCAGCACCCTTGCCCGCGTGTCGACGGCGAAGGACACGCAACCGCGGCGGCGACCCGTCGGGGCCGCGCTGAGCCTCGGGGCGCATCTCGACGATATCCACGGTGTCATCGCTGGAACCGTCATCGACCACGAGCACATCCCACTGCCCGACATCATCGGAAGAGCGGCCGGTACTGCGCGCGGGCCCGCCGCGTCGGAGCCAGCCGAAGAGCTCGTCGAGGGCGGGCCCGATCCGTTCGGCCTCGTTGTAGGCGGGAACCACGATGGTGAGGCGGGGGCCACGTCGGTCGTTGGTCGTCACTCAGGGAGGCTACAGGTCACGTCCAGCGTCCCTGATGGCTCGTTGGTCCCATCGGGAAGCCACCAGAACGCACCCGAGTGACCACGAGGCCCCCCTCAGTGGTCCATTCGTACCACCGGGAGGCCGGGGTGGCCGTTGCTACCGTGGGGCGGCAATGGCCATCCCTGTCCTGCTCTTCGTGGTCGCCCTCGTCGTGCGCGTCGCGGTCGGGGCTTCCTTCGTCGAGCCCGCGTACCCCGATGCGCTCTACTACGCCAACCTCGGACGCGAGCTGGCCGCTGGCGGCGGGTTCAGCGTGGACTACATCTGGAACTTCGTCGAGGTCGGCGGCGTGTTGCCAGCTGAGGGCGTGTTGCCCATCCCTTCGAACGCCCACTGGATGCCGCTTGCGGCGATCATCCAGGTGCCGTTCATCTGGTTGCTGGGCCCGACCGCGACCGCGTCTGCCCTCCCCTTCTGGGTGCTGGCGGCCGCGAGCTCGCCCGCTGACCTGGTTCATCGGCCGCGATGCCGGGCTCCGGTCCGCGAGTGCTGCGGCAGCAGCGCTGCTAGTGGCTGTGCCGGCCGCGGTCTCGCCTTTCCTGGGGCAGCCGGACAACTTCGCCCTCTTCATGTTCCTCGGAGCACTGGCGCTGTGGCTCTGCGCGCGCGGGCTGCGTGGACGCCGATGGTCCTTCGCTGCGGGCGGTGTGGTCGTGGGCCTGGCCTTCCTGTCGCGCAATGACGGAGTGCTGCTGGGCGTGCCCTTCGGGCTGGCGTTCCTCTACGACCTGCTGCGGAGCCCGCGATTGTCGCGCATCGGCTGGTGGCCGGCCCTCGCCTGCGCCGGCGGCTTCATGGTGGTGTCGGGCCCATGGCTGCTGCGGCAACTCGATGTCTTCGGCTCGATCTCGCCCTCGTCGGTCGGTGGCCGGATCCTCTTCATCAGCGAGTATCGCCAGCTCTACAGCGTGACCTCCGAGACGACGCTTGATTCGTTCCTCAGCCAGGGTCTCGGCGCGGTGGTCGACAGCCGCCTGACAGGGCTCTGGGACGCGCTGCTCATCTTCGCCACGATGCCGCTCATGGGGCTCCTGGTGCCGTTGCTGCTGGTGGGCATCTGGGTCAGCCGCCGCGATCGCGACTTCGCGCCCTGGTTCATCTACGCGCTGACGCTCTTCGTCTTCACGGCCCTGGTCTCCGCGGTCCACGTGCCCTATGGCACCTTCATCCATTCGGCTGTGGCGTTGATCCCCCATGCCTATCTGCTGGTGATGGTCGGTGTGGCTGCAGTCGTGCATGCGGTCGCCGCTCGCCGCCCGCACTGGGATGCCGAGCGCGCCACACGCAACCTGAGCCTCATGCTCGTCGGCGTGATCGCCGTGATCTCGGTGCTGGCCACCCGCAACACCCTCGAGGCCTGGCAACAGGAGCGTGATGGACGCCTCGAGGTGCTGGCCGTGCTCGAAGAGCGTGGGCACCCGGGCGACGTGGTCATGAGCTCCGATGCAGGTGCCTATCAGTACCACGGCGACTGGGCGGGAGTCGTGACCCCGGACGACCCGCTGCCGACGATCGAGCTGGCACTGCGTCTCTACGACGTCCGCTGGCTCGCGCTCGAGGGCGCCCACACGGTGGAGGCGCTCGATCCCGTACTGCGCGGTGAACTGCATCCCGAATGGCTCTCCGACCCGATCGTCGTGACGCCGCCACTGCCGCGGACCGACGAGGAGATCGCCGAAGCAGGCGATGAGGAGCCGGCCCCGCGTGCGGCGTTGTTCGCGGTGTGCCTCACGGCCGATGACACGCGGTGCGGACGATGAGGTGGCCCATCCCACTCGGCATCTACCTGCTCGCGCTGGTGGTGCGCCTGATCGCGACGACCGAGGTCCCGTTCCCGACGACCGAGTCGAGCGCCTACTACGTGGACGTGGCCCAGAACCTGGTTGCCGGCCACGGCCTTGTCAGTGATGCTGTGTGGAGCTACTCCACGCCGCCCCTCGAGGTGCCCAAACCGGCCTTCGAGCTATGGCTCCCGATGAGCACCTTCATCTCGGCCGCGGCCATGTCGGTGTTGGGCGGCTCATTCTGGGCGGCGCAGGTCGGAGGCGCGTTGGTGGGTGCGCTGGTGGCCCCCCTGGCGTGGGCGATCGGCCGCGAGGCAGCGAACGCCCAGGGGCTCGATTCGCGTCGCGGCCGTGCTGTGGCCATCACCTCCGGAACGCTGGCGGCAGTGCTGAGCCCGCTGGTTCTGGGTTCGGTGGTGCCCAATTCCTACACGCCCTTCACCGTCTTCATCCTGCTGGCCGCACTGTTCGTGCCGCGCGTCATCGGCGTGCGCGATGGCCACGACGACATCGTGCCCCCGAGCATCATCGCGGGCCTCGGCCTGGGCGTCTCGATGGGCCTTGCCTACCTGTCACGCCAGGAGGCCATCTGGCTTGGCCTAGTGGTGTTGTCGATGCAGGCCATGGTCCTCCGCTGGCGCCCCACTGGTGCCCGATCGCGCGAGGCCGCGCAACGGCTGTGGCCGGTGTTCGTCGGTGGCTTGCTGGTGGTCGTGCCCTGGCTGGCGCGCAACTGGATGGAGCTGGGCACACCCCTCCCGGGCCAGGCGATCGAGAACATGTTCCTCGCGAACAACGAGGACATCTTTGCCTTCCGTGACCACGCCGATGCGGCGTCCTACCTCTCGCAGGGTCTCGCGACCATCCTATTCAACCCGTTCGAAGCCGCGCTCGATGGGCTCGTCAACGTCCTTGTCCTGCCGGCCTTTCCGGTCGGCATCGCAGGACTCCTCGCGTTGGTGGCCATGTGGCGGGCGCCGTTCCTGCGTCGTCCCACCGCGCTCATGGCCGTACTGCTCAGCGGCTTCCTCATCTTCGTGAGCACGGCGCTGCTCTTCCCGGTGGCCACACTGTGGGGCACCTTCATGCACGCGTCGGGGCCGCTGCTGGTGGGTCTGGGCGTGGTCGCGGCCATCGGCGGCGATGCCCTGCTGGCTCGCATCTCGGCGGTCCGCGACTGGGAGAAGCCCAACGTCATCGTGGCGCCCATCGCGCTGGTCTCGACCGCGGCGCTGATGACCGCCTTCCAGGTGATTCTCTTCGGCGCGCAGGCCGAGGACAAGCAGGCGCGTATCGAGTCGGTCGCCTCGTCGCTGGCGGAAGTCGCGGCCGCGACTGGTCGGGCCGTGCCCGAGACGCTCATCACCGACCACCCCATCTGGCTCGCGTCCGCCACCGGCGGCTACGCGCTCGCCCTGCCTGACGAGTCCCTCGGATCGGTGCATGAGCTGGCCTCGGTCTTTGGCGCGCCATGGATCGTCGTCATCGACGAGCGTGGGCGCTATCCTGAGGCGCTGCTCAGCGATGACGCACGAGCTTGTCTGGCCAGCGAGCCGACCCCGCTCGACGGCCCTGCAGCGGGGGCCTGGCTCTTCGAGCTGGCCGAGACCTGTGACGCACCGTGAGCACGAGCGCGTGGGCGGCCACCCGCAACGCCTATACTCCGAGCCACATGGACAGCGGGATGCCGCACGTGTGGCGACAGCAATAGCAGCGGGCACGACGCCACGGCTCGAGCCTCATCCCAGGGAGAGGAGCATGGAATGACTCCGGGCGAGTACTCAGGACCCGAACGACGCCGCGGTGGCCCAGACCGGCGAGAACCCGGTGCGCGGGTCAAGATCCTGCTCGTCGATGACCACGCCCTGTTCCGCGTGGGCATGCGACAGATCCTCGATGCCGAGGATGACTTCGACGTGGTGGCCGAGGCCGACGATTCGCGCAGCGCTATCGATGCTGCCAGCGCCAGCACGCCCGACATCGTGCTCCTCGACCTCTCGCTGCCGGCGCCCGGCGGCATCGAGACCACGCAGCGCGTCAAGCGTGAGGTGCCCAGCGCCGGCATCATCGCCCTCGCCACCAACGAGGACGAAGACATGCTCTTCGAGGCCATCAAGGCGGGTGCCGCAGCGTTCCTGCTCAAGGACATCGCCCCGGAGGACCTCGTCACCATCATCCGCCGGGTCAACGCCGGCGAGTACCTCATCAACGACAAGGTCTTCGCACGACCATCGGTGGCGAATCGAGTGCTCAAGGAGTTCCGAGAGCTGGCGGTGTATGGCCAGGAGGCCGCCCCGATCTTCGCGCCGCTCTCGCCGCGTGAGGTCGAGATCCTCGACAACATCGCCAAGGGCATGACCAACAAGCAGGTCGCCTACGCGCTGTCCATCAGCGAGCAGACGGTCAAGAACCATATGAGCTCGATCCTTCGGAAGCTCTCGGTCAACGATCGTACGCAGGCAGTGGTGTATGCGATGAAGCAGGGCTGGATCAGGATCCCCGAGGATTGAGCGCTCCGGAGCCACCCCGCGCTGGTCCCGCGCCGGTCGGGCCTGGCGTCGGTCCCTCCCAAGCGAGCCTGCTGGGACTCCGCCAGGAGCTCGAGGAGGACATCCGCCGCATCGACAGCGAGAACCGTGAGATCGACATGCTCATGGAGCAAGTCCTCACCGAGATCGAACGCCACGAAGGACGCCGCTCCAAGGTGGAGGCCCGGCTGGCCAGCCTCGAGACCAGCGCATCCGTAGATCCGGCGGCGTCGGCGGAAGCTCGGGACAACCTGCTTGCCCTGACCCGACGAGAGTTGCTCTTCGACGCCCAGCGCCAGGTGCTCGAGGGCAAGCAGCGCGTGCTCGCGCGCTTCCTGCAGCGTCTCGTCGAGATCGACAACAGCCTCGCAGCCATGGGTGGCGGGGTCACCCGCCCGGCTCCGGTGGCCTCCGCCGGGCTCCGAGCGCTGGCCGCCGCCGCAGGTGGTAGCGGCGCGCCTGGCCTGAACCAGCCGGCCACCGTCATGCGCGGCGAGGAGGACCTGCGCCGCGAGATCGTGCGCCAGCTGCACGACGGCCCGACCCAGTCGATCGCCAACATCGGCCTCCAGGCTGAGATCGTGGACCGGCTCGTCCAGCAGCAGGATCCTCGGGCGATCGAAGAGATCGAATCGCTGCGCCAGCTGGTGCAGGCGGCGCTGGCCGCGACCAAGGACTTCATCTTCGAGATCCGACCCATGGTCCTTGACGACCTCGGGCTCGGGCCCACGGTTCGACGTATCGCCAGCGATCGGGGGCGGCGCGCCGGTGTCAACGTCGAGTTCGACTCGCATGGCACCGAGGAGCGCCTCGACTCCGACATCGAGAGTGCCGTGTACCGCAGCATCGTCGAGGCCATCACCGGCTACCTCGAACTGCAACCACCGTCGGTCCTGGTCCGCCTCGAGTGGAGCGAGCGAGAGCTCGTGGCCACGGTCGAGGGCACATGGCCGCGCATCAGCCCGGCAGGTCAGGCCGAACCCAGCCACGCGGCCGGAGCACGATCGGAGACCCCACCCGCGTTGCTGGCGATGATGGAGGAGAACCTCTCTGCCGGTCGGGAGGCCGATCGGGCCCAGCGCTCGCTGCCGGCCGCGCTGGTGGATGGCATCGACCACCGTGCGCGCGCGCTGGGCCTGAAGCTCACGATGCGAGACGAGGGCCAGGTCATGGAGCTGGTGGCGCCAGTCTCTCGCTAGATCACAGCCACAGGTCGCGGGTCCCCCCACCCAGCGGGACTATTCGTCCGCACCTGCGGAGTGCGTACGTTGATGGGCGTCAAGACCAAGCCTGCCCCCAGCCGCAACGGAGGCGTCATGTTCCCGTCCATCCTCAGCAGCCTATCCCGCGACGATGAGCGCGGCCAGGGCCTCGCCGAGTACGCGCTGATCCTGGCGCTCATCGCCATCATCGCGATCGCCGCCCTGCTGTTCCTCGGCGGCCAGATCTCCAGGATCCTCTCCTCGATCGGCGCCCAGATCTAGGACCGGCGCACCAACCCGTCGGCGACATCGTCGGCCGAACATCGTCGAGGCCCGGTGCCGATGGTGAACCGGACGGTTCACCATCAGGAAGCCACCGGGACCCGCCGCTATACTGCGACGACACCGGCCCGCAGCGGGCCGGTGTCGTCGTTCCAGGAGCAGCGCGGCGCCGGTCGGTGTGCTGCCTGCGGGTCAGGCGAGGTGGCCGAAGTGCGGCCAGAGCGAGAGATCGAGGCCTGGCACCAGTCCCTTCAGGCGCTCCACCTCCGGCGCGTAGTAGCGACGCAGCAGGTCGATGTGCTCCGGTGGCACCACCACCTTGTCGAGCTTGGACTTGTTGCGCGGCCGGGCGAGCTCATCGACCGGCAGCTCGTGGGGAGGGAGGCCCAGATACTCGTGTGTTCGCGCCAGCTGCGCTGCTGGATCCGCCGCGCACGCTTCGTACTGCAGCACCAGCAGTCGATCCGTGTCGAACTGCTGGAGCAGCCACTCGACCTGGGTCGCGTAGAGGCCGCGCTCGATCGCGTCGGTCACGACGCGCACTCGATCACCGAAGACGCGCGACTGACCGGCGGCGTCCTCCTCATCGAGCAGGCCGCCGCGATCCTGGTGGCTCAGGCCGGAGATGTAGCGCTCGACCGGGTCGCGCAGGAGCACGATCGCCTTGGCCTCTGGAGCAGCCAGCTTGGCCATGGGGGGCACCCACGCGCAGTTCATGTACTCGGGGGTCTTCTCCCCCACCAGCTTGCCCGCAGGCCGCGGGAAGTAGCGGTGGTAGCGCGCGATCTGCTCATCGCTGGGCCACTCCGCCCAGAGCCGATCGAAGAAGTGCAGCTCGGGCCGCTGATTGGTCGGTTGCACGACGCCCGGATGCTGCTCGATGAGCCGGAACCACCAGGTCGTTCCGGACTTCTGGGCGCCGAAGATAACGAAGTCGGGAGCGCCCGTGGTCCAGCCGTCAGGACAGGGCGGGTATTCGGGCAGCGTCTCGAAGACCTTCCGCCGTTTGCGGACGCTGGCCTTGTCCATAGGTCTTGGCTGGGGTACCGGGGGCTGATGGAGACCCAGCCGCCTACGCAACTTGCGCAGTCGGATCTGGCGCATACGTAACCTCGGGAACGGTGGTCGGGACGTGAGACCGAATCATAGCCGCCAGCAACACTTGGGACTGCACCCGACTCCTATACCGCATAGCCCGATAGTCATATCGAATAGGCTGGAAGCCCTCCCTAGGATTCTGGTGACACTTGTCACATCAGTCGAGGTCCTGCTCTTGTCGACGATCCCTGCCGGGCATGTGCACGTACCAGTCCGGGCGAACCCCTATCGTCCTACTGGTATTAAGCCTGCGCTGGGTCTACTCTTGAGGACCCACGATGGCCGCCTGCCGTATACGGCCCTGAGGAACCGAGCGTGACCGAACAGATCCGAGTCGTCATCGTCGATGACATCGCCGAGACCCGTGAGCACTTGACCAAGCTGCTCTCTTTTGAGTCAGATATCGAGGTCGTCGGCGCTGCTGCGTCGGGCGAAGAGGCCGTAGACCTCACCGGCAAGCTCCAGCCCGACATCCTGCTGATGGATATCAATATGCCGGGCATGGATGGCATCGCCACGACCGAGCGCGTCTCGGCGACCTTCCCGATGACCTCCATCATCATGATGAGCGTCCAGGGTGAGGCCGACTATCTGCGCCGTTCGATGCTCGCTGGAGCTCGTGAGTTCCTGGTCAAGCCATTCAGCTCCGATGAGCTCACCTCCTCGATCCGGCAGGTCCACATCCGTGAGAAGCAGAAGCGCGGGCGGATGGTCGTCCCGGCGCAGGGCGCCGCCACGCCGGACGGCGCACAGAAGAACGGCAAGGTCGTGACCCTGTTCGCGCCCAAGGGTGGCGTCGGCCGCACCACGCTCGCGGTCAACCTGGCAGTGGCCATGGCGGGCGAGCAGCGACAGACCGTCACGCTTGTCGATGGTTCGTTCCAGTTCGGCGACGTGGGCGTGCTGCTCAACCTGAACCCCAAGAACAAGTCGATCATCGATGTCGTGGCCGATCCCTCCTCCATGGACGAGGATCTCGTCGACACCACGCTCATCAATCACAGTACGGGTATCAAGGTCCTCTTGGCGCCGCCCAGCCCGGAGATGGCTGAGCTCATCACGGTCGACCAGATCCGGCGCATGATGAACCGCTTGCGTGAGACCAACGACTTCACGGTCGTGGACCTCTGGCCGCACTTCAACGATGTCTCCTTGGCGCTGCTGGACATGTCCGACGTGATCCTCACCATCCTCACGCTGGAAATCACGAACATCAAGAACATCCGACTCTTCCTCGAGGTCGCAGAGCAGCTGGGCTACGGCGATCGACTCAAGCTCGTGCTCAACCGGGCTGACTCGGCGTTCGGCATCCGCGTCGCGGACGTCGAGAACTCGGTCGGGCGCAAGATCGATCACCAGGTCGTCTCTGACGGCCGGACGGTGGTCTATGCCCTCAACCGGGGCGTCCCCTTCGTATGGAGCAACAGCCAGGCTCCGGTCAGCGAAGACATCCTCAAGATCTCACGAGCACTCGTCCAGGGTGACGGCTCCCCCGAGGGCGACAGCGAGAAGGAGCCGGCACGCAAACTCTTCGGGCGGCGGTGAGTCGTCATGGATCCTCGCTAGGGAGACGTTGAGATGTCACTGCTGAAGCGAATCGAGAGCGCCAAGCCTGCCGGCGAAGGTGGGTCGATCCAGGTCCCTGCGCCACCCCCTGGCGGGGCGCCACAGCCTGGACAGGCGCCCCCAGGTATGGGTACGCCTCCGGGCGCCCCGGGCCCCATGGCCAGTACTCGCGCGCCGATGCCCCAGCGCGTCATCAACCAGGTGCCGGTACGTGAGTCCTTCCGCGACACGAAGTACCGCATCCAGCAGCGTGTCATCTCGGATCTGGACCCCAAGCTCGACCTCACCAACCAGGTCGAGGTGCGGCGTCAGATCGAGGAGATCTTCAGTATCGCCGTCGACGAGGAGGGCCTGGCCCTCACTCGCGCCGAGCGCGTGCGCATGCTGGAGCAGATCACCGACGAGATCGTGGGCCTGGGCCCCATGGAGCCACTGTTGCGTGATGAGTCCATCACGGAGGTCATGGTCAACGGCCCGCGCCAGGTCTACATCGAGCGCGCCGGTCGCCTGGAGCTGACGAACATCACATTCCAGAACGACGACCACGTGATGCGCATCATCGACCGCATCATCAGCCCCATCGGGCGGCGCGTCGACGAGTCCAGCCCCATGGTCGACGCCCGCCTGACGGACGGCTCTCGTGTCAACGCCATCATCCCGCCGCTATCGCTGGTCGGCCCGGTCATCACCATCCGCAAGTTCGCGGCCAGCCCTTTTACCGTCGACGACCTCATCCGCTTCGGGACAGCCACACCCGAGATGTTCGACTTCCTCAAGGCCTGCGTCGAGGCGCGCCTGAACGTCTTCGTCTCCGGCGGCACCGGCTCGGGTAAGACGACGACGCTGAACGTGCTCTCCTCCTTCATCCCCAACGACGAGCGCATCGTGACCATCGAGGATGCCGCCGAGCTGCAGCTCCGCCAGGAGCACGTGATCACGCTGGAGTCTCGCCCGCCCAACATCGAAGGCAAGGGTGCTATCCCTATCCGTGAGCTCGTCCGCAACTCCTTGCGTATGCGCCCCGACCGCATCATCGTCGGTGAGTGTCGTTCGGCCGAGGCGCTGGACATGCTCCAGGCCATGAACACCGGTCATGACGGCTCGATGTCCACGGGCCACTCCAACAGCCCGCGCGACATGCTCTCCCGACTCGAGACCATGGTGCTGATGGCGGGCGTCGACCTGCCCCTGCGCGCCATCCGCGAGCAGATCGCCTCTGCGGTCGACCTGATCGTCCATCAATCCCGGCTCAAGGACGGCACCCGCCGCGTCACCAGTATCACCGAGGTGCAGGGCATGGAGGGCGACGTCATCGTCATGCAGGAGGTCTTCACCTTCGAGCAGACCGGCGTGGTCGACGGCCAGATCCAGGGCAAGCTGCGCCCGACCGGCATCCGTCCCAAGTTCACCGAGAAGTTCGAGGTCATGGGCATCACCCTGCCGCCGGCTCTCTTCGGGTACCGGAGCTAGGAGCCGACCATGAGTCCTGCCGTCCTCGTTGCCATCCTGGCCGCCGCCGCGGTCCTGCTGCTCTTCTTCGGCCTCTTCGGCGGTCGACGCGTCTCGCCCACCGAGCGCATCGAGCAGGTCGCAGTGGCAGCGACCGAAGCCCGCAACCGCGATGGGAGTGGGCCCAAGGCCAAGACCCTGCGCTCACGACTCTTCGGCGGTCGCGCCGCGATCGCCGCGGATCGCGCCGTGGCCCAGCGCGACTGGGGCACCAACATGGCCCGCGAGCTCGCACGAGCCGACCTGCAGCTGCGCCCTTCGGAGTATCTCGCGATCCGCGTCGGTGCCGTGGTCGGTGCTCCGCTGGTGGTGTACCTCCTGGGCGTCGCGGTCCTGCCCGGCCTCACCAACCCCATCGCCATCCTCGTGGCCATCGTCCTCGGCTGGTGGATCCCTCGCTTCTACGTGGGTCGCCGCAAAGCTCGCCGTCTCGCCGCATTCAACGATCACCTCGCTGACACCATCACGCTCGTGGCCAATGCCCTGCGTGCTGGCGCCTCCTTCCTGCAGGCCATCGAGCTGGTCGTGCGCGAGACACAGCCACCCGTCTCCACCGAGTTCAACCGCGTCATCCGCGAGGTCAACCTGGGCCTGCCCTTCGAGCAAGCACTGTCCAACATGGTCCGTCGTGTGCGCTCCGATGACCTCGAACTGATGACCACCGCCATCACCATCCAGCACCAGGTCGGCGGCAACCTCGCGGAGATCCTCGATTCGATCGCGTTCACTATCCGTGAGCGCATCCGCATCATGGGCGAGATCCGGACGCTGACCGCCCAGCAACGTATG
Source organism: uncultured Chloroflexia bacterium (assembly GCA_963731995.1). GTDB lineage: Bacteria > Chloroflexota > Limnocylindria > Limnocylindrales > CSP1-4 > JAFMJV01. The sequence goes on from CAVSXV010000009.1 coordinate 431,820, forward strand.
TCGGGCTACGTCGTGGCCGGCCTGCCTATCGGCCTGGTGGTCATCCTCGCGGTCATCGCTCCCACCTTCATGGAGCCGATGTTCGGAGAGCCCTTCATCGTGGGCATCCCGCTCGGCGTCATCATCCTTGCCATCGGCGCGATCATGATGCTCGTCGGTTTCCTGCTCATCCGAAAAATCGTCGACATCGAGGTCTAGCGCATGGGTCTGCCACTCCTCATGGCGCTGCTGGCTGCCGGCGGCGTCCTGCTCATCGTCTGGGCCCTCCTCGGGACCCGCAGCTCCGACCCCGTCCAGGCGCGCCTGACGCAGCTGGGCACCCTCGAAGGCGTCACCAGCCTCGAGGAGATCGAGCTGCAGCAGCCGCTGATGGACCGCACGCTGCGACCGATGATGCGGCGCCTCTCGGGCATCGGCACCCGCCTCACCTCGCGTGAGCGCGTCGGCCGTACCGAGGGCCGGCTGGCCCAAGCGGGCTATCCCTACGGTTTGCGCACCATCGACTTCATGGGCCTCAAGGTGGTCTCGGCCATCGTGGTCAGCGGCCTGACCTTCCTGCTCTTCGGCGTGGCCATGGGATCGGCCATCGCATCGAGCCTGGTCTTCGCGGTCATTGCTGTGGTCGCCGGCTTCTTCCTTCCTGACTACTGGCTCATCACCCGCATCAAGGGCCGCCAGAAGGCCATCCTGCTGGCGATCCCTGACACGCTCGACCTGCTCACCATCTCGGTCAAGGCCGGTCTCGGCTTCGACGCCGCCCTGGCCAAGGTCATCGAGAAGACCGAGGGTCCGCTCACCGACGAGTTCCGCCGGGCGCTCGCGGAGGTTCGCATCGGCAAGCCGCGACGTGACGCGCTCAAGGAGATGGTGGGTCGCACCAACGTGCCGGCCCTGACCAACTTCATCGGCGCCATCGTCCAGGCAGAGCAGCTCGGTGTGGCCATCGCCAACGTCCTCGAGGTGCAGTCCGAGCAACTCCGCATCGAGCGTCGCCAGCGTGCCGAGGAGATGGCCGCCAAGGCACCCATCAAGATGCTCTTCCCGCTCGTCGGCTGCATCTTCCCGTCGATGTTCATCGTCATCCTCGGGCCGGCCATGATCCTCATCGTCAACAACCTCTAGCCGCAGCCCGCTCGACCTGCCATGTCCGAGGGCCGTCTACGCCTGCGACGCGAAAGCGACGGTGCGGTCATCTGCGACGAGCTGGTCCTCGGTAGGTCGTTCTTGCAGCGCTTCATGGGACTCATGGGTCGCGCCTCGCTGGCCCACGGCGAAGGTCTCTACCTGCCGGCCAACAGCATCCACATGATGTTCATGCGCTTTCCCATCGACGCGCTCTTCGTGTCGGGGGCGGACGGCGAGGGCCGGCGCTCGGTGGTGAGCATGCGCTCCGACCTGCCGACCTGGCGCGGCATCGTCATGCCCGTGCGGGGTGCCGAGGGCGTGGTCGAGATGGCCGCTGGCACACTCGCGCGCATGGGCGTGGCCGAGGGCGACGCGGTCGTGTTCGAGCCGGTCACCGACTGGGCGCCCGACCCCGCCGTCTAGCAATTCACCCAAGCCGCCCGCAAGTGGTGGCGAAGGCGATCGCGGAATGCGTCCGGCACGGTGTGCTGATGCGCCCGTTGCTCGACCTGCTGCTGCCGCCCCACTGCCCAGGCTGCGGCCAGGAAGGCACGCTGCTCTGCGCCGGTTGCTCTGCGCCGCTGCGGCGTCGCCTCGAGGAACCTGCAGGCGCCCCGGTCGGCATGCCGGCCACGATGCCCCCTGGGCTACTGCAGCTGGAGTGGTGCGCGATGTACAGCGGCTCGGTGCGTGCCGCCCTCCACGCGCTCAAGTATCGCGGTGAGCGGCGCCTCGCCGAACCGCTCGCGGAGGCGCTCGCCGAGCGTTGGCTGCGCGTCGGCCGTGGCGGCGAGGTCGTGACCTGGGTGCCGGTGCACGCGTCCAGGCGGCGCGAGCGTGGCTTCGACCAGGCGGAGGCGCTGGCGCGCCGGATGGCGGAGGTCCTGGGGCTGCCGGTGGCTCCCCTGCTCGAGCGACACCAGCGCACCAGCGCCCAGCACGCGCTGGGGCATGCGGAGCGCTCCGCCAACACCGCAGGTGCGTTCGCGGCCACTCACCAAACGATCGGCTACTACCAGGGTGCCTGGGTCGTCGTGGTCGACGACATCCTCACCACCGGCGCGACCCTCGCCGGCTGCGCGGCAGCCCTGCTCCAGGCGGGTGTAGGGGCAGTCTCGGCCGGGACCGTCGCGCGGGATCGATGATCTGCGGTGCGCACGTCGTCCGGCCACGGCGGGCGGGATCGACGAGGCCTATCATCAGGTTCGATATCAGATAGCGGAGGTGCCGTCGGTGCGAACCACGATCAGAGGCAAGAACCTGACCGTCTCGGACAAGGACCGCGCCTACCTCGAGCGCAAGATGCAGCGGCTCGAGCGCATGCTCGACGACCGCAGCGAGGCCGAGATCGAATTGCGCCTCGAGGGCAATCGCAAGGTGGATGACAGCCACATCGTGGATGTCGCGGTCGTCACCGCCGGGCAGCATCTGCGCGGCGTGGGCACGGCCTCCACGTTCCGGGTCGCGGCTGATGACGTCATCGACAAGATCGAGCGCCGCGTGGTGGAGGCTCGTCAGCGTCCGCGCGACAAGCGCCGCTCCGAGCACGCGCGCTATAACGAGATGTCACGGCCCTTGCAGCCGCTCGCCGAGCCGGACGTGGCTGAGGAGTCGGACCCGCAGTCGCAGGTGGTGAAGATCAAGCGCTTCGCCATCGAGCCCATGTTCGAGGAGGACGCCATCGCCCGCATGGAAGAGCTGGGCCACACCTTCTTCATCTTCGTCAACGCCGAGAATGAGCGGGTGGCCGTGCTCTACCGTCGCAAGGACGGACGCTACGGCCTCATCGAGCCGGCCATCGGCGGGACCTACAGCGCCGATTGAAGCGGCGCTGTAGCGGACGCTGTGCCTCGTTCGCACGTGGCGCGGGACCGGGGCCCTACCATGACCCGGTACCAATGGACCATTAACGTGGGGCCTCGAGGCACCGATGATGTCCCTGTCGCCGAACGGTGGCTACACAGGGCAAGGAGCCCGGTGTCCGAACGCACGACGCTGTCGGGGTGCCATGAGCGTCCAGAACCCACGGGCCTTCAACGAGTGGCTTCGAGCCCAGCTCAAGGCCAAGAAGATGTCCCAGCGCCAACTGGCGCAGCAGTCCGGTGTCGATCACTCGACGATCTCGCGCCTGCTTCGCGGTGACCGCACGCCCTCCCTTGGCACCGCCACGAAGCTGGCCAAGGGCCTCCGCGAGCTGCGCGACGATACCGACTCCCCACAGTACTTCGGCCTGACCTCGTCCTCGAGTACCCACCCCACCGCTCGCGTGGAATACGCCTTGCGCTCGGACGAGCTGATGAGCGAGCCTCAGGTGCGCCAGGTCATGGAGTACTACCTGGCCTTGCGCATGCGTCGCCTGTCCGTGCGCCAGACCGGCCGCTACGCTCCGGTCCGCCCGGTGGCCGCGGTGCGCTCGGTCCCTCGATCGGACGAGCCCAACAAGAAGAACTGATCTGGCGGCGGCGGCGCCGCCACGAGCACGAGTCCTCTCGACCACGGCCCTGCCCGCGCCTGCCCGGCGCTGTGCCCCAGCTAGGCCGTGGTCGCTTCCTGTTCGCCCGGCTCCTCGACAGCGTCGGTGCGCTCCCCTGTCGCGGCAGAGCCGGCCTCCTCTTCGGGGGGCTCGGGCGGCGGGGCGCCCTTGGTCTTGGGCGAGAGGAGGTAGGCGAAGAAGCCGAGGATGATGACCGAGAGCACACTGATGGCGCGGTCGACCAGGGCGATGGCAGCCGCCTCGTTTGCACTGGCCCCATAGACCACGGTGAGCAACCCCACGATGCCGGCTTCCACGATGCCCAGACCCGCCGGCGTGAAGGGCACGGCTGTCAGGAGTGAGGCCACCAGCGCGACGAAGAAGGCGCCACTGATGCCCAGCGAGATGTCGAAGCCGAGGGCATCGACGACGAAGAGCAAACGTAGCGCCTCGGTGGTCCAGATGACCACCGTGAGGAAGGCGATCATCGGCAGCGTGCGACGGTCCATCGAGAAGACGCCTGCCTCGAAATGCTGGTACAGCTCCTTGACCTTTGCCGGGAGCGGCAGGCGCTCGACGAGTCGCGCCCCGAAGTTGCGCAAGCTGAAGAGCCCGATGGCGATGACGACCATGACCACGATGCCCAGCAACATGATCGCCCGCACGGTCTCGTCAAGGCCGGTCCGGAAGGACCAGAAGGCCGCGCCCAGGCCGAGGATGACGATGGCGAAGATGTCGAACATGCGCTCGATGAAGATCGTCCCGAAGGTCGCCGAGAGCGACACCGGGTAGTTGATCTTCAGTAGCCAGGCGCGGTAGACCTCTCCCAGCTTGGCTGGTACGACACTGTTGACCAGCCAGCTGACGAAGATGATCTCGGTCGAGTCCCGGACGCGCACCATGGCACCGATGCCGCGCAGCAGCAGTGACCAACGATAGCCGCGCACCGGGAAGCCGAGATAGTAGACCACGAAGGCCGCGAGCAGCCACGCCGGGTCGGCGGCGAAGACGTAGTCCACGAGCGTATCGAGCTGGAAGCCCGGCAGAGCCACCAGGAAGAGGAGAAGCACGATCGCCGGCACGATGATCGAGGCTTGGGTGCGGCGGTTGCGCAAGCGTGCCGTCAGCGGGACCGAGCCCTCCGAGAAGTCGTCCCCGACGAGCGGGTCCTCCCTGGCGGAGTCGCCGACCTCCGGCGTCCCGTCGAGGGCCAGGTGCCACGGCTCCGTGCGGTCGCGGATGCCCGGCTGCTGTGCTTCGGGCCTCTGCCGATCGGGGGGCTGCTGTTCGGTCACGACGTCCCTTCGTGCTCGACCGGCCGGATGCGGGCATTGCCCCTCGCGCGGTTGACGAGCTTGGCGAGCGGCGTCCACAGGCGCACGTAGTACGAGGCGCGACCCGGCGTGATCTCGGCTTGCGGCAGCAGTGCCAGCAGCTCTTGCGCGGTGGAGAAATGGCCAGGCAGGACCGTGCTGGCGATACCCAGCTCGGCGACGCTGTGCGCATCAGAGGAAGCCACGCCAGGCAGCCGGTGGCGTTCGGCGAAGGCGGCGGCCAGCGGGTTGGCGTCGCGGTAGGCGCGGGCGTTATGGACTTCCACATAGTCGACGATAGCGGCCAGCTCTTCGAGCTTCTGCTCGGCTTGGCCCGCCCGGCTTCCGCCAGAGCTGCGAAGACCATCGAACGGATGGGGTAGACCGACCACGCCGCCCTGCTCGCGGATGGCCGCTGCCGTCTCCGCTGCCGAGAGACCAGGCGGGACCACCTCCTGCAGGAAGAGTCCCAGCATGTCGCCGTCGGCGGTGCGGATCTCCTCGCCCACCACGAGCTGGAGGCCGGGTGGTGCCAGCTCCGCGGCACGCTGGGCCCCGTCGATCCGCTCGTGATCGGTGATGGCCAGGTGCGTCAGGCCCAGGCTCACGGCCTTGGCCATCATCGCCCGTGGGTCGGAGAGCGAGTCGAACGAGGCTGAACTGTGGGTGTGCAGGTCGACGAAGGAGCGCCGCGGACGATCCGTCATGCCGACCTCGGTGCTCACGCTAGACCTTCTGCACCAGCGAGGCCTTGAAGAACTCGAAGTGTTCCATGGCCAGGCCCGTACCGAGGGCGACGCAGTTGAGCGCGTTCTCGGCCACGTGGCAGGGCACACCTGTGACTTGCGTCAGCAGGCGGTCCATGTTGCGCAACAGCGCGCCCCCACCGGTCATGACCATGCCCTTGTCGATGATGTCGCTGGCCAGCTCAGGAGGTGTTTCCTCGAGCACCGCACGAACAGCGGTGACGATCTGCTGCAGTGGCTTTTCGATGGCCTCCATGATCTCGGAGCTGGTCATGGGGATGGTCCGGGGCAGGCCGGCGATGAGGTCGCGGCCCCGTACATCGAGCGTAAGCTCCCGTTCCAGCGGCAGGGCTGTACCGATGGCGATCTTGACCTCCTCCGCGGTGCGTTCGCCGATCATGAGGTTGTACTTGCGGCGGATGTAGCTGGCGATGGCTTCGTCGAAGCGGTTGCCACCGACCCGCAGCGAACGGCTGACCACGATCCCCCCGAGCGCGACCACGGCGATCTCGCTGGTGCCCCCGCCGATGTCGATGACCATGTTCCCCGAAGCGCCACTGATGGGCACGTTGGCGCCGATGGCGGCGGCGAGCGGTTCCTCGATGAGATAGGCCTCGCGGGCACCGGCCTTGAGGGCTGCATCGCGCACCGCGCGCTTCTCCACGCTGGTCACGCCCGAGGGCACGCAGACCATCACATCCGGCTTGGTGAAGGTACGCCCGGCCTTGCGGATGAAGTAGCGCAGCATGGCCTCCGTGATCACGTAGTCGGCGATGACGCCGTCCTTCATGGGGCGGATGGCACTGATGTTGTCCGGCGTGCGGCCGATCATCTCGCGCGCCTCCTCACCGACGGCCACGATGTGGTTGGTCTCGCTGATGGCCACCACGGAGGGCTCACGGATGACGATGCCCTTGCCCTTGACGTAGACGAGGACGTTGGCGGTACCGAGGTCGATCCCGATCTTCATGCTGGCGGGCCTAGGCCCCCGGCTCCTCTTCGATTCCCGCGCCGAGGTCGAGGAGTTTGCCCTCGATGCCTTCGTAGCCGCGCCGCACGTGGTGAACGCCGTGGATCGTCGATCGGCCCTCTGCGGCAAGGGCGCCGAGGATGAGCGAGGCACCGGCGCGCAGGTCGCTGACCTCCACCTCAGCGCCCTTGAGACGGACGGGCCCGTTGATGACCGCGTGATGGGCGTCGCGGATCTCCGCCTGGGCGCCCATGAGACCCAGGTCGGTGAGCCACTCGAGGCGATCCTCGTAGATGGTCTCGTGGACGGTGCTGCTGCCGCGCGCCTGGGTCAGCAGCACGCCCGTGGGAGGCTGGAGGTCCGTGGCCAGGCCGGGGTAGGCCGCAGTCTCGATGTCGGTGGCGTTGTACTCACCGGGCGTGCCACCGCGCACGGTGATGCGGTCGCCGTCGCCACTAACCTCGACGCCGACCTGATCGAGCACGTCGAGGAACGCGCCCAAGTGCTCCGACGGCGCGCCCAGCAGAGTGACATCCCCGCCGGTAACGGCGGAGGCGACCGCGAAGGTGCCGGCCTCGATGCGATCGGCCACCGTGTGGTGGGTGGCGCCACGCAGCCGGCGGCGACCCTCGACCTCGATGACCTCTGGGGCCGTTCGCTCGACCTCGGCGCCCATGTCCTGGAGCATGCTGATGAGATCATCGATCTCCGGCTCGCGGGCGGCCGGGCGGATGGTCGTGTGACCGTCGGCGAGCGTGGCGGCCAACATGGCGTTCTCCGTGCCCATCACGGTCACATGGGGAAAGACCACGTCCCCGCCCCGGAGACGTCCTGGCGCCTGCGCGAAGTAGTAGCCGTTGCGGTACTCGATGGTGGCGCCCAGGGCTTCCATGGCCTGCACATGCAGATCCACCGGACGTCGGCCGATGCGATCGCCGCCGGGGTTGCTGATGATGACCTTGCCCATCCGGGCAAGCAGCGGACCCAGCAGGATGAAGCTGGCACGCATCTTGGCAGCGGCCTCGAGCGGCACGAAGTTCCAGTCGATGTCGCCGGCGCTGACCTCGTAGATGTTGGCCTCCGGGTGCTCGACGACGACGCCGAGGTCGCTGAGGACCTCTGCCATAAGGGCCACGTCCACGATCTCGGGCATGTTCGTGAAACGACAGCGTTCACCGGTCAGGGTGGCGGCGGCCAGCAGCTTCAGCGCGGCGTTCTTGGAGCCGCTGATGGACACTTCGCCACGCAGCGGCCGACCACCCTCGATGCGGATGGTCTCATCCGCGACAGGCGGCGCCTGATACTCCCAGTGGAACGGCCGAGGAACTGCCATCAGGGCCTAGTCTCAGCCATCCGCGCTAACGGCGCTGACGCGGGCCCTCGCGATGCCGGCGTTCAGCGACGCGGATGCGTACCAGGGCCCGCTCCATGGCCGCGCGAGCCTGGGCCAGATCGGCTGGCTCCTCGAAGCCCGCAGCCAATGCCCGCTCAGCCTCGTTGCGCGCCTCTTCGGCAGCCTCGAGGTCGATCTCCGAGGCGAGGTCGGCCAGTTCAGCCATGACCACGACCTTGTCGGGACGGACCTGCACGAACCCGCCGGCGATGGCGAAGAACTCCTCCTCGCCACCCTTCTGGATGCGCAGCTCGCCGACGCCCAGCATCGACAACAGGGGTGCGTGGTGCGGAAGCACGCCGAACTCCCCCTCGGTACCGGGACAATAGACGGCATCGACCGTGTCCGAATACGCCTGGCGCTCGGGGGTCACGATCTCCAACTGCAGTGGCACGATGGGCTAGCTCCTGCTCTCGTCCTGGGCCGGCGGCTCGGCCGTGTCGTCCTCAGCGGGCTGCTCGGCGGCGCCGTCCTGAGCCTCGCCGGCCCCGGCCTCAGCGGTCTCGCTCGCGGCCTCGTCCGACTCGCCCACCACGGCCTCGACCGGATCTCCGGCGACCTCGCTCTCGGGCGTGCCGGTGCCTGCTGGTGCGGTCACGGTCTTGGAGCCGCTATCCCCCAGCTTGGCCGCGTTCTCGCGGACCTGATCGAGCGTGCCGGCCAGGAAGAAGGCCTGCTCGGGCAGGTCGTCGGCGCGGCCCTCGAGGATATCCCTGAACGAGGTCACGGTGTCCTTGATGGACACGTACTCGCCCTCGCGACCGGTGAAGACGGCGGCCACGAAGAAGGGCTGGCTCATGAAGCGCTGCAGGCGGCGAGCGCGAGCCACCAGCGACTTGTCCTCTTCGGAGAGCTCGTCGATGCCGAGGATGGCGATGATGTCCTGCAGGTCGCGATAGCGCTGGAGCACACGCTGGACCTCGCGGGCGGTCTCGTAGTGTTCCTGGCCCACGACGAGCGGGTCGAGCACACGTGACGTGGAGGTCAGCGGGTCCACCGCCGGGTAGATACCCAGCTCGGTCAGGTAGCGCTCGAGGCGGATGGTCGAGTCAAGGTGGCCGAAGGTCGTGGCCGGCGCCGGGTCGGTGTAGTCATCGGCGGGCACATAGATGGCCTGCAGCGATGTGATCGAGCCAGTCTTGGTCGAGGTGATGCGCTCCTGGAGCGCGGCCATCTCGGTGGCCAGGTTGGGCTGGTAGCCCACCGCCGAAGGCATGCGGCCGAGCAGGGCCGAGACCTCCGAGCCGGCCTGCGTGAAGCGGAAGATGTTGTCCACGAAGAGGAGCACGTCACGGCCCTCGTCGCGGAAGTACTCGGCCATGGTCAGGCCGGTCAGGGCCACGCGTAGGCGTGCCCCAGGCGGCTCGTTCATCTGGCCGAAGCTGAAGACGGTCTTCTCGATGACGCCCGACTCGGTCATCTCGGCGATGAGGTCGTTGCCCTCACGAGAACGCTCGCCGACGCCGGCGAACACCGAGTACCCGCCGTGCTCCTGGGCGACGTTGCGGATGAGCTCCTGGATGATGACGGTCTTGCCCACGCCGGCGCCGCCGAAGACGCCGATCTTGCCGCCCTTGGCAAACGGGCAGATGAGGTCGATGACCTTGATGCCCGTCTCGAAGACCTCCGTGGCCGTGGCCTGCTCGTCGAACGAGGGCGGCTTGCGGTGGATGGGATAGGTCTGCTCAGTCTTCACCTCGCCCTTGCCGTCGATGACCTCGCCGAGGACGTTGAAGACGCGACCCAGGGTCTCGGGCCCGACCGGCACGCTGATGGGCGCACCCGTGTCCACGACCTCGATGCCACGAGCCAGGCCGTCAGTGGTGGTCATGGCCACGGTACGGACCCAGTTGTTGCCAAGGTGCTGCTGGACCTCGACGGTCACGTCGCGATCGGGCGCCTTGATCTTGAGGGCGTTGAAGATCGCCGGCAGCTGACCCGCGGGGAACTCCACGTCCACGACTGGCCCGGTGATGGCGATGACGCGCCCGACCGTGCCTGCGGGACCTTTGGGCTTGCTGGTGGTGGTTGCCGCCATGTGGGCTGTTTCCTCCGTGGTGTTACGTGCTGCTGGCGCCGGTCGCGATCTCGATCATCTCGCTCGTGATGTTCGACTGGCGGACCTTGTTGTAGGTGAGAGTGAGGTCGTCGATGAGCTCCTGCGCGTTGTCGGTCGCGTTGCGCATGGCCACCATCCGCGAGGACTGCTCGCTGGCGGTGAGCTCCAGCACGGCCTGGAAGAGGCGCGTGGCCACGTAGCGGGGCATGAGCTGCTCGAGGACCCGGGCGGGATTGGGCTCGAACAGGAACTGATGGCCGGGGATGCCCTCTGCGGCGTCGGCGTTGGGCTTGACCGGCAGCAGGCGCTTCATCTCGGGACGCTGCACCAGCGTGGAGACGAAGGCGGGGTAGAGCAGGTGCACCCTGGCATAGGTGCCGGCCAGGAAGTCGTCGCTGATGAGGCGCGCCAGGGGTAGGACGTCGCTGAACGCGGGCTTGTCCCCGAAGCCGTTGAAGGAGGCCGCCAGTGGCACCTGGCCGCGACGCATGGCCGCGGTGCCTTTGCGCCCGACGGTCACCACCTGGAGATCGCCGCTGGAGCGGCTGATCTCCTGCGCCGCGAAACGGATGGTGTTGGTGTTGAGCGAGCCGGCCATGCCACGGTCGCTGGTGAAGAGCACGATCAGGCGGGTGCCCTCACCCTCCTCCGCCAGCAGCGGGTGCGTCTCAGGGTCGACCACCGCGGCCACGTCCGCGAGGACCTCGTCGAGCTTGTCGCTGTACGGCCGCGAGGCCAGCGTGGCCTCCTGCGCACGACGAAGCTTGGACGCCGCCACGAACTGCATGGCGCGGGTGATCTGCTTGATGTTGCCGACAGATCCGATGCGGCGCCGGATCTCGCGCTGGCTGGCCACGGTCAGTTAGGCGGTGAAGGTCTGCTGGAAGTCGTCAGCCGCGGAACGCAGGGCCTCGATGATGTCATCGTCCCAGCCGCCATCGGCCAGCTTGCCCATGAGCTCGCTGTGCTCGGCATCGAGGTAGCGGTAGAACTGCTCTTCGAACTCGTGCACCTGGCCGATCTCGATGTCGTCGAGGTAGCCGTTGGTGACGACCCACAGGATGGCCGTCTGGCGCTCCACCGGCAGGGGGTTGAACTGGGGCTGCTTGATGACCTCGGAGATGCGCTCGCCGCGGTTGAGCTGATCGCGTGTGGCCTTGTCGAGGTCGGATGCGAACTGGGCGAAGGCAGCCAGCTCGCGGAACTGGGCCAGGTCCAGCTTGAGTGGACCGGCCACCTTGCGCATGGCCTTGTTCTGGGCCGCGGAGCCCACGCGCGAGACCGAGATACCCACGTTCAAGGCGGGCCGCTGGCCGGCGTTGAAGAGGTCGGACTCGAGGAACATCTGGCCATCGGTGATGGAGATGACGTTGGTGGGGATGTAGGCCGAGACGTCGTTGGCCTGTGTCTCGATGATGGGCAGCGCCGTGAGCGAACCGCCACCGTTCTCCTCGTTGAGGCGTGCCGCACGCTCCAGCAGGCGGCTATGCAGGTAGAAGACGTCGCCGGGGTAGGCCTCGCGACCGGGCGGTCGGCGCAGCAGCAGGGACATCTCTCGATAGGCCCAGGCGTGCTTGGTCAGGTCGTCGTAGACGCAGAGGGCGTCCTTGACGGTCTGGCCGTCGATGTCGACGCCCTCCTCCATCACGAACTCGCCCATGGCCACCCCGCTGTAGGGGGCCAGGTACTGCAGCGGCGCCGGGTCCTCGGCCCCGGCCACGACCACGATGGTGTGGCCCATGGCGCCTTCGCGTTCGAGCACGGCCACGGTCTGGGCGACGGTCGACAGCTTCTGGCCGATCGCCACATAGACGCAGACGACGCCTTTGCCCCTCTGGTTGATGATGGTGTCGATGGCCACAGTGGTCTTGCCCGTTTGGCGGTCACCGATGATGAGCTCGCGCTGGCCACGGCCGATGGGGATCAGGGCGTCGATGGCCTTGATGCCCGTCTGCAGCGGCGTATCGACCGACTGGCGGGTGATGACACCGGGTGCGACGCGCTCGACCGGACGGGTGATGGCGGTGTCGATGGGACCCTTGTCGTCGATGGGGTTGCCGAGCACGTCGACCACGCGGCCGATGAGCTCTGGCCCTACCGGCACCTCGACCACCGAACCGGTGGTCTTGACGGTGTCGCCCTCCTTGATCTGAGTGTAGTCACCCAGGATCACGGCGCCCACCGTCTCCTCCTCGAGGTTGAGGGCCATGCCCTTGACGCCACCGGGGAACTCGAGGAGCTCGCTCGCGAGCGCGTCTTCAAGGCCGTAGATACGGGCGATGCCGTCGCCGACCTCCACGACAGTGCCGACCGAACGGGTCTCCACGTCCGAATCGAACTCGTCGATGGCGGACTTGATGATCTGGGTGATGTCGTCGGAGCGGATTGCCATGCGTGTTCCTTCTGGGCGTCGGCGTCAGATAGCGAGGTTCGTGAAATCGGTGCGGAGTCGTTCGAGGCGACCACGGACAGAAGCGTCGATGAGCTGGTCGCCCACGCGGACCTGCAAGCCCCCGAGCAGGTCGGAGTCGACCTCCCGAGTGAGCTCGATACGCTTGCCGGTCATGGCCTCGAGGCGGGACTGGAGGGCCTGCGCCTCAGCGGCGTCGAGCGCGGAAGTGGAGGTCACGGTGGCCTCCACGATGCCCTCGCGGAGGCGGTACAGGCGGCGGAACTCGCGGATGACCGCCGGTAGCTGCTCGAAGCGACCGCGACGGATCATCAGCGCCAGCAGGTTGTGCTGAGCCCCGGTGACGTCGTCGCCGACGACACGCCCCAGTACCTCCACGCGGGAGGTGGCGGGCACCGACGGGTTGGACAGGAAACGCGTGACCTCGGGGTCCACGAGGCGCTCCTCCGCGACGACCAGCGCCGCCATCCAGGTCTCCACCGAATCATCGCGCTCGGCGATCTCGAAGGCGGCCTCGGCATAGCGGCGCGCCGTGCTGCGGGCTAGCGCCATGCGGTCCTCGTGGCTGCGCTCATCAGTTGCGATCGCCTCCTGCGGGTGCCTCGACCGAGACCTGGGTCAGGAACTCTTCCACGAGCCGCTTCTCGCGCTCGTCGTTCATGGTCTCACCCACGACCTTGCCGGCCGCCGCGAGCGCCAGCTCTGCGACCTGGTTGCGGACGTCCGCGAGGGCGCGCTTGCGCTCAGCGTCGATCTCGGCGACCGCACGCTCACGCAGGCGATCGATCTCGACCTGGGTGTCGGCGACGCCCTTGTCACGGGCCTCGTCGGCTACCTTCTGGGCGCGCTGCACGATCTCGCTGGCCTCGCGACGGGCCTCGTTGAGGACAGCCTGTCGCTGGTCGGCCGCAGACTCGCGGTCGCGACGGGCCGCGTCAGCGTCCTTGAGGCCCTGCTCGATCCGCTCGCGCCGCTCCTGCAGTCGCTCGCCGAGCGGCTCGATCACGATCTTCCACGCCAGGAGGAAGAAGACCGCGAAGTTCGCGCCGGCCACGATGATCCAGAACAGGTTGACGGTGAGACCGCCGTCGGACTCCGCCTCGACGCCGGCTTCGGCGGATTCGGCGGCGAGCACGGGCAGCGCCTCGGCCAGACCCTGGGCTATGGCCAGGAATTCCACGGCTACTACGTTTCCGGCTTCTTAACCGACGAAGACGAGGGCGAGCGCGACCACGAGCGCGATGATGCCGAGGCCCTCGGCGAACGCGGCCATGAGGATGGCCACGCTGCGGATCTGGCCGGCTGCATCCGGGTTGCGACCGATGGCGCTGGCGCTCATGCCGGCGAGGATGCCGATGCCGATGCCGGGGCCGACGATGCTGATGGCGGCGAGGCCGGCGCCGAGAGGTGCGAGGTCCATGGTTTCCGTGTCCTCCTGAGTGATTGCCTGGGTGATGGTGGTGGGGTGGTGGGTCGGGCGCTGCCCGTTGGCTGCTTGCTTAGGCGCTGGCGGCTGCCCCCTGCTCCGAGCCCTTCCGGGCGAACGCCTCCGCCGCGAGCGCTTCTTCTTCGTCGTGTTCCCCCCCGTGGTGGCTCTCGATGGCAGCAAGGATGAACATCAGGGTCAGGGTGGAGAAGATCAGGGCCTGCACGAAGGTGAGGATGATCTCCAGACCGTAGAGGGCGACCGGGATGAGGAAGGCGCCCGCGAGCGCGGTGACGATGGCCAAGGCCACTTCACCACCGTAGATGTTGCCGAAGAGTCGCATCGACAGCGTGAGCGGCTTGACGAACTCGAGGATGAGCTCGATCAGGCCCACGAACATGCCGATGAGCCCGGCGCCGATGCCGTTCCGGAACTCGTACAGCGGAAAGAACTTGGAGAGATAGCCACGCACGCCGAGCGCCCGGAACCCCTGGTACTCGAAGTAGAAGAAGGCGAATAGTGCAAGCCCGATGGTGACGTTGAGGTCGCTGGTGGGGGCACGGGTCCCGGGCAGGATGCCGACACCCGGCAGCAGGCCGCTCCAGTTGAAGGTGAGGATGAGCACGAAGAAGGCCGCGAAGACAGGCAGATACTTGGTGGCCTGACTGCCGCCCATGCCGATGGACCAGCCGCTGAGCGACTCGTGGGCCCACTCCGCGAAGTTCTGGAAGAAGCCGGGAACTTCCTTGCGGCCACGTGTCGCCAGGATGAGCACGACCAGCACGATGGCAGTGATGGCGATCATCGTGAGCAGCGTGTCGGTGATGCTGACTTCGAAGGTGAGCAGGCCGGTGTCGCCGTGACCGCCGCCGGCGACCCACACCTCGTGCGGCCGGGGCAAGTGGAGCGTGCCGTTGACGAGGCAGTTGATACCTGCGGTCAGGCCGCCGGCATCGAGACATGACTGGCTGGGATCGTCGTGCTCGAAGGGGGGCAGGATGACGAATGCCGCGAAGTTGAGGATGAGCAGACCGACGATGGCGCTGACGAGCACACGCGTCGAGATGCGGCTCTTCTTGTCCGCGCTGAACTCGATCTGGTCGTCTGGTTCGACCGGCAGGCTATGGACGTCTGCGGGGGCCGGATCGTTGGACACGCTAGCTCCGTTGGGACGGAGCGCGGATGCCTCCGTCAGTCATCTATCTTCGCGAGGAACCGGTTCAGGAGACGCCAGTCGGCGATCCCGCCGACCAGGATCCCAAGCAGGAACCCACCGATCACGAGCAAGGGATTGGAGCCCAGCTGCTGGTCGAGCCAGTTGCCGAGCAGGAGCCCCCCAAACGTCGTCGTCAGGAGGACGAGCCCGAACTCGCTGAACAGGGCGAAGTATGCGAATGATTTCCCGTCCATGAGGGCGCCCCTCTCGGGCGGCTAGGAGTATAGCAGCACGCTCAGGCAACTCATTCGACTACGATCCGTCATCGCCGGGCGCGGTTGCCGATGCAGCCGGATCGGCCTCGTAGGTGGTGGCTTCCAGGGCCGCATCAGGGCCCCGGAAGGTGATCAGCAGGAGCACGATACCGGAGCCTATGACGATGGCCATGAAGGCATAGATCGGGCCGGATCCGCCGGCCAGCAGCACGCTCACGACGGCCAGCACGATGGTGATGGCATAGATGAGCAGGACCACACCCCGGTGGCTCAGGCCGAGGTCCAGCAAGCGGTGGTGGATGTGGCCACGGTCGGGCGTGAAGGGCGAGTGGCCGCTCAGCAGGCGGCGCGTGATGATCCAGAAGGTGTCGATGATGGGCACGCCCAGGATGAGCAGGGCTACCGCCACCTTGGCCGAGCCGAGGATGGCCAGCACCGCCAGCAGGTAGCCCATGACCATCACGCCGGTCGTGCCGATGAAGACCTTGGCCGGATTGAAGTTCCAGGGCAGGTAGCCCAACAGGGCACCGGCGAAGACCGCGCACAGGAGGGCCACGATCAGCTGGTACGACGACTCGTAGCCGAGTGAGACGAAACCGAGCGTCAGGGCCGCGATGATGGCCACGCCCGTCGAGAGCCCGTCGAGGCCGTCGATGAAGTTGATGCTGTTGATCATGCCCACGATCCAGAGTGCCGTGATCAGGCTGGCGAGGATGCCCTCGAACTCGAGCGTGTCATCCGCGAAGATCCCACCCAGGAACTCGAGCGGGTTGTTGATCTCAAGGATCTGCAGGCCCAGCAGGATGGCGAAGGCGGCCAGGATCAGCTGGAAGCCGAACTGCCAGCGGGCACGGATCTGCCACTTGTCGTCGATGAAGCCGAAGGCTGCGGCCAGCACGGCTCCACCGAAGACCGCGATGAGCACCCGCTCCGTGTCGGGGCCTTGGAAGCCGAACCAGCGCTCAGGCTGCCAGCGCCAGCCGCTGCCGAACAGCTCGAGCTGTGCCTGCAGCGTGAGCGCCACCAGACCGACGCCGACGAACGAAGCGGCGACGGCCAAGCCACCAGCCCGCGGGATCGCCCGCTGGTGGATGCGCCGGCCGGAGTCGGGCTCATCGATGGCCCCCAGGCTGGTGGCGATGCGCATGGCCAGGGGCGTCAGCAGGTACGCCACGACGGCGGTGACGGCGCCCGCGAGGAGGATGGCGGGCAGCGCCTCGAAGGTCACGCCTCCGGCAACCCCGGTACGGGGAAGCGTGCGCAGATCTGCCTGACCTCGGAACGCACCGCGTCAAGCGTCGCTTCGTCGTCGCGCCCACGCAGGGTGCGCGTGATGAGCTCGCCGATGGCTCGCATCTCGTCGGTGCCGAAACCGCGGGTGGTGGTCGCAGGCGTACCGACGCGGATGCCCGAGGCCGTGTTGGGCGGCAGCGGGTCGAAGGGGATGGCGTTCTTGTTGACGGTGATGCCCACATCGTCGAGCAGCTGCTCGGCTTCCGTGCCGGTCACGCCCAGGGGGGTCACGTCGACCAGGATGAGGTGATTGTCGGTGCCGCCGCTGACGAGCTGCGTGCCATTGGCCAGCAACGTCTCGGCCAGGACGGCGGCGTTCTCGACGGTCCGCCGCTGGTCGGCCCGGAAGGCTTCGCTGGCGGCTTCGCGCAGCGCCACGGCCTTGGCCGCGACCACGTGCATCAGCGGTCCGCCCTGCGTGCCCGGGAACACGGCCCGGTCGATGGCGCGCGCCAGCTCCGGCTTTCCGAAGATGAGTCCGCCGCGTGGGCCACGCAGCGTCTTGTGCGTGGTAGTGGTGACGATGTCAGCGTGCGGGAAGGGGCTGGGATGCTGCCCTGCCGCGACCAGGCCCGCGATGTGAGCCATATCCACCATCAGCAGGGCCTCGACCGCATGGGCGATGGCCGCCATGCGCTCGAAGTCGATGATCCGTGGATAGGCGCTCGCGCCGGCCACGATGAGCTTGGGCCGAACCTCGCGCGCCTGTCGCTCGAGCGCGTCGTAGTCGATGCGTCCGTCGTCCTCCGACACGCCGTATCCGTGGACGTCGAAATAGCGGCCGCTGAAGTTGATGGGGTGCCCGTGGGTGAGGTGGCCGCCGTGAGCCAGGCTCATGCCCAGCATCGTATCCCCGTGGTCGAGCACCGCGAGGTAGGCCGCGGTGTTGGCCTGCGCGCCGGAGTGGGGCTGGACGTTCACGAACTCGGCCCCCGGGAACAGGCCCACGGCTCTGTCCTCGGCCAGGCGCTCGACGATGTCGACGTACTCGCAGCCGCCGTAGTAGCGCTTGCCCGGCTGGCCCTCGGCGTACTTGTTGGTGAGCCAGGAACCGGTCGCCTCCATCACCGCACGAGAGGTGTAGTTCTCGCTCGCGATGAGCTCGATCTTCCAGGTCTGTCGGTCGCGTTCGGCGACCATCGCCTCCCACACGTCGGGGTCCACGCTGGCGAGGGGGGCGTCGGCCAGCTGGCGGCCAGAGGTAAGGGTCATCGGTGCTCCGTTGGTCTCGCGCTGCGAGATGAGTGTACTCGCGCCTGCGTTCAGCCTCCGTGCACCGCCGCTTCGAGGGCGGCGCGGTCGAGAGCCCCGTCGCGCAGGACACGCCAGCGGCCGTCGCGGTCGACGCTCACGACCGTGGAAGCCACTCCGCCGCGCACCGGTCCATCGTCGAGTACGAGCGCCAGCGAGTGGCCGACCGAGGCGATGAGCTCCCCGGGCACCAGTGCGGCTGGCTCACCCGAGCGGTTGGCGGAGGTGACCGCGATAGGCCCCAGTTCGCGCGCCAGGGCTCGTGGCACGGGGTGGTCGGGGATGCGCAGGCCAAGCGTGTCTCGACCGCCGGTGAGGACCTCGGGCACCAGCTCCGGGCGGATCAGCGGCAGCACCAGGGTCAGGGCTCCGGGCCAGTATTGTTCGGCCAGCCGGCGGGCTGACTCGGATACCTCGACGAGGCCGTCGACCTGATCCAGGCCGTCGATGAGCAGGGCGATGCCCTTGTCATCGGCACGCTGCTTGGCGGCGATGACCGCGGCCAGGGCTTCGGGGAAGGGCACCACTGCGATGCCATAGACGGTCTCGGTGGGGATGCCCACGATGCCGCCGGCCCGCATAGCCAGGGCGGCCTCGGTCAGTGCCGCCGGATCAAGGGCCGACAGGAGTGGCGGCCGGCCATCAGGCACGGGGCCGCTCCAACAGTGCCACGCGTGGGCTGCCCGACAAATCGGGGTGGACCGTGCAGCTCCAGCCCGGGACCGCCTCTGCGGCCGCGGCGCGCATGATCGTGGCCTGGTCGCCGCCGATCTCCAGCAGGACGGCGCCTCCTGGCTCCACGACCTCGGGAGCGCGGAGCAGCAGTCGGCGGATGAGGTCGAGCCCGTCGGGTCCACCGTCGAGCGCGCCGACCGGCTCGAAGCTGGCTGCCACCGGCAGGTCGGGCACCATCGCCGCCGGGATGTACGGCAGGTTCGCGAGCAGCAGGTCCACCGGGCGGGCGGGCGCCGGTGCCACGTCCACGAGGTCACCCTCGGCGAAGGTGAACAGGTGCGCCAAGCCATGGGCCACGACGTTGACGGTGGCCACGTCGCGCGCATCGCCCGAGATGTCGCTGACCAGGAAGCGCACGGCATCGCCGTAGCGGCGGCGGCGCAGCTCACTCGCGACGGCCACCGCGATGGCGCCCGACCCTGTGCCCATGTCCCACACCAGATAGGGCTCATCAGAGGCACGCGGGGCGCCGGTCAGATCGGCCGTGATGCGGCTCAGCGCCAACTCCACGAGCGTCTCGGTCTCGGGCCGCGGGATGAGCACGCGTGCATCTACCGAGATGGCCGAGCCGTAGAACTCCTTGAGGCCGCGGATGTAGGCCACCGGCTCCCCGGCCTCACGCCGCACGATGTGCGACTCGTAGGACTCGAGCTGGCCGGTGCTGAGCACGGCCTCGGGATGAGCGATGAGTCCGCTGCGTTCCACTCCGAGCACGTCGGCGAGGAGCACCTCGGCATCGAGGCGAGCGGACTCGGAGCCGGAGGCCGCGAGCCGTGCGGTGGCGTCGGCAAGGAGTTCGTTGACGCGTTGTCGCC
Source organism: uncultured Chloroflexia bacterium (assembly GCA_963731995.1). Lineage (GTDB taxonomy): Bacteria > Chloroflexota > Limnocylindria > Limnocylindrales > CSP1-4 > JAFMJV01. Next base: position 451,260 of record CAVSXV010000009.1, read on the forward strand.
CCAGGTCCATCGGCCGACCCTCCGCGCTAGCCGCTGCGGCCTGACCCCGACTCCATCGAGGCCAGCCGTTCTGCCTGGTCGGCCGTGACGAGGGCGTCGATGATCCGGTCGATCTCACCGTCAAGGACGGCCGGCATGCCGTGCACGTCGAAGCCGATGCGGTGATCGGTGATGCGATCCTGCGGGAAGTTGTAGGTGCGGATCTTCTCGGCACGCTCACCGCTGCCGACCATGGAGCGACGGGCCTCGGCCTCTTCCTCCTGGGCTTTGCGCTGCTCCTGTTCGAGGAGGCGCGCACGCAGGACCGCCATGGCCTTGGCCTTGTTCTTGTGCTGGCTCTTCTCGTCCTGGATCTCGACCACGAGTCCGCTGGGCAGGTGCGTGATCCGCACCGCCGAGTCGGTGGTGTTGACCGACTGGCCACCCGGTCCCGAGGCACGCTTGACGTCGATGCGCAGGTCCCTCGCCTCATCGATCTGCACATCGACCTCATCAGCCTTGGGCAGCACGGCCACGGTCGCGGTGGAGGTGTGGATACGGCCGCTCGACTCGGTCTCGGGCACGCGCTGGACGCGGTGCACGCCACCCTCGTACTTGAGCCGGCTATAGGCGCCCTGTCCGCTGATCTCGAAGATGACTTCGCGCAAGCCCTTCACGCCCGACTCGCTGGTCGAGAGCGTCTCCGCCTTCCAGCGATGGCGCTCCGCGTAGCGGGCGTACATGCGGAAGAGGTCAGCTGCGAAGATGGCCGCTTCCTCGCCGCCGGTGCCGCCGCGGATCTCGATGATGACGTCGCGATCGTCATTGGGATCCTTGGGCAGCAGCTGGACCCGCAGCTCCTCGTTGAGGCGGCTCACCTCGGCCTCGTTCTCGGCGATGAGCTCGCGAGCCAGCTCCTTGAGCTCCGGGTCGGATTCCGACACGAGCTCGTGGCGGGCCGAACCGAGTTCGGCTCGGGTCGCTCGCAAGGCACGGTAGTTCTCGACGATGGGGCCGATGTGGGCCTGCTCACGACCGAGCTTGCGGCTCAGCACGGGGTCGGCAGAGACCTCTGGTTTGGCCCACTCCGCCTCGATATCGACGAGGCGCTGCTCCAGCTCGTCGAGCCGGGCATCGAGGCTCATGCGCCCTCCGTCACGCCTCCGGACCGGGAGGCGGGGGCGTTGTCGCCCTCGGGCGTCTCGGCCGGTGTGCCCTCGACGTCTGGCTGGGCCTCAGGGGCTTCGCCCGTCCCACCTGTGATATCGACCGCGTCGGCCGTCGCGACCTTGTCTTCGGCGGCAGCCTTCTCGGCGGCGTCTTCAGCTTCGAGGCGCGCTTCCATCTCCTTGGCCAGGTCGCCCACGTCGGGGATAGGCTCGCGAGGCGGATCCCAGCTGCCCGCGGGGGCGGTCTCGCCGTTGGCGGCAAGACCCTCCTGCATGGCGCAGATAGCGATCTCGATCATGTCGTCATCGGGCTGCTTGGTGGTGATCTTCTGGACCCAGATACCGGGCAGGAAGAGCAGGCGCCAGAGGCCCGACTCACGACGCGCGGCGCCGAACTTGAGCACCTCGTAGGAGACGGCCGCGATGACCGGCACCAGCAGGATGCGGCCGAGGATCGCGACCCACAGCTCCACGCCTGCGAGCAGGCTGAAGAGCAGGATGCTGACGATGATGAAGATGACCAGGAACTCGGTGCCACAGCGTGGGTGCGCAGTCGGGAACTTGCGCACGTTCTCGACCTGCAGCGGCAGGTCGGCCTCGAGCGTGTGGATGGTCATGTGCTCGGCGCCGTGGTACTGGAACACGCGTCCGATCTCTGCGGACCGGCTCACCAGCGCCAGGTAGCCGATGAAGACGGCGATGCGCACGAGCCCCTCGAGGATATGGACGAGGAACGACTCGAAGCCGCTGTCGACCTCTCCGAAGAGCAGCGAGACGCCGCCTTGGGCCACCAACAGTGGCATGAGCACGAACAGGCCCACGGCCAGTCCGATGGTGAAGAGCATGGTCAGGGCGATGGCCTTGCCCCCGAAAGCCACGCCCTCGCCGGCGGCGGCCAACGATCCGGAGCGCATCAGCCACTTGGTACCGATGACGAGCGTCTCGTAGAGCACGACCACGCCACGGAACAGCGGAGCACGGGCGAAGCGGTTGCGGTGCATGACGCTGTCGAGCCGCTCCTGACCGGCGAAGATCTGGCCGTCAGGACCGCGCACGGCCACGCCGATAGCGTTCTTGCCGCGCATGTAGACGCCCTCCATGAGGGCCTGCCCGCCGTATGCGAAACGGGGCTTGTCAGAGGTGCCGGGGTCGCCGCTCAGCGGGGCGGCTGTCCCCTGCCCTGCCGGCGAGTGGGTCACGGTCTAGGTACGGCCTAGAGCTTGGCTGAGCGCTCGAGGCGCTTCTGGAACCGTTCGACCTGGCCGGCGGTATCGACGATGGTCTGCTTGCCCGTGTAGAACGGGTGGCAGTTGGAGCAGATGTCCACGCGTAGCTCCTCGTGCGTGGAACCGACGGTGAACTCGGTGCCGCAAGAGGCGCAGTGGACCTGTGCCTGGTAGTACTGGGGATGCGTATCGGGCTTCATCTGGATCCTTGCTGTCAGCTGGCGGCGGCTTCCGCCTCGACGCGCACGCGCTTCTTGTCCTTGCGAGCGTGCTCGAAGACGACACGGCCGTCGACCGTGGCGAAAACGGTGTAGTCCTTGCCCAAGCCGGTGCCGGGGCCGGAGAGGAAGGTCATGCCACGCTGCCGGACGATGATCGAGCCGGCGCTGACGACGGAGCCGTCTCCAGCCTTGACGCCCAGGCGCTTGCCGACGCTGTCGCGGCCGTTCTTGGAGCTGGAACCAGCCTTCTTGTGAGCCATGGCTTACTCGTCCTTCTCGGTAGCGGCGTCGCTTTGGGCTCCAGCTTCCGGCGCTGGCTCCGCATCCTCGGCGGGGGCCTGTGCTTCCGGCGTGGGCTCGGGCGCAGCCTTCTTGGTAGTCGACTTCTTGGTCGCCTTGGGCTCGGCCTGCGGGGCCTCCTCCTTGGCGGACTCCTCCGCGGCAGCCAGCTTCGCGGCCAGCTCCTTGTCCGCGGCGGCCCGCTCCTCAGCAGCCTTGGCCGCGGCTTCACGGGCGGCCTTCTCCGCCTCCCTCGCCTTCTTGGCTTCAGCCTTCTGCTCCTGCTCAGCGTCCTTGGCGGCACTCTTGCCGCCGAACGCGATGTCAGTGATGCGCAGGGTGGTCAGCTCGGCGCGGAAGCCGTTCTTGACGCGGGTGCGGGCCTTGGGCTTGTACTTGAAGACGATGATCTTCTTGCCGCGATCCTGGCCGAGGACCTCAGCCGAGACCGTGGCGCCGTCGACGACCGGTTTGCCGATGGCGGCATCGTCGCCGTCAGCGATCAAGAGGACGCGATCGAGCGTGATGGAGTCGCCGGGCTGGACGTCCAGGCGATCGACCTGGATCTCTGAGCCAAGCTCGACGCGGTGCTGCTTGCCGCCGGATTCGATGACTGCGTACATGGGCTTCCCGTTGCGTGGTCGGTTCGTGATCTGTGACTGGGTCTACGTGCGCTGGCGAGTCGCAGGCGAACACGGCGCGACAAACACTCGGGCGCGAAAGGCGATAGTAGCCGGAATCGCCCGAACGCGTCAATTCTCGGGCGCCGAAACGAGCGCGGAGGGGTCGAGTATGGTTTCCGCCTATGGCCCGCACCTTCTACGACGTGCTCTTCGTCAGCCCACGAGCCGACCGTGAGCTGCTGTCGGTCGTCTATCGCCACCTGGCCAAGCGCTACCACCCCGATCGTGACGACTCGCCCGAGGCGGCGGCACGCATGACCGAGTTGAACGAGGCCTACTCGACCTTGAGCGACCCCCAGAAACGCGCCCGCTACGACCTCGAGGTGGGGCTGAGATCGGGCGAGCCGGCCGTCGCGCCAAGCAGCGGTAATGGCCGTCCCACCCGTGCCGGAGGCGTCAGCAGCGCGGGCGGGGACGCACCGTACGGCGAGGCTGGTAGGCCGCCCTCGAACCCACCCGCAAGGGGCCGCCCGCTGACCTTCGGGCGCTACCGCGGCTGGACCCTCAACCAGGTCGCGCGCTACGACCACGATTATGTCGAGTGGCTGTCACGGACGACCATGGGCCGGACCTACAAGACCGAGCTCGACGAGCTGTTACGGCGCGTGCCGTAGCGGCCGCGCCGACCTGGCACGGCCTAGACGGAGCCACCGACCTCCTCCGGGTGGCGCTCGTCGCGTGGCGCCTTGGGGATGGCCCACTGGAGCATGACCGGCGCCACCAGCGTGGTCAGGATGACCGCGGCCAACAGGACCGCGTAGATCTGCTGACCGATGAGGGCTAGCGAGAGGCCCAGCGCGGACACCACGATGCCGACCTCACCGCGCGGGCTCATGCCGACGCCGACCACGATCGAGTTCCACTTACCCAGCTTCCAGGACCCGGCGATACCGCCGATCAGCTTGGTCACGACACCCATCAGCGTGAGCACGAGGACGATAACCAGGAGGTCCGGCTGGAGCAACGCGCTCATGTCGATGTTGGCGCCCGTGACCGCGAAGAAGAACGGGGCGAAGATGCCCAACAGCGGCCGGAAGCCGTGCTCCACCTCCTCGCGGACCGGCGTCTCGGCGACGAACAGGCCGACCACGAAGGCGCCGATGATGGCCGCGAGGCCGACGAACTGGGCCAGCAGGGCCCCGGCGAACATGATGATGAAGACGGGCACGACCGGGGTGTCCGCGAACCTGGGCCACACGAAGACCTTGCGCGGCAGCCGGCGTCCCAACGGCGCCAACGCCAGGCCGATGCCCACGAAGGCAAGGCCGGCGATGAGCGTGAACAGGGTGTCCACGCCGAGGTCGCCCTCGGCCAGGCCTGAGAGCACGCCGATGGCGAGCAGGGCCAGGATGTCGTCGACGATGGCAGCGCCCAGGATGACCCGGGCGAAGGCTCTATCGAGCATGCCCATATCGGCGAGCACGCGGCTGGTGATGCCGATGGAGGTGGCCGCGAGGGCCAGGCCCATGAGGGCTGCGGGCAGGGGTTCCTCCCCGATCGCCATGCCGATGCCGATGCCCGCGATGATGGGCAGGATGAAGCCGATGGTGCCGACCGCGATGGCCATGGGTCCCACCTTCAGCAAGTCGTCGAGGCGGACCTCGAGGCCGACCGTGAAGAGCAGGATGACGACGCCCAACTCAGCGAACACCTCTGCGGTGACGTTGACGTGCGCCAATCCCAGTGCGAAGGGACCGACGATGAAGCCGCCGAGCAGCTCGCCGATGACACCCGGCTGGTTGATGCGCCGGAAGATCTCCTCGCCGATCTTGGCTGCGAGGAAGAGGATGAACAGGCTGAACAGTGCGTCCGCGAAGGCCGCTCCCTCCTCGGCACCGGCGCCGGACGAGAAGATACCAAGGTCAGCAGGGTCGAACGGGACAATGGGCATATTGGTTACAGCCTAGCGGTCGGAACCCCGGTGCGGTTCGGTCGCTCTGGCGCGTAATCGGGGGCCATAGGTCCGGGCCCGATCGGCCTTAGCCAGATCTGGAGCGACTCATGGCCAGCGACTCGAGGATGCCCAGGCCGAGAGCCGCGCTGAGCAGCGATGCGCCGCCGTAGGTCACGAACGGGAGCGGGACGCCAGTGATGGGCATGACGCCCAGGACCATGCCCACGTTGACGATCATCTGGAACAGGAGCATGCCTGCGAGACCGCCGGCGAAGGCGAGCGTGAAGGTGTCTCCGGAGCGCCAGCCGACGTTCAGCACGCGCCAGATGAGCAGCGCGAACAGCGCCAGCACGACGGTCCCGCCAAGGAAACCCAGCTGCTCGCTGACGTGAGCGAAGACGAAGTCGGTCGAGCCCACCGGCAGGTTCTGGCCGGCGAGGCTATTGGTCAGGCCGCGACCGAGCAGTCCGCCAGAACCGACGGTGATCTGTGACTGCTGCAGCTGGTAGCCGGCACCGAGTGGGTCGGCGGCCGGGTCGAGGAACGAGATCAGCCGTTGCTTCTGGTAGTCACGAAGCACGAACTCCCAGGCCACCGGCACCAAGGCGATGATGCCCAGGATGAGCACCGTCAACCAGCGCAGGCTGGCGCCGGAGAAGAAGAGCGCCGCGAGCAGGATGGCGCCGAAGACGAGCGAGGTCCCGAGGTCCGGCTGGAGGAGCACGAGGATCGTCAACGGTCCCACGATGAAGCCGGCTCCGAAGAACGTCCTGAAGCTGCCGATGTCGTGGGATCGCGTGGCCAGGTAGTGTGCCAGCACGACCGCGAGGAGGATCTTGGCGACCTCGCTGAACTGGAACTGCAGCCCGAAGATCGAAACCCACCGCTGCACGCCACCGATACCGCTGCCGACCGCCAGGGTGAGCACCAGCAGGGCGATGCTGAAGCCATAGATCGGCCACGCGAACGTGCGCAGCCAATGGTGGTCGGCAGCGGCGGTGGCGACGAAGACGACAGCCGCGAGTGCGAGCCAGATGAGGCTGCGCATGAAGATCGAGCTTGGTCGGAAGGGGTCATCGGCCGAGTTGGTGAAGGCCATGAGCAGGCCCACCACCGTGAGCGAGAGCGCGAAGATCGCCAGCTGCAGGTCGAAGCCATACCAGCGGCCCTCCCCTTCCTTGGCCGTCAGCGTGCCGACGCGGGCCGGCTCGAGCCGAAGCGTGCTCATCAGCTGTTCTGGCTGTAGAAGTTGTCGCGCACGAGGTAGCTGTGGTTGCGCAGATCGACCTTGAGGCCATAGTGCAGCTGCAGGAAGTACTTGACGACCTCGGTCGCGGCATTGCCCGTGGTGCGCGTGTCATCGAGGTAGGCCAGCACCACGAGGTTGGAGTCTTCTCGCCTGACCGCGGCGATACCTGTGGGGTCGGAGGCGGTCTTGCGCGCCTGCTTGGGCACGAATGCGGCGAACCAGTTGCTGAAGGGCAGACGACCCTGCTTGTCGCGCTCACCGAACTCGGCCGTGCCGGACTTGCCCGCGACCACGATGGGCAGGTCCACGAGGTTGTCGGTGTGGCGGATGGTGACGACTCGCCGGGCGGCCGCACGCATGGTCTTGAGCACCGACTTGTCGACATCCATCTTGCGCACGGCCTCGGGCTGGACGCGCTCGATGAGCTTGCCGTCCTGATCGATGATCTTGCGGACCAGCTGCGGCTTGAAGATGGTGCCGCCATTAGCCAGTGCGGCGTAGGCGTTGAGCACCTGCATGGGCGTGGCCATGTCGTAGCCCTGACCGATGCCGGCCTGGTAGAGCTCACCGTGGAAGTAGATCTCGTTCTTGGTCCGCCGCTTCCAGTCGGTGTCGGGCACGATGCCGCTGGCCTCACCCGGCAGGTCGATGCCGGTAGGCTGCCCGAAGCCGTACTGGTGGGCCCAGTAGGCGAGCCGGTCGATGCCGAGGCTGCCCGCCAGCTGGTAGAAGAACGTGTCGCTCGAGTGAGCGAAGCCGTCGTAGATGTTGAGCGGGCCCCAGCCCTCCCCGTTCCACTCGTGGTACTTCCAGTCGCCGATCTCGAGGAACGGCTTGGTCTGGATGCGACTGGTGGTCGTGATCTTGCCGTCGGCGAGGGCGCCCGTGCCGGCGACCACCTTGTAGGTGGAACCTGGCGGGTACTGCTCGTTGACGGCCACGTTGAGCATGGGCTTGGTGGGGTCGCGCAGCAGCTTGTTGTACTCGGTCATGGAGATGCCCTGCGCGAACTGGTTGTTGTCGTACGCGGGCAACGAGACCATGGCCAGGATCTCACCGTTCTGGGGGTTCATGGCGATGAACGCGCCACGCTTGACGCCGATCTTGTCCATGGCCCACGTCAGCGCCTTCTGGGCGTCCTTCTGGACCTTGGTGTCGATGGTCAGCACGAGCGACTTGCCAGGCTCGGGCTGGCGCAAGATGACCGGGGCCTTGAGTTCGTGGCCCTGGTAGTCGAGGTCGACCTCTTCCAGCCCGTACGAACCTCGCATGACGTCCTCCCAGGTGGCCTCCAGGCCGGCCTTGCCGATGAGGTCCTCTGGGTAGTAGCCATCGTCACGCAGGGCCTGGTACTCCGGCCCTGAGATACGCCCCGTCCAGCCCAGGACGTGCGACATGAGCTTGCCCTGCGTGTAGTTGCGACGCGGCTCGAGGTCGACGTGCACCCCCGGGAAGAGCTCCGGGTCCTCGGCGATGATGCGTGCGGTGTCGGTGTCGATGTCGGTGATGCGCACGAGCTCGTACTGCGACCCGGTGTGACGGTCGATGGATTCCACGATGCGGCGGGTCTTGAGGCCGGTCAGGCTGGCGATCCGGTCAGCCACCTCCTGCCGCTGCTCGAAGGCCAACTCCGCAGGCATGATGCGCAGCACGAAGGTGGGCACGTTCTCGACGAGGATCTGGCCCCGGCGGTCGTAGATCAGACCGCGCGCCACCGGGATCGGCCGTTCGGTGGTGAGCTCGACCTCCTGGTAGGCGGCATAGGTCGAGCCCTCTGCCAGCTGCAGCTGGAAAAGGCGCACGCCGAGGCCTGCGACGGCCAGGATGATGGCCACGCCGAAGACCAGGAAGCGCGGAGCGAGGCTGGGGCGAGGCGCTGATGTGCTGACCACGATGCGTTCGTCCATCAGACCGTCACCAAGCCAGCCGCTCGGGCTCGCCGAAGCGGAGGTCGAGGGCCCGGATGGCCGGCACCGCGATCGCGGCGATGAGGCCATTGAGCAGTGCGACCACCATCAGCTCGGGGAACGCAAGCCCGGTGAAGGCCGAGCCGATCGTCAGCGAGAGGACCATCTGCAGGATGAGGTGGTATGCGAAGGTGAGCACGATCGTCGTCACGGCGATGAACGCGAGGCGTGGGGGCCACAGCACCCGAGCCACCAGCGAGGCGGCCGCGGTCAGCAGCACCAACGTCAACGCCGAAGAGCCCAGGACTTGCCCGGGCAACAGCAGATCGAGCGACAGGCCTCCCACGAAGGCCCAGGTCATGCCGCTCTCGAAGCCGAGGACCATCGCGACGGCGATGCCCAAGGCGAATACGAGGTCGGGCTTGACGCTGCCCACCTGGAGATGGGTCAGCACGCTCGACTCCAGGATGGCAGCTATAACGGCTCCCACGGCAGGGGCCAACACGCTCATCAGGGTATGTCGATACTTTGTTTTTCCACGGCTTTGGATCGCGCGGCTCCGAGTCGCCCCTCGAAATTCCGGCAATCCCAGGGAACGAGTATAGCCGAGGCCCGAAAGGGCCTTCCCGGCGAGCCCCAAGGCTGCCCGCGGCTACGGGCGCCTCGAGTCGCCCCCTCCCCTGCTCCATGCTGTCGGCGACTCCACTGCGCCTCCGGTTCGAGCGTATCGTGCTCTCCCCTCTGCGCTGGCACTAGGCCCCCGGGAACGTCCTGCTACTTTCTCGAGCGTCTCGCGACCTCCATCCCGCTCGACCCTTGGCAGACACTATCTTCTCGGTGGTCCTCGGCACATTGCGTTGTTCCACGTGGAACTATCGAGATCGTCCGACCCAAGAATGGCCGCTCGGCGCATATTGACCAGGGCTGGACAGTGTTCCACGTGGAACAACCACGCTCGGCGACCCTGGGAGCACGGTCTCTCCACGATGGTCCTGTGGACGGTGTGGATAAGTCACGGATACACGAGGTGAGGTCCTGGTACGAGACCATAGGAGGTAGATGGTCTCGAGTCACAAGCGGTGCGCCAATGCACCATCCTGCAGCTACGAGTAAAATGAACGAAGTGAACAGTGACGGATTCGGGGGCTAGGTGGGCGAGATCATCGCCTGCGCGAACCAGAAGGGCGGAGTCGGGAAGACCACGACCGTGGTCAGCCTTGCTTCGTATCTCGCGCTGGACGGGCACAGCGTGCTCCTCGTCGATATGGACCCTCAAGGCAATGCCACGAGCGGCCTCGGCATCGAACGTGCCTCCGTTGAGACATCCGTCTATGACGTGCTCCTCGCGAACGTTCCCGTGGCGGACGCGGTTCGCACCACCGGGATGGACGGTCTCTCGGTACTACCCTCGGACCGAAGCCTTGCCGGCGCTGAGGTGGAACTCGTGCCGAGCCCAGGGCGTGAGCGTCGGCTCAAGCAGGTCCTGGCGTCTGTGCGCGGCGACTATGACTTCATCCTGTTGGATTGTCCGCCTTCGTTAGGTCTGCTAACCGTGAATGCCCTCACGGCTGCGGACAGCGTCCTGATCCCGCTGCAGTGTGAGTACTATGCACTTGAGGGGCTGGGGCAATTGATGGCCACTGTAGACCTCATCCGCGAACACCTAAATCCCGACCTCACCATGAAGGGCGTGGTTCTCACGATGCACGACGGGCGAACGAGCCTGTCCGCCGATGTCGCGGCCGAAGTCCGGCGTCATCTGGGGAGCCAGGTGTTCGACGGCATCGTTCCACGCAGCGTGCGCCTGGCCGAGGCCCCCAGCTATGGCCAGCCGATCGCAGCGTACAGTCCCAGTTCTCGGGGAGCCTTGGCGTATCAGGCCATCACAGCCGAGCTGCTCGTCCGCAGCCACCTGCTCCCGAGCCAGTCGCTCCGAGATGCCAGCGACAGATACGAGATCCCACGAAGTGCCCAGGCAGAAGAGGTAAGCCAGTCATGACGGTCGAGCCAAGGAAGAGCAGCGGACTCGGTCGCGGCCTGGCTTCGCTGATTCCAACGTCTCCTTCGGGCGTATCGGGTGCCCGCGAGGTGTCGGTCAACTCGATCCAGCCGAACCCGGAGCAGCCTCGGCGTGCGTTCGACCCTGAATCCCTGCAGGCCCTCGCTGATTCGATCGCTGCTCACGGCGTCTTGCAGCCGGTGGTGGTGGTCGAGGACGGTGCTGGCTTCATCCTCGTCGCCGGAGAACGGCGCCTGCGGGCCGTCGCGATGCTGGGACTGGCAACCATCCCCGCGATAGTTCGCTCGGCTAACGACCTTGAGCGCCTGGAGCTTGCGCTGGTGGAGAACATCCAGCGCTCAGACCTGAACGCGCTTGAGGAGGCCCGGGCCTTTCGGCATCTCATCGACGACTTCGGCCTGACCCAGGAACGAGTCGCCGAGCGCGTGGGCCGTTCACGTTCGGCAGTGGCCAACACCCTGCGAATCCTCGATACCTCACCGCTCGTGCAGGGTGCCGTCGGCGATGGGGCCATCAGTGGGGGACACGCCAAGGCTCTTGCCGGGTTGGACAGCCACGCGCGGCAGGATGTCCTGCTCGCGAGTGTCGTTGCCCGTTCCCTGTCGGTGCGGCAGACCGAGGACCTGGTGGCGGCGTCACGTGAGCAGGGGGAGCCGCGGGCGACGCGAGAACAGTCACGGGATGTCGATCCCGATATCCAGCACATGGAGGCCCAGATGCGCGAGGCGCTGGGAACGAAGGTGACGATCGCGTCAGGCCGCAAGGGCGGGCGTATCACCATCACCTGGTACGACGACGAGGACCTCGGTCGCCTGGTCGACCGACTAGCGATGGTCGACCGATGAACGGAGAGCAGCGATGACCGATCAAGCCACAGCTGAGGACAAGCCCTCAGCTACCGCCATGTCAGCAGCGACGGCCTACTCCGCCGACTCCATCCAGGTCCTTGAGGGCCTTGAGGCAGTACGTCGACGACCGGGTATGTACATCGGATCGACCGACGCCCGCGGCCTGCACCACCTCGTGTGGGAGGTCGTTGACAACTCCATCGATGAAGCCATGGCCGGTCACGCGTCGTACATCGAGATCACGCTGCTGGCAGACGGCTCGATCCGCAATAGCGACGACGGCCGCGGCGTGCCCGTCGGCACCCAGAAGCAGACCGGCAAGAGCGCGCTCGAAGTGGTGCACACCGTCCTCCACGCGGGCGGCAAGTTCGGCGGTGGCGGCTACAAGGTCTCAGGTGGCCTTCACGGCGTGGGTGTGAGCGTGGTCAACGCGCTCTCCGAGACGCTGACCGTCGAGTCGGTGCGTGACGGCAAGGTCTGGACCCAGTCCTACGCTCGTGGCCTGCCCACCAACGAGGTCAGAGCCATCGGCAAGGCTGCTGGACGCGCGGGCACCACGACGACCTTCAAGCCCGATCCGGAGATGTTCGAGACGGTCGAGGTCAGCTTTGACGTCATCGCCCAGCGCTTGCGCGAATCGGCGTACCTGACCAAGGGTGTGCACATCCGCCTCGTCGATGAGCGAGTCACGCCGGCCCGCGAGAAGTCGTTCTATTTCGAGGGTGGACTGGTCAGCTTCGTGCGACACCTCAACAAGGGCAAGGACGTGCTCAACTTCCGCCCCATGTCGGCCGAGAAGCGGGAGGGCGCGACCCAGGTCGAGGTTGCCATCCAGTACAACGATGGCTTTAGCGAAACAGTCCTTGCCTTTGCTAACAATATCAACACCGTCGACGGCGGCACCCACGTGACGGGCTTCCGGGCAGCGCTTACCACGTCGCTCAATGATTGGGCCCGCCGCCAGGGCCTGATCAAGGACAAGAAGAGTGCGCTGAGCGGCGATGACGTGCGCGAGGGGCTGACCGCCGTCATCAGCGTCAAGCTCACCGATCCGCAGTTCGAGGGCCAGACCAAGGCCAAGCTCGGCAACGCCGAGATCAAGGGCCAGGTCCAGACCGCGGTGGGGGAGGGCATCAGCCAGTTCCTCGACGAGAACCCTGGGGACGCCCGTCGCATCATCGACAAGTCGTTGACCGCAGCGCGCGCCCGCGAGGCCGCCCGCAAGGCGCGCGACCTGGTGGTGCGCAAGAGTGCCCTCGAAGGCTCGGCCCTGCCAGGCAAGCTGGCCGACTGCCAGGAGCGCGACCCCGAGCGCAGCGAGCTCTACATCGTCGAGGGTGACTCGGCGGGCGGCTCGGCCAAGCAGGGCCGCGATCGCCGCTCGCAGGCCATCCTGCCGCTCTTCGGCAAGATGCTCAACGTGGAGAAGGCGCGCATCGACCGGGTGCTTTCGAGCGAGAAGATCCGCCCGCTCATCATCGCCCTGGGCACGGGTATCGGCGAGACCTTCGACCTCTCCAAGTTGCGCTACCACAAGGTCATCCTGCTCGCGGACGCCGACGTCGATGGCGCCCATATCCGCACGCTGCTGATGACCTTCTTCTATCGCAACATGCCCGAGCTCGTGGAGGCGGGGCACCTCTACATCGCCCAGCCGCCGCTGTATCGCGTCAGTACCGGCAAGGTCACCCGCTACGCCGCCAGCGAGAAGGAACGGGACCGTATCGCCAAGGAGATGAAGGTCAAGAACCTCACCGTCCAGCGCTTCAAGGGCCTCGGCGAGATGAACGCCGATCAACTGTGGGAGACGACCATGAACCCGGCCACCCGCACGTTGTTGCAGGTTGACCCTGAGAACGCGGCTGAGGCCGACCACATGTTCACGGTGCTCATGGGCGAGAAGGTCGGGCCGCGCAAGGACTTCATCCGGGCTGAGGCCAGGAAGGTGCAGAACCTCGATGTCTGAGGTGACCGCGAAGGCGAACGCCTTCGTGTCGGCCCACCTCGGCGAGGCGACCGCTGTCGGCGAACGAACGGCCGACCTGATCGGCGAGCCGGAGGCCTTCGTGGCCGCGCTCATCGATGGCCTCGCGACCCTCGACGACCCCGACTACACCGCCATGACCGCGCGCATCAGCCCGGACGTGCCGGCTGAGCTGATGGTGCGGGGGCCGCTCGTCGAGGCTGCGCAGCGGCCGCTCAAGGTCGCTCTCCGTGAGGCCTCGAGCATGACCGCGCTGCACCTCGCCGGTCGCCTCGCCAGCGAGCCGCAACGCTCGCTGCGCCTGTTCGCGGTGCCCTGCCTCCGGCGTTCGCTGGCACCGGATCCGGAACAGACATGGCAGCTGATGCGCCGGATGGCCCGAGGCGCCGAGGATTGGATCGAGGTCGATACGCTCGCGGAAGTATGGGCCCGCGGCGTGCTCGCGGAACGCTTCCGCTGGGCCGAGCTCGAGCAGCTCGTCTACTCCGAGCGGACCTACGAGCGCCGCCTCGTCGGCGCGACGCTGGCCACCATCCCGCACCGCGTACCTGTCGAGCGCCGGGAATCGCTGCGCCTGGACATGGCCGGGCGTGCGCTGGACCTGCTCCGGCAGCTCATGGGCGACGCCGAGGTCATGGTCCAGAAGGCGCTCTCGTGGGCGATCCGGGAGTGGACACCGGTGGATCCCGAGGCCATGGCCGCATTCCTCGCGGCAGAAGCCGAGCTCGCCGCGCGAACGCGTGATGGAGCCCGGGCCTGGGTCATCCGAGACTCACTCTCCAAGCAGAAAGCTGAATTGGCTGCCGACCTTCGTACCCGGCTCGAGGGTATCCGCCGGAACCGCTCTGCCCCATCTACCAGCATCGCCTCCACCCGGGCGACCGCCTTCGCGGCTGCCCTCGCCACCAGCAACGACGCCGTCGCCGCCCAGGGCGACCGCTACACGAGGAGTCGCGCATGACCGACCCAGTCGGAAACGTCCGCTCGGTCCCCATCGAGGAAGAGCTCAAGACGGCCTATCTCGATTACGCCATGAGCGTCATCGTCAGCCGCGCCCTTCCCGACGTGCGCGATGGCCTCAAGCCCGTCCACCGCCGGATCCTCTACACCATGAACGAGATGGGCCTCAACTCGAGCGCCTCGTATCGCAAGTGTGCGGCCATCGTCGGCGACGTCATGGGCAAGTATCACCCCCACGGCGACCAGGCCATCTACGACGCCCTCGTGCGCCTGGCCCAGGACTTCTCGCTGCGCTTCCCGCTGGTCGACGGCCAGGGCAACTTCGGCTCGGTCGACGGCGACCCCGCGGCGGCCATGCGCTATACCGAGGCGCGCATGACGGCCATCTCGGCCGAGATCCTGGCCGATATCGAGAAGGACACCGTCGAGTTCGTCGAGAACTACGACGGCACGCGCATGCAGCCGTCGGTGCTGCCGGCCAAGCTGCCCAACCTGCTCATCAACGGCTCCTCCGGCATCGCGGTGGGCATGGCCACCAACATCCCGCCGCACAACCTCGGCGAGGTCGTACGGGCCACGCAGGCGCTCATCGACGACCCGGAGATGAACACCGACGCGCTCTGCGAGCACCTGCTGGGTCCCGACCTGCCCACCGGCGCCACGATCTTCCGTTTCGACCGTCGCCGCAACCCGGTGACTGGCGAGTGGGAGGAGATCGACGCGATCCGCGACATGTATCGCCATGGCCGTGGCCGTGTCGTGATGCAGGCACAGGTCGCCTTCGAGGAGACCCGCGCCGGCCGCACCGCCATCGTGGCCACCTCCATCCCGTACCAGGTCAACAAGTCCAACTTGCTGGAGAAGATCGCCGACCTGGTCAAGAGCGGCAGGATCGACGGCATCGCCGACATGCGCGATGAGTCGGACCGCGACGGCATGCGCATCGTCATCGAGTGCAAGCGCGACGCGGCGCCGCGCAAGGTGCTCAACAACCTCTTCAAGCACACCGCCCTGAAGATGGCCTTCAACGCCAACATGGTCGCGCTCGTCGATGGCCAGCCGCAGACGCTCTCGCTCAAGCAGATGCTCCAGCATCACATCGACTGGCGCCAGGTGGTGGTGCGGCGTCGGACCGAGTTCGACCTGCAGAAGGCCAGGGATCGGGCCCACATCCTGGAGGGCCTCAAGACCGCGTTGGACAACCTCGACGCGGTCATCAAGACCATCCGCGAATCAGCCGACGTCGAGACGGCTCGGCGCAACCTGATGGAACGCTTCGGCCTCAGCGAGGTACAGGCCAACGCCATCCTCGAGATGCAGCTTCGCCGCCTGGCCGCGCTCGAGCGCCAGAAGATCGAGGACGAGTACGTCGCCATCATCCAGAAGATCGCCGAGCTCGAGGACATCCTGGCCAATCCCAAGCGCGTGCTCCAGATCATCCGCGACGAGCTGGGCGAGCTCGACCTCAAGTACGGCCAGGACCGCCGCACCCGCATCGAGGGTAGCGCCGACAAGGAGCTCAGCGACGACGACCTCATCGCCGACGAGGACGTGGTCATCACCATCAGCGGCCGCGGCTACATCAAGCGCCAGCCGCTGGTCACCTACCGGCGCCAGGCGCGCGGCGGCAAGGGCATCATCGGCGCTCGCACCGTCGAGGAAGATGCGGTCGGCCATCTGCTCGTGGCCAACACCCACGACTGGGCCCTGTTCTTCACCGATCGCGGCCGCGTCTTCAGCTCGAAGGTGCACCAGGTCCCCGATGCCACGCGCCAGGCGAAGGGCATGCCCATCATCAACCTCGAGGGTGTGCAGGTGGACTCGGGCGAGCGAGTGCTCGCGACCATCACGCTGCCCGACTTCGAGCCTGGCTACAACCTGGTCATGGCCACGGTCAGGGGCATGGTCAAGAAGACGCCCATCGAGAAGTTCGAACGCGTCCGCTCCACGGGCATCCGGGCCATCACCGTGGCCGAAGACGACAAGCTGGCGTGGGTGGCGGTGTCCTCTGGCGAGGACGACATCATCCTGGCCACGGCCATGGGCCGCATCGCTCGCTTCCACGAAGAGGAGGTCCGGCCCATGGGCCGCGACGCCGCCGGCGTCATCGGCATCCGACTGGCCAACAAGAGCGACCGGGTCGTGGTCATGGGTGTGCTGCCCGACGACATGGACATCCTCGTGCTCACCGAGACCGGCTACGGCAAGCGCGTGCCCAACAGCGAGTTCCGCCCCAAGCACCGTGGCGGTCAGGGCGTTCGGCTCATCTCGCTCGAGGGAGCCAAGAGCGGCAAGGTGGCAGCCGTCGAGCTGGTCGATGAGTCCGACGATGAGCTGCTGCTCATCTCCAGGGAAGGCCAGGTCGTGCGCACGGACGTCCAGTCCATCAATCGCTACGGCAGCGCCGCTCGCGGGGTGATCGTGATGCGCCTCAACGAGGGCGACTCGGTGGCCGGCATCGCCGTCTTCCGGGCAGGACTGGCGGAGCACCGCGGCGTCGGTGAGAATGGGGGCGATGGGCCCGACGATGGCCCGGGCAGCGAGGGAGCGGCGCAGGCATGACCGACCCGGTGCGGATGAGGGCATGACGGCCTTCGGCGAACTCGATGGTGCGAGACCCAGCGAAGCGCTGGGTCTCTACAGCGGCAACGCCAACCAGCCGCTGGCCCGCAAGATCGGTCGCTACCTGGGCACCGAGCTGGGCCGGTCGGAGGTGTTCGAGTTCGCCAACGAGAACATCTTCGTGCGCATCATCGACAACGTCCGCGAGAAGGATGTCTTCCTCGTGCAGCCCACCTGCAAGCCGGTGCAGAAGTCGATCATGGAGCTGCTCATCATGATCGACGCCTTCAAGCGCGCCAGCGCCGGCCGTATCACCGCGGTCGTGCCCTACTACTCCTATGGACGCTCGGACAAGAAGGACCAGCCGCGGGTACCCATCACGGCTCGCCTCATCGCCGACATGATCAGTGTGGCCGGTGCCGACCGGTTGCTCACGATGGACCTTCACCAGGGTCAGATCCAGGGCTTCTTCAACATTCCCGTCGACGAGCTCACCGCCACTCACCTGCTCTCCAACTACTGGCAGCAGAAGAAGCTCGAGAACACCGTCGTCGTGACCGACCTCGGCTTCGCCAAGCGCGCCCGTACCTTCGCCGAGCTGGTCGGCGCTCCCCTGGCCATCATCGAGAAGCGCCGCGAGGGCAACGATGACCACGCCGAGGTGGTGAACGTCATCGGCAGGGTGCGCGGCAAGCGCGCCATCATCGTCGATGACGAGATCGATACGGGCGGCACCTTGGTAGAGACGAGCAAGGCGCTCGAGCGCGAAGGTGCCCTGGAGATCTTCGGCTGCACGACGCACGGCGTCCTCTCGGAGCCGTCTATCGACCGCATCCGCGACTCGGCGCTCAAGGAGGTCGTCATCACCGACACCATCCCGCTGCCGGCGACGAGCAAGCTCGACAAGATCAAGGTGCTCTCGGTCGCGCCGCTCATCGGCGAGGCCATCACGCGCATCCATCAGGGCAAGTCCGTCGGCGCGCTATTCTCCTCGGAGATGCAGCGCACCCAGGAGATGCTGCTCTGGGGTGAGGATGACGAGGAGCCCGAATGACCGACGGATCGGCCCTGCGGCCAGCAGACGGCGAGGCCAAGACCACGATGTACCGCCCCGGACCCGAAGGTGGGCTCGAGGCTGGCACCCCCGAGGTCGACGACTATCGCGACCAGTTGCGCTCACGCCGCTGGGACGCCGCTCCGCTCGAGAACCCCGAGGTCGAGAAGACCGATCCGCGCATCGCGGTGGCTGCGCTGGTCGCGCTCGCGGTAGTGACGCTGCTGGTGCTGGTGGTCGGCTACGGCGTCGGGGTCTGGAGCCTGCCAGCCTAGGTGCCGCCCGGCGCACGACCTGCCCTCGCCCACGTGGTCTGGGACTGGAACGGCACGCTCTTCGACGACTTCGGCCTGACCGCGCGCATCGCGGAGCGTACGTTCGCTTCGATGGGACTACCTGGCGTCACGGCCGACGGCATCCGTGCAGCCTTCTGCCGGCCGTTCGGCGAGTTTTATGCGACCCTCTTCGGCCGGCCCGTGAGCGCCGACGAGTTCGCCTTCATCCGTGAGCGCTACGAGGCTGAGTACGAGCACGAGCTCGACGATATCTCGCTGCAGCCGGACGCCCACGCCGCCATGGACCTCGTGGCTGCGCATGCCTCCCAGTCGCTGCTCTCGATGGCCCACGACCGACAGCTCCAGGCGCTCGTGGACCGCCACGGCATCCGTGGCCGCTTCGTACTCGTCGAGGGCAGCCCCGGCATCGACAGCGATGGCAGCAAGACCACGCGCATGGCGCGGCATCTGGAGGTCATCGGCGCTCGTCGGGCGGGCACGGTCGTCATCGGCGACACAGTCGACGACCACGAGGCCGCCACGGCCAATGGCGCACGTTCGGTGCTGGTCACGACCGGAAGCACGTCACGGCCGCTGCTGGAGGCGACCGGCGCGCCGGTGGTGGACACGCTCGCAGAGGCGGCGGCCATCGCGTTGCGCCTGATCCGCTGAACGAAAGGCCTCGGACGAAGGGCTGGCCGCGGCCCTCAGGCAGCGCCGTGGCAGCGCTTGTACTTCTTGCCCGAACCACACCAGCAGGGGTCGTTGCGGCCGATCTTCTCACCATCGGGCGCCTGAGCGGCAGCCTTCGCCGGCCCGCCATCGATGCGCTCATCACCCTTCTGCAACTGCACGTTCGTCGGCGTCTGGGGCTGCAGGCCCGGGATGAGCTGCGTGGTCGCGGTGACGGTAGCGCCGCTGGTCGCGGTGGCACTGCCCCCTGACGAGATCGCCGGCGTGACGGTGCCGGACCTCGCGGCCGGAGCCGCACTGGTGTCGACCTGTCCTGTCGAGGTGCCGCCGTTCTTGAGCTTGGCCAGCTGCTCCGGGGAGAGCGTGGGCATGGCCTGCGCCTCCTGCGGGGGAGCGGCCTCGCGTCGCTGGACGGTGACGCGGAAGATCGTGCTCGCGACCTGGTGCTGGATGAAGCCACGCAGTTCGTCGTAGAGGCTGAAGGCCTCACGCTTGAATTCGACGAGCGGATCTCGGCCGCCGTAGCCTCGCAGGCCCACACCCTTGCGGAAGTCCTCGAGCTCGGTCAGATGCTCGACCCAGAGCGTGTCGATGGCGCGCAGCAGGACCGCGCGCTCCACGAGCGACCACGTCTCCTCGCCGTACTCCTGTTCACGCTTGTCGAGCGCCTGCGCGGTTTGCTCGTTCAGATACTCGATGATGTTCTCGCGACTGCCTTGCTCGTCGAGCGCGTCTGCGCTGAAGGCCTCGCCGCTCAGACCCAGCGCACCCAGTGACTCCGACAGGCCCTCGAAGTCCCAATCAGCCTCGACCTCGCCGAGGTGGGCGTCGATGTGCAGGGCCAGCTCCTGCTCCACGAAGGCCAGCACGGTCTCGCTGAGATCCTCGTTGTTGAGGACCTTGTCGCGCTCCTCGTAGATGCGTTCGCGCTGTCGGTTGATGACATCGTCGTACTCGACGATGCGCTTGCGCATATCGAAGTTGTAGCCCTCCACGCGAGACTGCGCGTTTTCAACGGTCTTGGAGACCATGCGCGACTCGATGGCCACCTCGCCCTCGAGGCCCATACGCTCCATCAACGCGGTCACTCGCTCGTTGGCGAAGCGCTTGAGCAACGGGTCCTCGAGCGAGAGGAAGTAGCGCGAGGAGCCCGGGTCACCCTGGCGGCCGGCGCGACCACGCAGCTGGTTGTCGATGCGGCGCGCATCGTGGCGCTCGGTGCCGATGATGTGCAGCCCGCCGGCGGCCACGACCCTGTCGTGGTCCGCGTCGCAGTCGGCCTTTGCCTCGGCGAAGACCTCGTCGTAGACCTCCCGGTCCACGTCGGCGGGGTTGAGGCCGCGGGCGTGCAGCTTCTGGCTGGTCAAGCCGGCCGGATCGCCGCCGAGCTTGATGTCAGTGCCGCGGCCAGCCATGTTGGTCGCGATGGTCACGGCACCCGAACGACCGGCCTGGGCCACGATCGGCGCTTCCTTCTCGTGGAACTTGGCGTTGAGCACCTCGTGCTTGACGCCACGCTTCTTGAGGGCCGTGGCCAGCTGTTCGCTCTTTTCCACGGAGGTCGTGCCAACGAGCACGGGGCGGCCGGCCTCCTGCTGCTCGGCGATCTCATCGATGACAGCGTTGAACTTGGCCTCCTCGTCGCGGAAGACGAGGTCCGCGAAGTCATCGCGGATCATGGGCCGGTGCGTGGGGACCGCCATCACTTCGAGCTGGTAGATCTTGTAGAACTCTTCCTGCTCGGTCATGGCCGTTCCGGTCATGCCCGCGAGCTTGTCGTATAGGCGGAAGTAGTTCTGGAAGGTGACCGTGGCCATGGTCATCGACTCACGCTGGACGCGCACGCCCTCCTTGGCCTCGACGGCCTGGTGCAGGCCCTCCGACCAGCGGCGACCCGGCATCTGGCGTCCGGTGAACTCGTCGACGATGACGATCTCGTCGTCCTTGACGATGTAGTCACGGTCGCGCTTATAGAGCGCGTGCGCACGGAGCGACTGCTCGAAGTGGCGTGGCAACCGCGGGTCGGTCTCGACACCGTAGAGGTCGCGGATGTTGAGCATCTTCTCGATCTTGGCCACACCTTCTTCGGTGGCCGAGACCGCGTGCTCCTTGAGGTCGACGAAGTAGTCGCCACCCTCTTCGGCGTTCTCGGGTCGGGGCTCGAGGCGCGGGATCAGCCGGGCGAAGACCTTGTAGAGGTCGCCTGACTCGCCGGCTGCGCCGCTGATGATGAGTGGTGTGCGAGCTTCATCGATGAGGATGTTGTCGACCTCGTCGATGATGCCGAAGAAGCGCCTGCGCTGCACCCGCTCGCTGAGCTCCTGGACCATGTTGTCGCGCAGGTAGTCGAAGCCGAGCTCGTTGTTGGTGGCATAGGTGACGTCAGCGTCGTAGGCCTCCTTGCGGCCCACAGGGCGCAGAGCCACCAGCGTCTCATCGCTGGTCCGGTAATCGGGGTCGTAGAGGTAGGCCGTGTCGTGCTGGACGATGCCGACCGAGAGGCCGAGGCCATGGTAGATCGGTCCCATCCACTGCGGGTCACGCTTGGCCAGGTAGTCGTTGACGGTGATGATGTGGACGCCCCAGCCCGACATGGCGTTGAGCGCCGCCGCCAGCGGGGCCACGAGGGTCTTGCCCTCGCCCGTCTTCATCTCCGCGATCTGGCCCTTGTGGAGCACGATGGCTCCCAGCAGCTGGACGTCGAACGGCCGCATCTCCAGCTTGCGCCGGCTGACCTCTCGGCCAGCGGCGAAGACATCGGGCAGGACGTCGTCGAGGGCCGCCTGCATGCGATCGAAGTCCGCTCGTTCGCGCTTTCGGCGCAGCGTGGCGCGGGTTTGGGAGTCCGGGCTGTGGATCTCCTCCTCCGATGGCTCCGTGGCCGGCGCAGCCTCCTGGACCTCCTGTCGCACGTCGGCCATCTCGGCCCTGATCTGCTCGTCAGAGAGGTCAGCGTAGTGCGCCTCGAGCTCGTTGATCTTGTCGACGAGCGGCTGCAGCGGCTTGAGGTTGGATGTCTCGGAGGTCCCGATCAGACGGGAGAGGAACGTACGCATGGAGTTCGAAGTATAGAGCTCGTTGGCATTGGGTCCCTATCTGGACGGTTGGCCGCCCACGAGCACCATGCAGACGTGCACGGAATATTCGCCGACCCCTTGTGTGGAAGCGCGTCCGCTCGTACACTCGTCCGCAAACACCGGCGGCCACACCGCCGGTGTGTCATTACGCGACCGTAGCAAGGAACGTGCCCTTGGCTAACGGACCGATGAGGGAGAGCAACATAAGTGAAGCCGTTTTCGGTTGAGCCCGAAGCCGAGATCGGCGATCCGTCGTTCACCGACCTGATCGCCTGCGAGCGTGACTGCCGCAACTGCAGCTACGCCGCCTGGTTGGACTGCGACGGCAACTGTGGTGAATGCGTTCACAACGGCTACTGCCCGTGCGTGAACCCCGTGGTTGCCCGCAGCAAGACCGCACTCAAGATCATCGAGCTGAGGCCCCTGCTGCTGCAGGACCTCCGCTCCCGACGCTAGACGCCAAAGACCCCGACCGCCGATGGACCATGCCCTGATCCGTGACCTTGCGTCGCGCGTCCACTCGACTTCGGGGCGGCTTTGACCTAGCCGCAAAGGCGGACGAGCTCGCAGCGCTCGATGAGCGCGCCTCCCAGCCTGAGTTCTGGAACGACTCTCGCGAAGCCAAGCGTGTCCTGCGCGCCGCCGACGGCCTGCGTGACGAGCTCGAAGCGTGGAACGGCCTCATCTCCCGAGCCGACGACCTCGCTGAGCTGGCCCAGCTGGCCGCCGAGGCGGGCGACGCCGAACTTGAGGCGGAGGTGGAGCCCGAGTACGAGGCCATCGAGGCCGACTATCAGCGGATGCGCACGAGCCTGCTCTTCTCCGGCGAGTACGACGACTCGGACGCCTTCATCAGCATCAGCGCCGGGGCCGGCGGTACCGAGGCCACCGATTGGGCAGAGATGTTGCTGCGCATGTATCTGCGCTGGTGTGAGCGACGCGGATTCCGCACCGAGATCGTCGACCGTCTGGAAGGCGAGGAGACCGGCATCAAGAGCGCGACCGTCTCGGTGCAGGGTCGTCGTGCCTATGGCTGGCTGCGGGCTGAATCGGGCGTCCACCGTCTCGTGCGCATCAGCCCCTACGATTCCCAGTCCCGGCGGCACACCACCTTCGTGCAGGTCGAGATCCTGCCGGAGGTGGCGGAGGCCGCGGAGATCGAGGAGATCCCCGACGACGAGCTCAAGATCGACACCTACCGCGCGCAGGGCGCCGGCGGCCAGCATGTCAACAAGACCGACTCGGCGGTACGCCTGACACACATCCCCACCGGCATCGTGGCCCAGAGCCAGAACGAGCGCTCGCAGCACCAGAACCGCGAGGCGGCCATGAAGATCCTGCGCGCGCGGCTCCTGGAGCGTCGGCTCGAGGAGCGGGAGGCGGAGATCCGCGAACTGAAGGGGGAGCATGTCGAGGCCGGCTGGGGCAACCAGATCCGTTCGTACGTGCTGCATCCGTATCAGATGGTCAAGGACCACCGCACCGAACACGAGACGGGCAACACCGCGGCCGTGCTCGACGGCGACCTCGATGCCTTCATGGTCGCCGAGCTGGAGCGCGTGGCGACCCAACGAGGGGGCGGCACTGCCTGAGCTGAGGGTGACCACGGCCGCTGACATCCCGGCCATGCTGGAGGTCTTCTTCCACGCCGTCGAAGACCTCGATCGGCAGCGCGGCCAGCCACTGCGGCCCCGCAACGCCGCGCCGCTCGAGATGCACTTCGGACATCTCCTTGATTCGGACCCGCAGTCCTGCTACGTGGCCGACGAGGACGGCTGGGTCATCGCCTTCGGGATGGTCATGCGACGGGGCGCAGAGGCGTTCCTCTCGTTCCTCTTCGTCGAGCCCGGGTGGCAGGGTCGAGGGATGGGTCGGGCCCTGCTCGACGCCTGCGTCGCTGGGGCAGGGGAGGGGGTAGTGCGGGTCTCGACCTGCGCCGAGGCCAACCAGCCGGTCTCGACCGGTCTCTACGCCAAGCTGGGCATGACGCCTCGCACCCCGATCTACTTCCTCCGTGGCAGCCTGTCCGGGGAGGCCTTGCCGACGCTGCCCGCAGGTGTCCGGCGCCGGCCCATCAGCGCGGACGCGGTCGCCCAGCTCGATCTTGCGCTGATGGGCTACGTGCGGCCGGGCGACCACGCCTTCTGGGCGCGCGAACGCACAGGCGTGCTGTTCACCGACATGGACGGGACCGTGCTCGGCTACGGCTACGCCCAACCGAGTGGCCGCATCGGCCCGGTGGCAGCGCTGGAACCCGGCTACCTGCCGAGCTTCATCGGCTACCTGGTACGCCTCGTGGACGTGCTCGAGGGCCGCCAGGTGGTGGTGCCGGGCCCGGCCAGCGCCCTCGCACCCCTGCTCGGAGCCGGCATGCGCATCGACGACACCCCCGCCATCTACTGCTCTGCGGGGCCCGGGCCCCGCTTCGACCGCTATATCCCCATGAGCTGCGCGCTGCTGTAGGCGCCGAGGAGGCATCGATGTCCCCGTTCAGCCTGCCCGACCCGACCACCGAGATCGGCGCCGCCGTGGAGGTCGCGCTGGTCGCCTGTGACGAAGCCGACGCCATCTCGCTCGCTTCGTTCCGACGCTCCATCGCGGTGGAGACCAAGCCCGACGCCTCGTTCGTGACCGAGGCCGACACCGCGGTCGAACGCGCCATCCGAGCGCGTGTCACGAGCCGCTTCCCCGACCACGGCCTGGTCGGCGAGGAGTACGGCGTGGCCCGCTCCGAGAGTGGCCGACGCTGGATCATCGACCCCATCGACGGCACCCACAACTACATGCGGGGCGTGCCGCTCTACGCCACCCTCATGGCACTCGAGATCGAAGGGCGGCTGGCCGTCGGCGCGGTCAGCGCTCCGGCCCTGCATCGCCGCTGGTTCAGCTGGGACGGGGGCGGCGCATGGGCCGTGGACACGATGCCCGGCGGCTGGGATCGCACTTCGGCCACGCGCCTGGCGGTCTCCGAGGTCGCGCGGCTCGAGGAGGCCTCGGTCGTCTACTCCTCCTATCCGAGCATCGTGACCTCCGGCTGGGCACCAGGTTTCGGCCAGCTGCTGGGCAAGGTCTGGCGCGACCGTGGCCTGGGTGACTTCTATGGCTACATGCTCGTGGCCGAGGGCGCAGCGGAGGTGATGGTCGAGTCGGAGCTCAAGATCTGGGACCTGGCCGGACCACGCGCGGTGATGCAGCACGCGGGCGCCCGCGTGACTGATCTCGGCGGCGGGATCGATATGCCCGCGCACGGCGTGCTGGCCACCAACGGCCGGCTGCACGAGTCGGTCCTCTCGGCGCTGGGACGCGCCGATCGTCGCTGAGGGGTCATCAGGAAGCGCTGTGCTACGCTCCCGGCCGATGAGCGACGCCGTCAACCGGGCCGTCGCCGGGCCACCTCCAGGAGCGCCCCGGCTCGACCATGTGCCTGCCCCAGCGGCACCCGGATCCGCCATGCCCGGACCCGCCGTGCCTGGTCAGCCGCTGCCTCTGGCAGAGCGGCCCGACTCGGTGCGTCTGGTGAACGTGAGCAAGACCTACGGCACTGGCAAGGAAGCGCTCATCGACGTCGACCTGCTCATCCCGGAGGGCGACTTCATCTTCCTCGTGGGCCCATCTGGGGCCGGCAAGTCCACGCTGACCAAGCTCCTCGTGCGCGACGAGAAAGCCACCGCAGGCAGCGTAGAGGTAGCCGGGCACGACCTCGGGCGCATGAAGAGGAAGGAGGTCCCCCTGCTGCGCCGCAAGATCGGCATCGTCTTCCAGGACTTCCGCCTGTTGCCGCGCAAGACCGTCTACGAGAACGTGGCCTTCGCCCTGGAGGTGACCGGCACGCCCAAGCGACTGATGGAACCGGCCGTCGTGCGGGCGCTGGCGCTGGTGGGCCTGACCGAACAGGCCCGGCAGCGACCCCACCAGTTGTCGGGCGGCGAGCAGCAGCGCACCGCCATCGCCCGGGCCATGGTGCACGACCCGGCCCTGATCATCGCCGACGAGCCCACCGGCAACCTCGACCCGCTCATCAGCTGGGAGATCATCCAGTTGCTGCTGCGCATCAACGAGATGGGCACGACCGTGCTCATGGCCACGCACGATGCCGAGGTCGTGACCGCCCTGCGCCGTCGCGTGGTGGCCCTCGAGGATGGACGCGTGGTGCGCGACGAGGTCGGCGGCTACCACCGTGAGTACTAGGTCGGCGGCCTGATGCACTTCCTCCGCTTCTCGGTCCGCCAGGCGCTCCAGGGCCTGTGGCGCAACAGCGTCATGACCTTCGCGGCCACCTTCACCATGATCCTCATGCTCATCCTGCTGAGCGCCCTGGTCATCGTCATCAACGGCGTGGAGGCCGGCCTCGAGTACGTGGAATCGCGCGTCGAGGTGCGGGCGGAGCTGCACACCGGCCTCGCTGACGAACGTATCGCCGCCTTCCAGCAGCAACTGCAGGATCGTCCGGACGTGGCCTCGGTGACCTACATCAGCAAGGAGGAAGCGCTCGAGCGCTTCACGGCCGACCGCGCCGAGCGTGGCGATACCGATATCGCTGCGGCCTACGCCAACTTCAATCCCTTCAATGCCTACTACGCCATCGAGCTGCGCGACCCCCGCCAGTCGCGCGAGGTGGTGGGCCTGCTCGAGTCGGAAGCCGGCCTCGTCGAGCGCGTGCTTGGCCAGCAGACCGGCATCGATCGGCTCGTGGAGCTCACCGCCCAGCTGCGCAACCTCGGCTTCATCGTGCTCAGCTTCGTGGCCCTGACCGTCCTGCTCATCGTGGTCAACGGTATCCGCATGGCGCTCATGGCCCGTGCCCAGGAGATCGAGATCATGCGCCTCGTGGGCGCCTCGGACCGCTACGTGCGCTGGCCGTTCATCCTCGAGGGCATCTTCATCGGCCTCGCAGGTGCGGTCATCACCCTGTTGCTGCTGCTCATGGCATCGCCGGCCATCAGCGATATCGCGAGCGACATCGCCGGCTCCGTGCCGCTGGGCTTCGACCAGTCGCTGACCTACCAGATCACCCTCATCACCCTCGGTGCCGGTCTCGGCCTCGGCGGCGTGGGGGCCTGGATCAGCGTGCGCACGTACCTGCGCTAGACCAGCACCAAGCGCATGACCGCTCCCTACAGCAACCCCGCACCGCCACCTCCACCTGCGGACCCTGGTGGGCCCCCGCCTCGTCGTGATGGGCCGTCGGCGGCACTCACCGCGATCGTGCTGGTAGCGCTTGGTGCCGGGGCCATCTTCTGGGCGGGTCTGACGCTCGGTGGTGCCACCACCGGCCGCAATGCTGACGAGCGGGCCGCCATCGAAGCCTTCACGCGCACGTACCAGGACATCGCTGACCGCTTCATCGGTACGCCGGTGCCAGAGGAGGTGCTCGGTGGCGCGCTCGAGGGCATGTTCAGCGTCCTCGAGGATCCCTACTCGGCATACATGTCGCCCGCTGAGTACGATGCCGCGCTCGGCGCCGCCATCGGTGAGTTCGAGGGCATCGGTGCGGTCATGGAGACCACCGACGAGGCCGGCGATGCATGCGACGTGATCGACGCGTCGTGCCGCCTGCGGGTGGTGAACGTCCTCGCGGGCGCCCCCGCCGAGGCGGCCGGTCTGGTGGCCGGCGACACGGTCACCGGGGTCGACGGTGAGTCGCTGGAGGGCACGACCATCGACGAGTCGGTGTGGCGTATCCGCGGCCCTCGTGGCAGTGACGTCGCCCTCACCATCGACCGCGACGGTGAGGAGCTGGAGATCCCCATCACCCGCGACACCGTGGTCGCAGACGACGTGCGTAGCGCGACCTTCGCCGATGGCCAGGTGGGCTACCTCTCCATCGACAACTTCAGCGGCAACGTGGCTGACGACTTCGAGGCCGACCTGCGCACGCACCTCGACGCCGGGCGCGACAAGTTGATCGTGGATGTGCGCGACGACCCCGGCGGCTTCGTGGACGCCACCGTCGAGATCAGCAGCCAGTTCATCGCCGATGGCCCGGTCTTCTGGGAGGAGTACGCCGACGGCACACAGGTGGCGGTCGAGGTCACTGGCGATGGCATCGCCACCGACCCCGGCCTCGAGGTGGTGCTGCTGGTCAATGGCGGTTCAGCCTCCGCCAGCGAGATCCTCGGCGGCGCGCTACAGGATGCCGGACGGGCCAGGCTGGTCGGTGAGCCCACCTTCGGCAAGGGCACGGTGCAGGAATGGAGCGAGCTGCCGGGCGAGAACGGCGGCTACCGCCTGTCGATCGCCAAGTGGCTCACGCGCGACAAGACCTGGATCGACGGCGAGGGCCTGACACCGGATATCCCCGTCGAGCTCGAGGGTGAGCGCTACTGGCCCGGCGCCACCGACGCCGACCCTGATCTCGACCCCCAGCTGCAGTCCGCGATCGCTCTGCTGCTCGGCGAGCCGCTCCCGGACGGCGCGACGACGACCGTGTTCGAGGCCTCGCCGGCGCCCGTGGCCAGCACTGCTCCGTAGCCCGCCGGGTGGCCGCAGCGCGTCCGTCCTCGCGCGTTCTTGACACATCGGGTAATGTTCCCTCGAACGAAAGGAGGTGGTGTGTAATGCATAGTCATTTAAGTAGCAGCACCGCCTCGGAGGTTCGGCGCTAGTCGATCCGACGAGTGGTGCAAGCCGCATGGACGCCGGCCCAGATGGGCCGGCGTTCGCGTGTCTGTGCGACCCTAGAGCACCGCTGAACCGCGGAACCCGAGTCACATCCAAGGAGCCCGGCAGATGGGCAAGACCGTTGCCACCAACCGCAAAGCCCGGCACGACTACTCGATCGAGGATTCGTTCGAGGCAGGCATCGTGCTGACCGGCACCGAGATCAAGTCCGTGCGCGAGGGCTCGGTGAACCTGCAGGATGCCTACGCTCGCATCGAGCGGGGTGAAGCCTGGCTGGTAGGGGCCCGCATCGCGCCGTGGGCCGGTGGCAACCGCAACAACCACGAGCCTATGCGCGACCGCAAGCTGCTCCTGCACCGGATGCAGATCGACCAGCTGGTAGGCCGGACCAAGGCCAAGGGCCTGACCATGGTGCCCCTTTCGATGTACTTCAACGATCGCGGCAAGGCCAAGATCCAGGTCGGCCTGGTCAAGGGCAAGAAGCACTACGACCACCGGCGCGACATCGCCGACCGCCAGTCCAGGCGGGACATGGAGCGCGAGGTCGCCGACGCTCTGCGGGGCCGCTAGCCGAATCCCCGCCGTGGGGCTACAATCACTCGTCCGTGGGGATGCGTGGTCTCGACAGGGCCCGAACCCCGAGGAACGCGAGCCGAGGTTGCCATCGGGCCTCGTTAATCAGGTGGCAAAAACGAAGTAACTGGCAACAACCGCCAGCCGACTCTCGCCCTCGCGGCCTAAGGCCGTAAGGTGAGTGTGGAAGCAGCCTCATCCCCGTGGGCTGTGGAAGCATCATTCAGCGGGGATGCGCTCTGGGTAAGCGTCACGTAGCCCGGAGTCAAGCCCGCAAGGGGACGTGACTGGACCTGACGCCACGGTGCCGATGCCGGGACGGCGGGTCGACGACAAATCATCGGATACGCTCGTAGTGGTCTTCGGCAGAAGGTTCTGGACGGGGAGTTCGACTCTCCCCCATCTCCACCAACCTGCGACAAGACGCGACCCCGTCGATGGCGACGGGGTCGTTTCGTTTGCGTCGGGGGCTCCCGCCACGCGGGTGGCGGTCGGCCGGGCCTGCGGGCCTAGGCCTTGAGCACGACCACCCGCCGCTGCGGCTCCTCGCCGATCGACTGCGTGGTGATGCCCTCGCGATCACGCAGTGCAAGATGCACCCAGCGGCGCTCGAGGGCGGACATGGGCTCGAGTTGGAGCATCTGGCCGGTCTCCGAGACGCGGTCGGCGGCGCGCGTGGCCACCTCCACGAGCTGGCGCTCGCGGCGGCCGCGGTAGTCCTCCACGTCGACGAGCACGCGGGTCCAGGTGCCCATCTTGCGGCTGAGCATGAGGTTGACCAGGTGCTGCAACGCGGAGAGGCGCTCTCCCTTGCGTCCGATGAGCGCGCCCAGAGCCTCCTTCTCCTCGTCGTCAGCACCGTAGACGGTGATCTTGGCGGTGGCGCCGGTGGTGACCTCCACGTTGGCGTCATAGCCCATCATCTCGACGAGCTGCTCGAGGATCTCCTTGCCGGCCTCGAGTGCCTCCGTCGAGACCTCGTCATCACTCTGCTCGGACTTGACCTTGGTCGAGGTGCCGGCTGCGACCGCCGCCTCGACCTCGGTGGCCGCCGCATCGCTGACCTTGGAGGCCTCGCGGCTACTGCTGGTCCGGCCAGGCCGGCGCTCGCCGCTCTCGCTGTCACGCTCGCTGCGGCGGCGGGGCTTCGGTTCGCGCGGGCGCTCGTCAGGGCGCGGTGCCGGCTCGACCGGCGGAGCGGTCTTCTCGACGACCTCCTTCTTGGGGGTGGATCCGCCCAGCGCCGATTTCGGCGCGGCGATGATGCGGGCAGGCTCGGCGCCCATGCCCAGCACGCCCCGGCTGCCCTGGGTCAGGATCTCGAAGTCGAGGTCCGACAGGCCGGCCACCCCGAACTCCTCTCGTGCCTTCCTGATGGCCTCCTCGACGGTCTTGCCCGTGAATTCCTGGTATTCGCTCATCGTCGTCTCCCTCGGCGGCGGCTGCGACGCCGTACTGGTCTGATGGTTCCCGCGGCGCTCTCCTTGGTGGAGCGCTTGGTGGTCGTGGTGGTCTTGCCCTTGTCCCCAGCAGGGTCAGCGGGCTTGGGTGCCGGCAGGCTCACCGGGAAGGGCGCCTCGAAGTCCTTGGCGAACCGGGGGGTCCAGCCGAAGAGCGGGAAGAGGCCGCCGAAGCCGTTGATCAGGAACTGCTGGATGATGCTGAAGACCGAGGTGGTGATCCAGTAGATGAACAGTCCCGCCGGCAGGATCGCGCCGTAGATCAGCGAGAAGGCCGGCAGCAGCAGCATCATGCGGTTGGTGGTGGTAGCGGTGGTATCGCCCGGCGCGATGTTGCGGTTCATCATCATGCGTGACTGGATGAGCTGCATCACTGCCGAGAACGTGGCCAGCAGCGAGAGACCCAAGCCCAGACCGGCGAAGACCATGATGAAGATCTCCGGCTCGTTCGCGGGCAGTCCGCCCGGGTAGCCCGGGATCATCAGTCCGCTATCGACCTTGGGCAGCCAGGCCAGCCAGGGGATGTTGGGGTCGATGCAGGGCGCGTACGGGTTGGTCGGGTCGTAGCAGGCGACGGTCACCACCTGGACTTCGGTGTCGGTGAAGGGGATCTTGACCGACAGCATCGAACTGATGTCAGGCGCGCTCAGGCCGTTCATGAAGACTCGGTACATGGGCAGCAGCAGGAACATCTGCAGCACCGCCGGCAGGCAGCCCGAGGCCGGGTTGACGCCGCGGTCGCGGTAGAGCTTCATCTGCTCCTCCGAGATCTTCTGGCGGTCGCCCTTGTACTTGGTCTGGATGGCCCGTAGCTCTGGCTGCAGCATCTGCATGCGTCGCTGCGACACGATCTGCGCGCGGAACACGGGGATGAGCAGGATACGGATGATGATGGTCAGCAGGATGATGGCGATGCCGATGTCGCCGGTGATGTCGTACAGCTCGGCAAGGCCGATGAAGATGATCTGGAAGATGGGCGTGAACAACCAGGCCAGCAGGTCCAGCGGGTTACTGCTGGCCTGTGCTGGGCACAGGTTCGCGGGCGGCGCGTCGGTGGCGTTGGGATCCGGCGAGACGTTCGGGTCCTGGGTGGGCACAGGTTCGCAGGGGTCGGTTCCGGCTCCGGCGCTCGGCGCCGGCGACAGGCTCGCGGAGGGCTCCGTCGCGGCCACCGGCCCGACGCTGCCCTGGGGCTCGGGGCTGGGCTGCGCTTCTGGTGTCGCGTCAGCGGGAGTCATCGCCTCCGGCGTGGCTGCGAGCGTGGCCGCAGGCTCGGCCGAGGGGCTGGCGTCCGGCGTGGCTGCGAGCGTGGCCACAGGCTCGGCCGAGGGGCTGGCGTCCGGCGTGGCCGCGAGCGTGGCCGCAGGCTCGGCCGAGGGGCTGGCGTCCTGGCCCATGACCGGCCCCACCGCCAGGCCGAACGCGATCATCGCGACGGCTATCGCAGCGAGCAGGTCGATGGGGGACAGGCGGAAGGGCGCTGCGAGCGCGGAGCGGATGGTCATCACTTCACCGGGTCATAGCCGCCGGGACGCCAGGGGCCGCAGCTGGCGATGCGCTTGGCACCCATCCAGCTGCCCTTCAGCAGCCCGTACTTGCTGATGGCCTGTTCGGTGTACACCGAACAGGAAGGCTCATATCGACACGAACCGGAGAAGAGTGGGGAGAGCACCTTGCGGTAGGCGTGGATGAAGCTGATGCCCAGGCGCTTGCCGACACCACTGAGCGCGGTCACGCGGACACCTTCATCGTGCGCCGGATGTGAACGAGGAGTCGTTCGAGCACGGTCGCAAGCTCAGCGAACGAGGCGTTGACGGCCGGAGGGCGGGCGACGATGAGGATGTCCCAGCCGTGCCCGGTGTCGTTGGGGCTGCGGCGCAGGATCTCACGGAGGCGCCGGCGCACACGGTTACGCCGGACGGCTCCTCCAAGGTGCCGACCAGTCGAGATGCCGAAGCGGTCGTGGTCGCGGCCATTGGGTACGAAGCGGACCACCATGAGTCGATCCGACCGGGAGCGGCCCTTCTCGCTGATACGCGCGAAGTCCTCCCGAGCACGGAGCGTCGGCACGGCCCCCTTCTGGGTCAGCCGGCGGTCAGACGGTGAGCTTCTTGCGGCCACGCGCACGCCGGGTGGCGAGCACCTTGCGGCCAGCCTTGGTCTTCATGCGTTTGCGGAAGCCATGCTCCCGAGCGCGATGGCGCTTCTTGGGCTGGTACGTTTGCTTTGTCACTGGGGCTGGGCTCCTTCGGGCAGGCGGTCAGGACCATGACGATGGACCGGCCTGCCGATGCGGATGTGAGCGATGCGTCCCCCGGCGCGGTGGACCACTTGTGGCCGTCCCTGAACCGATACGCATGGGTGTCCGCCGGATTATACGCGAGCCACACCCGAGACCGGAGGAATGAAGATGCCATCCCAACGACCATCGGCCGAGGTGCCCTTCCTGGAGCCGGGGACGGCGTCGGTCGAGGACTTCGAGCGGCTTGATCTGCGCATCGGCCAGATCCTCTCTGCCGCGCCGCTCGAAGGCGCACGCAAGCCGGCCTACCGGCTCGAGCTCGACTTCGGACCAGGTGGCCGCAGGCAGTCGTCGGCACAGCTGACCCGGACCTACCCGGACCCCTCCCGGCTGGTCGGCCGTCTGGTGGTGGCCGTGGTCAACTTCCCGCCTCGTCGGGTGGCGGGTCTTCGCAGCGAGGTGCTGGTCCTGGGTGCACTGGGACCCGACGGCGATATCCCCCTGCTGACCGTGGACCAAGGGGGTCAGCCAGGCCAGCGAGTGGGATAGTGAGGGACGGTCCGGTGTGGACAGGGAGGGTCCGAAGGCGGCGTTGGATAGCTCGGGGTGGTGCCTTCGGCCACCACTGAAACGCCTCGCCGGATCCGCCGAGGCTTCCGCCGGGAAGGGCGCCGACGCTCCCGGACCTGCCTTCACGAGCGTGGGGCCTGATACCCCCCGGGGGTATGTCGCGGCGACGTTGCGCGGTTGCGAAATCGGGTGCTAAGGTTTGGCGCCCCGGGGCCCGAGAGCGGGCGTCGGGAACCCAAGCTGGAGCCACCGTCGTGACGACCCGAGGGGGTCGGCCCGGTTCCTCCGATGGGATGTCGATCGCGCCTCTGCCCTGGGTGTCGGGACGTCACTCCGAGAGGGACGCGCTGAGCTGTGCGCAATATGGGTCACCTTGCCATCGATGGACGCGAAGCAGGTCTGGAGAGCCGCCCTTGGTGAGCTTCAGGTGTCGCTATCCCCGGCCAACTACGAGACCTGGCTGAAGGACACGCAGCTCGTCGATGTCGACGGCGACCGCTTCTGCGTCGCGGCACCCAACGGTTTCGCCAAGGATTGGCTGGAGAACCGCTATCGATCCCTGATCGCCCAGACGCTGGCCCGCGTGGTCGGCTACAGCGTGAACGTAGAGTTCGAGGTTCGTGAGCTCGACTCGGAGGCTCCGGTCGAGGTGGAGTCGCAGGAGGAGGCGGCTCGACTGGCAAGCCCCCGGGTCCGCCTCGAGCCAGGCCGCGTCGGGGCGGCCGAGGGTGGTGGCGTCAACCTCAACTCCCGCTACACCTTCCGCACCTTCATCGTCGGCAGCGCCAATCGCCTCGCGCATGCGGCCAGCCTCTCGGTGGCGGAGCGACCGGGTGAGGCCTACAACCCGCTCTTCCTGTACGGCGGCGTGGGTCTGGGCAAGACCCACCTGATGCACGCGGTCGGCAACGCGGTGGTACAGCGCTATCCGCGCAAGAAGGTCGTCTATGCCACCAGCGAGAAGTTCACCAACGACTTCATCACCTCGATCCAGGTGGGCCGCATCGACGACTTCCGCGCCCGCTATCGGCAGATCGACCTGCTGCTCATCGACGACATCCAGTTCATCGCCGACAAGGAGCGCACGCAGGAAGAGTTCTTCCACACCTTCAATGCCATCCACGAGGACGGCAAGCAGATCGTCCTCTCGAGCGACCGGCCGCCCAAGCAGATCATCACGCTCGAGGAGCGGCTTCGCAGCCGCTTCGAGTGGGGCCTCATCGCCGACCTGACCGCGCCTGACCTCGAGACCCGTATCGCCATCCTGCGCACCAAATCCGAGGAGCAGGGCGTGCGCGTCGACCACGAGGCCCTGGAGTTCATCGCGCGCAAGGTCGTATCCAACGTCCGTGAGCTCGAGGGTGCGCTCAATCGCATCGTGGCCTACGCCTCGATGCAGGGCATGCCCATCAACGTCGATCTCGCCCAGGCCGTGCTCAGCAACGTGCTCTACAGCCCGCGCAAGCGCGCGGTCACACCGGAGCGCATCGCGATGGCGGTCTCGGACTACTACGACGTGGACCTCGAGACGCTGCGGGGCAAGAAGCGCGACCGGGCGGTGGTCGTGCCGCGCCAGATCGCTATGTACCTCATGCGCGAGGAGACCGATGTCTCGCTGCTGCGCATCGGCGCGGAGCTGGGCGGACGCGATCACTCCACGGTGCTGCACGCCTGCAAGAAGATCGATCAGGAGGCCTCGCGCAACGAAGAGCTCCGCCGCGAGCTCGCCGCTGTGCGCGAGTCGATCTTCTCGGACTCGTAGGGGGCATCGAGCGCCGAAGCTGGGCCGCCCGAGGCGCTGCCCTTAGGCTCGCGGGGCGTCTGTGGTCGCCGGTTCCTGATTGGCGCGCCCGGCGGGGCTCTCGTCGGCGATGACCCGTTCCTGCTCGGCCACCGCGGCCGCGTGAGCCGCATCGCCATGGCTGCCGCGACCACGCCGATCCAGCTCCACGAGGACATCGGAGCGGCTGTACAGGACCAACACGTCGCCGGCCACCACCACCGTGTCGCCCTGCGGTACACCCAGGTAGCTGCCGTCGAGGCGCTCGATGCCGAGCACGACGACACCCTCGTCGCGCAGCGCCAGCCCGGCCAGCGAGCGGTCGTTCAGCCACGAGTCAGGCTCCACCCTGAACTCGGTCACCACGTACTCACCGCCGACGTGCAGCAGCGCAGCATAGTCGGAGACGTCGAGGCTGGTCCATCGTCGCAGCCCGATCCCGGCCAGCCGGGTGATGTGTCGGTCGACCCAGCGTGTGCGCGAGGCATACCAGATGAGGAAGACGCCGGCGATCACGAGGACGACCCGCACGAGCGCGTCGATGTCATTCTGATTGTCGACCGCAGCGAGCACGATCGAGGCCATGACCGCGACGATGCCGGCGTTGCCCGCCAGCATCAGCCACATGATGATGCGGCGTCGGACCGGGTGGCGGACCACCGACTCCGACTCGGAGGTGGTGAAGCCCGCGCCGCTGAAGGCCGAACGAGCCTGGAAGCGGGCCGCCTCCCGCGACAGCCCGGTGGCGGTCAGGGCGACGGTGGCCGCCCGTGTCACGACCAGGGACAGCGCGAGCACGATAAGCAGCGTGAGGATGGCGGTCACATCGCGAACGGTACCCGAACCTGCCGTCCCGATGGTGTGGCCGGGTCGTGGAGAACCCGCCGCCGTGAGAAGCGCGTGGAGGGTGGCGGCGTTGATACGTCGGTGGTCTGGAGCGGTGCGGTCTGTGGGCGATAGGATGGGTCATCCACGCTGCACCGCTTTTGTACACGCTCCACCCACAGGTCATGCGCAGCCGTCCGGACCCCCGGTTCGTGCACGGACGCCGTGTGGGCCAGGCGAGCTATCGTCATCATCCACAGCATGAAGATGATGATGAGATGAGAAGATTAGAAAGAACCATGTATATCTCGTAGGGAGCTCGACCGCTCGTGAAGCTGTCCTTGATGCAGGAGAACCTGGCCCGGGGCCTGTCCCTCGTCAGTCGCGCCGTCAGCAGTCGTGCGACGCTGCCGGTCCTCGCCAACGTCCTGCTGAAGACGCAGGACGGTGGACTCCGCCTGACTGCCACCAACCTCGAGATCGGCATCTCGGTGTGGGTGCCGGGCAAGATCGAGAACGACGGCACCATGACCGTGCCCGCTCGGCTCATCACCGATGTCGTCGGCGGCTTGCCGGCCGGTGAGCGCGTCGACCTCGAGATGGAAGGCGATGACACGCTGCTCATGCAGGCCGGCAGCTACAAGACCCATCTGCGCGGCATCGACGCCGAGGAGTTCCCGGTCATCCCCGCTGCGGGAGACCGACCGACCACCCGGGTCAGCCAGAAGGCCCTGAAGCGCGCGCTCTCGGAGGTCACCTTCGCGGCCGCCGCCGACGAGACTCGGCCCATCCTGACGGGGGTGCTCACGCAGTTCGCAGGGGAAGTGCTGACCCTCGCTGCGGCGGACAACTACCGTATCGCGGTCAAGACGCTTCAGCTGATGCAGTCGCTCGAGGAGACCAGCGTGGTCATCCCGGCACGTTCGTATACCGAGCTGATGCGCGTGCTGGGCGATACCGATGATCCGGTCGACATCATCCTGGCGCAGGCCAAGAGCCAGGTCATCTTCAAGGTCGATACCACCGAGGTCGTGAGCCGGCTCATCGACGGCCAGTTCCCCAACTACCAGTCGGTCCTGCCGACCTCACACAGTACCCGCGCCCTGGTCGACCGCGACGAGCTGCTCAAGGCCGTGCGCCTGACCGCCCTCATCGCCTCCTCATCAGCCAACGTGGTGCGCCTGGGCTTCGGGGAGGAAGACCATCCCGGCTCGATCTCCGTCAACGCCAAGGCGGATATCGGTGATGCCGAGGGGCAGGTCGAGGCAGAGCTCGAAGGGGATCCGGTGACCATCGCCTTCAACGCGCGCTACATGGTCGAGGCGCTGCAGAACATGGACGCCGAGCAGCTCGCGGTGGAGCTCAGCGGTCCGCTGGCCCCCGGCGTGCTCAAGCCCGTGGACGATCCGGCCTACGTGCACGTGATCATGCCCGTCCGCACGCCCTCCTGATCGCGACCCGCGGCGGGGCCGTCTAGGTGCCCGTCCGCACGCTCACGCTCGACGGCTTCCGCAGCTACGAGCATCTCGAGATCGCCTTCGGCGATGGCCCCCAGGTCATCGTGGGTCGGAACGCCGCGGGCAAGACCAACCTGCTCGAGGCCATGGTCGTCCTTTCCACCGGACGCTCACACCGCAGCAGCACCGATCCCGAGATGGTGCGCTGGGGAGCCGACTTCGCGCGCGCTTCGGCGACTGTCGAAAGCGCTGGACGCCGGGAGGAGCTGGAGGTCGTGGTCCATGCCAGGGCGACCGGCGCCGGAGCGCGCAAGCGGGTCCGGGTCAACGGCGTGAACCGGCGGGCCGCCGCCCTGCGACCCATGCTGCGCACGGTGCTCTTCGCTCCCGAGGACATGCTGCTGATCGTCGGCTCGCCGTCGCTTCGGCGGAACCTGCTCGACGCCCTCGTGGCCCAGCGGGAGCCGACGGCCGTGGCGGTCATGTCCACCTACGGGCGCACGCTCACCCAACGCAACTCGCTGCTGCGACGCATCCGCGAGGAGGAAGCTGACCGCGCCGAGCTCTCGTACTGGACCGGGGCCATCCTCGAGGTCGGTGCCCGCATCCTCGATTGGCGTCACGAGGCGCTGGCGGCCATCGCTCAGCCGTTGGCCGACGCTCATCGCGAGATCGCGCCCGAGGAGACCGAGCTGTGCCTGCGCTACAGCTCCAACGCGCAGCGCGAGCACGGTGAGAGCAATGAGGACGCCTTG
The DNA here is from genome assembly GCA_963731995.1 of uncultured Chloroflexia bacterium. Classification (GTDB taxonomy): domain Bacteria; phylum Chloroflexota; class Limnocylindria; order Limnocylindrales; family CSP1-4; genus JAFMJV01. The sequence goes on from CAVSXV010000009.1 coordinate 489,623, forward strand.
CGCCGACGGCTGCGCGAGACGGCCGACAAGGAGATCTGGAACGGGGCCACGCTGGTGGGTCCTCACCGAGACGACTTCCTCTTCGTCTCCGGCGAGCGCGAGCTGACCGAGTTCGCCTCGCGTGGCCAGCAGCGCACGGCCATCCTGGCGCTCAAGCTCGCGGAGCTGGACGTGCTCACCGCCCTCGACGGGCGTCCGCCACTGTTGCTGCTTGATGACGTCTTCAGCGAGCTCGATCCCGAGCGTCGCGCTCACCTGGTCCGGCGCATCGGCGACCTGCCTCAGACCATCGTGACCACCACGACCCCCGACGACCTCGACCCTGCGCTGGTGGCGGCGTCGACGCTGTGGCGAGTCGAACCAGGCTCGGTCACCCTTGCCGGTCCGGGATCGTGAGCAACCGCAAGCGGCCGGTCCATCGCCTCGGTGACCTGTTGCCGGGCCTCGCCAGGCAGCTCGGGCTCGATGAAGAGCTGGAGGCGGCCCGGGGCCTCGCTTCATGGACCCGCATCGTGGAAGAGCAGGTCCCGGCAGCCACGGGGGCTTCGAGGCTCCTGGAGGTCCGCCCGCCCATGCTCATCGTCTCGGCTGACGATGCCCCCACCGCCCAGGAGCTGCGGTTGCGTTCGGCAGAGCTGCTCGAGGCCTTTGCCTCGGCGCCTGGCGGTCAGCGCCTCCGAGAGCTGCAAGTGGTGGTGCGAAGGCCGTCGACCGGGGATTCGTCCAAGCCGCGCTAGACTAGGCCGCCCATGGCTACCCGACTCGAGATCCAGCATGGATTGCTCAGCGAGCGGGACCGGCTATCGACCTCCGCTGACACCGTCGGTGTCACTCGGCCGTCGACCGGGTCGAGGACGCGCACCAAGGGCGTGCTCTTCATCGTCGTCAGCTCGGCCATCCCGGGTCCAAGGGCCCGAGAGGCCACCAAGCTCGTCGCCGAGACGGTCCGTCACGAGTACTACTACGACGAGTCAGCGGGCGTGCCGGTCTGCCTGGAGAAGGCCATCAAGGCCGCCGATCGCCGGCTGCGCAGCAGCCGAGAGGGCGCCGGGCTGCCTCCAGGGTCGCTCGGTGTGGCTGCCGCCGTGATTCGCAACAACGAGCTCTACCTCGCCACCCTCGGTGGAGCGGAGGCGTACCTCGTGCGCTCGGCGCGGCTGCTGATGCCCGATCGTGGCGGCCCTGGCGGGCTGCCCGGTGACGACAGCCTCTCGGTCGACGTCTGGCGGGGCGAGCTGAGCGTGGGTGACGGACTGCTGCTGGTCGCGCGCAACATGACCGAGACGGTGGGCACCGAGGAGCTCAAGAGCGCGGTCCTCACGCTCCATCCGCAGGCGGCCGTGGAACACCTCCACCACCTGTTCGTGGCGACGGGTGGAGCCGGCTCGGACGGACTGCTGGCCGTCGAGGCCAGTGAGCAGACTTCGCGCGTGCAGGCGCGGGCCACGGCTCCCGTAGGGGACGCCTACGGGGACCTGCCGGGCGCGTTGCCCGAGCCGGTCGGCGGTGTGGTCGGATCGGCCATGCTCGGCGTGCGCGACGGCCTCGATGGTCTGCGTGATCGGTTCTGGGAGGCCATGCCTCGTCGTCGAGCCCAGGCCCGCGAGGTCACCGCTGTCCACTCTCGCGCTGAGACGCGGCGTCGAGCTGCCATGGGCCTGCTGGCGCTGGTGGTGGTGGTCTTCGTGGTGGGCCTCGTGCTCGCCCTTGTGCCCCGCGGGGCTGACGTGAGCGAGGTCGATCGCATCGCCGGCAGTGACTCCCTGCTCGGAGCAGCTGTCGACGCCGCCAATCGGGCCGACAACCTCGTCGAGAGCGAGCCGGCCACAGCCATGGATTACTACCGAGAAGCCTGGTCGGAGATCGAGCGCGCCCGCGCCACCGGCCTCAGTGCCCCTGCGCTCGATCAGCTGGAGGAGCGGGTCGGTGGTGGCCTCGATGGCCTGTATCGCGCCCATGAGGTCGCAGTCGAGCGCCTGGCCAGGCTGCCCGACGGCCCGGACCCCGCGTACCTCGTGAGCGATGACCGAGGCGGCGCGGTCTACCTCGACCGGAGCGATGGCACCGTCTACCGGGCCAACATCAAGAACGGCAAGGTGGCCAGCATCGTCAAGGCCGGCGACAAGGCCAGCGGCGGCAAGACCATCGGTACACCGAAGCAGCTGGCCGTGGCCGACTACGTGATCGTCGTCGACGACACGGGCCGGCCATTTCGTTGGAGCCCCTCGAACTCGGCCGGCGCCGGCACGCTCGCGAGGATCCCCCTCCGCGGACGCACCGGCTTCGAGAAGGACCACGGGGACATCGAGGCCTACCGTCCGCCGGTGGGCAGCTATCGCATCTACGTCGCGGAGCCCTCGCTCAACCAGATCATGAAGTATGCCCAGGACTTCGACGGCAGCTCCTTCGCGGCACCCCTCCCGTGGCTCTCGTCGCCCAGCTCGGAGGTCGCCGCGATCGACCAGATCTACATCGACTTCGACGTCTACACCCTCTTCGATGACACCCTGCGCCGCTACGAGTTCGGCAAGTGGGATGGCAGCTTCGAGCTCGGCGAGCTGCCTGATGATGGTGACCTGCGCCCGGGCCACGAGTACGTCATGGTCGATGGCTCGGGCTCCGAGTCGTCGCTCGGGCGCGCCTACCTGTACGACGCCCGGCATGGTCGCATCGTCGGCTTCGACAAGCGCGACGGCAGCTACATCGGCCAATGGATGCCCAGCGACGGCGGGAACCAGATGGATGATGTGCGCGGCATGTATGTCATCGAGGGCGGCCTCAACAACAAGAAGACCAAGCGCAAGAACGACCAGCTCGTGTGGATCACGCCGGACGGCATCTACCGCACGACGCTCGCGGTCGGGAGCTAGGGCCGGCAGCCCGCCGCGACCACGACGGGCCGGGCTAGAATCAGGTCATGCTCCAGGCAGCACGAGAGATGGTGGTCGAGAGCGTCCGTGTGCATATGCTCTCGTCCCAGCACGTGGTCATCCTGCGGGAGGCGGAGAGCGAACGCTACCTGCCCATCTGGATCGGATCCTGGGAGGCGCAGTCCATCGCCATGCGGCTGCAGGGCGTGGAGGCCGAGCGGCCCCTGACCCACGACCTGCTTGCGACGATCCTCGGCGAACTCGGCGCGAGCGTGCGTCACATCATCGTCTCCGACCTTGCCGACGAGACCTTCCGCGCCCGCATCGTGTTGGTCGTCGGTGGTGACGATCACGAGATCGATGCCCGACCCAGTGACGCCATCGCTCTCGCCGTGCGCACGGCTGCACCCATCTTCGCGACCGAGGCCGTGCTCGACCGTGCCGGTGTCATCCCCGAGGCGGACCAGGACGAGAAGCTCAGCGTCTTCCGCGAGTTCGTGAACTCGCTCGAGGTCGACCTGCCACCGGAGAGCGGCTCGCCGCCGGGCGGCTCGGGTTAGCCCTCGGACGGCGCGTCGAGGATCGGCTCCCCACGGTCGAGCGCCCGGCCCTTGTCAGCCCACAGTCGTAGCCGCAGGGACCAGAAGTCTCGGACGGCGCGGAGGACCACGCGCGGGTCTGCCCCCGATGCCTTTCCAGCCGTGCGCGGGTAGTGCGGCACGCCCTGCTCGACGATGACCCCGCCGCGCTCGCCGATCTTGATGAGCAACTCCGCCGAGAGGAACGCGCCGCTCGATTCGACAGACACGCCCTCGAGGGCATCGCGACGGAAGAGCTTGCAGGCACAGTCGGGGTCACGCACGCCGAGCCCGAAGAAGAGCCGCAGCGCAGTCCGATAGGTGCGAGCGTAGGCGAGGCGGATGGCGGGGTCCGCGCGCTTGATGCGGTAGCCGGCCACGACGTCGGGAGCGCGGCCGTCATGGTCGGGCTCCTCGAGGCGGACGGTGAGGCGCGCGAGGTCGGCGACCCGGAACTGGCGATCGCCGTCGGTGAAGCAGACGAGTGGAAAGCGCGCCGCCGCCAGCCCTGAGCGCACGGCCGCGCCGTAGCCCCGGTTCTGGGGGTGGTGGACGGCGCGCACCACAGTGGGGTGCTGGTCCGCGAGGCGGTCGGCGATCTCGCCGGTGCCGTCGGTGCTGCCATCGTCGACCGCGATGATCTCGAAGCGCTCCGCGATCGGCTGGAGGTCCGCGAGGGCCTCCTCCACCAGCGCTTCGATGTTCTCGGCCTCGTTGTGCGCGGGGAAGAAGTAGCTCAGCGCCTCCACCCTCGAGGGCGACGCTGGCAGTGCACTGGACGTCATCAGTCCGTACCTTCGGGCACCACCCGGTACATCTCCATGGGTACATCCGGTACCGGCGTGAGTAGATAGTCCCGCATCAGGTCCGCGACGTCGCGTTCCAGACGGATGACGTAGACCGGCCGGTCACCGAGATGGGCCTCGACCGCCCCGCCCACGTCGCCGTAGCCCTCATCGATGATGTCACGGTCGTCGATGATCGTGACATCGGGCCGCCGCCCCTCGACGTGCCGGCCGTACCACAATGGCGTGGAGAAGGACCACCACGAGACGATGACCGCGTCGTCCTCGACCGCCTCGAAGACGGCTTCGAGGATCTGCCGGCCCCGGGTGTCGCCGCCCTGGTCCATCGTCTCGAAGCGCGTCAGCGCGGGTCCCACGGCCAGGCCCAGGAGGGCCACCACGAGACCGGCCGTAGCGACGTGATAGGCGACGGTGTGTCGGGCGAGGATGTCGCGCAGAGCGTCCCACATCGCGTCCGCGGCGAGCGCCACCAACAGTGCCGCTACCAGCAGCGGCACGAGGTAGTAGCGCTCGATGGCGGCGTTGGGATAGCCCACGGCCCAAAGCCAGGCCGCCCCGAACCAGAACAGGCCCAGGACCGTCAGGCGTGGGTGGCGGAAGAGGCCCAGGATCACGCCCGCGAGCGCCAGGGCGGCCAGGGCACCGAGGGCGAGCACCAGCTCCGTCCAAACCCCATCCAGCAGCTCGCCGAGCGGTGGCAGCATGCCGTACGAGCCGGTGAACTGCTCGCCCAGCACGACGTACCAGAAGCTGTCCCAGGTCTGGGGGTCGGCGTAATCCAACGGTGGGTCCATGGCCGAGCGCAGCGGGAGGTAGAGGTACAGCGCGACGGTCGTCAGCACCAGGGCGGCGGCGCAGGTCAGCATCAGCCGCCACTGCCGCCAGAGGATCCGCGGCGCCACCAGCAGCACGAAGGCGGCGATGCCCGGCGCCAGCAACACGGTCAGGGCATGGTTGCCCAGGGCCAGGCCGTAGACCACGGCAGCGACGATGAGCCAGCGGGCGCCACCGCCGGGGCACTCGCTCTCGCGTGCCTGCCAGGCGCCCAGCAGCACCAGCAGCAGCGCCGCGAGGAAGACGTGCAGGGCGTGCGGGTCGGCGCGCAGGCCCCAGCTCCAGGCCACCGGCGTGAGCGCGAAGACGACACCGGCCACGAGCCCCAGGGGCCAGCGTCTGGTGGCCATGACCACGCGCCCGGCGAGCAGGGTGGCCGCGGCGGCCATGAGCAGGGCTGAGAGCAGGTCGGCCCGATAGGCCTCGTTGCCCAGCGGCTGCAGGACCACCGAAGCCAGCCACAGCAGCAGCGTGTAGGTGGGGTAGCCCGTGGGGTGGGCGATTCCCAGCACCGGTCCCAGGGTCTGGAACTCGGCCGTGTCCCACACGCCCACGTCGGGCATCAGCGTGGCCGTATAGAGCGCCAGCGCGCCGAGGAAGACCGGAACCGCGGCCAGGGCGTAGTCGGCGGCTCGTGGGCGCGTGACCCCGTTGGCTACCACCCCAGCGTGATGCCCCAGTAGACGCCCCAGGCGTTGATGAGGATCGAGGCTGCCACCAGGGCGATCGAGAGCCAGCCGGCACGCAGCCGGGCGATGCCGATGGCCACCAGCACGGTCGCGAAGGGCGCAAAGTCATTGCTGAAGCGGTAGCCGAACTGAACCCAGCCCTGGCTGAAGTGCATGAGGTCTGCGAGCGCCACCGCCAGTACCGCCACGGCCGCGCCAGCCACGAGACGGCGGCGCCAGTCGAACAGCAGCACCGGGATCGCCAGCAGGTAAGCCGGGCTCGTCAGCAGCAGGCTCATGCCCAGCGGGTCCGGCTGCAGCAGTGGGCAGCGACGGTCGAAGAGCGATCCGAGCGTGACGGGCTGAAGGGCACAGACGGGGTCATCGAGCGCCGGTGTGAGCGGCAGCGCGCCGAGCATGATGCCGATGTTCTGCGGGATGTAGCGCGGATCCTCGGCAGCCCACTCGGGGTTCACCAGCTCGGGCCTGGGGCGGTACTCGACCTCGTAGAGGAAATCGTAGGCGGGGTGGAACAGCTCGCCGGTGGAGACCAGGTTGTAGCCGAGCAAGAGCAGGAGCGGGATGAGCGCCCCCACCCCGGCCGCCAGGGCGCGACCGGTCCAGCCACGTCCGCCGCCGACGAAGAGGAAGAAGGGCGCGGCCACGACCGTCGTCAGGCGTGCTGTGGCGGCAGCCCCGAACGCGAGCCCAGCGACGAACTGGCGTCCGGCCGCACGCCCGCCACCGCGGGCCCGGGCGCGAACCGCCGTCGTATCGGCGCGCACCGCGGTGGCGATGGCGATGAAGAGGAAGGTGGAGGCCACCACGTGGGCCAGGAACCAGGTCGTGCCCAGCATGGCTGCGTACCAGGCCACAGTGCCGAAGGCGTAGAAGAGCGTCCCGAGCAGCGCTGCCGAACGGCGCGGGGTGACACCCAGCAGCATGACCCAGCAGAGCACGGCGTTGACCGCGCCGAGCACGGCCGCCACGGCCGCGCCGTTGGTGCCCAGGCCCCACACGGCCACGAAGGGCATGAGCACCACCGCCGGCAGGGGCGGGAAGGGGATCTGCCCGCGGTCAGGGGCCACCGGCAGCACGTCCTGGAAGTGGCCGTTCTGATACGGACCCTCCACGACCGGGTACTCGATCTCGGCGCGACCATGCAGGAAGGCGTCCGCCTGCCATACGAAATGGTCGTAGAAGTCGTTGCGCGCAGGGTTCGAGGCGAGGTAGACCACCAGCGCGGACACGAACAGCGCCACCGCCACCCACACCGGGTCGACCCGCCACAGCAGCGACTCGAGCCGAGCGCCGGGACCGGTCTCGAGGGGCGGCGCTTCGGGGGCGGCGTCGGTCGACATGCTCGCACCAAAACTACCGCACAGCGCGCTCCGACGGTCACGAGGGGGTCCGTTGATATACTCGGCGCCACTTCAACGCTTTCCCAGGAGGCAGGACGTCGACGGTGACTTCGACCCTGGTGGGTGGGGTCGGCCGTAGCCCCGGAGAGCCGTCCCGCCCCTTGTCAGTGCTCGCCCTCGGCCCGGCCATCGCCGTGCTGCTGCTGGCCGGCCTGGTGCTGCGAGCCGTCATCGCCTACGTGCTGTTCCCGGGCTCGGGCTTCGAGTCCGACCTGGCCTCCTACGCTTCGTGGGCCGACTCCATGGCGACATACGGGCCGGGCGGCTTCTACGCCAACGCCGGCTTCTCCGACTATCCGCCGGCCTACCTCTACGTGCTCTGGCTGGTGGGCACGCTTTCGGGCGCCGCCGTCAGCAGCGCAGAGCTGATCAAGCTGCCGCCGATCCTGCTCGACATCGCTGTCGGCTACCTCGTCTACCGGCTGGTGCGCGGTTGGACCTGGCCTGGTGCGCGTGGCGAGACCCTGGCCCTCGCGGCCGCAGCCCTGTACGTCTTCAACCCCGTCTCCCTCTACGACTCCGCACTGTGGGGCCAGAGCGATGCCGCGGGCGCACTCGTCATCCTCCTGGGCCTGGCCGCACTGATCCGCGGCAACAGCGAAGGGGCTGCCGCGATGGCAGCCACGGCGGCGCTGGTGAAGCCCCAGTTCGGTGTGGTGCTCATCCCGATCGTGGCGGCGGTGCTCATCAAACGGCACCTGCTGCAAGCAGGCTCCGGCCCGCGCAACGAGCCGTGGGCGCCCCGGCGCCTCCGGGCCTGGCTCGGATCGCACCAGGGACCGATCCGGCTGCTGACCGCCTTCGTTGCAGCCTGGGCTGCCTTCTTCGTCATCGCCCTGCCCTTCGGCATGGGACCGCTCGAATACCTCGATCGCATGTTCGGCACCGCGGGTGGCTACGGCTACCTGAGCGTCAACGCCTTCAACCTGTGGGCGCTGCTGGGCGTGGCCGGTGAGCCCTCGCTCGCAGATGGCCTCCACTGGACGGACGATACGGTGGCTCTCGTGGGCCCGATCCCTGGCCTGGCCATCGGCGCCGCGTTGCTGGCCGCCGGCTACGCCTGGGGTGTCGTGCGTGGCGCCGTTCGCGATGACCGCTGGACGCTCATCGTGGCGGTCACGTTCCTGGCCATCGCCTTCTTCATCCTGCCCACCCGCGTCCACGAGCGCTACATGTTCCCGGCCGTCGCGCTGATGCCGCTCCTGGCCGTCGTCAGCGGCCGCTGGGCCGTGGCGCTGCTGTTGCTGAGCGTGGGTGCCTTCATCAATCTGCACGCGATCCTGACCCTGCCGCTGTACGGCAGCGCCAACGTGGAGACGCTGCCGTTGGGCGAGTGGTTCCGGACGCCTCAGCTGGTCACGATCTCAGCGCTCCTGCAGACCAGCGTCGGCCTGTGGGTGGCCGCGCAGCTGCGACCGGGTCTGCGCACCAGCCCGGATGCTTTCGAGGCTGTGGCCCGGGGCGCCGGGCCGGACACCGGACCTGCGCCCGCGCCCGGCTCGGTGTCTCCGCCGCCCGGCCCGCCCACGGCCTACCCGCCCGCGCCGGTCCAGCAGGCCCCGGTCCCGGTGAGGGTGAACCTGCTCGACCATCTCATCGCCCGCCTGTCGTGGGGCTCGCTGCGGCGCGACCGCAGTGCCTCGCTGCGCTTCGAACCTGGCGGACGGATCGATCGGCTGGACTTGCTGGTGCTGCTGGTGCTGGTGGTGCTCACGATCACGCTCCGCGGCTTCCGCCTGGACCAGCCGGTGCGCATGTACTTCGACGAGGTCTATCACGCCCGCACTGCCACCGAGTTCCTGCAGCACTGGCAGTACGGTGAGCCCCACGACATCTACGAGTTCACCCACCCACACCTGGCCAAGTACGCGGCGGCCTGGGGCATCCGCCTCGCCGGCGGCAACGAGGTCACCGGCACGGCCGACCTGGGCATGCCCGCGCAGGACGCGGCCATCGAGAAGCGCTGGGCCCCCGAGGACGATCGTGGCCGACGCAACGGAGACCGGCTCTACATCGCAGCAGGGGACCAGCTCGGTGTCTTCGATCTGGCCACGCGCCGGCTGGCCACCGAGCTGCCGCTGGCCGCCGAAGCCGTCGCCGTCGACGAGGACGACCATCAGCTCTACGTCGCCGATCCCGCGGGCCGCCTCTACCGGCTGGACACGACCTGGTTCGACGCCCAGCGCTTCGGGGCGGAGGCGGACCCGGCAGCCATCGTCGACGCGGCCATCCCGTTCTCCTTCGGGCCGGGCGCACCGGTGCAGCAACTGCTGGTCACCGACACCGCCCTCATCGCCGTCACCCTCGGGTCGATCGCCAGTTTCGACACCGACACCGGGGAATTGCTCTCCGAGCGGCCTGCCGTGAGCGTCGAGGACGTGGTGGAGCTGCCGTCGGCGGAGCGGCTCATCGTCGACACTCGCCAGCTCTCCGATCGCAAGGCCACCGCAGACCTCCTCGCGAGCGTGCTCGATGACGATCCCGCGCGCCTCGACCGCCTGCTCGCTCGCGACGGCTTCGTGACGGTCGCGGCCTGGCTCGATGCCGACACCGTCGATGGGCTCGACACCTTCATGCAGGAGGGTCGGCTCCCGGGCGGGGAGCTCCAGTCCGCGCCGTTGCTGGCGGTTGCCGATGCCGGCGGTGTGAGCGTGCTCGACGCCTGGAGCCTGGACCCGCTCGCTGACATCGCCACCGACGATCCCGTCACCGCACTCGCACTGGCCGAGCCCGATAGCAGCGAACCCACGCTCTACGCCACGACCGGCGCCACCATCGAGACGATCCGTGTCGGCGACGACGGTCCGGCGGTCCCCGAGACGATGTGGATGCCCGGTGCCGTCAGCGACCTGGCCTGGAACGCTCCGGGCGAGCTGATGCACGTGCTGGGCGAGGCAGCCGATGGCGGCCCGACGGTCTACGTGGTCGAGCCCAAGGGCCGCTCGGTCTTCATCGACGTGCCCCTGCCGCTGGAGCCGGACCACCTGCTTGCCGACACGCAGTCAGGACGTCCCGACGCCGACCGCACCGAGCTCCTGGCTGTCGCCGCGGATGGGCGCGTGGCCGGCATCGACATCGGTGGCAATGCGTTCGGCTGGCGGCTGCCCGGCGTGCTCCTGGGGGCGCTCACGGCGGCGCTCGCCTACCTGCTTGCGCGCGTGCTCTTCGCACGGCGAAGCATCGGCCTCATCGTGGCCGCGTTGCTGCTTGCCGAGGGCATGCTCTTTGCCAACGCCCGCATCGCCATGAACGACGTCTACGTCACGGCCTTCGTGCTGCTGGCGGTGCTGTTGATGGCGCCCCTCTATCTGGCGCCGCGACGACCATGGACCGCAGCGGCGCTGGTCCTCGGGGCGGGTGTCGCGCTCGGCCTCGCGCTGGCCTCGAAATGGGTGGCGCTCTACGCCATCGGCGGGCTGGGACTGCTGGTGCTCTTCCGCTCCGCGCTGGGCCGGGCCATCGCCGCCCTGTCGATGATCGGCCTCACGGCCGTGCTGGGCACCATGGCCGTCCGCCCCGACGCCGGCACCGACGTCGTGCGCAACTGGGTCTTCGTCGGCCTCATGCTCGTGCTCACCGGCTTGCTGGTGGCGGCGATCATCCGACGGCCGATCCCCTGGACCAAGGCGGAGGTGATCGTGGCCGCGGCCTTGCCGCTGGCGGGCAGCGTGGCCTTGTTCCTCCTGCGGCTGCCGGTGCTGGGCGGGCTGGCCATGACCCTCGGCGTGGTCGTGGCGGTGGTGGCCGGCATCGCTGCCATGGGCGGCCACGGGCCGTGGGCGACAGGCGCTCGCCCGGAGGCCTCAGGCACCAGCGCCTGGTTGCGCCCAGGTCCCTTGCACGTCCTGCCCTGGTTGCTCACGCTGGCCGCCCTGACGGTCGTGCCGGTGGTCGTCTACCTCATCACCTACTCACCGTGGGTGGAGCTCGGCAACGACTGGGGGGCGGTGCCCCTGCTCGGCGACCTGCCGTTCCTCGCGGACGGCACCGACGGCGGCCGCACGGTCGCCGCGCTCACCGAATCGATGTACCAGTACCACGACAACCTGCGTGCCGAACACGCGGCCTCTTCGCCCTGGTGGGCGTGGCCCCTCGACCTCAAGCCGGTGTGGTTCTTCCAGGAGCGCTATGACGACGGCACGGTGGGGCTCATCTACGACGCGGGCAACCTGGTCATCTTCTGGCTCGGCATCGCGGGCATGGGCTTCAGTGCCTGGGCCGCGTGGCACCGCCGCAGCCTGGCCCTGACCATGGTCGTCGTGATGTGGGCGGCGATGTGGCTGCCGTGGGCGCGCGTGGACCGAGCCGCGTTCCAGTACCACGTCTACGCCAGCCTGCCATTCATGCTCATGGCCCTGGCCTACTTCCTCGGCGAGTTGTGGCACGGTCCCTCGTGGCGTGTCTGGTTCCTCGGCCGCGCCGCGGCCGCGCTGACCATCGTGGCCATCCCGCTGCTGTGGCTGCTGCGGACACCGCTGTGCATCATCTCCGGCACGGCGGTCGCCCACCCCGATGGGGTCGCCTGCGCCAGCGCGGTCACGCGCACCGCCCAGCTCAGCGAAGGCGGCGTGACGGCGCTCTTCGTGGTCGGCGCCGGCGCTGCGATGGCCGCGTTCCTCGGCTGGCGCGCCTCGCGTGCTGTCCCGCGAGGCGGGCAGGGCCGATGGGTCGCAGGGCTGCTGCTGGTGGCGATGGCCACGTTGCTGGGTGCGATCGTCGCGCTGGTCTTCCTCGACACCAGCTCGACCACCGGTTTGGCCGTGACCTCCGACGTGCTGGCGCTGGTGGGCCTCGCGGTGCTGGCGCTGCCAGCGGCCTTGGTGCTGCGCGCACGGGATCCCCGGCGCTTCGTGCTGGGCGTGCTGGCCGCGGCCGTGATCTGGCTGCTGCTGTGGTACCCGAACCTCTCGGGTCTGCCCTTGCCGGCGGACTTCGCCTACCTCTACCAGGGGCTGCTGCCAACCTGGAACTGGGACTTCCAGTTCTCGGTCAACACCGACCCACCCACCGATAGCGGCGTCTTCGGGCTGGCCACGCTCGTGGTCGGCGGGGCCACCCTCGTCTTCGTGGGTGCGGTGGCGCTGGCAGCCCGGCGCTGGGGCCGCGACGCTCCGGCAGAGCCCGGATCCTCGGACTAGGCTTCGGCAGCCTCGGATGCCACCGGCGCGTCGATGGGCTCCGCCTCGGCGCTGAAGGCACCATCGTCTTCACCCGCCTCGCCCCACAGGCCCGGGGCCCGGCTGGGCATCGGCGGGATCTCGGCGCTGAAGCCTGACGGCAGCGCGTCCCTGGCTGCGAGTCGCCGGATGACGAAGTTGTAGTAGTCCTCGACCTTGCCGGTGATGTTCTCCCAGCCGAACTGCACGGCGCGATCGCGACCGGCCTGACCCATCCGCTCGCGCAGCAGCGAGTTGCGCAGCAGGGTGCCCAGGGCAGCAGCCAGCGCCTCCACGTCGCGTGGCGGCACCAGCACGGCCTGCTCGTTGCGCCGAACCACGCCCTTGTAGCCGTGGATGTCGCTGCACACGATGGGCGTGCCCGAAGCCATGGACTCGAGTAGCACGATGCCGAACGACTCCTGCCCGGTGGCCGGGCCGGCGTAGATGTCCGCGGTGGCGAAGGCGCGGGCCTTGTCGTGGTCGGACAGCCGGCCCAGCATCTCGACACCTCCGAGCCGACGCGACTCGATGTAGCGACGAGCCTCCCCGGCCTGGGGGCCGCCGCCAACCACCAGCAGCCGGCAGCCGAGGCCCTCGAGGCGTAGCTGGTAGTAGGCACGCAGCAGGTACATCAGGCCCTTGCGCTGCTCGAAGCGGCCCACGAAGAGGATGTTGGGCACGCCATCGTTCCAGCGCGCGAACGGCGGCACGTCGTCGAACTGCGAGAGGTCCACGCCGTTGGGGATGACCTTGTACTCGCCGGGGAAGTAGCGCTTGATGAAGTGCATGGCCGCCGCGCTGACCGCGATGCGGCCATGCAGCCGGCGCGCCGGCGTGCGCATGAAGCGCTTGCCGAACTCGTACGAGGGGCTGAAGCCGGAGTAGGCGTGGAATGTGGCCACATTGACCGCTTTCGAGTGACGCAGGATGACCAGCGAGAGGAAGGGCACGAATGGCTCGTGGAAGTGGATGACGTCGAACTGCTCGCGTTCGAGCATCTCCTGCACCAGGTGCGGGTAGCGGTGTGAGACCGTGAGCGTGCCGACCGAACCGTTGGTGGGCACCGACCAGCCGTAGCCGAGGCGGATGATGTCACCCTCGCTCGATCGCTGCGGACCGTGCGTGGCGCTGATGATGCGCACGTCGTGGCCACGCTTGACGAGGTTCTCGTACAGGTAGCCGACGTGAGCGTTGACGCCGCCCGGCAGCGGGAAGATGTACGGCGTCACGATGCCGATCTTCATGCCTGCTCGTCCTCTGGCGGCAGGCCCGCCGCGGCTCGGTCGAAGGCGACCGGGCGGTGGCGTCCGCCGGGGTAGCCGAGGTCCCGTCCAGTGCCGTCGCGTCGCACCTTGCCGTTGATCTCGGCCGCGAGGGCCACCAGGTTCTTGCGAGTCTGCAGGCTGAACATGCTGACTTGGCTGCGCCAGCTGTAGACCTGACCCTCCCAGCGGGTGTCGCGCTCAAGCAGCGCCCGACGCAGGCTCTCCTCGAGCGTGCCGCTGCGCTGCACGAGCGTTCGGGTCGTGCCCACGTTCTCTGCTCTGTGCGCGTCCGACCCGCCGGTGGCGGCGATGCCCAGCTCTTCTGCGAGAGCCGGGGCTCGGCGGCTCCAGCGCCGCAGGGCCGTGCCCGCGGTGGTGGGGTTGAAGCCCTCCATGCCGTCGGGGTGGTAGATGGGGTCGGCCTCGTCCATGAGCCTACGGATGGCGCCCTCGCTGGCGCACAGCGGGTAGGGCGGCAAAGGGTGGGCGATGATGGCCAGACCGCCCTGCTCGTGGACCCGCGCGATGGAGTCCTTGAGCGAGTGCCAGGGCCGGATGCGCTTCTTGAGGTAGAGGCCCACGAGGTGGCCGCCACGCGTGGAGATCTCCTCAGCCACGATGACCTCGATGGGCCAGCCGCGGTGTTCGGCCATGGCTTGCCCCGCGACCGCCGCGTCGATGCGCTCGTGATCGGCGATGGCGACCGCGTCCAGGTCGGCTGCCACCGCCGCCTCGATCATCGTCTCCACATCGTGGATGCCGTCCGAGGCGAGGGTGTGCACGTGCGGATCGATGTGCAGGAGTCCGGCTCTGGCACCGTCCGGCGTCTGCTCGATACCCTCGTCGGTCACGCTTCCCTCTCGTCGTCCCAGATCGGAAAGAACAGTGTGGTCCATTGTTCGGGAGCGCGTGCGATGACTCGCTCCATGGCTCGGGCCTCCTGCTCGATGATCTGGCGCGTGGCCTCGCGCCTCGTGGCTCCCGGCTCGGGGCGGAGCGGGATGGTGTGGCCCAGCCACTGGCCGGTCGGGCTACGCTCGATGGCCTCGAGGTAGAGCGGCGCACCCGTCTGGACCGAGAGCATGGCCGGCCCGACGGGCAAGCGCATGGGGGCGCCGAAGAGCTCGACCAGGGTCCCGCGTCCGGCGATGTTGCGATCACCGACGATGCCCACGGCCTCACCCCGCGCCAGCGCCTCGGTGAGCGCCGCCGCCGCGTGGTCGAGGGGCACGATGGTGACGTCAAGCTCGTTGCGCACACGCTCGAAGTAGGCTCGTGCCAGCGGCGCCTCGACGAACTCCATGGGCCCGGTCAGGGGCAGGGAACCCACGCGAGCGCCATAGAGGGCGGAGAGGTCCACCGAGCCGAAGTGCATGGCCAGGTGGATGGGCCCGGGCTTCCCCGGCTCCGGTACCGAGAGCGCTTCTGCCGAGGTCTGCGGGTCGACCGGGTCGAAGCGGCGGTCGAGCTCGTCTGCGCTGTAGCGTGGTCCCAGCGCTGCCTCCGCGTAGGTCACGACCCAGTGGCCGAAGCAGGTGCGCACCATGCGGTCGAGCGAGCGTGGATCGGCCGCGGCCCGACGCACCCGGGGGCCGGCCTGGTCGTTCGCCACGAGCCAGTCCACTACGCGCTTCAGGTTGGAGCGCACGAGCTCGCGACGCTCGGGCAACAACAGGTAGAGCCCCGCGCCGATCGCGAAGGCGGCCTGGTAGATGGGCCGGTCTGGCAACCTGCGGCCCAGCCAGAGCCCGAACAGCAGCAGCTTGAAGAGCACCCTCTCGAAGACGCTGAGTGGCGCTGCCGGCGGGGGCGCGAGTCGGCTCTCAGGCATCGAGCGTCTCCAGTTCTGCGGCGCGCCGCGCGAGCGCGGCCGTCTCCGCTTGCGTAGCGGGCCACATCGGCTTGAATGTGTACCACTGCTCAGGCGCTTCGGCGACCATGTCCTCGAGCGCGTCTGCGATGGCCTGCGTGGCCGTCGCCAACGCGGCAGGGGAGGTGCCGGTGATCTCGATCGGGTCGTACATGATGGGCTCGTATCGTCCGTCCCCGAGGCGGCGCGCGACGACCGGCACGATGGCCGCCCCGGTCCGAGCCGCCAGCGTAGCCGGCCCGGCCGGCAGCGTGGTCCAGGAGCCGAACAGCTTCACCGGCAGGTCGTCGGAGCGGTAGCCCCAGTCCACGACCATGCCCAGGATCGCCGGTGTCCGCATGACCCGGAAGATCTCGCGCAGCTTCCTCCAGGGGATGATGGTCACGCCCCACCGCGCACGACTCCGGTTCAGCAGCTCGAACAGTTCGGGGAAGGCCGAGTCATCGGCCAGGCCGTAGGTGGGCAGGCCCTCCCCGGCGTAGGCCCCGGCGAAGACCTCGATGCTGCCGATGTGGCCTGAGACCGCGATGATGCCGCGACCCTCGGCCTGACTCTGACGACACAGCGCCAGGAAGCGATCGTGGTGCTCACCCTCCCTGGCCATCAGCCGGACGGGCTCGTCGGCCGGCAGCCCGGGCATGCGCATCACCTCGATGGTGAATCGGGAATACGTGCGATAGACGCCGCGTGCCAAGCCGGCCACGTCTCGGTGGGAGATGGGCAGGCCCAGCACGTGGGCAGCGTTGCGCTTGATGATGTCGCGCTTGGCCGGCCACAGGTAGTAGCCGGCCGTGAAGCCGATCCTCGCGACCGGCTCGCTGACGCGCAGCGGCACGCGCACCAGCAAGAAGGACGTGGCGCGGAAGACCCTGACCACGACCCGCTCCCAGGCGCGGGAGACGGCTCCGAGGAGCCGCCCCCGGTCGGTGCGGCGGTGTGGTGCGTAGTCGACGCCGGACACGTCCCTCCTGTCAGGCGATCGTGACCGCCTCCTGTTCCGACGCGGCCGCCAGGACCGCCTCGGCCTCCTCGACCGCGTCCGGCTCGGCGCCGGTCAGGGTCGCATCGTCCTCGCCCGCGATGAAGGCCTCGACGCGCTCGCGAGCGACGTCGTCGTGCAGCTGCTCGGGCGGGCTCTTCATGAAGTATGCCGAGGGAGCCACGAGCGTGCCCGACAGGCCTCGGTCGAGACCGATCTTGGCGCAGCGGATGGCATCGGTGATGACGCCGGCGCTGTTGGGGCTGTCCCAGACCTCGAGCTTGAGCTCGGCGAGCAGCGGCACGTCACCGAAGGTCGTGCCCTCGATGCGGATGTGGCAGAACTTGCGATCCTCCAGCCACGGCACATGGTCCGAGGGCCCGACATGCACCGCGCCCTCCGCCAGCTCGTAGTCGAGCTGCGAGGTGACCGCGTTGGTCTTGCTGATCTTCTTGGACTCGAGGCGGTCCCGCTCGAGCATGTTCTGGAAGTCGGTGTTGCCCCCGAAGTTCAGCTGATAGGTCCGGTCCACCTGCACCCCGCGATCATCGAAGAGGCGGGTCAGCACCCGGTGCGTGATGGTCGCGCCGACCTGGCTCTTGATGTCGTCACCGATGATGGGCAGCCCGGCCTCGGCGAACTTGGCCTGCCACTCGGGCTCACGGCCGATGAAGACGGGGATGGCGTTGACGAAGGCGACGCCGGCCTCGATGGCCCGCTCGGCGTACCAGCGGGTAGCAGCCTCGCTGCCGACCGGCAGGTAGGAGACGAGCACGTCCACGTCGGCGGCCTCCAGGGCAGCGACGACGTCGACCGGTGCAGCCTCGGATTCGGGCACCACGGCCGCCACGTAGCGACCGATGCCGTCCATCGTCGGCCCACGCTGCACGGTCACACCGACCTGCGGCACATCCATGAAGCGGATGGTGTTGTTGGGCGCCGCGTAGATGGCCTCGCCGAGGTCCTTCCCGACCTTGTTGGCGTTGACGTCGAAGGCGGCCACGAACTCGATGTCGCGGACGTGGTAGTCGCCGAGCCTGACGTGCATGAGGCCGGGGACGAAGGAGTCCTCAGCGGCGTTCTCGTAGTAGTAGCGGCCCTGGACGAGGCTGCTGGCGCAGTTGCCGACGCCGACGATGGCGACGCGGATCTTGTTGCTCATGGGGGATGTCTCCTGCCTGTTGGCCGTGTCAGTCTTGTTGAGGATCGGGGTCTTGCGAGGTCACGAAGCGGATGCGTTGGACCACGGTCACGGTGGCCAGCACCCCGATGAGCCCGAGGCCGATCGCGAGGATGAGGCTGCCGAGGTCGGAGATCTCGGGGGTCACGCCGAAGATCCCTGCGCCCACGACAGCGATGCCGAGGATGACCGTGCGGACCTCGCGCGGAGCGAAGCCGATGGCGGCCATGCCGGTACCACTCGAGAAGCCGAGCGACTCACTCTTGGCGCGGGTGTAGCTGACCATGAAGGCCGACACCAGCGCTGCGGTCGCCAGCCAGGCGCCGAGATCGAAGCCCGCTCGCGTGGAACCGATGACGATGCCCAGGTAGACGATGCCTTCTCCCCAACGGTCGAAGGTGCTGTCCATGAAGGCACCGAGCTTGCTCACCTGCCCGGTGGCGCGCGCGACCGCACCGTCGAACATGTCGAAGCCCGCACCGGCCGTGGCCACGATGCCGGCGAGCAACCACCATTCGACTGCGGCCAGCACACCACCCAGCGAGGCGATGCCGAAGCCGATGAGAGTGAGCATGTTGGGCGTGAGCCCGGCTCGAGACATGGCCAGGGCGATGGGCTCGACCCTGGCGCGGATGCCGGAGCGCTGCTCCGGGCTGATGAACGATCCCTTGCCCACGACTACCCCTCGATTCCCAGGAGCGACAACTCCTGTGCGTGGAACTGCAGCAGGGCCTCGCGACCCAGGCTGCAGATGGTTTCCCGACCCTGGCGGCGGGTCTCGACGAGACCGGCAGTGCGCAGTCGGCGCAGATGCCACGACACGAGCGGCTGGCTCAGGTCGACGTGGTGCATCAGGTCGGTGACGGTGCCGTCCCCATCCGCGAGGCGCTGGAGGATGCGCAGCCGGGTGGGGTCGGCGAGGGCCTTGTGTACCAGCGCCACGCTCTTGAGGTCCGGGGGCGGATCGGTGACGGCGGCGATGGTCGAGCGGACGCGTGCCGGACTGGGCAAGCTTCCTCCTCTGGCGCTCGGGCCCGAAACAACAACGAGCCTTTATATAAGCGGTTATTGATGCTAATGCCCGCGAGCAGGACTTGTCAACCGAACCGCGCGTGTTGGGGTCTGCCGCCCGCCTCAGGTCTCGATCGGACGTGCGTCTTCGGCGTGGCTGGCCCATCATGCCGCCATGCTCCCGGCGTCCCGTCACTTCCTCCCGCGCGAGGCAGCGAACCCCCTGCGTCACTCATCGTGCCCATGAGCCGCGCCTCTCGGGCGGTGATGCTCGCCGCGCTCTGTACGGGCGTGCTGCTCGTGGGCGTCGAGCTGTTCATCACCGCGGTCGCGCTGCCGGACATCTTCTTCGATCTCTCGGGCTGGACCGAGCTGCGGCGCGCCTCGTGGATCGTCACCGCCTACCTGGTGGCCTACATCGCCGCCATGCCGCTGGCCGGCCGCGCCTCGGATCGGTTCGGCCTGCCCGGCCTGATGATCGTGGCCCTCATCGTGTTCGCCATCGGTTCGCTCGTGTGTGGCGCTGCCGGTTCGCTGGAGATGCTCGTGCTCGGGCGCGTTATCCAGGGTGCCGGCGCTGGCGCCATCCTGCCGGTGGCCACCGCCGGCGCCAGCCACCTCTACGAGGGGCATCTGCGCTCCCGTGCGCTGGGGCTCATCGGCGCGGCCACCTTCCTGGGCATGGCCGTCGGGCCCGTGCTCGGCGCGCTCATCCTCGAGCACCTGCAGCTGCGTGACGCGTTGGCCTCAGCCGGCGTCTGGGGCGGCACGCTCGCCGACCTGCTCACGCCAGCCTGGCGTTGGGTCTTCTACATCACCGCGCCACTGGCGCTGCTGGCGGCCATCTACGTCTGGGCCGCGGAGCCGGGCTGGGACGTGGAGCCCGGCAGCTCTCATCTCGACGGCTGGGGCGCTGCCCTCTTCAGCGTGGCGCTGACGACCGGCCTCCTGGCCATCACGCTCATCGGCGACGAGCCCGGCGACCTGCCGGTCATCCCCATCGCCACGGTCATCGCCGTGGTGACCGGGGTCCTCGCGGTGTGGCACATGCTGCGCACGCCCGAGCCGTTCCTCGACCTGCGCCTCTTCGCCGGCCGTATCTTCAGCGGCGCCGTGCTGGTCAGCCTGCTCACCGGCTACGCCCTGGCCACGGCCATCGTGGGCGTGGCGGCCTTCATCGATCGGGTCCGCTTCGCGGGGCCCGACGAGCAGGGCATGGTGCTCGGGCCGATGGCCCTGTTCATGGCGGTCGGTGCCTTCCTCTCGGGCTTGCTCATACGGCGCTTCGATGCCACGGGCGTCACGTTGGTGGGCCTGGTCCTCAGCGTGTTGGGGCTGCTCTGGCTCTCGACCACCCGCATCGACACCGAGCTCTGGATCCCGGTGGCGTCGCTCTCCCTCTTCGGGCTCGGCTTCGGGTTGACCGTGACGCCGCGCTCGATGGCCGCGGTGGAGGCTGCCGGCCGCGATGCCTTCGGCGCTGCCAGTGCTGCGGTCACGGTGGCGCGGATGGCCGGCATGGCCATCGGCATGGCCGTGCTCACGGCGTTCGGCACGACGCGCATCGACCAGACCACCAGGGCCCTCGACGACCAGGCTTACCGTGATGCCATCCTGCCGCCCGCGCTGGTCGGCCAGCCCCTGGCCGACCCGCTGGTGCTCGATGCCATCGAGCGCTGGGCCTCGGCCGAGGCCGCAGAGGTACTGGGCCAGCTCTTCATCGTGGCCGCGATCGTGCTCCTGGTCGCCGCGGTCCCCGCCTGGTTGATGCGCGAGGGTCGCGACGGTCCGGCGCCCGCAGCCGATGGCGAGGAGGTCGTCGCTGGTTTCTAGGGAAACGGAAGCGCCGGAGTGCGCGACCTTCACGTCCGCCGCCGAAGCGATCGAGCGCCTGCGCCCGCAGTTGGGTGGTCGGCTGCTGCTGGCCACCGACTTCGACGGCACCATCTCCCGGCTTTCGATGGAGATGTGGCAGGTGGTCGTGATCCCCGGCGCCCAGCGTGCGCTCCGCCGCCTCGCCGCCTCGCCGGACACGGTCGTCGCCTTCGTCTCAGGTCGCACGCTCTCGGACCTCGTGCCTCGCGTGCGCGTCGGGGGCGCCAGTTATCACGGTGACCACGGGGCCGAGCAGGCGGCCGTGGCCCGTGGTTTCCGGGTGGGGGGCCTGCGGGTCGAGCGCGAGCCGTTCGAGCCCGGTGTGGCGGCGGTGGCGGAGCGGCTCAAGGCTGAGGTCCCGCGACTGGTCGAGGCTGAATGGCTGGTGGTCGAGGACAAGGGTCCGGCCGTGACCTTCCACTTCCGGCGAGCCCCCGACATCGAGGCTGCCCGGTCCCGCGTGCGTGCCGCCGTCGCGCAGGTCGACCCCGACGGCTTGCTGGACCAGCCCGGTGGACGGCGGGCCTGGGAGCTACGACCGCCTGGCGCCACCACCAAGGGGCTCACGCTCGCCCGGCTCATCGAGCAGCATCATCCCGACACGGTGCTGATGCTCGGTGATGATGCCCACGATGCCGAGGCCTTCGACACCCTCCGCGCTGCCCGCGCCGCCGGCCGCGTGGAGGGCCTGGCGATCGCCGTCGCCAGCCCGGCGTCCGATACGGCCGAGATGGCCCGGCGGGCCGACCTCGTCTTCGCCGAACCTGAGGTGACGGCTCGGTTCCTGGCGTCTCTGGCCCGGGAGCGCGCCGGCCGCTGAGCGTCACGCTTGCCACGAGCGGGTGGCCGAGATGATGATGTCCGCTCCAGCCGCCTCGAGGAGCTAACGGTGTCGATACGATCCCTCCACCCCCTCATCGCTCTTGCGGGCACCGCCGTCCTGGGCCTGAGCCTCGTCAGCTCGGCGCTGGCTCAGGACGAGGTCTCACCCTCACCCTCGCCGGGGGCCGCTGCTGCGCTCGAGACGCGTTTCGAGCGCCCGGCTGACCTCCGAGCCGAGCGACAAGCGGCGCGAGCAGAGCGCAAGGCTGAACGCGCTGCGACCAGGACCCTGCGCCGCGTCGAGCGACAGGAACGGAAGGCCGCATGGGCCGCCGCCCGACGAGAACGGGCGGCCGGGCTGGGCGCGCGGAAGGCTGTCTGGGCCGGGGTCAAGGAGGCCTGTGCGGCAGAGCTGCAGGCCGTCCGCACCGAGCCACACCTCGACCGGGCGGGCCGCCGTGAGGCGTTGCGCCGGGCCAAGGCCAGCTGCCGCGAGCAGTACCTTGCCGCGAGGGCCGAGGCCCTGGCCACCGACGAGCTTTACACCGAGGCCGCCGCCGGTGGCACCAGCGTGGTGCGCACCGACCTCGGCATCACCGCGCCCGGCTCTGCGCCTGGGCAGGTGCTGGGGCTGTGGCACTACCTCATCCCCGCCGGGACGGCGCTGGCTCCGCATACCCACCCGGGCTGGCAGTTGGCCCGGGTCACCGACGGCGAGCTGGAGTACACCGTGGTCGAAGGCGAGGGTGTGCTCCTGCGTGCCGACGGCAGCCAGGAGCCGATGGGCCCCGGCACCTACCTGCTCGAGGCCGGCGACGGCGTCATCGAGAACCCCACGCTCGTCCACCTCGGCGCCAACCGCACCGACGAGCCGGTGACCCTCATCAGCGCCACTATCTTCGAGGCCGGGCAGGCCATCTCGACCGTCGTGGAGGTACCCGCCGTCGCGGAGTGACCGTCCTCCGGCTTGGTTGAGCGCTAGAAGTCGATCAGGGCGACGAGGCCCTGTGCGGCCGCCTCGCTCCAGTCCAGGAAGGCGCCTGTCACCGCAGGCACGAGGCCGATCGCGATGACCGCGGTGGCTGCCACTACGAGCCCGACGCGAGTGACCGTACCGACGCTGACCACGGGTGCGTCCTCGGCCGGAATGCGCATGTACATGTAGACGACCACGCGCAGGTAGTAGAACGCAGCCATGGCGGCGTTGAGCATCATCAGCACCGCCAGCAGTGTCATGGGGCCACCGACCTCGAGCGCCGACAGCACCACCGTCATCTTGGCGAAGAAGCCGGCCAGCGGCGGGATGCCCACGAGCGAGAGCAGGAAGACGGTCATCGCGAGGGCCAGCACCGGAGCGCGATAGCCGAGACCGGTGAAGCTCGAGATCTGGCTAGTGATGCCGGGGCGTCGCTGCAACGCAGCCACCACGGCGAAGGCTCCGAGGTTCATGAAGGCATAGACCACCATGTAGAAGAGGACGCCCTGCAGACCATCGACCGCGACCGTCGGGTCCTGTGCCGTGGCGAAGACCACCAGGCCGACCATGATGTAGCCGGTGTGTGCGATCGCCGAGTAGGCCAGCATGCGCTTGATGTTGTCCTGGCCTAACGCGGCGAGGTTGCCCACCGTCATGGTCACGCCTGCGAGCACGCCGAAGATGAGCGCCCACTCGCCACGAAGCGGTCCCAGGCCTTCCACGAAGACCCGCAGGATGAGGGCGAAGGCCGCGATCTTGGGGCCGACCGAGAGGTAGCCGGTGACCGGCGTGGGTGAGCCCTGGTAGGCATCGGGTGTCCAGTAGTGGAAGGGCACCGCAGCGATCTTGAAGAGCAACCCCACCGCCAGCAGGGCCAGGCCCATGGCCAGCGCCAGTGGCAGGGACCCGTTGCCGGCTACCACGCCCGAGAGTACCTCGGCGATGCCGGCCAGCTGCGTGCTGCCGGTGTAGCCCAGCACGAAGGCCAGGCCGAACAGCAGGATCGCGCTCGAGAACGACCCCAGCAGGAAGTACTTGATGGCGCCCTCGGTCGAGAGCCCGTCGCGCTTGGCGAAGCCCGCCAGCAGGTACCCCGGCAGCACCAGCAGCTCGAGGCCGATGAAGAGGATCAGCAGATCCTGCCCGCCGGCGATGAGCATGCCGCCGCTGATGGCGAAGATGAGCGTGGCCGTGAACTCGGCCAGCGGCAGCTTGCGTGGCTTGAGGTAGTCCGGTGCGAAGAGAAGCGTGAGGATGCCGATGGAGATAAGCGCGAAATCGAGCAGCGCCGTCAACAGGTCGCGCCGGTAGAGCGCCGGATCGCCGATCCAGGCGGCTTCGCTCAGCGCTCCGAACTCCCAGGGCATGGGGCCGATGGCCAGTGTGGCCAGCAGCGCCAGCACGAGGCCGCCGAGGCCGATCCCCAGGACGAGCTCATCGCGTCGAGGCCAGATGAGGTCGACCAGGATGACCAGGAGGGCCGTGCCCACGACGAGGACGAACGGCAGCACGGTCAGCACATCGTCGCTCATGGCAGCAGGCCAGTGGACGCGCCGGCCGCCGCGTCAGCGGCGCGCTCGACGATGGCCAGCACGCCCGCGACGGGCGCGGCCGTGAGGTCCAGGACCAGGGCCGGGAAGAGGCCCAGCACCACTGCCAGCAGCACCAGCGGCGCCAGCGTGGCGGCCTCCATGGGCTTCACGTCGGTGAGCTTCTCGCCGAGGCCCTTGAGGAAGTCGCTGACGTCGCCCATGATGATGTTCTGGACCATGTAGAGCAGGTAGACCGCCGCGAAGACGATGGTGAAGGCGGCGATGTAGCCGACCAGCGGCTCGAACGTGACCGAGCCCAGCAGCACGAGGAACTCGCCCACGAAGCCGGCCAGTCCGGGCAGGCCCGCCGAGGCCAGGCTGAAGAAGACCATCAGGGTGGCGAAGACCGGCAGGCGCTGGGCCAGGCCGCTCATCTTGGCGATGGTCCGATCGTGGGTCCGTTCGTAGATGACGCCCACCAGCAGGAAGAGTGCGCCGGTGATGACGCCGTGGCCGACCATCTGGAAGATGGCCCCTTGCACACCCTGCTCGTTGAGCACGAAGATGCCCAGCGTCACGAAGCCCATGTGGCTGACCGAGGAGTAGGCGATGAGGCGCTTGAGGTCCGGCTGGCGGATGGCCACGATCGCCCCATAGAGCATGCCGATGATCGAAAGCGCGATGACGAACGGCGCGAGATCGTGCACCGCGTCGGGGAACAGGGGCAGGTTCATGCGGATGAGGCCGTAGGCCCCGAGTTTCAGGAGCACGCCGGCGAGGATGACCGATCCGGCGGTGGGGGCTTCTGTATGAGCGTCGGGCAACCACGTGTGCAGCGGCCACATCGGGACCTTGATGGCGAAGGCCAGGAAGAAGCCGAGGAAGGCCCAGAACTGGAGCGTGGGGTCGAAGCCGAACTCGACCAGCGTGGTGTAGTCGAAGGCGCCGACCCACGTGCCGGCCTGCTGCGAGTACGTCCAGGCGATGGCCAGGATGGCGATGAGCATCAGCAGCGAGCCGACCAGCGTGTAGATGACGAACTTGATGGTGGCGTAGATGCGGTTGGCACCACCCCAGATGCCGATGATCAGGTACATCGGCACGAGCACCACTTCCCAGAAGACGTAGAAGAGGAAGAGGTCCAGGCTCAGGAACACCCCCAGCATGCCCAACTCGAGCACGAGGAAGGCGATCATGTACTCCTTGACCCTCGTGGTGATGGGGCCGAACGAGGCCAGGATGCTGATCGAGGTCAGCAGCGTCGTGAGCAGGACCAGCACCAGGCTGATGCCGTCGACACCGACCTTGTACTGGATGCCGAAGAAGCCGATCCAATCCACCGTCTGGACGAGCTGGAAGCCCGCTCGCCCGTTGTCGAAGCTGATCGCCACCAGCAGCGAGAGGGCGAGGGCCACCAGCGAGATGACGAAGGCGCCCCAGCGGTGCACGTTCACTCGCTTGCCGGGCACCAGGAGCAGGATCAGCGCGCCGATGAGCGGCGTGAAGATCAGTAGCGTCAGCAGGTCGGGGCGTGCCAGGAAGTCGGTCATCAGCGGGCCATCAGGATGAAGAGCGTGGCGATGACGATGAGGCCGACGGCGATGCCAAGGGCGTAGTTCTGGACCCGTCCGGTCTGGATGTGCCGGACATCGTCACCGATGCGCTGCGTGACCGAGCCGACGCCGTTGACGATGCCGTCGATGATCTTCACGTCGAACCACATCACGCTGTTGGCCACGGCACCACCGAAGCGGTAGAAGACCAGGTCGTTGAGGTCGTCGAACCACCACTTGTTGTAGCTCGCGGTATACAGGCCGCGGGTGAGCCGATTGCGCGCGGTGAGGGCTCGCACCTCGTCCAGCCGGGCACGGAGCCCGAAGAAGCCGAAGAGCCAGATGCCCATCGCGATCCCCAGTGAGGCCACCGCGACCGAGACGAGGATGAGCGCACCATCGATGCCGAAGAGGACGTACTCGTGGCCATGGAGGGCCATGATCTCCTCGGCCGGCGCGAAGACCGGATCGAGCCAGCCGAAGATCACGGCGTCACCCAGGGGCAGGCCGATGACCAGGCCCAGGATGGCGGTGGGGATGGCCAGCAGGATGAGCGGGACGGTCATCGAGCGTGGCGACTCGTGGATCTTGGGCTCGACCTCGGGATCGACGTGGCTCTTGCCGTAGAACGTCTTGCCCATGAGTCGGAACATGTAGAAGCCGGTCATGCCGGCCACGACCAGGCCGATGGCGAACACCGGTGTCCAGCCGAAGATGAACGACTCACCGAGGATGGCGTCCTTGGAGAAGAAGCCGGCCAGCGGGGGGATGCCCGAGAGCGAGAGTGCGGCGATGAGGAAGGTCCAGTGGGTGATGGGGATCTTCTTGCGCAGTGCGCCCATCTTGTCCATGTCCTGCTCTTCGTGGACGGCATGGATGACCGAGCCCGAGCCGAGGAAGAGCAGGCCCTTGGTGAAGCCGTGCGCCATGAGGTGGAAGATGGCCGCGACCCAGGCACCCACGCCGAGCGCTGCGAACATGTAGCCCAGCTGGCTCAGCGTGGAGTAGGCGAGGACCTTCTTGATGTCCTTCTGGGTCAGCGCGATCGAGGCCGCCAGGATGGCGGTGAAGATGCCGATGCTGGCCACCAGCAGCATGGTCTCGGGCGCGAGCGCGAAGATGGGCGAGGTGCGGGCGATGAAGTAGACGCCGGCGTTGACCATGGTCGCGGCATGGATGAGGGCGCTGACCGGAGTGGGGCCCTCCATCGCGTCGGGCAGCCAGACGTGGAAGGGGAACTGGGCGGACTTGCCGGCGGCGCCCACGAAGAGCAGCAGGATGACGATGTCGACGATCCACCACTCGGTCTCCGACCACGGCATCAGCTCGAACGACTGGAGCACGTTCATGGTGCCGGTGATGAGGAAGACACCCATGATGCCGACGAGGAAGCCGTGGTCGGCCACGCGGTTGACCAGGAAGGCCTTCTTCGAAGCCAGGGCCGGAGCCCGCTTCTTGTACCAGAAGCCGATGAGCAGGTAGCTCGAGAGACCCACCAGCTCCCAGGCCGCGAAGATGACGAGGTAGCTGTCGGCCATGACCAGCAGCAGCATCGAGAACATGAACAGGTTCAGATAGGCGAAGAAGCGCCACTTGGACTCGTCGTGCTCCATGTAGCCGATGCTGTAGATGTGCACCAGCGAGCCGATCCAGGTGACCACGATGACCATCACCGCGGTGAGGTTGTCGAAGAGGAAGCCGAAGTCGACCTGCAGGTCGCCGACGGGGATCCAGGTGTAGAGCGTGAAGCCGTAGCGCACTGGATCGGCGGACGTGAGCGCTGAGAAGGCCAGGATCGTTGCCAGCGCCGCGGAGATGAGCACGGCCGAGATGGAGATGATCCAGGGGCGCTCGCCCATGCGGCGACCGAGCAGGCCGGTGAGCAGGAAGCCGATGAGCGGGATGAACAGGACGGCCAGCAGCATCAGCTGCTGCTCGCTACTGGCCGGCACCAGCTGCAGCGCTTCCTCCGCGTGCCCGGCCCCGCTCCCCGCGGCCTCGGCGTTGAAGATCAGATCCACCTGCCGCTACTCCTTCATCGACGCGTACTCGTCCACGAGCGGCGTCCTGCGGTTGCGGTAGATGGCGATGACGAGGGCCAGGCCGACGGTGGCCTCACCGGCCGCGACCGCGATGACGAAGAGCGCGATGGTCGATGCCTGGGCCGCCAGCTCGGGCGTGAAGGCACCGAAGGCGATGATGGCCAGGTTGACCGAGTTGAGCATGAGCTCGATGGACATCAGCATGGCGATGGCGTTGCGCTTGGCCAGGAAGCCGAAGGTGCCGATCCCGAAGAGCAGGACCGCGAGGATGAGGTAGGCCTCGAGCGACTGGCTCACTGGTGCACCCTCTTCCTGTCGGTGGTCACAGATCGACTGCCGATGCACCCGAGGTGCCGTTGGGTCACTGCCCTGCTCGCTCGAACCCTCGAGGTCCAGCATGAGTCCTGCAGGACCCGGCGGTCACCCGGGGCGTAGTGACCGTCGACAGGGCTGTGCGCCATGGCCATCACCGGCCGGGAGCGCCGATCAGTGAGCTGACAGGCAGATGCGTCCCGGCACCGAGATGCGGGTGCCTCCCCACTGGGATCAGCAGCGAGGAGGCTGACATGAAGTCTGCCAGCACCACTCCGAGTAGTGATTCGCCCGACCAGCCCGTCGTCGCCGTCACCGGTGGCGTCGACTGGGCCAGCGCTGACCATGCCGTGGCCGTCGTCGACGACGCTGGCCGCCAGCTCGCCCGCGAGCGCGTCGAGCACACCGCCGCGGGCCTGCGGGCCATGGTGCGGTTCCTGGCGGGCCATGGCGTGGCCGAGGTCGCCATCGAGCGAGGCGACGGCCCGGTGGTCGAGGCCCTGCTGGACGCCGGCCTGACCGTCATCGTGATCAGCCCCAACCAGCTCAAGGGCCTTCGTTCGCGCTACGGCTCGGCCGGCAACAAGGACGACCGCTTCGACGCCTTCGTGCTCGCGGACACCCTGCGCACCGACCGGGCCCGGCTCCGGCCGCTGACGCCAGGACACCGAGGCCACCCGGACCCTGCGCGCCACCGTGCGGGCCCGTCGCGACCTGGTCAAGCACCGCGTCGCGGTGTGCAACCAGCTGCGCGCCCACCTGCAGGGCACCTTCCCCGGCGCGGTCGGCCTGTTCAGGGAGCTGGACTCGCCGATCAGTCTGGCCTTCCTGGCCCGCTTCGATTCCCAGGAACGTGCCGACTGGCTCTCCGCCAGGCGGCTGGCGGCCTGGCTGGCCAGCGTCGGCTACTGCGGGCGCAAGGATCCCGCCGAGCTCCATGCCCGGCTGCAGGGTGCACCCCGGGGCCCGATCGGACCCGACGGTGCCGCCCGGGCCCACGTCACCCGCGCCCTGCTCACCGTGCTCGACGGCCTGGTCGGGCAGATCGGCGCCCTCGAGGCGCAGATCAGCGAGCAACTCGCCCTCCACGCCGACGCCCACATCTTCCGGTCCCTGCCCCGGAGCGGTACCGTCCGCGCCGCCCGGCTGCTCGCCGAGATCGGCGACGTCCGCGCCCGGTTCCCCGACGCCGCATCCCTGGCCTGTCTGGCCGGCGTCGCCCCCTCGACCAGACAGTCCGGCAAGCATCGAGCCGTCACGTTCCGCTGGGCGGTCGACAAGGAGCTTCGCGACGCCGTCTGCGACTTCGCCGCCGACTCCAGACGCGCCAACCCCTGGGCCGCGAGGCTCTACGACGACGCCATCGCCAGGGGCAAGGACCACCCCCACGCGACCCGCATCCTGGCTCGCGCCTGGCTCGGCGTGATCTGGCGCTGCTGGCAGGATGACACCGCCTACGAGCCCGCCCGACACCGCGCCCTCCAGGCCGTGCGACACGCTGCCGAAGCAGCCTAGGGTTGACACAGGGCTACTCATGCGCCCTCCTCCCCGTCACGCTTGGCCCGGAGCGGGCTGTTCGTCTCAGGCATGTCGTCGTCGCGCTTGGCCAGGTAGAGCCCGCCGATGACGCCGGCCAGCAGCAGCACACCGAGCGCCAGGAAGGCGAACATGTAGTCTCCGTAGATGGTCAGGGCGACCTCGCGCGCCTCGGCGACCTGCACCTCGCTCGTGACGTTCCACTCGGTGAGCATGATGCTCAGGGCCATGAGCAGGACGAGCACGATGGCCGCGAGGGCGCCGACCCACCACTGGCGATTGAAGACGAGCCTGGTGGTTCCCCGCTTGGATTGCGTGATCATCACCGCGAAGAGGATGAGCACCGCGATCGCGCCCACGTAGGTGAGCACCTGGCTGATGGCCAGGAAGGCGCTACCGAGCAGCCCGTAGATGCCGGCCAGGGCGGCGAAGGACAGGATGAGCCACAGTGCCGACCGGATGATGTCCCGGCCGAGCACGACGAGCAGCGCGGAGCCCAGCATCACTCCGGCCAGCAGCAGGAAGATCAGGTCATCCCAGCGCCAGTCGAGATACGGGACCGCCTCCGGTAGCTCCACTCCCTCTTTTCGAACCCCCTGTCGCTTACTTGTGGTGGACCGACGCTGCGCCGCCGCCACGGGCGCCGGTCGCGGGGTCGGTCATGGACCCAGAGCTGCCGTTCCCCTTCGAGCCGTTCCCGGCCAGGCCCGGCGGCAGCATGGGCAGCAGCCGCTCGTGCGGGACGTCGCGACCGTCAGCCTGGGCTCGGCTGAGCCAATCACGTTCGCGGCGGATGGAGGTGATCTCGGTGTCACGATCGATCGCGGCCATGGCGATGAGGTCGATCTGGGGTTCCTCGCGCGAGTCATGGGCAAGCTCGAAGTCGGGCCCGCAGCGGAGCGCGTCATAGGGGCAGGCATCGACACAGATGCCGCACAGGATGCAGCGTGACTCGTCGACCTCGTACTTCTCGAGCACGCGCGGCTTGGGCATCAGCGCGCCGGTCGGGCAGGTCTCCGCACAACGGCCGCAGGAAACGCAGGGCGTGGTGTTGAGGCTCATGTCCAGCGGCGTCGTCACGAGCGTATCGAAGCCGGTGCGCATGAAGTCGTAGCAGGCCGCGCCCACGACCTCTCGGCAGACGTTGGAGCAGCGGCCACAGTCGATGCAGCGCGACGGCTCGCGCAGGATGAAGGCGTGGCTGTCGTCGCGGATGTAGTCGTGGTTGACGCCGGTGAAGCGGTTCTCGCTGACGCTGCGGAACGACAGGCCGGTGCGCTTGGGCTCGAGCGTCCGCAGCGTGGTGCCGTACTCGATGCCCTGTCGGCGCAGGTCGCAGTAGCCGATGGCCTCGCAGGTGCACTGCAGGCAGCGCGCCGACTCGGACATGGCCTCTTCTGCGGTGTAGGGGATCTCGTACTCGACGTACGAGTCGTTGCGCTCCTCGGCCGGCATGGACTTGAGGCGGATGCGCGGCTCCTTCACCTCGCTGGTGTAGGGCACGATGGAGAGGAACTCGGGCTGCGGCTCGGCCAGCGTCTGGCGCGTGCGGATCTCGTCGAGGTCCTGGCCCTGGAGATAGGCGTCGATGGCGTAGCTCGCGCGCCGGCCCTCCGCGATGGCTTCGACCACGGTGGCCGCGCCGGTGCGCACGTCGCCGGCGCCGAAGACACCCCTGCGGCCGGTGCCGAAGGTGACCGCGTCTGCATCGAGCCGCGAGCGCTTGGTCTTCTCGATGCCCTCGGCGCCGTTCTCGAGCCACGTGAGCTCGGGGCCCTGGCCGATGGCCAGCAGCACACGATCGCAGTCGATGATGAACTCGGTTCCTTCGACCGGCTGCGGGCGGCGGCGGCCCGAGGCGTCCGGCTCGCCCAGTGCCATGCGCTGGAACTCGACGCCCGTGACCTTGTCGTCCTTGTCGGTGACGACGCGCGTGGGCGAGGCCTGGAAGATGGCGCGGGCGCCCTCCTCCAGCATCTCGTGGACCTCATCGGCGGCGGGCATGTCCTTCATGTCACGGCGGTAGACGAGGGTGACCTCCGTACAGCCCTGCCGCACCGAGGTGCGCGAGCAGTCCATGGAGGTGAAGCCACCACCGATGACCACGACGCGCTTGCCCCGGTGGTCCGGATAGGGTAGTCCGAGCGTGGCGATGCGCAGATACTCGAGGCCGTCGATGACACCGTCCGCGTCTTCGCCGGGGATGCCCAGCTTGTTGGTGTCGTAGCAGCCGATAGCCACCAGCACCGCATCGAAGCCCTGGTTCTGAAGGTCGTCGACAGTGAAGTCGACGCCCAGCTCCGCGTCCGTGACCAGCTTCGCGCCCAGTCCCCACACGGCCTCGTACTCGGGCTCGAGCACGCGGTCCTTGGGCAGGCGGTATTCGGGGATGCCATAGCGCAGCATGCCGCCGGCCTCGGGATCACGTTCGTAGACGGTGACCTCGTGGCCGTCGAGCGCGAGATAGTAGGCCGCGGACATGCCGGTAGGCCCGGAACCGATGACAGCGACCCGCTTGCCGGTGGGCGGCTGCTGGTCGAAGGGCAGGGGTGGCTTGACGCCGGCCGCCTGGGCCTTGAGCACCTGGTCGCCCGCGTAACGGTGGCTATCGCGGATGGCGATGGCCTCCTCCACCTCGTCGCGCCGGCAGTGCTCCTCGCAGGGGGCAGGGCAGACGCGGCCCAGCACCGAGGGGAACGGGATGGTGCGCTTGAAGACCCGCGCCGATTCGGTGAAGTCACCTTCGGTGTTGGCCTTGAGGAAGCCCGGGATGTCGATGTGGCTGGGGCACTTGTTCTGGCAGGGCGGCAGGCAGTAGGCGTTGTGGTCGCTGAAGATGAGCTCGAGGTTCGTCTTGCGGATCTCGCGCAGACGCTCGGTCTGCGTGCGTACCACCATGCCCGCTTCGGCCTCGCGGGAGCAGGAGATCGGCGGCTGGTCCTCGCCCTCGACCTCGACCACGCACATGCGACAGGCGCCGAAGCCTGGCAGCTTGGGCTCGTAGCACAGCGTGGGCACCTCGATGCCGGCATCGCGACAGACGTCGAGGACCGTCTGGCCTTCGCGAGCGGTCAGGGTGCGGCCGTCGATCTCGACCTCGAAGGCGGCCGCGGCCAGGCGTCGCTGCGGCGACTGGGTCGTGAGCAGGCGCTCAGCGGCCTCGTCGGGCGACTGGCTCGGCGGCTGGTGGATGATCTCGGGCAGGGTGTCGGTCATGACGGCACGGCACCAGCTAGGCGGATGGGTTGGCAGACACCGGCCGGACACTCGCCGCGCTCGGTGTGGGCTTGGAACTCAGGCGCGAAGTATCGCATCCCACTCAGGAGTGGGTTGGAGGCGTCGGCCTCGAGGCCGCAGAGGGCCGCGGCTCGGACGTCGGCGGCGAGGTCACCCAGGAGGGCTGCATCGCTCGGGCGCGCGTGGCCGGAGCAGATGGCTCTGCCGAGCTCGGCCATGCGGCGGGTCCCGATGCGGCAGGGGATGGTCTTGCCGCAGGCGTTGTCGTTGAGGTAGCGCGTCATGAGCGTGGCCACGTCCACGATGCAGGCGCTCTCGTCGAGGGCCAGCAGCGTGCCCGAACCTGCGAGCGCGCCAGCCTTCGCGCAGAGCCTCGTGGGTCAGGGGCGTGTCCAGCGCCTCGGGGGGCAGGAAGCCGCCGGTCGGGCCACCCACGAGCACAGCCTTCAGCTTGCCCTTCGATGAGCCGCCAGGGCCGTCGATGACCTCGCGCAGCGTCGCCCCGAAGGGGACCTCCACGATGCCCGGCGTCTTCACCGAGCCACCCAGCTGCAGCAGGGTGGTGCCGGGTGCTTCGGCCGTGCCCAGCGAGGCATAGGCGCCAGCCCCGTTGGCCACGATCCAGGGCACGCTCGCGAGGGTCTTGACGTTGTTGACCACGGTGGGCGCACCCCACAGGCCTGCCCGGGTGGGGAAGGGCGGCCGCTGGTCGGGCTGGGCGCGCTTGCCCTCGAGGGCTCGCAGCAACACCGTTTCCTCACCGACCACGAACGAGCCGGTCACCTCGCGCACCTCGATCAGCAGGACCCGGCCGTCGGCCGAGCGGCCGATGTAGCCGGCCGCCTCAGCTTCCTCGATGGCCCCGCGCAGACGCTCGGCTGCCACGGGCGCCGACGTCGAGACCGCGATGATGGCGCTCTCGGCGCCGACGGCCCAGGCCGTGATGGCGACGCCCTCCACGACCAGGTGTGGGTCACGTTCCATGAGCGTCCGGTCGAGCTGGGCGCCGGGGTCAGCCTCGAAGCCGTTGGCCACGACGTAGTGGACCGGATCGGACTGGGAGACGCAATCGCGCCACTTGGCGCCGGCGGGGTACCCGGCTCCGCCGAGACCACGGAGGCCGGATTCGGCGACCGTGTGGATGACGGCTTCGGGCGAGAGCTCGCCGGTCGCGCGCTGATAGGCCTGCCAGGCGCCGCCAGCCTCTGCCTCGGCGAGGTCGGCGACCACACCGTCGGCGGCACGGGCCAGCAGGATCTGCGGCCAGTCGGCCGCGCCCGCGAGCATCGGCAGGCTCATGCGGCCTCCCCCTGCGGCACGTTGGCGCGCAACGCGGCCGCGATCACGGCGGCATCTTGAGGGCTGGACTTGGGCAGCGGCTCGCCGTCGACCTCGACGTAGGCGCTGCCCTCGGAGGCCCCACCACACTCGGTGGCGTCGAGGCGCACGGCCCCGTCCGGGCTCACGCCACCGACGTCGGTGCCGAGGTGCTCGCGGAACGCAGCCAGCACGCGGCCACCACCCAGCAGCGTGCAGCTCGCGCAGCGGCAGATGCGCACGATGTGACCAACCGGCGGCTCGAAGTGCAGGTGCGGATAGGAGGTGGCCATGCCGTAGAGCTCCGCGTAGTTGGCGCCGGTCTGGTGAGCGATGTGCTGCAGCGCCGCGACCGGCAGGTGCCCGTAGCTGCCCTGCACCGCCTCCAGCATGGCCAGCGAGCTGGTCGGCTTGTACTTGGCAGCGGCGAGGATCTCGTCGACCGGCCCAAGCTCGATGCGCTCGAAGGGCTCGAAGGCGCGGTCGGGCACGGGCCGACCGGAGCGGCGCAGGGCCGACTCCTCGCGCCGCTCGGCGTACTGCTCGGCGGCACCCCAGTGCACGTGGTAGCGGTCGCGCGTGTCCACGCCCCCCATGTCGATGCACTCGACGGGACAGGCCTGCGCGCATTGGAAGCAGGTCTCGCACTTGAGCGCACCGGCCTCGTCATAGACGAGGATGAGCCGGCCGCGGTGGCGCGGGCTGATGTCGTTGAGCTCTTCGGGGTAGCGCACCGTGAGGTTGGGGCGGAAGACCTGCCGGACGGCGAAGATCATGCCCTTGACGATGGCCAGGCCGGGGATCCGGTCGGTCCTCACGAGAAGTACTCCCTGACGATGATGATGGCGCCCGCGGTGACGAAGATGTTCAGCAGGGCTGCCGGCATCAGCCATTTCCAGGCGAAGTTCATCATCTGGTCGATGCGCACGCGCGGGTAGGTCGCACGCATCAGCACGAACAGTGCCACCAGCGCGAACGACTTGCCGAAGAAGACGAGGATACCCAGCAGCGCCTCGAAGCTGAAGATGGCCCACAGGCTGAGCAGACCGCCGACGATCAAGTTGGCCAGCACGAAGCCGACCAGTAGTGACTTGAGGAAGCCCCAGGACGACTTGAGCATCCACAGCAGCCCGGTCAGGGCCAGGGTCAGCACTGCCGGCACCAACAGCGGGATGGCCAGCAGCCACGGGCCCAGCGAGCCCGGGTCGACGTTCGACAGCACGACCGGCGTCTCGATCCCGGCCCAGGAGAGGATGGGATCGATATCCACGCCCAGGTGGTACCCGCCGAGGAAGAGCGTGACGGTGAGGGCGCTCAGGATGAAGACGTTGACGTACTCGGCGAAGAAGAAGAAGCCGAAGCGCATGCCGCTGTACTCGGTCGCGAACCCGGCCACCAGTTCCGAGTCCGCCTCCGTGTAATCGAAGGGCGTGCGACCGGCCTCCGCGGTCGCAGCGATGAAGAAGATGATCAGCGCCAGCGGCTGCTGGAAGGCATACCAGTTCCAGGCCCAGCCTGACTGGTTCTCCACGATGGTGCCGAGGTTGAGCGTGCCCGCGAGCAGGACCACGCCGAAGGTGCCCAGGATGAGTGGCAGCTCGTAGCTGATGACCGCGGCCGCGGCCCGCATCCCGCCGAGCAACGAGTACTTGTTGAAGCTCGACCAGCCGGCCATCATCAGCCCCACCACCCCGATGCCCGAGGCGGCGAAGAAGTAGATGAGCCCGAGCTCCATCTCGTAGCCGATCATGCCCGGCGCGAAGGGGATGACCAGCAGGGTCAGCACGGAGGCCAGGAAGGTCACCGCCGGCGCCAGGGTGAAGACTGGAACGTCTGCGCCACGCGGGGTGTAATCCTCCTTGGAGAGCACCTTCAGGCCGGCCATCAGCGAGGCCAGGGCGCCCCACGGGCCCGTCCGATCGGGGCCCACGCGCAGGTTCATCTGGGCGATGATCTTGAGCTCCATGTAGATGATCACGAACGCTGCCGGTACCGTGAACAGGAGCACGCCCGTGGCCGCGGCCAGGAAGCGCAGGATCTCGATGTTGGCCTCGCCGGTGTCGACGACCCACCCGACGAGCGAGTCGCCGACGCCGCTGACCCACAACAGCAGGAACCCCACGGCGGCCACGACCACGAGGGCGATGAGCCCCAGGATGACCTTGCCGGTGAGGGTCACACCGCTCTGGGGGGTGGTCGCGGTGCTCACTTATCGATACCGCCCATGACCGGGTCGAGGCTGGCCATGATGGCCATGATGTCGGCCAGTACCTGTCCCTTCGAGAGTGGGCCCACGGCCTGCAGGTTGAAGAACGAGGGGTCGTGGATGCGGAAGCGGAAGGGCTGGTCGGAGCCATCGCTGACCGCGTAGGCCGCGTACTGGCCGCGCGGGGATTCGAGCGCCGCGAACGCCCGCCCCGGCGGGATGCGCAGCAGGCGCGGCAGCTTGGCCATGATCGGGCCGTCGGGCATCTGGTGGAGCACCTGGTCGATGATGCGCATCGACTGCTTGATCTCATCGATGTGCAGCAGATAGCGGGCGTACGAGTCGCCGTCGGTGCGCACGGGGATGTCGAACTCGAGCTCCGGGTAGACGCTGTAGGGATGCGCCCGCCGCACGTCGAAGGGCACGCCCGTGGCCCGCAACGGCGGTCCGGACATGCCCAGTCCCAGGGCCATGTCGCGACCGATGGCGCCGAGTCCCTTGGTCCGGTTCACGAAGATCTCGTTCTCGTTCAAGAGCGCAGCCTGGTCGTCGATGCGGGCGCCGGCCCGGCTCATCCAGTCGCCGATGCGGCTTAGGAAGTCGTGGGTGAGGTCCGCATTGACGCCGCCGATGCGCATGTAGTTGAAGAGCACCCGCTGCCCGGTCAGGGCCGCCAGCATCTCCACGATCTCATCGCGCTCACCGAAGCCGTAGAGGATGGGCGTGATGCCGCCGAGGTCCAGTGCCAGCCAGCCGACGAACAGGGCGTGGCTGGCGATGCGGTTGAGCTCCCAGGCCAGGACCCGGATGTAGTCGGCCCGGCGCGGTACCTCGAGGTCCAGCAGCTTCTCACCGGTCAGGACCGGCAGTGACTCGCTGAACATCGAGGCCACGTACTCGAGTGGATCGGTGTTGCTGATGGCATGGTGCCAGTCGCCGTGCTCGCAGATCTTCTCGACACCGCGGTGCAGATAGCCCAGGACCGG
This sequence comes from uncultured Chloroflexia bacterium, assembly GCA_963731995.1. Lineage (GTDB taxonomy): Bacteria > Chloroflexota > Limnocylindria > Limnocylindrales > CSP1-4 > JAFMJV01. The sequence goes on from CAVSXV010000009.1 coordinate 526,658, forward strand.
GTCGATATCGATGATGCGTTCGCCGTCGATCTTCAGGACCACGCGCAGCACACCGTGGGTCGACGGGTGCTGCGGCCCGAGGTTGAGGAACATCTCCCCGTCCGCGAGCTGGTAGAACTCGGCCTCGCGCTCGGTGCGCGGCGGGAGCGGCGGGATGGCGTCGTAGATGGTGGCCGGCGTCTGGACCATCAGCTCGGGATCGTCGAGGGAGCGGACCCGCTCGCGGTCGGTGGTCATGCCGGCTCCTTGCCCCCGGTGATCGCCGCTGACTCGTCGCCCGCCGCGGCCGTCACGGCCAGCAGCTCACCGTCGGCCCCGAGCAGGGCGCCCGCTCCGGCACTGGTGCGGATGGCCGGCCGCGCGCGGACCTCAGCCGGGGTCATGGGGGTCTCCATCGGACGGATGCCCTCTCCCGGCGCCCGAGAAGCATCGTCGGGCATGGCGAAGTCCTTGCGCAGCGGGAAGGCCAGGTAGTCGGGGGGCATGAAGATGCGCCGCAGGTCGCGGTTGCCCTCGAACTCGATGCCGAACATGTCGTAGGCCTCGCGCTCAGCCCACTCGGCCCCAGGCCACAGCTGCGTCACCGATGGGACACGCGGGTCGTCCCGCGACAGGCCATCGGTGATGACCCGCACCCAGTCGCTCGAAAGGGGTGACCAGAGGTGGTAGACGACCTGCATCGTCACGCCCGTATCGACGCCACAGATGTCAGCCAGCAGTTCGAAGCGCAGGTCGCCGTCGTCGCGCAGCGTGCGCATGACGGCCGTCTGGTCTGCGGGACGGACGACCAGCTCGATGGTGTCGCCCATCGGTTCGGCGGGCACCACCAGATGATGACCGAGGCGTTCGTCGAGCTGGGCGAGCATGCGCGTGTCCGTGGTTCGACTCCTGCTGGGCTAGACGCCGTCGGGCACGGTCGGGCCGACCTTGCGGTCCTTCCATTGACCTCGGCGTTCGACGACGAGTTGCTGCAGCTTCATCATCCCGTAGATGAGCCCCTCCGGCCGTGGTGGGCAGCCGGGCACATAGATATCGACCGGCATGATGCGGTCGATGCCTTCGACGGTCGAGTACGAGCGCTTGTAGCGACCACCCGAACAGGTGCAGTCCCCCATGGCCACAGCCCACTTGGGCTCGGGCATCTGCTCCCACAGGCGGATGAGTGGGCCGGCCATCTTGGTGGTGAGCGTGCCGGCCACGATGAGCACGTCCGCCTGCCGCGGCGAGGCCCGGAAGGGGAACATGTTGAAGCGGTCCATGTCGTTGACGGGCGTAGCGGACGACATCATCTCGATGGCGCAGCAGGCGAGCCCCGAGAGCAAGGGCCAGAGGCTGTTGGCCCGCACGTAGTCGAGTAGCAGATCGGCCGTCGTGGGCACCACGTCGAGCGCACCCCAGCGGCCGTTGTCGCCCTTCTCGGCGAACTCCAGCTCCTTGAGGTGATCGATGCTGGCGGGCTGGCCGCCATAGGCGGCCGGATCGGCCGGCGTCCAGGTGCTGTTGGGCATCACGATCGCGCCACGCTTGTTGGTCTTCCTGGTCGTCGCAGCGGCCCCCGTCTTCTTCACTTCCACGTCAGCAGTCCCTTCCGAGCGGCGTAGAGCACCGAGAGCTCCATGATGCCCACGAAGATGAGCATGCCCACGAAGCCACCGGTGAGCACGTCGTCGAAGACGAGCGCCCACAGCGCGATGAACAGGACCTCGATATCGAAGGCCACGAAGAGCAGGGCATAGAGGTAGAACGAGAGTCCGAAGCGGCCGTGCGTGTCGCCGAAGGTGTCGATGCCCGACTCGTAGGGCAGGCCCTTGTGCTCGTCACCGCGGTGCCGGTGCGAGATGAGCCAGGCCAGGCCGATGGTCAGGAAGACGAAGCTGAACCCCGCGAAGACGAAGCCGAGCACGTACCAAAGCGGAGCGGTCAAATACGGTTCCTCGTGAGCCGCGTGATCAATCGACGCTCGCGGCCCGAAGACGCGCTTCGGGAACGTAACGAGCGCGGGTGGATGTTACCGCAGCAGGCGGTCTCACCATGTGACACTGCAGCGATGGAGCAACAGGTCCTTGCCTACATCGGCCTCGGCGCCAACGTGGGCGCCCCTCGGGAGACGCTCGAACGGGCGATCTCGGCGCTCTCGGAGCTGCCCGGTTGTGCCCTCGCCGGTGTCTCGCGGCTGTACCGCACCAGGCCGGTCGGGCCGGTCGCGCAAGGCGACTTCCTCAACGCGGTCGTGGCGCTGCAGGCTCCAGCGGGGGCCACGCCGAGCGAGGGCGCCATGGCGCTGCTGGTGGCGCTCAAGGGCCTCGAGCGGGCCATGGGCCGGGTGCGGCGCGAGCGCTGGGGCCCGCGCGAGATCGACCTCGACCTGTTGCTCTTCGGTGATGCCGAGATCCACGTGGAGCGCGCGGCGTCGGCTCGCAGCGCCGACCCCGCCAGGGGTGCGGTCCAGTGGCTGGACGTGCCCCACGCATCAGCTGCCGAACGATCGTTCGTGCTGGCGCCCCTGGCTGATCTGGCCGCTGGGCTGCGTCCGCCCGGCTGGGGGCAGAGTGTCGCCCAGGCGCAGGCTCGCGCCCAGGTTTCCGAAGGCCCCGACGCGGTCGAACCGGTGGGGGAGTGGGACGGGCGCAGTGGCCGCTGGCGCGACCTGGGACGATGAATGGCTGGCCTAGGCGGCGTCTCCGTCGGCCGCGCCGCGGAACTCGGCCTCGAGGTCGGCGGCCAGCTGGTCCACGACGTCCGCGTAGGCCTCGTCCTTGACCAGGTTCGTCAGTTCCCAGGGGTCATCCACCGAGTCGTACAGCTCGCGCTCGCCGGTTTCCCACTCGATGTAGTGCCAGCGTCCCAGCGGATGCTGCGCCGTGGTCCGGATGGCCTCGAAGGTCGGAATCTTCTCGTTGCTGTACGGGCCACTGCGCTCCTCGCGCACGACCGTCCGTCCGAGGTGGTCGCTCTCGCCCGCCAGCAGTGGTACCAGGGAGAGCCCATCCGCCGCCTCCGGGCCCTCCCTGAAGGGACCCATCTCGCAACCGGCGATGGCGCAGATAGTAGGCGCGAGGTCGATGTTGCTCACCACCTCGTCGATCTCGACCACGACATCACCCCAGCGCGCCGGTGAGCTGAAGACGAGCGGGACAGGGGTCGCGTAGGGCACGCCCTTGCGCTGCGGCAGGCGGTGGATGCCCCAGGCCACGCCATTGTCGGCGGTGAAGATATAGACCGTGTCCTCGTGCCGGCCGCGCTTCTTCTGCGCGTTGACCACGGCCTTGGTGAGCTCCTCGACCGCCAGCATCTCCTCGCAGTAGGTTTGCATCTTGCCGGTCCACCAGCGTTCGGATGGCTTGCCGAACTGGCGCACCCACTTCGGCTTGCCCTTCACACTGGCGTCGAAGCTGGGCGGGGTCCAGGGTTCGATGTTGCGGCAGGACTTGGCGTTCTCGTACTTCTGCGCCGGCAGGTTGGGCTGGTGCAGGTCGAAGATGCTGGCGAACGCGAACAGCGGTTGATCGTCCGGTGCTGCCTTGATGTCCTTCACGAGCTCGCGTTTGGCCACCAGCGTGCTGTGGTCGGACTTGCCGGCGCCGTACTGCTTGCGCCCCCCGTCGGGCGACCACATCGTGTAGTCGAAGAACTTGCCGTTGTTCTCGTAGATGATGTCGAAGTCGTCCCAACCCCTGGCGTAACGCTTGAGCTGGTGAGGCTTGACCTCGTCGCGCAGCTTGTTGAGGTACTTGCCCACGAACGACGTGTGGTACCCGGCTTCGCGCAGCTCCGTGGCGATGGTCACGCGCGGGTCGAAGGGCGCCGTCACGTTGTCGGTCACGCCGTGGTTGACCGTATGGCGGCCGGTGAGCGTGGACGCGCGACCGGGGCTGCACAGCGGTGTCTCGCTGACCGCGTTGGTGAACTGCACCCCGGCCTTGGCGAACATCGACGAGAGCGTTGGCGTGCGCTTGGGGTTCTTCCACAGGCGGGCGTCGTGGGGATCCACGTCGTCGAGGTAGATGACCACGATGTCCGGCCGGCTCGCAGGCTCGTCCTGGGCCGAGGCCGCCATGGTCACGACGAGGAGGACCGTCAGCGCCAGCAACAGCGACGAGGCAGCGCGCGAGGTCAAGGAGTGTCGGCTGTGCTGGACCACGGCGCGGAGTATGGCCCAGCCGCCCACTTTGCGTCGCCGGCCGCTGCGCTAGTGACGGAAGTGGCGCCGCCCGGTGAAGACCATGGCCAGGTGGTGACGGTCCGCGATCTCGATGGCCATCTCGTCGCGCACCGATCCGCCCGGCTGGATGATGGCCGTCACGCCACGCTCGGCCGCGAGCGCGATGGCATCGCCGAAGGGGAAGTAGGCGTCGGACGCCAGCACCGACCGCGAGGCGCGGTCGGCCGCCCGGTGCAGGGCGATCTCGGTCGCGGTCAGGCGGCTCGACTGGCCGGCCCCCACGCCCACCAGCTGCGCGCCCTTGGCGACCACCACCGCGAGGCTGGTCACGTGGCGCACGGCCCGCCAGGCGAACATCAGGTCGGTCAGCTCCTCGAGCGTCGGCCGGCGACGAGTGACCACGTTCAGCTGCGAGTGATCGAGCTCGAGCGCGTCCTTCGTCTCCACCAGCAGGCCGCCCTCGATGCGGTGGAAGTCGAGCTCGGCGATGCCGTAGTCCGAGAGGCCTTCGGGTGGTGGTGGCGGCACCTTCAGCGCGGCCAGCTCCGGGCGCCGCGAGAGCAAGGCCACCGCGCCTGCGGTGTAGGCCGGCGCGGCCACGCCCTCGTAGGGGTTGAGCACCAGCTCACGAGCGACGGCCTCGTCGACCTCGCGGTTGAAGGCCACGACCGCGCCATAGGCGGTCACGGGGTCACCCGCGAGGGCACACCGATAGGCCTCCAGGGTCTCATCACTCGAGGCCAGGCCCACCGGTGTGCGTTGCTTGGCGATGGCGCAGGTGGGCGAGGCGAAGTCGGACGCCATGCGGTAGGCGGCGTTGAGGTCGATGAGGTCGTTGAAGGTCGGCTCGGGTCCCTGGACCTGTTCGGCGTCAGCGAGCGAGCGCGAGCGGTGCGTCGTCTCGTGGTAGAAGGCGCCGCGCTGCTGTGGGTTCTCCCCGTACGGCAGGTCGCGCTCCTTGCGCAGCACGATGCTCAACTGCTCGGGGAAGCGCGTTCCACCGATGTGGTCGAGGTAGGCCGCGACCTCGCCCTGGTAGGCGGCCAGGGCCCCGAAGGCCTTGGCCGCCAGGCGCTGGCGTACCTCGGCCGAAACGGCTCCGTGCCGGCGGATCTCATCGAGGAGCACAGGGTAGTCAGCCGGGTCGCACACAGCGGCCACACCCCCGAAGTTCCGCGCGGCCGCAGCCAGCAGCGAGAGGCCGCCGACATCGATCATCTCGACCGCTTCGTCGATGGCCACCACCCGCCGGCCCACCTGGGGCGCGAACGGCCGGATGCTGACGACCACGATGTCGATCGCGCCGATGCCGTGTCGGACCAGGTCCTCGAGGTCCTCCGGCACGTGGCGGCGTGCCAGGATGCCCGCGTAGACCTGCGGGTGGTAGGTCTTGACCTGGCCGCCGAGCAGGTCCTCCACGTCGGTCAGCTCGGAGACAGCGGAGACTTCCACGCCGGCCCCGGACAGTTCCGTCCGTGTGCCTTCAGTGGCATAGACCTCGATCCCCTGGTCAAGCAGCTCGCGCGCGAGATCGGCGACACCGGCGCGATCCGCGACCGAGAGCAGGGCTCGCACTCGGCCTTCTCCTCCCTCGTTGCCACGCGAGCCAACAGGTTCGCCGCGCGGGAGACCGAGTATATCCACGACGTGTCTGGTCGCTGTGCGCGCCACGCGCTGCCTTGCTACCCTCGACCACGTGAACCAGAGCATCCTTGACTCGCTCTTCCTCGCGGGCGGGTTCAACCCCGACAGCTTCCCGGACCTGTTCTACCCGATCACCATCGCGGCGCTGGTCTTCCTCGTGGGCACGATCGTGCTCTACAACGTCCAGACGCGCCGGCTGCGGCGCCACCCGCCCCTGGTCAACCTCAACGAGTGGCTGTTCTGGACCGGCCTGGCCGTCTTCGGCCTGCTGCTGGTCTACTCGATCTTCGCCTTCTACTTCGTGTTCGTCCTGGGCACCATCGTGGTCGGCGTGGGCACCATGATCTGGATCCGCTGGTTCCGCTTCCCGCCGTTGATCGTGGCCTACAACAGCATCCTTCGGCGTGAGCAGTATCTGAGCCAGAAACGCTACGCCACGGCCGAGTCGACCATCCGCTCCAAGGGGAAGGGCCGTCCCAAGGCCAAGCCGAAGTCCAAGAAGAAGAAGCGGCGCTGACCCGCTAGCGACCCGGCGTGGACGTCCTGCGGTTCGGTCCCGGTTTCCGGCGCTCCCGACCGCGCGAGGGCACCGGGGGCGTGGCCGACCAGACCATCTGGTCCGACCCCCGAGCCCGCATCACCGAGCTGGCCTTCTCGCGTCGTGCCCTGATCGCGCCCCAGACGAGCCCCGATATGGGCCTCTTCATCGTGGTCGCCGGTGGCGGCTGGGTACAGGTCGGCGATGAGCGCACGACCATCGACCACGGCGAGGCTGTCGAGTGGCCGCCGGGCGTGGTCCATGGCGCCTGGACCGAGGGCTCCACGATGCGGGCCATCCTCGTGGAGGTTCCCGATGTCGTGCTCGAAGGCACCTCGGCGCGGACGGCCGACCCGCCTACCGTGACCGACCTCACACCGGCGCGCGGGCGGCTTGCAGACCGCCAGATCAGGCCCGAGGACCACGATCCTTCCGAGGGCGAGCCCTGGTAGCAGGCTCGCCTCGGTCCGGCTCCGCGCCCAGCACCGCGCCGAGCTGGGCCACGGCCCGTCCGGTGGCGCCCCACACGCGGTAGCCGCCGATCGGGTAGTAGCCGTAGCGCAGGACCCAGCCGTCACGTTCCTCTTCCACCAGCTCGACCGGGGCATCCGGCAGGAAGTGGCGCACGGGCACGGTCAGGATGGCCGCGGTCTCGACCTCGTCGGCCACGAAGGTCGGCGTCCGCTCGGCCACCGCCAGCACCGGCACCAGCCAGAAGCCCGATACGCGCACGTCCACGGTCTCGAGCACGCCCACGGTGGTCACGCCGGCTGCCTCGACATCGAGTCCGACCTCCTCGGCCGCCTCACGCAGGGCCGTACCCTCGGGAAAGTGGTCCCCCGGCTCGCGCTTGCCGCCGGGCAGCGCCACCTGGCCAGCGTGGACGTGGTCGCCCGCAGGGCGCACCTGCAACACGATGTGCGCTTCACCACCGGGGCCGGGGTAGAGCAGCGCCAGGGCGGCTGCGTCACGGACCGGACCGTGCCCGGCTCGCCGCGCGCCCGGTGGCATGGGACCCTCGCGCAGGACGTGTGCTTCGATCTCCGGTCGGGGCGGGGGCAGGGGAGAGGGGAGGTCGGCCAGCCGCCGACGCACGGTCTCGATGTGCACCTGCAGAGCCTAGGGTGAATCGCTGAAACCGGGCAGCGTCGCCACCGAGCCATCGTCCGCGGGGCGGCCCCAGGCAAGCACCCGGAAGCCGCCGAGCTGCCTCGGGTCGAGCAGGCGAGCCACCGAGGCGCGCGCGTCGAGGTAGGCCTGCGGCTCGACGCCGGGTCGGCGGCCCAGCTCGGCCAGCATGTCGCCGAGGCCCAGCCGCGCCAGGAAGGGGCCCTGCGTGGTCGAGCCGATGAACGCCAGCCCGGTGGCCTCGGCGGCGCGCTCGAGAGCGGAGATGTCGACGTGCGCGGTGAGGTCGCAGTGACCGACCGCGTCGAATGGGTCGTCGCCGACCTCGTGGCCGCGATAGGTCAGCAGCGTCCCGGCCGTGCGCCGGGGGCCGTAGAGCTCGGCCGCATCGTGACCGTAGTCGATGACCACGATCACACCGCCTGGTGAGAGGCGTGCTGCGGCCGTGCCCAGCCAGCGGGGAGCGGCCAGGCACACCTCTGCCCGCTGGCCCTCGCGCAGCTCCACCCCGTCGGCCGCAAGGTAGGCGGCCAGCTCCGGCGTGGATGGCTCGGCCAGCAGCTCGCAGAACCAGCCCTCCTTCCAGCCCACCCAGGCTTCGCGCAGCTCGCCCTCGCGCCGCAGTCGATGCACCGGCAGCGCGTCGAGGTACTCATTGGCGATGACGAGGTCGGCGGGAGTGCCGTCGTCGTCGCTGCGATCGGCCAGGTCGGCGCGACGCCAGTCGACATGGAAGCCGAGGCCGTCGGTAGCGTCGTTCCGCAGGGTGCCACGACCACCGCCGTACTCGAGCACGCGGAAGGGCGACGAGGCGGACGCTTCCCAGGCTGCACTGACGACGCGCCCGAGACAACGTCCGAAGAAGGGATGTAGCTCGGGCGCGGTGAGGAAGTCGCCGGCTCGCGTGGGTCGCAGCTCGCTAGTGGCGTAGTAGCCCAGACCCGGCTCGGTGAGGGCACGCTCCATGAAGCGCGCGAAGGTGATGCGCTGCCCGGGTGCCGCGAGGATCTCGTCACGCAAGACCTCCACGAGGCGCGGCTCGCTGTCGGCCCAGCGGGGATCTTCAGCCACGCAGGGTGCACCGCCGCCGGCGTTGGGCCGGGGGCGGACCTCCTGGTGCGCCCTGCCTGAGCCTATCGGTCATCGAGACCAGTCCTCCTCCGGCCGGCACCCTAGTTCAGGCGCCGCTTGCCGTCGCCCTTGCCGGGCTCGTCGGTCGGTGGCAGATCCAGCAGGCTGGGCTGCAAGCCGGCACCGACGGGCTCGCCGGGCGCTGCACCGCGAGGGTCACGTCGCTCGCTCGCTTCGGACACGAAGGACTCGCCCTCCGAGCCGGTGCACACGATGGTGCCACTGACCGGGTCGGCGTCGGCGGTGATGGTGCTGCCAGGCTTGAAGGCGCCCTCGAGCAGCGCTTTCGCGAGCGGGTTCTCGAGGAGCCGCTGCACCGCTCGCTTGAGCGGCCGGGCGCCGTAGTGCGGGTCGGCACCCTCGCGTCCGATGAGCGCCTTGGCGGCCGGTGTCAGCACCAGCTCCAGTTCGTGCTCCTCGAGTCGCGCCGCGAGGTCGGCCACCAGCAGGTCGATGATGGCGTCGAGCGCCGCCTGGTCGAGGCTGTGGAAGGTGATGATCTCGTCGATGCGGTTGAGGAACTCGGGCCGGAAGGTGGCTCGCAACGCCTCGGTGACCGCCTCTTCGACCCCGGCCTCGCTGAGGCCCACCGGCCGGTCGGCCACGAGCGCCTGTGAGCCCACGTTGCTGGTCATGATCAGGACCGTGTCCTTGAACGAGACCGCATGGCCCTGGCCGTCGGTGAGGCGGCCATCGTCGAGCACCTGCAGCAGCACGTTGAAGACGTCGGGATGGGCCTTCTCGATCTCGTCGAGCAGGATCACCTGGTACGGCCGCCGCCGGACCGCCTCTGTCAGCTGGCCACCCTCCTCGTAGCCCACGTAGCCGGGAGGCGCGCCGATGAGGCGGCTGACCGCGTACTTCTCCATGTACTCGCTCATGTCGATGCGGGTCATGGCGCCTTCGTCGTCGAAGAGGAACTGGGCCAGGGCCCGCGCGGTCTCCGTCTTGCCCACGCCCGTCGGGCCCAGGAAGATGAACGAGCCGATCGGGCGCTTGGGGTCCTTGAGTCCCGCACGGGCTCGACGGACCGCGTCGGAAACCGCGCTGATGGCCTCGTCCTGGCCCACGACCCGTTCGTGGAGCCGTTCTTCCATGTGCAGGAGCTTGGCCTGCTCACCTTCCATCAGGCGCGCCACGGGGATACCGGTCCAGGAGGCCACGATGCGGGCGATGTCGTCCGCATCGACCTCTTCCTTGAGCAGTCGACGAGTCCCTTCGTCGGCAGCCAGGGCCGCTTCCTCGGCAGCCAGCCGCTGCTGCAGCTCGGGGATCACCCCGTACTTCAGCTCGGCCGCGCGGCCGTAATCAGCCTCGCGCTCGGCGGCCTCGGCTTCGTGCTCGGCTGCCTCCAGCTCGCCCTTGGTCGAGCGCAGGGCCCCGATGGCACCTTTCTCCTGCTGCCACTGGCTCTTGAGCGCACTGGCTCGCTCCGAGAGGTCGGCCAGCTCACGTTCGAGGTTCTCGAGGCGCGCCTTGGACGCGTCGTCGGTCTCCTTCTTGAGCGCCTCACGCTCGATCTCCAGCTGGATACGGCGGCGCTCCAGCTCGTCGAGCTCGACAGGCATGGAATCCATCTCCATGCGCAGGCGACTGGCGGCCTCGTCCACGAGGTCGATGGCCTTGTCAGGCAGGAAACGATCGCTGATGTAACGGTTCGAGAGCACCGCCGCCGCGACCATGGCCGAGTCGGTGATGCGCACGCCGTGGTGCACTTCGTAGCGCTCGCGCAGCCCACGCAGGATGGAGATGGTCTCCTCCACGTTGGGCTGGTCCACGTAGACCGGCTGGAAGCGCCGCTCGAGCGCGGCGTCCTTCTCGATGTACTTGCGGTATTCGTCGAGGGTGGTGGCGCCGATGGTGTGCAGCTCCCCACGCGCCAGCATCGGCTTGAGCAGGTTGGAGGCGTCCATGGCGCCCTCGGCCGCACCGGCACCCACGACGGTGTGGAGCTCGTCGATGAAGAGCACGACCTGGCCGTCGGAATCCTTGATCTCCTTGAGCACGGCCTTCAGGCGCTCCTCGAACTCGCCGCGGAACTTGGCCCCGGCGATGAGCGCACCGAGGTCGAGGCCCACGACCGACTTGCCACGCAGCCCGTCGGGCACGTCGCCGCGCACGATGCGCTGGGCGAGGCCCTCGACGATGGCGGTCTTGCCCACGCCCGGCTCGCCGATGAGCACGGGGTTGTTCTTGGTCCGGCGACTGAGCACCTGGATGACGCGGCGGATCTCCTCGTCCCGGCCCACGACCGGATCGAGCTTGCCCTCGCGCGCAGCGAGGGTCAGATCGATGCCGTACTTCTCGAGTGACTGGTAGGTGCCTTCAGGATTGGCGCTGGTCACGCGCTGGCTGCCACGCACGCCCTCGAGCGCCTTGAGCAGGGCCTCGTGTCCGGCGCCGGCCTCGACGAGCAGTCGCTCAGCGTCGCCGCCGGCCTGTGAGGCGGCCAGCAGCAGGTGCTCGGTCGAGACGTACTCGTCGCCGAGGCGGGTGGCCTCGTCCTCGCCGGCCGCGATGAGCTTGGCCATGCGCGGGTCCAGGCCCAGCTGACCGCCCTCGATCTTGGCCCGCCGCGAGAGCACGGCCGCGACCTCCATGGCCAGCCCGGCTGGGTCGGCACCGAGCTGGCGCAGGACCATCGCGGGGATGCCCTCCGGGTCATCGAGCAGTGCAGCAAGGAGGTGCTCCACGTCGAGCACGGGCGAGTTCGCACCGGAGGCCAGCTGCTGCGCGGCGAGGATGGCCTCCTGTGCCTTCTGGGTGTATCGATCGAGTTTCATGGGGATGGGCTCATCCTTGTCGTTCAGCGGGTTCGGGTGCCGGGCTCGCGCCGCGGGTCGGATTGTTCGATGTGGTCGATGAAGGCCTGCGCCTTCTGCCGTCCCTCTTCGTCGAGGAACGTGGGCAGCACCACCTTGGTGCGCACGCGCAGGTCACCGCGGCCATCCGCTCCGAAGCGGGGCAGTCCCTGCCCGCTGAGCCGGAAGACGCGGCCGTTCTGTGTGCCTGCGGGGATCTTCAGCAACAGCTTCTTGCCGTTGAGCGTGGGCACGCTGACCTCGCTGCCGAGCAGTGCCTCGCCCAGGGTCAGCGAGAGGTCGATGGCGAGATCGGCCCCGTCGCGCGTGAAGACGGGGTGCTTGCTGACGCGCACGGTGATGTAGACGTTGCCGCCGCCTTCGGCCTTGCCGGTGAGGCGGATCTTCTGGCCGTCCCGCACACCCGGCGGGATCGTGACCTCGAGGGTGGAGCCGCCGACCTCGAGATGGCGCTCTGTGCCACGCGCGACCTCCTCGAGGCTGATGGTGGCGTCGGCGGTGGCGTCCGGTGGCCGGGGCGGGGCCGGCCGGCGGCCTCGTGCGGACGCCGTCCCGAAGCCGGAGGCGGCATATCCGGCACCACTGTCGCCACCGAGGCCACCAAAGAGGGGGTCGACGTCGACGCGCGTGCCGCTCCCGCCACGGCCACCCATACCGCCACTCGTGAAGAAGGTGCGGAAGAAGTCGCTGAAGCCGGACAGATCCTCTGCGTTGCCGCGGTACTCGAAGCGCACCCCGGGACCTCCGGCCGCGCCGCCCGCACCACCATAGCCCGCGAAGGGATTGCCACGGGCGGCACCGCCGGGACCCCCGGCCTGCTGGTACGCCTGCCAGTTGGCGCCGAGCTGGTCGTAGGCCTTTCGCTTCTCGGGATCGGACAGGACCTCGTTGGCCTCGCTGATCTCCTTGAAGCGCTTCTCGGCGGCGGAATCCCCCGTGTTGACGTCAGGATGGTTCTCGCGGGCAAGGCGACGGAAGGCCTTCTTGATGTCGGCCTGACCGGCGTCCTTGCTTACGCCGAGGGTGGCGTAGTAATCGCGATACTCCATCCGTCTCCGTCTTCTGCTACGCCACCGCTGGTGGCTGTTCCGGCGGGAACGCCGGGGTGGTCTTGGTCCTGGTGTGCCCGGTCTTGTGGTCGCCCTTGGCCTTGGCAGCAGCAGGGTTCGGCTTCAACGGCCGGGGCCGGCGGCGCAGGGCCGCGTTGAGGACCTGGTCCATGTTCTCGACGAGGACCAGCTTCATCTGCTTGCGGACCTCTTCGGGCACGTCCCGCAGGTCCTTCTCGTTCTTCTTGGGCAGGATCACCACCTTGGCACCCGAGAGGTGCGCGGCGAGGATCTTGGACTTGAGGCCGCCGATGGGCAGCACTCGGCCACGCAGGGTGATCTCGCCGGTCATGGCCACGTCCTTGTTCACGGGGATACCGGTGAGGCTGCTGACCATGGCCGTCGCCATGGTCACGCCGGCGCTGGGGCCATCCTTGGGGATGGCACCGGCCGGCACGTGGATGTGCATGGTGTTCTTCTCGAACTCCTCGCGCTCGATGCCGAGCCGGGAGGCGTTGGCCCGTGTCCACGACTGGCCGGCGCGAGCCGATTCCCGCATCACGTCGCCGAGCTGGCCGGTGAGGATGAAGTCCTCCTTGCCCTCCATGCGCGTGACCTCGACGCTGATCGACGTCGCCGCCTACCTCGGTCACGACGAGGCCGGTCGCGGCACCGACCTGGTCCTCGGGCTCCAACTCGCCGTACTCGAAGCGCGGCGGGCCCAGCAGTTGTGTGAGCTTGCGCTCGTTGACGATCGGTCTTGGACTTGCGGCCTTCGGCCACCGTGCGCGCGACCTTGCGCATGACGTTGGCGATCTCGCGCTCGAGGTTGCGCACCCCGGCCTCGTGCGTGTACGACTGCACCAGCTGGGTCATGGCCTCGTCGGTGACGGCCACGTTCCCGGGCTTCAGCCCGTGGTTCGTCCATCTGCTTCGGCACCAGGAAGCGTCGGCCGATCTCGGCCTTCTCGCGCTGGGTGTAGCCCGGCAGCTCGATGATCTCCATGCGGTCGCGAAGCGCCATGGGGATGGGGTCGATGAGGTTGCCCGTGGCGATGAAGAGGACCTTCGAAAGGTCGAACGGCACCTCGAGGTAGTTGTCTGCGAAGGTGTTGTTCTGCTCGGGGTCCAGCACCTCCAGCAGGGCTGAGCTGAGGGTCGCCACGGAAGTCCATGCCGATCTTGTCGATCTCGTCGAGCATGAACACCGGGTTGTTGGTGCCGGCGGTCTTGATGTTCTGGATGACGCGCCCGGGGAGGGCGCCGATGTAGGTCCGGCGATGGCCGCGGATCTCCGCCTCGTCATGGATGCCGCCGAGGCTCATGCGCACGAACTCACGGCCCATGGCTCGGGCGACAGACTTGCCCAGCGAGGTCTTGCCCACGCCGGGAGGCCCGACGAGTGCGAGGATGGGGCTGCGGATGGTGTCCGCCAGCGAGCGCACCGAGAGGTACTCGAGGATGCGCTCCTTGACCTTCTCGAGGCCGTAGTGATCCTCGTCGAGGATGATCGCGGCCTGCTTGATGTCGATCTTGTCCTCTGAAGACTTGTCCCAGGGCAGGGCCGCGAGCCAGTCCACGTACGTGCGGATGACACCGACCTCGGGCGAGGCCGTGGGGATCCGGCTCATGCGGTCCACTTCCTTGAGGGCCCGCTCCTTGACCTCCTCGGGCATGTTGGCCTCTTCGACCTTCTCGCGAAGCTCGTTGACCTCTGCCTGCTGGGGGTCGTCCTCGCCGAGCTCACGCTGGATGGCCTTGAGCTGCTCGCGCAGGATGTACTCGCGCTGGGTCTTGTCCAGCTCCGACTTGACCTCGGACTGGATGCGGCCCTTGAGCTCGAGGATCTCGACCTGGCGGGCGAGGAAGGCGGAAACCAGCTTGAGGCGCTCGACGACATCGAGCGTCTCGAGCAGCTCCTGGCGCTGCTCGGTGGTCATGTCCGGGCTGTAGGCGACCATGTCGGCGAGCAGATCCGGGCTCAGCGATGTTGCGGGCCGCCACGGCGGCCTCGGGCGGGACCGGCGCGCCCGACTGGACGTACTGCTCGATCTGGCCCTGGACCGTCTGCACCAGGGCCTCGACCTCGAGGTCCTCCGGTGCGGCGTCCTCGAGGATCTCTACCTCCGCCGAGATATGGCCTTCGGTCGAGTCGAAGCCCACGACGCGCAGGCGCTGCTGGCCCTGGACGATGGCGCGGACGGTGCCATCCTGGGCCTGCACGACCTGGGCGATCTTGGCCAGGGTGCCCACCTCGTACAGCTCGTCGGTGCTGTCGATGTCTTCGCGCTCAGCCTGGCGCTGGGTCACGAGCGCGATGAGCGAGTCGGCAGCCACCGCCTTGTCAAGGGCCTTGACCGACTTCTCACGGCCGACCTGCAGGGGCACGATCATCTCCGGGAAGATGACCGTCTCGCGCAGCGCCACGAGCGGCAGCACACGCGGACCGCTGGGCAGCTTGGCAGTGCGCCCTGTCGGGGACTCGGGTGTGCCGGTGGTGCTCTCGCTCTTCTTCTTGGTGGCCATTCAGATCTCCTTGGAGGTCCGGTCGGGGGTCGGGGTGTTCGCCGTGGCAACCGGCTTGTCGTCGGAGGCCTTGTCGGGCGTCTTGCCAGCGGACTTGCCGACTGGCCTCGGTTCTCGCTGTACAGCGTCTCGAGGATGCGCGTCCCGAGGCGCTCCTCCAGCTCGAAGAGGACGCGGACCCCGGCCAGGTTCACGCCCAGGTTCTGGGTGAGGTGCCGGATCCACAGGACCCGGCGCAGGTCGTTCTCCGAGTAGAGCCGGATGTTGGTGGGGGTGCGGGCCGGACAGACCAGCCCTTCACCCTCATAGATGCGCAGCGTTCGCGGGTGAACGCTGACCAGCTCGGCGGCCACACTGATGATGTAGACCGGCGAGCTGGCGTCGGCGCCACTGGGACGCCGTTGCGCGCCTGCTCTATCTCGCACGACTCAGGCCTGCTCGGCCTTCATCGGGCTGCCCTGATCCGCGGCCTCCTGGGTCTTGGCGGCTACCGCGACCGGGCCCTCCGTGACCGTCTTGACCGGGATCTGGCGGGGCTTGGCCGCCTCCGCTCGCGGGATGCTCAGGCGGAGCATGCCGTTCTCGAAGGTGGCGGTGGCGTTCTCGATGTCCATACCGCTCGGCAGCGTGAGCGTACGGGTGCCGCTGCTGCGTCGCAGCTCGCGGTAGACGCGCTCGCCGTCCTGCTGTTCGTGCATCTCCTGCTCCTTGACGGCGATGGTCAGGTTGTCCTGGTGGACGGTGATCTCGACGTCCTCGGGGCTGATACCCGGCAGCGCTGCCTCGACGGTGACGGCGTCCTCGCTGGAGGTGACGTCAAGCGGCAGGCGAGCCTCGACGGGCGCGCCCCAGGCCAGCGGCCGGAAGGTGGCGTCGTCGAACAGGCGGTCGAACGTGCGGCTGAGGCTCATCAGGTTGGTGCTGGGGCGAGCCCTGCGGATCATGGTCATGGCTGGTTCCTCCGTATCTCGGTGGCGTTTCTTCGTTGCTGTCGATGGGACGGGACGGTCGCGACTTCGTCCTGTATGCATCGGATACTAGAACCATGACAATGCCATTGTCAAGTCTGTTATCACCGGAGTCGTAAGCAACCATGACATTTCGAACACAGGAACGCTGCCATTTGCCGGGGTGGGTCCGCCGCGGGGTGGGTCCACCCCTGTCTGACGTAGACGTCCCGGGACAGCAGGCGGTCGTCTGGGCGAGCGTCACCGCTGCGGGCGGAGGGCTGGCGCCAGCCGGGGGTTAGAGGTCGGCGTCGGCGACCTCGGGCGCGCCACCGATGAGCTGCATGCGCAGGTCGTTCTCGCACTCGGTGCGAGAGATGGCGATGACCTTGTCGCCCTCCTGGAAGATGGTCTCGGGACCGACCGGCTGTGCCCGGTCCTCGCGGATGACGACGAAGAGCGTGCAGCCGTCGGGTAGCGACGATGTCGGCCGGTCGTCGACCGAGGGCCGGGGAGTCCTCAGCGATCTGCGCCTCCAGGAGCTCGAGCTCGCCGCCCTCGAGGTTGGCGAGGTGCAACAGCTCGTGGACGGGGATGTCCTGCTCGATGGCGGCCAGGACCATGCGCGTGGGGCTGATGATCTCGTCGACACCAAGGTTGCGGAAGAGCGACCTCGTTGCGCGGGTTGTTGACCCGCGCGATGGTGCGCGGCACGTCGAAGTGGTGCTTGGCCATCTGGCAGACGACGAGGTTGTCGGCGTCGTCGCCGGTGACCGCGGCCACGATCGCGGCACGGTTGGCGCCGGCCTCGGCAAGGTGCGTGCCCTCGCAGCCGTCGCGGTTGACGACCACCGCGCCCAGCTCGTCGCGGATACGCTCCGCAGTTCCCGGGTCCTTCTCCATGAGCACGATCTCGTGGCCTTCGGCCAGCAGCTCCTTGGTCAGGTAGAAGCCGATGCGGCCTCCACCTACGACGATCACGAACACGTCAGCGGCCCTCGGTGGTGGCGGCGGGCGGACGCGGGTGTCGGCTCGCCTGTGGCGATGTCAGTCGCCGGCTCGGCCGCCGGCGGTGTCTGTGGCTCGGTCGCCACGGTCACGTCGGTGGCACCCGGCACGGCGGGCTTGCCCATGTAGCGGCCGATGCTGTCGATCATCATCTCGGTCCGGTTGATGGTGTCGATGCCCAGCGTCGCGTAGGCCTGCGAACGCACCGGATCGTTGATCTTGCACAGCACGTGCGGGATGCCGAACGCTCTGCTTGGCCAGCTGGGCCGCGAGGATGTTGCGGTTGTCGCCGTTGGTGAGCGCGAGGAACCACTCGCACTCGCCCGCGCCCGCGCGCTCGAGCACGCTGCTGTCGGTGCCGTCGCCACGCAGCGCCTGGCCGGAGAAGCCCGGCGCCAGCCGCCGGAACGACTGCGTCCTGATATCGAGGATGACCACCTCGTGTCCTTCCTCCGCGAGCTGGCTGGCCATGCCGGCGCCGACGCGCCCGCTCCCGACGATGATCACGCGCATCGGTCAGATCCTCTTCATGTTCGGTGTCGCGCTCCTCGCTGCCTGGCCACGGGCTCACGCACCACGAATACGCGGCATGGTGCGTTCTTGAAGACGTAGGGGATGGTCTGGCCGAGGGCGAAGTCACCCCCGAAGCGCACCTCGTAGGGCAGGCCCATGACGATAGCGTCGGCCTCGAGCGCCACGGCCTCGTCCACGAGCGCGGCGCCGACATCGCGCGCCTGCAGCAGCTGCGACTCGAGCGGCACCTTCTCCTTCTCGGCCATGCCTTCGGCCAGGTCAAGCGCACGCGAGGCTCCTCGCGCTGCTCCTCGAGGTCGTCGTCAAGGTCATGGCTCCAGTCGACCTCTACGACGTACACCGCCACCAGCTCGCTGTCGTCGGCGCGCGCGAGCTTGCAGCCACACTCGATGACGAGCTCGTCGGTGGGGCTGCCGTTGAGGCTGAGGACGGCGCGTTTGACCGGCTCGCCGAGCGTTCCTGTGGGCACGTCCGAGAGCCTACCACCGGCCCGCGGAACAGGACCGGCCGGAGGTGTCCGTGCTCCAGTTCGCCCTCGACTTCAGGTCACGGCTCAGCGGCGCCAGCCGAAGCGTCGCTTCGGTGGAGCGGTCTCCTCCTCGGCGCCGTGCTGCTCGTCGCCGGCGTCGGTCTCGCCCGGAACGTCCCCGTTCCGGCCCGTGCGCAGGCCTCCATAGGGCACCTCTGCGACGATGGTGTTGTAGCGGCCGACGAGCGCCTGGCGGATCCGGTGCGCCTTCTGGTTGTGCAGGATCTTGTCCCACCAGTGCCGCGGCACGTACTCGGGCAGGACCACGATGGTGATGGTGTTGGGTGGCGTCGGAGCCATCACGTCGAGGTAGTGGAGGAACGGCAGCGTCAGCGACCGGAAGGGGGTCTCGATGATGACCAGTGGCACATCGGGCAGCATGTGCTCCCAGTCCTCGCGCAGCTCCGCCGCGGCCTCCGCGTCGATGGTGATGTGCACCGCGGTCACATCCTCGGACAGCGATCGCCCGAACTGGACCGAACGGATGACGGCGCGCGACAGCGTGGGCACCGGGATGATCACGCGGCTCAGCTTGGTCGGCTTGCCGTAGACCTTGGTGCGGTCCACCTCGAGCTCTTCTTCGGCCGCGTCGTATTCGTGGCGGATGAACCACATCACGCTCACGATGACGGGGATCAGCAGGAGCACGAGGAGCGAGGCCGGGGCCTTGACCACGGCCACGTCGATGGCGACCAGGCCGGTGATGACCGCGCCGACGGCATTGACGGTGAGACGACGCCGGTAGCCTGGCGGTCGTTCCCGCAGCCAGTGCCGGATCATGCCCGTCTGGCTGATGGTGAAGTCGATGAACACGCCCACCGCATAGAGCGGGATGAGAGCGTGGGTATCGCCACCGAAGGCGACGATGAGCAACCCGGCCAGGATGCCCAGCACGATGATCCCCGCGGTGAAGGCCAGCCGGTCGCCGCGATAGGCGAAGCGGCGCGGGAAGAAGTTGTCCGCGGCCAGCACCGCGGCCAGGCGCGGGAAGGCTGAGAAGGAGGTATTGGCGGCCAACATCAGGATGATCGCGGCGAAGGTCAGGAAGAGGTAGAAGCCGATCGAGTCGAGGCCGAAGACGCTGCCCGCGACCATGCGCCAGCACGGTCGGCCCACCGTCATCACTGGGCACGATGCCGAAGCCGCTGGCGAGGAAGGTGATGCCGATGAAGAGGACCGCCAGCAGCACGGCCATGACCGCGAGCGTGGTGGCCGCGTTCTTCGACTCTGGCGGTTCGAAGGAGGGCACGCCGGTGGCGATGGCTTCGGTGCCGGTCAGCGCCACCGCGCCCGAGGCGAAGGCGCGCATGGCCAGCAGCAGGATGGCCACGCTGGCCATGTCGACGGTGGACTCCTGCAGGGCAGGATAGGACGCTCCCTGGCCCTCGACGAGGATCTGCCAGGCGCCCAGCACGATCATCAGCAGCGCCGTGCCCACGAAGAGGTAGGTGGGGATGGCGAAGATGTTGCCGGCCTCCCGGACGCCGCGCAGGTTGGCCATGGTGATGACCGCGACCACGACCACCGCGATGAGCACCTGCCAGGGACCGAGGCTGGGGATGGCCGCCACGATCTGCTCGGAGGCAGAGGAGATGGACACGGCCACCGTCAGCACGTAGTCGATGAGCAGGGCCGAAGCGGCGACCAACGACGCCAGCCGACCGAGGTTGGCCTTGGAGACCGAGTACGAGCCGCCGCCGGAGGGGTAGGCCACGACCACCTGTCGGTAGCTGATGGCCACCACGCCGAGCAGCAGCGCGATGCTGATGGCAACCGGCAGAGCCAGGTTGAGCGCGGCGATGCCGACGCCGGCGAGCAGCAGCGCGCGCAGGATCTCCTCGGTGGCGTAGGCGCTGGAGCTGATGGCGTCCGAGCTGAAGATGGCCAGCGCCTTCTTCTTCGAAAGCCGCTCGCCGATCTCCTCGGCGGAGGCCAGCGGCCGGCCGAAGAGCAGGCGCCGCGCGGTGGCCATGAAGCGGCGGCCCGACTCGACCTCCTCGTGCGCCTTGGGCCGGGCCTCGAGCGCGCCGGACGGTGTGTAGCGGAAGTACTCGCTGCGGGTCCGATTGACGCGCACGCGCCGATTGCCCGGCTTCTGTCCGGCGAGGCCGGCCGGCTTGGGCGTCTGCGTCGTCTTGTCGGAGGCGGAGGGCGGGCGCTCGTCGCCCTGGTCGCTTGTCATCGGATATCCACAGGCCACGGGAGTGGCTCGCACACGCGTGCCTGCGCGGGGGAGCGCGTGGGCACGGTCATCAGGTTCCTTCGTGGCAGTCGCCTCGCACCCTGCACCGATGGGGCGGATACACGAACGGCGGCTTGCGGTTGCGAAGTATGCGCTACCTGACGGCGCCCGTCAGGGCCTGTCGGCCGATATGTGCCGGCCGATGGCGTCCGCCCATCGGCCTACTTGGGCGATGGGTCGTCGGTCGCCCGGTCGGACGGCGCCGCGTCGGCGGTCGATGCGCCGTCGGGAACCAAGTCCTCGTCGCTGCCCTGGTGACGGCGCCAGAGACCGCGGAAGCTGATGCCTGCGTGCCGGTGCTTGCTGCCATAGGGCACCTCCGCCACCACCGTCTCGGGTCGGCCCACGAGGGCGTTCTTGAGCTGCGCCGCGGTCTGGTTGTAGAGGATGCGGTCCCAGACGTGCCGGGGCACGTACTCGGGCAGCACGACGATGGTGACCACCTCCTCTTCCGACGGTGCCATCACGTCAAGGTAGTGCAGGAACGGCACGACCAATGAGCGATATGGCGTCTCCACGATGACCAGCGGTACGCCAGGCAGGGTCCGCTGCCACGCTTGCCGCACGACCTCGCCCTCTTCGAGATCGGGGGTGATGAGCACGGCCCGGACGTCCTCGCTGAGCGAGCGCCCGAACTGCACCGACTGGATGGAGGCGCGTGAGAGGCTCATGACCGGGATGATCACGCGGTTGCGCTTGCGCGGCGTCTCGAAGACCTGGTCGCCCTCGATCTCGAGGTCCCGCCCCACCGTGTCGTACTCGCGGCGGATGAACCACATCACCGCCACCTGGATGGGCAGCACCACCACCACCAGCAGTGACGCGGGCGCCCTCGAGACGGTGACCGAGACGAGGATGATGCCGGTGATGACCGCGCCCACCGCGTTGACCGAGAGTCGGAGCTGCCAGCCGGGAGTCTTGTGGCGGAGCCAGTGCCGGACCATGCCCGACTTGGCTGATGGTGAAGTCGGTGAAGATGGCCACCGCGTAGAGCGGGATGAGCGCGGTCGTCTGACCGCTGAAGAGCACGATCAGGATCGAGGCCATCAGGCCCAGCACGACGATGCCGAGAGTGTAGGCCAAGCGCTCCCCGCGGAAGGAGAACGCGCGCGGGAAGAAGCGATCGCCGGCCAGTACCGCGGCCAGCACCGGGAAGGCGGCGAAGGAGGTGTTGGCCGCGAGGATGAGGATAAGCGTGGTGAAGGTGAGGAACAGGAAGAACCCGATGGAACCGGCGCCAAAGACCGCCTCCGCCGCCTGGGCGATGATCGTGACCTCGTCGTTGGGGATGAGCCCGTAGCCGTTGGCCAGGAAGGTGATACCCACGAAGAGCGTGCCCAGGATCACCGACATGACGGCCAGGGTGGTGGCCGCGTTGCGCGCCTCCGGTGGCTTGAAGGCGGGCACGCCTGTGGCGATGGCCTCGGTACCGGTCAGGCCCACCGCACCCGCGGAGAAGGCGCGCACCGCGAGCAACACCAGGGCGAGGCCGCTCATGTCGACGGCGGACTGGGCCATCGACGGGTACGAGGCCTCCACGCCGACCACGATGATCTGGTAGGCGCCGATGGCGATCATCAGCAAGGCCATGCCCAGGAACAGGTACGTGGGGATGGCGAAGATGTTGCCGGCTTCGCGCAGGCCGCGCAGGTTGCCGATGGTGATCAACAGCACGGCGCCGACGGCGATGACGGTCGACCAGGCGGCCACGGCCGGCACGGCCGACACGATCTGGTCTGCCGCCGATGACACCGACACCGCCACCGTCAGCACGTAGCCCAGGAGCAGGGCTGAGGCCGCCACCAGCGACGGCATGCGACCGAAGGTGGCCTTGGATACCGAATACGATCCACCACCGGTGGGGTAGGCCACGACGATCATGCGGTACGAGAGCGCCACCACTCCCAGCAGGATGGCCAACCCGATCGAGACCGGCAGCGAGAGGCCCAGGTATCCGTAACCGACGCCGGCGCTGGCTCCCGCCACCAACAGCGCGCGCAGGATCTCCTCGGTGGCGTAGGCGCTGGAGCTGATGGCGTCCGAGCTGAAGATGGCCAGCGCCTTGCGCTTGGGCAGGCGTTCCTCGCCCTCCTCCTCGGAGGCGAGCGGGCGACCGAAAAGGAGGCGTCGGCCGGCGGCCAGCCCGCGGCCCAGGGGTCGCTTCTCCTCGTGGGCCTTGGGCCGGGCCACGAGCGTGTCCTTGGCCGCGTAGCGGAAGTACTCCGACTCCGGTCGCGCGACGCGAACGCGGCGATCACCGGGCTTGCGACCCCGCAGTGACCCCCGGGGCCTCCGAGGATCGCCGTCAGCGTTGCCCGCGTCGCTCGAGCCTCGCTCGCTCTGGCGATCGTCGCTCATCCGCTCAGACCCCGAGCTCCAGTCGGTCGGCCAGCCGGCCCGGCAGGGAGGTAGCCCGGATGGCGGTCTGCGTTGCCATGATGTCGTAGTCGAAGCGCAGCCACTCGACCTCTCTGGTCTCGGTGTCGATGGTCATGGCGCAGGCTCGCGGATCACCGTCTCGTGGCTGGCCGACCGACCCCGGATTGAGGATGCAGCGGCGCGCATCGAGCGTGAGCGTCTCACCGTCCTCGGCCAGCAGCGCCTCCACTTGGCCGTCGTCGTCACGGAAGATGAGCTGATGGTGGGTATGGCCCACGATGCAGTAGGGCGTCTCGAAGGCGGCCAGGTTGATGCGCGCGGCGGGCACCGTGAAGAGATACTCCCAGATGGGGTCGCGAGGGCTGCCGTGGACCAACGTGAAGTCGCCCTCGACGCGGGTCTCTGGCTGCTCCGCGAGCCAAGCGAGGTTCTCGGGCTTCAGCGCCTCAGCGGTCCACTCCACCGCAGCCCGGGCGAGATCGTTGAAGGCGCCCGTGTGGATACGCCCGAGGACCGCCGCATCGTGGTTGCCCTGGACGGCCACGGCCTCGGACCGCCGCAACCGCTCCACGACCTCGTTGGGATGCGGACCGTAGCCCACGATGTCGCCGAGGACCCACAGCTGGTCGAAATCGCCCACGGCCGCGAGGGCAGCCTCGAGGGCAGGGGCATTGGAGTGGATGTCCGAGAGGACCGCGAGACGCATCGGCGCGAGGGTATCAGGGCCAGGCGGCTGACGAGTCTCGGGCTCTCCCGTCGGCCAGCTCCGAACTCAGCGCTTTCGCTTTCGGCGCACGTGGGCCGGACGTGGGTAGGCGATGGGCGTCGGCCGCTCCTTGGTGACGATGACCAGGCGATGGTCCTCCAGGGCGGTCGCTGCGACGGGCACGACTCGTGGTCGCCCGCCGCCGGCCGCGCGGATGATGGAACCGGCGCGCTGCAGCTCGGCACGCAGGCCGTCGCCCTCTTGCTCGCGCCGCCAGGCCACCACCGTGCCGCCCCGGCGCGTCAGCGGCAGGCTCAGCTCGAGGACCTCCGCGAGCGAGCCGACGGCACGCGTGGTGACGATGTCCCAGGCCTCGCGTCCCTCCGGGTCCTCGGCCATGTCCTCGGCGCGCTCGGCGATGGCCGTGATGGCGGGCGCAGGGCCAGCCTTGTCATCAGCGTCGGCGAGCACCGCGGCCACCGCGGCGCCGGCCACGCTCAGGAAGCGGGCCTTCTTGTGCACAGAGTCGAGCAGGTCCACGCGCGCGAGGGGCAGGGCCGCCGCCAGCGGCAGGCCCGGATAGCCGCCACCGCTGCCGATGTCGAGCAGGCGCGTGCCGGGGGTGATGGTCGCAGCGAGGTGCGGGACGGCACTGAGGGAGTCGCAGACATGGCGGCGCGCGGTCATCTCCGGATCGCGGATAGCGGTCAGGTTGATGGCCGCGTTCCATTCGCGCAGCAGGCGTGCATGGGCCTCGTAGCTGCGGCGTGCGCTGGCGGAGGCGGCCGCCGTGTCCAGGAGGCCCAGCTCGGTCAGACCCTCCTCGAGGGCGGTCTCGAAGACCGCACCCATGGGCTCAAGGGCGGCAGGATCGGTCGGCAGCTCGCGACGCGCGTCGGTCGCAGGGTCGGTCACGGCAGGGGGTCCCCCTCGGAAGTGCGCGGTGCGGTGTCGTGGGCGATCACGACCCGGACAGAGAGATGCGCCGGAAGCGACCCTCCTCATGGCCGGTTCGCGGTCGTCGTCGCGAACACGTTACCCGGGCCAAAGCCGCTCCCGGCGCTGGAACGTTCCTCGCACCCGTTGGCGTTTCGGTCTTCCGACACCCGGACGGTCGTCGCGCATGGATCTCTCCATACATCGTCACGGGCGGCGTTACCGTACTCCGCCACTGCACGACACCACGTAGGGCACCGCGTGGTGCAGGAAGGGCAGTGTCCGGGGGCAGAGGCCGAGCGTCAACCGGGTTATCCACGATTCGCGGTGCATCCGGTCACCGCTGTGGATAACCGGCTCCTCGCGGTGGATAACCAGCTGGGACGGTACTCAGGCGTCCGGGCTGCCGCGGCCACTGCCGCGCGTGGGACGGCCCATGCCACGACGCACGACATCCATGACCTCGTCGGTCACCGAGTCCGCTTTCCCGCTCTTGACGGCGGAGTTGATACAGCCCTGCACATGGTCCTCCATGAGCAGCATCGTCACCGAGTCGACAGCGGCGCGCAGAGCCGCGGTCTGCTGCAGCACGTCCAGGCAGTCGTCATCGCGTTCGATCATGCGTGCCACGCCGCGGACCTGGCCCTCCATCCGGGCCAGCCTTCGCAGGACCTGCTCACGCGAGCCCCCGTAGGGACGCGGCTGGGACGCGGCTGCCTGTCGTCGCTTGCTCGTGCTGGAGCTCCCGCTCACTGTCTGTGGACCTCGTATCGGGATACTGGGTGGGAGTATAGCTCCGAACGGCACGCGGTCACGGCGCCGCCGGCTTCTCCGCGAAGAGCTCGAGCACACCCCAGGTCGTGATGGCCATGGCCACCATCGCCAGCCAAAGCCCGGGCGCATCGAGGGGCGTGAGGCTGTACTGCGCGTCGCCTCCGATGAGGTCGATGACCGCCACCGCCAAGCCGCCGAGCGCGACGACCAGCAGGGCCAGGTAGACGACCGGCCGATCGAGCGCAGCCCGCCGGGTCTCGGTCGTGAAGGGCAGCAAGATGAGCGCCAGCATCAGCACGGCGGCGAGGAACATGGCGACACCCGCTCCGCTGAAGCCCCAGTCGGTGCTGACCGGCAGGACGATGCCGCCAGCCTTCAGCCAGCTCAAGGGCATGGAGATGATCGCGAGCACCGCGCCGATGACGATCAGCGCCCGACCTCGTCCCAGACCGCGCCTCACGTCCCGCCGTAGACCTCCGGCTTGAGCACGCCGATGTAGGGCAGGTTGCGGTAGAGCTCGTCATAGTCGAGGCCATAGCCGATGACGAAGCGGTCGGGGATCTCGAAACCGCGGTAGTCGAGGTCGATCTCGACCAGCCGCCGGGCCGGTTTGTCGAGGAGCGTGCAGATGCCCAGGCTGGCCGGCTGCTTGCCACCGAGGTACTGGGTCAGGTAGTTGAGCGTGAGCCCCGTGTCGATGATGTCCTCGACGATGAGCACATCCTCGCCCTCGATCGACGAGGAGAGGTCCTTGAGGATCCGGACCCGCCCGCTGGATTCGGTGCCGCTGCCGTAAGAGGAGACCTCCATGAGATCGATGCGCACCGGGATGGTCACGGCCCGCATGAGGTCGGCCATGAACGGCAGCGCGCCCTTGAGCACGCTCACGAGCGTGACCTGGCGGCCCGCGAAGTCGGCGGAGATGGCGGCGCCCAGTTCGGCCACCTTGGCCTGCAGGACGGCCTCGCCGATGAGGACCTCGGCGACATCCTGCTCCAATGCTGATGCGGGCATGCGCTCCGCTCCCTCCTCTTGTGCTCGATCGCTGGCGGCCGGGGCCGTCAGTGGTTGGCTGGCCAGGTCGCGGCCTCGCCGGGCTGGTCGCTCGCCACGACCTTCCTCGGCGGTGGCTGGCCCTCGATGCCGATGAGCGAGGCGGCCGCATCGAGGCGGCCGTACTTGAGCATCAGGGCCCTGAAGTCGCGTGCGTAGAACAGCTTGATCCTGATCATGGGGTAGAGCTCACGCAGGTGCCGCAGCTTGCGGTTCTTCTTGCGCACGAGGCTCTGCTTCAGCGTGGTCAGCTCCAGGTACATGTCCAGGTCCGAGAGGTAGAAGTCGGGGGCGAATGATTCGACCACCATGCCCTCGCCGTTCCAGCGGATGGGGAAGGTGCGCGGTTCGTATTGCCAGTCGACCTTGTAGTAGTCGAGGATGCGAGCCAGCTCGGCTTCGCTGGCGTGCGCGAACCGAGGCGGCTCGGTCAACTCGCCTCACCGTCGAAGTGGGCGATGAGCCCGTAGACGTCGCCGTGGAAGTCGTCGAGCAGCCGGTGAGCGTCGAGCACGTCGTCAGCGCTCACTGGCGGACCATCGGGAACCTCGTCAGGCCCGGGCTCGTCAACGCGCACCAACTCCCCGCCCTCGAGGGTGGCGGTGTCGCCGTCGATCTGGATGGTCACGATGGCCACCGCCTGCGATCCGCAGTGGTCGCACGACAGGTCGACGAAGAAGAGCTCCTCACGCTGGGCGATGAGGCGGATGTGTCCCTGGCCGTAGGCCTGTCCACAGGCCGCGCAACCGAAGGACGCCAGCTCGCTCGTCAACCAGCTCTCTGCGTCCATGGCCTCCAGTCTATCGGCCCTGTCATACCGGTATGTTGCATCGATGTTTCGGTTCGGACGCGAATAGCCAAAGGTGCTCCCGCGGGCTTGCCATGCGTGGTACAACGGTTCGACCCAGAACACTTGAGGAGGGACGAATGTCCATGGGCAACCGCAGTAGCAGTGGGCGCGCGATCGTCATATCGGCGGCAGCGGTGCTGGCACTGACCATAGTGGCCCCCGTCGCCGCCCAGGATGAGGAGCCGGACATGCTGGCTCGCATCCAGGAGGCTGGTGTCATCCGCATGTCTACCGACCCGGCCTATCCGCCGCAGTCGGAGCTCGTCGACGGCCAGATCGTCGGCTTCGACGTCGATGTCGGGCGTGAGATCGCCACGCGTTTGGGCGTGGACCTCGTTCTCGAGACGCCGGACTGGGCACTCATCACCGCCGGTTCGTGGGGAGACCGCTGGGACTTCAGCGTCGGCTCCATGACCATCACCTCGGCGCGCCAGGAGGCGCTCGACTTCACCCAGCCGTACTACTTCACGCCGGCCCAGATGGCTGCGCATGCCGATGTCGGCGTGGCCACGCTCGATGACCTGGCCGGGAAGACCATCTGCATGGGTGAGGCCACCACCTACCTCGAGTGGATGAACGGCACCCTCGACTTCGGGACCGAGTCCCCGGACACGGTGCCGCCCGAGGGCTCTACGGCTGTGACCCGCACCACCGACCGCGACTGTGCACAGGAGTGGGGCCTTGGTCGCATGGACTACGAGGGCTGGCTGTCGTCATCGACCACGGTCGATGCGGCCATCGCTGACGGGCTGCCCATCGTGAAAGTCGGCGAGCCGGTCTTCTACGAGCCGCTGGCTGCTGCCTTCGACATCAACATCGAGGACAACGACTCGCTCGTAGCGGCGGTCGATGCCATCATCGGCGAGATGCACGAAGACGGCACGCTCAGCGAGTTGAGCCTGAAGTGGTTCGGCGAGGACCTGACCAAGAGGGTGGACGCGTAGCCCACGCTTCGCCATGACCCTTGAGCGGGGGCGCTGCGGCGCCCCCGCTGTTGCACAAACCAGTCTGTTGACTGCGACCCGTGAGGGCCACCCCAGCGGGCGCCGGGGGAGTGCTCACGCATGACGACTGCCAGCGACCCCATCGTCATCCGCATCGCCGAGGCCGACTCGCGGCGCCGGATGCGGTTCCGGACGGCCTTCGCGCTGACCTGGATCGTGATGGTCGGTGGGTTCATCGTGTGGCTCTTCACGATCGACCGCTTCGATCCCGAGTTCATCCTGAAGCAGGGGCCCTACATCCTGTGGGGCGCACCCCTGACGGTCATGATCTCCCTGACCTCGATCGTGTTCGCGGTCGGTTTCGCGCTCCTGGGCGCCATGGGGCGCATCTCTCGCAACGCGGTCATCTATGCGGTGGCGAGCTTGTACGTGTCCGCTGTGCGTGGCACGCCGCTGATCTTCCAGATCCTGTTCATCTATCTGGCCCTGCCCCAGCTCGTGCCCGAGGCGGCCCGCATCCCAGGCGTGGTCCTCGGCATCTTCGCGCTGGCCTTCAACTACGGCGCCTACATGACCGAGATCTTCCGTGCCGGCATCCAGGCGGTGCCCGGGGGCCAGCGTGAGGCCGCCGCGGCACTGGGCCTGAGCGAACGCCGCATCATGATCCGGATCGTGCTCCCCCAGGCGGTCCGCATCGTCACGCCCGCCATCGGCAACGAGTTCATCGCCATGATCAAGGATTCGGCGCTGCTGGCATTCATCGGCGTGCAGGAGACCCTGTGGCGGGCCAAGACCATCGGGACGGCCAACTTCCGCACGCTCGAGACCCTGCTCCTCGCAGCCGCCGTCTACTGGGTGCTGACGATGATCTTCTCGTTCTTCCAGGAACGGCTGGAGACGCGCATGGCCCGAGGTGACCGATGAGCGTCCCCCTTGGCGAGGTCGTCCTCGAAGCGACCGACATCGAGAAGTACTTCGGTGACCACCACGTGCTGCACGGCATCAACCTGACCGTCCGCCGGCACGAGACGGTCATGCTCATCGGGCGCTCAGGCTCCGGCAAGACCACCTTCCTGCGCTGCCTCAACTTCCTCGAGGAGCCCAGCGTGGGCTCGGTGGCCATGGGTGACCTGCGCATCGACGCCGACCCGCTGCACCAGGCCGGCCGCGGCCGTCGAGGTGATATCCGCCAGTTGCGCCAGCAGACTGGCATGGTCTTCCAGGATTTCAACCTGTTTCCCCACATGAACGTGCTGGAGAACCTCATCGAGGCCCCCATCCACGTGAAGGGCGTGCGCAAGGATGAGGCCGTCGCCACCGCGGAGCGGTTCCTCGACAAGGTCCAGCTGCTCGACAAGCGCGACGAGTACCCGGCCCGCATGTCGGGCGGTGAGAAGCAGCGCGCCGCCATCGCCCGGGCCCTGTGCATGGAGCCGGAGGTGTTGCTCTTCGACGAACCCACCAGCGCGCTCGATCCCGAGCTCATCGGCGAGGTCATCGTGGTCATGGAGCAGCTGGCCCACGAGGGTTCGACCATGATCGTGGTCTCACACGAGATGGCCTTCGCGCGCGAGGCCGCCGATCGAGTGCTCTACCTCGAGGGCGGGCTCGTCGTCGAGGAGGGTCCGCCCGAACAGGTCCTCGATCATCCGCAGGAGGAGGCCACCAAGCAGTTCCTGCGCCGCTTCCTCAGCGAAGGTGCCAAGGCGCCCATCGCAGACGCTCCCAGCGCAGCGACGCCGTTCGACGCGGACCGCATCGCGGGCAACATGCACGGCCACGGCGGGGGCGGCTGAGTTTCCGTGCTCCGGCCCGCCCCGGCCGGGGCGAGCGCGGCTAGATCTCGCCGAGGTAGGAGCGGCGGACGTCCTCGTTGGTGGCCAGCGCCGCCGCTGCGTCGGCCATGATGATCTGGCCCGACTGCAGCACGTAGCCCCGGCTGGCCACGGTCAAGGCGGTCGCTGCGTTCTGTTCCACCAGCAGGATGGCGGTGCCTTCGTCGTGGATGCGCACGATGGTCTCGAAGATGTACTCCACGAGGTTCGGAGCGAGACCCATCGAGGGCTCGTCAAGCAGCAGGATGCGTGGCTTGGTCATCAGCGCGCGACCCATGGCCAGCATCTGCTGCTCGCCACCCGAGAGCGTGCCCGCGACCTGCGAGCGTCGCTCCTTGAGGCGCGGAAACATCTCGAAGGCGTTCGCCACGCCTTCGGCGACCAGCGCCTTGTCATCGAGGATGTAGGCCCCCATGTGCAGGTTCTCTTCCACCGTCAGCTGAGCGAAGATGCGGCGGCCCTCGGGGACCTGCACCACGCCGCGCGTGACCATGTCGTGCGGTGCGACGTGCGTGACATCCTCTCCGTCGAAGTGAACGCTGCCCTGCTTGGGCACGAGCAGACCGCTGACGGTGTTGAGCGTGGTGGTCTTGCCCGCGCCGTTCGCGCCGATGAGCGTGACGATCTCATCCTCGCCGACCGTCAGGGAGACACCGCGCAAGGCATGGATCTTGCCGTAGTAGGTATTGAGGTCGTTGATCTCGAGTAGGGCCATGGTCAGTCCTTCTTGGCCGTATCGGTCGCGGCCTCGGTCTCCGCCCGGTCCGCGGTGGGCGTCGGTGGCGGAGGCGCTGGTGCGTGTGCTCCGGTGCGAGCCGCTGCCGCGGCCTGGTCGTCGCGGTCGGTGTCAGGCTGGTACTCGCCGAACGCCGCCTCGGAGGCGGCCTTGCCCAGGTAGGCTTCGATGACGCGCTTGTCGGCCTGGATCTGTGCGGGCGAGCCTTCGGCGATCCGCTCGCCGTAGTCGAGCACGGTGATGCGCTCGCTGATGCCCATGACCACACGCATCTCGTGCTCGATCAGCAGGATGGTGATGCCCAGGTCGTCGCGGAGCTGGCGGATGAGGCCCGTCATCTCATGGGTCTCAGCCGGGTTCATGCCGGCGGTCGGCTCATCGAGCAGCAGGATCCGTGGGCTGGTGCCGAGGGCGCGGGCGATCTCCAGGCGGCGCTGATCGCCGTAGGGCATGTTGCTGGCAAGTACGTCGTCCGCGTTCTTGAGCCCGACGTACTCGAGCAGGCGGCGCGACTCCTCGAGCGCGTCAAGCTCCTCCGTTCGCTGCGAGCGCGTGCGCAGGACCGCCTGGACCCAGGTGGACTCGAGGTGCTGGTGCTGGCCCACGAGCACGTTCTCGGCCGCGGTCATGCCGCCGAAGAGGCGGATGTTCTGGTACGTGCGCGACAGGCCCAGCCGGGCGATCTTGTCCGGGCGCAGCTCGTGGATCTCCGTGCCGTCGAGGGTGATCGTGCCCTCGTCGATCTGGTAGAAGCCGGCGATACAGTTGAAGAACGTGGTCTTGCCGGCGCCATTGGGGCCGATGACGCTGACGATCGCGCCTTCATCGAGATCGAAGGTCAGGTCGTTGACGGCGGTCAGGCCGCCGAAGCGTTTCGTCGCGTTGCGGGTCTCGAGGAGTGCCATGACCTAGGCTCCCTCCCTCGCGCTGGCGGCCGTGGTGCCGGAGTCCGGCGGTGGTGAGCCGGAGCCCTTCTCCATGCCCTGATCGTCCTCGTGGGCCGCCCTCTCCTGTCGGCTGGCCCGCGAGGGCATGAGGCCCTCTGGCCGCCACTGCATGACGAGGATGAGGGCGATGCCGTAGAACAGGAACCGGTACTCGGCGAACTCGCGGAACAGCTCAGGCAGACCGATGATGACGATGGCCCCCAGGATGACCCCGGGGATGCTGCCCATACCGCCGATGGTGATGATGGTCACGATGAGGATGGACACGTTGAGGTTGATCGAGCTCGAGATGATCGAGCCGTAGAGGGCCACGAAGATGGCACCGCCAAGGCCGGCGAAGGCCGCACCCAGCATGTACGCGAGCGACTTGGTCTGGACCAGGTTGATGCCCAACGCCTCCGCCACGTCCTCGTCCTCGCGAATGGCCATCCAGGCGCGACCCAGTCGAGAGTCGCGCAGGCGGATGGCGATGAACGAGATGATCAGGATGCAGAGCAACGATATGTAGTAGATCTGGTTGGGTCCGGCCAACCAGTGGTCGGGCGGGATGTCGATGCCCAGCGAGTCCAGCGGCTTGGGCACGTTGAGGATGCCGCGAGGACCGCCGATGTATCCCTTGAGCAGGTCCGATCCCGCGAGGATGCGGATGATCTCGCCGAAGCCGAGGGTGGCGATGGCGAGGTAGTCGCCACGGATGTTGAGGATGGGCAGGCCCAGCAGGATGCCGAAGCCCATGGCCACGAGCATGGCGAAAGGGATGGCAAAGAAGAAGTTCCACTGGGCGATGCCCAGCTCGCCGGTGCTGGTGAGCAAGGCGGTCGTGTAGGCGCCGACCGCGAAGAAGGCCACGAAGCCGAGGTCGAGCAGTCCGGCCATGCCGAGGGTGATGTTGAGGCCCAGGCCCATCACGGCATACAGCGCGATGAGCGCGATGACCGAGGGGATGAAGCCGGTGAAGCCGAGCGGCAGCAGCAGCACGATGATGAGCAGCACCGCGCCGACCGGGATCGTCAGCAGCGGGGACCGCCGCGTCTCCTGGGGTAGCGCACGCCAGCGCCTGCCAGGCCGGAAGACGACCCAGACGGCGTAGATCAGGATGACCGAGATGGCCACGATGATCGCGCCTGGCATCCGGAGGCCGCTCGACGAGAAGAGCTCGCGGGCGGCGCCGGAACTGAACTCCTGCTGCAGCATCGGCGAGCGGATGACGCTCCCGAACATGCTCATGACGAGGACTGCACCGATGACCGCCACGATGAGGTTGCGAACGTGCCGCGGCAGCAGCGCCAGCAGGCCGCCGATGGTGCCCACGCTCATGGCCACGACTACCGGGAACCAGAAGCTGGTGGGGAAGGCCTCGCCCTGCCACATCGCCCTGGTGTTCTCGAGATCGAGGAACTCGGCGCCGGAGATGAGGTTGTAAAGGTCGGGCGATGCGTTGGGGAAGAAGTCACGCAGGTCCAGCATCGGTCCGACGATGAGCAGGATCGACAGTGCCGCGCCCGCCATCAGACCGGCCAGGGCGGCTCCGATGACGGCGTTGAACGGGCCCTTCGGGGCCCGCCGCGCACCGACGTAGCCGGCGAAGGCGAAGGTCACGAGGAGCATGGTCTGCCCGAGGGTGATGACATCCTCGATCATGTCGCGTTCGTGGAAGGTGTTGACCAGGCCCACGAGCGTCAGGTACAGCGCCGCGAAAGCGAAGAGCAGGCCGGCGATGAAGACCCGCTTCCAGGCTCTTCTGTCGGTGTTCAGGCTCCAGTCGGTGCCCTCGCTGATGGTCACGTCGTTCTCTGCGGTCGCGTTCGTCTGGGCGGTCATGCTCGCGACCTCGAGAGTCGCTCGCCCATGATCCCCTGCGGTCTGAACATCAAGACCATCACGAGGATGGTGAAGGCGATCACGTCCTTGAGCTGGCCAGACGAGGGCACACCCAGGCCGTCGATGACAAGCAGACTGCCGATGGACTCGGCCTCACCCAGGACGAAGCCGCCGACCATCGCGCCGGGGATGTTTCCGATGCCGCCGAGGACAGCGGCGGTGAAGGCCTTGATGCCCGGGATGAAGCCGGTGAAGAAGTTCAACTGGCCCCAGTAGAGGCCATAGAGCACGCCGGCCGCGCCGGCCATCGCTGCGCCGACCGCGAACGTGGTGACGATGGCCCGGTTCACATCGATGCCCATCAGTGCCGCTGTCTGCCTGTCTTCGGAGACAGCACGGATGGCCGTGCCGATCTTGGAGCGCATGACGAAGATGTAGAGCACAGCCATCATGGCCAGCGCCGATCCGATGACGATGACCTGGATCCAGGTCAGGCCCAGGGCGCTGAGGATGGGGATACCGACCTCTTCGTCGATGACGTCGATGGTGGGGTAGCGGAAGATGCCGGGTCCCACCAGGCCGCGGACGGTGTACTGCAGGAAGTAGGACGCGCCGATGGCAGAGATGAGCAGCACTAGCCGTGGCGAGTTTCGGAGTGGGCGGTAGGCCACTCGCTCGACGGCCAGGGACACGAGGGTGGAGACGGTCGCGGCCAGTAGCACCATCAGCAGGATCGAGAAGAGCAATTCCAGGGGACCGGCGTTGAGGATGCCCATGTCATCGAGCACCTCGGCCGTGAAGTAGCCGGTGAAGATGCCGATCATGAAGATCTCGCCGTGGGCGAAGTTGATCATCTTCATGACGCCGTAGACCATCGTGTAGCCAAGGGCCACGAGAGCGTAGATGCCGCCCTGTACCGCGCCGCTCACGATGAGATCTACCCATGTGTCAAGCGTGAACTTGCCCGACGCGATGGTCAGGAACGAGCCCACCACGACGATGAGCACGAGGATGATGCGGAAGACCCAGAGAAAGGCGCTGACAGCCGCCTCGAATCCGGTCTCGGTGCGACTCGGCTTGCGGCGCGGTCTCAGGGTCGTCTGCATGGTGGTGGATCCGGTGCGGTTCGAGTGCGGGATGGATGGATATGGTCGAGCCGGGCGCTAGAACGCCCGGCTCGACATAGCTTGTCGGTCAGTCAGACCTTGTGCCGTGCCGATGTCTACTCGTCGGCGGGGTTCCAGACGACCGCGGGCGGCCAGACGCCGTCCTCGATCTGCTCGGGGCCGATCTGGTAGACCACGATCAGCGGGGCGCTGCAGTCACCCAGCTCGTCGCAGCTGAGGTTCCCGATAGCACCCTGGTAGTCCTT
The DNA here is from genome assembly GCA_963731995.1 of uncultured Chloroflexia bacterium. GTDB lineage: Bacteria > Chloroflexota > Limnocylindria > Limnocylindrales > CSP1-4 > JAFMJV01. The sequence continues at coordinate 561,271 of CAVSXV010000009.1, forward strand.
CGTCGCGTAGATGGCCGAGCGGAGTTCGCCGAGGTCGACGGACAGCGACCCGTCGTCGTTCTCGACCGCCACCTGCTCTACCGCATTGAGCATGATGTTGGTGGCGTCGAAGGTGTTGGCATGGTAGGCCTGCAGGGTGGAGTCGAGGCCACTGATCTCGAGGTACTTCTCGACCATGCTGTCGTAGATGTCGCCCAGATCCTGTGGCGGGCTGGAGATGTACATGCCATCGACGTTGGGGCCTGCAGCGTCCACGAAGTCGAGCGAGAACAGGCCGTCGGCGCCCATGAGGGCGACGTCCTCGAGCCCGGCCACGTCTCCGGCCTGGTCGGCGATGAAGCCGCCCTCGTCGGTGAAGACCGGGAAGAAGATGATTTCAGGCTCGCTCTGAGCCACGTTGGTCAGGACCGGAGTCATGTCGGTCTGGCCGTCCGAGACGGCGTCGGCCGCGGTGATCTCGCCACCCAGCGCCTCGAAGAACCCAGTAACGTCATTAACGAGCCCCTCGGCGTAGGTGGATCCGTCGTGGATCGTCGCGAGCTTGGTCAGGCCCAACTGGTTATAGATGAAGTCAGCCACCAGCTGACCCTGGAACGAGTCGGGAGAAGCGGTTCTTAGGAAGCCGTCGAACTCGGGACCGCGTCCCTCCTGGGTGAAGGTGTTGCGGGTGGCCGAACCGGAGATGGCAGTCAGGCCGGACTCGGTGATGGTCTGGATGCCACCGACGGTGGCGTCGGAGCACGACGAGCCGATGATGCCGACGACAGTCGGATCGCTGGTGAGCGCGAGCGCGGCCTGGGCGCCACCCTCGACGGTGCAGAGCTCGTCCTGGATGCTCAATTCGATCTCATGGCCAAGGAGCTCGCCGCCGCGATCATCGACCGCCACCTCGATGCCGTAGACCATGTCCTGGCCCAGCACCGCGTTGGCACCAGAGAGCACCTGATACACGCCCAGCGTGATGGGCTCTCCTGCGGGGATATTGATGACCTTCGAATCCTGTGCCAGCGCCGGCCCGGCGACAGCGGTCGCCAGCAGGCCTGTCGCGGCAGCGACACAGAGGCTCTTTCGCATCACGGTTTCTCCTCCTGCGGATCTCGGTAGGTGGCGCGTTCTGTGCGCCATGGCGCGACTGCCTGCCGGCGCGGCGCGAGCCCGGTCCGTCCGAGCGAAACGTTCCGGGGAGTGCGAACACCCCAGCGGGTGCGACCACCCTCGTCCCCCTCTGACGCGCACAGACACGCACGCACGACGGCCGCTGGCCGCTCAAGCGTGGCGCCATTCTAAACGGCCTCGTGCTTGTTGCAAGGTCACCTTGCGGCTCCATCTCGGTTACATGTGTGCGCGTGGGGCCCGCCGTGGGACAAGAGCACTGGTCCGTGGGACAAGAGCACTGGCTCCTGGACGCACCGGTCGGAGGCCCACACTCACGACGAACGCGCAGTGAAGTATCATGGGGTCTGGCGTTTCGGATGCAAGACGCCTTGAGCGCCCCGGGCGTGTGCGGACAGCGACCTTCAGTGGTCCCTGGGCCACCCGGTGCGGCGCGCTTGAGGACGGCCGGCCAACACCTCGGTGAGCCGACCGCTTCCACGCGAGACGACCGAGTCGTGATCAGACAGACCGCAGAAGCCCGTGGGGCCCCGGTCGTCACCAGAGGATCGACACATCATCAACGATCGGACACCAACCCCGCGATGCGCGCCGGGCGACGCCCACGAGCGCGATCCTCGCTTCGAGTGTCCAACCATGCAGAACGGCCATCGGCCGCTCGCACCACACAGGAGTCCTGCGTGAGCAAGAACGTCGCCGTCTTCGTAGACGTCGCGAACATCTTCTATGCGGCCAAGGCCGCCGGAATCGATATCGACTACGTCACCCTTCTCAAGTCGGCCACGGCCAACCGCGACTTCGTGCGCGCCTACGCCTACACCGGCCTCGATCCGGAAAATGAGAATCAGCGCCAGTTCCACGCCTTCCTGGCGCGCTCCGGCTACACGGTCGTGAGCAAGGACATCCGCAAGTACGGCGACGGCCGAGTCAAGGCCAACCTCGACATCGAGCTCGTGGTCGACATGATGCGCATGGCCGAGAAGCTGGACATCGCCATCGTCGTCTCGGGCGACGGTGACTTCGCTCCGGCCATCACCGCGGTCCAGCAGAAGGGCGTACGCGTGGAAGTCATCAGCTTCCGCGGCAACACCAGCAGCGACCTCATCGACGTGGCCGACGTGTTCATCGATATCACCAATGTGGCCAAGGTCGAGAAGGGTGCCCGCAGCGGCCGCCGTATCGCCTCCGAGGGCGACCTCTCGATGACCGAGGTGCCGGACAAGGAATCGGGTGTCAAGCCTCGCCGCCGGCGGCGTAGCGACGCGGACGAGAAGAGCGAGCGGAGTGTCCGTTCGGCTCGCACGCCGCGTCGCCGCAGCACCCGACCGGCTGAGGTCGAGGAGCCGCCGAAGACAGAGCAGCCGGAGGCGTCAGCTGCCGCTGCCCTGGTGGCCTTGCCCGGCGAGAAGCTCTCGCGTGGCGCGGACGTCGTGGAGGCCCCGCCTGAGCCAGTGGAAGCAGCAGCCGCCGAGCCCGCCGACGAGGGCACCGGCGAGGACACCTCGGGCCGCCGCCGCCGCCGCCGCCGTGGCGGTCGTGGCCGCGGCCGCGGAGGCCGCAGCCCCGAGTCGGGCGATGAGCAGCCGGACGAGGAGCAGGCCAGCGAAGAAGCGGTCACCGCATCGGTACAGCCGGACGAGGTCCCGACCCTGCCGCAGCATTCCGGCTTCGGCTCGGTGTGGGACAGCCAGATCGGCGTCCCCGCCGATACGGCGTCGACGGCCGCGCCTGACACGCTGCCAGACGACGAGGACTTCGAGGACGAACCGGAGGTGCCGGAGTATCTCCTCGCTGAGAAGAAGCAGGGCCGCCGCCGTGGCGGTCGCAGCGGCCGAAGCGGTCGCGGCGGAGGCGGAGGTGGCGGCTACCGCTCCGCCATCGACCGTGAGCGCTACGGCACCGGCGCCGGAGCCAGCTCCAGCTACTCGCGTGGCTCGGGTCGCAGCAAGGGCCGCTCGGCCAGCCCGCCGCGCGCCTCGGCCCACTCGATGGATCCCATCGAGCAGACGCCCGGCGGGGACCCCTGGAGCGAGGTTCCGCCCGAGGTCCAGGAGCTGCTGCGAGCTGAGGTCGCTCGCCGGGAGGTAGCGGAGGTCAAGTCCGCAGCGCCTGCCGAAGAGGCGCCCGCGGAGGAGCAGCCCAAGAAGCGGACCACCCGCAAGCGCACGACGGCGAAGGCCGCCGAGGCCGAGGCCGACGCGCCCGCGGAGCAAGCCGCTGCCGAGGAGCAGCCCAAGAAGAAGCGGACCACCCGCAAGCGCACGACGGCGAAGGCCGCCGAGGCCGACGCGCCCGCGGAGCAAGCCGCTGCCGAGGAGCAGCCCAAGAAGAAGCGGACCACCCGCAAGCGCACGACGGCGAAGGCCGCCGAGGCCGACGCGCCCGCGGAGCAAGCCGCTGCCGAGGAGCAGCCCAAGAAGCGGACCACCCGCAAGCGCACGACGAAGAAGGCCGCCGAGGCCGCGGACGAGGCGCCCGCGGACGAGGCCTAGCCGCTCCGGTGTCCGGTGCCGCCGAGCCGACCGTGCCCGGCGGCACCTTCCTGACACAGGGCCATGCCGCCGCGCTGTCGGTGATCGAACGCGCTGTGGCGGGCGAACACCCGCCCCATGCGCTGCTGCTCGTGGGTCCTCGTGGCGTCGGCAAGACCACCCTCGCCTTCGATCTCGCGGCCGGACTGCTGTGCCTGGCGACCGAGCCCGGCGCGAGACCCTGTCGCGACTGCTCTGCCTGTCGGAAGGTCGCGACCGACAACCACGCTGACCTCCATCTCGTACAGCCCGAAGGTGCCGGTGACCAGATTCGCCTCGGGCAGGTACAGGCCCTTTCCTCCGAGCTGGCCCTGACGGCCATGGAGGGCCGTTTCCGCATCGCGGTCATATCGGCTGCGCATCGGCTCAACCTCGACGCTCAGAACGCTTTGCTCAAGACACTGGAGGAGCCGGGGCCGGCGACCTGCCTCGTGCTCTGTGCCGACGACGCCGCCCCGCTCCTGCCGACCGTGCTCTCACGCTCGGCTCGGCTGCGGCTGGCCCCGGTGCCCGTCGAGGCGCTCACCAGGCTACTCATCGCCGGCGATCATGCGCAACCGGCTCAGGCACGGGCCCTGGCCATCGCCGCTGGCGGCCGGCCGGGCCTGGCCATCCGCCTCTCGAGCCAGCCCGAGGCCCTGCTGGCACGCGCTCGCATCAGCCGGACCCTGCTCGAGCTCGTGCCCGCCGACCGGCGCACACGCCTCGGGGCGGCTGCCGATCTCATCACCGACGGTGCGGCTGTGGATGCCGCCCTGCGTGGCGAGGTCGCTCCGGTGGCCAGGAAGCTGCAGCCGGTCGAACGGCGTCGGGCGGTCACGCTCGTCATCGGCGTCTGGCGTGACCTCGGTCGCGACCTGGCCGTGGCCGCACTGGGGGACGGCCGTGGCGTACGCGACCTCGATCAGCTCGACGAGCTGCTGGACTTCGGTGTCCGGGTCGAACCGTCCGCCCTGCGCCGCTTTCTCGACCGCCTCGATCGTCTCACCCTTGCCATCGAGGGCTACGCCAGCCCGGAGCTCACGCTCGATGCTCTATTGCTGACCTGGCCACGTCCCGCGGCCGGCGGGCGGAATGCGGCATGAGCCCGGCCGGGCAACGCCTCGTGGCCACCGTGCGTGGCCACGTACAGGGCGTCGGTTTCCGCTGGTTCGTCCAACGTGAAGCGGCGCGACTCGGCCTCGATGGCTGGGTGGCCAACCAGCCGAACGGCTCGGTGGAGGTCGTGGCCGAGGGTCCCGACGCGAAGCTCGATCAGCTCGTGTTGCAGCTGTGGGAGGGCCCGCTCGGCTCCTCCGTCGGTGGGGTCGATCTCCGCCACGAGCCTGCTCGCGGCAATATCGTCGGCTTCACCATTCGCAGCGGAGCTCATGCGGGCGACTGAACACGAGGTCTGAGTCCTCCGAGCGCTCGCGACCGTCCCGCTGTTCCTGCTACCGTGAGGCACCCGCAGCAGCTCCTTGGAGGTCAGATGCCGCTCACGTCCCCGGAGAAGCGCGCCCTGCTCGAGACGGTGCCGCTCTTCCGTGATTGCCGCAGCGAGGTCATCGATCGGCTCGCCGAGATGACCGCGGAGATCGCCTTCGGCGCCGACGCTCCCATCGTCCAGCAGGGCCAGGTCGGCAACGGGCTCTACATCGTGGTGCGTGGCGGCGCCAGCATCGTCGCCGGCTCAGATGAGCTTGCCCGCCTCGGACCCGGCGATTTCTTCGGGGAGCTCTCGGTCATCGACCAGCAGCCGCGTGCGGCCACGGCCTATGCGGTCGGGGACACGGTCTGCCTGGCGTTGGCCTCTTGGGATCTCGTGTCGGTGCTGGAGCAGGATCCGCAGCTGGCGATGAACCTGCTCAAGGAGCTGGCTGGCCGTCTACGTGCGGCCGATGCCCAGCTGCGGCACTAGCGGCGAGGTGAGCGCATGAACCAGCAGGAGATCCTCGACTCGCTGGCGGGCCTGGCACTCTTTTCCGACCTCGATCGCCCGCGACTGCAGGCTGTGGCCCACACCATGTCGGAGGAGTCGTTTCCGGGCGGCCAGCGCATCCTGCGCCAGGGCTTCTCGGGCAGTGGCTTCTTCGTCATCCTTGAGGGCGAGGTCGTGGTCCGGGTGGATGGCGGGGACGTGGCGGTCCTGGGCAAGGGCGACTTCTTTGGCGAGATCTCGCTGCTGCTCGGTGAGCCGCCGGTCGCCGATGTCGTCGCGGTGGGGCCGGTGCGCGCACTGCACCTCGCGGGGCCTGAGCTGCGCGAGTTCCTGTTGGCCTATCCCCAGGTGATGTATCGCATGCTCCAGGCCGTTGGCCGCCGACTCGACCGTGCCAACCGACGAAGCTAACCACATGTCCAGCCCGACGGGGCCCGACCCGCGACCATTCCCGCCCGGCGAGTACGGCGTCGTCGTGGTCGGCAGCGGACCGGGCGGCCTGCAGGTCTCGTATTACCTCTCACGTCTCGGCATCGACCACGCGGTCATCTCGGCCGACCCGGCTCCCGGCGGCATGTTTCGGCAGTTCCCCTTCTTCCAGCGTCTGCTCTCATGGACCAAGCCCCACACCGCCTTCGCCCATGAGTCGCGCGAATACGAGCGCTACGACTTCAACAGCCTCATCGCGTTCGAGCCGGGGAACAGGGCGATCATGCCTGATCTCATGGACGGCTCGTCCGAGTTCCCGTCACGGGCGGAGATGGAGGCCGGCATGGTCGAGTTCGTGCGGCGCACCGGCCTGGCGGTCCGCTACCAGACGCCCTGGCAGTCGACCTCGCGCGAGGGTGAGCTGTTCGTGCTGCACACGCCCGACGGCGACTACCGCACGAGGGTGCCGATCTTCGCGGTCGGCGCGGCCGAGGCGTTGCTCCCCGACGACATCCCCGGGATCGAGCACGCGTCGCACTACGTGGAGACCCGCGAGGCCCGCACCTATGCTGGCGCGAGGCTCTTCATCATGGGCAAGGCCAACTCCGGGTTCGAGCTTGCCAGTGGCCTGCTGCAGTGGGCCAGCCCCATCATCCTGGCCTCACCGCGGCCGGCACAGCTGTCGGTCAACCTCCACTCGCTCGGGGGTGTGCGCGCCCGCTATGTGCAGCCCTGGGAAGATGCGGAGCTGGGTGGTGGCGTGTTCATCCTCGATGCCTCCATCGATCGGCTCCAGCGTCACGCGGACGGCATCGCGGTGCACACCCGGCGCAGCGAAGACTCCGAGCCGTTCGTGGTCGAGGTCGACGAGGTCATCGCTGCCACCGGCTTCACCGCGCCATTGCGCGACCTCCCGGGGCTGGGCGTGGCCACCTTCGGGCGCAGCGGGCTGCCGACCATGACCGATCACTTCGAGTCGGCCACCGTCCCCGGGGTCTTCTTCGCCGGCACCATCACGCAGGGCGTGTCTGGTCTCAAGAAGTTCGGCATCCCGGCCAACTCCGGCGCCGTCCACGGGCACCGCTACAACGGTCGCCTGGCGGTCGACGAGATCGCCGCGCGCTTCTTCAGGATCACCCGCCCGCGGCCCGAGCTCGATCCCGGCTCGGTGGTGGAGCGGCTGCTGACCTCGGCCTCGACGACGCCTGAACTCTGGCACCAGAAGTCGTACCTGGCCCATGCCGTTTCGCGTGATGCCGACGGTGTGCTCCGCGACGAGGGCATCGTCTCGCTGGCCGCCTACGTGGACGAGGCCGGCCCCGATGGCGTGGCCATCACCGTCGAGACCGATGACCGAGGCAGCATCCATCCGGCGGTCTACGTGCGTCGCCGTGGCCGCGTCGATGCAGATGCCGTGCTCGATGAAGCCCCGCTCACCGAATACCGCACCGTCACCCACCGGACCCAGCTGCAGGCACTGCTCAGCGACATCCTCCGCTAAGGTGACCACTATGGACTTTCGCATCGCCCGCCCCGCCCGAGACCGCTACGACTTCGACGAGAGCCTTTTCGCCAGCGATGGCGATGCCATCGTCTTCGATCCTGCCCGGGCCATGTCTCTCGCCGAGCAGTTTGCCGACGCGGATGCCGACCGCGGCCGTGTGGCCTCGGAGATCGCGGCCATCGGGCTCATCCACGAGCTGGGCCACCGTGCGGTCTCGGCAGAACGGCGCGCGGACCCCGCCGGCGGCGGGCCCATGGCCCGTGGTTTGGCCGCGCTCGACGATCGCGTCGGGGCAGCGGGCGTCGACCGTGGCCTGGCAGCCTACGAGACGACCTTCCCAGCGCTCCCGGTGTTCCGCGGTGAAGTGCCGGTCGAGGTGTGGCTCGAGCGTGCCAAGGGCGAGGTGCCTGGCCGCGAGGCCGCGCTCGAGGAGCTGGCGCTCACCGGTATCGCCGCACGCAACCCGGCCGCTGCCGCGTACCGTGAGCTGACGTCCGACCCCTCCCTCTCGAAACCGGAGCAGCGGCAGCTGCTCGACGGTGTTGCCGGCGCCGACCTCGACCCCGGCGATCCCGACCTCGGGCGCAAGGCGCCGGCGCGAACACTCTGGCAGCGGCTCATGGAGCCGATCGAGGCCGCGCCGCAGTCGCTGGGGGCGCAGCTGCGCTGGATCCGCATCCACTGGGCCGGCTGGCTCGACGACGCCGACCTCATGCACATCGACCGCCAGCTCGGGGTGCTCGACGAGATCGACCGTGTCGCCTGGCTCCGAGCGCAAGGTGCCGGCGGCAGCGGTGGCCAGGCCGATGCTGCAGCGCTCTCGGGCTTCGGCGGGTTCGACGACGAGCCGGAGGCCTTCAGCGAGGATCGCGACTGGATGGCCGAGCTGGTGATCGTGGCCAAGTCCACATACGTCTGGCTCTCACAGCTGTCGCGCGACTACGGCCGGGAGATCACGCGCCTTGACCAGGTCCCCGACGAGGAGTTCGACGAGCTGCGAGCTCGAGGCTTCACGGGTCTCTGGCTCATCGGGATCTGGGAGCGCAGCGCCGCCTCGCAGAAGATCAAGCGATGGCGGGGCAATCCCGACGCTATGGCCTCCGCCTACTCGGTCGCCGACTACCGCATCGCCGACGAGCTGGGCGGTGACGCGGCCTGGGCCGACCTGCGCGAGCGGGCCGCCGCCCGTGGTATCCGGCTGGCGGCCGACATGGTGCCCAACCACATGGGCATCGACTCCAGTTGGGTGATCGAGCATCCCGAGCGCTTCATCTCCTCGCCCTACCCGCCCTTCGAGGCCTACTCGTTCACCGGCGGCGATCTGTCCTCGGACGACCGCGTGGTCATCCAGCTGGAGGATCACTACTGGGACTCGTCGGATGCGGCCGTGGTCTTCAAGCGCATCGACAAGCAGACCGGCGAGGAGCGCTACATCTACCACGGCAACGACGGCACCAGCTTCCCGTGGAATGACACGGCCCAGCTCGACTACCTCAGAGCCGAGGTACGGGAGGCGGTCATCGGGCAGATCCTCGAGGTCGCGCGCCGCTTCAGCGTCATCCGTTTCGACGCGGCCATGGTCCTTGCGCGACGACACATCCAGCGCCTGTGGTACCCCCAGCCAGGCCACGAAGCTGGTATCCCCTCGCGCTCGGCGGCCGCCGTCCCGGCAGACGAGATGCGCCGCCTGATGCCCCAGGAGTTCTGGCGCGAGGTCGTGGACCGCGTGGCCAGGGAGGTGCCCGACACACTCCTGCTGGCCGAGGCCTTCTGGCTGATGGAGGGCTACTTCGTCCGCACCCTCGGCATGCACCGCGTGTACAACAGCGCCTTCATGCACATGCTGCGCGACGAGAAGAACGCGGAGTATCAGCAGGTCATCCGCGAGACCGTCCAGTTCGACGCGCGCATCCTGGGCCGCTACGTCAATTTCATGAACAACCCCGATGAACGCTCCGCGGTGGACCAGTTCGGTAGCCATGATAAGTACTTTGGTGTGGCTACCCTGCTGGCGACCCTGCCCGGCCTGCCCATGTTCGGCCACGGCCAGTTCGAGGGCTACAGCGAGCAGTACGGCATGGAGTTCCGGCGGCCCCAGCGGGACGAGTGGCCCGACCAGGGCCTGCTCGAGCGGCACCGGCGCCAGATCAGCCCGCTGCTGCACGAGCGCTGGCGCTTCTCCGGTGCCGGTGGCTTCCGTCAGCTGACCGCGCTCGAGGGCGGTGGCGCTAACGCTGACGTCTTCGTCTACGCCAACGACGCCGAGAGTGGTCCCCGTGGCGCGATGGAGCGACGCTCGCTGGTGGTCTTCCTCAACCGCTACCCACGTGCCCACGTCCGCATCCCCGGCGTGGCCGAGGCGCTCGGTCTCGGGTTCGATCCGGACGGGTTCGTCATCCTCTACGACCACCGCACCGGGCTCGACTATCTGCGCCAGCTCCGCGACCTGCGTGACCACGGCCTGGAGCTCATGCTCGATGGCTACGGCTGCCACGTGTTCCTGGCCTTCCAAGAGGTCTCCGATGCTGGTGGCGCCGGCTGGGCAGAGCTGGCCCAGCGCCAAGGCCTCGCCGGCATGCCCGATGCCCACGTGGCCCTGCGCCGCATGCGCGACGAGCCGGTACGGGAGGCGGTGCGCGCGGTCTTCGCCACGCGCGTGGCCGAGGAGGCCTTCCTGCCGGACGCCGGCGCCGACAACGAGACACAAGCCGGGGCCGATGCCGCGCGCGCGGCGCTGGCCGCCGCCTTCGATCGGCTTGAGTCCGTCACCGAGGCCGACGTGGATACCGTTAGCATCGCTCACGAGACAGCCCGAATGGCAGCGGTGGTCCGCACTGTCCGACCGCGCCTGCTGGCGCAGGCACTCGCCGGCTGGGCCATCTTCGACGCTATCGGCAGCATCGCTTGCGAAGGGCAGACGGAGCGCGTCGTGGAGACCTTCGACACCTGGGATGGCGCCCTGGCGGTCGGCGACCTGGCTCGCAAGTCGGGCACGGGCGACGCCCCGGCCTGGCGGGCGGCGGAGTTGGCCCGGGCACTCCTGGCCATCGAACCTGGCGATCTGCTCAAGGCAGCCGATGCCGAGGGCCTGCCCCAGGCCTGGTTCGACCTGGGAGCCGTGCGTGCGGCCACCGGCTGGAACCGATGGGAGGAGGAGACCTACATCTCGGCTGAAGCCTGGGACGAGTTCGTGGACGCTGTCGCCGAACGCGAGATGCTGCTCGAGCTGCCCGGCGCCAACGCCGCGGCCGCCGAGCTCCGCCGGCGGGCTGCTGAAGCTGGCTATCGGCTCACCTTCGCGGACGACGCCCTCGGTCGATGAGCGAGGATCGCTTCGGCGATCTCGTCGCTGAGATCACTACCTGCCGGCGCTGCCCGCGCCTCGTGGCGTGGCGCGAGGACGTGGCTCGCGTGAAGGTGGCTCGGCACCGAGACGCGGTCTACTGGGGTCGGCCCGTGCCCGGGTTCGGCGATCCGCAGGCTCGCCTGCTGGTGCTGGGCCTGGCACCCGCCGCCCATGGGGCCAACCGCAGCGGCCGCGTCTTCACCGGTGACAACCCGGGCGGCTCGGGCGAGTTCCTCTACGAGGCGCTGTACCGGGCTGGCTATTCGTCCCGACCGCGATCGCTGGGCCCGGCTGACGAGCTTCGCTTGCACGACTGCTACATCTCGGCCGTGAACCGCTGCGCGCCCCCGGCCAACAAGCCCACCGTCGAAGAGCGGGACAACTGCACACCCTTCCTGCTGCGAGAGCTGCGGCTGCTCACTCGTGTCAGCGTGGTGCTCGTGCTCGGCGGCTACGCCTGGGACGCCCTGTTACGGGTGCTTGCGACCGAGGGCCAGGGGGTACGACCGAAGCCGAGGTTCGGACATGGCGCGACGACACGGGTGGGCCGCTACACGCTCGTGGGCTGCTACCACCCGAGCCAGCAGAACACCTTCACCGGCCGCCTGACCACGGCCATGCTCGACGACGTGCTGGCGCAGGCTCGTACCACCGCCGCGGGGTCGCCCGCGACCGCGTAGATCGAGCGTGACAATCGGTCACTGGTGCGCTATACCTTTGTTCCGGCCGTCAGAAGAGATGGGTGTTCGCCCATGGGGGGCTCGGCCGTTTGGACTCGGAGGAGCCTTCTTGATGATGTCTCGCAAGTCGTCGGCCTTGGCCGGCGCGGCGTTGCTGACCGTGGCGCTCGCAGCGCCCGCGATGGCACAGGAGCCGACGATCGAAGTGGTCGCCGATGGTTTGGACAACCCCCGCGGTGTGATGGTCGCCGACGATGGCAGCGTCTACGTGGCCGAGTCGGGCGTCGGCGGTGATACCTGTCTCGGTGAAGGTGAAGAGGCCCCGTGCTACGGGCCCACCGGTGCCGTCGTGCGGGTCACCGCCGATGGTGTGGAGACCGTGGTCGAGGGCCTCTACTCGACCGCCGCTGGTCCGGAGACCGGCGGTGTCTCCGACACGGCCATCGCGGCCGATGGGTCGCTCTACCTGATCATGAACCTCGGCGCCGACCCGGCCTCGCGGGCGGAGATGCCCGAAGAGCTGGCCTACGCAGGTTGGCTGATGAAGCTGGGCGCCGACGGAACCCTTGAGCCGGTGGCTGACGTAGCCGCGTTCGAGAGCGCCAACGACCCCGATGCCGAGATGGGCGGTGCGGTCGACTCCAACCCGTACGGCATCGTGGCCACCGACGCCGGCATCGCGGTCGCTGATGCCGGTGGCAACGACGTGCTGCTCGTGAGCGATGACGGAAGCACCTCCCTCCTCGGGGTGCTCGGCCCGACCGTGCATGAGTTCCCGGCTGCCATGCTTGCGGCCATGGGGCCGCCGCCGGAGGGCGAGGGCGAGATCCCGGCCACGGAGGGCGAGGGCGAGGGCGAGGGCGAAGCGCCGCCCGCCGACGCCATGGTGCCTATCCCTGTGGAGGCAGTCCCGACCTCGGTGACCGTCGGGCCTGACGGGGCGCTCTATGTGGGCCAGCTGACCGGCGGCCCATTCCCCATCGGTGGCGCGTCCGTATGGCGCCTCGCTGACGGTGAAGCGCCGACCGAGTACGCCACCGGCTTCACCAACATCATGGGCCTGGGCTTTGCCCCTGACGGCACGCTCTACGTGGCCGAGATGGTCCACGACGGCCTCATGGTGGTGTTCGGCGGCGGCGACGCCCCGCCGATCGGGGCGGTCCTGAGCGTTCCCCCCGGCGGCGGCGAGCCGACGATGGTCGCCACCGGCGAGCAGCTGATGGCACTTGGCGGCTTGGCCGTCGACGCGGACGGCGCCGTCTACGTCTCCACCGGCACCATCATGGGTCCCGGCGGCGGCTCGCTGGTGAAGATCACCCCCTAGCCCGGCCCGGCCCCGAGCCGGCAACCGGAACTGCCAAGCGACGGCTCGTCCTCACCGGACGGGCCGTCGTCCTGCGTCTCGCCGGTGGCTAGCGTGCGAGATGGCGGAAGTTGGGCCAGAGCGAGAGGTCGATGTCCGGGGCGAACGTGAGCAGCTCGCGAACATCGCCTTCGAGCGACTCGACCAGGTCGGCCGGCTCGTCGAGCGCAGCGGGGGAGGGGCGCTTGGTCGAGACGTTGTAGGCCTTGCCCAGGTCCTCGGGCGGAGGCTCCCACGCTGCCAGCCCCAGGAAGTCGAGCGTGCGTCGGTACTCGCCGGCCGGGTCCTGCAGGCACTTCTCGAACTGGAGGATGAGCATCCTGTCGAGCCCGAAGGCCTCCACGTACGGCCGCAGCGCGAAGCCGTAGAACGAGCGCGCGTAGGCGTCCTTGCGACCGGCCCACAGGTTGATCCGCTTGCCGCGTCGCTCCTTGTGCTTCTGCCACTGGCCCACGCCCGAGCGGTAGCGCTCGACGGGGTCGCGCAGCAGGACCAGCAGCTTGGCCTCGGGCGCGAGTGCCTTCATCGGTTCGACCACACCGGGCACGTTCATGTAGCGCGGTGTCCACTCACCGACCAGCTTGCCCTCCGGGCGGGGGAAGTAGCGGTAGTAGACCTCGCGGTCCGCCTCGAAGACCGGCCGCCAGCCGAAGCGGCTCAGCTGGTGCGTCTCCTTGAGCTGCCAGCCGACCACTTCGGGATGCTTGACGATGAGCTTCCACCAGCGGGTGGTGCCGGCCTTCTGCACGCCGATGCCGATGTAGTCGGGCGGGCCCGTCGTCCAGCCCTCCTTCAGGGGCGGCGGTGGGGCACCGGCCCCGCTGCGCGGCCTGCCGGTGGCCTTGGGCGCGTCACCTGACGGCTTGGGTCGGATGAGGCGCCGGACGCGTCGCTTGATGTTCATCGCGTCTGAGTGTGCCATGACCGACGTCGGGGCCGCCTCGCTGCCTAGACTGGACCCCGCATGCACCGAATCGGCTCCATCGTCGGGTTGCTGCGCCGCAACCCCGATTTCTCACGCCTCTACCTGGCCCTGCTCATCGCATTTGCGGCCGACTGGTTCGCCACGGTCGCGCTCATCGACCTCGTCCTCGAGACGACCGACTCGACCGCGGCCGCCTCGGTCATCCTCGTGCTGCAGATGGCGCCGTTCCTGGTGGCCACGCCCATCGCGGGCATGTTCGCGGACCGCTTCGACCGGCGGATCATGCTCGCGGGTGCCAACGTGGCCCGCGGGTTCATCTGCATCGGGCTGCTCTTCGCGGTCGATGCCGACACCGTCTGGATCGCCTTCGCGGTGGTGGCCCTGCTGGCCTTCGGTGCCGCCTTCTTCGAGCCCACCGTCAGCGCCTCGCTGCCGAATCTCGTGGACCGCGAGGATCTGCCCACGGCCAACGCGCTCATCGGTTCAGCCTGGGGCACGATGGTCGCCTTCGGTGCCGCCGTCGGTGGCCTCGTGGCAGCCACGGTGGGCCGCGAGGTCACCTTCCTCATGTACCCGGTCCTCTTCTTCATCTCCGCGGCCCTGGTGTGGTCGGTCAGGCGCACGATGCGCGAGTCCGACGCGACCGCTCCCGAGGATGCTCCTCGCGGGCTGGGTGGCCTGCTCTCCACCGTCACCGAGACGGTCGCGCTCGCGCGGCAGGACCACGCGGTGGCCGCGCTCCTGCTGACCAAGCCGACGTTTGGCGTGGCCACCGGCATCGTCCACATGCTGGCCATCACCAGCGATGACATCTGGGGCGCCGGGCAGATCGGTGTGGGCATCCTCTTCGCCGCCCGTGGCCTCGGCGCCCTCGTGGGTCCCTTCCTGGCGCGCACCTTCGCGGTCGATGACATGAGCCGACTGCTGCGGGGCATCAGCCTCTCCTTCGTGGTCTACCTCGTGGGCTATGCACTGCTGCCGCTCTCGCCGATCATCTGGGCCGCGGCGGTGTTCGTCTTCGTGGGGCACGTGGGCAGCGGCGCCCAGTGGACGCTGTCGTCCTTCGGCCTGCAGCGGACCACGCCCGACCGCGTGCGCGGCCGGGTCTTCGCGGTCGACTTCGGCCTGGCCCTGGCCATCTCCTCGGTCTCGACGCTGACTGCTGGATGGCTGGCCGGGGCCATCGGCCCGCTACCGACCCTCTACGTGATGCTCGGAGCCATGGCCACCACGGTGGCCGTCTGGTTCTGGTGGACGGGTCCTCTGCGTCGCGGGCCGGGGCCACCGACGCCGGTCGCCGAGCAACCGCCGCCACATGCCGCACCCGAGCCGCCGATCTGAGCCCAACTGGCCGATCGGTGTGCGGTCGCCCTCTGCGCTCGTGCTCTGTGCTCGTGCAGATATTCAATATCATCTAGACTATCTCTAGATGATAGATAGTCCATGTATCGTAGAGTTTGTCCCATGAGCGACCATCCCGACCTCATGACCCACCGACTCGGGAAGTTGATGCATCGGCTGCGTGCGGTCGTGGGGCCGTCGTCCGAGGACTTCGTCGACCTGGAGCTGCCGCGGCATCAGCTCCGGGCGCTCCTCATCGTCACGAGGGCTGGGCCGATCGCCGTGGGGCGTCTCGCCGAGATGACCGAGTCCAGCCTGGCCAGCACCTCTTCGCTGGCTGACCGTCTGGTCCGTGCTGGCTACCTCCAGCGCCAGGCTGACCCAGCGGACCGACGACGGGTCCTGCTGGTGACGACGCCCATGGGCATCGAGACCGCTGGGCGCCTCGAGTCCCGCTTCCACGAGCGCTTCGAGCGCGTCGTCGGGGCCATGAGTGACGAAGGCCGGAGTTCGTTGGAAGCCGGACTCAACGACATGATGAGCGCAGCCGAACGCCTCGGTTTGGCTGTCGGCCGAGACCCACACCACGGAGGTACAGCGTGACTGCCCGATCCTCAGCGGGCACCATGGTCGAAGTCCGGGGCCTCACCCGCAGCTTCGGCGAGATCGAGGCGGTCAAGGGCGTCTCGTTCGAGATCCGCGAGGGCGAGATCTTCGGGTTCCTCGGCCCCAACGGCGCGGGCAAGTCCACCACCATCAACATGCTTTGCACGCTGTTGCGGCCCACGTCCGGCTCAGCCACGCTGAACGGTTTCGACGTGCAGCAGGATCGCAGCGACGTGCGCCGCTCGATCGGGCTCGTCTTCCAGCAGCCCACGCTCGACGAGTACCTCACCGCCGAACAGAACCTGCGGTTCCATGCCTACGCCTACGGCGTGCCCAAGGACGTGCGGGACCAGCGCATGCGCGAGCTGCTCGAGATGGTGGAGCTCTGGGACCGCCGCAGGACGCCGGTGCGCAACTATTCGGGCGGCATGAAGCGACGGCTCGAGATCGCACGCGGCCTGTTGCATCACCCACGCGTGCTCTTCCTCGACGAGCCCACGCTGGGCCTTGATCCCCAGACGCGACGGAGCATCTGGGACTACCTGCTGGACCTGCGCGAACGCGAGAACCTGACCATCTTCCTGACCACCCACTACATGGACGAGGGCGAGCATGCGGACCGCATCGCGGTCATCGACCATGGCGAGA
Source organism: uncultured Chloroflexia bacterium (assembly GCA_963731995.1). GTDB lineage: Bacteria > Chloroflexota > Limnocylindria > Limnocylindrales > CSP1-4 > JAFMJV01. The sequence continues at coordinate 577,678 of CAVSXV010000009.1, forward strand.
TCCAGGCGCTCGACAGCCCGGCAGGCCTCAAGGCCATGGTTGGGGGAGACCTCGTGACCGTCGGTGCGGAAGACCTCGATGCGGCCGCGGCGGAGATCAGGGACCGTTTCGGGTTGGAGTCCACGAAGGTCCACGACGCGCTGACCTTCCACGTCGATGGCGGTGAAGCCTTCCTGCCTGAGTTCGTACGCGGTTTCAGCCAGCCCATCACCTCGATCGGCCTGCGCAAGCCCACCCTCGATGACGTCTTCCTCGAGGTCACCGGCCGCGAGATCCGCGACGAGGAGCTGAGCGAGCACGCGCAGATGGTCCAGAACATGGGCCGGCGTCGTGGGGGTGCCCACTGATGCTGCAGTCAGAGACCCTCCGCGGTACCTGGGTCGTCGCCTATCGTGAGCTCCTTCGCTACGTCACCGAGCGCTCGCGCATCGTCAGCTCGCTGGCCATGCCGCTGCTGCTGCTCGTCGTCTTCGGCGCGGGCTTCACCAACGTCATCGGGGGCATGGCCCCGGGCATCGACTACATCCAGTTCATGTACCCGGGCATCATCGCGATCACCGTGCTCACGACCTCGCTGTTCGCGGGCATCTCGGTGGTCTGGGATCGCGAGTACGGCTTCCTGCGTGAGATCCTGGTGGCGCCCATCGCGCGCACCGGCATCGTGCTCGGCAAGGCCATCGGGGCTACCTTCCAGGCCTCGATCCAGGTGGCGCTGATGCTGATCCTGGCGCCCCTGCTGGGCGTGGAGCTGAACCTCGGCATCATCCTCGGGCTCATCCCCATGATCGTCATCCTCTCGCTGGGCCTGGCCGGGCTGGGCATCTTCATGGCCTCGTTCATGCGCTCGCAGCAGGGCTTCCAGACGATGATGCAGATCATCATCTTCCCGCTGATCTTCCTCGCCGGCGTGTTCTTCCCGGTCAACGACGTGCCGGTCTGGATGGAGGTCATCAGCAAGGCCAACCCGCTGACCTACGGCGTCGATGCCGTGCGCCAGGTCTTCCTCGGTAGCGAGGCCAGCGCGATGGGCCTGGGTGTGACCATCGGCGACCACACCTTCACCATGGCCCAGGATGTGGTGGTCGTGGCCGTCATGAGCGCAGTGGCCCTGGGTGCGGCCATCTGGGCCTTCAATCGACAGGAGTAAGCCGGCCCTGAGCAACACCTCGCGAACGCCACCGGTCGACTCGACCGCAGCGGCACCACCGCTGTCGGCCGTCGCTGAGCGCCCGGAGCCACCACTCGACTGCGACTCGCCGACCTCCCGCGGCTGGGTCGTGGTGTTGTGGTTGTTGGCGCTGACCTGGCTGGTGCTGTTGGCCGTGCCGTCCCTGGCCGATGTCGTGCAGCAGGTCGACGACCGTGTGACCGAGGTGGTCGTGTCTCTCGAACAGGATCAGCTGGTGTCGGTCGCGAGGCTTCTGGCGGTGCTGGGCGGCACGCTCGCGAGTGGTGTCGTCGTGGTCGTGGTATCGCTCCTCCTCGCCTGGCAGCGGCGCTGGCCTGGGCTCGCGGTGTGGCTCGTCGCGGTGGCTGCCTCAGAGCTCCTCAACGTGGTCATCAAGAACATCTACGAGCGGGCGAGGCCATCGGTCGGTCTCGTCGAGGAGTCCAGCTTCTCGTTCGTCTCGGGCCACTCGATGACCGCCGCCGTCCTCGCCATCACGCTCGTGCTGGTCTACGTGCCGGCTGGTCCGCGCCGCCGCGTCTGGCTGGTGGTGGCTGTCGGCTACGCCCTGATCATGGCTGTGAGCCGTGTCTACCTTCGTGTGCATTGGCTGAGCGACACGCTCGCCGGTGTGACCTTCGGCGCAGCCTGTGCGGTCACCGTGGCCCTCGTGGCCAGCTGGTGGAGCACGCGGCGTCAGGCGGCCTGACGCCTGGGCCCGGCCTATCCCACCGCGGAAGGAGACCCCTAGGCAGGGATGTCCCGCCGCTTGAACAGGTAAACGCCGGCCACGATGGGCACCACGGCCAGGATCAGCAGCCACCCAGCCGAGGCCCAGTCGACCCCGTTGCTCATGGGGTCCGTGCCGATGAAGTGGTGCCAAGGCGATAGCCAGACGAGTTGGGCGATGGGATCGGCCAGAGGCACGAAGGCCGACCAGGCATAGGCCGCGACCGCGACCAGCATGCTCACCAGGATGGCCATCGTCCCGCGGCCCGAGACGATGGAGACGACCATCGACAGGCCGCCGAGCGCGATCGAGAGCAGGGCCAGCATCAGGCCGATCGCGAGGACGTCCGAGAGGCCGATCGCGACATCGGCCACGACAGCGCCCAGCCAGACGCCGAGGCTCAGCAGTCCGACCGCGACGAGCACGTGGACGACCATGGCGATGGCCTTGTCGACCGCGAGGCGGGTCCGCCGGGTCGGAGTCGACATGACCAGGCCCAGCGTGCGGTTCTCGACCTCGCCGCCGAAGGCGCGTGCCGCCGACGCGGCCGCCACGAACATGACCGCGAACGGGAACACGATCGAGTACATCTCGCCGGTGTACCAGCCGGCCGGCGTGGCCATATCCACGCCACCGGCGATGGACATGATCCCTTCCGGCATCTGTGCCAGCATCTCGGCCAGCACGTCCTTGAGCGCGAGGTACATCGGGCCCATCACGAAGCCCATGCCGGCCGCGGCGATGCCCACGAGCGTCGCGAGCATGAGCCTGTCGGCGATGGCCTTGGCGAGGGGATTGGCAAGGGCGAGTCGCTGGTAGCCGCGCACGCCCGGGAGTGTGTGGGTCGTCATGGAGTCATCCCTTGAGGTCCCGGCGGTCGAGCGAGTAGGCTCCCATGCCGAAGAGCGCCGCTGCCATCGCCAGCGCGATCGCCAGCAGCACAGGGTCGATGCCGTCGTATAGCGCCACCGCACCGGTGTAGAGGTACCAGGGCGTGAGCCGCGCCAGTTCAGCGATCTGCTCCACGACCGGCACCATGGTGGTCACGAAGTACGACAGCACCGCGATGCCGGCAGCCACGCCGATGCCCAGCGCTGACGAGCCGCGCCAGGCGCTGACCCCCATTGAGAGTGCCCCGAAGAGGTAGACCAGGCCGATCAGCTGGATGCTCGCGGCGAGGGGGTCGTGGCCCGAGAGGTCCATGCCGAAGAGGGCCGCGAAGACCACCATGCCCAGCCACATGACGGCGGTGATGACCAGCACGCCGCTGGCGGCCACGATGGCCTTGGCCACCAGGATCGAGCGTCGCCGCAGCGGGCTCGCGAGCAGGATCGGCAGGGTCCTCGCCTCTTCCTCGCCGACCGCGGCGCTGGCGCCGAGGCCGATGGCGTAGGCCAGCAGCACGATCGGTGCCATCAGGGAGTACATGCCCGACATGGCCATGCCCGCGCTGGTGCCGTCCTGCTGTCCGTAGATGTTGGCCAGCGCCTCGGGGAAGTCGGCGAGCATGGTCACGTAGGCGTCACCGGCGCTGCTCATGACCGCCACGTAGAACGCGCCGATGACGAGCAGGGCCACGATGGCCACGACGGTCCACAGCAGCCAGTCGCGGATGGCCTTGGTGAAGACGTTCCCGAGCAGCCGGTCACGCAGCATCGGGGCCACCGTTCGTGTAGTAGGTCAGGAAGATCTGCTCGAGGTCGGCCTCGCGGCTATTGAGGTTCACGACATCGTGCTCCAGGGCCGCCCGCAGCAGCGCGTTGACCGAGCCCTCGAAGGAGACGACTACGGTGTTGCCGCGCTTCTCGGCCGAGCGAACCCCGTCGATGCCCTCGAAGGCAGACGCCTCCACGGGCGACCCGAACTCGAGGTCGATGCGGCGGATGGCCTTTCGCTTGAGCTCGTGCAGCGGCTCCACGACGACCAGGCGACCATGCCGCAGGATGCCCACGCGATCGGCGACCCGCTCGACCTCGGCCAGGCTGTGGCTCGAGAGGAACACGGTGCGGCCGTCCTCGCGGACCTCGCGGATGAGGGCCTGCAACTCCTGCTGCATGAGCGGATCGAGGCCGGTGCTGGGCTCGTCGAGGATGACCAGCTCAGCCTTGCCCATGAAGCCCTGGATGAGCCCGACCTTCTGCTTGTTGCCGGTCGAGAGGTCGCCGACCTTGCGGGTCAGATCGACCTCGAGGCGCTCGGCCAGCTGATCGACGTAGTCGAGGTCGACGCCACCGCGCAAGTTGGCCAGGTAGGTCAGGTTCTCGGCGCCGGTGAGCTTGGGGTACAGCGAATACTCGGAGGGCACGTAGGCCACCCGGCTGCGCACCTCCACCGCGTGCGTGGCCACGTCGAGGCCGAGCACGCTGGCCGAACCGGAGGTCGGGAAGAGGAAGTGGAGCAGGCTGCGGATAGTGGTGGTCTTGCCCGCGCCGTTGGGTCCAAGGAAGCCGAAGACCTCGCCGCGCTGGAGCTCGAGGTCCAGGCCGACGAGCGCCTTGACATCCCCATAGTGCTTGGTCAGCCCCTCGGTCTTGATGGGGGCGGCGCGGTCGGTGGTGGTCATTCGTCCTCTTTCGATGCGTCGTGTCGTCGATGCCAGCGCTCTGTCAGCTTCGGGATCTCCGTGGCCCAGAAGGCGGAGAACTCGATGAGCTCGTCCAGGCCGTCGGTGCGATCCATCGCCCCGGCGGCCCTGCTACGTCTGGCGATCGCGGCCAGCTGCTCGAAGCCGTTGAGCTTGGCCGTGGCCATCTCGATCCACCAGTCGGTGCGCAGCCGGTAGTAGGTCTTGCGGTCGCCGACGCGATGGCGCTCCTCGACGGCGTTCATGGACGTCAGCAGCCGGGCGCTCGAGCTCACTGAGGCGCGGCTGATACCGATGCCTGCCGCGATCTCGCCCGCAGCCTGCTCGGCCGGGTCGCAGACGAGCAGGTAGCCGAACATCTGGCCCGCAGCGCGGGGCACCCCCAACGTTGAGAACCAGACCCCCACCTGCTCGACGACTTCGCCGACGCTACCGGGCTTGGTCTCTGACATATCAGAAGTTACTGAACGTTCGGTGCATACCGTTATTAGTGTATCCACACCCGGCCAGCTGTCCAGTGCCATCCGTCCTGACCGAAGTCGTCTGTCCCGGTTCGCTGACGCTCTTGTCTCAGGACCTCGATGCTCGTCGGCTGAGGTGGTCAGAAGCCCCAGTGCGTGATCGGCGTCCGCTGGCCCGTGCGCAGCATCTCGAGAACGATGGCGTCGACCGGGACGAGTGGCTCGGGAAGTGCAGAGAGATCGGCCCAGCGGATCCCGCCGATACGATGGAGCTCCCTCACTGAGGGCTCACCCTGCCACGTGTTGACGGCGAAGAAGAAGTCAACCCGCTGGCCCCCGTCGCGATCGTTCTGGCGACGATGGACCGTGCAGATCGGGTCCAGGTCAGCCTCGTCGACGCGTACGCCGAGCTCCTCGTGGGCCTCCCGGATCGCGGCGGCATGCACCGACTCGTCGCGTTCGACATGACCGGCTGCGCTGAACGACCAGTGCCCGTCCATGTAGCCCGTTCCCGCGCGCTGCTGGAGCAGGACCTCCTGGCCCCGGATCAGGACGAGGTATGCCGCAGGGACCAGTGCGAAACGTGCCATGGCGACACCGTACACGCTCCGGACGACCTGCTCCCGCCCTGGGCGGGTGGGAGCAGGCTCCGGCGCCTGACCCGTCGATGCGGAGCTCCAGCTGCGACTCGCGTGGGTAGGCGCCGGTCGGACCGCTACTCGGCCGCCGGAAGCTCAGGCTCGGGTGGCGGGCCCTCGGCGGTGACATGGCCGTGGATGGTCTCGTTGTTCTCCAGCACGAAGTAGACGGAGAGGCCGTCGTAGGCTCCTGACCCGGTCAGCCAGCCGGAGCCGTGCTCCCAACTCGGACTCGCCAGCTGCAGGATGGTGATGGGGCCGTCCCACGACCCTTCCTCATTGGAGATGCGTAGCGAGCCGGTGCGGATCACGCCGGCGTCCCCGGTGGGAGCGAGTGCGTCTGGCGCGAAGCGGTAATCGGTCTCATTCACGACCACCGTCGCCGTACCGGAGACCCGCGGATCGCTCGTGCTCCAGGGGAAGGTGTAGCCCACGCCCGAAGTGTCAACGATCTCGTCCTCGCGCCGTTCCGTGGCGGACTCTCCGATCGAGGTCCAACCCATCGTGTTGGCGACCTCGCCGGTGAAGAACGACGGTGCCGACGCTGGGCCTGTCGGTGCCGCCGCCGGGCTGGAGTCTTGGACTCCGAGGGGCTGGATGGACAGCGCGAGGCCGCCAAGTGCGAAGACGAGCGCGCCGGCGATGGCGGCCTTGATCGGGCTGAACATGTGGTGTGTCCTCCTGGTGAGCGTCGATGCGTGGATGGAGACGGAGGCAAGCGGCTCGGACCCCTCGGTGGCCGCCAAGTGATGGTCTGCTGGTTCGGGTCCGCTGAGCGAGGGCGCCCGCCACCAGCGCCGTTTCTGGCGGTGCTGGGGAAGTCGCGCGGCCACCAGGCGCGCGGCTGCCGCCGAGTCGGGTGGTTTCGCCTCTCGATCCTTGAGCCACGAGCCGATCTCGGGTGTGTACTTCTCGTCGTTCACCGGATCACCCCCTTCGGAAGCGTGGCCTCAGTGACGGGCCTGGTGTCAGCCTCGAGTGCGGCTCGCAAGGCCGGCATCGCCCGCTTTAGCCGTGAGTAGACCGTGCGTCGCGGGATACCGAGGGCCTCGGCGATCTGGTCGGGCGGCATGTCGATGAGATAGCGCAGCACGACGACCGCCCGATGGTCCACCGAGATCCGTTCGAAAGCACGGCCAAGCCGTTCACGTTCAACCACCGACGAGTAGTTCTCGCCGGTCATCGGCGCCCTTCCCGGTGGGACGTCCTCGTATTGCACCCAGTCCGGGCGACGCTTGGCCTCGGCATAGCAGGCGTGGACCAAGAGCCGATAGGACCAGGCCTCGAACTTGGCTGGATCGCGAAGGCGAGGGATGTTCTGCCAGATGTCGAGGAATGCCTGCTGGGTCGCGTCTTCGGCCAGGTGGGGATCGCCCAGCACGCCGTGAGCGACTCGAAACAGGCGTGCATGATCGGCAGCGGTCAGTGTTTCGAATGCCCGTTGGTCGCCACGCTGGGCCCGGATTACGAGTTCCTGGTCCATGCTTTCTCACCTTGGAGACCGTGGATCGTCCCGGTCCTACTAGTAATGAGTGGTCCGCGGGCTCGTGATTAGCCGTATTCGCAAGATCGGCGAGTGCCGCGCAAGACGGACCATGTCGCAAGGATGGGAAGTGGCGCGCCCGGCGGGATTCGAACCCACGGCCTTCTGCTCCGGAGGCAGACGCTCTATCCACTGAGCTACGGGCGCGCGAAGACGAGCCTATCGTAGCAGCGCACCGCGACATGGCCGACCCTCACGCGCTCGCCTGTCGACCTGACCGCGGACCACGACATGAAACAGCGAATTCAAGTCCGTGCAGACCCGGCCTTGCGGTGTACGACGCACGCCATGGGGACGATCGCCTCGCTGCCCGAGCGCGTACTTCAGCAGGAATGATCAGCGCATGTCGAGCGTGTGCGGAGTGGAGGACACGCTCCGGCTCTACCATGCGGACCATGACTGAACCGACCTACGGGGCCACCCGCACTGAATCCGACTCGATGGGCACCATCGAGGTGCCTGCCGATCGGTACTGGGGCGCCCAGACCCAGCGTTCCCTGCACCATTTCGCCATCGGTGATCCCGATGCCGAGCGCATGCCGCGTGAGATCGTCCACGCCATGGGCACACTCAAGCTCGCCTGCGCGATGGTCAATGACGAGGCGGGACGTCTGCCAGTGGGCACCGGCGCGCTCATCACCCAAGCCGCTCGGGAGGTCGCCGACGGACGGCTCGATGGCCACTTCCCACTCTTCATCTGGCAGACCGGCTCGGGCACACAATCGAACATGAACGCCAACGAGGTCATCGCCAACCGCGCCATCGAGCTGGCCGGTGGCGTGATGGGCAGCAAGGATCCGGTCCATCCCAACGACCACGTCAACAAGTCGCAGTCATCGAACGACACGTTCCCGACGGCCATGCACGTCGCTGCGGTCACGGTCATCGTCGAGGTGCTGATCCCGTCGGTGGTCCGCTTGCGTGACGAGCTGGCCGCCCGCGCGACCGACTTCGAGGAGATCGTCAAGATCGGCCGCACGCACCTGCAGGACGCGGTGCCGCTGACCTTGGGCCAGGAGTTCAGCGGCTACGTGGCCCAGCTCGACGCTGACATCGAGCGACTGCAAGCGGCGCTGCCCGGGCCTCTACGAGCTGGCCATCGGCGGCACGGCCGTGGGCACCGGCCTCAACGCACCGGAGGGCTTCGGCACCGACGTGGCAGCCGTGATCGCAGAGCTCACGGGGCTGCCCTTCGTTAGTGCAGCGAACAAGTTCGCGGCACTCGCGGCTCACGATGCGGTCGTGTTCGCCAGTGGCGCCCTGGCCACACTCGCGGCCAGCCTGACCAAGATCGCCAACGACTTGCGCTGGCTGGGCAGCGGGCCGCGGTCGGGTCTGGGTGAGCTGTCGCTGCCGGAGAACGAGCCGGGTTCGTCGATCATGCCGGGCAAGGTGAACCCTACCCAGGCGGAGGCCATGACCATGGTCGCAGCGCAGGTCTACGGCAACGACGCGGCCGTGAAGTTCGCTGGCTCCCAGGGCAACTTCGAGCTCAACGTCTACAAGCCGGTGATGGCCGCCAACGTCATCCGCTCGGCGAGGCTCATGGCCGACGCCTGCGGCACCTTCCGCGAGTTCGCTGTGGCGGGAGTGCAGGCCAACCGTGAGCGCATCGCCGAGCTGGTGGCGGGCTCGCTCATGCTCGTGACGGCGCTCAATCCCACCATCGGCTACGACAAGTCCGCTGAGGTAGCCAAGAAAGCGCACAAGGAGGGCACCACCCTCAAGGCCGCGGCGTTGGCGCTCGGCTATGTCACCGAAGAGGAGTTCGACGAGATCGTCCGGCCCGAGCGGATGGTCTAGCGGCCCTAGCGGACGGCGCAGCGGCCGGTCCCGCGTCCCGAGCGGATGGTCCCGCGGCGACGTGCCGCCGGTGAGCCAGGCACACGCCCCGCTTGCCTGGGAGTCACCTGATCGACGACTCGAGCGGCCGGCGGCCGTGGATCTGCGTGGCAGTCACGATGTCCCTGGGTCAAGCCGCTGCTGTGCCTGGTACGCACGAGCCAGTCAACTTCGGTGCCCGGATTGCCAGATACGTGCCTGCCACACAAACGCGCGATGCTCATCGGCCCTCGGCCTCGGGTCCGCCACGTCCATCGCGCCAGGCCCTGCAGCACGGTCCGGCTCGAATTCGAAGCGACCCCGCCGAAGCGGGGCCGCCTTTAACTGTCCCGGCTGATCCAGAGCGAACTCTGGGTCTTCTGCCACGTCGCAAGGGCATCTATGACGCCGGCTTCACCGGCTACCCTAACCCAACCTACCCATGACCTTGCGTCTAGGCCAGTAGTGCTGTCGAGCAGCACAAGGGGGATAGTAGCGTCACCGGACCCAGAAACTCAAGCGGTTATTCAACCTGCATAGATGAAGGTTCCGTAACATTCCATCTCACGCGTGGGGTCTGCTAGGGCCAGATGAGGTCAGGCGACCGCGCTGATGGCCTCGCCCAGATCGACCACGCCGGTGAACAGTGCTTGGCCCAGGATCACGCCGGCCACACCAGCATCGTGCAGCTCGCGCAGGCCGTCGATGCTGGTCACGCCACCGGCCACCAGCACTTCCGCGTCGAGGCCATCGGCCAGCCTTCGCATGAGCCCGACGCCGTCATCCCCCACGTGAGAGAACACGAAGCGATGTACCCCGGCTGCCTGGAGCTCCACGATCAGCTCCTCGAGCCTCGGTTCGGGCCGATGTCGCCAGGGGTAGCCGTGCAGGCTCTCGGGCCGGCCATCCATGCCTACGGCCAGCCAGTCCCCGGCGACCTCGACGCACTCGGCGAGGATATCCTCGTCCTCGACCACCGCCCACAGCGGCATCACCACCCGCGTCGCGCCCGCGGCGAAGGCGATCCGGATCTGCTCAGGGCCGTCGACCCCACCCGCGAGCTGCAGTGGCTTCACCACGGCCTTGGCGATCGCGCCGATGGCCTCGAGATTGGTGGGACTACCCTGTCCGGCCCCATCGAGATCGACGAGATGGATAGCCGGCGCACCCTGGGCCACGAAGGCCTCGGCCACGGCCGCGGGACGATCGGTGGGCGTGCCGCTGCCGCTCGAGGCGCCGGGCCACCAGACCAGGCGCGAGCGGCCTTGCTGCAGGTCGATGCTGGGCAGGATGTACATCAGTCGGCGGCACCCGGAGCAAGCGTCGGCCCACCCCCTTCGCCCGCCAGCAAGCGCCGCTGGAACGAGACGGGCAGGCTGCCCGAGTAGAGCAGGGCATCGTGGAAACCCTTGAGCGAGAAGGCATCACCCAGGCGTGCCTGCTCATCGGCACGGAGCCGCAGGAGCAAGATCTTGCCCAGCAGATAGGAGAGGTTGTAGCCGGGCACGGTCGTGTAGCGGTGCACTTCCGCCTTCGCCACCGGTCGCTCGAAGCCCGTGTGCTCGACGAGGAACTCGACACCCTCCTCGACGCCGACTTCTCCGCGATGCAGGCGGATGTCGAGGATGATTCGGGCCGCCCGCCAGATGGCGTCAGTGGCCACGATGACCCGCCGCTGGGGGCTGTCCTCGAAGCCCTCTTCGAGCATCAACTGCTCGCAGTACATGCCCCAGCCCTCCACGAACTCTGGCGCTTCCATCATCAGCCGGGCCGGGGTCGGCGTGGCCAGGGCCGCGGTCAGCTGCAGGTGATGGCCCGGGTAGGCCTCGTGCACGCTGGTGTTCACGATCGAAGACCAGTTGTGCTCACGCATGGCCCCTGGGTCGCCGTCGACCGACGGTGTGACCACGTAGGTGCCCCGCGGTGGCCGATCGAACGCCGCCGGATCGAAGTAGGCCGCCAGCGGCAGCAGGCTGCGCATGTGCCTGGGGGTGGGCACGACCTCGAGGACCTCGTCGGTCGGCAGCGTGGCCAGGCTCCGCTGGGCGATGAAGTCGCGAGCTCGGTACATGGCGTCCTTGTAGCCGGCCAGGGCACGATCGAAATCGGCTGGCCCATCGGCCTTCACCAGATCCACGACCTCGGTTTCGCTCAGGGCTGGGTCGATCTGGCGGCCGGCCTCCCGTCGGGCTCGGTGTTGCGCCTCGAGCTGCTCCCAGCCGATGTCCAGGATCTCGTCGGTGGTCAGGCCGTCGAAAGCGCGCAGTCCCACCAGCTCGTCGAGTCCTGCGCGGCCGAGGGCCACACGCTCGCCCGCTTCGTCGAGCTGCGACTCTACCCAGGCGGCGTACTCGCGCAGGGCCGCGCCCGCCATGGCCGCGGCGCGCTGCAGGCGAGTGAGCTCCGGACTGCCCGCGGTCCAGATGCCGTCCGCGCTGGCCACGATCTCGTCGACCAGGCCAGGCAGCTGCGCAGCGGACATGGCCTCGAGCTCGAGCCACAACCGCACGGTGTCATGACCGAGGCGGTCACGGACCTGCAGCAGCGCGGTGGGGATACCCTCGATGCGCCCGGTCATCGAGTGGAGGCGCTCCTCGAGTGGCGCGAAGTCACGGGCGGCCAGCAGGAAGAGCGCCGTACCGATCGACTCGCTGGCGTCGACGGTGCGCTCCCAGCTCCGCACGACCTCTGCCTCGAACAGGCGCAGCCGGGCGCTGTGGAGCGCCAGCTCGCGCTCGAAGGCCACGCTCTCGCTCAGGTTGGTGGGCTCGATGGCCTCGAGCTGCCGGACGAAGGCGTGCTCGGCCTCGATATCGGCGAGCTTGGCGGCGCGCGAGAGGTCCGGCAAGACACCATCGTGCTGATGGATGCCGAAGCGAGTGGCATGGCCCGGCCAGGCCGCGACCCAGGCGTCGAACCGGGACCTGATGAGCGTGCCGACGAGAGCGTCGCCGATGTTCTGCATGGTCGTCATCCCCGACGGCCTAGACGGCGACCGCGGCGAGGCCCGCGGTGGTCAGCGCGTCGCGGGTGATCTCCAGCGCTCGCTCGATGTCGACGCGTTCGATCCCGTAGTGGGTCAGCGCCCGCACGCGTCCGCCGGGGTACCCGATGTAGGCGAGTCCCCGCGAAGCGGTCTCAGCCATGAAGGCTTCGCGAGCGTCGAGCGGGTCCTGTCCGGGTCGCGGACGCAAGCCGAAGACGAGGTAGTTGGTGGTCACCAGGGCAGGGTCGAGATCGACGATGCCGTCCATGGCCGCGAGTCCCTCGGCCAGGGCCCTGGCATTGGCGTGGTCGTCCGCGAGACGCTCGATCATGCCGTCCGTCCCCTCGCTCAGGGCTACCAGCCCGGCCGCCGCGATGATGCCTGCCTGGCGCATCCCGCCGCCGACGAGCTTGCGTGCGCGATGGGCGCGGCCGATGAACTCCGGCGAACCCACCACCAGCGAGCCGACCGGGCAGCCGAGGCCCTTGGAGAGGCAGAACGTGGCGCTGTCGGCATCGGCCAGCAGGGCTGCGGCCGAGGTCGCCAGGGCCACGACGCTGTTGAAGAGGCGGGCACCATCGACGTGCAGGGACACGCCGCGCTCGTGGGCGATCCCGGCGACCAGCGAGGTGTAGGCAGCACTCAAGGGGCGGCCCATGGTCGGGGAGTGCGTGTTCTCGAGGGCCACCAGAGCGGTCGCCGGCTGATGGGCGTCGTCGGGGCGGAACGCGGCGCTGAGCTGGTCGAGGTCCCAGCGGCCATCGGGGCCGGCCGTGATGGGTCGGACGGTGGCGCCGGTGATGACGGCGTAGCCGCCGGCCTCCATCTGCACCAGGTGTGCGCCCGCGTCGGCGATGATCTCACCACCTCTGGGGACGTGAGCCATGTGCGAGACGAGATTGCCCATGGTGCCGCTCGCGACATAGAGGGCGGCCGGCTTGCCCGTCAGCTCGGCGGCCCGCTCCTGGAGGGCGATGACCGTGGGATCGTCGCCGAAGACGTCGTCACCGACCTCGGCCGCGGCCATGGCGCGGCGCATCGCGGGGCTGGGCTTGGTGACGGTGTCGGAACGGAGGTCGATGAGGTCGGGCATGGTCCGGCGAGCATATCGCCGCGGGGCGCCCGACGTATTCGGCCGCTCTCTGCTACATTTTGCGTTCCGCGGGACCCGTAGTGTAGTGGCCCAACACGCCAGCCTGTCACGCTGGAGATCGCCGGTTCGAATCCGGTCGGGTCCGCCAGTCCCTCACTTCCGACCTTGGCGATGACCGCTGTGCCCGCCGACAGGGGGAGACGTCGAGCCAGATGAGCAACGTTGCAGAGGACGCGCAACGCGCCACTCGCGGGTCGAAGATCCTGGTCATCGCCCTCGTCGGCGCCTTCCTCTTCGGCATGTCCGGGTTCCTCCTCGCCGTCCTCGACTCGGAACCGGCGCGCAGCGAGCCGCCTCCGCCATCGCTGCCGGCCGTGATCGACCTCCTGCCCACGCGGGGACCCGAGGCCGAGGCTGTCCGACGCCCTATCCGTCTGGCCCTGGCTGAGACATCGCCAACGCCGTCGCCCACGGCATCGCCCGAGCCGGTGACCTCACCCGAGCTGCGGGCGGCGGCTCCCGCAGCGGTCGCGACCGAGTCGGTCATGCCGGTCGTCCCGGTGGCCGGCTTCTGGTCGAAGGTCGATGGGCTCGGACACTCCCGGATCAAGCGGGCCCTGACCGACGGTGAGCTCAAGGGCTTCCGTCGGGTGGTCGTGGAGCAGCGCATCGCGGACGCCCTCGAAGCCGAGCTCGGGATCAAGCTGCACGAGACCGTCCGTCGCGTCGATGCCGCCCGGGTCGCCGAGTTGGTGGGCGACGGGGCGCTCGGGTTCGCGGCCGCGACCAGCCTGGCGCCCTCGATGCGCGCGCTCGATATCGACGGTGTCTCCCTGCACGGCAACGATCGCGTCCGCGAGGCCGCGGACTGGCCGCTGACCGTGCGCCTGCCGCTCCTGCCCGAGGACACCTGGGACCAGACGAGGACATGGGTGCTGGTCGTTGGCGGCGACTCCTTCACCGACCGCGGCGTCTACGAGACCGTGGTCAGGCAGGGCAAGGGTGTGGGCTACCCCTTCGACGGCGGGACCGCCAAGGTCACCGGGCACGGCTGCTGCGATCCGGTCTTCAACGACAACGTCGTGCCCCGCTACCAGCTCACCGGCAACAAGGGCGCGGTGCGCAAGCTCTTCAAGGGCGCCGAGCTGGCCGTAGTCAACCACGAGCAACCGGTGACCGATGAGTGGGTCCACCACACGAAGGGCCTGCGCTTCAGCGGCAAGCCGGACCTCACGCGCATCTTCACCAGTGCCGGAGTGGACTTCGTCTCGTTGGCCAACAACCACATCGGTGACTACGGCGCGTCCGGCATCCGTGATTCCCGCCGCATCCTGCGCCAGCATGGCCTCGTCGTGGGCGGCGCCGGGAAAGACCTCGACCAGGCTCGCAAGGTGGAGCTTCTCGAGGCGCGCGACACGCAGGTCGCGGTCATCCCCTGTCTCGACATCGTACGGGTCTATTGGGCCGAGAAGGACAAGGCCGGCGCCACGCCCTGTGTCGACCAGTACATCAAGAAGGACATCCGCAGGGCCAAGCGGGCGGGGGCCGGGGTCATCATCGTCTTCCCCCACTGGGGCGTGGAGTACACCCGCCAACCGCTGACCTCGATGCGCAAGCATGCGGCCCGCTGGGTCGAGGCCGGGGCGGATCTCGTGGTCGGTGGCCACAGCCACGTGGCGGGCTCGATCGAGGACATCGACGGCTCACCGGTGCTCTACTCCCTGGGCAACCTCGTCTTCGACCAGCACTGGTCGACCAACACCATGGAGTCGGCCCTGCTGGAGGCCACCTTCCACGGCGACCAGCTCATCGAGATCCGGCTGCGGCCGTACATCATCCACGACACCTCGCAGCCCAACTTCCTCGATCCCTCCAAGGGTGAGGGCCGCAAGCTGCTGCAGGAGATCAAGCAGGCCTCGTCCGGATGGCTCGACTGGTAGGTCACGCCATGGTCACGAAAGCGGGCGCAGGTGTGCGCCACGTCACGCCCTCGTTACCCGGGCTTCCCTAGGCTGGAGGCACATGGAAGCACTCGTGGTCGCCTTCGGCGCCGGTCTGGCCTCTGCCGCCAGCCCCTGTCTCCTCCCGCTCTACCCGGCCTTCCTGGCCTATCTCACCGGTGCCTCCGGTGCCGACGCCGGAACCTCCGGCGCTCGCCGCATCTCGGGCTTCCTCGGCCTGGCGGTCCTGCTGGGGCTGCTGACCTCGATGATGCTCATCGGCCTGCTCGTGTTCATCGTGGCCGTGCCCATGGGGCGCATCCTCGGCTTCGCCATCCCCTTCATCGACATCCTGCTCGTGACCCTGGGCGTGATGCTGCTGGCCGGGATCAACCCCTTCATGCGCGTCCGCTCGATCCGGGTCCCAGGTGCTCGTGGTCCGCTCTCGCAGGCCTACGTCTACGGCATGTTCCTGGGGCCCATCGCCCTGCCCTGCGCGGGCCCTTTCCTGGTGGCGCTGCTGGTGGTCTCGGTGGGAGCGGCCGAGTCGGTCGGGGCGCTCGCGACGTTCTTCGTCTTCGGCCTTGGCTTCGGCCTGCCGCTGGTGCTGCTCTCGGTGCTGGCCCGGACGCGGCAGGACACGGTCGTGCGCTTCCTCGCCCGGCACCACCGCAAGATCGAGATCGTCTCGGGCGCGCTGCTTATCGGCGCGGGCATCTGGGACCTGTGGATCAACTGGGAGTCGATCCTGCTGACGTTCGGCTACTAGGAACGCACCAGACCGGCCTCGCGAGCGCTGGGCCAGAGCGACAGGTCCAGCTCCGGCAGCAGCTCGGCGAGCTGCGCCATGTCGGCAGCGTAGCCCTCGAGGAGCGACGCTTGCAGGCGGGCCCCGGGTGTGAACTTCTCTCGGGTCGTGGGGTTGACCTCGCCACGGAACGTCTGGGCATCGAGCTCGTGCGGGGCCAGGCCCAGGAACGCATAGGTGCGGGCCAGCTCCCGAGCAGGATCGGCGCGGCAGGCCTCGTATTGGCCGACCCACACCTGCTCAGCCGGGAACGCCGCCAGCACGCGCCGCAGCTGGGGGGCATAGAGGCCGCGCTGGAAGGCGCCCTGGATGTCGCGATGGCCCAGTGGCGCTCGCGAGGTCGCCAGCTGGTGGGTAAGGCCGGACCGAAAGCGGTCGATCGGATCACGCAGGAGCACGAGGATCCGTGCCTCCGGCGCGGCACGTGCGATGAGCTCAGGCGTCCAGAAGTCGATGAGGTAGCCGGGCGTCCACTCGCCGGCGACCGAGCCTTCGGGTACCGGGAAGTAGCGCTGATACCGGTGGGCGTCTGCGTCGCTGAAGGGCGTCTCCCAGGAACGGTCGAAGAAGTGCAGCTCCTTGGGCTGTCCACCGGCGCTGACGACGTCCGGATGCGCTCCGATGAGCCGGTTCCACCACGACGTGCCAGCCTTCTGGGCACCTACGCCGACGTAGTGCGGCGGGCCGACGTGCCAGCCGTCGGGGACCGCCGGCGGGGCCGGTGGTCCTGGCTGCCGGGGTCCGCGGAACCGATACCAGGCACGTGAGCCTCGGACCGCCAGTCGGCGGACCCTGGACCTGAATGTCATCGAGGGCTCTTCCAGAGCGAGAGGTCGAGGTCGGGCAGCAGTGCCGCCAGACGCTCGTTCTCCGGTGCGTAGCGGCGGACCAGCTGGTCCTCCTGCCACTCGCTGAGCTGCACCTTCGGCCCGCGCGATCGGTTGACCCGGCCAGTCACGTCTACAGCTGCGGGGATCTCGGGCGCGAGGCCGATGAACTCGTAGGTGCGACGCAGCTGCGTCCTCGGATCGGCCACGCAGCGCTCGTACTGCAGCACCAGCACCTGCTCACGAGGGAAGGCGTGCCAGAGACGGGTCAGCTGGTCGGCGTAGATGCCGCGATTGAAGGCGGCGTTGGCCGCGGCGCGAGCGGTGGCGCCCACGGTGAAGCGGTTCTCGGCGAGGGTGCGGCCGGAGCGGAAGCGCTCTACGGGGTCGCGCAGGAGCACCAGCAACCGGGCCTCTGGGGCGGCCTGTCGCAACAGGCGCGGCGTCCATACATCGAGCATGTAGCCCGGGGTCCACTCGCCGCTGAGATGTCCTTCTGGCCGGGCGAAGAAGGCGTGGTATCGACGGACCTCCGCGTCGCTGAGCTCGCCGGTCCAGAGCCCGTCGAAGAAATGGACCTCCTTGGGCGTGCCGTCAGGGTGGCTGACCCGCGGGTGGGCGCTGATGAGGCTGGCCCACCAGCTGGTGCCCGAGCGAGCGGTGCCGACACCGACGTAATCCGGCGGTCTCGCAGACCAGCCTGTGGGTGCGATGGGTGGGCGGGGCAGGAGGTCGGGGGTGGTGGCCGGCATCACCGTGATGATAGGTGGCGCCCGGGCGGCCGCGAGGACCGTCGCCGCGGGCCCGACACAAAGAGAACGGCCCGCCCCCGAAGGGACGGGCCGCGCCCGTTAGCTCTACAGAGAGCGGCGTCTAGATCTGGGCGCCGATCGTGGAGAGGATCGAGGAGATCTGGCCACCGAGGAACAGCAGGGCGGCGATCGCGATGATGGCGATGAGCGCCAGGATCAGCGCGTACTCGGCCAGGCCCTGGCCATCCTCGTCGCGGCGAAGCAGGAAGTCGACCATCGTGTGGTCCTCCGATTGTCGTTGGCTCCCCGTGGATGCGGTTCGCCATGGATTGGATGAATGCGCTCGGCTGCCCGATCGGGCTTCCGTGCTCGGCGGACATTACAGCCCCGCCGCCAACTGTGCACCGGGACGGCCGGCAGGCAAGCTGCACGTCCTCAGTGCCGGGAATGATGATGTCGGCGCCGAGGAGTTTCCATGGCCCCTACGGGTGACACGGAACGGGACTTTTCGGTGGTGCTCTGGCACCACTCCCAGTGTGGCTACGTGGTGATGGTCGTGCTCGGGTGTAGTCGGGTCCTGTTTCCCGCTACGTGTTGTCGGCGACGGTCGAGCCGATGTATGACATCAGCTCGTTGATGGTGTCGCCGAGGAAGATGAGTGAGAGGATCGCCACGATGGCGATCAGCGCCAGGATCAGCGCGTACTCCGCGAGGCCCTGGCCCTCTTCTCCGCGGACGGGCCGATCTTCGGCCAGCCGACGAATCACTTCGGTCAACGTCTGTCGTCCTCCGTTCGGATCTGCTGGGATGGGCCACCTGACCCTGAGCACAGAGCCAGATCGTTGCTCTGTTCGCCGGCAGGCGTCGGGAGAATGGACTTCGAGTCGTGCCTGGTCCGTCCGCCACACGTGCGGCTGGGTAGGCACGAGCGGGTCCGCCGGATGGAATTCGGCTGGACGGCGCCCGGGACGCGTGAGGCCCCTTCGGTGCCTCCTACTCTCCGATGACCGACCAGATGAACCCCATGAAGATGAAGATGCCGGCGAACAGCCCGATGAGGGCCGGGACGCCGATGGTGTTCACCTCGAGGTTCATGCTCGCCAGGAAACCCATCGCCAGAGCCCACACGATGATGAGCACGAAGAACAGGTACTTGGCGTTGACGGTCGTGATGGCCTCGACCCAGGCCGTTCGCCGTCGTTCCGGGACCAGCATGACGATGAGCAGGAACGCGACCATCGAGGCACCCAGCACCACGCCGCCGATGAAGCCGATGTACGAGCTGGCTTCCAGCTCCGTACGGAGGGCTCCATACACCGCCGTGATCACCGCCCCCAACAGGAGGAAGGCGGCGACGTAGCCGAGTGTGCGGAGGTTCGCCCAAGTCATGAGGACCGGAATCCTAACAAAACAGCCAGCCGCGAGAACAACGTTTCCGCGGATCCCTGCGACCCGGGTCTCCTACGACCATGCAGGGATGGACCCGTAGACAGTACCCGGCCGCGGGCGAAGTGGGAAGCGCACCGTCCCCGATCGGGCCCGCAACGTTGCATGGCAGCAACGAAGACGGCCCCGAGCAGGCCCCACGCCGCGGTGTGGCCGCTTGTTGCCGGCAGGCGTATGAAGGCGCGCTGGTCGCCGGTCAGCCGTTGCCGATCAGACCCTGGACCTTGCGGAACCCTTCGTTGACGATGTCCTCGAACAGCCCGCTCACACTGGTGCCGAGGAAGATCAGCGAGACGATCGCGACGATGGCGATCAGGCCCAGGATCAGGGCGTACTCAGCGAGCCCTTGGCCACGCTGCTCGTCGCCAGTACCGTTGGCGGGCGCCAGGACGGCCCAGAGCGACCGTATGGGCCGCGAGCGGGCGGCCCGTTCGGTGGCCGCCGCTACCGCTGCATATAGTTTGTCCATCAGGTGTCTCCGATGGCGGATCGGTGGAGCACGACGTCGGTCCCGTGCCTGGCTTCTGGCTCGTAGCGCAGCCATCGCAGGATGGATGATGGTTCGATGGCCACTCACGGGCAGGCGGGGCGGGAGCCTGGGATCCGCTCGGAACGGGTCCTTCGGTCGTATTCGGTTGATCCAGGGATGAGATGAATGCGCCGTTCCGCAACCTGGGCCACCGGGCCACGCGGGGTCAGCCCACGCAACCTACCCTCGGCCGACTCCAGGCGATATGGCCCCAAAGAGCCACGAGGGGCGGTGCCAACGGGCACCATCGGGCCCATGCTGCGTGAAGGGGTCGGAGGGCAGCGCGCGGTATCATCGCCGCCCACAGGAGGGATCGTGGCGACCATCGACCAACAAGACACCTGGATCAACCCGCGCGACCCGGCCAAGGCGCTGGGCCCTGATGGCGAGCCTGCTCGCAGCCGCCGGGCTCCCTACTACGCGGACGTCCCTGATGAGCAGTGGGACGACTGGAGGTGGCAGCTCTCGAACCGCGTCAACGATCTCGAGACGTTCGCGCAGATCCTCGAGCTGACCGACAACGAACGGGCTGGCCTGGGTGCCCCCGACAAGTTCCGCGTCGACATCACGCCCTACTTCATCAGCCTCGTCGACCCCTCGGACCCCGACGATCCCATCCGCCGGCAGGTGATGCCGCTCGGGGAGGAACAGGAAGCCTTCACCGCGATGATGGAGGACTCACTGGCCGAGGATCAGCACTCGCCGGTGCCGGGCCTGGTCCACCGCTATCCCGACCGGGTGCTGATGCTGGTGACCACGCAGTGCGCCTCCTACTGTCGCTACTGCACGCGCTCGCGGATCGTGGGCGACGCCTCCCAGAACTTCAACACCAGGGACTTCGAGGCCCAGCTCGAGTACCTGCGGCGCACGCCCCAGGTGCGGGACGTCCTGTTGAGCGGCGGCGACCCCCTGACCATGTCGCCGAAGCTGCTTGAGCGGGTCATGCGCGGCCTGCGCGAGATCCCCCATATCGAGATCATCCGCATGGGCACGCGTGTGCCGGTGTTCATGCCGCAGCGCGTGGACGACGAGCTCTGCGCGATGCTCGAGAAGTATCACCCGGTGTGGATGAACCTCCACTTCAACCACCCCCACGAGATCACCCCGGAGGTCTCTCGCGCGGTGGACAAGCTCAGTCGCACGGGCATCCCCATCGGCAACCAGTCGGTGTTGCTCGCGGGCGTCAACGACTGCGTGCACATCCAGCGCGACCTGGTGCACCGGCTCGTCGAGAACCGCATCCGCCCCTACTACCTCTACCAGTGCGACCTCGTGGCCGGCTCGGGGCACTTCCGCACGCCGGTGGGCAAGGGCCTCGAGATCATCGAGGGCCTGCGCGGCCACACCAGCGGCTACGCCGTACCCACCTACGTGGTGGATGCGCCAGGTGGTGGCGGCAAGATCCCGGTCATGCCCAACTACCTCATCAGCTATTCGGACCACAAGGTCGTGCTGCGCAACTACGAGGGCTACATCACCACCTACGAGGAGCCCACCTCGTACACCCCGCACGACCAGCGGTCTTGCGCCTACTGCCGCAACCAGCGCCCTGAGCCCGGCCAGGGTGGGGTCCATGCCCTGCTGCAGGGCGACGCCATGTGGATCAAGCCGGCCGGCCACAACGAGATCCACGCGCGCGGGAACACCGAGGCCCACCGCTTGCAGTCCCCGGAGAAGTGGGTGCCCTACGGCGTGGGTGCCATCGAGGGACGGACCGCACCGGCTGCTCTCGCGGCCGGCGACGCCCGAGCCCCCGCGTACGGGCCCGGCGAGGAGCCGCGCCCCGCCGAAGGTGAGCCGACCGGCGCGGCTCATGGCGAGCTGCTCTAGCGGTGGGTTTCCTCAAGCGCCTCCTGGGCGGCGGTGAGGCCGGTGGCGGTGGGTCCGACGGCCAGCCCGCTGACGACGCCGAGTGGCGCCATTCGGCAGAGGCCACCTTCGAAGCCTACGGCGACAAGCATCGCGTGTCGGTGTGGGTACGCCTCTACGACCCGGGCTTCGAGACCATGCGCGAGCAGCAGAAGGTCTTCGCCCTGGAGAACGAGCTCATGCGCGCGCTGGACGCGGCCGGCGCGGGCGAGCACGACACCAACTCATTGGAGCGGGGCTACCTGGCCATGCGCCTGGTGGGTGATGACGCGGACGCCATCGTGGCCACCATCGCCCCGCTGTTGAGCAACGCGCCCGAGGGCAGCTACCTGGCCGTGCGACGCGGTCCCTCCGGTACGGGCGAGGACCGCATCGAGGTCGGCATCGGCGCCGACCAGTCCTAGCGGACCCGCGCCCCGCGATGCAGCTTCGCCAGACCCCGGGCTTGCCCGACCCGAACATCCAGCCCCCGACGGTGGCCGAGGTCGGCGATCCCTTCAGCGAGCTACGCGTGGTGCATCTGCTGGCTCGGTTGCCACGCGGCACGGCCGTGCGTGTCCGCGACATCGTCGACCAGCTCGATGCCGACTACCTCGACTGGTCGTTCTCGCGCGCCGTCGTGGTCGCCGCCGTGGTGCAGCTGCAGGCCAACTGGCTGACCGACTACCGCAACAGCGATGGCATCGTGCTCGGCGACGGTCCCGCCGGGCCGGAGCTGACCATCGAGGACAGCAGCCGCGTCGACCCCTGGATCGTGCGCCAGGCCGAACGCCTCAGCGTCGCCTGCGCGGATGCGCTGGCGAGCTTCGCCATCGAGGAGGGTGGTGCGGCCTAGGACCAGCTTCGGTAGACCTCGTCGATGACGCTGAGCGAGACCTCGATCGGCGCCTGCCAGCGGTTCGTCAGGAAGGCCACCGCGAAGCCGGCCTCAGGCTCCACCCACAGGCGTCCGCCGGACATGCCGCCGTGGGTGAAGGCCGAGGGCGAACCGGCCCAGTGACGCTGCGGCTTCCGCCAGCCGAGACCCTGACGGACCTCGCGTTCGACGCCGTCCTCGGAGATGTGCGTCCAGCCGTCGGTGTGGTTGCGAGTCATCTCGTCGATGGCTGCCTGCGAGAGCACGCGCGGCCCGGGCGTCTCAGCATCGGCCGGCAGCAACGCGCGCCCCAGCCGCAGCAGGTCGCCGAGCGTGCCGAACATGCCCCCGCCGGGCATCCGCGCCGCGGCCAGGAAGCGCATCATGACCTCCTGCACGACGCGGTTGTCGGCCCCGATGTCATGGACCGGCAGCACGCGGTCGCGGGACGGGCGGGCATCGAAGGTGCTATCGGTCATGCCCAGCGGCTCGGTCAGCCGCAGCCGCAGCGCCTCGTCGAAGGGCGCGCCGCTCAAGGTGGCCATGACCTCGGCCAGCAGGATGAAGGAGGCCGAGTTGTATGCGTAGGCCGTGCCCGGCGCTGACTCGTGGCGTGACTCACGCATGAAGGCCAGCGTCCGCTCGTAGGTAGGCCGCTCCTGGCGTATCGACTGGAGGGGCATGTCCGGCAGGCCCGAGGTGTGGGTCAGCACCTGCCAGGCCGTGACCGCGCCCGCGTCAGTGCCCGCGAGGTCCGGCAGGTAGTGCTCCAGCGGCGTATGGAGCTCGAGGCGCGCCTCGTCCACGTAGCGCATCACGGCCGTGGCCACGATGCCCTTGGTCAGCGAGGCCAGGAAGAACACGGTCCGCAGGTCGATGGAGCCTTCGTTCCCGGGGACGAAGTCGCAGCGCATGCGCCCGGCCGCGTCGATGACGCCGATGGCACCGCAGGGGACCACTCCATCGGCGACCCAGCGAGCGGCGGCCCCGCGCGCAGGTCCGAGGTCGAGGTCAAGGGTCTCGCTGGTCGTGGATCGGGCAAGGCTGGACATCTGCGCCGATGATAGGAGACGTGACCCGAGACCAGTACATCACTGCCACCCGTGCCCTTGTCGCCGAAGGCGAGCGCATCGGGGCGCGCCCGTCGATGCCGGCGTTGCAGACCTGGATCGCGGCTTCGGATGAGCTGCTGCAGGTCGCCTGGGGCTCGATGGACCGATACCACCTCTCGTGGCTGATGGTCGGGCGACCGGCAGGCTCGGTGCGCGGTCGGGCCATGACCGAAGAGGAGACGGCCGACTACGTGCGCGAGGTGGCCACGGCCAAGACGGCGGCCTTGCGCATGAGCCTCAAGGCCGTGGAAGAGGACGGCATGCCGTTCCTTGGCGAGACGCCCGCCTGATCCGCGGCTAGCCCGAGCGGGGGCGGGCGCCGAAGAGCGCGGCGACCACGTAGAGCACCAGGCCCATCACCTCGATGGCTCCGAACTGCGGGCCCAGCCACTCGAGGAAGGGCGTGTTCCCGACGCGCTCGACGAACGTCCGCGACGAACCTGGCAGCAGCGCCATGGCCGTGAGCCAGGTGAACACCAGCCCCATCGCCCAGGCCGACCCCGCCATGGCACCCGCGATGGCCGGGTGGGCCCGCACCGACCACAGCACCTCACCGATGAGCCAGCCGCCGATGACGGCCACGGCCAGGGCGCCCGGGAACTCGAGCACGCCCTTGAGGAAGGCCCAGCCGGCTGCCGAGATCAGGGCCACGGCCCCGGCTTCCAGCAGCGCTCCAGGCAGGCTCCGCGGACGCAGCCGGTCGGCGCCCGCGGGACGGCGGGTCGCCGGTGGGGCAGGCGCGCTGTTTGGCGGCCGTCGATCGCCAGGCTCGGTCATGGCCCCAACTCTAGCCGCGCGAGGTTCGCCGGGGTCGCTAGACTATCGTTTGCCTATGTCGCATCCCGCACTCGGACTGCCACCCGCTGACGCCACGGCCGGACGTCCGGACGTGGCTGCGCGCCTGCGCGGCGCCACACGCTTGCCAGTCACCGCGCTCGAGGCGGCTTGCCGCATCGACGCGACGTTGGCCGAGCGCCATGACGAGCTGATGCTGCGCAGGCTCCTGCGCGACTACGAGCAGCACATCGAGCAGCTGGCGCGCGCGATCGAGACCGCTGAAGACCGCTTCGTCGTGGCCTGGGGCGAGTCGCTCGTGCCCATCTATCGTCGCCGCCATGTGCGCATGAACGACGTGGTCACGCTGCTCCGCGGCCTCGAGGAGGCGGCTGTGGCCCTGGGGCCGTCGGCGGACGCCCCGGTCATCCGCGAGCCGATCGACGCCTGGGTCGAGCGCATGCGCCACCACCGCCGCCTGCCCGGTGACCACGAGGGCAACAAGGCCGTCCGCTTCATCTGGAAGGGCGCCGGCTTCGGCGACGACACGGTCGTCTGATGACCATCAAGTGGGTTGCCCAGGATCCGTTGGTGATGAACAACGAGCCCTTCTGCTACGGCACGCGTCTGACCGTGCGCAACCTCCTCGAGATGCGCAGCAACGGGCTCTCTCCGGCCGAGATGCTGAGCGAGCATCCCGAGCTCAAGCCGGTCGGTATCGCCGAGGCTTTCCGCTATGCCGCCGAGCACCCGCAACGCTACGACGGCTTCTTCGAGGCTGACGGTACGCTCAAGGGACCGGGCTTCGATCCGCAGAGCGCCGAGAAGCTCCCCGAACACCTGCGCTAGGCAGAGGACCTGCGGCCCATGAACAAGACCATCGGCATCCTGACCGCCGGTGGCGACAGCCCTGGGCTCAACGCGGCCATCCGGGGCGTGGGCAAGACCGCCATCGGCGTCTACGACATGCGTGTGGTCGGCTTCCGCGACGGCTTCCGGGGGTTGATGGAGAACCGAACGGTCGACCTCGACAAGTCGAAGCTGTCGGGCATCCTCACCATCGGCGGCACCATCCTCGGTACCAGCCGCGACAAGCCGCACCGCATGGTGGTCGGCGGTCAGACGCTGGACATGACCGATGTCATCGTCGAGAACTACCAGAACCACCAGCTCGACGCGCTCGTGTGTCTCGGAGGCGGCGGCACCCAGAAGAACGCCTTCCGGCTGCACAAGAAGGGCCTCAACGTGGTGACCCTGCCCAAGACCATCGACAACGACGTCTTCGGCACGGACATGACCTTCGGCTTCGACACCGCCCTGGGCATCGCCACCGAAGCCATCGATCGGCTGCACAGCACCGCCCACAGCCATCAC
This sequence comes from uncultured Chloroflexia bacterium, assembly GCA_963731995.1. Classification (GTDB taxonomy): domain Bacteria; phylum Chloroflexota; class Limnocylindria; order Limnocylindrales; family CSP1-4; genus JAFMJV01. The sequence goes on from CAVSXV010000009.1 coordinate 602,989, forward strand.
CGCATCATCGTGGTCGAGGTCATGGGCCACAACACCGGCTGGCTCGCGCTCGGTGCCGGCCTCGCCGGTGGGGCCGATGTGATCCTCATCCCCGAGATCCCCTACGACATGGACGCGGTGGCCGAGGCCATCCGTCAGCGGCACCGGCGGGGGGCCTCGTTCAGCATCGTGGCCGTCTCCGAGGGTGCGGTGCCGCGCGATCGTGCCGAGGCGCTCGCAGCTGCCGAGGCCAAGGTGGCCGCGGCCAAGAAGGCCAGGAAGGACGGGTCCGGGAGCGACAAGGCCATCAAGGCGGCCAGGGCCAAGGTCGACGAGGTCCGTGGGCACGTCGGACGAGCCACGCTGGCCCTGTCCGAGGAGCTCGAGTCGCGCACGACGCTCGAGTCACGCCTGACCATCCTCGGCCACCTGCAGCGCGGGGGCACGCCTTCGGCCGCGGATCGATTGCTGGCGACTCGCCTCGGCGCGGCCACCGTCGAGGTCATCGAGAGCGGTCAGTTCGGGGTCATGGTCGCCTCGCGCGGCGAGGAGGCCGTGCCGGTACCGCTCAAGGACATCGTGGGCAAGCGCAAGACGGTCCCGCCCGACCATCCCTGGATCAAGACGGCGCGAAGCATCGGGGTGGCGCTCGGCGACTGACGCCTACATCGGCTCGTCATGGGCATGCTCGGAAGGGCGGTGTAGGATGACCCGACCATGTCTGATCCCACCATCACCAACGACGCCGTTGGCCCGACCATCGTTCCTTCCGACGACGAGACGCCCGCGTTCGATCCCGTCCAGCGTTCTCGAGAGCTGGCCGTGCTCGACGCCCTGCGTTCGGTGGTCGATCCGGAGATCGGCATGAACGTGGTCGAGCTGGCGCTGATCAAGCAGGTCATCCTCGGTGACGAGCTCTCAGAGATCAAGATGATCCTGACGACACCCTTCTGCCCCTACGCCGGCTCCATGATCCAGCAGGTCAAGGAGGCCGCCGAGGAGGCCGAGGGCCACGAGGTCAAGGTCACGCTCCTCGCTGAGCGCTGGGACCCCCGCGACGCAGGCCTGACCTGGTAGCTCGCCGCCCTGGCATCCGCCGCAGCGCTGTCGCCACCGGGGTCGGGGACGACGGTACGACCGGCCTGCTCTTCGGGGGGCGGGTGTCCAAGGACGATGCGCGGACCGAGGCCTACGGCACCATCGACGAGACGGTCGCCTGCCTGGGCCTGGCGCGGGCCGAGATCGGCACCCTCGCCGCCGCGGCTGCGCTCCCCGACGCCCTCGCGGTCCTGGCTCCGACCCTGCTCCAGCTGCAGCGTGATCTCTTCGTGGCCGGTGCCGAGCTGGCCGCCAATCCTGACGCCTGGGACCGCCTCGTCGACGGCCAGACACGTGTCGATGAGCCCATGCTCCAACGGCTGGAGACGCTCCTCGCCGAGGCCGAGGCGAGCGTGGAGATGCCGCGCGAGTTCATCGTGCCCGGTGCCGACCGCCTCTCTGCCGCCCTGGAGCTGGCACGCGCCGTGGCGCGGCGCGCCGAGCGACGGGTGATCTCGCTCGATCGCGAGGGCCAGGTCGCAGGCGCGTGGCTGGTGCCCTGGCTCAACCGACTGGCCGACCTGCTGTGGGTCTACGCACGCCTGGTGGAGCAGGCCGGCCCCGGCTCGACCGTCACCGTTCGAACCTAGCTCGCCGTGGGCCGATTCGCGCCGGCTCGCTAGACTTGTGCCCTCATCACCCGCGTTCGTCCGGATATCGGAAAGGAAACGAACCTCGTGCAGTCACGCGACAACGACCCCTACAGCCGCACCCAGGCGCCGACGGCGACCTCGGAGCGCGACAAGACCGTCCAGACGCTCGGCGGCGTCATCGAGTCCAGCCCGCCACGCGAAGGCTTCCTGACCGGCAGCTTCGTGTGGATGTTCGTGGGCGTCCTGCTCTCGGCCATCTCGGCGCTCTTCGTGATGAGCAGCCCGAGCCTGCTCGAGACGGTGACCGACTACTGGCTCTTCCTGCTCATCGGGCAGTTCGGCCTGGTACTGGGCATCACCTTCCTCATCAACCGCATCTCCTCGGTCGTGGCCCTGGGCCTGTTCTTCGTCTACGCCCTGCTCATGGGCCTCGTCCTCGGCGTCATCGTCTTCAATTTCACGTACGACCCCACCGCGCCCGGCAACATCTCCGCCAGCGGCGTGAGCGGCGTGGTCTCCGCGTTCTTCGGAGCCGCCGCCATCTTCGGCGGTGCGGCGCTCTACGGCTACGCCACCAAGCGGGACCTGACCAGCCTCGGTGGCATCCTCTTCATGGGCCTGATCGGGCTCATCGTGGTCATGTTCGTGCAGCTGTTCTTCTTCGCTGAGAGCAGCCTCATGAACCTCGCCATCGGCGTCATCGGCGTGGTCATCTTCACCGGTCTGACCGCCTGGGACGTGCAGCGACTGAAGAACGGCGCCATGCCCAACATCAACAAGGACTCGGCCACGGTCATGGGCGCGCTGATGCTCTACCTCGACTTCATCAACCTGTTCCTGTTCATGCTCCGCATCTTCGGCAGCAGCCGCTGATCGAGGGCAGCTGGCGGTCGCGACCGTCTCCACCCGCAACCTGTGAGGGCCTCGTCGACGAACGGCGGGGCTCTCATCGAACCAGAAGGGGAGAGTCATGGCTGAGACTCGCGTGGGCTTCTGCGGCCTGGGCACGATGGGCTCGGAGATGGCCGCCAACGTGGCCCGGGCGGGCTACCCGACGACGGTCTGGAACCGCACCCCTGGCCGAGCGGGTGCCGCCGTGGCGGCCGGCGCCGTCGAAGCCGTGAGCCCCGCAGCCGCGGCCAGCGCCAGCGACGTGGTGGTCATCTGCGTCTCGGATACGCCTGACGTGGAGGCCGTGCTCTTCGGCGAGGGCGGCCTGGCCGAGGGGCTGGCCGAGGGTTCGCTGGTCATTGACTGCTCGACCATCGCGCCGGGCGCCACGCGCGCCTTTGCCGAACGATTGGCTGGATCGGGCATCGGTTTCGTGGACGCCCCGGTCTCGGGCGGCTCCGAGGGCGCCGTCAAGGGCACCCTCACGATCATGGTCGGCGGCTCCGACGAGGACGTGGAGCGGGCACGGCCGGTGCTCGAGACCATGGGCTCGACCATCACGCACATGGGACCGATCGGCGCAGGCCAGACCACCAAGGCCGTCAACCAGGTCATCCTCTCGGGTGTCTACCTCGGCGTGGCCGAGGGCATGGTCCTGGCCATGAAGTCGGGCCTCGACGCGAAGCAGGTAGCCGAGGCCCTCGGCGGCGGGGCGGCCGGCTCGTGGGTCCTGCAGAATCGGGCCGGGCGCATGATCGACGATGAGTACCCGCTGGGCTTCCGCATCGCCCTGCACCTCAAGGACCTGACCATCGCCCTCGAGCAGGCGCGAGCGGTGGGCGCAGCTTTGCCCATCGCAGCCATGGCGGCCCAGATCGAGGCGGCCCTCGTGGCCCGCGGCCACGGTGACGACGACAATTCGGCGCTTGCGCGCGCGGTGCGTGAGTGGAGCGGTCTATGAGCGCCGCGGTCGCCGAGCGAGCGGACGTGGCCATCATCGGCGCCGGCATCGTCGGTCTGGCCACGGCCCTCCGGCTGCTCGAGCAGAGGCCCGAGCTGCGGGTGGTCCTGCTCGAGAAGGAGGCCACGGTCGCAGCGCACCAGACGGGCCACAACAGTGGCGTGCTCCACGCGGGGCTGTACTACCAGCCCGGCTCGCTCAAGGCCCGCCTGTGCCGCGAGGGCAAGGCCGATCTCGAGGCCTACTGCGAAGCCCACGGTGTTCCGATCGAGCACACCGGCAAGCTCGTCATCGCGCTCGATCAGTCCGAGCTGGGCCGTCTCGAGGCGCTCAAGGAGCGCGCCCTGGCCAACGAGGTCCCGGGCCTCGAGGAGGTCGGTCCAGAGCGCATCCGCGAGCTCGAGCCGCACGCGGTCGGGCTCAGGGCCTTGTGGAGCCCCGGCACGGGCATCGTCGACTTCCTCGCGGTGGCCCGGGCCTTCGCGCGCGACGTGGTCGAGCGCGGCGCGACCATCGAGACCCGCCGAGCGGTCGCATCGATCGAGGTGCGAGGCGACGAGTCGGTCATCGGGACATCGAGGGGCGATCTGGTCGCGCGACGGATCATCGCCTGCGCCGGGCTGCAGGCCGACCGAGTCGCGGCCATGACCGGCGATGTCGAAGGGACGCCTCGCATCGTGCCTTTCCGTGGCGACTACTACACGCTCAAGCCGGAAGCCCAGCACCTGGTCAAGGGCCTCATCTATCCGCTACCGGACCCGCAGTTCCCGTTCCTTGGCGTCCACCTCACCAAGCGCATCGACGGCAGCGTGCTGGCGGGCCCCAACGCGGTCCTGGCCACCGCCCGCGAGGGCTACGGCCGCTTCGACGTCTCGGTCCGCGACCTCGTGGACACCGTCACCTATCCCGGCTTTCGGAAGATGGCCCGCAAGTTCTGGAAGATGGGTGCGCTCGAGATGTGGCGCGATTGGTACAAGGGCGCCTTCCTCGCCGACCTGCGCAAGTTCGTGCCAGCGCTCAGCGCCGACCACCTCGTCTTCGGCCCCTCGGGCGTCCGGGCGCAGGCACTGCAGTCCGACGGCTCGATGGTCGACGATTTCCAGCTCGGTGGCTCGGAGCGTGTGCTCCACGTCTTCAACGCGCCCTCGCCGGCGGCGACCTCGTCGCTGGCCATCGGACGCGTCCTCGCAGCTGAGGCGGTGGAGCGTTTCGAGCTGTAGGCCGAGTTGGGGCCGTTCGTACCGATGTCCCGCGTCCGGTGGGCGTGTAGGCTACCAATGCCTGTCTCCTAGCGATGAGGTCGTGACATGACGTGGGATCCCCAGGGTTCCGGGGCGCCGCAAGACCCCTACGCGCCCGGTGCCCAGCCGCCGCCCCCTGGGCAAGTGCCCCCGCCCCCGGGGCAGTTCCCGCCGCCCGCTGGACAGGCTCCGCCGCCCGGCTATCCGCCACAGGGTCAGATGCCGCCGCCCGGCTACGCGCCACCGCCCGCCGATCCGTGGGGGCAGGCGCCACCACCACGGCCACCAGACGGCTCCTGGGGCGGCCCGCCGCAGCCGATGTGGCAGCCGCCGCCCGCCTTCCCGCTCGCGCCCGACGCCTATCCCGTCAACATCTCGTACGACAGCGGCGCGCACATCAACCGTCTGTGGGGCATTCCCCTGATCGGTCAGCTCGTCCGCGGGGTGCTGGCGATCCCGCACTTCATCGTGCTCATGCTGCTGGGCATCGTGGCCGCCATCCAGCTGCTGGTGACCTGGATCCCGATCCTCATCCTCGGCCGGTATCCCGGCTGGGGTTACCGTTGGACCGGAGGACTGCTGGCGTACGCGATGCGTGTCTACGCCTACGTCTACCTGATGACCGGCACGTACCCACCATTCTCACTCTCGGGCGAGATGTATCCCATCAGCATCCGCTACGACGAAGGTGTGCGCATCAACCGCCTGTGGGGGATCCCCATCCTCGGCTATCTGGTGCGCTTCATCGTGCTCATCCCGCACTACTTCGTGCTCGGGGTGCTGAGCGTCGTCGTCTGGTTCCTGCTGCTGGTGGTGTGGGTGCCGGTGCTCATCCTTGGGCGCCAGGCCGACGTCATCTACACGATCGTCGGCGGCTACTTCCGCTGGTACCTGCGCGTGACCGCGTACATGCTCATGATGGTGGACCGCTATCCACCCTTCTCATTCGGAGAGGACGACCCACGACTGTGACCGACCCCACCAACGACAACGACACCAACGAGAGCACCACGAGCGACGGCGACATCGAAGCGACCACGCCGGACCAGCTCGAGGGCGCGCTCGAGGCCGCCGAAGCCAGGCTCACCCGTGGCCCCGAGGTCGACTACCTGCTGGTGGCCGACCGTGCCGAGGTCGTCAACGGCAAGCTCTACCTCATGGGTGGCAGCTGGGACCGCATCCAGCCCCAGCAGTTCCCACATCGCATGATGCTGGGCATCGCGCTGGGCGTGCGCATCCCCTTCGCCTACACCGACGATCAGCATACGGTGGCCATCGAGTTGTTCCATGGCGAGACCCGCATGATCGGCTTCGAGGCCAAGCTGGCCACCGGCCGGCCGCCGGGCATGGCTGGTATGGACATGCTCGTGCCCATGGCCTTCAACATCCCCATCGCCATCCCCGGCGAAGGCCAGGTCGCGCTCAAGGCCGTGATCGACGGCACCCATGGTCGCCGCCACGACATCAAGGTCATCCAGCGCCAGCAGCAGGGTCAGCCGCCGATCCAGCGAGCGTAGCCACCGGGCGTAGGTGCGCTGAGCTGCACCGGCACGGCCGAGTAGGTCCGACACAACCTGGGCACCTGGGTCCTCAGGTGGCCTTAGACAGCAGCGTCGGCGGAGGCGTTCGTAGCTGTGTGTATGGACATGCAGCCGCGCCGCATATCGCCTTGGGATATGCACTGATGATGCATGACGATGCAGGGTAGTCGGCGGGGTCGGTCGCGCGTCCTGCCTACGGCGACATGGGGGACCATCCGACCAGAAAGCCGACGGGTTGGGTCGAGGCCACCCTCCACCCTCCACCCTCGTTGACGGTGCGGCCGGGCGGCACTAGACTTAATCCTGACGAAATCAGTCGGAATTACCGGCGCACGCCCCCGTGGCGATCCGGCCCCCTGGAGACAAGCGAGACCACCTGTGAGCACCGCCGTCCCGAGCTCGGGATCCCTGCACTTCTCCACGCGTGGAGAGTACGGCGTGCGCCTGATGGTCGAGCTCGCTCGCCACTACGGTAGCGGCCCCGTCAGCCTCAGCGAGATGGCCGGTCACGAGCAGCTGCCGCGCCCGTACCTGGAGCAGCTGGTGGTGAGCCTCCGCGAAGCCGGCCTCGTCACCAGCACGCGTGGCGCTCATGGTGGCTACGAGCTTTCAAGGCCGCCCGCGGAGATCCGCATGATCAAGGTCATCACCGCGCTCGAGGGACCCATCGCGCCCATGGTTTGCGCCAGCGATGACCTCCACAACGCGGAGACCTGCCAGCGCGCGGGGTTCTGCAACGTGGAGCGCCTGTGGCTGCGGGTCCGCGACGCCATCGTCGAGGCCCTGGGATCCATGACCCTCAGGGAACTCGCCGAGCCTGCGCCCGGCCATCCTGCCCATTCCGAACCGGTCCTCGTGGCCGTCCAACCGCTCGTCGATCGAAGCACCAAGGAGCCAGTCGCCCAGCCATGACCGATCAGACCGCTACCCTCCCCGCCGCCGAGTCCCAGGCCACCGCCGACGACCGCCAGCTGGTCATCCGCGACCTGCGCGTGGTGCCGGCGGCCAACCCAGACATCGAGATCCTGCGCGGTATCAACCTCGAGGTCCGTAAGGGCGAGGTCCACGCCATCATGGGCCGCAATGGCTCGGGCAAGACCACCCTCGCCTATGCCCTCATGGGTCACCCCGCCTACCAGGTCACCAGCGGCGAGGTCTGGTGGAAGGGCATCAACGTGCTCGACCTCTCGGCGGACAAGCGTGCACGTCTGGGCCTCTTCCTGGCCTTCCAGTACCCCACCGCGGTGCCCGGCCTGTCGGTGGCCTCGTTCCTGCGCACGGCCCTCAATGCCCGACGCCGTCCCCTCGATGCCGGCGATGGCGAGGTCGATCCCTCGGACATGACCAAGGGTGGCATCAAGATGGGCGAGTTCCGCAAGCTCCTGCGGGAGAAGATGGAGCTGCTCCACCTCGATGACTCCTTCGCCGGCCGCTACGTCAACGAGGGTTTCTCTGGTGGCGAGAAGAAGCGTCTCGAGATGCTCCAGATGGCCATCCTCGAGCCGGAGTTCGCGATCCTCGATGAGACCGACTCAGGCCTCGATATCGACGCGCTGCGCATCGTGGCCGAGGGCGTGAACGCGCAGCTCAACCCGGACCTGGGCGTGCTCCTCATCACCCACTACCAGCGACTGCTCAACTACATCCAGCCCGACCAAGTGCATGTCCTGGCCCAGGGCCAGATCATCGCCAGCGGCGGCAAGGACCTCGCGCTGCGCCTCGAGGACGAGGGCTACGCGCCCATCCTGCGTGAGGCCGGCTTCGAGGCTGATGCGCTCGAGGAGGAGCCCGAGCCCGAGCAGTTCGAAGAGCTGGAGGACTAGCCCCGATCGGCACCGGCCGGCCGGTGACGCCTACGCGACATCCATGAACGCCCCCGCTCCCTTCGACCCCGAGCTCATCCGTCGGGATTTCCCGATCTTCGAACGGGAGTTCCACGGGTTGCGCCTGGCGTACCTCGACAGTGCCGCTACCTCGCTCAAGCCGCGCGTGGTCTCCGAGGCCGTGAGCGCCTATGACCAGTCGTACAGCGCCAACGTCCACCGCGCCATCTATGCCATCGGGGAGGAAGCCACGGCGGCTTATGAAGGCGCCCGCGTCAAGGTCGCGCAGTTCATCAACGCACCGGACCCTCACGAGGTGATCTTCGTGCGCAACGCCACCGAGGCCATCAACCTGGTGGCCCATACCTGGGGCTGGACGAACATCGGTCGTGCTGACGCGATCGTGCTCACCGAGATGGAGCACCACTCCAACCTCGTGCCCTGGCAGGTCCTGGCCCAGGCCAAGGACGCCGATCTCGAGTTCGTGCCCTTCGACGCTGAGGGCCGGCTGATCATGGACAGCTGGGAGGTCCTGCTGCGGACCAGGCCCAAGCTGGTGGCCTTCACACACAAGTCCAACGCGCTCGGTACGCTCAACGACGCCAAGACGATGGTGGCCCAGGCTCACGACGCCGGCGCCCTCGTCCTGGTCGATGGTGCCCAGGCCGTGCCCCACCTGCGGGTGGATGTGCAGGACCTCGGAGCTGACTTCTACGCCTTCAGCGGCCACAAGATGCTGGGGCCGGCCGGCTCTGGCGCCCTCTGGGCCCGGCGCGAGCTGCTCGAAGCGATGCCGCCCTTCATGACCGGTGGCGACATGATCAGCTCGGTGCACCTGCGCCATTCGACGTACAACGAGATCCCGTACAAGTTCGAGGCCGGTACGCCGGCCGTGTCCTCGGCCATCGGGCTGGGGGCGGCGGTCGACTACCTCTCGGCCCTGGGCATGGAGAACGTCGCCGCCCACGAGGAGGCCCTGACCGCCTACGCCCTCGAGGTCCTGCCACGTGAGGTGCCGGGCATCCGGCTCCACGGCCCCAGGGACCCGGTCGAACGCGCGGGCATCGTCACCTTCACCCTGCCGGAGGCACACGCCCACGATGTAGCCACGCTCCTCGACCGCGAGGCCGTGGCCATCCGTGCCGGACACCACTGCACCCAGCCGCTGCACGAGCGCCTGGGCGAGACGGCCACCGGGCGCGCCTCGTTCAACGTCTACAGCACGACCGAGGATGTCGATCGCCTCGCCGCCGGACTTCGCGGCGTGCAGCGTATCTTCGGGCGAACACCCGCCAGCGCCAGCACTTCCTGACCAGCCAAGACCTCGAATCGAGTACCCTGCACGAGCCCATGGACGACCTCTACCGCGACGAGATCCTCGAGCACTATCGCGAACCCCATAACTTCGGCACGCTTGACGCGCCCGATGCCAGCTACGAGGGGCAGAACCCGCTTTGCGGCGACCGCATCACGATGATGCTCATCGTCGATGGCGATGGCACCGTCAGCGACGTCGCCTTCAGTGGCCGCGGCTGTGCCATCAGCCAGGCCAGCGCGAGCCTGCTGACCGACGAGATCAAGGGCCGTCCCGTGGCTGAGGTCGAGGCCATGTCGAACCAGGACATCCTTGATCTGCTCGGCATCGAGATCAGCCCCGCGCGCCTCAAGTGCGCGCTGCTCTCGCTCGAAACGCTGCAGCACGCGCTCCGCGAGCGCGACGACAAGGAGGCCACGACCGAGGCCCCGGAGGTCAGCGCGTGACCCCGGAGTCGCTCGGTCTGATGACCAGGGGGTCTTGCGACCGTCGACCGCCGGCGACCGACGCCGGGGTCTGACCACCGGCCGACCAATCCCTCATCGACCGCCCGAGTCGATCCACCACGGAGTCACAGCCCCCATGACCAAGACCTACCGGGACCTCCTCGCCGAGGCGCGAGCAGAGGTCAACGAGGTGACCACGGCCCAGGCCGAGCTCGCCGCCGCAGAGGGCGCGACGCTCATCGACTGTCGCGAGGACAACGAGTGGGAGCAGGGCCACGTCAGCGGCGCCAGGCACCTCTCCAAGTCGTACATCGAGCAGGACATCGAAGGCCTCGTGCCCGACCGCTCCGCACCCGTGGTGGTCTACTGCGCGGGCGGCATCCGCTCGCTCTTCGCCAGCCAGACGCTCGTGCGCATGGGCTACTCCGAGGTCAGCTCCATGGCCGGCGGCTTCCAGGCCTGGAAGTCGGAGGGCCGCTCCTGGGAGCAGCCGCGCGTACTGACCCATGAGCAGAAGCAGCGTTACTCGCGGCACCTGCTCATCCCCGAGGTCGGGGCCGAGGGCCAGGCCCGGCTGCTCGATTCGAAGGCCTTGTTCATCGGCGCCGGCGGGCTCGGCTCCCCGGCCATGCTCTACCTCGCGGCGGCCGGCGTCGGCACCATCGGCATCGTCGACTTCGACGTGGTCGATGCCTCCAACCTGCAACGCCAGATCGTCCACCGCAACGATCGCGTGGGCATGCGCAAGGTCGAGTCGGCCGAGATGACCATCAACGACCTCAACCCCGACGTGAAGGTGGTGGCCCACGAAGTCATGCTCGGTCCGGACAACGTGGCCGAGCTCATCGATGGCTACGACGTCATCTTCGACGGCACCGACACCTTCGAGACACGCTACGTGCTCAATGACGCGGCGGTGGCGGCCGGCATCCCGGTGGTGCACGCCTCGGTCTTCCGCTTCGAGGGCCAGCTGACGGTGTTCAAGCCCGGCGAGGGCCCCTGCTACCGCTGCCTCTATCCCACGCCCCCGCCACCCGAGCTGGCACCGGGCTGTTCGGTGGCCGGCGTGCTGGGCGTGGTGCCCGGCGTGATGGGCCTGCTCCAGGCCACCGAGGGACTCAAGGTCCTGCTCGACATCGGCGACTCGCTGGCGGGCCGCCTGCTCATCTACGACGCGCTCGACGGAGCCTTCAGCGAGCTCCAGCTGCAGCGCGACCCGAGGTGCCCGGCCTGCGGTGACGGCGAGCTGCCGGAGGTCGCGGCCGATGACGGCATCTTCACACTGCCAACCACACCAGCTGCCACGACGGGGGTGAACGCATGACCGCAGTCCGCATCCCGCCGGTCCTGCGCGCGCAGGCCGGCAACCAGAAGAAGGTCGAGGTCAGCGGCGCCACGGTCGGCGCGGCCCTCGAGTCGCTGCTCGAGCAGTTCCCGGGGCTGCGCGAGCAGGTCTTCACCGAGGACGGAGCGCTCAACCGTTTCGTCAACGTCTACGTCAATGGGCGTGACGTCCGCTACGAGCAGGAGCTCGAGACGCCGGTCGGGGAGAGCGACGAGGTCATCCTTCTGCCCGCCATGGCCGGGGGCCGCTAGCGAGGTCCTCGTCGTGACCACGACGGAACGACATTCGGGTACCGAGATCGACGCCTTGCGTCCCCATGCCCACGGCGGCAACGCGCGCCACGGCGGACGCTTCCCGAGCATCGTCGACGCCATCGGCTTCACGCCGCTCGTGGAGGTGGCCAACGTCTGTCCCAACCCCAACGTCCGTCTCTACGCCAAGCTCGAGTTCATGAACCCGACCGGCTCGGTCAAGGACCGGGTGGCCAAGTACCTCATCGAAGACCTCGAACGCTCGGGCCGACTGCAGCCGCACTCGATCATCATCGAGCCCACCAGCGGCAACACCGGCATCGGCCTGGCCATGATCGCCCGGCGCAAGGGCTACCGCGTGGCGGTGGTCGTGCCGGACAACGTGACCATGGAGCGTCGCCAGCTGCTGGCGCTCTTCGGTGCGGAGGTCATCGACTCGCCCGGCCACCTCGGTTCCAACGGGGCGGTGGCTCTGGCCAAGCATCTCGTCGAACGCGATGAGCGCTTCGTGATGCCCTATCAGTACGGCAACGAGGCCAACCCGCGGGCGCACGAGGAGACCACGGCGGAGGAGATCATCGCCGACTGCCCGGAGGTGGATGCGTTCGTGGCTGGTCTGGGTACCGGCGGCACGCTCATGGGTGTCGGTCGGCGGCTCCGTCGACACAACCCCGACGTGCGCATCTACGCGGCGGAGCCGATGCCGGGTGAGCGAGTGCAGGGCCTGCGTTCGCTCGACGAGGGCTTCATCCCCGAGATCTTCGATCCTGCCGCTATCGACGGCAGGCTGCTGGTCAGCAACGCCGACGCCATCGAGGCCTTGCGTGAGCTGACCGAGAAGGAGGGCATCTTCGCGGGCGTCTCCTGTGGCGCGGTGATGGTCGCGGCCAAGCAGCTGGCCCGGGAGATGGAGCGGGGCACCATCGTGGCCCTGCTGGCTGACGGCGGCTGGAAGTACCTCAGCCAGGATATCTGGACGCGCGACCTCGACGCCGACGAGGACGAGATCGAGAGCCTCAACCTGTGGTGAACGAAGAGCGTCCCCGCCCGCCGGAGGTGCCCTCCTCGAGCGGAGAGCCGGCGGCGGTCGGTGACGGCGAGCTCGTGCCCGCGGTCGATGACTGGCAGCGCGCCGCCGATTCCGGAGCCGCCGCTCGAGACCGTGCCCAGGACGCCGGCGCCCGAGCCTCCGGGCCGCCGTGGGTGCCGGCCTCGGCTCGCATCCCCGCGCCCATCCGCGAGGAGGTCGTGGAGTGGCTGCGTTCGGCTGCACCCAACGAGGGCTGCGGCGTGCTCGTGGCCGATCGCGTGGCCGAGGACGGCGGCGTCCCCAGCCGCTTCGTGGGCATGCGCAATGTGGCCGAATCACCCTTCCGCTACCTGATGGATCCGATGGAGCAGCTGGAGCTGCTCGAGCAGATCGACGAGAACGACGAGGCCGTCTGGGGCATCGTCCACTCGCACGTGGCCTCGCCGCCGTATCCATCACCGACGGACATCGGTCTGGCCGCGTTTCCGGAGGCGGTCTACGTGCTGGCGTCCTTCGCCAGCGAGCCGCCGGAGCTGCGCGCCTGGACCATCGTCGACGGCGCGGTGAACGAGGTCGTGCTCGAGCGCACTTGACCCGACGTTGGCCGAGCCGTCGGCAGCGGGTACACTCGGCGCCTATTGCCAGAGGGGAGTGCGATACATGAGCCAACTGCTAGTCATCACCTTCGAGTCGCGCGAGACGGCGGGGCAAGCTGCTGAGCGCCTGAAGGGCGTACAGAAGGCGCACGCGGTCGACATCAGCGACATGGCCGTCGTCGAGAAGGATTCGGACGGCAAGGTCCACGTCCATCACGGCGTGGATACCGTGACCGCCGGTGGTGCCACCATCGGAGGCGCGCTCGGCCTGCTGCTGGGCATCGTCTTCTTCCCGGTCGCGGGTCTGGCCATCGGCGCCATCGCGGGAGGTCTGATCGGCCGCTCGCTGCATCAGAACGTGGACAAGAACCTGGTCAAGGACGTGACCGAGGACCTCACCAACGACAGCTCCGCGCTCTTCGTCCTCGGCAGCGGCACGATGGCCGGTATCGTGGGTGCGCTCGACCCCTACAAGGGCAAGGTCTACCAGACCACCCTCGACCCCGAGGCCGAGGCCCAGATCCAGGAAGCCCTGAACCGCGAGCGCGAAGGCTAGTCCGCGCTGACCAGCGTGACCAGCTGGACGGGACCCTTGGCGCTGTTGCGCCCGTTGAGCGCGAGGAAGTCCATCCGGCCGTCGGTGTCGTAGTCGAGGGCCACCACGTCGTCCTCGCTGCCCCCGCGCACTTCGGGCACGTCGATCGTGCTGAACGAGGCCCCATCGCCGTCGTTGCGCAGGATGATGTCGTGCGCGCCACCATCCGACTTGCCCTGGAGCACATAGAGGTCGACGTCGCCATCGCCGTCGGCGTCACCGGCCGCGAGGGCCGTGCCCTCCGAGACGCCGTGGTCCCAGCTGCGCTTGAAGTGGCCGTCGCGAACGAGTGAGACCGCTACCTCGGTGGGTGAGAGCTGCACGAGGTCGAGCTGTCCGTCGCCGTCGAGGTCGCTCAGGACCGCGTCGCGCTCACCGATCGACTCGATGCCCACCCTGGCTGTGACATCGGCGAACGCCGTCCCGGGCTCGTTCCGATAGAGGCGGATGCCCGACGTCGGCGCCAGCGCGCGCTTGTCCCAGTAGACGAAGAGCAGGTCTTCGCGCCCGTCACCGTCGTAGTCCGCGACGTCGATGGCTTCGGTCGCGAGGCCGGTGTCGATACCGGGCAGGGGCGTGGCCTCGAACGCCGCCGGCCCGACCGCGAGATAGCCGCGGTTGACGGAGGGCAGACCATCCATGCGCTTGGTCTCCTGGCCGATGAAGAGATCGTCGTCGCCGTCCTCGTCGATATCGAAGAAGCGCGGCTGCCGGCCACGCCCCAGCGGCTCGGTGGCGCCGCCGGCAGCCTCGTGCAGCATCGGCGTGCGGCCGGGGTCGAGCCAGAGCTGGTTGTGCTTGGTGCCGGTCCCGCGTGAGGCCCCGAAGGCACAGTACAGATCCGGCAGGCCGCTGCCGTCGACGTCCGCGACGGCACAAGCGTGGCGGTCACCACCACCGAACGCCTGCTCCGAATCGACGAACTCGCCGCCGGTGTTGCGGTAGAGCCGGGCCCGGGCGCCGTGGCGACCGAGGAAGACGTCGTCACGGCCGTCGCCGTCGAAGTCGGCCACCGTGGCGCCCCAGGATTGGCTCGCGGTCGGCAGTCCGACTTCCGCGGCCACATCGACGGCCACCACGCGGCCGGTCAATGGCGTCACCGGTACCGCGACCACGGGCTCAGGCGGTGGCGGCAGGATGTCGGCCACCCTATCTGATGCACCGATCGCCGCCGGGGCGCCGCAGACACGAGCGATGAGTCCCTCGTCGACCCGGCCCACCACCCAGCCATCAGCCCCGGGGTCGCCGGTGATGTCGGTGACGGTGCCCATGCCCCAGCGCCGTGGAGCGTCCGAGACGATCCACTCGTCGTCGACGAGGCGGGCCGCCAGCGGAGCGTAGCGTCCCTTGTCGGCATCCCAGCTGGCACCACCGACCGCCAGGGTGCCATCGGTGTAGGTCACGCTCGTGAGCAGGGTGGGCGCGTCGCCCACGTCGGGGCCCGCCACCTCCGACCAGGCCGTGCCGTCCCAGCGCACGATCAGCGCCCGGATGGTGGCGCCATCGATGCGGTGTCCCACGGCCCAGCCGGTGTCGGGCGTGGGCACCTCGATGTCGGCGAGGGCCGCCGCCTCGAGTCCCTCGACGGTGAGGCGCTGCCAACGATCGCCCTCGCGGACCGCGAGGTAGGGCTGCATCTGCGCGTCGGCGAACATGGTGCCGGCGACCCACACCCCACCCTCGTCGCTGACCGAGACGCCCGCGAGCGTGGCCCGAGTGCCCTCGGCGATGGGCAGGCGCGAGCCGACGCGGCCGTCATCGCGCAGCGCCAGCGCCCACGGCCGCTGGTCGCCGGGCTCGCCCTGCAGGAAGCCGACGGCCCAGGCGCCATACGCCGGTGAGGCATCGACATCGCTGAGGGCGGCGTTGAAGCCGTCGGGCTGGATGGTCTCCGCGCGGCCCCAGCCTGCATCGTCGCGGCGTGCGACGTAGGCCGCGACGTAGTCGGTCTCGCGGGCATAGCCGACGGCCCAGATGGGTTCACCGGGACCAGCCGAGGCAATGGCCATCAGGCCCGAGTCCCGCTCCTCGGGCGGCGATGGCAGCTCCAGTTCGGCCCCGTCTCCGAGGCCATGCAGCACGGCCGCCTGCCGGCGTCCGCCACCGAGCATGGCGCCGCCGGCCAGCCATGGCTCGTCGGGTTCGAGGGCCAGGATGCCCTCGGGCGCGATGTCCTCGCGCAGCTCCACGTCATACCACCCGCCGTCGCAGGCAACGTATGGCTCGGCGGCCACAGGGACCGCGAGTGATGGCGCAAGCAAGACCACGCCGAGGGCCAGGGCGATGGGCGGGATACGGCGACCGAGGGACGACATCATGATGGTCCCGCCACTATCGCACAGGGTCGCGGTACGCCCCGCTGGTGCTACCTGGGCACGCCGGTCGTGCGCTCGGACGCGAGCAGTCGATGCTTCGCGACCATTGCAGGCCAGGCCCCACCGCGGCCCTATCGCAGCGGTCGGACCGGGATCCGGGCGCCACTCGGTGCCCGCGCGTGCGTGGTCAGCGCGCCACGCGGTGTCTCCCGAAACCGGTCACCGCGCGGCCGCGGCCCACCAGCGTCGCGAACGACACGGTGTGCAATGGCTGCGACGAAACGGGCTCAGGTCACGTCCGGTCTCCGCGGTCACTCCTCGCCGATGTCCTCGTTCCAGACGTCCGGGTAGCGCTCGATGAACTCGGCCATCAGGGCCTTGCACTCGGGCAATTCGAGGTTGATGACCTCGACGCCTCGGCTGCGCAGGTAGTCCTCGCCACCCATGAAGGTCTCGTTCTCGCCGATGACCACGCGCGGGATGCCATAGAGCAGGATGGCGCCGGTGCACATGTCGCACGGGGAGAGCGTGGTGTACATCGTGGCCCGCTTGTAGACCGAGGCATGCAGCCGGCCGATGTTCTCCAGGCAGTCGGTCTCGCCGTGGCGGATGACCGAGCCCTGCTGCACCCGGCGGTTGTGGCCGGATCCGAGCACCTTGCCGTCTGCGACCAGCGCCGCACCCACTGGCACGCCGCCCTCGGACAGACCCTGGGCGCCCTCGTCGATGGCGATCTTCATGAAGTCGCGGTCTTCCACGGTTCCCTCCTGTGGTCGGTATCTAGGACCGACGATACGGCTTGAGGTAGGCGCCCGGGTAGGGCACGTTGCGCCCGGACAGGGCCAGGGCGATGATGACGATGAGGTAGGGCAGCGCCAGCATCAGCTCGTTGGGGATGTCCTCGAAGCCGGCCGTGACCCGCAGGCGCAGACCCAGCGCATAGACGGCCGCGAAGATGAGCGCACCGAGCACGCCACGGAAGATGCGCCAGCGCCCGAAGATGACGAGGGCGATGACCACCCAGCCACGCCCGGCGATGATATCGAGCGTGAAGGTGCCCAGCACCGAAAGCGTGATGAAGGCG
This sequence comes from uncultured Chloroflexia bacterium, assembly GCA_963731995.1. Lineage (GTDB taxonomy): Bacteria > Chloroflexota > Limnocylindria > Limnocylindrales > CSP1-4 > JAFMJV01. The sequence goes on from CAVSXV010000009.1 coordinate 620,093, forward strand.
CCGCCGACGGCCATCAGCGCGCCGCCGATCATGAGCGCCACGTAGCGCACGCGGAAGACGTTGATGCCGGCCACGTCCGCCGCTTCGGGGTTCTCGCCCACGGCCCGGATGGACAAGCCCAGCGGTGTCTTCATCAGTACCCACCAGCTGATGGGCACGACGAGGAAGAACGCGACGTAGGTCAGGCCGTACTGCTCCGCGATGCCGCCCAGTGGCCCGCCGAGATCAGCCAGCGGGTCCCACAGGGCCATGGGCTCGATGCGCGGCAGCGAGCCGCCGGTGAAGATCATGCGGTTGGCGAATTCGCTCAAGCCGATGAGCACGATGGTCAGGCCCAGGCCGCTGACGTGCTGGTTGGCGCCAAGCGTGACCGTCATCAGCGCCATCAGGGCACCAGCGATGAGGCCCACCACGATCGCACCCAGCAAGCCGATCCAGGGATCGCCCGTCTGGTAGGCCACCGCGAAGCCGAAGAAGGCGCCTGCGTACATCGTGCCCTCGACGCCGAGGTTCAGCACGCCGGCACGCTCGGTGTAGGTCTCACCGATGGTGCCGTAGACGAGCGGTGTGGCATTGCGGAAGGTGGCCCCGATGATGTCAGCGAAGAAGGTCACGTCGGCGGCTCCTCCACCGGCGCCCGCCCTTCGGGCGCACCCGGTGGCTCGTCGGGCGCGGGCTCACCCTCGTCGGGCGGGCGGTCGTCCTCGCGGGTGGTGCGCCAGCGGTAGATAGCCACCGCACCGACGACCACCAGCAGGAGCGTGCCCTGCACCACGTCGCCGACCTGGCTGGGGATCTGCAGCGAGCGCACCGCGGAGGAAGCGCCCACGCTGAGGTCGCCGAGCAGCAGGCCCGCGATGAGCACGCCAGGCATGGTCAGGCCGCCGAGCATGGCCACCACCACGCCGGTGTAGCCGAAGCCGGGCGAGACACCCTCGGTGAGGCGGAACTGGATGCCGGCCACCTCGCTCACGCCGGCGATACCCGCGATGGCGCCCGAGACGAGGGCCACGCGCAGGAGCGTGCGCTCGACCTTGATGCCGGCGAAGCGGGCACCGTGCGGCGAGAGGCCCACCGCCCGCACTCGCAGCCCGGTCGAGGTGCGGCTGAGCACGTACCAGGCGACCACGATGACCACGACCGCGATGATGAAGCCGAGGTGCAGGCGGGAGCGCCCGATGAGGGGGATGAACTCGGACAGCTGCGGAAACTCGGCGGCGGCTGCGATGCGCGGCGACTCGGGGAAGCCGGTCTCAGGGTCCTTCCACGGACCGTGGAGCAGGCCCTGCACCACGAGCAGCGCCACCGGGTTGAGCAGCAGCGTAGTCACGACCTCGTCGATGCCCATCTTCACGCGCAGCAGCGCCGGCACCAGTGCCCAGGCCGCTCCCGCCAGCGCACCAGCGGCGACCATCACTGGCAGCACCACGATCGGCGACCAGCCTTCGGCGAGCTGGCCGATGCCGGCCGCGGCGACCGCACCCATGAGCAGCTGGCCCTCGACGCCGATGTTCCAGTAGCCGGCGCGGAAGGCGATGGCCACGGCCGTGCCCGTGAAGAGGATGGGCGTCGCCTTGTTGAGCACCTCGAGCAGCGTGAACTCGCGGGTCAGGGGAGTGATGAAGTAGGCCGCGTAGGCCTCCAGCGGGTTGGCTCCGGCGATGACGAAGGCGCTGCCGGTGACCGCCAGGATGGTCACGATCGCCCCGACCGCGATCATCCCGGCTCGCCCGAGCCGGCTCTCGGCCATGCGCCGGGCCTCGAGGGTCATGCCCCCGCCTCGGCCGTGCGCCCGGCCATCAGCATGCCGAGGTGCTCGGGGTCGGCGTCGGCGGCCTCGAGGCGCCCGACGACCCGCCCCTCGTAGAGCACGATGATGCGATCGGAGAGGCTGACCAGCTCGTCGAGGTCCTCGGACATCAGCAGGATCGCGGCCCCCTCGGCCCGGCGCGCCAGCAGCTCCTCGCGGACGTACTCGCTGGCGCCGACGTCGAGGCCCCGGGTGGGCTGTGAGACGACCACCACCTTGGGGTCGCGCGAAAGCACGCGCGCCAGCAGCACCTTCTGGATGTTGCCGCCCGACAACGTCGCCACCCGGTCGCCGGGCCGGGCCTTGATGCGGTAGCGCTCGATGAGGTCGTCTGCGTGAGCCTCGATGGCTGCCCGGTCCAACCGCCCGCCGGGAGCGAAGTCGTCGAGGTGCTCCATGATCAGGTTGAGCGAGACCGGCAGGTCCAGCACGAGGCTGGCGTGGCGGTCCTCGGGGATGCGGCCCACGCCCGCGGCCATGACCTCCGCGGGGCCGGCGTTGGCCAGCTCCCCGCCCTCGACGGTGACCGAGCCCGCAGTCGCGGCGCGCATGCCGCTGAGCACCTCGGCCAGCTCCGTCTGTCCGTTGCCGCTGACGCCGGCCACGCCCACGATCTCGCCCGCATGCACGTCCAGCTCGATCTCGTGCAGGGCCGGCAGGCCGTGATTGCCCCGGGCGGACAGGCCACGGACCTGCAGGCGCGCCTCACCGTCGTGCCACAGTGGCTCCTGGCGATCGACGCCGAAGGTGGGCCGGCCAACCATCATCCGCGCCAACTCGCGCTCGTCGGTGTCACCCGGGGCCGTGCCCACCATCTGGCCCCGGCGCATGACCGAGACACGGTCGCTGATGGCCCGGACCTCGCCCAGCTTGTGACTGATGAAGACGACCGAGAGGCCATCGTCGATGAGGCGACGCAGCGTCTCGAAGAGCGCGTCCACCTCCTGGGGCACGAGCACGGCCGTGGGCTCGTCGAGGATGAGCACCCGGCAATCGCGCGCGAGCGCCTTGACGATCTCCACGCGTTGCTGCTCACCGACCGAGAGCTCGGAGACGACCGCCTCGGGCCGGACCGCGATGCCGAACCGGTCGGCCGCCTCCTCGACCGAGCGGCGGGCAGCGTCAAGATCGAGTCGCGCCCCTGAGGCACGGCCGAGGATGACGTTCTCGGTCACCGTCATCGGCTGGACCAGGCTGAAGTGCTGGGTGACCATGCCGATGCCTGCGGCGATGGCGTCGCGGGGCGCGCGGATGGTGGCCGGTGTGCCGTCGACCAGGGTCGTGCCGGCGTCGGCGGTAGTGAGCCCGTAGAGGATGCGCATCAGCGTCGTCTTGCCGGCGCCGTTCTCTCCGAGCAGGGCGTGGACCTCACCCCGGGTCAGGGCCAGATCCACCGCGGCGACCGCGACGAGGTCGCCGAAACGCTTGGTGATGCCACGCATCTCGGCGGCCAGGTCCCCCTGGCCGCCGCCCGTGGTCATCGCGATCGGTTGCTGAGGCTGGCTACTCGGCCGGGGGGATCTCCGAACCGGCAGGGGTGGCTTCGTTGATGTCGACGCGGTACAGGCCGCTGACGATGTCGGCCTCCTTGGCCATGACCGTCTCGAGCAGGTCCGCGGGCACGAGGGCCTCGTTGATGGGCGCCAGCGCGGCGCCACCCTTGGCGACCATGCTGAAATCCTTGAGGTCCTGGCTGGTGTAGGTGCCGCCGGCGACCTGGTCGATGATGTACTCGGCGGTAGGGGTCATGTCCCAGGTCACGCTGGTGACCACGTTGTCCGGGCCGTCAGCTGACTGGTCGCTCATGTTGCCGACGGCGAGGACGCCTTCTTGCACGGCGGCCTCGATGACGCCCGCACGCTCGGCGTAGAGCACGTCGGCACCGGCGTCGATCTGGGCCAGGGCGGCTTCCTTGGCCGAAGCCGGGTCGAACCAGCTGTTGATGAAGCTGACCTTGGCCTCGACCTCGGGGTTGACTTCGCGGGCACCTGCCACGAAGGCGTTGCTGATGCGGTTGACCTCGGGCACGGGCACACCGCCGACGATGCCGATGACGCCGGTCTCGGTGAGCCCGCCAGCGAGCATGCCGGCGAGGTAGGCGGGCTCATGGATCCAGTTGTCGAAGACGCTGAAGTTGGGATTAGCGGGCCCGCCGCCGGAGCCGAAGACGAAGGCGATGTCGGGATATTCAGCGGCCACGCGACGGACCGCCTCCTCGTTGCCGAAGGCATCGCCGAAGATGACGTCGGGGGCGTCGAGTTCGGCGACCTCGGTCAGCACGAGCTCCATGTCTCCGGAGTAGCCGATGTCATCGACGAAGTCGTACTCGATGCGACCGGCGTCCTCCTCAGCCTGGAGCGCGGCGTGGATGACGCCGTCCCACGGCTCCTCGATCTGCGTGGCGTACGCGCCGAAGACCTTGAGGGGATCGTCCTGGGCGACGACCGCGGCAGAACTCGCGGTCATGGTGAGGGCCAGCAGCGTGGTAGCTGCGAGCATGGGGCGACGCCTGATCATCCGATAGAACCTCCCTGCTGCCGGTGACAGGCGCACCCGAGCGGGGGACGTCCCGGCCAGTCTCGCTCGCGGCATCGTACATGGGCCCGCGCTGGCGAGGTCAAGTGCCCACAGGGTTGCGAAGCGGGCATGTTCTGCCGAACGCACCCATGGCGCCAACGACGAGGCCCCCTCCCGTGAGCGATCCGTGCCCGAGGGCGCGCCAGGAGGTTCAGGGCGCTTGGCCGTCACTCCGACGTGAGAGGGCCGACACCAGCACGACGATGCCGGCTCCGATGATGAGCAGTGGCCACCAGCGCAGCAGGTCGCTCTCGAACCCCGACTCGGCCAGCACGATCACACCGACGAGCGCGAGGATGCCGCCCGGGATGAGCGGCCACCAGAGGGCCTGGGCTGCGTCTCGGCTCGAACCCCTCGGCCAATCGCGGTCGACGCGCCGGAGCAGCAGGCTCACGACCCAGATGGCGATGAACCCGCCCGCGAGCGAGAACAGCACGGCGGCCCCCGACCAGGGGTCATCGACGACCCCTGTGAGGACGACCCCGACCCCGACGCCGGTGATGATGCAGCCCGGGATGAGGAGCCCGTACTCGCGCTGCGGGACGAACGCTGCGAGGAAGGCCAGGCCGATGAACAGCGGGATCCAGCGACCGATGTCGGGTATGACCTGGGCGAGCAGGAAGAACAGCCCGATGCCGATGATCACCACGCCGGCGACGAGCCCACCCCGATCGCGTGGCCGAACGGCTGAGGGAGGGGTCGCCGGCGGCGGGGACCCGGTCGCTGGAGGCGGCTGCCCGCCTGGATCGGGGCCCTTCGCGCGTGCCTGGTTCGCCTGTGCATTGGCTTCCGCGCGTGCCTGGTTCGCCTGCGCATTGGCTTCCGCGCGTGCCTGGTTCGCCTGTGCATTGGCTTCCGCGCGTGTCGTGGGCTGCGGGTCGGGTGGTTCAGCCTCGTCCGACGGTTGCAGCTGGTAGACCACCGTCAACTGCCTGCCGTCCCAGGACTGCGACGTCGACACATAGCCCAGTCGGGCGGCCACGGTCGAGTCGCTCGCGAAGTGCTCGGCGGCGATGGCCTCCGTAGCGGCAGGGAAGGTCTTGACCACCACTGGCCGCATCTCGAGCTCCATGCCTTCTCCCTCGACTGTCACCGTCTGACTCAACGGACCGGCCAGACCTCCGGAGCCTACCCGAGTGACGGCCAACAGCCATCCACCGTCCGATCTTCGGCGTGGGCGACCCCGGCTAGGGTCATGTCCTTCCGCGCAGAGCTTCCAGGAGCGCCACTTCGGTGGGTGTGGACCCCAGACCGAGCCTGGCTCCGATCGCCGCCGCCTCCGTCGGCTCCAGCCCTGCCGATCGCAGCGCTGGCCACGATGATTCGGCGAAGACCTCGGTCGGTGTGCCCTGGATCGTGATACGGCCGTGCTCGAGCACGGCCACGCGCTCGAACGTCCGAGCCACGAAGCGCATGTCGTGGCTGATGCCGACGACCGTGCGGCCCTCCGCCACGAGCTCATCGATGAGCTCGCTGATCAACGTGACCCCACGTGCATCGAGCCCCGTGGTGGGCTCATCGAGCACGAGCACCGGCGTGTCCATGGCCAGCACCGAGGCGATCGTGAGCAGCTTGCGTCGGGTCTCGCCAAGGTCGCCGGGGTGGCTGTCGAGCTGACCGGCCATGCCGACCCGGGCCAACGCTTCCTGGGCGCGAGCGAAGGCCACCTCGCTCTCTGCACCCAGGTGGCGAGGCCCGAACTCGAGCTCGTCCCGGACGGTCCGGGCGAAGACCTGCCGGTCGGGCTGCTGGAAGCAGAGCCCGACCGTCCGCGCCAGCTGGGCCACGTGTATGTCCGCGATGTCCTTCCCGTCGAGCATGACCCGACCGTGGCTCGGTCGCAGGAGGCCGTCGAGATGACGAGCCAGCGTGGTCTTGCCGCTGCCATTGGCGCCGATCAGGGCCAGGGAGCTCCGGGGTGCGATCAGCAGGTCCACGCCGTCAAGGGCACGGGTGCCGTCAGGGTAGTCGTAGGTGACGCTCTCGAGGCGCAGCTCGGTCACCGTCGGACCCCAGCGGTCGCGGGGTCGAGGCCGGCTGCAAGGAGCAGCCGCCGCAAGGTCACCTCGGCCGGTTCTTCCACGCCCAGGGCATGGGTCGTCGGATCAGCGAGCACCTGCTTCGGAGCCCCGCGCGTGACGATATTGCCGGCCGCTAGCACCAGCACGGAGTCGGCCACCGTGGCCAACTCGGAGACGCGCTGCTCAGCCAGCAGGACCGCAGCACCCGCGTCGGCGGCGGCCCGGATGGCCTCGAGCACGACGCGTGCGGCCGCCGCATCGAGATGCGCCACCGGCTCGTCGAGCACCAGGTGGCGCGGCCGCATGGCCAGCAGCCCCGCGATCACCACCAGCTGCTGCTGCCCGCCCGAGAGACGCACCGGATCGCGCTCGGCCAGCTCCTCGATGCCAGTCAGTCGCAAGGCTGTCACCACGCGTTCGACGATCTCGTAACGTGGCAGCCCGAGGTTGGCGGGGCCGAAGGCGACCTCTTCGGCCACGGTCTCGGCGATGAGCGAAAGCTGCCCCGCAGGATCCTGCACGCCGGTGACCACTTCCTGGGCCAGCCGGTGCATGGGCCAGTTCGCGACCGACGCGCCGTCGATGCCGACCTGGCCCGCGAGCCGTCCGCCCACCACGCGTGGTGCCAACCCGCCCGCGACGAGGCAGAGCGTGGACTTGCCGGCCTCGGCCGGGCCAACGAGCACGGTGACCGTACCCTCGGCGAGGTCGAGGTCGATCCCGTGCAGCGTGTCGTGTCCGGCACCCGGGTAGCGGTAGGAGACACCCCGCAGGCTCAGCACGGCAGCACGCCCGCGATCCGTGCGCTGCCCAGCAGCACGAGGACCACCAGCATCGCCCAGCGACCCAGTCGTTGGGCCGTGCTGTCGTCCGGCGGACGCAGCACCGTGGGCCGGCCCGGTCGCGTGAATCCGCGCGTCTCGAGCGCCAGCGTCCGCGTCTCGACCTCGCCGATAGCGCCCAGCACGGTAGGTGCGGCGACCGCCAGCACCCCTCGGCCACGACCTCGCCAGCTGCCCTCGGAGTCGAGACCGCGCGCACGCTGGGCCTCGGTGACCTCCCGCGCGCGCGCTGCCAGCCGCGGGATCATGGCCACCGCGTTGTGGATGACGAACGTGACGCGCGCCGGCAGGCCGTGATGCTGCAGGCTGCCCACGAGGTCGGCAGGGGAGGTGGTGCGGTAGAAGAGCACCGCGGCACCGGCCATGGTGAGCACGCGGATCACGACCTCCGCCGCGAGCAGCACTCCATCCTCGAGCGTTCCCGGCGAGAAGAGCAGGTTGACGACCACCACGCTCGCCGCGAGGGGCAGCGCCAGCGCCAGGCTCAGCCGCAGCACGTTCGGCAGGTCACGCGCCACCGTCGCGGGCACGATCACCGCGGCCACCCCCAGGGCCAGCGGGCAGACGACGCCACCGAGGATCAGGGCCGCGGCCATCGTGGACACGGCCGCGACCAGTCGCGTCAGCGGATCGAGGGCATGCCAACGGCTGGCAGGAGCGCTAGCCTTCGGAAGCTGCAGTGTCGCGGTCATCCTCGTCATCGATCATCGGTAGCAGGTATCGGCCCTGCGGGAAGCGCGCCTTGGTGCGCGTGGCCATGGCCCCAAGGATGAGGTACACGACGAAGTACGTGATGACCTTGTCGACCGGGTCGCTGATGAGGCTCTGGGCGAGCACGGCCCGCTGCAGGTCGGCGCCGGCCTGGCGGAAGGCGGCGATGACGAAGTCTGCGCCGGAGCCGGTCACGCCTCCGAAGAGCCCGGCCGAGATGGGCGCGGCGATGAAGGCCGCCACGAGGCCGGTGATGACCCCGGCCGCGAGGATGTAGGCGACCGCGAGGTCGCGCCGGCGTACCAGCAGCACCAGCAGTCCGACCGCAGTCCCGACGATCAGCAGCAGGGCCACCCAGCCGAGGATGACGAAGGCCGTCTCGTCGGACGCTGGGGCCACGTCGCCTCCCTTGGCCGCTGCCGACCACGCTCGCAGCGCGACCACGACCATGACCACGATCGCTCCGAGCGACAGCGCCGCGCCCACGGCCAGCTGCCGGCCCGAGGTGTCGGGGCGTGGACGCAGCCAGCCCCAGCGCGCGAAGCTGCCGGCGAGCAGGCCGACCACGACCGCCACCACCGCGAAGGGCACCGCGAAGGGGCTGCCGAACGGTGGCGGCGCGAGATAGGTCCACAGGACGTTGGAGAGGAAGCCGGTGGCGGCGCCGGCCAGCGGGCCGGCCAGGGCGGCCACCAGGATGGTGCCGATCGAGTCGAGGTAGATGGGGATCTTGAGGGCGCTGGCCACGGCTGTGCCGAGCACGATGTTGAGGGCGATCGCCACTGGCATCAGCACCAGCGTGCGGGTGTCGAACTGGCGCGTGATCGAGTCGATCCGCCGTGTCTGGGCATATTCGACGAGGGCATAGGTGGCCACGCCCACAGGGATGGCCAGGACCATCACCAGCGAGAAGCGATCGAGCGCCTCGTCGAATTCGAGCCCTCCCAGCGCGGCGAGGCCGATCAGGGCCATGAGCACGAAGACGACCAGCCCGCCGCCGACCCGCAGCCACGTCTGCGACACGTGCACCTCCCCGTCCCCTCACTCCGATGCCCCGCACGCCAGAGTGCCACGAAACGGGCCGCTCCCGATGGCGCTCCGGGGAGTCAGGCCGCGGAACGTCGCGTTCGCGCCAGCTGCCCGACCCGTGCCACGAAGCGCTCGAAGAAGATATCGCTGTCTGCCTCCACGGCGACCTCGAGGTTGGGTTCCCGGTCCCAGTGTCGCCGCCAGTCGGTGACGGTCTCGCCGGTGGTCCAGCGGCCCTCCAGCTCCACCTCCACGGCCAGTGCCTCGGTGCGGGCCACCGATGGGTCGAGCGCTGCGGCGACGACCAGGGCGTCGTGGATGAAGGCGCCGTAGAAGCCGTCGTAGCGGCTGTGGAACTCGAAGTAGAAGCGGAGGGCATCAGCGATGAAGCCGACGATCGGATCATCAGCGCCGCCGGCGGCCTCGGCCATCTGATCGAGGTGCTCCGGTGACATCTTGGCTCGCTCGGTGACGTCGAGTCCGAAGGCGATCGGATGCGGCCCGACGGTCGCGGCCCAGCCGGCGATGGTCACGGCCAGGGCCTCCGGGTCCACGCCCGCATTCCACTCCATGGTGGGCGCGGTGTTGCCGGGTGAGCGGTAGGCGCCGACCATCATCACCAGCCCGCGCAGGAGGCGCGGCAGCTCGGGCTCGCGCTCCAGGGCCACGGCCACGTTCGAAAGCGGACCCAGCGTGACCAGTGTCAGCTCCCCCGGTCGTGCGCGTGCCGACTCGATGATCATCTGGGCCGCGTCACGCGAGCTCGGGCCCGTCGCGGGCGGAGGCAGCTCGGCGTAGCCCAGGCCGGTGGGGCCGTGGGTGTCGTCGGCGATGCGCAACGGCCGGGCGATCGGTGCCTCCCGGCCGACGGCGACCTCGATGTCCTCGCGGCCAGCCAGCTCCAGCACCGCGAGCGTGTTGCGCACGACATGGGGGAGCTCCACGTTGCCCGCCACGCAGCTCACGCCGGCGATCTCGGCCTCTGGCGAGGCACAGGCGTAGAGCAGGGCCAGGGCATCGTCGATGCCGGTGTCGCAGTCGATGAGCAACGGGACGCGAGCCACGCTCACGATGCCTCTGGACCCTTGGTCTCCACTACCGTGCCAGCTGCACCATCGGTCGCTTCGCCTAACAGCCAGGCTGTGAGGGCAGCTCGGCCCAGGGCGCGTTGAGCCGCTGCGTCGAGGGTGGGTCGGCCGCAGACGAGGCCGATGAGATCGGCCTGGTCGAGGTACCCGCAGTGCCCGCCGCCCTCGATGATCCGGAGCTGCGCCGGCCCGCTCGCAGCCTCGAACATCGGCCGCTGATGTCGATCCACGGGGGTGATGCTGTCCTCCGAGGCGCCCACCAGCAGCATCGGAACCACCACGGACTTGGCGGCCTCCACCGCGCTGGGCCGGGTGTCCGCGGCGCTCAGCGTGGCCACGGTGCGGATGCTCGGGTCCATGGCCGCCGCCAGCACGGCCGCTCCGCCGCCCATGGAGTGGCCGCCGACGGCACGGGCGGCCACATCGACCGGCACGCCCTCCCAGTCGTCGGCCGCCGCGGCTGCGGCCACCGCATCGAGTGCAGCGACGAGATCGGCGCCGAACGCCTCGTGATCGGGCAGCAGCCCGGCACCCGAGCGCGGTGCGACCACGGTGATCCCCCACGACGCCAGGTGCTCGAGCGTGGACCCGTAGGGCTCGATGGGGGACAGGTAGCCGTGGCCGAACGCATAGACCGGAGACCACTTGACGAGCCCGGCCCTAGGGTTCTCCAGCGGCAGCGGGACGTAGAGGCGAGCGTCGAAGGCCTCCTTCTCCCCGGGGCGGGGCACACTGATCTCGCGGACAGCGACCTCGTACGGGCCGCGCTCGCTGTAGTCGGGGGGCGCCGACGGCTCGCTGGCGCCGAGCATCGTCACAGGCGCGGCCAGGAGCGTGATCGAGGCGGTAAGCAGCGCGATGGCAAGCACGGCCCGGTGGCCCCCAAAGCGATAGCGGCCACCGATGGCTGGAGTGATGCGTGTCACACGTGCAGTATCGCCCGCGGGCCGAACGGACGTGCCCGGCGCTCGAGCCCGTGTAGCATTCGCTGACCGCCCGTCGGCGCTACCTCGCGCCGAGACCACGATCGCCCCGGGCCTCAACGCTTGTACGCCGTTTCGGAGGGAAACCATGAGCCACCTCGTCACTCTCATTCCCGGTGATGGAGTGGGACCGGAGATCACCGTCGCCACCCGCCGCGTGATCGAGGCCACGGGCGTGTCGATCGAGTGGGAGGAAGCGGTCGCCGGCGAGGCGGTCTTCCGCGCAGGCAACTCTTCCGGCGTGCCGCAGGAGACGGCCGACTCGATCGCCCGGACCGGCGTCGTGCTCAAGGGCCCCCTGGCCACGCCCATCGGGTTCGGCGAGAAGTCAGCCAACGTGACCCTGCGCAAGCTCTTCGAGACCTATGCCAACCTGCGCCCCGCGCGCCAGATCCCGGGGGTGCCCACGCGCTACGACGGCGAGGGCATCGACTTCTTCGTCGTCCGCGAGAACATCGAGGACCTCTACGGCGGCGTCGAGTACATGGACTCACGGGACGTGGCCATCGCGCTCAAGATCATCACCCGTCGCGGCTCCGAGAAGATCATCCGCTACGCCTTCGAGCTGGCTCGGCGCGAGGGTCGCCAGAAGGTGACCTGTGCCACCAAGTCGAACATCCTCAAGCTGACCGAGGGCCTCTTCCAGCGCGTCTTCGAAGAGATGGCGCCGGAGTATCCGGAGATCGAGCCGCAGCACCTCATCATCGACAACGTGGCTCACCAGATGGCCAAGGACCCCGCACAGTTCGACGTCATCGTCACCACCAACCTCGCGGGCGACATCATCAGCGACCTCGCCTCGGGGCTGGTCGGTGGCCTGGGCTTCGCGTCGTCAGGCAACTACGGGGACGAGGTGGCCATCTTCGAGGCGGTGCATGGCTCTGCCCCCAAGTACGCCGGGGCCAACGTCATCAACCCCACGGCGCTCATCCTCAGCTCGGTGCTGATGCTCAAGCATCTCGGGGAACCGGAGGCCGCCCAGCAGATCGAGGATGCCGTCTTCGTCACGCTCGAGGAAGGCAAGGCGGTAACGCTCGATGTCGCCCGCCAGTCCGGGAGCGTCGAGGCTTCCACGTCGACCTCCGGCTTCGCCGACACGGTCATCGAGAACCTCGGCCGGGCGCCCGCCCATCGCTACCCCACGAAGGGCCACCCGCCGGCCCAGGTGCCGACCCCGCTCCCGCGTTGGGAGCCACGCCCGGTGGACCCACCCGACACGCAACTCCTGGGTGTCGACGTCTACACCGAGATGGACGGCGACCCGCAGCCTGTCGGTGTGCTGCTCGACGAGGCAGCGAGCCCCGAGTTCAAGCTGCTGCTCATGTCCGCGCGCGGGACGGTCGTGTATCCCTCGGGCAACCCCCATACCGACACCGTCGGCTGGTGGCGCTGCCGTTTCGTGGCCGCCGAGGAGGGCGGGACCGTCGATGATGCGGCGGTCCTCCGCCTGCTCGCCCGGATCGGCGAACGGATGACCTGGGCGCACGTCCAGAAGCTGCGCGTCATCGAGGGTGAGACCGGCTTCACCAAGGCCCAAGGGCAGTAGCGCTCAGGGTCGAACGGCGATAGGCCGTCACCTCGTCGGCCACTAGAATTCGACCTCGTGGAAGAGGAACTCGAAGGCGTACCCAAGCTCGATCGCCAGGAACGCGCTGTGCCGGTCGACGTGCACGGCCGTCCCCTGGTGCCCCAGCGGGTGCCGGAGATGGCGCCCACGCCCCTGCAGTCGAGCTTCATCTACCTCTCGATCATCGTCCTCATCTGCGGGGTCATCGCCATCGGCGCGCTCGAACTGGGCACGCCCATGTCTTCGCTGTGGGTCAGGATCCCGACCCTGGTGGGCGGCGTGGTCCTGCTCGCAGTGTCGCTCGATGCGCTCGTCCGCGTGTGGCGCTCGGTCGCTGCGTGGTGGGATGTGGACCGTGGCCGGGCGCTCTTCCGGGTCGTGTGGGTCGTGGTCATCGCCGCCTCGATCGTCGCCATCGTGGCCATCATGCTCATCGTGTTGACGGCCTGAGATGGCACGACTGGACGATCCTGCTTCCCGCCTCCCCGTCGAGGGTTTCGGGAGCGGTGCGCCCGACTGGATGGCGCCGCAGCTGCGCTACTGCTCGTGGTGTGGAGGAAAGCTGGCGTATGGGCCCGTGCCCGGTGAGGAGCGCGACCGATACCGCTGCACCGAGTGCGGCCACGTCACCTATGTGAACCCGCGTCTCGTGGCCACGGCCCTGCCCATCACCGACGACGGTCGCATCGTGCTCATCCGCCGAGCCATCCCGCCGGGAGTCGGCACGTGGGCGCAGCCGGGCGGCTTCCTCGAGGCCGACGAGACCGTCATCCAGGGCGCCATCCGGGAGACGCTCGAGGAGACCGGCCTGACCATCGAGCCGACGGAGATCGTGGGCATCTACGCGCAACCGCGCGCCTCGGTCGTGATCGTCGTCTACCGTGCCGACATCGTGGGCGGCGAGATGGTGGTGACCGACGAGACGCTGGACGTACAGGCCTTTGAGATCGATGACCTGCCGTGGGACGGGATCGGCTTCAACACCTCGCTGTGGGCCGTACGCGACTACGTGCGCAGCGTTCGGCCGGACCTCGATGTCGAGACCCTCGGCAAGGAGCAGGACGACTTCTAGCCAACGAGTCAGGTCACATGGTGGCGATGTTGGAGAAGGCGCCCAGGAACCCGACCAGGACGCCGAACACGAGGACGGCACCGGCCAGCCGCGGACGCTCCCGGCCGACGACGAGGAAGACGGCGGCCACGAGCAGCACGGTCGCGAACTTGGCCAGGGTCAGCAGCTCCAGTCCCCAGTCCTCGAAGAGGGTGGTCACGAGCGGGTTCATCTCGACCCCCAGCCCGTGCTTGGCGACCATGACCAGAAAAGTCGCGTAGTCCGCGATGTGGGCGATGATGAGGAGCGCGATACCCGCAGCCGCCATGGGTCCTCCAGCCCGTTCAGGGCCTGGCGTATCGGACACGGGACCGGGCTCGCCACTGCTCGACGTGATCCCGTTCGGCGACCGGGACGGATCACGCGTCTTCGCTTCCCGTCTTGATTTTGGCTCGGACCTCAATTCTACCGAGCGAGGCTGCTCGGTTCCATGACGTCCTTGTGCACGGGCCATGACGAATCTGCCCGATCGGTGACACGACGCACCGGATCGCCGGGCCAGATGACCCGTCCGCCGAGGCCCAGCCAGTCGTCGATGTGCCAGCAGATGACCGGCGCGACGGCCGAGAGGTAGGCGAACGTCCCCCACCAGCCGAGGAAGAGCGTGGCCGCGAAGACGAGCGAGCCGCCGATGATGAGGGCGGCCGCTGAACGCGCGAACACGAAGCTGAGCGTCGCGGCTGCCACACCGGCCACGAGCCGCAGCAGGCTCCAGGCTTCCTTGGGCACATCGTCGCTGCTGCCGAGCGCGTAGGCCAGGGAGTAGTAGGGCCGCTCGTGGAGGGCCTCGGCCTCCCGGAACGACCACAGCAGCGAGCCCGGTCCCCAGGCCAGCAGCGCCGGCAGCCAGAGCGCCGCCGAGGCACCCGCGAACACCAGTAGGGGTCCGAACCCGGCGAAGCCGACCAGTCCCGGCAGCCAGGCAAGGGCGTACGGTTTGAAGGCCACCGCCAGTGCCAGCAGGGCCGCGCCGAGCAGTGGCACGCGGACGGCCGCCAGCAGCGCCACCAGGATGAGGAGGCCCGCGGTGGTGTCGTTCGAGCCGTCGCCGGCGGCCACCACGAAGGCCGGCGTGACCGCGTAGATGGCGAGCCCCAGCGGCCGTCCTCGCACGGCCAGCAACCCCAGCACCAGGACCGAGGCCAGCAGCTCCATGCGCCCGGGATCAGCCAGGCTGGGCAGGTACCACAACAGCGCCAGTGGTCCATAGGCGAAGGGTGCCCCCGGCGGCACCGAGGCCTCGAAGCCGTGGCCGTATGGGTTGCCTCCGGCGAGCATCTCGCGGGCGGCAGCCTCCGTGACCGCGAGCACGTCGCTATAGCCGCTCGCGGGCACCGCGCGCAGTGCCAGGCCGACCAGCAGCAGCACGACGATCGCGCCGCCACCGAGGCGCCACCGGAGCGAGTAGGCCAGCGTGCCCGCAAGGACGATCGCCGCCAGCACCATCACCCGTGGCGGCGTGCCGGCTTGCAGCAGGCCCACGAGCGCCACGAGCAGCGCCAGCCAGACGACCTTGTCGGTCGGAGGCGCGGGTGCTGGTCGGTCCGACGCGATCACCCGTCCGAGCTGGCCGGCTCCCAGGTCGAGTCGCGTAGCACGCGACCGAGCAGGTCGGCTGCGTCCGCGAGCTGCTGCCGCTCCGAGCGGTCGAGACCGGAGATGGTCTCTGCGAGCGGTGCGATCTGGCGCGTGCGACCCTGCTCCAGGCTGTTCACGCCCTTGGCGGTGGCACGGATGACCACCGATCGGCCGTCATCGGGGTTCTTGACGCGGGCGACCAGCTCGTCCGCCTCCATGGCATGCACTAGTCGTGTCATGGTCGGTGGGCGGACGTGCTCCGCGGCAGCGAGGTCACCGAGCGTCCGAGGGCCGCCCAGCACCAGCAGAGCCAGGGCGGAGAGCCGGGCGCGTGTCAGGCCGTCACCGGTGTCGGCGCGTGAGAGGTGCCGCTGGAGGACGGTCGAGAGGCTGGCCAGGCGAGCCGCCAACTCCACCGCGTCGACGTCGCTCGGCCCTCGGGCATCGGTAGCCTGAGCGACCGCCAGGTCTGACGTGGGAGCGGCACCTCCGGCAGCCTCGGCACTGGGGGCACCCTCGGCGGCGGCCAGGCGCAGGGCCTTCTTGCGGTCGCGCTTCTTGACCTTGTCCTTGCCCTTGGACTTCTTGCCCATCGGTGCCCCGGCTTGCCCGCGCTACATCCGGCAGTGGCGAGTTCGACTGCAGAAGGCCATCCTACCCGGGCGGGGAGCCTGGGGAAGGACGCGTCGACGAGCGGTCAGGATGCCGGAAGCAGCTCACGAGATGGTCGTTCACGAGGCCAGCGGACTGCAGGTAGGCATAGACGATGACCGGTCCCACGAAGCGAAACCCGCGCCGCCTGAGATCCGCCGAGATCTCTTCCGCCAGTGGCGTCTGCGCGGGGAGCTCGGCGGTCGAATTCGAAGTGGTTGACGACCGGCTCGCCGCCCACGAAGCCCCACAGATAGGGATCGAGGCCGCCGTCGTGCTCGCGCAACTCGAGCACGGCGCGGGCGTTGTCACGGAAGGCGCGCACCTTGGCCCGGTTGCGGATGATGCGCCGGTCCGCCAGCAGGCGCGCCTGACGGGCGTCGTCATAGGCCGCCATCTTCCCGGCGTCGAAGTCATCGTAGACCTCGCGATAGCCGTCGCGTCGGTCGAGGATCCTCTTCCACGAGAGGCCTGCCTGCGCGCCCTCGAGGCAGAGCAGCTCGAAGAGGCGTCGCTCGTCATGGAGAGGGACGCCCCACTCCTCATCGTGGTAGGCGATCATCCGCGGGTCGTCGCCCGCCCAGTCGCAGCGGCCTGCCCCCTGCGGGAGGCTCAGTAGACCGTCCGCACGTCCGCTGGGAGCTTCAGCTCGAAGGCCGAGTCGAAGAGCGTGGGGTCGAGCTCGAGCGCGGTCACCTCGGCGTAACGCGTGACCGTCTCACCGATGCGCTCGATGAGCAGCACCACGAACCCGCTGTCGCGAGCGATGCCGACATCGACGGAGCGATCGGGCCGGTCGACGAGGACGACCGCCGAGCGAGGATGACGCGCGCGCACGACGATCGCTTCGCGCCCGGCCACCGGCTGCGTGCCGATCACGGCCAGTGGGCCGGTCACCAGCACGTTGCGGAAGAGGCCGTGGGGATGGACGAAGGCCTCCGCCAGGCTACCTGCGGGCAGGCGCGTGAGCGGGGCGTACTGGCGGGCGAACGGCGGCAGGCCCGGATCGTCGGAGCCCGCGACGCGGCTGCTCAGCGGCCGCGTACTGGTCAGCTTCTTCGCGGCCTGGTAGGTGGTGGCGGTCTCGCCGTCGCTGAGCCAGACCGTGTAGTCGTTCGACATCGGCTCGGCGCTGCGCCGGGTGGTCACGCGCGCGTGGCCAGGATGCCGGAGCTGGACCTCGTGGGTCAGCGTCTGGGCGCCCCTGGCATTGACCACCCGTTCCTCGATGCTCATGCGCAGCGTCTGCACGCGCAGCTCCGCCTCGCGGGCGAAGGTGAAGAGCTCCTCGATCGAGGGGGCATCGTCGGCCATGGCCACCTGCGCCGGTGACGGCACGAGGGGAGTCGGAACCGTGGGGGTGAGGTCTGACATCGAGGAGATGCTACCCGACCCGTCCGCCGACGGGAAGTCCACGGCGAACGGCCACGACCTCGATGAGGTGGAAGTGGTGATCGTCCCCCAGCGCCGTCTGCCCGTCTTCTTCCTTCTCGTTCCAGTACTCGATGTCGAAACCGTCGAGAAAGGCGCGGATCACCGCCGGGGGTGGGCAGGTGGCCTCGGGATCTCCGGCCAGATCGTCCTTGTCGCCGAAGAGCATGCCGCTGAAGCGACCACCGACGGGGATGGCGGCGAGGACGCGGGCCCAGGTGGCGGCGTAGTCGTCGGCCGGCTGGAAGGGCAGGATGAGGTTGGCATTGACGAGGTCGCAGGCGGGGATCTCGAAGTCCTGCAGCCTGGAGATCTCGGTCTCCAGCCGCCCACGATCCTCTTCCGGGGTCAGCCGCCAGAGCGTCTCGGGGCCCTCGGGGGTCATGTCCGTGGCCAGGACGCGCCAGCCTCGGCGCAGGAGCTCACGGGTATCGCGCCCGGCACCACAGCCGAGATCCACGGCGAACCAGGGGCCGTCCGCGGGGTGCTCGCCGAAGGCATCGGCAGCGGTCTTCGTGGTCGTCCACGAGGGCCGCTGGGCGGTCACTTCGTAATACTCGGGCCAGTGGGTCTCGGACGCGTTCTTGTCACTCATCGTCGAATCAGCCTAGCGGTATCCTCGGCAGGAGTCGGCGTCGCTCCCAGTCACCCATCCAGCGCGGCGCCCGGAAGGAGCCCGATCCATGCGTATCGCCGTGGTCAACGAGACCAGCGCGGTCGACAAGCACCCGCTCATCATGGCCGCTCTCGAAGGCCGAGGCCTCGACGTGGTCAACGCCGGCATGGCCGAGAAGGGCGAAGATCCCGAGCTGCAGTACGTCCACACGGGCCTCATCTCGGCGCTGCTGCTGGCGGCGGACCGGGTCGATATGGTCATCGGCGGTTGTGGCACCGGGCAGGGCTACATGAACTCGGTGATGCAGTACCGCGGTGTCTCCTGTGGTCACCTGCTCACGCCGCTCGATGCCTTCCTCTTCGCTCGCATCAACGCCGGCAACGTCGTCTCCCTGGCCCTCAACCAGGGCTGGGGCTGGGCAGGCGAGGTCAATCTGCAGATGGTCTTCGACCAGCTCTTCACTGACGACGAGGGCAGTGGCTTCCCCGCCCACCGGGCCGAGCCGCAGGCGGCCTCGCGCGACCTGCTCGGCGTCATCGCCGACGCCTCGCACCGATGCATGAATGGCACGATCAAGCGCCTGCCTGACGAGATCGTGGTGCCAGCCATCACGCATCCGGCAGCCGCCGCCGCGCTGGACATCCCCACCATCGCGGATGAGGAGCTCCGCGAGGCCCTGCAGGCGCGCCTGCAGGTCGCGGTCTAGGGCACGTCCGCCGGACGCACGACGCGGACTTCGCGGCCGGAGATCTGCGCGGCCAGCGCCGTCGAGAGCACCTCGCGATGCTCCTTCGCGGTGAGCAGTGACGAGCGGCCTTCGCGCACGGCTTCGATGAAGTCGCGCGTAGCGAGGATGAACGACTCGTCCCACTCCGAGGCGAGGTCCTCGAAGTCTCGCGTGCTGCCGTCACGGTAGACCTGCAGCGAGGGCCCCTCCTGGATCTTGCCGTGCCCACGGTTCACCCAGGCCACCCCCCGGGAGCCGGTGACCTCGACCCGATCGTCCTGCGAGTAGAACAGCGACTGCACCTGCAGCTCCGGCGCGTTGACCACCTCGAGCACGCCCATGGCCCCCGAGCCCCAGCGCATGGTCACCGCCGACGGCGAGTCGAGCGCGCCACCCTCGACCGGCGTGGAGCCGATCCAGGCGTGCACCTCGTCGGCCACGCCCAGCAGCGCCCAGAAGATGCTGAACTTGTGCAGACCATCGTCGAAGACCAGCGGCCCGCCGCCGTTCTGTTCGATGTCGAAGCGCCAGGCGGCGGCGCGGTCGGGCACGTCCCAGCCACAGTCGGGGTTGCCCGAACGGCTGATCTGCCGCACCGAGAGGACCTCCCCGATCTCGCCCGAACGCACGATGTCCACCATCCGAGCGACCGGCGGGTAGAACAGGAAGTTCTCGAAGACGCGCACGACCTGGCCGCGCTGCTCTGCCTTGGCCGCGGCCTCGACGAAGCGGGAGCACTCGGCCACGGTGAAGCCCACCGGCTTCTGGGTCGAGAGGTGCTTGCCGGTCTCGATCGCCGCCAAGGCCACTTCCATGTGCATGTGGTGGGGGAGCAGCACCTCGAAGGCGTCGATGGAATCGTCGGCCAGGCAGTCGCGCCAGTCGGCGTAGACCTTCTCCGGCTCGATGCCCCACGAGCGGGCGCGGGCCAGTGCCCCCTCGGTGTCCGGCTTGCACACGGCGGCGATCTCGGTGTGCGGCGATTTGACGTACTCGATGGCGTGCAGGTCGCTGATGCGGCCGGGGCCGATGATGGCCACTCGCAAGCGTTCGACGGCTGCCCTCACGCAGGTTCCCTCCCTTGGCTGATGATGTTGGCTGGCGACAGCCCTACTCCTTCACGGAGCCCATGGTCAGGCCGGCGATGAAGTAGCGCTGGAACAGGATGAAGATGGCGATGGTGGGGATGCTGGCGATGACCGCCATCGCCGCCTGGTTGGCCCAGGCCACGTTGTACTGGCCCTGTAGCGCGCTGATGCCGGCCATGATCGTCTTGGCCCCCTCGCTGCGCGTCAGCACCAGCGGCCACAGGAAGTCGTTCCAGATCCAAGTGAACTGCAGCGTGGCCAGCACCGCCAGCGCCGGCAGTGAGAGCGGCACGATGATGCGGAACAGCACAGACCACTCGCCGGCACCGTCGACGATGGCCGCCTCGCGCAGGCCTGACGGCAAGGCGCTCATGAAGTTGCGCATGAGCAGGGTGGTGATGGCCAGGCCGATGCTCATGTGGATGAGGATCATGGGATAGACCGTGTCGTACAACGCCGGTATGAGCTGGAAACCGAGGATCTCCACGGGCGTGTTGAACATGCGGAACAGCGGGATGAGCATGCCCTGGGGCGGGAAGAACATGCCTGCGATGACGACCAGGAAGAGCAGTTCGGCGAAGGGGAAGCGGAAGTGGCTGAAGACGTAGCCCAGCATCACGCCGCCCAGGACCGAGAGGAAGGTCGCCGGGATGGTGACCATGAAGCTGTTGAGCAGGTAGCGTGGCGTGGGCGTGTCGTTCCAGACGTCGAAGAAGTTCTGGAGGGTGGCGTCCTCCGGGATGTGCCACACGCCGCGTGCGGAGATCTCGGCGTTGGACATGACCGAGGTCATCACCACGCCGATGATGGGCGCGGCATAGATCACCAGCATGGCCAGGATGAAGCCGTGGAGCACGAAGGAGCGATGTAGCGGACGCTCTCGTCGGTTCTGCTCGGTAACGGTCAGGCCGCGTGGATCAGCCATAGAGCCGCTCCGAGGCGCGTGCCTGCCGGAAGTACACGACGACCACGATGATGGCCAGCGCGAAGAGGGCCGTCGCAACGGCTGCGCCGTAACCCAGTTGATACGCGCGGAAGGTCTTCTCGTACATGTACATCGCGAGGTTCGATGACATGTAGAACGGTCCGCCTCTGGTCAGCACGAAGACGATGTCGAAACCCTTGAGCGTGTTGATGACCGCGAGCGTGATGACCACGACCGTCGCGGGCCGAAGCATCGGCACGATGATGCGCGTGAACTGCTGTCTGGCGTTGGCGCCGTCGATGGACGCGGCTTCGATGAGGTCCTGAGGCACGGTTGTCAGCGCGGCCAGATAGAGGATCAGCGCCAATGCCGTCTGTTGCCAGCACCAGGCCAAGATGACCGCGATGAGCGCGGTCTCCGGATCACCCAGCCAGGCTCGTGTCAGCTCCTCGAGACCGAGTGTCTCCAGCACGGTGTTGACGAGGCCCCAGTTGGGCTGGTAAATCCAGGTCCAGACCTGGCCGACCACGACCAGCGAGAGTGTGATGGGCAGGTAGAAGGCCGACTTGTAGAGGCGGCTGCCGCGCAGGGGCCGGTCGAGCAGGACCGCCAGCAGCAGGCCCACGATGGTGGGGACGGTCACGGCCACGATGAGCCAGATGACGGTGTTCTCGAAGGACTTGATGAAGTTGGGGTCGGACAGCAGCCGGCTGAAGTTGTCGAGCCCGATGAATTCTGGGTCCGACAGGCCGTTCCACTTGGTCAGGCTGTAGTACACCGACTGCGCAAGGGGCCAGAGCACGAAGACCCCGAAGAAGGCCAGCGGCCCGGCGGCCATGAGGAACAGCGAGAAGCGGCTACCGCGTGTCATGTGCCGGTTCCCGCACTCACGTCTGCTTGCATGTCATTCCCGTGGTCGATGGTAGTCGGCCGTGAGAGCGTCGATGCCGGGATGGCGATGTCCACCCCGGCATCGGTAGGAGTGCGCGAGTGTCGTCAGCGACTCACGGCGCACTCGGTCGCTACTGCTCGAACGTCGCGGCGATCTCGGCCTCGGTCTTCTCGAGGAGGCCCGAGATGTCGCTCTGATCGTTGATGAACTGCTGGAACATGGCCAGGCCCACAACGGCGGCTGCGTCCGGCGTGGTCAGGTCGTAGTTGAAGTTGTAGGTCTCGGCCGCGGCCGCGACCTCCGCGGCTCGCTTGATGATGTTGTCCACCTGCGACATGTCCGAGGTGACGTTGGTGGGGATGTTGCCCTGGATCTTGGACCAGGCCAACTGGACGTCGGGCTTCGACAGGTAGGCCAGCATCTCCATGGCCCCCTCATGGTTCGCCGCTTCCGCAGCCGTGACCCAGCCGTCGACGGGCCCGACGACCGCACTGGGCACGCCTTCGTCGATGACCGGGAACTCGAAGAAGTCGTAGTCGACCTCGGGCTCGAAGCCATTGCCGTTGACGTAGCCCATCAACCAGGAGCCATGGAGGTCCATGGCCGCCTCACCGTTGACCACCTGGTCGGCGGCATCGGTCCAGACCATGCTATTGACGGTAGCGCCGTCAGCGAAGCAGCCGGCGTCGAAGAGCTCCTTCCACAGCTCCATGGCACGCACGACCTCGGGGTCGGTGTACGAGGCTTCGCCGGCCAACAGCGACGCTCGATACTCGGCGCCGGCCGTACGCAGGAGGAGGTAGTCGAAGTAGAACTGCGCCGGCCACCCATCCTTGGCGCCCAACGCGATGGGCAGGACCCCAGCCTCGCTGAAGGTCCCGCAAGCGGCCTTGAGATCGTCCCAGGTGGTCGGGATCTCGACGCCGTTGTCGGCGAAGAGCTTGGGGTTGTAGAACACGGGCGCGATGTGGAAGCCGAATGGCAGCAGGTACTTGGCGCCGTCGTAGGTCACGGCGGACTCGATCATGCCTGCCCCGAACTGGTCGTCGAGACCGTTCTCTGCCCACATCTCGTCGATGGGCGCGAGCATGCCGTTCTCCACCTGGAAGGCGGTGCGAGCGCCGGCCCAGTTGTTGTGTGCGTCCGGCGGGTTGCTGCCGGCGAGCTGGACGAGGATGCCGGTCTTGAAGTCCTCGTGGCCCGTGTCCACGAAGCTGACCGTGTAGCCCGTCTCGGCCTCGAAGTCGGCCAAGATCTCCTGGAGTCCGGCCCCGCCGAGCGCCGCATCGAAGTAGGTGCATGACGACGATCTCGTCGTCCTGTGCAGCAGCCATCCCTGGCAGGGCTGCTGCCGCCAGCGCCACGCCCGCGATCATCGCGAAGCCCCGGCGCATCGTCGTTCCACTTGGTCATCTCCTGTCCTCCTGTCCTTCTGAGTGGCGTTCTCCCAAAACGCCTCATCGGGTCAGCTGCGTTTCACAGCATCGCGTCGAACCGGTGCCACCTCCCTCTCGTAGGTTCCACGGCGCTCCGGCATCGATGCCGGGACCGGAACGTCCCACCAGCCACTGGTCGGGCCGGCCGACTCTGGGAACTCGCGTCGGACGGGGACGACGATGACCGTCGGCCCGCTTGAAGCGAGTGCCCTGTTGATCGCCTTCTTCAGGGCCTGTCTCGTCGGTCGCCTCTTCAGCCTGGACACCGAACCCCTTGGCGACCGCGACAAGGTCCGGGTTGACGGATGCGCCGTCGACGCCGCGGAACTCGGCCGCGAAGCCGTGATCCTCGCCGTAGGCGTCCATCTGCAGATCTCGGATGGACTGCCAGCCGGCGTTGTCGACCACCACGTAGGTGACGTCCATGTCGTATTGCACGGCCATGGCCAGCTCCTGCACCGTCATCAGGAAGTCGCCGTCGCCGGCAAAGCCCAGGACCGGCCGATTCGGTGCCGCGAGCTTGGCTCCGATGGCACCGGGAACGGTGAAGCCCATGGTGCTGAAGCCGTTGGGTGAGATGACCTGGCTGGCGTCGTTGACGGTGTACTCCTGCAGGAACTGCGCCTGCGAGTGCCCGGCACCGGTGAGCACGATGGTGTCGGCGGGGACCGCGTCGTGGACGATGTCGAGTACCGCCGAGATGCGCAGTGGCAGCGAGCGGTCAGTGCGGCCCGGAGCCAGCTTCGCGTTCCAGGGCACGACGAGGTCGGCGATACGGGATTCCCACTAGGCTGCGCCTGGCGTGTGTCGACCGGGTCGTTCTCGACCTCTCGCCAGAGGGCCTCACAGAAGGCCTTGGCGTCGGACACCACGCCCAGCTCCACGGGGTAGTTCTTGCCGATCTCGTACTCGTCGATGTCGACCTGGTAGAGCTTCGTGGGCGGGATGGAGAAGGTCACGCCGGGCACGTAGGATGAGGCCGCCTCGTCGGCGAAGCGGCAGCCGATGGCCAGGATGACGTCGGCTTCCCGACACAGCGCGTTGCCGGTGTCAGTGCCCTTGGAGCCGGGGTAGCGGCCGTAGAGTGGATGGTCCTCGGGCAGCACGCCCTTGGCCTGGTAGGTGGCTACCACTGGCAGGCCGAGGTGCTCGGCGATCTGGCGGAACCGTGCGGAGGCGCCGCTCTGGACGACGCCTCCGCCGGCGAGGAGGACCGGGCGTTCGGCATCAGCGAGGGCGGCCCGGATGTGCGAGACCGCCGACGCGGCAGGGGCAGGTGGCTCGGGCAGCTCGATGGGCCGGGCCTCGGGGACATCGGCCGCGTCAGCCTGAACGTCCATGGGCACGGAGATGAGCACGGGCCCCGGACGCCCACCCGCAGCGAGGGCGTAGGCCTGCGGCATGATCCTGGCAAGCTGATCCACGCGCGTGACCTGCCATAGGCGCTTGGTCACCGGCTCGAACAGCGTGGAGAGGTCGGCCCAGGCCTTGCGGTCGACCTCCTGCAGCACGCCGCGGCCGAACATGTAGGTGTGCACGTCACCGGTGAAGACGAGCATCGACGAGGAGTCGACGTAGGCGGTCGCGATGCCGACAGCGGTGTTGACGGCGCCCGGCCCGATGGAGGTCATCACGGCCATGGGCTTGCGCGCGACGCGGAAGTAGGCGTCGGCAAGGTGGGCGGCCGACTGCTCATGACGGACCTGCAGGAACTTCGGCTTCTCGAGTCCTCATGAAGGCATCGACCATGGGTAGGCAGCCATGACCGGGGATCCCGGCTACGTACTCGACATCGTTGGCCGCCAGGTGGTCGGCGATGACCTGTCCGCCCGTGCGCAGGTTGCTCATGAAGCCATCCTCGTGGTGGGACCACCCAGCTCTCGACTGATGCGTCCGGCCGTGTCGACGACCAGTGGCGCGATGATGCGCAGCCGATCGTTGTCGAGTCGATCGGCGGGGGCGGAGATGCCGAGCGAGGCCATGACGCCGCCGATCCCGAAGACCGGCGCGGCCACGCAGCGGACGCCTGGGTGGTATTCACGGTCGTCCACCGCGTACCCCGTGACGCGGACCTGCGCCAGCTCCTTCTGATAGGCAGCCGGTGTGGTCAAGGTGCGGGGCGTGAATGACTCGAAGTCGATGGTCGAAACGAGACCCTCGGTGGTGCCGCGCGGCAGGTTGGCCACGATGGACTTGCCGGTCGCGGTGCAGTGCAGCGGTCCGGACTGGCCGATAGCCGTGTTGGCTGAGAGCATCGTCGTGCCGTTGAGCATGGACACGTAGACGACGTGGTCGCCGGCGAGCACCGCGAGGTGGGTGTTCTCCGAGGTGGCCGCCCACAGCGACTTGAGGTGCGGCGCGGCGACGACGTCAGGTCCCGCGACTCGAGCACGGCCCGAGCCAGCTCCACGACCTTGAGCGATGGCGCTGTAGCGGCGCGTGGAGGGATCCTGCTCGACGTAGCCCAGCCGCACCAGCGCGGCGAGGGTGCGATGGGCGTTGGCCTTGTCCAGCCTGAGCTGGTCGGCGATCTCGGTGACGCCCAGTGGATCGTGCGAGGAAACCAGCAGCTCGAGGGTACGCAAACCCGTCGCGAGCGCCCCGCGCTGTCCCGTGCCGGAGGCCCCCCTCTCGGTCTGTCATACAACGCGATTGTCCGGCTCGATACGCGTCGGTCAAGAGTATTTCGGAATGGACAACAGGCGTTGTGGACCTTGTGCACCGGGTCCTCGCTACGGCTCCCCGTAGGCCGTGTCACAGCTGCGTTACGCGTGCTTGTCATACATTGGTGCCATGGACATGCACCAGGAGCCGGGGATCCGGCACCTTACCTACGATCAGCTCGTCGCCTCCACGGCCAGTCACGAATGTGACGGCATCGGACGCGACCACGTCTGCGTCAGGATCGCCGCTGTCGCGGACCTGCCCACCAAGTTCGGGAACTTCCACATCATCGGCTTCTGGAACGACCGCGATGGCAAGGACCACGTGGCCATCGTCAAGGGCGATCCCTTCGGGCAGGAGGACGTGCCCGTCCGGCTGCACAGCGAGTGCCTCACCGGCGACGCCCTGGGCTCCCTGCGCTGCGACTGCCGCGATCAGCTCACCTCCGCGCTGCGCACCATCGGCGAGCAGGAGACGGGCATGGTCCTGTACCTGCGCCAGGAGGGTCGCGGCATCGGCCTGCTCAACAAGCTGCGAGCGTACGGACTGCAGGACGAGGGCCTCGACACGGTCGATGCCAACCTGGCCCTCGGGTTCCGCGACGACGAGCGCGACTACTCGCATCGCCGCGCACATGCTGGCCCTGCTGCAGGTTCGCTCGGTCAAGCTCATGACCAACAACCCCAAGAAGATCGAGGGGCTGCGCGAGTTTGGCGTGAAGGTGAGCGGTCGCAAGCCGCACATCATCCCGGCCAACGAGTACAACCAGTTCTACCTCGAGACCAAGGCCGCGCGGTCGGGCCACCTCATCGACTTCGACGGGCACGAGCACCTGCTCGAGCAGATCGACCGGCCGGTCGTGGAAGGCATGGACCAGGAGGCCGCTCGCGGCCATCAATGCGATCGACAAGGTGGAGGCACGAGCATGACGGACCGACGCGTAGCCATGATCACCGGCGCCACCGGCGGCCTGGGCAGGGTGCTGGTGCCCGATCTCGTCGCCGACGGGTGGGACCTGCTGTTGGTGGGCTCATCGCAGGCGCGACTGGACGGACTCGTGACCGACGCTGCCCTTGAGCCCGCGCGCACGGCTACCGCGGTCGCCGACCTTCGCGATCGGGACGCGGCCGCAGCCGCGGTCGAGGCAGGCTACGAGCGGTTCGGACGGGTCGATGCGCTGGCTCACCTGGTCGGTGGCTGGACCGGTGGCGTGCACGTCGAGCGCTCGCCTGACGAGCCCTACGCGGACATGATCGACCAGCACTTCTGGACCTCGCTCAACGTCGTGCGCGAGCTGGCGCCACGCATGGTCGAGGCCGGCTTCGGGCGCATCACCGCGGTGTCCTCGCCGATGGCCGCCGCGCCGGATGCGGGCATGAGCGCCTATGGCGTGGGCAAGGCCGCGCTGGAGACGCTCTTTGCTGCGCTCGCCCAGGAGGTGGCCGGCTCCGGCGTCACCGTCAACGTCGTGCGCGTGCGCGCCATCGACACCTCGGCGGGCCCGGATGGCTCGGCCAAGGCCCACGCCACCAGCCCCGCGGAGATCTCAGCGGCCATCCGCTACCTCTTCAGCGATCCCGCACGGGTCGTCAACGGCGAACGCATCGGGCTGCACAGCGGGGGCTGACCTCGGCACCGGCAGCCTGAGGCGGCCCTCGAGGGCCGATAGGCGTGGGTCCGTCGGCCGCTACGCCCCTTCGAGTCGTCCGCGCACAGCCTCCGCGAGAGCTGTCCCGAGGCTGGCGCAAGCGGCGGCATCGAGATGGACGCCGTCTTCGGGATGCACCGAGGCGACAGAACCCGCATCGAAGAAGGCCGCACCATGGTCCTCGGCGACCAGCTCGTAGAAACGCGCCAGGTCCTTCGACTTGCCGATGGCGTCACCCATACCCCACAGCTCACTCCGGGCCGTGATCTCACCCAGGGGCACCGGCGAGACGAGCAGCACCGCCGGAGGCGTGTCACCGGGACCGCTCAGGGACCGGTGAGCCTCGTCCACGAGCCGGGCCACACCGCCGGCGATCTCGGGCGCACCCAGGCCATAGATGCGCTTGAGTGTCGTTGGTGCCGAGCATGATGGTCACGAGGTCCACCGGCGCGTGCGAGAGCAGGCAGGGGAGCAGGTAGGTGAGTCCGTTGCGGCCCGGATCGAGCGGCGAGTCCCAGCAGGTCGTGCGGCCGTTGAGACCCTCTTCGATGACCTCGTAGTCGGGACCCAGGGCACGCCCCATCACGCGCGGCCAGCGGACATCCGCCGGCATGCGGCCACTCCCGGACGGGTCGGCACCATGGGTGTTGGAATCCCCGAAGCAGACGATGGTTCGAGTCATGCTGATACCTCCTCTGAATCGACCGATGCTGAACATGCTGATGTCGTGGTCGGTCCCACCCTCGAAGGACGAGGTCGGCGGCGATCTCGCCGACCACGCTCGAGAACTTGAAGCCGTGACCGCTGCACGGCGAGACCACCGATCACTTGGGGCGCTCCCGGCAGGGTGTCGATGATGAAGTGCTCGTCGGGCGTGTTGGTGAACATGCAGGTCTTGAGCGAAAGCGTCGGCCCATCGGCTTGCGGCAGGTAGCGCGAGAGGGCGACGCGCAGCACGGGCTCGTCCTCGGGCTCGATGATCGAGCGGTCCCAATCGTCGGGGTCGACCACCTGCCGGCGATGGTGCATACGACCGATCTTCAGGCCCGGGATGCCGTACTCGGGGAAGCCGTAGAAGAGGCCCTCCTCGACGTCGAGGATGAAGACCGGCAGCGCCTCCGGGCGGAACAGCCCCGGCTGCCGCGTCCCGGCCCAGAGCAGCACCTGGCGCTCGGGCACGGCTAGCGGCGCGAGCAAGCCGACCAGCTTGCCCACCCATGCGCCGGCACTGACCACCAGCCGCCGGGCGCGATACTCGGCAGCTGCCGTGCGCACGATCACGCCGCCGCCGCTCGCGTCCCATCCCAGCACCGGCTCATGGCCGTGGATCTCCGCACCCGCCTCCAGCGCCAACCGGGCCTGGCCGGCGATGGCCCGCTCCGAGAGCACGAAGCCCCCGTCTGGCTGGATACACGGCCACGAGCTCGTCGGGCAGCGTCAGGCCCGGGAAGCGCGCAGTGCACGTCGGCGGCCTCGAGCAGCTCGTGGGGCAGGTCGTGCTCTCGAGCTGAGGCCAGGGCGCCCACCACGGTCTCGCTATCGGGCCGGCCGATGTCGAGCCCGCCAGTGATCACCAGGATCGTCTCGCCCAGGCGTGACTCGAGCTCGCGCCAGCGCTGGTAGGCCCGCCGCAGCAGAGGCACGTAGCGCGGGTCCTCGGCGTAGGCCAGGCGGATGATGCGGTTGACGCCGTGTGAGGAGCCACTGTCGTTGGGGATGCCCGCTCGCTCGAGGCCCAGCACGCGCGCGCCACGCGAGGCCAGCTCCGCGACCGTGGCGCTGCCCATGCCGCCGACTCCCGCGACGATGACGTCGTACTCGGTCAGCTCACTCACCCTTCTGGATCGCGAAGGCCGGGCACATGGTCCGGCCCCGCGTCCGGCGCTCTGGTCGTGTGGCTAGGCCCCGAGGTTGAGCTCGGCCTGGGCCTCGTCGACAGCGGCGAACTGCGCGCGGATGTCCTCGCGGCTGGTGTACCAGAGGAGCAGCGCGGGGATGGCGGCTGAGGCCAGACCGTAGGCCACGTTGCTCGTGGAGATGAGCACGAACATGGCATCGACCAGCCCGAAGACGGCCATGATCATGGTGAAGACCAGGGCCCACGACCGCATCGACCAGAGCGACCATCCGACGGCCAGGTAGATGAGGCCGACCACGAGCGTCGTGATGCCGACCCAGCCGACGCCGGTGCCATCCAGGGCGTCGTCACCGAAGATGCCCACTCCCAGCAACTGCAGCCCCACCAGCAGCCGCACGATGGCGATGGCGACCGCCAGTGCGCCGAGGACGAGAACGCCGAACGGGCGCTTGTTCACGCTTTCCAATGTGGACCTCCTGAGCTGGTTCGAACCGCACGTCCTCGTAGCCTATCGCAGCCGCATACGCGCGAAGGCGGCGGGCACCGTCCGATACCCGCCGCCCGTGGCTCGCGTCTCAGTCGTCAGCGGTGATGAAGACCGGCGCGGGTTCACCCTCACGCGCGAGACCCATCTCGGCGGGACCGCTCCTGCGAGCGGGTGTCGCCTCGCGGCTGCCCACGCTGCGCGGGATGAGGAAGGCCAGCGCGGCTCCCATCCCGACCACCACGGCGCCCAGGAGCACGGCCGGGACCATGCCATCGACGAACGCCTGCGGGCTCTGGTACGAACCCTCGCGGGCGAAGATGGACGCCAGCACGGCCACCCCGAAGACGCCACCGAGCTCGCGGATGGCCCCACTGGCACCGGAGGCCTTGCCCTCCTCCTCGGGACGTACCGACGAGAGCAGGACGTTGGCCATGGGTGCAAAGAACAGGCCCATGCCGACACCCGAGATGATGAAGGGCACGATCATCGCGGTGTACTCGATGGAAGTGCTCGCGATGAGCCCGAGCCAGGCCAGGCCGATCGACATCAGGCTCAAGCCGACACCCATGAGCAGGCCACCACCGACGCGGTCCGAGAGCGCGCCTGCGACCGGCGCCACGAAGATCGGCGCCAGCGTCCAGGGCAGGATCGAGAGTCCCGCCTCGAGGGGCGAGTAGCGCAGGGCGAACTGCAGGAACTGGACCAGCAGGAAGATGGCCCCGAACATCCCGAAGCTCATGAACATGGAGCTGAGGTTGACGAAGCTGAAGCTGCGGCTGCGGAAGAAGCGGAGCGGCAGCATGGGGGCGGGGGAGCGGCGCTCCCAGGCCACGAAGCCCACCAGGAAGAGGGCGCCGATGGCGAAGGCGCCCACGATCAGCGGGCTGGTCCAGCCTTCTCCGTTGCCGTTGATCAAGGCCCAGACGATCCCGAAGAGACCGACCGACACCAGCCCCAGGCCGACGATGTCCAGCCGGCGGTCAGGCCCATGCGACTCCTTCAGCCCGAACAGGGCCAGCGGGATGAGGGCGATACCGATGGGCACGTTGACCCAGAAGATCCAGTTCCAGGCGAGGCCCTCGATGATGGCGCCACCGACGAGCGGGCCGATGGCCACGGCCAGGCCACCGACCGCGCCCCACGCGCCGAGCGCCACGCCGCGTCGCTCGGCCGGGACGGCCGCGGAGAGCAGTGTCAGCGTCAGCGGTGTGACGATGGCGGCGCCGATGCCCTGGGCCATACGGCCGACCAGCAACATCTCGACGCTGGTGGACATGGCCGCCAAGGCGCTGGCGGTCGTGAAGAGGGCAACGCCGATGACGAACATCCGGCGCCGCCCGAAGCGGTCCCCGAGGCCGGCGCCGGTGAGCAGGAAGACCGCGAAGGTGAGGGTGTAGGCATTGACGGTCCACTCGAGCTGCTCGATGGAGGCGCCAAGGTCCTCGCGGATGACGTTGAGAGCGGTCGAGACGACGAGGTTGTCGAGCATGACCATGACGAGTGCCACCGACGTCACGACGAACGTCCAGATGGCGAGTGAGCGACCTTGCACGGGTCCTTCTCCTGTCTCCCCCGATGTTGTTCGGTGTCGTTGTCGTGGGTCAGCCGCGCCGGCTCCCGTGAGTGCGGTCGAGATGGTGATGGCCCGTGACGGCGGTGCGGTCCGGGCGGCCTCGACGGGTGCGGCGGCGGCTGGACAGGATGACGGCGGCGGCTCCCGCCGCAGCGGTCCAGATGGTAAGCGTTCGAGCTGACACCGTGTGTCTCCTATGTAGTGACTGCTAACTAACTAGACGTGGCAAAAAAAGAGGGGGAGGGCCGGATCAGTCGAAATGGATCTCCTTCGTGCAGCCCTCCTGGATCAACTTCGCCCAGCCGTCGGGATCTTCGAGGGCGCCCATCGAGCTGGTCACGTTCATGAGCATGCCCCGGCCGATGAACACCGCCAGCTGCTGCGGGCTGGCCTCCGTGTGCCGGTCTATCTCCATGACCATGCGCCCGAAGCCATCGTTCACCAGCTGCCGGATCTCCGGGTCGGACGTCGAGGCGTAGGCCTGGAGCTGGATGTCGAGGTAGCGGCGGTCGCTGATGAGGTCCTCGTACGCGTAGCCGATGCGGCGGAACGCGTCATGCTGATCGATGGCGGCCTCGCCGGCCTCACGGAAACGCTCGACGGTGTGGTCGAAGGCCCAAGCCACGGCCGCCATGAACATCTCCTTCTTGGTGCCGAACAGTCGGAACAGGTATGGCTGGCTGACGCCCACGTCGCGGGCGATGGCCTCCGTCGAGGTTCCGTACAAGCCGGTCTTGCCGAAGCGCGTCACCGCCGCGCGGATGATCTCCTCGCGCCGCTCGTCTGCGGTGTGCCGTGGCGCTGCCGGTGCGTTCATGGACGGCATGTTAGTGACCACTCACATACTTGTCAATCCCAGGCTGGACGCGTCGTCGGGACGGGCCGGCTCGACTAGAGGTCCTCGATACGCTGCGGCGAGAGACGGGGTCCGTACCTCGGTGGTCTGAGCCCGGAGCGTTCGATGAGGCGCACCAACCTCGCTCGCTGTCCCCGATAGGGCTCCAGCAGCTCGAGCATGCGAGCGTCGTCCGCACGGGCCTCGCCCGCGAGCGCCCAGCAGACCATGTCGGGGACGTGGAAGTCGCCGAGGCTCACCGCATCGGGGTCGCCGAAGGCCGGGCGTGCGACCTCCGCAGCGGTCCAGGCGCCGATCCCGGGGATCCCACGCAGTCGGGCGAGGGCGGCTCCCGGCGCCATCGTCGTCGCCCCTCCAGCCAGGCAGCGCGCTCGGCAGCCCGGATGAGGGTGACCGCTCGCCGTTGCTCGAGCCCTACCGGATGCAGCTCGTGATAGGGCAGGGCAGCGATGACCTCGGGTCGCGGCGGCAGGCGCAGTCGGGCGGGTCCGGGCGCCTCCTCACCCCAGCGCTGAACGATGCCGAAGTAGGCGCGATGGGCCTGCGCGGAGGTCACCTTCTGGCCGCAGATGGCCGGTACCAGCGAAGGCCACACCGCATCGGTGCGCCCGAAGCGCAGCCCGCGAGCGACGTCGGCGAGGTCGCGCAGCCGGGCCGGCCGGCAGACGCAGCGCCGAGGGATCGTCCTCGGAGCCGAGGAGCCGAGGCACGCTGCCGCGAGCGGCCACCGCACCCGGGCCCCAGGCCGACACCCGCCAGCCCTCGCGGGCACGCGCGAGGCGGGTGGTGGCAGGACCCGTCGGCGGTGCGCGAGGCACGCCAGATCACGCCGTGCTCGAAGCGGATGGTGGGGTCCCGTGGACCATGCCGCAGCTCGGACAGCGTCGCTTCGGGATCGACCTCGAAGTCGAGCTGGACGAGCTCGTCGACGACCGGTGCGTGGTCCCCGCTGCTCGCGCCGGTCATGTCGCTGGTACGACCTCCGCGACGAAGACGAGGTTCTGGCCCAGCGACCACAGCGCCACGACGGTGCAGCGCCGATCATCAGCGCCGCCAGCGGCCACTGGCTCGTCGGCTCGCCGCGCCGCCGCCGGTCCCGTACCGCGGTGTGGCCCGAGCCAGGCGCCCGACCACGTGGCCGAGCACGACTGCGATCACCTGCATCGTCCACACCGCCGAGCTCGCGAGCCAGTCTTCGGTCGGCTCGAAGCGGACGCGTGCCGAAGAGGTCCCAGCCCTGCTGGAGCGGGTCCGAGAGGGCGACCACGATGCGTTGGCCCTCAGTCAGCAGGTAGGTCAGGTAGTGGGCCGACGATGTAGCCCACGGCTACCGGTACGAGGCCGGCGCCCATCGGCCACGTAGCCCACGCGCCGCCCGACGCCGATGACGAGGGCGACCACGAGGGCCAGGAAGCCGAGCAGCAGGACCGTTTCGGTGACCGGGTGCAGGTCGCCGAAGAGGTCGTAGAACGGCTGCGTCTGCGAGAGCCGTCCCAGATGACCGAGCCCGCGCCACCGCCACCACCGTCAACAGCGAGGCGGACCACGGTTCGCGGGTCAGGGCATGGCCGAAGGGGCGCCGCTGCACCTGGCCCTCTCGACGCCGTCCCACGAGGCCATAGGGCGCCAGCCGGCCGAGCAGGCCGAACCAGACGCTGAAGACCTCGCCGTGCGCGCGCCAGCGGTGCTTGCCATACCAGGCCATGCCCACGAGCGTGAAGAGGGTGTAGCCCGCGAGGACCACACCCAGCTCGCGTCCGCTGCCGATCCGTCCACCCAGCTCGAGCCACACGAAGAAGACCATCAGCAGGGCCGCCGGCCAGGCCCGCGTGCGACCGTGCCAGGGAGCGCGGCCAGGGAGGTGCAGGCCAGTCGGCCGGAAGATCGCGGCGACGAGGTCGTAGAGCGTGGTGAAGGGGTCGAGCCAGGCCCAGGCCGGACCCAGCAGGGCGCTCGACCATGGCCAGGCCGATCCAGCCATAGACCCAGAGCACGAGCGAGGCCACCTCGGCGTCGCTGGTGCCGCCGGCGATCGTCTGGGCCACGACCCACAGCCAGGCCAGCAGGCCCACCAGCCGCAAGGACCAGCGCACGGGCCGCCAGAGACGTGCGCGTCCGGCCAGGCGTCGGGCTTCGGGCGCAGGTCGGTCGTCGCCGAAGGCCACGAACACGAACGACAGCGCCACCGCGATGGCTGCCCCGGCAAGGTAGGCCGCGAAGGGCAGTGGCGCATCGACGTCGCCGTGCAGCGAGTGCGCGCCAGCGGGTGTCGCGGACGACAGCAGCAGCACGGCTGCGGACCCCACTACGCGAAGCGTTCGATTCCTCCCCATCTGTGCACCTGAGCCTAGCAGCGGCGGCGGTCGGGACTACACTTGCGCCCATGCCCAAGTACAGGAAGGTCGACGCTGAGCTCATGGACAACCCGCCCAAGCCCAAGCCACGCGGGCGGCCCATCAGTCCCGAGCAGCAGGCGCTGATCAACCGCATCAGGAAGATCACCGACGAGTCGGTGGTCTACGAGGCCGTCATCGGGCCCGACGAGAAGCCCGCCACCGTGCGTGCCCAGATCATGCGGGCGGCCAAGCTGGCCGACGTCGAGATGGCGGTCAAGAAGTCGGCTGACGGCTTCTACTTCGGCCTCATGACGCCCAAGCGCAAGTCCAGGCGCGGTCGCCCGCGCAAGGACGCCGGAGCCGAGTAGCTGGCCGCCGCGAGCGGCGACCCGGTCATCCAGGTCTTCGGCCGCAACGACTCACAGGCTACGCGCCGAGCGCAGCGCTTCTTCAAGGAGCGTCGCATGCCCATCGCCTTCGTCGATCTCAAGAAGCGACCGCCTGCGCCGGGTGAGCTCAAGCGGTTTGCCCAGAAGTTCGGGGCGCGGGCGCTGCTCGACGAGGAGTCCAAGGCCTACCGGCAGGCCAACCTCGGCTACCTCTCGATGGGTGACGCGGAGGTCCTCGATCGCGTCATCGCCGATCCGCGGCTGCTGCGCCTGCCCCTGGTGCGCTTCGGCAGCGAGCTGACCATCGGCGTCGACGAGGAGACGTGGCGGGTTTGGCAGGGTCGCGTCCAGGCCGCGGACCGCTAGTACGGGCGGATGTCACCCCAGGCGAAGCGGACCAGCCGGACCGGCCCCCGAAGGACCTTGTCATCGCGCGTCCTGAGGACCTCGATGCGCGTATTCGCACCCCGTCTCCTGAAGATCACGAAGTCCTCGCGACCGTCGTAGTCGATATCGGCCGCACCCAGACGGGTCTTCTGCACGGGGATCGGGGCTGACGCCGGCGCCGTCCACAGCCTCACGCGCTTCAGGCCTCCCAGCTTCAGGCCCTGGAGGCGCTCGACCACGGTACGGCCTCCGCTGTCCGCGAGCATCATCACGTCGTCGCGACCGTCGCGATTGGCATCGCCGACGGTCATCTTGACCTTGGCTGGGACGAGCGTCGGGTCGGCCCATCGGGCCTTGTACGGGCCCATGCGCGGGAAGGCGCCGGGCAGCGGGCTCTTCGTCACCGCGGTCTTGAGGCGGACACCGCCGCCATCGATGTTCTGGCGCACGATCAGGTCGCTGCGTCCGTCGCCGCTGAGGTCGCCGAGCCACACGCCCGCCACCTTGTCGAAGTCCTGGTTTGCCGACCACCACAGAACGGGGTTGCTGAACTTGGTGGGGTTGGCGGGCTTGGTGCGCTTGAGCACGACCATGCGAGAGGTCGCGGCCGCCTCGCCCGCGGCCGAAGATGGCGATGTCCGCTCGGCCGTCGGCGTGGAAGTCTCCGATCAGCAGCTTGGCACCATTGACCGGCACGACGGTATCGCCCGACCACCACTCTTCGACCGCGCCATAGTTGACGCCGTCGCTGAGGGCCACCTCGATGCGGCCGCTGCTGGGGCCGGTCTTCCTGAGCCAGGCCAGGTCCTGCCTGCCATCGCCGTTCAGGTCGCCCGCAGCGTAGTCGACGAGGTCATCGGTCGAGATCGTGAGGCCGGCCCACGTTCCGGGTTCCGGCGGAGCCTGGCCCAGCGTCCACACCCGCGCGCTGCGTTGTCCGCTGCTGTGCTCCATGGCGCTGACGTCGCCGTGCTTGGTGCCGATGACGTCGTTGGCCCCCGGCGTCACGATCTCGAGGCCCGGATTGAGATACCGGCGCAGGATCTCGCGGTACTTGAGACCGTCATGGCCGCACAGCGGGTGCTGTTGTGGAAGAGCTTGAAGCCGGTCCTGTCGGACCCACAGGTGGCTGCGCTCGAACCCGCACGGTAGCCGGTGAGGAAGAAGCGGCTGCTGCCACTGCTGCGGCGATACTTGCGCAGCGACTGATCCCAGGTCAGGTCCATGGCCTGCCGGATCTTGGAGCCCTCGGCCGGCCAGCGCGGGCGTACCGGGGCCGAACTTCTCAGGCCGATACCACTGGTCGGTCGTGGAATCGACGACGTCATAGCAGTACTTCGACGCCGTCCTTCCACTTGGTGCCGCCACGTGGATAGGTGATGTGGTACCAGGCGAATTGCTTGGTCGCGATGGCCCCGGCCTTGATCGTCTCGAAGGGGTACTTCTCCGGCCATTCGGCCGCCATGACCGTGGCCACGTACTCGTCGAAGTCGATCGTCTGGACGGTGCCCACGACCTCGTCCGGCGGGCTGGTCGCGGCCGTGCGCAGGACCTGGATGGTCCGGGGCGGCGTCATGGTGCTGGTCCACTTCGTGCACGCCTTGGACCGAGCGTCGAAGGACAGGGTCACATCGGGCTCAGCGGGCGCGATGGCGGCACTGGCGGGCAGGGCGTAGAGGATGGCGACGAGCAGGCTCGAGATCACGGCCAGGAGCCCGCGCGCCGGCTGGGGACGGCGCATCGCCACCGACGGTAGCGCAGATACATGGTTTGCACAGGCCCGTGTGGTGCCCGTACGCACCATGACCATCGGTCTCGTGGCCTTTCCGCTACGCTCGCTCGATGCACATCTCCATCGTCGGCGCCGGCTACGTCGGCCTCGTCACCGCCGCCTGTCTGGCGCATGTCGGCCACCACGTGGTCTGCCTCGACGTCGATGCTGCGCGCATCGAGCGCCTGCGCGGTGGCGACCTGCCGGTCCACGAGCCGGGCCTCGATGAGCTGGTCGAGGAGGGGCTCCGGCAACGGCCGACTGCGCTTCACGGTGGGCTACGCCGAGGCCCGCCCCACGGAGCTCATCATCGTGGCCGTGGGCACCCTCGACGCCGACGAGGAGTGGGACGGGACCATCGTGCGCGCCGCTGTGCGCGGCATCGCGGCGGACCCCGAGCTGCCGCGGGACATCGTCATCCGCTCCACGCTGATGCCGGGCACCAGCGCCGCCCTGGCCGAGGAGATCCATACGCTCGCGCCCGCTGTGCGACTCGCCCACAACCCCGAGTTCACACGCGAGGCCGTGGCGGTCAGGGACTTCCTCGAGCCCGACCGCGTGGTCATCGGCGTGGATGGCCACGACGACGGCGACCGGGGCTCGGCGCTGGCGCAGGCGATTGCGCGCGCTCTACGAGCCGCTCGAGGCCCCGGTCGTGGTCACCGACCTGACCAGCGCCGAGACGATCAAGGTCGCCTCCAACGTCTTCCTCGCGGCCAAGATCACCTTCGCCAACGAGATCTCGCGCCTCACCGCGGCCACCGGCGCCGATGCCCAGGCCGTCGTCGACGGCATGGGTCTCGACAAGCGCATCGTGCGCAGCTTCCTGTCGCCCGGACCGGGCTTCGGTGGTTCCTGCTTCCCGTCGCAGGCACGTGCGCTGCCGCAGCTGGCGGCGAGCTTCGGCGTCCAGACCCCGCTGCTCGATGCCATCTGGCCCAGCAACGTCAGCCAGGCCGACTGGTTGCTCGACGGGCTCGAACGAGCCGCCGATCGCTCGATCGAGGGCATGCGCGTGGCCTTGCTGGGGTTGACCTTCAAGGCCGGCACCGACGACCTGCGCGAATCGCCCGCGATCCGCCTTGGTCAGGCGCTCGCTGCCCGTGGCGCGACCGTGGTCGCCTTCGATCCTCTGTCGCTCCAGGCCGGCACGGCCATGCTCGCTCGCCTCGTGCCCGATGCCACGATCGAGTCGGCGGACTCTGCGGTGGCCGCCTGCAGGGGCGCCGATGCTGTCGTCGTCGCCACCGAGTGGCCCGAGTTCGGCGAGCTGTCATGGTCCGAGATCGCCCCCGCGATGGCGGGGCGCGTCATCGTCGATGGGCGTCGCGTGGTCGACACGGCTGCCGCCTCCGCCGCAGGCCTGCGCGTGGTGGCCCTGGGCGTGGAGGTCACGGGCGCGGCCCTGCAGCCGGCCGACTGACGACCTGCCGCGCTGCGGAGCAGCTCCTCTTCACGGTTCGGTCCCGAGCCTGCCTTCGCGTCGGCTGGCCCGGAGGCCAAGGACCAGCCAGGCACCGGCCAGGCCGACCAACGCCCCGATCGCGTCGGTGACGACGTCGTCGAGGCGCCCCGTTCGATCGGGCACGAACGACTGGTGCCACTCGTCGCTCAGGGCGTAGGCGATGGTCAGGCCGAAAGCGATGAGCACGTCACGCGCCCGCGGTCGGCGGGCCCCGCTGAGAGCGACCAGCAGGAACGCCGCCAGGAGCGCGTAGGCCAGCAGGTGCCCGGTGATGCGGAAGGGCTTGTCCACGGCCGCATCCTCGGAGACGCGCAGGCCGCTCTGCGACGAGAGCAGGAAGATCGCGACCATGACCGCGACTGCGGGCAGCCAGTAGAACCAGCGTCGCGACGTTCCTTGTGCCCCACTCACCTCGGCCAGGCGACCTCGATGACACCGTCACGGATCCGCAGCGGGTAGTAGCGCAGCCGGCGTACACGGGTCAGTGCCCGCGCCCGTGCCTTGGGGTCGTTCGGCCGCAGTGGCGCCTTGGCCGGGTTGCCCTCGGGCGTCCAGGTCGGGCGGTGCACACCGTCAGCGGTCAATCCACCGGTCGTCGGGAACGTGACGACCTCGCCGTCGCGGACATCGAAGGCACCGCGATGCAGCGGGCAGTGGAGCGTGCAGCCATCGAGTCGACCCTCCGAGAACGGGGCCGCCATGTGCGGGCACCGGTCCTCGGTGGCTACGATGCCCTCGTCGGTGTGGGCTATGAGCAGGTCGAGGTCGCCGCGGCTGACACGCGTCATCGAGCCAGGCGGCAGGTCGGCCAGGGTCAGCGCCGGCTCGAAGGGAGCATCGGCTGTGCCCGGCGCCTGGAGCTCGCCCGGGAAGGGCAGGGGGACGGCAGTCGGCATGCACGCATCGTACCCGCGCTCGCTCGATCGTCGATGTGCGGCATCATCGTAGTTCCCGCCCAACCTCAGGAGACGTCGATGCGCTACGCACTCATGACCGAGCCCCAGCAGGGCTACAGCTACCAGGACATCCTCGACGCTGCCAACGCCGCCAAGGCGGCCGGCTTCGAGACCTACTTCCGCTCCGACCACTATTCCAGCTTCCCGGGTGAGGAGGGGTTGCCCGCCACCGATTGCTGGACGACGCTGGCTGGGCTGGCGCGCGACACGAGTGGCATCGGCCTTGGCTCGATGGTCTCGCCGGTGACCTTCCGCATCCCGGGCTCGTACGCCAAGGTCGTGGCCACGGTGGTGGAGATGGCCGAGGGCGCCACCATCGAGATGGGCATCGGTGCCGGCTGGAACGAAGGGGAGCACGCAGCCCTGGGCATCCCCTATCCGGGCACGGTGGAGCGCGTCGATCGTATGGAGGAAGAGCTGGCCATCATCCGCGGGCTCTGGGATGAGCCCGATGGCTGGTCCTTCAACGGCGAGCACTACCAGGTGGAGAAGACCCTCTTCCGACCGCGCGAACCGCGGCCCAACGTGGTCGTCGGTGGTGTGGGTCGGCCGCGTTCGTGCCGCCTTGGCGCCCAGTACGCGGACGAATACAACATCAGCTCCTCGAACCCGGCCGAGGTACGCGAGATCAACGCCAGGCTCGACGCTGCCTGCGAGAAGCTCGGCCGCGACCCTGCGACCTTGACACGCTCGGTCATGGCCGGTGTGCTGGTGGGCCGCGACGAGGCTGAGATGACCGAGCGCCGCACCCGCCAGGTGGCCCTCTTCGGCGGCGATGTCGATGGTGCCGAGGCGTGGCTGGAAGAGCGCAAGGATCGCTGGATCATCGGCACGCCAGACGAGGCCAGGGCCCGCATCGCGGACTACGCTGCGACCGGCGTCGACCGGCTGTTGTTCCAGGACTTCCTGCCCCAGGACCTCGACCACATCGCCGTCATGGGCGAGCTCATCGGCTGAGCCGTCACCTTCAGCCGATCCGCCCCAGTCGACGCGGCGGCCAGTAGCGGAACCAGGGGCGGCCTTCGACCTCCGAGGTGCCGACGGACCCGAACGTCCGTGAGTCGGTCGATACCGCGGGTGCGTCGCCCCTGACGAAGAGCTCGCGGCCCTCTTCGTGGACCTCGGTCACGCGTTTGACCAGCAGGCGCGACGGTTCGCGCGGGTCCGGCACGAGCACCAGGTCACCGACAGCCGGTGGCGTGTCCCGAAAGGCGCCAGGGTCGACCAGCAGCCAGTCGCCCGCCTGGAGCGTGGGGCGCATCGAGTCACCTTCGACCGCCACGCGAGCACTCCAGGAGCGGCTGAGTCGGCGGAGCATCGATCTAGGGTCCTCTGAATCTGAACGACCCGCCCGGTGATCGAGGGCGGGTCGTCGCTCGGCGTGGAAGCCGAAGCTACATGCGGGTCTTCTCGGGGCCGCCGGTGCCCTTCCACATCTCGTCGATCTGGTCGATCAGCGCCAGCAGCTTCTTGGCCGCATCGAGATCCACGCCCTGCTTGACCGCGGAGGCTGCCTTCGAGGCCTGCCAGCAGGTGTCGTGCAGGTCCGGGTACTTCTCCACGTGCTCGGGCTTGAAGTAGTCGTGCCAAAGGACGTCGACGTGGTGCTTCACGAGGTCGGCGCGCTCTTCCTTGACCACGATGCAGCGGGCCTTGAAGACCTCATCGTCGGAGGCGTGGTAGCGCTCGATGATGCGGTGGCAGGACTCAGCCTCGATGCGAGCCTGCTCGGGGTCGTAGACGCCACAGGGGATGTCGCAGTGCGCTTGAGCGCTCCGCTTGGGGGCCAGGATTCGCAGCAGATCCATCAGGGCTCTCCTTGTCTGGGTCGGATCGGCACAGGTGGGGTCGGGTGACCGGGCGCCGAGGCGTGTTGTGGCGATTCTGCCACGCCCGACTGGACATGCCGTGCGGCGCTGCACGCGCAACGTCGGAGGCAGCCCTTGTCGCGTGCACGCGGCCCAGGTCGCGTGACTGCCATGCATGTATCGGACAGGCTGGCGAGCGTTCGCTCCTCGGTGTGCCTGCCAGGCAAGAAGCTCCGAGTGCACCCGCGGCCGACGTCAGAGCGCCTGCGGCACGGGACGCTCGTAGCCGCTCGGTCGAGCTATCGCATACGATTCAGGCTGTCGCCGACCACGAGCACTCGCCCCGGCGCTCCAGGGAGCACCCTTGAACACCGACCTCCTCTTCTACGTCGCCGTCTT
Organism: uncultured Chloroflexia bacterium; assembly: GCA_963731995.1. GTDB lineage: Bacteria > Chloroflexota > Limnocylindria > Limnocylindrales > CSP1-4 > JAFMJV01. The sequence goes on from CAVSXV010000009.1 coordinate 661,773, forward strand.
CCTGCTGATGTCGGCGGTCATCATCGGCGCTGGTGTCCTGCTGGCCAAGTCGGGCGACCGTATCGCGGACGTGACCGGCCTCGGCGGCCTGCTCATCGGCATGGTCCTGGTGGCCGCGGCCACTTCCCTGCCGGAGATCGCGGTGGCCATCAGCGCCGTGGTCGTGGAGGACTCGCCGGATCTCGCGATCGGCAACCTCTTCGGCAGCAACATGGCCAACATGGCTCTGCTGGCGATGGTCGATATCGCCTGGCGCGGGAAGGTCTGGCAACACGTGGGCACGGGCCATGCCCGCACCGCTGCGGTGGCCATCGCCCTCACCTCGATCGCCGTGCTGGCCGTGCTCCAGCCCTTCGAGATCGTGATCGGCTGGGTCGGCCTCGAATCGATCGTCATCTTCGTCGGCTTCATCAGCCTCATCGCCTGGACCCATCGCTCCGCGATCCCGGCCGTACCCACCGGTGAGGTCAGCCACGAGCAGGTCACCGCTGACGATGCCCAATACCAGCACCTGAGCGGCGCCGACGTAACCAGCCGCAAGGCCATCCTGCACACCATCCGCTGGGACCTGGCCAAGTTCGGCATCGCCGCGCTGGTCATCCTCGTGTCAGCACCCATCCTCGTGGACGCGGCTGACGGCATCGGACGCGAGGCGGAGCTCAGCGACTCCTTCGTGGGCGCCTCGTTCCTGGCCTTCTCGACCTCCCTGCCGGAGTTGGCCACCGCGGTCGCCGCCGCACGAATCGGTGCCTTCGACCTGGCCGTGGGCTCGCTGCTGGGCAGCAACGCCTTCAACATGGCCATCATCTTCTTCACCGATCTGACCTACACCGAGGGCCCCATCCTCGCGAGCGTGAACATGGCGCAAGCCTTCGTCGGCGTGAGCGCGATCCTGCTCATGTCGATCGTGCTGGCGGGCATCGTGCATGGTGCGCGCACGCGCGCCTGGAAGCTGGAGCCCGGCTCGGGCATGACCCTCGTCGTCTACTTCATCCTGATGTACATGATCTTCAACTCGGGGGCCTGACCGGAGGCGGGGGATGACAGCAGGCGATCAGAGCACAACGCCGCCGGCCGGCGAGACCATCGAGCCCTGGAAGCTCGAGGCTGCAGACGTGGCCGCCGCGCTGGGAACGTCGGCCAAGACCGGGCTGGACGGCGCCGCCGCCGAGCAGCGCCTCGAAGAGTTCGGCCGCAATGAGCTGGTCGAGAAGCGGCAGCGCCCCACCTGGATGCTGTTCGTGGACCAGTTCACCAGCCCCATGATCCTGGTGCTGATGGCGGCAGCCGCGGTCACCTTCCTCATCGGCGAGAGCAAGGACACGGTCGTGATCCTGGCCATCGTGGTCTTCAACGGAGTGGTCGGCTTCGTGCAGGAGTACCGCGCCGGACAGGCCATGGACGCGCTCAAGCGGATGTCGTCGCCACAGGCGCGCGTGGTGCGCGGAGGCGAGGTCAGGCCGGTGGCGGCAGCGGAGGTCGTACCCGGCGACATCGTGCTGCTCGAGCAGGGCGACATCGTCACCGCCGACATGCGATTGCTCGAGGCACCGGGCCTGAAGATCGATGAGGCGCCGCTGACCGGCGAGTCGGAGCCGGTGGCCAAGGTCACCGAGCCGCTGCCCGACGTGGGCGCCGCGACTCCGGCCGACCAGCGCAACATGGCCTTCTCCGGCACCGCTGTGACACTCGGGCGCGCACGCGGGCTGGTGGTCGCCACCGGCATGTCCACGGCCATCGGTCGGATCGCCGAGCTGCTGCAGGAGGGTGAGGACGAGGCCACGCCGCTGCAGCTGAAGCTGGGCCAGCTGGGCAAGTGGCTGGCCATGGCCGCGCTGGCCATCTGCGCCGTGGTCTTCGGCCTCGGCGTCGCGCGCGGTGAGCCGGCCGAGGAGATGTTCCTGGTGGCCGTCTCGCTCGCAGTGGCGGCCATCCCCGAGGGCCTGCCCGCGGTCGTGACCATCTCGCTCGCGCTCGGTGCTCGGCGCATGGCCCGTCGCCATGCCCTGGTGCGGCGGCTGCCAGCGGTCGAGACGCTGGGTTCGGTCTCGGTCATCTGCACCGACAAGACCGGCACGCTCACCGAGAACCGCATGCTCGTGGAGCGCCTCTGGACGCCCAACGGCGAATACGGGGTCAGCGGCGACGGCTACTCGCCCGATGGGCAGCTGACACCCTCCGCGTCTGACGATCCGCTCGCAGGCCGCGCCGCGCATGTGGCCGTGGCCTGCAACGACGCCACCCTCGTGTCGCCCGACGGCGGCGGGGACTGGGCCATCACCGGCGATCCCACCGAAGGCTCGCTGGTAGCGTTCGCGGCCAAGCTGGGCGTCGTCCAGAAGGACGTCCACGTCTCCTGCCCGCGCGTGGCCGAGGTCGCGTTCGACTCCGAGCGCCGGCGCATGACCACCGTCCACCAGTTGGGCGAGAGCGACCTCGAGATCGAGCAGCCCAACTGGGTCGCGGTCAAGGGCGCTATCGAGTCGATCGCTCCGCTGCTGGCCGACGACCAGGGCCCGGCCCTCGATGCTGCCCGCGAGGTGGCCGAGCGCTACGCGGCCGACGGCTACCGCGTGCTGGCCCTCGCGGATGCCGGTATCGAGGCCGTACCCGACGAGCCCGAGGACGCCGAGCAGCGGCTCCGGCTGGTGGGCGTCGTGGCCATGGCTGATCCGCCTCGTGAATCGGCCGCAGTGGCCGTTCGCGAGACACGTTCGGCCGGCATCACGCCGGTGATGATCACCGGCGACCACCAGCTGACCGCGACCGCCATCGCGGCGCGGCTGGGCATGCTCGACGATGGGCGCGAATCGATCACCGGCGCCGAGCTGGCCGAGATCTCGGATGAGGAGCTGGCCGCTCGCGTGAAGGACATCGGCGTCTACGCCCGCACCAACCCCGAGCAGAAGCTGCGCATCGTCGACGCCTGGCGGCAGCAGGGTGCGGTCAGTGCCATGACCGGAGACGGCGTGAACGACGCCCCGGCGCTGCGCAAGGCGGACATCGGCGTGGCCATGGGCATCACCGGCACCGACGTCTCCAAGCAAGCCGCCGACATGATCCTCGAGGACGATGACTTCTCGACCATCATCGCCGCGGTGGAAGAGGGGCGGCGCATCTACGCCAACATCCGCCGCTTCGTGCGCTACCTGCTGACCACCAACTCGGCCGAGGTCATGGTCATGGTGCTGGCGCCGTTCCTGGGCCTGCCCCTGCCGCTGCTGGCCATCCAGATCCTGTGGATCAACCTCGTCACCGACGGAGCACCGGCGCTCTCGCTGGGCGTGGAACCGGCGCACCCGCGCGCCATGAAGCAGCCCCCGCGTGACCCGCGCGCCTCGATCCTCGGAAGCGGCCTCTGGCAGCACGCCATCTGGGTCGGCCTGCTGATGACGGCCATCACGCTGGCGGTCCAGGCGTGGTCCTACCACGGCGGTGCCAGCGAGGAGACATGGCGCACCATGGTCTTCACCGTGCTGGCCTTCCTGCAGCTCTCGCACGCGCTGGTCGTGCGCTCGGAGCGGGAGTCGATCCTGACCCTGGGGCTGCGCTCGAACATGGTCCTGCTGGTCGTGCTCGTGGTGAGCGTCATCGTGCAGCTGGCGCTGATCTACGTGCCCTTCCTGCAGCCGATCTTCGAGACCACCGCGCTCTCACCCCTGGAGCTTGGGATCGTGCTGGTGGTGACGCCCATCCCCTTCGTCGCCGTCGAGATCGAGAAGTGGATGAGGCGCCGGCGCGAGGGCGTCGCGGAGGGTTCGCCCACCCCCTGAGCCCGCGTTGGAGTGGTCAGGCGAGGCCCAGGTACGTCCGGTGCCCGGTGGCCGAGCGGCTAGCATGTCGCGGTGACTCGGTTGATCGGCGTTGACGTGGGCGGGACGTTCACCGATGTCGTGGTCCTTGATGAGGGCACGATCCACGGCGCCAAGGTCCCGACCCGTCCGCAGCAGGCCGACGGGGTCGCGGCAGCCGTCAGCGGCGGGCGCGACGACGTCTTCCTGCATGGCACGACCGCGGCCACCAACGCCCTGCTCGAGGAACGCGGTGCCCGCGTGGCGCTGGTGACCGACGCCGGCTACGAGGACGTCATCGAGATCGCGCGGCAGGACCGGCCCTCGCTCTACGACGCGTTCGCGGACCGGCCCCGCCCATTGGTCGAGCGTGATCGACGCTTCGGCCTGGGCTCCGACGAGGAGGAGTTGCTCGCTGCGCTGGCCGCGACCGACCCTGAGGTGGTCGCGATCTCGCTCATCGAGTCGTATCTGGACCCTGGGCGCGAGATCGAGCTCGAGCGACGACTCGGCGCGGAACTCGGCAGACCGGTCCTGCGGTCGTCCCTCGTGTCGCCCGAGTTCAGGGAGTACGAGCGCACGGCTACCACTGTGCTCTCGGCCTACCTCACGCCTTCGGTCGCGGACTACCTGCGCGCGCTCGACGAGCGGCTGCCCATGGAGCGGCGCCTGGTGATGACCTCGTCCGGCGGCCTCTTGCCCTTCTCCCGAGCGCCCGAGTCCGCGGGCCGGCTCGTCCTCTCCGGTCCCTCCGGCGGTGCCCTGGCTGCCGCGGCGTTGGGTAGACACCATGGCTACGAGACCGTCCTCTCCTTCGACATGGGCGGCACCTCCACCGACGTCAGCCGTATCACCGGTGGCACGCCCGCGGTGGGCACGGGGCATCGCGTCGGCGGTCGGATCAATCGCGTGCCGGCCATCCCCATCCGTACCATCGGCGCGGGCGGCGGCAGCATCGGCTGGCTGGATCGGGGCGGGGCCTTGCGCGTGGGGCCGCGCTCAGCCGGCGCCGTGCCCGGTCCCGCTGCGTACGGTCACGGCGGCACCGAGCCGACGGTCACGGACGCCAACCTCGTGGCCGGACACCTCCCCGCGGACATGGCCCTGGGCGGAACGGTACGGCTTCACACCGACCGCGCCCGCGAAGCACTCGCTCGCCTGGCGCTCGCGATGGACTGCGACGTGGCAGCGGCCGCCACCGGCATGCTCGAGGTCGTCGACAGCCACATGGAGCACGCGCTGCGGTCTGTGTCGGTGGAGGAGGGGACCGACCCACGCGACGCGGTGCTGGTGGCCTTCGGTGGGGCCGGTGGGCTGCACGCGACTCGCCTCGCCCGACGATTGGGCATCAGGAAGGTCCTGGTACCGCCGCTCTCGGGTGTCTTCTCGGCCCTGGGGCTGCTCTTGGCCACACCCCGCGCGGACCGAGCCCGCACGGTCATGGCTGCCGACGGCGCGCGCGACCTCGGCGCTTTGCGGGCCGCGCTCGAACGCGAGGTGGCCGAGCGCTATCACGACACCTTCGGCAGCGAGCCGGCTACCGTCGAGACCCGCTCAGATGTGCGCTACGTGGGCCAGTCACACGAGCTGGAGGTCGCGGCTGACGCCGGCTGGGACCGGTTGCGCATCGAGTTCGAGACGGCCCACCGCCGACGTTTCGGCTTCGACCGCCCCGGCGAGCCCTTCGAGCTGGTCAACCTTCGCTCGGTCGCCACCGGGGTCGCGCCCATGACGTGGTCGGACCTGCCGTCGCTTTCGACCGAGGGGCCGGCACGTGGTCGCGACGGAGTCTGGGAGCGCGCCAGCCTGCCTTCGGGCTTCACCCTCAACGGTCCGGCCATCGTGGTCGAGGCGAACTCGGCGGTCCTGCTCGAGGCCGGCGACGTGCTGGTGGTCCTCGACGATGGGACCCTGGAGATCGACCTGTGAGCCGCCGGTCCGTCGATCCGATCACGCTCGAGGTGGCGCGTCATCGCTTCGCCGCGGTCGCGGGCGAGATGGGCACGGTCCTGCAGCGTACGGCATTCTCGCCCAACATCAAGGAACGCGCCGACTGCTCGGCGGCGGTGTTCACGGCCTCCGGCGAGATGCTCGCGCAGGCAGAGCACATCCCGGTCCACCTCGGCTCGATGCCGGCGTCGGTGGCAGCCTGCCTTGCTCGCTTCGACCCGCGACCGGGCGTGCAGTACGCGGTCAACGATCCCTTCAACGGCGGCACGCACCTGAACGACCTCACCCTCGTGGCCCCGGTCTTCGTCGGCGGGGCACACGTCGCCTGGGTGGCCAACCGGGCGCACCACGCGGACGTGGGGGGCGAGGCACCAGGGTCGATGCCGGTCCACGCCACCACCGTCGACCAGGAAGGTCATCGTGTGGCGCCCACGCTGGCGGTCAGCGAGGGCGCCTGGCACGAGGCGTTCGTGGGTCCCTTCGTGGCCGCCTCGCGCACGCCCTGGGAGCGGCGCGGCGATCTTGACGCCCAGATGGGCGCGAACGCGGTCGCGGTCGACCGGCTCGCCGAGCTCGTCGAGCGCGAGGGATCCGACCGCTACCGGGCGCTGGCCGAGGCCCTGCTGGCCTACGGGCAGCGGCGCATGGAGGCGGCCATCGAAGCGCTGCCTGATGGCGACTATGCCTTCGCGGACGTGGTCGAGCTGGGCGAGCGAGACGTGGCCATCCGCGTCAGCGTGGGCATCGACGGTGGCTCGCTGCACGCGGACTTCAGTGGCAGCGACCCGCAGGTGGCGGCCAACATCAACGCTGTCGAGGCGGTGACCCGTTCCTGCCTCTACTACGCGGTCCGCGTCGCCACCGACCCCACCATCCCCGCCAACGGCGGCTGCTACCGGCCGCTGGCGTTGTACGCTCCGGTCGGCTCGATCGTCAACGCGCAGCCTCCTGTCGCGGTTGCAGCGGGCAACGTCGAGACCAGCCAGCGCATCGCTGACGTGCTGTTGGGAGCGCTGGCCCAGGCCGCACCGGCACGGGTGCCGGCAGCGTCGCAGGGCACGATGAACAACGTGCTCGTGGGCAACGACGACTTCGCCTACTACGAGACCGTCGCCGGCGGGCAGGGTGCGCGGCCCGGACGTGACGGCCAGTCCGGCATCCAGACGGGCATGACCAACACCCAGAACACGCCCATCGAGGCCCTGCACGCACACTATCCCTTCCGAGTCGTGGCCTACACGCTCCGCCGTGGCAGCGGTGGGGCAGGCGCTTACCGCGGGGGCGACGGCATCCGTCGAGAGTTGCGCTTCGAGGCCCCCGCCACGGTCTCCCTCATCGGTGAGCGCCGGCGGCATGCGCCCTGGGGGCTCGCGGGTGGGGAGCCTGGTGCCACCGGCGAGGACTGGCTGATCCGGTCCGGTGGCTCACCGGAGCGCCTGCCGGGCAAGGTCACCATCGAGGTCGAGCCGGGCGACCGCCTGGTCGTGCTCACCCCCGGCGGCGGCGGCTGGGGGTCCAGGGTGTCCGACTAGGGATCGGGTGGCGCGGTTTCCCTCGCGGGCGTGGCGAGATGCCTGCGGGAAGCCTCAGCCTCGGTAGGCCTCATCGGCGAGGTAGAGCGCGTCATCGATGATCTCGAAGGCGTGGGCCAGGTCTTCCTCGCTGATCACCAGCGGCGGGTTGTTGTGGATGGTGTTCCAGCGAGTGAGGGCGAAGAGGCCGCGTTCGCGCAAGAACTGCTGGATGGCCTTCATCTCGGGGCTGGTGCCGTTGTAGGGCGCCAGCGGCGTGTAGGTGTCGCGGTCCATGACCAGCTCCAGGATGCCGAAGAGCCCGATATTCCGGTGCGTGCCCACGCTGGGGTGCTTGTCGTAGAGGTACTCGTGGTGCTGGCGCATCACCTCGCCCAGGCGCGCCGAGCGCTCGATGAGCCCGTCCTGCTCGTAGACGTCGATGACCGCGAGCGCCGCCGCGCAGCCGACCGGATGGCTGTGGTAGGTCAGACCGCCGAAGAAGGGCTCGTCCTCGAAGGCGTCAGCGATCGGACGGCGGATGGCCACGGCCCCCAGGGGCACGTACGAAGAGGTCAGGCCCTTGCCCATGGTGATGAGGTCCGGCACCACGCCCCAGTGCTCGACCGCGAACCACTTGCCAGTGCGGCCGAAACCGGTCATGACCTCGTCGGCGATGAGCAGGATGCCGTGCTTGTCGCAGATCTCACGCACGCCCTGCATGTAGCCATCCGGAGGGATCAGCACGCCGTTGGCACCCACGACCGGCTCCAGCAGGAAGGCCGCGATGGTGTGAGCGCCCTCGAACATGATCACCTCCTCGAGGTCTTCGAGGGAGCGCTCGACGGGCTCCGGGTCGCGCCGGCCGTAGCGATGCGCGTCGGGTACGCGCACGAAGGCGTGGCCACCCATCTCGTTGGTCCAGCGTCGCGGATCACCGGTGGCCACCATGGCCTGGCCCGTGGCTCCGTGGTAAGAGCGGTAGCGGACCAGGATCTTGGCCCGGCCCGTGTACTGGCGCGCCAGCTTGATGGCGTTCTCGTTGGCGTCCGCTCCGCCGGTGGTGAAGAACATGACGTCGAGGTCGCCCGGCGTGAGCGACGCCAGCTTGGCTCCGAGTCGCGCCCTCGGCTCGTGGGCCGCATGGGGATAGGCGTAGGCCAGCTTCCGGGCCTGGGCTCCGATGGCGGCGGCGACCCGTTCGTCCCCGTGGCCGATGTTGACCGACATGGCCTGCGAGTTGAAGTCCAGGTAGCGCTTGCCGTCGACGGAGGTGAACCAGGCGCCCTTGGCCGAATCGATGGCGATGGGATCGGCCACGTTCTGCGCGACCCACGAGAACATCGTGTGCTTACGGGTGAGCGCGATCATCTCGTCGGCGCCCATGGACGAGGAGCTGGACTGACGTTCGTCGTCCGACATCACGACACCTTTCTGGCCTGTCTGCCTCTCGCGACTGTGCCACGAACCGACGGCCGGTGTGCACGCGTCGTGTCAGCCCACGCGCACCCATGACCCTGCCGTGGGCGCTGCGCTGTCGCCCCTTCGGCGTGTAGGGTGCGTCGCATGGCTGCGACTCGACCTCTGCGCATCGGTTTCGTGGCCACCCGGTTCGCCGGGAACGATGGCGTTTCGCTCGAATCGGAGAAGTGGGCCGTCGAGCTGCGGGCGATGGGCCACGACGTCTACTACTTCGCGGGGATGGTGGACCGACCCGCCCACAGGAGCCGCGTGGTGCCCGAAGCCTTCTTCGGCCACCCGGAAGTGGCGGCCATCAACGAAGCCGTCTTCGGCGATGCCGTGGCGGGTCGGCCAGCGTCGGTCAGCCGCGCCATCGATGATCTGACCGATCACTTGAAGGCCGCGCTGTACGACTATGTTCGCGACTTCGAGTTGGACATGCTGCTGCCCGAGAACGCGCTGGCCATCCCGATGCACCTGCCGCTGGGCCTGGCCATCACGCGCTTGGCGGCAGAGACCGGCATGCCGGTGCTGGCGCATCACCACGACCTCGCCTGGGAGCGACAGCGATTCGAGGTCAACAGCGCGGCCGACGTCATCAGCGCGGCCTTCCCGCCGGCGCTGCCGAACGTGCGCCATGTCTGCATCAACACCGCCCAGCGCGAGGCCATCGCCAGACGGCTTGGCCGGACCGCACGGGTCATCCCCAACGTCATGGACTTCGAGCATCCGCCGTCTCCGCCCGATGCGCTGACCGCCGGGCTGCGCGCGGACCTCGGCCTCGCCGACGATGAGTCGTTCGTGCTGGCACCGGTGCGGGTGGTGCCGCGGAAGGGGCTGGAGCACGGGATCGAGCTGGTGGCGCGGCTGGGGCGCCCGGCTCGCCTCGTGGTCTCCCACGCCAGTGGCGACGAGGGCATGGAGTACGAGGCGCGGATCCGCGAGTACGCGCGCTTGCTGGGCATCGAGGTGCTGTGGGCCTCCGACCGGGTGGCCGACTTCGAACGCGGCCGCGATGCTGAGGGACGGCAGTCATATTCGCTGGGCGACATGTACGACGCCTGCGATGTGGTGGCCTACCCGTCGCTCATCGAGGGCTTCGGCAACGCGTTCCTCGAGGCGGTCTATCACCGCAAGCCGGTGTTCGTGAACCGCTACCCCATCTACGACCTCGACATCCGACCCCGGGGCTTCCGGGCCATCGAGATGCACGGCTACATCACCGAGGCCGTAGTGGAGGAGACGAGCGCGTTGCTCGACGATCCCGGCAGGAGCGCGGAGTGGGCGGAGATCAACTACGCCATCGGCCTCCGCCACTTCTCGCACGCCGCCGTTCGCGATGGGCTCCGTGCCGAACTCGCGGAGATGTTCCCCGCATAGGGGGCCTGCCTCGGCGTGCGCTACCCGCGACGCGAATGCCTCACTCCTCGTGCTTCGTCGACGGCTCCCTGGCCGCGGCGTGGTCCGGGATGATGATCGTGCTCAGCAGGAGTCGCTCTCGGTCCACGGTCGGTCCATTCCCGAGATACGGGCCGACCGCCGAGCGCAGGCGCGCGAGTAGCTCCTCGCGCTCCGTGGCGTCCAGCCACAGAGCTGCCTGGCGGTAGCCGACCGGGTCCTCGGCGGGCTTCGTCGCCGGATCCCCGAGATAGCGACCGAGGGCGTCGATCAACGTGCCCACGAAGACCACGAAGCCGCTGAGCAGCTCCTCCTTGCTCATAGCCGACACGTCGGCGGGTCCGAGGTTCGCGGCTCCGGCGACCAACGCGTAGGTTCGCTCGACACCGCCACGAACTCGCCGCTCGTCGACCACTTCCAGCATCCCGGCATCGGCGAGTGTGGCCACCTGCCGGTAGAGGGTCGCGTGCGCGATATCGGGCAGCCGCCCGGCCAGCTGGGCGGTGGTCAGTCGCTCCGTGCCGACGGCCATCACGATGCGGAGACGGACGGGGTGCAACAGGATCTCCGCGGGCGTCTGGTTCATGCGCCGAGTCTAGCATGATTGATATCATTTGTGATATGATTATCGAGATTGATAGTAATGACCGCGCCGCCGTTGTGAGGACGCCATGCGAGAGATCCAGTCCACCTTCCAGTCCGCCGGTCTGACCCTGGCCGGCACGTTCGCGATGCCGGACGGCCCGGGTCCGTTCCCGGCCGCGCTGCTGCTCCCCGGCTCCGGTCCGCTCGACCGTGACGGCAACGTCAAGCGCATGCCGCTGAACGTCAGCCGCGATCTCGCCGGGGTCCTGGCGCAGGCTGGCTGGGCTTCGTGGCGATACGACAAGCGTGGCGTCGGCGAGTCGGAAGGGGACTACCTGAGCACCGGCTTCTTCGATGAGCTGGCTGACGCTGAAGCGGCTCGTGACCGGCTCATGGGGCACGAAGATGTTTCCTCGGTCGTGGCCATCGGCCACAGTGCCGGTGCCCTGCACGCGGCCGAGCTGGCCGGGCGCCGGCCTGCGGTCAGCGGAGCGGTCCTCCTCGCCGCGACCGCCAAGACGGGAGAGGAGACGCTCCGCTGGCAGGCGGCCCAGATCGGGGACAACATCGTCCCGGGCCCGATCAAGGCCATCATGCGTCTCTTCCGCACCGACGTGCTCAAGCAGCAGGACGGGGCCATCGCCAAGCTCAAGGCCACCACGACAGATGTCGCCCGCATCCAGCTGCAGAAGGTAAACGCCAAGTGGATGCGGGAGTTCATCGCCTACGACCCGGTACCCGTCTTCAAGGCGGCGACCGCGCCGATCCTGGCCATCACTGGCTCCAAGGACGTGCAGGTCGATCCGGCCGATCTCGAGGTCATCGCGAGGATCGCGCCGCAGGCACAGGTATCGCAGGTGGCTGACATGGACCACATCCTGCGACCCGAGCCGGCACCCTTCTCCAACCCTCGTCACTACGGCAAGCAGGCCACGAAACCGCTCGATCCTCGCGTGGTGGAGACCCTGCTGACCTGGCTCGCCGAGCGCTAGGGAGGTAGCCGTCCGTCAGCCACCCCGCGCTCGACTCACGGGCACGCTCAGGACGAGCGCGGCGGCGCTCAAGGCCGGGATCAGCAGCCAGGCGGCCGAGACACCCGCAGCGTCAGCGGCAACGCCCAGCACGAACGGCGCCACGAGGATGGCCACGCCCGAGGCGAGGATGAGCCGGGCAGAACCCGTGTCCTGCAGGCTGGGCACCAGCGCCAACGCGACCGAGACCACCAGTGGGTACTGGGATCCGACGCCGACTCCGGCGAGGAAGATGCCCAACGCCGCGACCCACACATCGTCCGCGCTCCAGGCCAGCATGGCGCCCGCGAGTGCCGTGGCCAGGCCGAGACGCATGAGCGCGATGGGATCGCGTCCGCCGATGGCCGGGACACTGAGCGCAAGACGTGTCGCGGCCATGCCCACGTAGAAGCTGGTGGCCACCAGCGTGGCCTCGGCAAGCGAGACTTCCACCTGCCGCGCGACCAGCGTGCTGGCCCAGAAGACGATGCCGAACTCGACCGATACGACCAGCACCAGCAGCCACCAGGCGAGCCAGAAGCCCCTGGTCAGGGCGCCTGCCCGCGTGGCCACCGCTACCACCACGTTCTGCCGCCAGCGTGTGGCCCACAGGCCGGCCGCGATAAGCCCGCCGGCCACCACGAAGGCCAGCTGCCAGCCGAGTCCGCTGCTATCGCCCAGGGCGAGGACCACGGGCACGCTCATCGATCCGAACATGGCCACCAGCGCAGCTCGGCTCATGCGCACCCGGGCCAGGGCTCCGCCTCCGCGGGTCAGGGCCCGGTTGAGGTGGGCCAGCAGTAGCCCCACCCCGATGCCGACCATCACGGCGCCTGCGAGCGTGACCACGTAGGCGGGGGCCGTGAGCAGACAGATACTGGCCGCGGCCAGCATCCCGTAGGCCAGGACGTTGGCGCGACGCAGGCCGAGCTGGGCATCGATCCTGTCGCCTGCGAACCCGGCGCCCAGCAGGCCGATGGCCAGCATCGACGAATGGAGCGCGGCCTCCGCATCGCTGAGCGAGAGCGCGGCCGCGAGGAAGGCGGTGACGGCCCCCACGCCATAGAGCAGGTAGCCCACCGCGATCTGGTCGACGTAGGCGCTGCGGACCTCCGGCGTCGACACGGGCGTCTCCCTGTCGACTGTGGCCATGTCAGCGGCGTCCATCGCTTGATGCTAGCCGCTTCGCTCGACCAGGCCGCCGGCCGCATCGCCCGGCTGACGCGAATGCGAGATTGTTCGACTGGGGTGGTATCAGATACGCTGCACTGACCTGTCTTGGGAGGGATACCGTGCGCTGCGGCGTATGCGGCACGACCAACGAGGCGAAGGCTCGCTTCTGCATCGAGTGCGGGAACCGGCTGGCCGCCGCCTGCCCAACGTGCGGCTCCGAGGTCTCACCCGCTGCCAAGTTCTGTGGCGAGTGCGGCACATCACTGGTGTCCGGCAGCGAACGACCCGACAGCGGGTCGGCACCGGCGACCCAGGAGCCCGATGGCCCCAAGGCCGAGCGGCGACTGGTCAGCGTCCTCTTCGCCGATCTCGTCGGCTTCACGCCGTTCTCCGAGGAGCGTGACGCGGAGGAGGTGCGCGAGACGCTGACGAGCTACTTCGAGCTCTCCCGTGAGGTCATCGAGCGCTACGGCGGCACGGTCGAGAAGTTCATCGGCGACGCCGTCATGGCCGTCTGGGGCACGCCAGTCGCCCGTGAAGATGACGCTGAGCGAGCGGTTCGGGCCGCAGTCGAGTTGATCGATGCCATCAAGGGTATGGACGGCAGCATGCAGGCGCGGGTCGGCGTGCAGACCGGAGAGGCCGCCGTCAGCCTCGGGGCGACGGGGCAGGGGATGGTGGCCGGCGATATGGTCAACACCACCGCACGCGTCCAATCGGTGGCGGAACCCGCCACGGTGCTCGTCGACGAGGCCACCATGCGCAGCGCGTCCGAGGCCATCGCCTTCGAGTCGGTCGGCCAGCGTGAGCTGAAGGGCAAGTCGGCATCGGTGCCGCTCTGGCGGGCCCTGCGGGTGGTGGCGGAAGTCGGTGGTCGAGGGCGCAGCGATTCACTCGAGGCGCCGTTCGTCGGCCGGGATACGGAGTTCCGGCTGCTCAAGGAGCTCTTCCACGCGTCGAGTCGCGAGCAGCGAGTGCGCATGATCTCGATCGTGGGCCAGGGCGGGATCGGCAAGAGCCGCCTGGGCTGGGAGCTGGAGAAGTACCTCGACGGTCTCGTCGAGCCCGTCTGGTTCCATCACGGCCGCTCGCCCTCGTACGGCACCGGCATCACCTTCTGGGCGCTCGGTGAGATGGTGCGCGGCCGCTGCCGGCTGGCCGAAAGCGACGATGAAGTCACCACGCGCGCCCGAGTCGCGGAGACGGTCGCGGAGTTCGTGTCCGAGCCCGCGGAACGAGCGTGGGTCGGATCCTCGCTCCTGACACTGCTTGGTGTGGGCGACGTCTCGACGCCGTCGGAGCAGCTGTTCCCGGCTTGGCGCACCTTCTTCGAGCGCATCGCGCGCCAAGGCACGACGCTGCTCGTGTTCGAAGACCTGCAGTGGGCCGATCCAGGCCTGCTCGCGTTCATCGACCATGTCATGAGCTGGAGCCAGGACCTGCCCATCTGCATCGTCACACTCACGCGTCCTGAGCTGCTCGATGTCCGAGCTGACTGGGGCACCGGACCTCGTGCGACCTCGATCAGTCTCGGACCACTGGACCGCGGGTCGATGCAGGCCCTACTTGGCGGACTCGTGCCGGGCCTGCCCGTGGCGACGCGTGACCTGGTCCTGGACCGAGCTGACGGTGTCCCGCTCTACGCCGTCGAAACGGTGCGCATGCTCGTCAACGACGGCCGGCTCGTGCTCGAAGACGGCGTCTACCGTCCGACAGGCGACCTCAGCGCGCTCGACGTCCCGGAGACCTTGCGCGCCCTCGTGGCGTCCCGCCTTGATGCCCTCGAAGGCGATGACCGGAGCCTCCTGCAGAGCGCCGCCGTGTTGGGCCACACGTTCTCAGCCGAGGCCCTCGCGACCATCACGGACGCCACTGCAGCCGATCTCGAACCTCGCCTGCGAGCGTTGGTACGGCGCGAGATGCTGGTCCTGCAGGTGGATGCGCGGTCGCCCGAGCGAGGACAGTACGCCTTCTCCCAGGAGCTCCTGCGGGAAGTGGCCTACGAAACGCTGGCACGGGATGAGCGCCGCAAGCGCCACCTTGCCGCCGCGCGCTACTTCGAGGGCCTCGACGCCGATGAGCTGGCTGGCGCCTTGGCTGCGCAGTACCAGGCCGCCCACCGCAATGCACGCCCCGGGCCCGAGGCAGACGCGCTGGCCATCCAGGCTCGGCTGGCGCTCCGGGGAGCTGCCGACCGGGCCATGTCGCTCGGCTCCACCGAGCAGGCACAGCGCCTCTACGAGGCCGCGCTGGAGCTGGCCAGTGAGCCGGCGGACGAAGCGGAGCTGCTCACATCGGCGGCCCGCGCGGCAGTCCGCGCCAGCCACGCTGGTGCGGGACGACAGGCGCTCGAGCGCGCCGTCTCGCTCTATCGCGAGCTGGACCGCCGCAGCGACACGGCACGCACCTACGCGGCGCTCGTCGATGCCACGCTCCACGACGGCTGGCAGCTCGAGGCGGCCCGCACCATCGCGCGTGACGCGACCGAGGAGCTCGAAGACCTCGGAGTCGACGTCGGCCTGGCCGAGCTGCTCGGTCAGCTGGCTCGCATCGAGATGCTGATCCAGGAGGACTTCGGCGTCGCCATCGCCGTGGCCGACCGTGCCCTCGCCATGGCCGAGCGACTCGATCTCCCGGCCCTGGTGGCGGACGTGCTCGTCACACGCGGGACGGCCCTGTCGTCGAGCGGCCGGGCCCTGGAGGGCCTGGGCGCCATCGAAGCCGGCCGTCGTCTGGCGCAGGCGGAGGGATTGGCCTACGTCGAGGCACGAGCGCTGCTGAACATGTCCGGGCCCCTTGCCGAGCGTGACCCGAGGGCCATGCTGGAGGCATCGCGCCGGTCGCTCGAGCTGGCGCGCCAGATCGGCGACCGCTCCGGCGTGTCGATGGCCACCAACAACATGGCTGAGTCCGCCTGCCTCACCGGGGACTGGGACGAGGCCATCGCCGAGCTCCGGCACGAGGCTGAGGCGAGCAGCGGGGAGGAGCTGCAGTGGATCCGCAACGCCCTCGTTCCGGTGCTCGCGAACCGCGGCGAAGACACCTCCGCCATCGTGACGCCGCTGCTCGAGTATGTACGGGCCCAGGCCGCGACCGGGGAGCCCGCCTGGCAGTACACCGAAGACGCCATCTTCGGCGCCCTGGACCTCCCGGCAGGGCGTTACGGCGACGCGGCTCGTCGGCTAAGCGTCGCCGCCGGGGCCGATCCGTTCAACGCGGGACTGGGCTACGCCGAGGTCGCCTTCGCCGCTGTGCTCGACCGTGACGTGGAGGCCGCCACCTCAGCCCTGGCCGGGATGGAGTCGACCGGTTCGCACGGCAAGCTGGTCAAGCTTGCGAAGCGGCGGACCAGCGCCGGCATCGCGGCGCTCGAAGGGCGACTCGACGAGGCGCTCGCGTCCCTCCAAGCCGTGCTCGCCGACTACCGCGGCATGAACCTCCCGTTCCCGGTGGCCAAGACCGGCCTGATGATGGCGGCGCTCCTCGATCCCTCACGCCCAGAGGTGCGTGAGGCCGCGGCGGAGGCACGTGAGATCTTCGAGCGCCTGGGTGCCAAGGCCTGGCTCGACCGGCTCGACGAGGCGCTCGATCGGGCTCGACGATCGTCGGAGGTCACGGCGACCTGACAGGCGGAGGCGTGGTCAGCGTCGTCGACGCGATGCCACGGCCGGTGCGAGCGGTATCGCGCTAGCCTTCTGTTCGTGAGCGAGCAGCTGCCCGACTTCGATCCCTTCGAGCTCCTCGGCCTGGATGCCAGCGCGGACGCGGCCACCGTCGACCGTGCCTACAAGGCGCGAATCCGGCACGTCCACCCCGACATCGCCGGGATCGCCGGGCTCGACGAGACCAAGCGCCTCAACATCGCCCGCGAATGGTTACTTGACGCAGAACTACGCGCCCAGCTGCCGCGGCCCACGCCGCGGTGGGGGCAGCCACCCAAGCGGACGAGGCCGCCCGACGCGGCACCCTCGACCACGAGCCAGCAGGCGCCGCCTCGGCCGCCCCGGCCCTCGACCGATACCGACTGGTTCTGGGAGGGCCGCCCCGCCCCGCCGCCGAAGCCCTCGTGGGACTACGACCCTGAGGTCGACGACCCGACGAGCTTCGACTTCGGGGCCTGGAACGACGAGTTCCGCCTGCTCTTCGACACGATCCGCGACCTCACCTCGGACGAGCGCGCACGGGTCACCTACAGCCTCGGCGAGGAGCCGCCGATGCTCTTCGACGACTTCGAGGACGTCGTCAGCGAGCGCATGTGGTCGCGTTCGATGGCCCTTGAGGATGCCATCGAGCTGGTCTGGCGAGAGCGGGTCGACGAGGGCCCGCCGCTGCTCTTCCCGCGTGGCCGGGTCTTCGGCAATGGCATCGTGGTCGTCAATGCCTATGCCCAGTGGCGGCTGCTCGGCGAGGCCATCGCGCAGAAGACACGGGACCCGCTGGCGATCGCGGCACTCGAGAAGCGCTGCACCGCGCCGTGGGCGGCGTCGGTCGGCCGTTCGCGGTTCGGGGCCTACCAGGAGCAGGTCATCGCCTGTCTCGACGACGCGCGCCGGATGACGCTGGCGCAGGCCGTGCGCCTGTCAAGGGCGTGGGAGCGCGACATGGGCGGCTTCCTGTTCGGTCGGCCCGGCGAGGACTGGTTCCCCGGCATCGACGAAGACGTCCGCCCGGACCTCGTCAGCGCTCGCCTGGCCGCGGTCGATGCTTCGCGCATCGAGCCTCCCGACGAGATGCCCTACGACCAGCGGCACGGCTTCCGCTGTGGTCTGCGGCTGTCGGCCTACACCTTCGCGCTCGGAGGCGTCGGCGAGGGCGGGCGCGACTTCCTGCGGCCGTGGAAGGAAGCGCTCGATCCCAACCCGTCCTTCGTGGATCGTGCGCGCTGGGGGATGCCCAAGGATTAGCGGGTGGCGCGGAACCCGGGGTCGGCGGCGATCATCTCGTTGATGGCTCGGCCGATCTTGGGGCAGCACCCGGAGATGTCGAGCTTGAGACGGGGCGGCGTGCCGATGACGTGTACCCGCCAGGGCTCGACGTAGTGCTCGGGACAGTGGACACTCCGTGCCTTCCTGGCCAGCTCTTCCCACAGTGCCTGGAGCTGTGCGCCCTGGTCGTCCGTCGCTGCCAAACCCGTCTCCGATCGTCGTGCTCATCTCCTCGCACGCGCCTCGCGCGCACCTCGACTCGAGCCTAGTCCCCGCCGAACCGGTGTGGCGTAGCGGGCGGGATAGAAAACGGTTACGACTCGTGGCCGCCTTGGATTCCGGCGGCCACCCGACCGCTGCCGAGCCTCACGTAGAGTGGATGCCCAGGAGGCGTTCGATCGCCACCGACGAGGAGGAGGTCAGCATGCGCATCTCATCACCGGCCTTCGAGGACGAGGGCGACATCCCATCGCGCTTCACGTGCGATGGCGAGGACATCTCACCGCCGCTCCTGATCGAGGAGCTGCCGGCCGACGCGGTCTCGTTGGTGCTGGTCATGGATGACCCTGACGCACCGGTCGGCACCTGGGACCACTGGCTGGCCTACGACATCGAGCCGCTCAGCGAGATCCCGGAGGCGGCCGAGTCGCTCGGTACCGCCGGGACCAACTCGTGGGGCAACACCGGCTACGGTGGTCCCTGTCCGCCGAGCGGCACCCACCGCTACTTCTTCCAGCTGTTCGCGCTCGATCGCGAGCTTGGCTGGGAGGCCGGGGCCGACAAGACGAGCGTGCTCGAGGCCATCCATGATCACGTCCTCGCGGAGGCTTCGCTGCTGGGCTTCTATAGCCGGGAATAGCTGCCACCGGGGAAACACGGCTAGGGTACGGTCATGCCAAGCCAGCGCTGGGCCCTGCCCACGACCCTGCTGCCCGATGGCGACGAGCGCGACCTGTGGGTCGTCGACGGTCGTCTCACCTCGAGGCCGCCCGATGCTGCCGAGCGGCTGCCGGGCCGCTTCACGCTGCCAGGCCTGGTCGACGCCCACGCGCACATCTCGCTCGGCGCCGGGCAGCTGCCGCTGGACCTGAAGGCGACCGCGGAGGCCCTCGGCCGGCTCCCCGGGACCGGCGTGCTGGCTATCCGCGACGTGGGCTCGCCCGGCGACCTCGTGCTCGACCTGCTCCCGGATGCGGCCCATCCCACCATCCAGGCAGCCGGCCAGTGGTTGGCACCCGAGGGTCGCTACTACGAGAGGCTCCACCGGCCCGTGGCGCCCGACGACGTGGTCGCGGCCGCGCTCGCGCAGGTCCGTGCCGGCGCTCGCTGGATCAAGGTCGTGGCCGACTGGACCGAAGCCGGCCTCTCGTACGAGCAGTCACTGCTGGCACGGCTGGTCGGGGCCGTGCACGATGCCGGCGCACGGGTGGCAGCACACACGCAGGGTCCCGACGTCAGCGACATCATCGCGGCCGGCGTGGACTCGCTCGAGCACGGCTGCGGCCTGCGCTCCGAAGACCTCGATGTCCTCGCCACGTCCGGCATCGCCTGGACACCGACCCTGCTGGCGCTTTCGGGACCGATGCCTGCCGACGCCGCCCCCGAGCGGGAGGCTCGCCGGCAGGGCTGGCTCGACAACAGCCGCGCCCTGCTCGCATCGGCGGCCGAACGCGGTGTGACCATCCTTGCCGGCACGGACACCGCGGGCCCTCTCAGAGACGAGCTCGCGCTGCTCATCGACTTCGGCCTCACGCCCGCGCAAGCCCTCCGGGCGGCGACCACCGATGCCCGGGCCTACCTCGGCCTGCCGGCGCTCGACGGGGGCGCGGCCGCCGACGTGGTCACCTTCGAGGACGACCCACGCGAGGACCCGAGCGTGCTGGCCGATCCTGCCGCGGTGTTGCTCCGAGGCACCAGGATCCACTGATCGGCCCGCGCCGAACGCCTCGCGCGCGCGTCTCCGTTTGACCGAGCGACGGGTGTTCCCTAACCTTGCATCTCCACCCACGAGTCCGGGGACGGCGGCAGGGGTTCCCGGAACGCTGGGTAACCCTCTCTTCGACCGACTCGGACCGATGCTGGTCGAACCTACCTGTGCAGGACCAAGACATGCCCGAGACACAGCCGAAGAGCACCCTCTACGAGCCGTCGACGGAGCACGACGCATGCGGTGTCGGATTCGTGGCCGATCTCAACAACATCACCACTCATGGCGTGGTCGAGAAGGGCATCGAGATGCTCATGAACCTCGATCACCGCGGGGCGCGTGGCGCGGAGCCCGAGACCGGCGACGGCGCCGGCATCATGGTCCAGCTGCCGCACGCGTTCCTGCTGCGTGAGTGCACCTCGCTGGGCATCAACCTGCCGGGCCCGGGCGACTACGCGGTGGGCATGTGCTTCTTCCAGCAGGAGACCCATCGACACCCCGCAGTCGAGCTGGTGCTGCGGCGCGTCCTCGACGAGATGGGCCTGGAGTTGCTGGGCTGGCGAGAAGTGCCCACCGACGACGCGACCCTTGGTGCCAGCGCGGCGGCGGCGCAGCCCGTGGTACGCCAGCTGTTCATCCGCCGGCCCACGACGCTCAGCCGGGACCAGTTCGAGCGAAAGCTCATGGTCGTGCGCAAGTACGGCACGCGCATGGTTCGCGAGTCGACCAAGACGGCGGAGAAGTTCTACATCTGCTCGCTCTCGTCACGGACGCTGCTGTACAAGGGCATGCTCACGCCCGCGCAGGTGCCGGCCTACTATCCTGATCTCGAGGACGAGGCCTTCGAGTCCGCCATCGCCCTGATCCACAGCCGCTTCAGCACCAACACGCTGCCGTCGTGGCCCCTGGCGCATCCCTACCGGACGCTCGCTCACAACGGCGAGATCAACACCGTTCGCGGCAACGTCAACTGGATGCGCTCTCGCGAGGCCCTGCTCGAATCCGACCTCTTCACCTTCGACGAGCTGCACAAGATGCGGCCCATCGCGCAGGAGGGCTCGTCCAATTCGGCCATGCTCGACAACGTGGTGGAGCTGCTCATGCTCGGCGGCCGCAGCCTGCCCGAGGTGATGATGATGCTCATCCCGGAGGCCTGGGAGAAGGACCCCGAGATGCCCGCCGACCGCAAGGCCTTCTATGAGTTCCACGGCGGCATCATCGAACCCTGGGATGGCCCCGCCTCGATCGCCTTCACCGACGGCACGCTCATCGGCGCCACGCTCGACCGCAACGGCCTGCGCCCGTCGCGCTACTGCCTCACCGACGAGAACCTGCTGATCATGGCCTCGGAGGCCGGCGTCCTCAACGTGCCCCCGGAGAAGGTCGTGCGAAAGGGCCGCCTGCAGCCGGGCAAGATGTTCGTGGCCTCCCTCGAGGAGGGCCGCATCATCCCCGACGAGGAGATCAAGGCCCGCATCTGCGCCCAGCACCCCTATCAGCAGTGGATCGACGCGGGCAAGATCCCGCTGGCCGAGCTGGCCGCTCCACGCGAGGTCCTGCAGCCACCGACCAAGAACGTGCTCACACGCCAGAAGGTCTTCGGCTACACGCTCGAGGACCTGCGCATCCTGATGGCGCCGATGGTCAAGGACGCCCAGGAGCCGGTGGGCTCGATGGGCACCGATACGCCCCTCGCGGTGCTGTCAGACAAGTCGCGGAACCTGTTCGACTACTTCCAGCAGCTCTTCGCCCAGGTCACCAACCCGCCCATCGACTCTATCCGCGAGGAGATGGTCATGAGCCTCGTCTCGTTCGTGGGCGCGGAGGGCAACCTGCTCGACACCAACCCCGCGCACGCGCGCATGATCGAGCTGCCGCAGCCGGTCATCACCAACGAGGACCTGGAGCGGCTGCGCTGGGCGGACGTCAACCACTTCCAGGCCAAGACCATCTCGATCGGCTTCAAGGCCGAGTCGGGCCGCATGCGTCGCGCGCTCGACCGTCTCTGTCGCGAGGCCGAGGAGTACGTGCTCGACGGCTACGAAGTCATCATCCTCACCGATCGCACCGTCGACTCGGACCACGCGGCCATCCCGGCCCTGCTGGCCGTCAGCGCCGTGCACCACCACCTCATCAGGCGCGGCCTGCGCTCGCGCTGCGGTCTGCTCATCGAGACGGGCGAGGCTCGCGAGGTGCACCACTTCGCCACGCTGCTCGGGTTCGGCGCATCGGCCGTGAACCCCTACGTGGCCTTCGAGACCATCGAGGACATGCGGCGCCGTCAGCTGCTGCCGCCGGAGATGTCGGCTGACGAGGCGCGCGCTCGCTACCTCAAGGCGGTGGGCAAGGGCCTGCTCAAGACGATGTCCAAGATGGGCATCAGTACCGTCAGCTCGTACATCGGGGCGCAGATCTTCGAGGCCGTGGGTATCGCCGACGAGGTGATGGAGGAGTTCTTCCCCGGCACCGCCTCGCGCATCGGCGGCATCGACCTCGCGACCATCGAGCGCGAGGTGCTCATGCGCCATGAAGCGGCTTACGTCGATGTCGAAGACGAGTCGGACCTCGAGCTCGGCGGCCAGTACCAGTGGCGCATGCGCGGTGAGCGCCACCTGCACAACCCCGACACCATCGCCAAGCTGCAGCAGGCCGCTCGCACGAACGATTGGGAGCTCTACCGCGAGTACCAGCGCCTCATCGACCACGCTTCGCACGCGCCCATCACGCTGCGCCACCTGCTCGAGTGGAACGACCTGGACCCTATCCCCATCGACGAGGTGGAGCCCGCGAGCGAGATCGTCAAGCGTTTCGCCACCGGGGCCATGTCCTTCGGCTCCATCAGCTGGGAGGCGCACACCACGCTGGCCATCGCCATGAACCGGATCGGCGCCAAGTCCAACACCGGCGAAGGCGGCGAGGACCCCATCCGCTTCCAGCCGCTCGAGAACGGCGACTCGATGCGCTCGGCCATCAAGCAGGTGGCTTCCGGCCGCTTCGGCGTGACCAGCAACTATCTCGTCAACTCCGACGAGATCCAGATCAAGATGGCCCAGGGCGCCAAGCCCGGCGAAGGCGGCCAGCTGCCCGGCCACAAGGTCGACAAGGTCATCGGGTCGGTGCGCTACTCGACCCCGGGCGTGGGCCTCATCAGCCCGCCACCGCACCACGACATCTACTCGATCGAGGACCTGGCCCAGCTCATCTACGACCTCAAGAACGCCAACCCGCTGGCGCGCATCAACGTCAAGCTGGTGGCGGAGGTCGGCGTGGGCACCATCGCGGCGGGCGTGGCCAAGGCCCACGCGGACGTCATCCTCATCTCCGGCCACGACGGCGGCACCGGTGCCTCACCGCTGTCGTCGCTGAAGCACGCAGGCCTGCCTTGGGAACTCGGTCTTTCCGAGGCCCACCAGGTGCTGATGCAGAACCACCTGCGCGACCGCGTGGTGCTGCAGACCGACGGTCTCCTGCGCACCGGCCGCGACCTCGCCATCGCGGCCTTGCTCGGAGCGGAGGAGTGGGGCGTGGCCACCGGCGCGCTCATCGCCATGGGCTGCGTGATGATGCGCAAGTGCCACCTCAACACCTGCCCGGTGGGTGTGGCCACCCAGGATCCAGAGCTACGCCGGCTCTTCACCGGCGATGCGGCGCACGTGGTCAACTTCTTCAGCTTCCTCGCGGAGGACCTGCGCCGGCACATGGCCCGCCTCGGCTTCCGCACGGTCAACGAGATGGTCGGCCGTACCGACAAGCTGGCCCAGCGTCAGAATCTCAAGCACTTCAAGGCCAGCCAGCTGGACCTCTCACGCCTGTTGGCCTACCTGCCTGCGACCGAGCGCAGCGGCACCTACAAGTCGGTGGCGCAGGATCACGGCCTGGATCGGGCGCTCGACAACCGGCTCATCCGCCTGGCCGAACCGGCGCTCGAGCGAGGCGAAGCCGTCCGTGCTGAGTTCGAGGTCCGCAACGTCAACCGCACCGTGGGCACCATCCTCGGCCAGGAGATCACGCGGCGCACCGGCGAGGCCGGCCTGCCCGAGCACACCATCCGCTTCAAGGCCACCGGCTCCGCCGGCCAGTCGTTCATGGCCTTCGCGCCGCGGGGCCTGACCATCGAGCTCGAAGGTGAGGCCAACGACTACTTCTGCAAGGGCCTGAGCGGTGGCACGGCCATCCTCTATCCGCCGCGCTCCTCGGTCTTCGACCCCAACGACAACGTCATCGTGGGCAACGTCTCCTTCTACGGCGCCACCGGTGGCCGGGCCTACATCCTTGGTCCCGCGGGCGAGCGCTTCTGCGTGCGCAACTCGGGCGCGCAGGTCGTGGTCGAGGGCACCGGTGACCACGGCTGTGAGTACATGACTGGTGGCCGCGCGGTGGTCCTCGGTGCCATCGGACGCAACTTCGGCGCGGGCATGTCCGGCGGTATCGCCTACATCTGGGACGACGATGGGCGCTCGGCTGGACGGATCAACACCGGCATGGTCGATCTTGAGAAGCTCGACGATCTGGCCGATGTCGCCGAGCTCAAGGGGCTCATCGAGGCACACCTCATGGCCACCGGCTCGGAGCGTGCCAGGACCATCCTTGACGGTTGGGAAGCCGAGCTGCCGAAGTTCGTGAAGGTCATGCCGCGCGACTACAAGCGCGCGCTCGCAGAGCTGGCGGCCGAGGCTGCCAGCGTGGCGGCGTAGGAGGACGGCATGGGCAAGGACACCGGCTTCAAGGAGTTCGAACGGCAGGTCCCGGCGTATCAGCCGGTCGAGGAGCGTATCCGCCATTGGCAGGAATTCGCACTGCCGATGGCGCAGTCGGAGGTGGAGGAGCAGGGCGCTCGCTGCATGAACTGCGGCGTGCCCTTCTGCCACAGCGGCTGCCCGCTGGCCAACGTCATCCCCGACTTCAACGACCACGTCTATCACGGCAAGTGGGAGCGGGCGCTGAAGGCGCTCTACTCGACCAACAACTTCCCCGAGTTCACCGGCCGGGTCTGCCCCGCGCCCTGCGAATCGGCTTGCGTCGTGGCCATCAACAAGCCGGCTGTGACCATCAAGAACATCGAGGTCGCGATCATCGAGAAGGCCTTCGAGGAAGGCTGGGCCACGCCCCGGCCGCCGGTCACGCGCAGCGGCAGACGAGTGGCCGTCATCGGCTCCGGGCCCGCCGGCCTGGCTGCTGCCGACCAGCTCAATCGTGCCGGCCACGACGTGGTCGTCTTCGAGCGTGCCGATCGTCCCGGTGGCCTGCTGCGCTACGGCATCCCCGATTTCAAGCTGGGCAAGAACGTGGTCGATCGCCGCATCAACCTGATGCTCGACGAGGGCGTGCAGTTCCGCACCGGCACGCACGTCGGCGTCGACTACCCGGCCTCGCAGCTGGTGGCCAAGTACGACGCGGTGGTGCTCGCGGGCGGTTCGACCAAGCCGCGAGACCTGCCCATCGCCGGGCGGGATGCCCCGGGCGTCGAGTTCGCCATGGACTTCCTGCGCCAGTCGAACCGACGGGTGGCCGGCGACGAGATCCTTGTCACCGAGGAGATCCTGGCCACGGGCAAGGACGTCGTCGTCATCGGCGGCGGCGATACAGGCTCCGACTGCGTGGGCACGTCGATCCGTCAGGGCGCGAGGTCCGTGACCCAGATCGAGATCATGCCCAAGCCGCCGGAGGGCCGAACCGAGGCCACGCCCTGGCCGACGCATCCGGGTCCGCGCATGCTCTCGACCTCGAGCTCGCAGGCCGAAGGTGCCATCCGCGACTGGGCCGTGCTGTCGAAGGCGTTCCTGACTGACGACGCTGGCGCCCTGCGCGCCATCCACGCCGTGCGCGCCGACTGGTCGGGCGGCGGGCCCAAGGAGATCGAGGGCTCCGACTCTCGAGATGCCCGCGCAGCTGGTGTTACTGGCCATGGGCTTCCTGCACCCGGAGCACGCGGTGCTCGACGACTTCGGTGTCGAGAAGGACGATCGCGGCAACTGTGCCTCGTCCGGCTATGCCACCTCACGCGAGGGCGTCTTCGTGGCCGGCGACATGCGCCGCGGTCAGTCGCTCGTGGTGTGGGCCATCAGCGAGGGACGCGAGTGCGCCCGTGCCGTCGACGAGTACCTCACCGGCCGCCCGTCGCTCCTGGCGGCAAAGGATCTGGCCCGCTCGGACGTCGCGCTACCCCTCTAGGCCTCGACGCTGGAGGGCTCGGTCTACGAGCCAGGCCGCGATCGATGCTCCCACGAGGCCGCCTAGCAAGCCCAGGACCAGGTCGCCGAGTGTGTCCTGGTAGGCAGTCGCAGCCTCGGGCGAACCGGGGACGAAGGTGACGTACTCGAAGGCCTCCCAGACGATGGCCGCCACCGCGCCGAAGCCCACGCCGAGCGCCACGCGCGTCAGCCGTGCCGCGCTATGAGGCCAGCCCAGGGCGACGAAGGCCGCCGACAGCAAGATCCAGTTGCCAAAGTGATTGAGATCGTCCCACCACTCGATCGTGTCGTACAGGTCGAGCGCGTTGCCGAGGGTGTCGATGAGGAAGGCCAGGGTGAACAACAGGTCCGATACCACCGGGAACGGCCGGCTGCGCCAGCGAAGCCACCACGCCAGCGGGATGGCCATGACCGCCAACGGGTAGGTGATCACTCGCCACTGCATGGCCTTGTCCGCGTACTGCGGCAGGTCGGGGTTGAGCCAGCATGCAGCAGGAGGGCGATGAGCGCGACCTTGGCGGCGATGTCGAGCGCGACCAGCGCGCGGTGGCTCATGGTGCTGCCGTCTGCTCGCCTGCGAGTCGGTCCAGGATGAGCTGCGCGATGGCCTCGCTCTCGGTCTCCGGTTCGGGCTCGTCCGTCGCGAGGGCCGTGACCGCGAACGCGACCGGTCCGTTCACGAGGATGATGATCGCGGCACCGGCACCATCATGGACGAACGAGATGGGCACCACGAACTTGCCGGCCAGCTCGGTCGATGCCAGCAGGGCACAGAGCCCGGCGGCCGCCGCTTGCCGCGCTCGTCTCGCGTCGGTCCCCCTCATCGCCTCATCATGACCGAGGCCACGACGCCGTCAAGCACCGGGGTCAGCCTGGCAACCCGTCCAGCCGCTGGGCCTCGGTTGCTCAGGGCAGTGCTGAGCCTACGGCATCGCCGGAGCTTCCAGCACGACGCCCAGTGACTCAGCCACGTCGTTGGGCAGATCAGTGTTGTCGATGATCCCGGTGGACATCTCTGCACCCGGACCGACCGCGTAGGATCTTCTGCCGTGCCTCATCGGCTGGCGTGAGGCTTTGAGTTCCGCGCCGACGACGATGGTTCTTCTGTGGAACCGCTATGAACAGCGGGTCATGTGGGGTCGTCGCCGCCATGGTGCCGGACCGTCCGGCCCTTGACCCCCCGATAGCCGGAAGCGGATGATGGATTATCGGGCCAGGAGGGGGTGGACGATGCGTCACCTGATGATCTCGTGCATGATCGTCGTGTTCTCGCTTGCTGCGGCGGGGTCGGCGAGGACTCAGGCGGCGGAGCCACTCGGGGCCGGTGCGTTCGCCCCGGCAGGGTCGCTCGCCGAGCCGCGCTTGCTGCACACCGCGACAGCCCTGCCCGCTGGCGCCGTCCTCGTCGTCGGCGGCCTCTGGAACTACCCCGCCTCAGCGGAGCTCTGGGACCCAGCTTCCGGCACGTTCGAGGCGGCAGGATCGCTCGCCGAGCCACGTGGTATCCACACCGCCACACGACTGCCTGACGGCCGTGTCCTGGTCGTCGGTGGCACGGCCGCCGACGGCGTCCTCGCGTCAGCCGAGGTCTGGGACCCCGCAAGCGGTACGTTCGGACCGGCTGGCTCACTCGGCCATG
Source organism: uncultured Chloroflexia bacterium (assembly GCA_963731995.1). Classification (GTDB taxonomy): domain Bacteria; phylum Chloroflexota; class Limnocylindria; order Limnocylindrales; family CSP1-4; genus JAFMJV01. The sequence continues at coordinate 689,334 of CAVSXV010000009.1, forward strand.
CGCGCACCTGGCACACCGCCACGCTCCTGCGGGACGGCCGCGTCCTCGTCGTCGGGGGCGCCTCGACGGAGCTCTCGGACGTCGATGGTTTCATCGCCTCGTCGGAGATCTGGGATCCAGCGACCGGCATGTTCGAATCGTCAGGGTCGCTAGCCGAGGCTCGCGGGGCGTACCACACCGCCACGCTCCTGCGGGACGGCCGCGTCCTCGTGGTCGGTGGCATGGGAGGCGAAGGCACGGCCGAGATCTGGGACCCAGCGACCGCCACGTTCGAATCGGCAGGTGCTCTTGCCGAGGCGCGCTCCGGACATACCGCCACGCTGTTGTCCGACGGTCGGGTCCTTGTCGTCGGTGGAGGGGGCATCGGTGGCTTCCTCGCCTCGTCGGAGATCTGGGATCCAGCGACCGGCATGTTCGAATATGCAGGGTCGCTCGCCGAAGGACGCGGGATGCACACCGCCACACTCCTGCGAGACGGCCGCGTCCTCGTGGTCGGTGGCGAGGGCGATGCGGAGGCCGACCCGCTCCTCGCCTCGGCGGAGATCTGGGACCCGACGACCGGCACGTTTGCCCCAGCTGGCTCGCTCGCCGAGGCGCGCTATGGACACACCGCGACGCTGCTGTCCGACGATCGGGTCCTCGTCGTCGGGGGCTGGCACGGCGAAGGCATCACCGCCTCAGCCGAGGCCTGGAGGCCGATACCAGCCCCGTAGCGGACGCCACACTCTTCGTCGATGCCGTGTGCACGGCGCTAGAGCAGTTGTGGGCGTCCGCCGGCAATCCGGACGCAGGTAGCGCGATGCGGCGGCGGACGGGCTAGGAGCCGCCCGAGTCGCGGCCAACCGTGAAGCCGAGCAGACCCATGGTCGTGGCGGGCCTGGATCAACCCGTACAGGGGTAGCCGCGCGCCGACCCTGCTGAGCCATCTGGGGCCCCAGGCAAAGCCGCCGCGGTGGCCCGTCGATCATGTCGTTTCGCTTGACTTGGCCGCTCCATGACCGAAGATGGAGGTAGCCATGGACGACGACCCATTCGAGGACTGGGAACGCTATCCGGTAGTCGAGGCCGAGGGGCGCGCTGGATACCAGCGGTTGGCGTGGTACTCGGGCTCGGCGGGCATCGCCCTCGTCGTCCTCGCGGTCGTGATCGGCCTGCTGAGGCGGCTGGGGCGACAGGTCATCCGCATGGCGTCGAGGCTGAAGCTCGTCTGAGCCCGGCCGCGGTACGCTGTGCCGGTCCCGCACGTGCGCAAGGGGTCCCCAGATGACGCAACCGAAACACCGTCCCGAACGTCAGGAGTTCATCGTCCACGCCGGCAACGCCACGGTCCGGGCCACGCTGCCCGAATGGTGGGGCGCTCTCGAGTCCGGCATCGAGGCTCGCAGCCTTCGCTTCAGCGAGGGTGGCGGCAACTGGATCGAGGAGCGAGCCCTGCCCGCTGCGCTCACCGCTGCCGGCGCTCGCCTCTCGGAGGTCGCCGGGGTCATGGACTTCGACGGCCTTAGGAAACCCGCTCTGCGGGTCGGCCAGCGCGTGCTGTTGAAGCCGGACGCCCAGCCACAGGACCGCTTCGCGATCGCGGTCTGGACCGGTGATGACAGCACCCAGGTCGGTTTCCTGCCCAGCAACGTATCCGCGGAAGTGATGGCTGTCTCGATGCGAGACCGTGTCGGGTTCGGCGGCTTCGTGGCGCAGGAGGTACGGGACGCCGACTCGAAGGAGCGCCGCGACGTGACCATCCTGATCGGGCCGGGTGTCGTATACGCTGAGCCAGCCGGCGGCGCTTGATCGAGCGGGCGACGCTGGTCGCCGCTGCCCCCGGTCTCGCCCTCGTCGCCGTCCTCACGGCGATCGCCTACGCCTCCACGCTGGTCCTGCCCGACGTCTTCGGGGCCGTCACCATCGGCCTCTTCCTGGGCATCATCGTAGCCAACGTGCATCGGGTTCCGCTGGCTGAGCCTGGTGCCAAGTCGGCCAAGGCCTGGTTCCTGCCCCTGGGCATCCTGCTGCTCGGCGCGCGCCTCAGCGTGGCTGACATCCTTTCGACCGGCCTCGGCGCCATCCTCGTGCTCGTCGTCGACATCGTGCTGGTGCTGGTCGTCACGCTCGGCATCGGCCGATCGTTCGGGCTGTCGCTGAAGCTGAGCGCGCTCATCGGCGTGGGCACGAGCATCTGCGGCAACACCGCCATCGCCGCCACCGCACCGGTCATCAAGGCGCCGGAGCGGGACGTCTCGTTCGCCGTCGCCACGATCACGCTGTTCGGTACCGCCGCGGTCATCGTCTATCCGCTCATCGGCCACGCGCTGGGCATGTCCGACAACCTCTTCGGCCACTGGGTCGGTGCGGCCGTCAACGACACCAGCCAGGTCACGGCCACAGGCTTCGGCTACTCGGTCGCAGCCGGCGAGACCGCCACCATCGTCAAGCTCACCCGGAACACGCTGATGGTGCCGGTCATCTTCAGCGTGGGCATGTGGTTCGCCGCGCGTGAGTCCCGCCCGGCCGGTGCCGAGGAACGCCGCGACTGGCTCGCGTCAGCGCGCAAGGCGGTCCCACCGTTTCTGCTCGGGTTCCTCGCCCTCGCCCTCGTCAACTCGGCCGGCTTCATCCCCGACGCGCTGGCCACATCGCTCACGCGCGTCTCACAGGTGCTCATCGTGATGGCCCTCGTGGGTGTCGGGCTGACCACGAGGATCTCTGCTCTGCGCCAGACCGGACCCGCACCCTTCGCCATGGGGCTCGCGGTCGCGGTGATGTTGGCGGTCGTCAGCCTCGGGCTCTTCGTGGCCATCGGCATCCGCTAGACCGCCGGTCCGTATGAATTAGGTGCTACCTGGCACCTAATACGGTAAGATGGATGTCATGTCCCCGTCTACGGGGCTCACGGATGCCATCGAGTCGATCGTGGTCGGCGCCGTGGGCCTGACCTCCCGCGCCCTCGCTGAGGCTGCGCCCGACACCGAGCTGACCATCCCGCAATGGCGTGCCCTGGTGATCGTGGGTGATGGTGACCCCGGTGTGCGGGTGGGTCGCGTGGCCGAGCGCATCGGTACCAGCTCTCCGGCTACCAGCCGCCTGTTGCGACGTCTGTCACAGCGAGGGCTGCTCACGCTCACCCCCGACGTGCACGATCGGCGCGCCACGCTGGCTCGCCTCACGCCTGAGGGCGATCGGACCCGGCGGGCCATCGTGGGCTATCGCCAGCAGGCCCTGCGCTCCCTGGCCGACGGGCTGGCCGACGACGAGCTCGCCGAGCTGGCGCGCGCTGCGAGGACCATCGCCGGGGCACTAGCCCGTTTCACGTGAGGCACCGACCCGACTGGCTCATCGCCATCTCCCACCGTCTGCGCGACATCAGCTACCTGCGCAAATGGGTCGTGTTGGGCGCGCTCATCGGTCTCATCAGCGGGCTGGGTGCTGCCTTCTTCTTCTGGGCTCTCGAGCTCGCGACCGACGTCTTCCTGGGCATGATCGTGGGCTTCACGCCATCCAGCCCGATGGGCGAGGGGGCTGAGCCCTTCGATACGTTGGCCCGGCCCTGGCTCTTGCCGCTGGTGGTCGCCGCTGGTGGTCTCATCGCCGGGCTCATCGTCTATCGCTTCGCACCCGAAGCCGAGGGCCACGGGACCGATGCTGCCATCGAGGCCTTCCACCACGGTGCCCGCCGCATCCGGGCGCGGGTGCCCCTGGTCAAGACCGTCAGCTCCGCCATCACCATCGGCTCTGGTGGCTCCGGTGGCCGCGAGGGTCCCACGGCCCAGATCGGAGCCGGCTTCGGTTCGTTCCTGGCGCGCTTGCTGGATCTCGATGCGAGGGACTCACGCATCGCCGTTGCCAGCGGCATGGGCGCGGGCGTGGGGGCCATCTTTCGCGCGCCGCTGGGCGGTGCCCTCATGGCTGCAGAGATCCCCTACCGGGACGGCATCGAGTCAGAGGCCCTGGTGCCGTCGTTCGTGGCGTCGATCACCGCCTTCGCCGTGTTCGGCTCGATCATGGGTTTCTCGCCCATCTTCGGAGAGCAGCTGCAGGCCACCTTCACCGATCCCATCCAGCTCGCCTACTACGCCATCATCGGCCTGCTCGCCGGAGTCGTCGGGCGGCTCTACATCCACAGCTTCTACTGGTTCGAGGGTCGCTTCCGTGGCTGGGCGGTGCCGCGTTACCTGAAACCGGCCATCGCGGGACTGGCGGTCGGCCTCATGGGCCTGGTCCTGCCCGGTGTCCTGGGCACCGGCTATGGCTGGGTCCAGGCGGCACTCTCGCGCGAGACGCTCATGGCCATCCCGCTCGGTGTCGTCCTCATCCTGCCCTTCGCCAAGATCCTGGCGACCTCGCTGTCGATCGGCTCTGGCGGCTCGGGTGGCGTGTTCGGCCCAGGCATGTTCATCGGCGGGCTGCTGGGCGCCGGCCTGTGGCGGCTGCTGGAGCCGGTCGCGCCTGACGTCCCCGCTGAGCCGGCCGGCTTCGTCATCGTGGCCATGGTGGCGCTCTTCGGCAGCATCGCGCACGCTCCCCTTGCGGTCATGCTCATGGTCGCCGAGATGACGGGCAACCTCGCCATGTTGGCGCCGGCGATGCTGGCCATCGGACTCGCGACGCTCATCGTCGGCGACCGCACGATGTATCGATCCCAGCTGCGAGGTCGCGCTGACTCGCCCGGCCATCGTTTCCGCATGGCGCTCCCGCTGATGGCGTCGCTGCCTGCACGTGACGCGGCCAGGAGCCCGCGCCTGGTCGTGCCCGAGGACCGGACCGTCGAGGTCGTCATGCAGCAGCTCAGTTCGCTCAAGCTGCTTGGCGCGCCGGTCGTGAGCGCAAGCGGCGATCTGCTCGGCAGCGTCGACATCGCTACGCTCGCGGCCTTGCGCGATCCCGAGGGCGTCGCGGACCGGCCCATTCGTGGGACGGTGGAGCTGGACCAGACGATGGTCTCGGCGGACGATCCGCTCGATGACGCCCTGGGGATGCTCGTCGATGGGGGTCGGGACTGGTGCCCGGTCGAGGAGGATGGCCAGCTCATCGGCGTCGTTTCCGCCCGGGACCTCCTGTCCTCGTACCGCCAGGCGTTGGCTGGCAACGTTCGCCGCATGAGCTCGGTGGGCAGGAGCAAGGGCACGATGGTGGAGGCCGACGTCGCCACCGATTCAGCCCTGGTGGGCGCCTCGGTGGCCGCGGCCCCATTCCCCCGCGACACGGTGCTGGTGTCGATCGAACGCGACGACGACATCATCGTGCCGCGCGGCGATGTGGTCATCGAGGGTGGCGACCGGCTCTCGCTCTTCGCCACGCAGGCGACCCGGGAGTCGCTGCTTGCCCTGCTCTCTGCTCGGGGCGAGGAATCTTCGTCGGGGACGGATGAAGCCAGAACGTCTGCCCCCTGAGGACCGGACCACGCCCATCGGCGCAGGTCGCCGGACCGGTACCAGTCCATCGGTTGTACCGATGCACCAGTACTTTCTGTCTAAGCACGGTCACCTATTCAAATGTCCCGATCCGCCCCTCAGACTCTGGGGGTGACTACGGAACGGAACTGCCCTGCCTGTGGCGCGCCGGTCGTCGCCGACGCGGCGTTCTGTGGCGAATGCGACTCACTCGTGCCGTCAGCTCCGGATGGAGGGCTTGACGCCGGCGCGTCCAGGCGTCCTTCTCCTCCTGCTCCGTCGGTCGTCCGCGACGACCGGCTCGCGGTCCCGAGTGTCCAGGTCGTGCCATCGCGGACGGTGGACTGCTGGAGCTGCGACGCGCCCAACCCGGTCGATCGACTGTTCTGCGTAAGCTGCGGCTCGTTCATCGCCATCGGCTCCGGGGCCGTGCCACCTCCTCCGGCCGAGCCATTCTCCGGGCCGCCACCGGTCCCCGGCGATGCCGACGCTGACGTCTCGCTACCCTTCATCGACGGTGTATCACCGCTCGGTTCGTATTCGGCCGAGGAGCATCGACGCGCGACCCGCCGGACCCGTTCCGTCACGGCCGTGGTCTCGGTCGTGCTGGCCATGGTCGTCGGTGGCGCTGCCCTCTACCTGGCGTCACCACTCAGCGATCGTGGCGGGTCGCCGGAGACCGCGGGGCTCCTCTCGACCCCGACCACGCCGGCACCGACCGACACGACCGCCGCGGTGCGTGGCATCAGCATCGAGCCCCCGGTAGCGGTTCGAGCGGACGTCGCTACGGCCGCGCCTCCCGAACTCGTGGCCGAACCACCGCAGGAGCTCGAGCCGGCGCGCGTCGTGAGACCCGCCGACGACCTCGGGGCCGCGCCACCCGACGAGACCGAGCCCGAACCGCTCGACCCCGTCGTCGCCGTCGAGCCCGAGCCGCTCGTGGATCCGATGCCCGAAGCTGGGTCAGAGCGCCAGGTAGCGCCGGCAGCACCCGACGAGGCTGGCGCGTCGCTCGCCCGGCCGTCGTCGTCGGCGCGTCTGAACCGGGACACCTCCAGCTCCTATGCCGGTGGCTGGTTCTGTGAGGGCGCGGTGGTCATCGACGACAGCCGCGTGCGCGACTGGTCGCTTGGCCGCGTCTCGTTCCGGGCCCGACCCGGCTTCGAGCGCGTCGTCCTGCACCTCGAGCGAGCCGGCAGCGGTTCAGGCGATCCGGCCTCGATCACCGCCGAGGCCATGCCCACCGCGCGTGTGCGCTCGGAGGTGCCCGGTGTGGTCAGGCCCTCGAACGGGAGGACCACCATCGCGCTCCAGCTCGGCGATGGCTTCACCGGCAACCTCGGCTTGCGCGGCTACCGCCCGAGCGGCCTTGCCACGATCACGGAGTTTTCTGTCTACCCTCAGGGACGCGACGGCCGAAACGTGCTCATCTCGACCACGAGCAACGGCTGTTTCCGTGTTCGTGTGCCCGCCTGGAGCGACCCCTCCGGCAGCGTCCGCCGGGGCGACGTCATCATCGACCTCAAGCCCTAGCCTGCGAATCCACCTGCCGTGACCCGTGTGCCGGCGTCGGGGTCCGAGCCCCCGGCGTCGGCGCACGAACACGGCCCTTCCCCGGTGGGCTAGAAGAGCAGCGTCCGCACGAGCGCCAGGACCGCCAGCGAGATCGAGACGGTGGCGATAAGCACGGACATGCGCGTGCGGCCCAAGCGGCTGGTGAGGACGGCGCCCGGCAGCATCGTCGCGAGCGAAGCTGTGAGGATGAGCGGCACCAGCTCCCACTGCGGCACGACGTCGGCAAAACGGCCGGCACCGGTCGATAGGAGCACGAATGCGCTGATGACCGCCGCTGCGGCCATGAAGATGCGTCCGAAGACCGAGGATCCGACCGCGACGCGGGGTTCGATACGGGAAAGGATCAGGAGGGTCACGCCCAGCGGTCCCCAACCTGCGCCGGCGATGCCGCTGAACATGCCCGAGATGGTGCCGATACCGCCGATGCGCACGGCGGGTACGTCGCTGGGCGCCCTCGAGACCTGCATCTGCTTGAGGGGCAGGCTCACCAGCAGCAGGACGGCGCTGATGATGATCAGCATCTCCACCGCCACCGCGATGAACCTGGCATCGATGAACGAAGCCATGATCGGACCCAGCACGGCGCCGATGATGCCGCCGATGACGAGCGGCATCACGATCGGCCGCGAGACGTTGCCGAGGCGCACGTGCGCGCTCGCGCCGAAGGGCACGATGAGCACCTGCAGGAAGAGCGAGAGGGGAGCGGCGAACAAGGGGCTCACATCGAGCAGCAGCAGGCCCGGCACCAGCACCCCGCCATAGACGCCGACCGAGGTCAGGGCCAAGCCCGCTGCGAGACCGACCAGCCAGGACCCCACCAGCAGCGTGTTCTCCGCGCTCGGCGTGAGGTAGAGCGTCACGGCCAGCACGATCACCGCGATGGTGGAGGCGACCACGGTCGCTGCGAACTGGCGCGGGCCGATATCGATCTTGTAGCGGATGGAGCGGATCCAGCCAGGCTCGAGCTCCCAGATGCCCGGCAGCTGTGCCGGCTTGTGCATCTCGTGCGGCATGGCCGGGCCCTCGCCTCGTTCGCCGCTCCGCGGCGTCGGCTCAGCCGAGGGCTGCTCGGTCGGGGTCGGCTCGCTCACGGTTCGCTGCGCCCTCTCGCTGCGGGCCACGCGTGCGCGGCACTCGATAGATGTGGGTATACTCCCCACTTACCTGATTAACCCGATAATGTCTATCACTTCGGTCGGGAAAGGGTAGCATAGCGACGCACCGTCGTCGTGGAGACGCTGAAGCAGAGGACGACCCCCACGAGATGATCGAAACGAGACCAGCAGGCGAGCGTGTCGTGCGGCACCGCGCCACACACCTGGAAGCCCTCGAGGCAGAGTCCATCTTCATCATGCGAGAGGTCGCTGCCGAGTTCCAGCGGCCGGTCCTGCTCTTCTCCGGCGGCAAGGATTCCATCGTCTTGCTGCGCATCGCCGAGAAGGCCTTCCGCCCCGCGAAGTTCCCCTTCCCGGTCATGCACATCGACACCGGACACAACTTCCCGGAGGTCCTCGAGTTCCGCGATCGTCGCGTGGAAGAGCTGGGTGAGCGCCTCATCGTGGCCTCGGTGCAGGAGTCCATCGACAAGGGCCGCGTCCGGGAGGAGCCTGGCAACCCGTCCCGCAACCGCCTCCAGACCACGACCCTGCTCGATGCCATCACCGAGCACAAGTTCGACGCTGTCTTCGGCGGCGCCCGTCGTGACGAGGAGAAGGCCCGCGCCAAGGAGCGCATCTTCAGCCTGCGTGACGAGTTCGGCCAGTGGGAGCCGCGGTCGCAGCGCCCCGAGCTGTGGGGCCTCTACAACGGCCGCATCCGCCAAGGCCAGCACATGCGCGTGTTCCCCATCTCCAACTGGACGGAGATGGACGTATGGCAGTACATCGAGCATGAGGGCATCGAGGTCCCGCAGATCTACTTCGCCCACGAGCGTGAGGTCTTTCGGCGCGACGGCATGTGGCTCTCGACCGGCCCCCACCTGGCGCCCGGCCCGGATGAGACCGTGGAGAAGATGGTCGTGCGCTACCGCACCGTCGGCGACATGACCTGCACCGGCGCGGTCAACTCCGATGCCGCCGACCTGGAGGCCATCATCGCCGAGACCGCAGCCGCCCGTATCACCGAACGCGGCGCCACCCGTGCTGACGACTCTTTCAGCGAGACGTCCATGGAAGACCGCAAGAAGGAAGGCTACTTCTAGCATGGATCTGCTTCGTTTCTCCACCGCCGGTTCGGTCGACGACGGCAAGTCCACGCTGATCGGGCGCCTGCTCTACGACTCCAAGGGCATCTTCGAGGACCAGCTGCAGGCCATCGAGCGCACCAGCGCGGCCCGCGGCAACCACCAGGTCGACCTGGCCCTCCTGACCGACGGCCTCCGCGCCGAGCGCGAGCAGGGCATCACCATCGATGTGGCCTACCGTTACTTTGCCACGCCCAAGCGCAAGTTCATCATCGCGGACACCCCCGGCCACGTGCAGTACACGCGCAACATGGTCACCGGGGCCTCCACCGCCGACCTCGCCATCGTGCTCATCGACGCCCGCCTCGGTGTCCTCGAGCAGTCGCACCGGCACGCCTTCATCGCGGCCCTGTTGGGCATCCCCCACATCGTGGTGGCGGTCAACAAGATGGACCTCGTGGGCTACGACGAGGACGTCTACAACCGCATCACCGAAGAGTTCTCCGATTGGGCCGCCAAGCTGGACGTCCACGACATCCAGTTCATCCCCATCAGCGCCCTCCATGGCGACAACGTGGTGCAGCGCTCCATGGCCATGCCCTGGTACCAGGGTCCTTCGCTGCTGTATCACCTGGAGCACGTCTACATCGGCTCCGACGTCAACCTCATCGACGTGCGCTTCCCGGTGCAGTGGGTCGTGCGGCCACAGAGCGAGGAGCACCACGACTTCCGTGGCTACGCCGGCCAGATCGCCTCGGGCACCTTCAAGAGGGGTGACGACGTGATCGTGCTGCCCTCGGGCAAGCGCTCCAAGGTCAAGGAGATCCGCACCTTCGACGGTGAGCTGGAGGTCGCCGGGCCGCCGCTGTCGGTGGTGATGCAGCTCGAGGACGACGTCGATGTCGCCCGCGGTGACCTCATCTGCCGGCCGCACAACCAGCCCGACATCACCAACGACTTCGAGGCCATGGTCTGCTGGATGGCCGACGAGCCACTTCGTCCGGGTGGCCGCTACGTCATCAAGCACGCCACGCGCTCGGCCAAGGCCATCGTCGATGACTTGCGCTACCGCATGGACGTCAACAGCCTGCAGCGTGACCAGTCGGCCGATGAGCTCGGCCTCAACGAGATCGGTCGTGTCCGCATCCGCACCAGCACACCGCTGCTGCTCGACGAGTACCGCATGAGCCGTGCCACCGGCGGGTTCATCCTCATCGACGAGGCCACCTCCGACACCGTCGGCGCCGGCATGGTCGTGCGCACCAGCCCTGAGCCCGAGGTCGAGCTCGAAGGGGAGGAGTCGGCCGCCTAGCCTCCGACTCCCTGCGGGCGACGTGCTCCGCCGCTCGCCGCACTTCATCCGCGGTGGGCCCCACTGCCCAGGGGCTCACCGCTTCTGCATGTCGGCGGCAGGCCACCACAGGCCTCATGTGCGACGCGGCCGTATCATCGGGCCGTGACAGATTCGAGACCGTCGCCGGCTGCCGGCCCCTCGGTCTGCCCGTTCGTGGCGCTCGCCGAGGACCGTGATCGGCGCGCGGACACTCCGGACGAGAGCAACCGTTGCTACGCCGAGCGGGCGCCCCGCAGGCGCGATCTGGTGTACCAGTCCGAGCACTGCTATTCGCCCGACTTCGCGAAGTGCTCGGTGTTCCTCGCGTGGGCCGCTCGCAATGCCGCGGAGCCGGCCTACCTGACCGAGGTGGCCCAGCGGGCCTGGGGCTCCGGCATCTCTGCACCCGAGACTGCGGCTGGCGCGCCGGCCGCCGGAGCCGATCCCGCCGTGGCAGGAGAGCAACCACTACCACCCACGCCCGAAGGTGGCCTCTTCGGCCTGGCCGAACCGGCCGATCCCGAGGAGGTCAAGACCACCGAGCAGCTCGACTGGGTCTCGGCCTCGGCCTGGGCGGAGGCGCCCTGGGACGAGCGGGCCGAGCTGGAGGCCGAGGATCTCGAAGAGGACGAGCTCGCTGACGAAGCGGACGAGGAGGACGCGGAGGACGAGGGCGCCACGGAGGTGATCGTCGAGGCCACGACGGCCCCCAGGATCCCGGCCGCCCTGCCGATGCGTCGCCGCAAGCCGCCGCAGGAGCCCATCCGCTCACGTGGCTCGGGGGAGTGGTTCTACGCTGATCCGCCCGGTCACGAGCCACTGGTCGGCCGCCGCTATGGCGTCACGCCGCCGATCCTGCTGGGGGTGCTGGGCATCCTGCTGGTGTCGATCGTGGTCTTCCTGGTGGCAACGCAGATCGGTGGCGGCGATGGACCTGCGCCGGTCGCGGCAGCGTCGCCCTCAGCCGGGCCCTCGTTCCAACCGCTGGCGACCCGGGCGCCGACGGTGACCGCGGCACCCAGCGAGGAGCCCCAGCGCACGGCCAAGCCCAATCCCAGCTTCTACCGCGTCAAGTCCGGCGACTCGCTCTCCGGCATCGCCGACAAGTTCGGGGTGAAGGTGAACCACCTGCAGTGCCTCAACGGCATCGCCAACAAGAACCTGGTCGTGCTCGGGGCGCGCCTCGAGATCCCGCCCGAGGGCTTCAGCTGCCCGCCGGGCTGGCGCAACGCCACGCCCGAACCCTAGGCTGGATCAGTTCGAGGCGAGGTTGATGCTGGTGATCTTGCCGGCCTCGATGCGGAAGGTGGCATCGATGTGCTGCGAGGGCACGTCGGGGCGGAGCACCAGCAGGTCCGTCTCGTAGGTGTTGCCCATGTCGCGGACCTCACCGGGCACCATCCTGAGACCGGCATCGCCACGCAGGAACCAGCCGCCCACCTGGGCCACGCCGCGGAGCGCACGGAAGCCATCCCGCACGTGCACGCGCATCTCGATGCGCTCATCCATGAGGTCGACCGCACCCTGGCGGTCACCGTTGTTCAGCTTCTCGAAGAAGATCTCCATCGTGTCGCTCGCACCCATGGCTACAGACTAGGCGACCTGCGCCATCGGTGTGGAAGCGGCCTGCCGAGGTGCGGGGATGGGCGTCTGCGAGCGCCTAGAAACCACCACCGGCACCACCGCCTCCGCCACCGGAGCTACCGCCGCTGAAACCACCACCACCGCTGCCCGAGGAGGCCGGAGGGCTGCCGATGCTGCCCAGTGCGGCGGTCATGGAGGTGAAATCGGGTACCACGCCCTCGGAGAAGAGCCCCGCCGTGGGGGCCCGGCTGGTGCTGCCGCTGATGCGAGCACCCTCCCGGGCACCGAGGCTGTACCACAGTGGGAAGTAGGTCCGGGTCGGGGAGGCAGCGCCGGTGCGCACGTCCTCCATCGATCGTTCGAGCACTTCCTCCGCTTCCTCGTGGAGCCCCAGGGCGTAGGCCCAGACCACGGCCTGGTCGGGCGTCTCCACCCAGGGCAGGGCCTTGCTGCTCACGACCTGGTCCATGGTGCGGGAGGCCTCGAGCGTGCGCCCGAGCGTCCGCCGGTAGGCCGCCAGCTGCGCGTACATGCGTGCGCCCTCCATCGTGCGTTGCGGCATGGCCCGGGCGATGACGAAGATGGACACCGCCGCCGCGATGGCCGCGACAGCGACCAGCACGAGGCCGCTGCTGGGCAGCTTGATGCCGAAGAAGAGCCCGGCCAGGCCGCCGATCAGCACCACCGCGCCCCGACGTGACCAGCGATCGATGGCGTCGCTGGGCGCTTCCGCGAACCAGCTATTGGAGGCCACCACCTGCTCGAGGCGCTCGTCGAAGCCATCGACGGCCTTGGCGAACCTGGGCACCTCGTCCGGGTCGATGGTGCGGATCGCACCACCCAGCTTCTTGAGCTCGTCGAGGGCATAGGCCTCGGCGCTGCCCAGCGGCCGACGGCGGTTGCGGGCGAGGCGGGCATCACGCTGGTCGGGCACGGTGATATCGATCGACAGCTCCCTGGGGTCGCCCACCTTGGAGCGGAAGCTGATCTCGCCGCGAGAGGCAAGGTCGACCATGGCCGTGGTCAGCGCATGACGTCTGGCCCGGCCGTCGATGATGACCGCCGCTGCGGCCGGGGAGAGGCCCGGCGGTGGAGCCGGCATGAGGATGGAGTCGTCGTCGAGGTACTCGGGATCGCGGCCATAGCGCAGCCACGACCAGCCGGCCCAGCCGACGAGTCCGACCAGCAGCAGCGGCGCCACCACCAATCCGGCCATGGCGTCGACCTGCCGCGCCAGCTGCAGGGCCCGCGCATGCTCGGCGGTGGCGGCGTCATCGATCTCGCGCAGCGCGCTCAGCAGCGCCTCGTCGAAGTCGCACTCACGCAGGAACGGCAGCATCTGCTCCTCGAAGACGGCCTGGCGCTCTTCGTTGGTCAGGTAGGCGGCGCGATAGCCGGGGGCAGCGTAGAGCTGCACCTGGCCGTGGCACTCGTCGCTGAGGTTGAAGAAGATGGCCATGCCGTCGTCGAAGCCCTCGCGGCCGACGCCCCACTGGTCGATGAGCGCGATAGCGTCGCGCTTGGTCGCCTCAGGCGTGTCAGCCGACGGCTTGGTCTGGGTGTAGATGACGATCTCGGCGCCGGTCCGCTCCTCGATCGTGTCGATGCTTCGGTCGAGGCGGGTGATCACCTCAGGGCTGATGACCTCGGCGTAGTCGTAGACCGCGACCGTGTTGATGGGATCGGGGAACGGCGGACCGGCTGGTGGTTGCAGCCCGCTGGTCGGCCGGCGGCCGTCACTGGCCGAAGACGGGCTCGACCTCGTGCCGCCCGTGCTGCCACCCGGTGGCGGCGTGACGGTCGGTGTGCCTTGCGTGATGAGCTGGTCCTCGAGCTCCGTGATGCCCACGCGCATGGCATCCACGAAGGCGCCCACCTCCAGGGTCGAGCGGGTGGCGAGGTTGACCGAGTCGTCGATGGCCGTCAGCTCCTCAGCTGTCCAGGCATCGGTCAGGGCCACGCCGGTCCTGGTGGCGGTGCCGTCGTCGTTGACATTCCAGAACATCACCGCGCCGAGGCCGGACTCCGCGCCCACGTTCCACTCCTCGAGCAGCGCGGCAGCTTCCCTGCGGGCGTCTCTGCGGTTGCCGACCTTCGACTTGGTCTGGGTGTAGACCACGATGTCGATGCCCGTCTCCTCCGCGAGGGTGGCCAGCTCATCGTTGATCTGCGTCTCGTTGATGCCGTCGAAGACCCGGGCCTGGTCGGAGATGTGCTGGTCCTGGCCCCTCGGGGCGTAGGTGAGCTGCTGGGCGGCCGCCAGCGGCGCCAGTGTCAGCAACAGCATCAGCGCCAGCGAGATGACCGCTCCAAGGGAGCGCCAGCGGCTCACGCCCGCACCTCGGCCAGCTCCGCGCGCACGCGTCGAACCAGCTCAGCCGACTGCTCGTAGCGTCCGAAGCTGGGCATGATGTACGTCCCGTCCACGTATCGTCGCATGCTCGCGAGCAGCTCGAGCGACTGCTCGAGCCCGACCTCCGCGCCGCGGTCGCCGGCCGCGTGCATGGCTGCGCGCACGTCGTCGGGGACCGTGATGCCCGGGACCTCGTTGTGGAGGAACTCGGCGTGGCGCGCGGTGTGCAGGGGCAGCACCCCGAAGAGCACCGGCAGCGGCAGGCGGTCACCCCAGCGCACCGAGGCCCGTTCCATGAAGCGGTCCCACTGGGCGGCCGCGTAGATCGGCTGGGTCATGATGAGGTGGGCGCCGGCCTCGACCTTGCCGGCCAGCCGGTCGATCTCCGCCTCGAGGTCCTCAGCCGTGGGGTCGAGCGCACAGGCGATGGTGAAGCCGGCCGGGGCGCCGATGGGTCGCCCGGCCTGGTCCTCGCCGCGGTTGAGCCGCTGCAGGATGCCGATGAGGCCGATGCTGTCGATGTCCCAGATGCCGGTGCCGCTGGGGTAGTCGCCTACGCGTGGTGGGTCGCCGGTCAGCGCGAGGACGTCACGGATGCCCAGCGCGTGCGCACCCAGCAGCTCCGACTCCAGGGCCATCAGGTTGCGGTCGCGCGTTGTGAAGTGGATGAGCGACTCGAGTTCCAGGTCGCGCTGGATGGCGAAGCCCACGGCCATGGCACCCATGCGCACGCGGGCCATGGCGCTGTCGCTGATGTTGACCAGGTCTGCGCCGGCATCGCGGATGAGCTGTGCCGAGCCGAGCGTGCGCTCGATGCGCACCGAGCGTGGTGGATCGATCTCGACGCTGATGACGAAGCGGCCCTCAGCCAGCTTCCGGGCCAGGCCGGTGGGCGGCGGAGCGTCGGGCGTGGCGGTCGCTGCTCGATCGTCGCTCGCGGTCCGAGGCCGGGGCGCGGGGGTGGGTGTCTCCACCGGCGCCGGCGCGGGCTCCAGGTTCACTGTGCTCGCGCGCCGAGCCACTTCGCGATCGAGAGCCTGGCGCATGGCCGCGATGTGTTCGGGCGTGGTGCCACAGCAGCCACCGATGAGGCGGGCGCCGGCGGCCAGGAAGCGGGGCACCTCCTCGGCGAAGTAGGACGGCTCGGCGGCCCACACGAACTCGCCCCCGACGCGACCCGAGAGGCCGGCATTGGGCATGATCAGCAGGGGTGTGCCACCGGCAGCGACGGCCATGGCTTCGAGGGCATCGATGCCGGCGATGGGGCCAGCGCCGCAGTTGACGCCGATCACGTCGACGCCGGCTTGGTGCAGCGCCCGGGCAGCGCTCGCCGGATCGGTGCCGTCGGCGAGGCGAAGATCCTCGCCGAACGTGAGCGAGGCCACGACCGGCAGATCGGACAGTCGTCGTGCTGCCTCGAGGGATGCCAGCAGGTGCTCGAGGTCGCTCGACGTCTCCAGCTGGACGACGTCGATGCCACCTTCGAGCAGCGATTCCAGCTGCTCGGTGACCGAGCCGGCAGCGGTCTTCGTCGAGACGTGGCCCGGACCATGGAGCGGTGAGCTGACCGGCCCGATCGAGCCGGCCACCAGGACGTCCACGCCGGCCACCTCGCGGGCCTCCCGGGCCAGCTGTGCTGCGCGGCGGTTGATCAGCCCGGTTCGGTCGGCTAGTCCGAGCGGCTCGAGGTGGTGGCGATTGGCCGTGAACGAGTCGGTCTCGATGATGTCAGCCCCGGCCGCGATGTACTCCCGATGGATGGCGCTGACCACATCGGGGCGGCTGAGCACCAGCTCGTCGAGCGAGGCGCGCTGGGGTGTGCCCCGGCTGAACAGGAGCGTGCCCATGGCGCCGTCGAGGAGCAGCGGACGCGTGGCGATGCGCTCAGCGAATGCCCGGCGCGCGTGGGGGGTAGAGGAGGTCTCGGCCATCGAAGGCCAAGGGTACCGCGACGCGCGCGGACGCTCGTCCACGGAGGGCTCGCGCCGGCCCGCCCGAGGCGACGTACGATGCACCCGATACCTCAGCTAGCCACCCGGAGAACCTGTGACCGACGCGCTCCGTCCCGATGGACTGCCCCAGCCGCGCACCCCCTTCGAGACCGCCGTGGTCGACTTCCTCGTCGACCTCTTCGAGGCCTATCCCACGTGGGGCACCGATGCCGGCTACCACCGGGTCGACGGTCGTTGGCCAGACCTCAGCGAGGATGGTCGAGCGTCGCGCCTCGAGACGTTCGCGGGACACCGTGCCCGGCTCGAGGCGTCCGGCACGTCGCAGCTCACAGCCCACGAGTCGATCGATCGCCAGATCCTGCTCGACGAGATCGAAAAGGTCGTCTTCGGCGAGGAGGTCCTGCGCGCACAGGCATGGGACGCGCTCGAGATCGTCTACCTCATGGGCGGCGGCCTGTTCGGTGTGCTCGCCCGTGAGTACGCGCCATGGTCCGTTCGTGGCGCCTCGCTGCTCTCGCGCCTCGAGGGGTTGCCGCAGCTGACCCGGGCGGCTTTGGCCGGACTGACCGGCTTGCCCGGCCGACCGGTGGCGCTGCTGCAGCTCGAGACGGCGCTGGGACAGCTCTCCGGCGTGACCGCGCTGGTCGAGCAGACCCTCGACGAGGCGCGTCGACGCAGCGCGACGGGCGAGGCTCCGGAGCTGCTCGCTCCACTGGAGTCCGCCGCCACCGCCGCCACCATCGCCCTCGAGGTCTTCCGGGAGGGCCTCGACACCGATGTCCGCAATCGCGCGCAGGGCGAGGGTCGGCTGGGCTCCGAGCTCTTCGCCCAGAAGCTGCGCTTCACCCTTGGCTCGGAGCTCACGCCCGATGAGCTGCGCGCCCGTGCCTGGTCCGACTATCACGCGGTCCGAGCTGAGATGCTCCGCCTCGCCCGCGAGCTGTGGCCCATCTGGATCGCCGGCGAGCCGCTGCCCGAGGTCGCGGACGATGACACCGCGGCCGAGTCAGCCATCGTGCAGCGTGTGCTCGACGCCATCGCCGACCAGCACCAGTCGCCCGACGGCCTCATCAGCTACTGCGAGGCTGAGATCGAGCGCATCAGCGACTTCGTGCGTGAGCACGAGCTCATCACGCTCCCCGATGAGCCGCTGAGGATCACCTGGACGCCGGTCTTCCTGCGTGCCGCCGCGCGCGCCTTCCTCGACAGCCCCGGTCCGCTCGATCGCGGCCAGCAGTCGCACTTCTGGATTACCCCGCCCGACGAGAGCCAGGGGCCCGACGCGGTGGCCTCCTACCTGCGCGAGGAGAACGACGCCGCGCTGCGCACCCTCAGCATCCACGAGGGCATCCCCGGACACTACCTCCAGCTGGCCGCCTCCAATGCCTGCGACTCCCTTGCCCGCACGGTCTTCACCAGCGGCATGTTCGCGGAGGGCTGGGCCGTCTACGTCACGCAGGTGATGTACGACGCAGGCTACGCCGCCGACGATCCGGGCTTCGCCCTCTCGCACTGGAAGATGTATCTGCGCGCGGTGGTCAACGCCATCCTCGACGTCGAGACGCACACCGCGGACATGACCGAGGACGAGGCCATGGCGCTGATGGTCGACGGCGCCTGGCAGGAACGGGACGAGGCTCGTGGCAAGTGGCTGCGTGCCCGCATCAGCTCGACCCAGCTCTCGACCTACTTCGTGGGCTCACTCGAGATGTGGGACCTCGAGATGGAGGTCCGCCAGCGGCTGGCCGCAGCCGCCGGCGCCGGCCCTGGCGCCGTGCCCCGGCAGCACATCCGCGGCGGCCTGGCCGCGTCACCCGGGTTCGAGCTGCGGACCCACCTCGAGCAGGTCATCAGCTACGGCACTCCGCCGGTGAAGTGGTGCCGCGAGCTGGTGCTGCGCGATCTCGGGGTCGAGGGCGCGTGAGCGAGCTCCGACCCGACTCGCCCATCCGTCGTCCGGACTCTGCCCGTCCCCGCGAGGAAGCCCTCCCCGAGATCGATCCACCGAGCCTCGACGAGCTCGAGGCCATCCACCGGCACCTCGTGGTGCTGCCGGGCCAGGAGGGTGCGGAGGTCACCGATGACGAGGAGCTCCGCATCACCTTCGTGCGTGGTCCCGGATCGGGTCCCGACCTGACCTACGCGGCTCGGCCCCGCTGGGACGCGGTGACCTGGGCCGATGCCCTCGCGCGCGTCCGCGTCCGCATGCTCGACGAGAACACCTGGCCCTCCCTGCTGCTGACCGACCGGCTCGAGCATCCGCCGGAGCTGCCGGCCGAGCTCGAGCGACAAGGCTGGATGCCGGTCGTGAGCGAGACGGTCATGGTCAGCGGACGTGCGGCGGTCGTGCCCCACCTTGACCCCAGCCTGCGCATCGAGGCGGTGCGAGCGTCGGCGCTCGAGGTGCACGAGGAGCTGGAGCGCCGGATCTTCGGCATCGGCGCCGACCAGGCCGACCGCCGCCGGGCGGCCATCGGCTCCGCGCTCGAGGCCGGCCGTCTGCGGGCCTGGGTGGTGTGGCTGGGCGATGAGCCGGTGGCCGTGGCCCGCCTCGCGCAAGGGCAGGGCGCCGCCGGCCTGCAGGGCATCGGCGTGGTCGAGGAGCGGCGCGGCGAGGGCTACGGCACGCTCATCACCACCATCGGCACCCGTGCGGGCATCGCCACCGGCAACCGCCTGGTGTGGCTCTCGGTCCGCGAGGACAACGACCCCGCGGTGAGCGTCTACTCGTCGCTCGGCTTCGAGCGGGCCTTCAGCTGGACCCGCTGGCTGGTGACCGAAGATCCGCGGCGCCGCTGACCGGGCGAGCGCGGTCCTGGTGGCGGTCAGTGGGCCGAGGCGGCCTTGGCGGCCGGCAGGTACATCTCCTCGACGTACTCGGCCAGCATGCGCGTGGTGCTGAAGTCCCACAGCGAGGTGCGCTGGGCCTCGCGCATGCGATCGAGCCAGCCCTGGGGCAGGCCGTCGCTATCGCGGTCATACCAGAGCGGCACGATCTCCTTCTCCAGCAGGCGGTAGAGGTCCTGGGCATCGGCCCAGTCCTGCGCGCCATCGTCGGGGTTGGTCTCGCGGCCACCGATGGCCCAGCCATTGTTACCGTGGAAACCCTCGTCCCACCAGCCGTCGAGGATCGAGACGTTGATGACCCCGTTCATGGCGGCCTTCTGGCCGGACGTGCCCGAGGCTTCCAGGGGCCGGCGCGGGTTGTTGAGCCAGACGTCGACGCCCTGCACGAGGTGCCGGCCGACGCGCATGTCGTAGTCCTCGAGGATGAAGATCCGACCGCGCAGGGCCTCCGAGCGGCTGTGCTCGAAGATCGTCTGGATCACACCCTGGCCCGGTCGGTCGGCGGGATGGGCCTTGCCGGCGAAGATGAACTGCACCGGCCGATCGGCGTCGGTGATGATGCGGGTGATGCGCGCGATGTCGCTGAACAGCAGCGAGGCGCGCTTATAGGTGGCCATGCGTCGGGCGAAGCCGATGGTCAGCACCTGCGGGTCGAGGATGTCGCTCAGCTCCGCGAGCGTCTCGGGCGCCTCGCCGTGGCGAGCCAGCTGCCGGCGCAGGCGGATGCGCGCGTACTCCTGCAGCGCGGTCTTCTGCTGCAGGTGTGCCGCCCACAGGTCGCGATCGCGCACCAGGTTCATGCGCTCCCAGAAGCGGTCGTCCTCGCGCTCGGTCTCCTGGTGATCGAGATCAGCCCCCAGCCCTGCGAAGACCTTGCGCATGGGTCGGCCGACCCAGGTGGGCGGGTGTACCCCGTTGGTGATGCCCCGGATGTGGTGGTCGATGATGGGAGACCAGGTCGCGTCCGCGACGCGAGCATGCAGGTGGCTGACGCCGTTGGCCGCTGAGGTGTTGCGCAGTGCGAAGGCGGTCATGTCGAACTGGCTGGTATCACCGTCCACGCCCAGGCCCATCTGCAGGATCTGCTCGATGTCGATGCCCGAGGCCTTGGCTTCGGGGGCGGTCAGCTCGCGCACGAGGGCCGCCGAGAAGCGCTCGTTGCCGGCCGGCACCGGCGTGTGGATGGTGAAGACAGCCTGGGAGCGGACCTGCGCGAGGGCCTCCTTGAGGGAGGCGCCTTCGGCGACCAGCTCACGCGCCTGCTCCACGAGCATGAACGCGGAGTGGCCCTCGTTGAGGTGCCAGGTCGCGGGCGAGATGCCGAGCTTGCGCAGGGCGCGGACGCCGCCCACGCCCAGGATGAGCTCCTGGTGCAGGCGCATCTCGCGACCGCGGACGTAGAGGATGTGGCTGATGGGCCGGTCGCTCTCGGCGTTCTCGGGGATGTCGGTATCGAGCAGCAGCAGCGGCACGCGCCCGACTTGCACCAACCACACGGCCGCGTAGACCATGCGTCCGGGCAGCTCTACGCTGACCAGCAGCGGTTCGCCCAGCCGATCGACGGCGCGCTGCAGCGGCAGACGCGCCGGATCGAGGTTGAAGTAGCCGTGCTCCTGATGGCCGTCGGCATCGATGTTCTGGCGGAAGTAGCCACGCCGGTAGAAGAGGCCCACCGCCACGAACGGCAGGGCCATGTCGGAAGCCGCCTTGCAATGGTCGCCGGCGAGCACGCCGAGGCCGCCCGAATAGATGGGCAGTGATTCCTGCAGGCCGTACTCGGCGCAGAAGTAGGCCACCGGCCCATCGATCTTCTCACCGTGCTGGCGAGCGAACCAGTGCTCGCTGCCGTTGGCCATGTACACGTCGAAGGCCTTGAGGATGCTCTGGTACTGGACCATGAAGTCGGGATCGTCGAGCAGCGATGTCCAGTCGCGCTGGACTCGCAGCACCGCTACCGGGCTGCGGTAGTTGAGCCAGACCCGGCGATCGATGCGCGCGAAGAGCGAGCGCACCTCGGGATGCCAGGACCAGTACATGTTGTAGGCGAGACGGTGAAGACCCTCGAGTGCCGGCGGCAGGCGATGGTCAGGGGTAGGCAAGGTCGAGATAGAGGTTCGGAAGGGCATGACGGCGGATAGCCTACCGTGGCTGGGCACTATCCGCGTGGGATACCAGCACTTCCGCCCGCACCGCGTACCATCACCCGCACGATGCGCATCGCGATGGTGGCTTCCGAGTGCGAGCCCTGGGCCAAGACTGGCGGACTGGCCGATGTGGTTGACGCGCTCTCACGAGCCCTCGGTACGACCCCGCCTGCCGGACCCGGACACGAGGTCGACGTCTACCTGCCCTGGTACCGCGGTCTGATCCCGCCGGAGGGCCTGGTGCCGCTGGAGCTGCGCGTGCCGGTCGGGGACCCTCAGGGGGGCTCGCGGCACGAGACCGTCAACCTCTGGAGCGGTCAGGCCGACGGCTATCGTCTCCGACTCGTCGAGCACGCGCCGTCATTCGATCGCGACAGCTACTACATGGACGGGGCCGCGGACTACGCTGACAACGCGGCGCGCTTCACGCTCCTTGGCCGGACCGCGCTCGAAGCCATCCGCGCAGAGGCGCGGCCAGTCGACATCATCCACGGCCACGACTGGCAGGCGGGCCCGGTGCTGCTCTCGCTGCGCGGTCGCTACCGAGGCGATGCGCTGCTGGCCCGCGCAGCCACGATGCTGACCTGTCACAACCTCGCCTATCACGGCTGGACCCCGCGCACAGACGCCTGGCAGCTCGACCTGCCCGGCAGCGTGGGCCGACCCGAAGGGGTCGACCTGCTGCGCGAGGCCATCGGGGTCGCCGACATGGTCAACACCGTGAGCCCCACCTACGCGCGCGAGTCGCTCACGCCGGAGTTCGGAGCCGGGCTCGACGATGCCCTGCGCGCCCGCGGCGATCGCTACGTGGGCATCATCAACGGCATCGACACCGGCCTCTGGGACCCGGCTACCGACCAGGCCCTCGTCGCGCCCTTTGACGCTACCGACGTCGCGCCCAAGGCCCGCACCAAGGTCGACCTCGTGAACCGCAATGGGCTCGATCCCGAGGGGCCGCTGCTGGGCGTCATCGGGCGGCTCGATCCCCAGAAGGGCTTCGACCTCGTGACCGGGGCCGCCCCGGAGCTGGTGGCCATGGGTGCTCGGCTCATCGTGCTCGGCACCGGTCATCGGGAGTTGGTGGCCGGGCTGCAGGAGCTGGCCTCGGAACACCCTGACCGCATCGCGGTGCTCGAGCGCTTCGATCGCGACGAGGCCCGGCGTATCTACGCAGGTGCCGACCTGTTCCTCATGCCCTCCCGCTTCGAGCCATGCGGGCAGGGCCAGATCATCGCCATGCGCTACGCCACCCCGCCGGTCGTGCGTGCGGTCGGCGGCTTGGCCGATACCGTCGTCGACGCCGACGAAGACCCCGAGCACGGCAACGGCTTCGTCTTCGGACCGGCCCAGCCAGGCGCGCTGGTGGATGCGGTGCGACGTGCTCTCGTCGCCATGGACGATCAGGTGCGCTTCCGCGCCATCCAGGCGGCCGGCATGGATGGCGACCACTCCTGGCGCAAACCGGCCGGGCAGTACGAGGCCGCCTACCGCCGCGCGCTCAGCGAACGATGAGCAGCCCGTCGATGGCGGTGTGACCGGTCAGCTCCCGGATGACCAGGGTGTGCGTCCCGGGGCCCAGGCGGATGCTCCAAACCACCTTGCGGTGACCGGCTGAGGCGGCCTTCGTGTTGACGGTGCGCCAGGCGCCGCCGTCCACTCGCACTCGGAACTTGCCACGGCCTGGCCCGACCGCCGCCACGATGGCTGCGGCCTTGCCCTTCAATTCGGTCCTGAGGCCGGCGTCGGGACCCTTGGCCAGCAGGATGGAGCCGCCGAAGGCCTTCTTCACCTTCTTCGTCTTCCACGCGCCGCCGATGACGTCCCACAGGTTCGAGGTGGAGTCACGAATCACGAGGCGTGCGGCGACTGGCGTGCTCGTCCTGGTATTGCCGACCGTGTCGCTGGTCCTGACCCGGAACCTGTTGGCCTGTCCGGGCTTGAGCGACACGCGCGCGCTCGAGACGCCGGCCACACCGGCATCCTTCCAGGCGGCGGCACCGACCTTGCGCTGGAGTCGTTCCGTCTTGACCGGGCTGAGCGTGTCGCGGGCGATCCATCGCATGAACACCTGGGCGGTGCCCCTTGGCGTGATGGGATTTCGTCCGCCCCTGATCTTCGGTCCCAGCGCCGTCACCTTCGGGCCGGTGCGGTCGATGGTGAGCGTGAGTGTCCGCGGTTTGGCCCCGTCCACGCCCGCACCGGCGGCGGTGATCTGTAGCGCGTGGACGCCGTTGCGACTCTTCTTCCTGAGGTTCAGGGCCAGATTGGTGCCGAGCTCGTTGCGCCCGAACCCGGTCAGGCTGGAGTCGGCGAAGGTCGCTCGTCCTGAGGCCGCTGGGAGGCCAGAGAGCCCAAGGTTGACGGGGGCGCCGTAGCCGCCGCCGCGCTGGATGTCGACGCGCGTGGTGCGGTTCCGCTGGGCTCCCCCTACCGTGAAGCTGTCGTGATAGACGAAGGTCTTGATGGCCGCGGGTCCGGTGAGGGCGGCGACATCGAGTACCCGGTTGGGCGGATTGGGGTCGTTGACGCCGAACCAGACCGGGTCACTCTTGGCATCCCAGTCCATGCGCCCGGAGGCGCGGATGAGCTGGCGCATCACGCCGGTGGAGGCGGGCTTGCCTCGCGCGGCCACGTAGCGCGCGATGGCACCGGTCACGTGCGGTGCGGCCATCGAAGTACCGGTCATGTAGACCGGCGCGCCGTCCATGTCGTTCTTGTTGGTGGAGGGCACGCACGTGCCAGGAGCCACGATGTCCACGTCCACGCCGTAGTTGCTGTAGGTGGCGAAGGTGTCGTCCCGTTGATCGCCGTAGCCGCAACCGGCCCGCGGACCTTGCTGACCACCCGTACCGTCCGTGTCGGTCATGGCGCCCACGCTGATGACCTGGTCGTAGCCGCCGGGCGCACTCTCGTTGGCGTTGATGCTGCTGTTGCCGGCTGAAGCGACCACTGGGACACCCAGCGTCTCGGTGAGGGTGCAGACCATCTGCTGGATCCCGTCCGCCCGGGGATCGGCGAGGATGGCGCCGCAGTTCTCCTTGTAGTCGATCCGCTGACCCTGGATGCTCATGTTCACGACGTCGATGTCCGGGATGTCGTTCGCGTACGTGGCGATCACCCAGTTCAGGCCGCACATCACCGAGGCCTCGCTGCCGCCGCCACCGTTGAACACGCGCACTGACCAGAGGTTGGCACCGGGTGCCACCCCGACGGTGCCCACACCGTTGTCACGAGCACCGATGATCCCCGCCACGTGAGTGCCGTGGCCGTCGATGTCACCCCAGCGCTCGTCGGTGGCGCCAGGGTCGTCGGAGCAATTGACGCCGCCGCGGATGTTGAGCTCCGAGCTTCCCGAAGCGATCGGCGTGCCATCGCCTGTGGCCGGGCCGATGCCCGTGTCCACCACCGCTACCTGCGCATCGACGTCGGGACCCGCACCCCCGGTCGTGGCCATCACACGCTCGATGCCAGCCGGCGTGACCTGGCCGGCGACCTTGAACCGGCGCGCGACTCGGACATTGGCGACGCTCGGGTCGGAGGCGAGCTCCGCAGCCTCGGCCGGCGTCATCCTCGCCGAGAAGCCGATGGCCGCCGCGTCGAAGCGGTAGCGGGCCTTGACGCCGTGCCGCTTGCTGACCTGCTCGGTCGTCTCCCGGGCGGCCTTCGCGCGCTGGCGGATGCGCTGCTTGGCGACGCGGTTCGAGGGTTTGATGGCTCGGCCTGAATCCTCTATCGAGAGCGAGACGATGTACTCGCTGCGCTTGCCCTCAGGGGCCGCGATCGCGGCAACGGGGAGCAGCGCAGCCAGCAGGACCACGCAGATGGTGAGCGAAAGGGAGAGAACAGAGACCCGTCCGAGGAAGGACACGACTCCTCCAATTGGGAGTATCGAGCCTCTACTGTATCGCGCCTTCGCCGATTGCCCCAGGGACCGGGGTCGTCCGACGGCTCCGGCTGCGATGCGGCCGGCTCGAGGACGAACGAGGGGTCCCATCACGGCTTCCGAGCATCGCCGGTCAGTGACCCCTCGAACGTGTTCGCATAGTGCGGTCGACAGGGGTGTGGCCTGAACCACCCGAACGTCCGGGGGCTGTGGCCCGGAAGGGTGGTGCGGCCGGTCGGGGCGCACGCAGCGCCCATCCGGTGCATCCTTAGCGGGCCGTGAAACGGCAGCATCGTCCGGGGGCTGGTCACAGGAGGTACGGAACAGATGGGTCTGCTGGAGGGCAAGCGCGCCCTGATCTTCGGACTGGCCAACGACCACTCCATCGCCTGGGGCATCGCCCAGGCCCTCCATCGCGAGGGTGCCGTGGTCGGCTTCTCCTCGGTCGAGTCGCTCCTGGAGAAGCGCGTCAAGCCGCTGGCAGCGAGGCTCGAATCCCCCTTCGTGGAGCCCTGCAACGTCCAGAGCGACGATGACATCGCGCGCGTCTTCACCAAGTGGCAGGAGCAGTTCGGTGAGCTGGACATCCTGGTCCATGCCGTGGCCTTCGCCAACAAGGATGACCTCAAGGGTGAGTTCATCGAGACCTCGCGCGATGGCTTCCTGCTGGCCCAGGACGTGTCGGCATACTCCCTCGTGGCCCTCGCCCGAGAGGCACGCCCGCTGATGTCCGATGGTGGCTCCATCCTCACGCTCTCCTACTACGGCGCGGTGAAGGCCGTGGCCAACTACAACGTCATGGGCGTGGCCAAGGCCTCGCTCGAGGCCTGCGTGCGCTACCTCGCGGTCGATCTGGGCAAGGACGGCATCCGGGTCAACGCCATCAGCGCCGGGCCCGTGCGCACGCTCTCGGCGTCTGGCGTGGCGGGCTTCAAGAAGATGCACAAGCTGTTCGAACAGATCTCGCCCATGCGTCGTCCCTTGTCGATCGACGACCTGGGCAACTCGGCGGTCTACCTCTGCTCCGATATGAGCCGCGGCACCACCGGCGAGATCCACTACGTGGACGGCGGCTACAACATCATCGGCGTGCCCGAGGTCGTGGAATAGTCAGGGCGGTGTGAGCCGACTTCCGGACCTCGGCCCTCGGGGAGAGGGCTGGGTCGCGATCCAGTTCGCCTTGCTCGCGGCCGTGGCCCTGGCTGGTCTCGTCGATCCGGTCGCCGTGTCACGACCACCGGCCATCGCCTTGGCGGTCGGCCTTGCGTTCATGGCTATCGGTGCCTTGCTCGTGGGACGTGGCCTGCTGGACCTCGGCCGGAACCTGACGCCGGTGCCCCACCCTCGAGACGATGCCCAGCTGGTGGTCTCGGGCGTGTACGCCAACGCTCGACACCCCATCTATGGCGGCCTGGTGCTCACCGCCTTCGGTTGGGCCCTCGTCTCGGTCAGCCCGCTGGCCCTCGGCCTGGCGCTCGTGCTGACGCTCTTCTTCGAGCTCAAGTCCCGCCGCGAGGAGGCCTGGCTGAGACAGCGATACGAGGGCTATCCGGCATACGCGGCCCGGACGAAGCGCTTCTTGCCTTACCTGTACTAGACGAAGAAACCCGGTGGCGAGGTCGGGAGGAGGGGGCCGACCTTGCCACCGGGCAAAAAGTTCGCGTCACCCTTTCCACCCCCATTCGTGAGGGAGAGGGGTTCCTCACGACCAGGGCCGTGCAGTGGAATGGCGTCGCTATGAGAATTTCTGCCCATAATCTGCGCTCCCGCGAACCATCTGTGCACCCCACCTTGGTACGACCGGTCCCCGTACCGCGGACCTATCAGAGAGCGGAGCAGTAGGGTCTGGTGCGGTCGACCACCGCTACCAGCCGCGAGTGCCCGGGCCGCCCTTGAACGGGCCTCTGATCTCGGGCGTGATCCAGCCACCGTAGAAGTCGCCGGCCTGGGGCGTGACCCGTTGGTCATCGATCCAGGCTTCATCGACCCGCCCGGGGTAGAAGGAGATGTAGCCCGCGATCGCTTCGTAGCCCGGCAGCGGCCGGACATAGGTCCAGGCAGCCTCGCGACGCTCCCGTCCCTCGACGACCACACCGAAGTAGCTGGCTTCACCCTTGAACTCGCAGGCGCTGCGACGCTCCGTCGGCTGCAGCAGGTCGGTGCGGACATCCTCAGGGGGCAGGTACCAGGCCGGCGGATGCGAGGTCTCCAGGACCCGCACAGCGCGCCGGCTGTCGGCGATGACGGTGCCATCGACGATCACCCGTACGTGTCGCTCGGAGGGCTCGACGCGAGGTGGTCGCGGATAGTCCCAGACCGATTCGGTCGTGTGCGTCACGGGTTCGCTCATCAGGCAGCCTCCTCGGCCGAGAGTGACAGGACCCCATCGGTGGTCCAGATGGTCGTGTGCGGGACAAATGCGGCCCAGGCGAACCAGAAGTGGTCACCGTGGACGATCGGCTCGAGCGTCATGCCGGCCAGTGGTCCGTCGACGGCACGACCGGTGATGTCCCAGGTGCTGCCGGTCTCGGCGTCGGTGATCGGTGCGTCTTCGTCCCCGTCACGAGCGAAGGTCAGCGCCTGGCCATCGACGACGGCGGAGAAGACGCCGGTGGCGCCCACGTCCTCGCCCTCGTCGACGTAGTCGCCATCGAGCGCAGAGGCAGCTCCGGGGGTCCACAACACCACCGTGGGCCGGCCCTCGAACTCGAGGTTCACGGCGCCGACCTGGCGTAGCTCGGAGTAGGGCATCGAGACGGGCGCATCGCTATCCTGCTCGCCGAGCGTGACCACGCGCTCCTTGGGCGAGAGGCGACCGTCGGTGACGCCCTCGAAGAGGAACGGCTGCTGGTCGGCCGTGTCATAGCCGACATACGGGTTACGGCCGTAGTCGCGGGAGAAGCCGGTGTCGCGGCTGAGCACCATGCCCTCAGGATAGGCCTCGGCGAACTGGTCGAGCCCGATGAGCTGGCTGGGCACGAACTCGAGCTTGGCGCCGGTTAGCTCGCCCACGATGCCCTGGCCCGTGGCCTGCTGCCACCACGATTCGGTCTGACGGTCATACATCACCATGTCCGAGAGTCGAAGGTTGCCGCTCACGCCGAAGTCGTGCACGGTACCGTCGAGCGTGCGTTCGAAGACGAGCGCGGTGTGGCACAGCGGGCAGAAGGTGACGATGACCGGCACGTCGCCGACGGTGTCGTTGACGATCTCGTGCCAGGTCAACACGGCCAACGGGTAGGCCCGCGCGTCACCGCCGATCTCGAGTGCGATGACGGGACCGGCGCCGGAGACCCACGAGCGAGCCTCCTCGATCGACTCGAAGTCCGGCTCGTTGATGGCGGGGATGCCGTCCTTGCCGGGTCCGCCGGAGAAGATCTCGTCGAAGGGTACCGAGCTGATGGTGAAGTCGGTGGACCAGCCAGCGGTCGAGAACCGGGGCGTACCCGGATCCTCGATCTGCCCCGGGCGGTTCGGGACGGACTCGTCCGAAGCGTCCTGCTGGGCGCTCGCTGGTCGGGGAGAGGTGGTGATGGCTGGTAGTGCGATCGCAGCGGCCAGCCCGAAGGCGACGACCACAGCGCCGATGGCGATCCGGTTCATGTCGGCGACCGTATGCTGGCACCCGCGACGGGAATGTGACACAGGCCACGTTCCGAGCGCGCGCCGTCATCGAACCGTTACGCACGAGGGGAGGAGCGTTCATGCCCAGACCGCTGAAAGTCGGCGTCCAGCTGCCCGAGGTCGAGTACGAGCCGCGCTGGACCGACCTCGCCGCCATGGCCCGCATCGCAGAAGACATCGGGCTCGACTCGGTGTGGGTCGGCGACCATTACCTCTACCGCCAGCCCGACGGGGCGCGTGGACCGTGGGAGGCCTGGACGCAGCTGGCGGCCATCGCGGCGGTGACCTCGCGCGTGGAGATCGGCCCCTTGGTGGCCTCGACCTCCTTCCATCAGCCGGGCGTGCTCGCGAAGCTGGCCATGACCGTCGAGGAGATCAGCGGCGGCCGGTTGATCCTCGGCCTCGGCGCAGGCTGGAACGAAACGGAGTACCGCGCCTTCGGCTTCCCCTTCGATCACCGGGTCTCCCGCTTCGAGGAGGCCTTCACCATCATCCGCACCTTGCTGCGCGAGGGTGCCATCGACTTCGAGGGCCAGTACTACACGTTGCGCGACTGCGAGCTGCTCCCGCGCGGTCCTCGACCAGAGGGGCCGCCCCTGCTCATCGGCTCCAGTGGCCCGCGGATGCTGCGCATCACCATGCCCTACGTCGAGCCAGTGGAACGCCTGGTACTCGTGGTTCAGGAACGATCCGGGCGGGATCGCCGACCAGCACGAGCTGGTCGATGCCGCATGTCGGGAGGTCGGTCGCGATCCTCCGAGGTGGGCCGGACGGTGGCCGCCTACGTCGAGCTGCCCGGAGCGACCGGCGCGCGGACGTTCGACCGGGACACGGCGCCGCCGATCGCGGGCGCACCGCGAGGAGATCGCCGCAGGCGCTGCGCGCGTTCGCGGCGGCAGGCATCAGCCACGTCCAGCTCGTCATCGATCCGGTCACTCCCGCGGGCGTGGAGTCGCTCGCCGCCGGTCCTCGAAGCGCTCGACGCTGCCTGAGGTCCGCGCAGGGACCGGGTCTCCCGGGCGGCGCTAGTCAGACGGGTGGCCCATGACCGTGTAGTAGGCCAGGTTCGGCTGTTGCACGTCCATGCGCCCGATCTGGCAGACGATCGGCACTGAGCTCTCCAGCTTCAGGGCGTATTGGCCCAGCGGGATCTGGTAGCCGTCGATGGGATCGCTGATGGTCGGATGCAGCGAACGCGCCGCGCACCCACGACCTGTGTCGCGAGCACATCCGGCTCACGGTCCTCGAAGTAGACCGTGATGACCACCTCGGAATCCTCGTCACCAGGGTTGAGCATGATCAGGGACTCGTGCCCGAAGGGCGGCACATCCCCGGGGGCAGGGATGTCGCCGTCAGGGAAGAACCAGGTGCGTCGATCCTTGCGCGCTCACCCACCGAGCCTCGACTCAGTGAGGATCGTGCGCATCCGCTCCAGCACCATCTCGGCGCCCTTGGCGCCTAGCTCGCGGTTGGCCTCCTTCGCGCTCTCGAGATACCACTTCGAGGTGTCGAGGTAGCCCATGTCCACGGTCTCGGGCGCCAGCTCCATCATCAGCGACGTCTCGCCGATGCCGGCGTGGTCGAACGGGTACTGGCTGATGATCTCGTCGTCCATCAAGGGACAGCCGCGGATCCAGTTGAAGGGGTCGGCGCCGCGCTCGTGCTCGGCGTAGTAGTCGGCCATCTCGTTGTCGCCCCACCAGCCTTCCCCGCGCTCCTGCTCGAGGAACTCGAAGAGGGCCAGGCGTGCAGCCGGTGCGGAAGGCCAGGTCGGTAGGCATGCCCTGGAAGAAGTTCTCCGACTGGTGGTGGATGAAGAAGTGGATGTTGCGGAAGCCGACCCGCAGCAGGCTGCGGAAGATGTCCCGGCCACGGGGATGAGGTGCTCGGCCTCGATCTGCACGGCTGCCCTTGAGCTCGGGTCCCTCGACCGCGTAGCTCGCCGGGCCCCACCAGAACGTGGGCAGCAGCACGATGCTCGATCTCCTGCTCGAGCCGCTCGGCGGTCCGGACCACGCAGAGCGTGTCCATGCCCACCGACATGTGCTGGCCGTGGTACTCGAGCGGTCCCACCGGCCAGACCATCGGCCAGTCCTCGTCGATGGCGCTCTTGATGTGGTGCGGCAGCATCATCTCGTAGCGCATCGACCGCCTCCTAGATCTCGACCTCGATGAGGTCCATGTGGGTGCCTTCGTTGATCATCGTGGCCGGGCCGGACTCGCTCACCAGCAGGCCGTTCTCCCAGCGGCAGCCGAAGTCGTCGTCATAGAAGAACGTGTCCGCCTGGAAGGTCATGCCTGGCTCGATGGTGTACTCGCTGGTGGCCTCCATCCAGGGCTTCTCGACCTCCATCAGCCCGAGTCCGGTGCAGGGGCCGTAGAGGTAGTGCCGCTCCATGCCCGCGTCCTTCACGAACTGCTCGTAGCGGGCCGCCACTTCCTTGGCCACGACACCGGCCTGCACCCACTCGAACGTGCGGTAGTGCATGTCACGGCAGAACTCGACGAGGCGCCGCTGCTTGTCGCTCATGCGGCCCAGGCAGATCGGTCGACCCACGGACGGGGAGTAGCCGTCGACTCGGCCGCCGACGTCGATCTGTACGATCTCGCCGGCCACCAGTGGGCGGTGCGTGTTGCGCGAGATGGCGTTCGTCGTCTTGGTGCCGCCGAAGGCGTACACCGTGTGGGCCTCGCCCTCGGCGCCGTTGGCGTAGAGCTCGGACACCGCGATCCCGGCCAGCTCCAGCTCGGTCATGCCCGGCTTGACGGCCTTGAGCATGGCCTCGAGCGCCAGCTCGCCGAGGCGGAAGCCCTCGCGCAGGCAGGCCAGCTCGGCTGCTGACTTGCGCGCCCGCAGCGTGGCGGTGAGCTCGTCGGCGTTGATGATCTCGGCGTCGGGATAGGCCTGCCGCAGACCCTCGTACATGGCCATGTTGGTGCACAGCCAGCCGGCCACGCCGATGCGTGCGGGGTCCGTCACGCCGATCGACTCGAAGACCTCGCGGTAGCCCACGCCGGCCACGCCGGGGTACTCGGGGTCGGCCGTCTCACGGTATTCCTTGAGCAGGTGGATGTTGTCGATGACGCCGCGCTCCCGCGCGAACTCGGCCGACTCCATGCCCACCATCAGCGCGGCCTCGCCGTCCGGCGCGATGGCCACGCCACCCATCTCGAACAGTGGCCAATAGGCACTGAAGTAGCGCACGACCGAGGCATCCGACTTCGGTGCCGTTGCCTACCAGCACGTCGTAACCGGACTCGGCCATGAGCGTCGCCGCCCGCGCCCGCCGCTGAGCGTATTCCTCGATGGGGATCATCGGTCGTTCCATGGGCTTTCCCTCCTCGCTACCCGGCCTGCCGGGCACGCACTCGAGTTGACGCGAACAGGTCTCCAGCATACCGTCGGAGCGACGCGTGGAAATCGTTTGCATCACGCGTTCGCAGCGCAGCCGAGGGGGCGATGAAGGACCAGTTCCATCCAGTCCACAGCAACGAGGCGTGCGAGAGGATCATCGCTGGCACGTATCAAGGCGTGCTGTCCATGGCGCTCGATAGCGAGCCCTACGCCCTGCCGCTCAACCACGCCTTCGTCGATGGTCGCTTCTACTTCCACTGTGCCAACGAAGGGCGAAAGCTGGACATCATCGAGCGCAACCCACGCGTGACCTACGTCATCAGCAAGTACTACGGTGACAGTGCCGAGCTGGCCAAGGCCATGAAGTGCCACGGGCACTGGGAGAGCGTCATCGCCCACGGGGCCGCCCAGGTGGTGGCCAAGGACGAGGAGCTCATCGCCGGCATGAAGACGTACATGGCCTACTACGGTCACGGTGACTACCAGCACGGCGATGACCTGTTGGGTCGCACGAAGATGATCGTGGTCGATGTCGACCACATGACCGCCCGTCGCGAGTACGACGAGTTCAAGACCGAGTACTGGACCTGGGAGCCCGGGGCACGGAGCACAGGAGGCGACCGGTGACGACCGCTCCGATCGTGGTCGAAGGCAGCGTCGCCCTGGACGGCGGCGACCGCCATCCCCACGCTGCCCGACGCCTGCATGAGAGCTTTCCCGGGCTCGACCTGCGGCCGGGGGGCAAGGGTCCCCG
Organism: uncultured Chloroflexia bacterium; assembly: GCA_963731995.1. Taxonomy (GTDB): domain Bacteria; phylum Chloroflexota; class Limnocylindria; order Limnocylindrales; family CSP1-4; genus JAFMJV01. The sequence continues at coordinate 722,304 of CAVSXV010000009.1, forward strand.
CATCGAGCTGCGCGAGGATCCGTCGCTGGCCGAAGGTGCCTTCCGCATCGAGGCTGCACCCGAGCGCATCTCGGTCACCGGCGGTCCCTTCTCCGGCGTCATCTACGGTGTCGAGGAGCTCATCGACCGCGCCGGCGGTGAGCCTGGCCGACTGACCCTCGAGCCAGGAGTGATCGAGGACGCGCCTGGTTTGGCCTATCGCACGTTCTGGACCTGGGACCACTCCACCAACTGGGAGCTGAGCCAGGTGGGCCAGCAGGAGATCGGCGTCTTCAACCCCTACGGCAAGCCGCCGGGCGGGTTCCTCGCCGACTATCAGCGGTTGGTCGACTTCTGCTCCCGCAACCGCATCGCAGCGGTCGTCATCTACGGCTTCCTGCGCGATCCCCACGGTGGCGTCGAAGCCGCCCAGGAGCTGTGTCGCTATGCCGCCGAGCGCGGTGTGCGCATCTTGCCGGGCATCGCCATCGGCTCCTACGGCGGCGTCTACTGGGAGGGCGACAGCCGCTACAACCTCGCCACCTGGCTGCGCGAGAACCCGCAGCACGCGGCCACGCTCGAGAAGGGCGTCGGTTTCCAGATCGCCGACCTGGCCTTCCCGCTCAACTTCCCCAGGTCGGACTACACGCTCAGTGCTTGTCCGTCGGCGCCCGAGACCATGGCCTGGATGGAGGAGGGCGTGGCCTGGCTGGCTGAGACGTTCGACATCGGCGGCATCAACATCGAGGCCGGCGACTACGGGGTGTGCGGCTGCGATCGCTGCGTGGCGCGCCGAGCCAACGAGGCTGAGGCTGCCCGCCGCGTCGACGACCTCGGCGACTCCTGGTCGCACACCGACATGGCCGACAACTTCCCGCGTCTCTACCGCACCGCCAAGGCCGCGAAGCCTGACCTATGGCTGTACAGCGAGATCCAGTGGGACAACCTGCTCGATCCGGTCGCGCACGAGGCCCAGCGGCGCCTGCCCCACGGCGGCATCTACCAGCACACCACCAACCGCACCTACTGGAGCCGCATCGAGGCCGAGCTGACGCGCGAGTACGTCGAGGCCTTGCCGATGCAGCCGAACGTGCTGCGCTGCCAGTTCGCCTGCCAGTGGAACGGTGACGAGCGCAGCGAACGGTACTTCCTCAACGCCCGCGTCTTCGCCGACATGGCCCGGCTCTGCGGCGCTCGCGGGATGCATGGGCTGACCGTCTGGGGCGAGCCATCCCCGTATCACGCCACGGTCGAGCTCTCCTACCTCGCCTTCGCCCGTTTCAGCTGGGACCCGAGCCTGACCTGGGATCGCTTCCTGGCTCGAGATGCGGCGCCCGCTCCTTGGTGGACTGGACGCGGCGAGAGCGTTCGTGGACATCGCCGAGGAGCTCGACGCCAACCGCTCGCTCCCGCTCGAACGGCTGCGCGCGCTGCGCAGGGCCGCGATGGATCATCATGCCGATGACGAGGCCGGGCGCCGCTGGCTCACGCTGGAGGACCAGATCAGCCAGCGCATCTACATGGGCCACTAACCAGTCGGGCTCGCTGCTTCCGATGACGCGACGGAGGAAGTCGTGACCTCGAGCGGAACGACGTCGGTGCGCAGCCAGGTCTCGTAGTAGTCGAACGGGATCGTCGACTGGTCCCAGGTGGCCGAGCGGATTCGAACCAGCGCTGTCCCTCGGGAACGCTGAGCAGGTCCGCGATGTCCGCCGGCGCTCCCAACGCATGGATGATGCGCTGTGCGCCATACGCCACGAACCCCTCTCGCGCCAGTGCAGCATTCAGCGACGCCTCGCCGCTCAGGACGTCTGCGGACTGGCGGATCACGGGCTCGACGTGAGGTGGGTGGTAGTTCGTCCCGATCAGGGCCGGGGCCCCATCGAGCAGCCTGCGTCGGACGAGCACCGGCCCACGCTGCCCTCAGGGACCCGCAGAGCGCGACATGCGTGCGCCGGGAACCGCATCTGGTCGGCACTGAGCACTTGGGTCGTGACGCGTCGATTGTGGTGCCCGACCCCGTTCTCCAGAAAGCCGGCCCGATCCTGGATCATCCAGCCGTGCTCCTGCGGTGGGGTGCTCGCGAAGTCTCCCCGGTTCGCGATGCGCACGGCATAGCCTCGAGCGACCAGTCTGCAGAGCCTGGCGCACCGTGGACCGCGAGAGCCCGAACCGCTCTGCGAGCTCGAGCTCCGATGGCAACCGGCGCTTCTCTTCGACCATGCCGTCGAGGATCCATCGCTCGAGGATGTCGGTCAGTTGGCGGTGGTAGGGCGTGGGGGAGTCGCGGCGGATGACCTCGCCGCGATCGGCAGGATCATCACTCGCGCGCTTCGACATCGCCACCGGACCCAACTTCCTCGCTCGCCTTGCTGCGCCGGAGTCGGCGCATTCAGCCTCGCTCAAAATCGTAGGCGCTCGGACACTTCCACGTATCCGGTCTTTTGTACGCACCACAACGTACTGTACGGCTTGTATGGACAATACGTACAGACTATGCAAGGATTGCCGCGCCAGTTCGTCCGCTAGTGGCGAAACCTGCACTTGGAGGAGACAACCATGGATGGCCTACTGCGCCGAGTCGCTCTTCGCGGCTCTGTGATCGGGGCGGCGCTGATGCTCAGCATCTCGAGCGTCGGCCTTGCGCAAGACGAGATGGCTGGGTCGTGCGTGGCAGGAGACGCGCCGTTCAGCACCGACGACGCCGCTGACAGCGTCAACTACACGGACCTCGAGGCCTTGCTCGGCCCTGTGCCGGAGGCAGCCGAGGGCACGACCCTTCGATCGATCATGAAGTTCCTGGGCAACCAGTACTGGATCATCCTTGCCGACGGCCAGTCGACAGCAGCCGAGAAGTTCGGCGTCACGGTCGACGTTCAGGCTGCGGCCAGCGAGTCCGATCAGGTCGGCCAGCTCAATGCCGCAGAGACGATGCTCCGTGCAGGCTATGACGCCCTGCTGGTATCGCCTTCAGACCGACACCAACCTGTGCCCCGCCGTGGAGAAGGCCGAAGAGGCCGGCGTCCTCGTGCTCAACGTCAACGATGCGGTCTTGCCCGGTGCGAGGCAGTGGGTCGGTCCGAACCAGATCCAGAACGGCATCAGCGCCGCCGAGTACATGATCGAGAACCTCCCCGAGGGTGCGAAGGTCGCCGTCATCGAGGGCCAGGCGGATGTCTATGCCGCTGGTCAGCGAACGAAGGGCTTCACCGATACCGCGCTGGCAGGTGGCCTCGATGTCGTCGCCAGCGTCCCGGGTGACTGGGACATCCAGAAGGCGCTCGACGCTACAGCGACGACCATCCAGCAGTACCCCGACATCGCCGGGTTCTACGCCAACAACGACACGATGGCGCTGGCCATCGCCGAGGCCGTCAACGCCGCGGACCTGACGGGCGAAGTGATGGTCATCGGCACCGATGGCATCGAAGCCGCCTACGATGCCGTCCGATCTGGGATCTCATCGCCACCGTCGACTCCTATCCCTACATCACTGGCCAGGTCGCGGTCGATGTCGCGCTGCGGGTCCGCGGCAGCCAGGAGGTTCCGCGTGCGGTCTACACGCCGCAGGCGCTCATCACCTCCGACAACGTCGACGAGCCACCGCCGTCGCTGTAGTCGACGCCGGAGCCGATAGACAGCGCTTCAAGTGACTCACAGTACGAGCGCTGCAGCGGGCCGAGGCGGAGCGATCCGCCTCGCCGCGCTGTACGCCGAAAACCGGACTGTTGGCGTCCTTGTGGCCCTGGTCCGACGTTCGCCGTCTACCGTTCCTCGAACCACGGTTCCTCGATCTCGGCAACATCATCGAGATAGGCGTGCAGTCGTCGATCTAAGTGTCATAGCGCTCGGGATGACGCTCGTCATCGTGACCCGCGGCATCGATCTCTCGGTGGGCTCGATCCGTCGGGCTGGTCTGCGGCATCTGCGCGACGACCTGGATGCCTGGGGGACGATTCCCACGATCGCTGTCGGTCTTGCCCTCGGCGGCTTCCTGGGCATGATCAACGGTTCGTTCTCAGCCCTTCAACCTGGAGTCATTCGTGGTCGCCCTGGCCGCGCTCAACCCCTATCGCGGCCTTGCCTTCCTGTACACCGAAGGCCGACCTATCTTCGGCATCGACGACGGCTTCCGCGACTTCTTCGGTGCCGACCTCGGCACGAACCCAAGCCGATCCATTCCTGTTGGGTGCGACCGTCGTCGCCTACCTCATCCTCAACTGGTCGCGTTCGGGAACACACTCAAGGCCATCGGCACGAACGAGCTCGCCTCGAGGAAGAGTGGCGTCCTGGTCGAGCGGACGAAGATTGTGGCCTTCACGCTCTCAGGCATGTTCGCCACGCTCGGCGCGCTGCTCCTCATGAGCCGGATCGGAGCGGCTGAGCCGATCTCTGGCACCGGCTACGAGCTCACCGTCATCGCTGCTGTCGTGGTCGGTGGCGCAAGCCTGGCGGTGGACGCGCCACCATCGTCGGGACCGTCCTCGGCGCGCTGCTCCTCGGCGCCATCCGCACTGGGCTCACACTTCAGACCTCAACCCGTTCTGGCGACTTCTGGTCACCGGCATGGTCGGCACCGTCATCGTCGCTGTGGTCGTCGACCGGGTCACGGCCCGCGTAAGCGCCAGGCGATCGCGACGACGACATCGCGGTCCGCGCACCGGCCGAGTCGACCGCTAACGGCGCCGCCCGCCCCCGGAGGATGCCTCATGAACGAAGCTCCAGCGATCTGCGTGACATCGCCAAGGATTTCGGCGGGGCTCCACGGCCTCGCGCGGCGGCAGCATGCGGAGCCCGGAGAGGCAGGTCCCGGCCGTCGTCGGCGACGACGGCGCCGGGAAGCGCCGCTCATCAGCTGCCTCTCCGGCCTGTTCGAACCCTCATCTGGTCAGATCTTCATCGACGGGGTCGAAGTCCGGATTATTCGCCGACCGATAACCGCCACCACGGCATCGAGACGGTGGAACAGGAGACCTGGCCGTGGTTCGACACCCTCACCGTCGCCGAGAAGCGCGGAAACTCTCGAGAGCAAACCATCGGGATTGGCCCGTTCACGCTCCTCAACCGGCGCAGAAGAATGAGGCTGGTGCAGCCGAGATGCTCGACGCGCTAGGAAACACCACCATCCCTGCGTCGCGCGAGCTTTCCGCGAGCTCGAGGAGGCCAACGCCAGGCCGTGGCCATCGTCCGAGCGGTCAGCTTGAGCGCGACGAGGATCATCTTCGACGAGCCCACCGCTGCCCTCGAGCATGGAATCAGCCAGGTGCACTCGCTCATCCGGGGTCTTCGCGACGACGGCATCACCGTCATCTTCATCAGCCACAACTTCGAGGAGGTAATGGGCCTCGCGGACCTCGTCTGGGTGATGCGTCACGGCAAGGCCGTGACGTCGCGGCGTGCTTCCGACACGACCGGCCTGGAACATGACGCTATACGTGACCGGCGCTGCCGATGGCTCTTGACCACACGCACCCACGCTGCCCGACCGACCCGCGGTGCGGAAAATTCGTGACGGCCGTACTCGGAGAGACCCTCGATGAACCGCTATCGCTATGCCACCAGGCTCAACTCCTTCGAGTCTCGAGCCAGGAGCTCTTCTGGCCCGGGCGCACCGGTCGTGCGGACACCTGGAACGCATCGAGCGTGCCGCGACCGCGCGCGGGCTGACCGCCGTCGACATCAACTACCCCCAGCAGGCCCGTGGCATCAGCCCGACGCAGATGCGCGAGCGACTCGACGCCCTGGGCGTGACACTCAACGGCTACGCCATGCGCTACAACGGTGACCCCGACTTCCTTGCGGGTGCGCTCACCAATCCCGAGGCCGCGGTCCGGCGCAAGGCCGTCGACCTCACCCGGCGCGGCCTCGACGAGGCGCGCGAGGCGGGCGCGTCGGTGCTCACGCTTTGGCTGGGCCAGGACGGGGTCGATCATCCATTCGAGGCGGACTTCGCTGAAGCTGGGAGTGGGAGGTCGAGGGCATCCGCGCGGTCGCCGAAGCCAGATTCCTGGCTTCGCGGTCTCGATCGAGTACAAGCCCAACGAGCCGAAGGCCATCAGCGTCATCCCCAACGTACACGCCACGCTGCTGGCCATCGAGGAGGCCGG
>CAVSXV010000010.1:0-57798 GCA_963731995.1 uncultured Chloroflexia bacterium
GCCATGGTCCGTCGAGACCCTGGGCTGCGCGTGCTCGGGCTGCGGTCCCGAACCAGCGCTCGAAGAGGTGCAGCGCGAGGTCGATCCCGGAGCTGACACCGGCTGCCGTTACGATCGCGCCCTCGTCGACGACCTTGGCCGCGACCACTTCGGTCGCGGGGAACTCCGTGCGGAGCGCTTCGAGTGCCGCAGAGTGCGTCGTGGCCCGCTGACCGTCGAGGAGCCCGGCACGACCGAGCAGGAACGCCCCCGTGCACACCGACGCGACGGTCGCGGTGGACCCGGCCCGCGCGCGCAGGAAGGGCAGGATCAGCTCATCCTGGACGGGTGTGCGCTCATCGGCCCCCGGCCCGCCTGGCACGATGAGCGCATCGAGTGGCGGGCAGTCCTCGATGAGGTGATCGGGGCGCACCCGTAGCCCACCGCGACATCTGATCTCGCTGTGCGGTCCCACGGTGACGACGTCGACGTAGGGACGCCCCGACGGGTCGCTCGTGCCGCTGCAGACCTCGTATGGCCCGGCGAAGTCGAGCACCTCCACGTCGTCGAAGAGCAGGATCCCGATGAGCGGACGTGGGCTTGGATCGCGGACATCGTTCGGCATCCGCCGAGTATGACCACGTGGGTGTGCCAGGTGTCGCTGTACGTTGGCGAGACGAAATCCCCGAATACGACTGGCGGTACGACTCGTATCGAGGCGGGAGTCGTCGATCAGGTCGAAGGTGGAAGGCGCGCGGCTGGCCACCGCGCCATGGGGGCCAGCTTGCCGCTCATACGCCGGCACCACGGTGCGCATCCGGCTCGAGGGCGCCGTGGTCGGTTCCTAGCCACAAACGAGCCACGACTTCCGAGCCGTCACAGCGTGAGTGCCTCGACCTCAGCGCTGCGTCACCATGGCGCTTACACCAAGCCGATGAACGAGGACGCCCTTTGCCAGATCTGGCTCCTGGAGACGAGACGACCCGAGACCTGGACCCGCTGCTGAAGCAGCTCCTTGGCCCTGACGCCGAGTTTCGAGATGGGCAACGTGAGGCGATCGAGGCTGTATTGGCTGAAGGGGCGCGTGTGCTGCTGGTGCAGCGGACCGGCTGGGGCAAGAGCGTGGTCTACTGGCTCGCCACACGCGTGCTGGCGCGACGAGGGCCACGGCCCGACCCTGATCATCAGCCCGCTGCTCTCGTTGATGCGTGACCAGATCCGTGCCGCCTCGAGGCTGGGCTTGCGCGCAGCGACCGTGAACTCGACCAACCGGGACGACTGGAGCGAGGTCCTGAGCGCCCTGGAGTCGGACGAGGTCGATGTGCTGCTCATCTCACCGGAGCGCCTGGCCAACGACCAGTTCCGCAGGCACTATCTGCCGGCCATGCAGCGCTCCATGGGCCTCTTGGTGGTCGATGAGGTGCACTGCATCTCCGACTGGGGCCACGATTTCCGGCCCGACTACCGCCGTATCGCGGCGATCCTGGCCACGCTGCCGCCGTCTGTGCCGGTCCTGGGCACGACGGCGACCGCCAACGACGCGCGTCCGGGACGACGTGGCGGCGCAGTTCGGGCCGACGGCCACGACGCATCGGTGGGCCCGCTCGCGCGCCGCTCGCTGCGCCTGCGCGACGCTGGTCCTGCACGACCAGGCCGAGCGGCTCGCCTGGCTGGCTCGCTACCTGCCGGAGTTGCCCGGCTCGGGCATCGTCTACTGCCTGACCGTCGCGGATACGAGCGCGTGGCGGCCTGGCTGCGGTCGCAACGGCATCGACGCGCACGCCTACAACGGCCCGATGCAGGCCGAAGAGCGGGAGCGGCTCGAGCGCGCCCTGCTGAACAACGAGATCAAGGCGCTCGTCGCCACCGTGGCCCTGGGCATGGGCTACGACAAGCCGGACCTGGGCTTCGTGGTGCACTACCAGCGGCCAGGCTCGGTCATCGCCTACTACCAGCAGGTCGGCCGAGCCGGTCGCGCCGTGGACGATGCGGACGGCATCCTGCATGTCCGGGCGCGAGGACGACGAGATCGAGGACGTACTTCATCCGCAGCGCGTTCCCGCCGGCGTCGCAGATGCAGGCGGTCCTCGATGCGGTCGGCAGAGGTGGACACCGCCACCATCAGGTACCTGGAGACCCAGCTCAACATCCGCCACAGCCGGCTCGAGACGATCCTCAAGCTGCTCGAGGTCGACGGCGCTGTGGATCGAGACGGGTCTCGCTACGTCCGCACGCTGACGCCGTGGGTCGTACGACGCAGAGCGCATCGAGCGGGTCACCGCAGCTGCGCGAGGAGGAGGTCGCCCAGATGCGCGACTACATCGCGCATCGACGGCTGCCTGATGCTGTTCCTGACCGCGGCCTGGACGACCCCAACTCCGAGCCGTGCGGCCGATGCATGAACTGCCGCGACGCTCCGCCGTCGAACGGACACGGACGCGGCCGTCGTGCAGGGGGCGGTCGGTTTCCTGCGTCGCGATCATCGGCCCATCGGTTCCAAGAAGCTGTGGCCCAAGGACGCGTTGCCGGGTCTCTGCGGGCGGATCAAGCCTCCCAACGAGGCCGGCGTGGCGCTGGCGATCTATGGCGACGCTGGCTGGGGCAGGGCCGTGGCGGATGCCAAGCAGGTGAGCGCGCTCGTTCGGCCGCGAGCTCATCGCTGCTGCGGCCGGCGCGATCGACGAGACGTGGCATCCGTCCGCCGCGGAGGGCTGGTGGGTGACCGCGATCCCGTCTCGGCGTCAGCCGCGGTTGGTCGGAGACGCAGCGCGCGCCATGGCCGCGCACCTTGGGCTGCCGTACCGGGACGATGTGCTCGCAGATCGCAGCGGAGGTCCCACCGCAGCGCGAGATGGAGAACGCCGCCATGCAGTCTCGAAACGTGTATGCGGCACTCAACGTGGGCGCGAGACGCGAGTCCGGGGCCGGTGATCCTGATCGACGACCTGGTCGACTCCGGTTGGACCCTGACGATGGCCGGGCTTCCTGCTCCGCTCGCATGGCTCGGGTTCCGGTGCATCCGTTCGCGTTCGCGCTCGGCACGGGTGGTGTCGGTTGAGCCCCGGTGTCTCCAATGAGGAGGCCGTCTTGCTGGCGTGCTCGGGTCTGGCTGGGGCACGAGGGCGTGCGTTGCGTCCGCTGGGACCGAAGGGTTGGTCCTCGCTTCGCCAGCACGCGGAGGACGCTGACCTCCAACCGGGCGACCTCGTGGGTCTGTCGGTGGTGGACCTAGAGGATCGGCTGGGTATCCCTGGTGAGAAGGCGGCACAGCTGGCGGGCTTGTTCGAGCGTCACGGCCAGTTGGCCTTCGAGCTGGAGCGGCTTGGCCGGCTGGGGATCTGGCACACGACCGTCGAAAGCGAGGACTATCCGGCGCGGTTGGTCGATCGATTGGGCCCGGCTGCACCGCCGGTCCTCTTTGGGCTGGGCGAGCGTGCGCTCCTTGACCTCGATGGGCTGGCTGTCGTCGGCTCTCGGGACGCGGACGCGGCGGCGATGGTGGTTGCGCACTCAGCTGGAGCACAGGCTGCGCAGCAAGGTTGGGTCACCGTCTCCGGTGCTGCCCGGGGTGTGGACCACGAGTCTATGAGCGGCGCATTCGAAGCCGGCGGCGCGGCGGTCGGCGTCACTGCGGACGGGCTGGAGCGCCACCTTCGCGATGCTGTGCTTCGAACCGCGTTCACTGAGGGCCGGGCGACGTATGTCAGCCCGTATCGGCCTGATGCACCATTCAGCGTGGGTAGCGCGATGGGGCGTACCAAGCTGATCTACTGTCTTGCCTCGATGGCGCTGGTCGTCCAAAGCGAGGACGGCAGTGGCGTGACCTGGTCCGGCGCGATCGAAGCCCTCGAGGCCAGTTGGGTTCCCGTGTATGTCCACGATGCCGGTGCCGGGGTGGCCGGCAATGAGGCGCTCATCCGACGCGGAGGGCGGCGGCTCAAGAGCGATGATCTTCGTGACCTGCGTAGCCTGGCGACCGTGACCGACGCCCGACGACCCCGTTTCGGGTTCCGTGACTGACTGGGTGACTGACCACAGCGCCGCGTGGCGTAGCTCCTCCACGCGGCGCTGACGGCCGGCCCGGTACGGGCATACCGGGTCAATCGGTGGAAAGGTCCGCGAGCGTCGCGTCGTGGGCGGTGGCTCACCGGCGCCACGCCGTAGCGCGCCTGGACGTCGGCGATCATGGCGTCGGCGGCGATCGCGGGGATCATGCCCCGCGAGGCGGCTCGCTGCAGGTCCAGGATCATGGCCTCGTAGCCGGTGATCGCGGGAGCAGCGTCAACGCCGTAGCGTGCTGCCAAGTCAGTGAACCTCGGGGTGTGGTCGATCTCGTGGCGCGCCTGGATGTCGGCGATCATGGCGTCGGCGGCGATGGCGGGGATCATGCCCTGCGATGCGGCTCGCTGCAGGCTCAGGATCGCGGCCTCGTAGCCGGTGAACGCGGGGGAGGCCTCGGTCTGTCCTTCGAGCGGCGCCACGCCGCCGGTGATCCGCGGAGCCTCGATATTCGGCTCCGGGTCGACGCCGGTATCCTGGGCGGCGACGCTGCCGACGGTCAGGGCCAGGGCGGCGACGGTGCCGACGAGGCCGAGGGCGGTGCGATGAGCGTTGGTGCGGGTGGTCCGGCTGGTCATGACAGGGTGCCTCCGTGTGCTGCCTGCCTCGTCATCGAGGCGTGCGACGAACTTATGGAGAAGGCCCTTCGGGGACCACGTGGAAACCCGTGGACATTGCACCGAGTGAACCCCTGACTATGCCTGCGAGTCTTCCCGTGCCAGCGTGCCGGCGAGTTCGGTGCGGGAGCGAAGGCCGAGCTTGGCATAGACGTTCGATAGGTGGCCCTCGACGGTGCGCTCGGTGACCACGAGCTCCTCGGCGACCTCGCGATTGGTCAGGCCCCGGGCCACCAGCTCGGCGACCTTGCGCTCGCTGGGCGTGAGCTCGTCCTGGGACGGGGCCCGGCCACCGATGCGCCCGAGTTCCTCTCTCGTGCGCTCGACCCAGAGCTTTCCGCCCAGCGCCTCGAAGGCCTCCACCGCAGCCTGCAGCGTCTGGCGGGCGGCCTTGCGCCGGCGGGCCTGGCGCTGGGCCGAGCCGAGCGCCAGCAGCGTGCGGGCGGCACCGAAGGGATCAGACGTGGTGGCGTAGGTCTCGCGGGAGGACTGGAACTGCTCGAGGGCAGCCTCGGGATTGCCTTGCGCTTGCAGGAGGAGCCCGCGACAGCGCTGGCAGGCCGCGATCGCGAAGCGGCGCGCGCTCGACCGAGCCAGTCCCTCGTACCACTCGAGCAGGGCCTCGGCCTGCTCGAGCAAGCCGATGCCGATGAGGGCCTCGACGTCGTCGGTCACGAAGCGAAGCTCGCCCGGCTCACGCACACCCGCCGATCGGCGCTGCTCCACCAGGGGGCCGAGCTGCTCGTGGGCGCGGGCCGGCTCGCCCAGCGAGAGCTCGAGCAGGCCGAGGGCCCAGGCAGCGACACGGACGGCCGACAGCATGCCCGAAGGCTCGCCGACGATCGAAGCTTCGCTCGCATCTCGGCGAGCGCCATCCGCATCACCGAGGTGGGCCAATGCCAGTGCGCGTATCGCTACGGCGTACGCGCGGAAGCAGGACCCAGACCCGAAGTAGAGGCCGATCAGCGACTCGGCATCGTCGAGTGCCCGATGCCAGTCGCCAGCGAGGCACTCATAGAGGGCCAGCTCGCCCAGGATGACCCGCGCCGCGCTGCTGTGGGAGCGCTCGTTGGCGACCTCCACCTGCTCGTGCCACTGCGCCTGCCAGCGCACCAGCGCTGTGGCGATCTCATCGGTCCAACAGAGGGTGCGAGCGTGCCACCAGCTGGGCCATCCGGCTATCGGGATCCGTACGTCGTCCCTTGCGGCCTGGTCCAGCGACAGTGCCCGTTCGGTAAGGTCTGGCTGGGGCTGTCCGGTACGGCGCTGCCGATTCGACGCCAGCCCCTGAAGCACGCAGCCGATGTGTCCCTCGCTGCCGATGCGCTCGGCTGTTGCCAACTCTGCCTCTCCCTGCACGATGGCCTCGTCCACGTCCTCGCCGAGCACATCGAGCGCAGATGTGAGCATCGCCTCGAGGTGGACATCCATGGCGTCGTCCTCGACCTCCATCAGCGACTCGCGGAGCGCCACGACCGCTTGCCGCACATCGATGAACATGAGGTTGGTGTCCCGGGTGGCGAGCGCCAGATCGCGCAGCTCGCGCGTCGGGGCATGCGCCAGCTCCTGCTCGGCGATCTCGAACGCCCGCCGAGCGTCGCCTGCGAACGAGTGGAAATAGGCTTCCCGCAAGGCCCGCCCGCAACGAGCCACCGCCTCCTCGGGCGGTGTCAGCTCGTGCGCCAGCACGGCCAGCTCGACGGCGGACCACGACGCGCCGCGCCGCCATGCCCGCTCTGCGACCGACGCGAGCAGCGAGGCCGCGGCCTCGTCTGGCCCATCTACCGTCAGCGCCACGTGCCGGGCTCGCGTCTCCTCGTCGGGTGCGACGTCCGCCAGGCGGCCATGGACCTCTCGGCGCCGTCGATCCGACATGCTGTTACGCACCGCCATCGCGCGAAGCGGGTGGGTGAAGCGGAGGACCCCGCCTTCGACTGCCACGACCTGTGCGTCGAGCGCAGGCTCGATGCGTTCCTCGATGGGTTCGCCCACGGCAGCTTCCATGGTCTCGACCGTCGGCAGCTGGGCCGCAGAGGCGAACTCCAGGACCTCTCGCGTGTGCCGCGGCAGTTGCCTGATCCGGGCGTCGATCACGGTCGCCATGCTCTCGGATCCGGCCGGCACCTCGGCATCGTCGTGCGCCGGCGAAGTGATGTCCATGGCGCGTGCCAACTCCACTGCGAAGAGTGGATTGCCGCCCGACTGCTGATGGATCCGTTCGAGCTCGACCCGGCTCGAGAGCGCATGGCCCGCGGACTCCAGCACTTCGCCCAGGTCGACGGGTCCGAGCGGCTCGACCGCCATCCGAGCGGCGGGAAGCTCCGTGTCCAGCCAGTCCATGGGATCACCACCGCCCAACGAACCGGTCCTCAGCGCCAGGAGGAAGCCGATCTCTTTCCCTGCAAGCCGCCGCATCGCGAAGTGGAGCACCTGCTTGCTTGGTTCGTCGAGCCACTGGACGTCGTCAACGGCCAGGATGACCGGCCCGTCCTCGGCGAGCGCAGCCAGCAGGTTCAGAAGCGCTAAGGCCACCGCACCTTGGTCGGAGGCGGACTGCTCAGAATCCTCGCGCAGGAGCGCCACCATGAGCGCGCGCCGCTGTGGAGCCGGAAGCGCGCCCAAGTCGCTGTCGTCGATGGTCGAGAGCAGATCACCCAGCCCCGCGTAGGCGAAGGACGACTCGACCTCCGTGGGCCGGGCGACGAGGACCGTCCGGTTCTGTTCCTTCGCTGCGGCCACGCCTGCCTGCCAGATCGTGGTCTTGCCCATGCCCGGCGCGCCATCCAACAGCAAGACCCGGGCGCCGGCCTCGACGGCGCCCAGGAAGCCCTGGACCACACCGAGCTCGGAGGCCCTGCCGATCGGTGCACTGATCATCGTTCCGCCATCGTTGCCGCTGCCCTCTGCGCCTCGGGTGGCGAGTCCGCCACTACCCACCACCCGCCTGCTCTCTCGGACGCATCACCCGATAGTACGGATACCATCAACCGATGAGCGACTCATTCCTTGCACGGCTCGATGCTACCGGCGTCGCCTACGAGGTCATCCCCTGCGATCCCGCCCTCGCCGAGACGGCCGCCTTCGCCAGCGCCGAGCAGACGCCTGAGCTGACCGGCATGAGTATCGGTAGCGTGACGCCGGTCGGATTGCCCAGCGACAGCAGGGTGAGGGAGTGAGCGCCTACGCCCTGACGTGAGGACGGCATAGGCTCCGAAGCGGACATCGCAAGTTCGCCCAGGAGGACCACGCCGTGGCACGAAGGATAGCCCCCAGCGCCAGGATCGAGGCAGCCATCGAGGCGGTGCTCCTCGGAGGGCTCGATGATGCCGACCGCCTCAGCGAGCTCGGCAGGCTCGGTGCCCAGCTGGTGCTCCAGCGCGCGGTCGAGGAGGAGGTCGAGGCCTGTTATCCGTCCAGGACCACTTCCTCTCGCCAGCCCGGTCGGTAGGTCTCAAGTCCCAGTGCTCGGACCTTGGGCTCCAGCGCTGCCGATGCCTCCGGGTCGCCGTGGACGAGGAAGACTCGCTGCGGCTTCCGGTCGGCGCGGGCGAAGTGGGCCAGCCAGTCGAGCAGCTCCGTCTCGTCTGCATGCGCGGAGAAGCCGTCGATGGTGCGGATGCGGCAGCGGACCTCCCGCTCGGCACCCTCCAGCTTCACCGTTCGGGCACCGTCCTGGATGTGCGCGCCCAGCGTGCCCTGGCCCTGGTAGCCCACGAAGAGCAGCGTCATGGCGGGATCATCGATGAGGTCGGCGAGGTGGTTGAGCACGCGTCCGCCGGTCAGCATGCCACTCGAGGCCACGATGATCATGGGCCGTGGCGCGGTGGCGATGGAACGTGAGCGGCGGGCAGTGTCGGCGACAACCGCACCGGGGTAGTCGAGCGGGGTCTCCCCGGTCTCCAGCAGCCGGCGCGTCTCCTCGTCGTAGTAGCCCGGATGCTTGCGATAGATGTCGCTCGCGAGCGACGCCATCGGCGAGTCGAGGTAGAGCGGCACGTGTGGGATCTCGCCGGCGCTCAGCAGGCGGTCAAGGTGCCACACGATCTCCTGGGTCCGTCCCACCGCGAAGGAAGGGATGAGCAGCACTCCGTGACCGTCGGCGGTCTCCCGGACCGCATCGGCCAGCTGCTCGACCGCCTCGGTGGCCGGCTCGTGGTGGCGTCCACCGTACGTCGAATTCGGTGATGACGAAGTCGGCGCCGGCGGTGATCGGCGTGGGGTCTTCGATGATGGGCGTGTCGGGACGGCCCAGGTCCCCGGAGAACACGAGCCGCCGCGAGCGTCCCGACTCCTCCACATCGAGCACGATGATGGCCGAGCCGAGGATATGGCCGGCATCCTCGAAGGTGGCGGTGACGCCGGGTGCCACGACCCGCGGCTCGCGTAGCGGACCGTCTGGAACCGCTGCGACGCTTCGAAGACGTCGTCGAGGTCGTAGAGCGGCTCGTCGTCGCGCAGCCTGACCTCAGGCGGCTGTGCCCGTAGGTGCGCCTCCTCGTCCTGCTGGCGCTCGCCCTTCTGCTCGGGACGCGCGTCAGCGTCACGTGAGCGCTGGTGCTTGCGGCGACCGCGACGGCGGGCCCGCTCCATCTGGATCTTGGCGCTGTCGGTCAGGATCAGCAGCGCCAGGTCGGCGGTCGCGGAGGTCAGGAAGACGGGACCATCGAAACCCTCCCGCACGACCACCGGCAGATAGCCGCAGTGGTCGAGATGCGCGTGCGTCAGGAGCACCGCGTCCAGCGAGGCAGGGTCGTAGGGGAGGGCGGCGCGGTTGCGTTCCACGTCCGAGGGCAGCCCCTGGAACATGCCGCACTCGACGAGCACTCGGGCCTGGTCGGTGGTGAGGAGGAACTGGGAGCCGGTGACCGTGGTGGCCGCTCCCACGAACTGTAGCTTCATCACGCCGTACCCCGTGCTGCGGAGCACACGCTGCACCCGACGGCCGTGAGGCACAAGGGCCATCAGGACTGGACCTGGCTCGGCACGCCGGGCCTCGCCGACAGCATCCTGATGCCGGTGCGTGGCTGCCGTCGGCGGGCATCTGGCGCACGCTGATAGCGTGGTGTCCCAGCGACAGGAGACCCCAACGATGTGCTCGGACCCCGACAGCCACCCTCCCATCGACCCTGCCGGCCACAGCTCGGCCAGCGGTCACGAGATCGGCCTCATCGTCGGCGACGGTAGCCGCTGCACCGCCTATCAGGCCGACGCAGCCAGACCGACGGGCGTCGGCATGATCGTGCTGCCCGACTACAACGGGCTCACCGGCTTCTACCAGGAGCTGGCGCTGCGCTTCGCGGAGGACGGCATCGATGCCGTGGCCATCGACTACTACGACCGCATGGCCGGGCCACCGCCACGCGACGCCTCGTTCGAGCCTCAGCGACTCGCTCGTCAGACCAAGTGGACGGAGCTGCAGGCCGACGTCGCCGCCGCGGCTGCTCATCTGAGGATGCGCCGACACGTCGAGACCCTCTTCTCGATCGGCTTCTGCTTCGGTGGTCGCGTGTCATTCCTGCTGGGCTCGCTGCCAGAGCTGCGAATGGCCGGCGTCATCGGGTTCTACGGCTGGCCCGTGGGCCCATTCCTCAATGACACACCGGCACCGGCTGCGATCGCCCGCAAGTTGGAGGCACCGGTGCTCGGGGTCTTCGGCGGAGCGGACCAGAAGATCCCCGCGACCGATGTCGAGTCGTTCAGAAAGGCGCTCGCAGCCGCCTCGGTCGAGCACGACATCCGAACGTACGAGAACGCGCCGCATTCGTTCTTCGACCGCGCCCAGGCAGAACACGCCGAGGCTGCGACCGATGCGTGGGCGGCCGTCCGAGGCTTCATCGCCTCCCATGAGTGACCGCCCGCCGCATGCATCAGGGGCCAGCAGACGTTGCGCGGCATCGGTACGGTCAGTGAGTGCCTGGCCCTGGTGGACGCGCTGGGCTGCCGATAGGAAAGGACGGTGAGCCGCATGTCCAAACGACGTCACGAACAACGACGACGACGCCACTCCAGTCGGCGCCGCGAGCGACCGGAGGCGGTGCCATCGCTGGATGACGTCTGCGCGGCCGCGTTCACCGTCGCTCGCGGTGTCGCCGATGAGCCTGAGCCCGCGGCTGCCGAAGCGCTCGCCAGTACGTTGTTCGCACAGTGGATGGGCGCTGACCTGAAGGATGCCGACCCGGTGTTGGTCTTCGGCTCCGCCATGGTCGACTACCTCGCACGAGATGCCAGCGCAGACGCGCTGGCCTTGCTCGCCGCCCTCGCGGCAGTGGGCCCGATGGTCATCGAGCTCGAGTGCGCCCGCGCCATGCGGCAGCTCGAGGATGCCGGTGTGCGCAAGCCCGTCTGGTACGACCTGGTCGGCAAGGCACGCCTCGAGTCGGCCTGGGTGGCGACGGACGAGTTCGACGACCAGGACTTCCTCGTCGGACGTTTCAGCTACCGCGGTCAGGCCCCGCACGACCTGTGCGTGCTGGTCGACCACAACATCCTGCACATCGCCAAGGACATCGCCCTGGCGCCCGCATCGGTCGACATGCGCTCGCAGTGGGAGGCGATCGACGGGATGCGCATCCTGGATCTCGACGGCCAGGCGTATTCGGATCGGCTCAGCGATTCACTCGCCAGCCTGGAGGACGTGTGGGAGCCACCGGTGACCGACGGCCTGCGCGCGCTGGTGCCGCTGGTGAGCAGGCGGTTGATGGGTCTGCCTCGCCCGCGCCCGATCAAGCGCAAGCTGATGAGCCAGACCGCCCGGGACAAGCTGTACACCAGGTTCCGGCGCTCCGAGCCGGGCCGCGAGCTGGGGCGCGACACGATCCTGGTGCGAGACCTCATCGACTACGGCGCGGACCAGTTCGACGATGCCTTGCACTGGAGCCCGATCGTGGTGGAGCTCTGTCTGACCGATTGGTTCCCGCGCAAGTACACGCTTGACGATGCTGACATCGACCGGCTCCCGGTCGTGCTCAGGGCCTGGCTGCGCTTCACCGCGGCCGAGCGCAGCCTGGCGGACTCCAGCCTCGCCGAGATGCTCGCGGCGGTCGACGAGTTCGAGCCCGTGTTTCGGGAGGCCATGCACGATCCGGCACAGGCCGGCCCGGCCAAGTCCATCGCGACCCTGATGCTATCGGAAGGGGTCGATGTGACGGATCCGGAGGCGGTCCAGGGCTGGATCGATACCTTCAACGAGCGACCCCAAGACGAACGGAGACGTCTCACCGAATGGGGTGACTCGTAGGCGTGTCGCCGCGGCGCGATCGACCGGAACTGTCTGGGCACCGGAACACCCGGCTGACGTTGCCTGCCGGATGGGTGTTTGATGTGGGTCCCTCATTGACACGTCCCGTGGCTCGTCGATGATGCACACATGGGTGTGAAGACGAAACGCACGTACAACCTGAGCGAAGAGACGGTGGCTCGAGTCCGTGACCTCGCTGGACACGCCGGTGCGGCATCAAGCCAGGACGCGGTCGTCGAACTGGCAGTCGAGCGCCTCTATCGAGAAGTCCGCGACCAGCAAGATGCAAGCCAGTGGGCGAGAGCGTCAGGGGACCCCGAGTTTCGAGCGGAGGTGAAAGCCATCGCGAGCGAGTACGGCGATCTCGAGACTTGGCCGCGGTGAGCCCAGCGCTCCGATGGGCCGTGGTCCTCTGTCACCAGTTGCGCACGATCGACCTCGACCGCGTCACGGCATACGAGCTGGCTGGGCGCGCGCAGTACGTCACGGATCCGGGTCTCAGGAGGGAAGTCCGCGCCGCCCTCACTCGCCATCTCGGTCTTGACATGCCGGACATGGCCGACGGTGCCTCGTAGGGCCGCGCGATGAACCACGAAGGTGAGAGTTGAACCAGGGACGATCCACCGTGGCCGACTTCTACGCCGCGTCGGACGGCGTCCTCATCGGCGAGACCGACTTCAAGGTCGATGGTACCTGGGGCGGCCGCAGTGAGGCCAGGCCTACGCGGAGGCCGTCCGGCGCTGCCGCGGAAGTTGGGTCGAGCCTGCGTCAGCTCGCAGGGGCCGGCCCCATCGACACCCGAATACCGACTTCTCCTGATGCCAGGGGTGGGTGTTTAGGCCCATCGTCGACACCTGGCGCCCGGCCGGCAGACAGCGAAGGGCTCGCCGGTTCCCGGTCGCACCACGAAGGCAAGGGAGACAACCGTTGAACAACAGGCTGATGACCACTGCGGCCCTCACGGGGCTCTCGGTCCTGATCCTACCCAGCGTCGTCCTGGCAGACGGGCATGTCGATGTGCTCGAGAACGTCCCCACCGTCGTTGCGGTCGTCGACCCGTCGACCACCCCGGACTTCCCCGTCGCCTCGTTGAGTCGAGCCGACTGCGAGGTCCTGGTCCGCGTCGAGGCCGCGGATGGGAGCGCGCAGGAGTTCATGTCCTGCCAGCTGAGCGACGAGCCGGTGATGGAGCCGGAGTTCCAGGGTTCGGCGCCCGAGAGCGTCGTCATCGACGCTGGCGGTGAGTGCATCTGGACGTCGGACTACTGGTACACGAAGGACGAGTCCGAGGTCAAGGCGTCGGCCTTCGAGATGACCGTTACGCCGAGCGGGCGGGTGTTCGCGTGGTCGTCCTTCCCGGCCGAGCCGCTCGTTTGCCCTGAGGAGGACTAGATCGTCGTGATGTAGCCAGCCCTGCTCGAACGCGAGGCGAGGACGTCCGTCCGCCGTCGCACAACGAGCGCAAATGAGGAGATCGCCCGCGGCAAGCACTTGTGTGGGTGCGTACCATCGCGCTGGTGACGCGAATCGCCAGCAGCCAGCACATGGTCGGGCGGACCCGGGCAGTCGAGACGGTCGAACGAGCCCTCGCTGCGGCCAGAGCCGAGCAGCCGATCCATCTGGTCATCAGCGGTGAGGCCGGCGTTGGCAAGACGCGGCTGCTTGAGTACGCGGGCGCATCGGCCGCGGAGCAGGGCATGCGCTTCCTCTCCGGCAGCTGCTTCGACCTGGGTGCATCGAGTCTGCCCTACGCGCCATACGCGGACCTGATCCGGGACCTCATCGCCGAGGAGGGACTGCCTGCGATCCGCCAGATGGCCGGTCGCGATGCCCGCTCTCTGGGCCGCCTGGTGCCCGTGATGGCCGATGCGCAAGCCGAAGCCGACGAGACCCCCGAATCGCAGCGTCTTTTCGAGGCGATACGGTCGTTGCTCCTGAGGGCGGCTCGTGGGCGGGCGTTGCTGGTCGGCCTCGAGGATCTCCATTCGGCCGACCACGGCACGCTCGATGCCACGCGGTACCTCATGCGCACGCTGCGAGATGAGCCCATCACCGTGTTCAGCACGTTCCGTGACGAGGACGTCATGGGGCGCGACGGGATGCGAGCCTGGCTCGGCGAGCTCGGGCGCGCCGCCGGCGTCGAGCGGCTGACGCTGGAGCCACTTGACCGGGACCAGATGGACGAACTGGTGCGGTCACTGACCGGAACGGAGCCCGGCCGCGACCTGCTGGACGCTGTCTTCGCTCGTTCCGACGGCAACCCGTTCTTCGCCGAGGAGCTGCTGGCCGCGCCCGAGCCGGCCGCGGGCCCGCTCCCCGCCTCCCTTCACGACGTTCTGACCGAGCGCGCCGGCCGCGTCCCAGCCGACGCTCGCCGGCTGCTCGCTGTCGCCTCGATCGGCGGCCTGGAGATCGAGCACGATCTACTCGTGGCCGCCGCCGGTCTCGATGATCGGACGGCGACCGACCATCTCGCCACCTTGGTGGAGGCTCGCCTGTTGGTACCCGTTTCGGGCAGCTCAGGGGAGGGCTACCGGTTCCGGCACGCCATCCTGGCCGAGGTCGTGGCCGACGGGCTGCTGCCCATCGAACGTCGGAAACTGCACGCGGCCTTCGCTGCTGAGATGGAGCGGCGTGGCTCGCCGAGTCCCCAGGATGCACTCCAG
Organism: uncultured Chloroflexia bacterium; assembly: GCA_963731995.1. GTDB lineage: Bacteria > Chloroflexota > Limnocylindria > Limnocylindrales > CSP1-4 > JAFMJV01. The sequence continues at coordinate 14,559 of CAVSXV010000010.1, forward strand.
ATGGTTGCGTTCGCCTACCACCTGCGCGAGGCCGGTGACCCGCGCGCACTGGAGGCCTCCGTCCGTTCCGGCGACGCGGCGACCCGGGCCGTGGCCATGGACGTGGCACGAGCCGAGTACGAACACGCCTTGCGCCTGTTCGATGCGGCGACGGAGCGCGGCGAGACCGTTGATCCCGGAGTGGTACCCGACCGCAGCGCACTCCTTGGGTGGATCGCCAACGCGGCCTACTACAACGGGGACTACGCCATCGCGGAGTCCACGGCCGAAGCTGCCATCGCAGAGGCCGACGGCCTGGAGCCCCATCGTGCGGTCAGCCTCTGGGTCCGGCTTGGTGAGGCGATGTGGCGGGCCGGGCATCGCGAAGCCGCCCTCGACGCGATGCGGACTGCGGTCGACCTCGCGCCCCACGATGCAGAGGAGGCCAGGGTGCGAGCGCTCGCTGGCCTGGCCCAGGTGGAGATGCTCATCGGCGAGATGCCTGCCGCTCGGGCGCACGCCACGCTGGCCGTGGACCTGGCGCGTCGCTCCGAGCTTCGTCGCCTCGAGTCGCATGCCCTGTGCACGCTCGGCGTCGTCCTCGCTTCGCTGGGCGACGTCCGCGCCGGTATCGATGCCGGGAGCCAGGCGCTGCTGATGGCTCGGGAGCTTGGCTCGGTGGACGATATCGGCAGGGCCTACGTCAACCTCGTGGACGTGCATTGGATGGCCGCGGACCCGGAAACGGCGCTGAACCTGGCGCAGGAAGCCATCTCCGATATCCGCCTGCGAGGGCTCGATGCGGGCTACCTCTCCGAATTCGGCTACGGCGCCGTCCTGGCCGCCTACGACATCGGTGATTGGGAGCTTGCGCGGCGTCTCCTGGAAGAGGCCGACCGCCGCGCCGCTGCGAACCCGGCGGTCGAGCTCTATCGGGCCGAGTACAGCCTCGCCTTCCTGGTTGGCAGTGGCGCCCCGGATGCAGAGTCGACGTGGCGTCGTGGTCTGGAGCTCGCTGCCCAACAGATCAGTGATGACCAGCAGACCTTGATGATCAGCGCTGGTGTCGAGTTGCTGACGCGAAATGGTCAGTACGAAGATGCGGTCGCGGTGGCCACGGGTCGACTGCCCGAGGCTGAGCGCTTGGAGAGTTGGGTCGTCTTCCAGGGGCTTGTGTGCTCGACAGCGTGGCCACTTGCCGAGCTCGTCGGGCAGGCCCGAGCGACCGCCGACAGGAGCGCGGAACGAGCCGCCCTGGAGCGACTCGACCAGGTTGCTGACCTGGCCCGGCGCGGAATCGATCGGATGCGTCGGCCTGATGGGGATCTGGGGGTATGGCTGGACGCTCAAGTGCAGCAGATCGACGCCGAGATCGCCCGGGCCAGGCGAGCAGGATCAGAGAACGCCGCGTCCGTCGGCCTGGCGTGGGCCAGTGTGGCTGAAGCGTGGGCATCGCTTGGGCGGCCGTACCGCGTCGCGTATGCCCGCTGGCGCCAGGGTCAGGCCCTGCTGGGGACAGACGCCCGGGCCGCCGCCGTCGCCCTGGAACAGGCCTGGCACATCGCGCTGCGACTCGGCGCCAAGCCGATGCTGGGCGACCTGCGACGAACGGCCCGCGGTGCCGGGATCCGGCTCGTCGAGTCGACGCCAGCCGATCGGCCCCGCTCGACCAGCGGCCCCTTCGGCCTCTCGGCGCGCGAGCTCGAGGTGCTGGGACTCATCGTGGCGGGTCGCAGCAATCGCGAGATCGCCGAGGAGCTCTACATCAGCAAGTCCACCGCTGGCGTCCACGTCTCCAACATCCTCGGCAAGCTGGGCGTGCGCAGTCGTGTCGAGGCGACCAGGCTAGCCATCACCGAGGGCATCGTCGGCGCCGCGTAGGGCGACGACGCCGCGCGCCGCCAGGGTGGCGGCGTGCTCAGGGGGTCACTGCGACTCGTCGGTCGGTGCGACCGGCTCCGGCAGCGGCTCCGGCAGCGCTTGCGGTGCCTCGCTCGAGCCCCCGGTCGCGGTGATCGCGCCGAGGTCGAAGATGAGCCCCTGGTCGGACGGCACGAGCATCAGCTGCACGTTGTCTGCCAGCTGCTGGATATAGGTCCACTGCAGGAGCTCCTCGCTCAGCGAGGAGTTGATGAGGTCGTTTGCCTGCGCCTCGCCTTCGGCACGTGTGATGCGCGCATCCCGTGCGCCCTCGGCCAGTCGCACGTCGCGGTCGGCCTCGAAGAAGGCCCTGGCCAGGTCCTGCTCGGCGATCTGCTTGGCTTCCACCGACTGCAGGAACTGCTCGTTGAGGCGGATGTTCTCGACCGACACGCGCTCGACGATGATGTTGAAGTCCTTCATCCGCTCGATCAGGTTGGCCAGCGTCCGCTGGCCGATCTCGTCACGGTTGCTGATGACGTTGAAGGCGTCGTACTCGGGCGTGATCTCCTTGAGCGCCGTGTTCGATGGGCGCAGGAAGACCTTCTCGGCGTAGTCGCCGGGCTGGCCGACCTCCTGCAGGATGCGGTCCGCCTTGGCGCTGTCGATGCGGAAGTTGATGAGACCCGACAGCTGCACCGACTGCAGGTCGCGGGTGACGCTCTCGATGTCTTCGAAGTTGTAGGCCTGGACTCGACCGTCGAAGACCGTGATGCCATCGATGGCGGGGATGATCCAGTGCAGGCCGGGCAGGAGCGTGCCCTCCTGGACGGCGCCGAAGCGTGTCTTCACGCCGACCTGGCCCGCACCGATCTCACGCCAGCCGAAGCCGACGACGATGAGCGCCAGACCGCCGAGGACGAGCGCGCCCGCCGCGACGCCCTTGCCGACCGTGAAGTCATCGCCGTAGTCCGACACTGACTGAGCGATGATGACGCCGGCGGCCACGATGAGCGCGAGGCCGATGACGATGAAGATGATCAATAGCACAGGTGTGGTCCCTTTCGACGCGCCACTCGGGTCGGACGCGTACATGGCAATGCTGCCCTGAAATCGCAGAGTCGGCTGTGGCGGGCCCGGCTGAGCGTCACGACGAGCCTGGATCGCGAGCCTGCCGGAGGTGCCCGCCCCGTCTGGTATCGTCGGCTCAGCCTCTGGTGATCAAGCGTCAGCGTATGGGAGTAGACGATGAACCTCTCCGGCTACTCCAGGCAGTTCGGTGAGGGCCCTGCCGGGGAGCTCATCGAGCGCACGCGGGTCTACCTGCAAGAGGCAGAGCTCAAGGACAAGTTCGTCTACTTCGACGAACCGAACATGGTGGTGTACGTCACGACCGCGTTCGGCGTGTTCGTCGTGTCGATCGACGAGACACAGAGGTACGGGGGGCAGCTGACGCCCTGGCAGGGGATCTCGGGGTGTTCCCTGAGGATCGAGACGACGCCCGCGAGTGCCCGCATCGTCATCGTCACGATCAAGACCCTGGACGCGACGCTGACGGAGCAGGTGGGCGAACCAGCAGCTCCGCTGCTGGGCTTCTTTCGTGAGTGCGTCAAGCGCTCGCGACCCTGGTGACCGGCGGGCCCGGTGTAGGTCGATCACCGAGGCCTGGGGAGGGACGCTCGGGTGAGCCGCCGCAGCTGCGATCGCGCGTAGGCACGCGCCCGTCGTTGCCCACCGTTCATCTCGATGGCGGCCTCGAGCGAGCGCAGCACCCGCACGAGCGCCGCTCGGTTCGGGCGCCAGCCCCGCCGCTCGCATTCCTCGATCCACTCGCCCGGCGTGCGATGCCCCCGCTGTCCGTTGCAGCGCCGGCAGGCCGCGACCTCGTTCTCGATCCAGCTCGGCCCGCCCTTGATGCGCGGCACGACATGCTCCGTGGTGGCCTCGACGAGACCGACGGCGATCTCGCGACCGCACCAGACACAGCTGCGCCCATCCCGCTCGAGGATGGAGGCCATGCGTCTGCGTCGGTCGGGATTGGTGGCCACGGCACAGAATGGTCACATGAGCGGTCGCTTCGCGCCGTCCCCGACCGGCGAGCTCCACCTCGGCAACCTCCGCACCGCAGCCGTGGCGTGGCTGACGGCGCGCGCCGCGGGTGCCGGCTTCCTGCTCCGGGTCGAAGACCTCGACCGCGGCCGCTCGCGGCCCGATCACGAAGCGCGCCAGCTCGCCGACCTGGCCGCCATCGGGATCGACTGGGATGGTGACGTCATCCGCCAGAGCGAGCGTTTCGACCGATACGACGCGGCCATCGACCGACTGGCCGACGCCGGTCTGGTCTACGAGTGCTACTGCACCCGGCGCGAGATCCGCGAGGAGATCGAAGCTGCCCCGAGCGCGCCGCACCTGCCGCCCGATGCCTACCCGGGGACCTGTCGCGACCTCGATCCAGAGCGCGCGGCCGAGCTGCGTGCGTCAGGTCGGACGCCCGCGCTGCGCCTGCGCTCAGATGGCGGCCGGATCGACTTCACGGACGTGCTCGCCGGGCCCAGTGGCGGGGGAGTGGACGACTTCGTCCTGCGCCGCAACGACGGCACGCCCGCCTACAACGTGGCCGTCGTGGTGGACGACGCCGAGCAGGGCGTGACCCAGGTCGTGCGAGGCGATGACCTGCTCAGCTCGACGCCACGGCAGATCCTGCTGCAGCGCCTCCTCGGCTACCAGACGCCCGAGTACCTCCATGTCCCGCTCGTGCTCAACGAAGCCGGCCAGCGCCTGGCCAAGCGAGATGGAGCGGTCACCATGTCGGCGCTCCACGCGGCCGGCGTCTCGGCCGAGGAGGTCGTCGCCTGGATCGCTCGCTCGCTCGGTCTCGTCGGGCCCGCTGAGACCGTGGCGCTCGCGGATATCGTCGACCGCTTCGAGCCCGAACAGATCCCGCGCGAACCCATCACCGCGCCTCGCCTGGCCTGATCCACGGTCGACCCGCCGGTGTCGCCGCTCCGACGCTCCGACGCTCCGACGCGGCGAACGAAGCTCAGCTGTCCTCCGAGCCCGGTTCGAGGCCGGTCGCGACGGGCATCCTGGCCCCGACCCAGTCGCTGAACGAACCCGGGTAGAGGATCGGGTCCGGCAGTTCCGCCACGCGCGCCGCGAGCATCCCGAAGCAGGCGGTCACACCGCTGCCGCACGAGATGACCAACGGCTGCTCGGCACGGGCACCCTCACCACGGATGAGCGACCGCAGCTCCGCGGCCGGCTTCATGCGGCCATCCTCGGCCAGCATCGAGTCGCAGGGACGGTTGCGAGCTCCGGGGATGTGTCCGGCGACGCGCTCGATCGGCTCCGACTCGCCGGAGTAGCGCTCGGCTGCGCGGACATCGACGAGGTCGATCGTATCCACCGACTCCGACACGGCCCCGCGGTCCATCGTGCCGGTCCATTCCCGCGCCAGCGTCATCGTGGCGCGCATCGGGGTCGAGCGCTCGGCTGTCCAGGGTCCATCGGACGCCCTCCACGCCGCGAGCCCACCATCGAGCAGGTACACACTCGGGTGGCCGAGCCGATCGAGCATCCACCACAGGCGCGCGCCGTACTGGCCGTACGCGCCGTCGTGGACGACGATGGTGTGCCCGTCGCCGAAGCCAAGCTGGCCCATGCGGTCGGCGAAGGCAGTGGGGTCGGGGAGGGGGTGGCGACCTGCGCCAGGCGGGCCGGCGAGATCCCGGTCGAGATCGACGAAGACCGCGCCGGGGATGTGACCCTCGTCGAACTCCCGCTTGCCACGGGTGGGCTCGCCGAGGAACCAGCGCACATCGGCGATGCGGAGCGATGGATCGCCGAGCGCCTCGAGCAGCTCCTCGGCCGAGACGAGCGGATCCGGCTTGGGTTCGGTCATGCGGCTCACGGTAGCGGACCGTGAGCCTCGGTCGCTACCTGCGGCGGCGATCCTCCCAGCGACCGAGGGCCGGTGCGTCATGGAACAGGAAGTAGCCACTGACCACGATCAGCAGCGCCACGATCAGGGCGAGCACGGATGCCAGGTCCATCTTGGAACCCCCTCTTTGCTGCGTCGACACGGAGCGACGCTCCTGTTATCGCCGGTCATGACGAGGGCGCCAATGGACCGATGTGGTCCTGCCCGGTGGCCGCACGGATCGCCCCCAGCCCGTCGGTACCGACGGCGGTATGGCTCGGACATCGCGGACACCGCCTGTCAGTGGGATCTGTTCGGGTTCCGACCCCGATAGGGTCCATCGACTCTTGCGATGTGGACGTCAGCACGTAATGCTTGACCCATGTTCATGCTGCGAAACACCCTTACGGCCCACTTCTCGTCGTGGGCGGGCAGGATGGAGATCCTCGACGATGTCTGGCTGCCCAAGTGGCTCGACCGCCGCTGGGGCATCTCCCGGAAGCGGGATCGTCAGCAGTTCGAGCATGTCGAACACGCGAGAGAACGCGAGCCGGTAGGCAAGGACGCCACCAAGGACTGGTAGGGCTGGGTATGCCGCAAGGATGGAGGCCGACCCATCCCGGCGACCCTACCCCCGAGTGGGGACCGTTGGGCAGGTCGGGATGCATCGTCTACCCCAGGCCGTGCGGTGCCCGGTTCCCAGCTTGGTCTTGAAGCGTACGATGGACGCCAAGGGTCAAATGACCCGAGGAACAGGAAGGAGAGGTATAGGAATCGTGTTCAAGAAGCTCATGGCAGGGACACTTCTGGCTACCCTCGCACTCTCAGCTCTCGCACCCGTGGCGGCCGCTGCCGGACCCGCGGCCAAGGACGCGGCCCCGGTCAACGCTGTCACCCGCCTGGTGAACTTCAGCGCCAACAACAACGACTCCCTTTCCACGCTCATCACCGCCGCGACCTGTGACTATTTCAACGGCGCGATCACCGACGCGCTCGCGACCACCCGCAACACCCTGTTCGCTCCGCGCAACGCCGCGTTCCGTGACCTCGGCAAGGCTCTGGGCTTGGGTGCTGCCGGTATCAACTCCAGCAACGTGTGCAAGGTCGACGACGTGTTGAAGATCCCCGGCGCGCTCGAGACCATCCTCACGTACCACGTCACCACGCCGAAGATCGGTTTCGCGAAGGCCAAGGCCGCTCGCGGCACGTCTATCAAGATGCTCTCGGGCGAGATGGCCCGGGTCGGCGGACAGCGGCCCTACGTCGTCCGTGTCGACACGGCGAAGGTCGTTAACAAGAACATCCGCTCGAAGAATGGCGTGATGCATGTGATCAACGCGGTCATGATCCCGCCCACGATCGAAGCTGCTCTCGCGAAGTAGCCGTATCTCTCCCCCGTCCTCTAGCGCCTCGGACCGGCTCTTCGAGGGGGCCGGTCCGAGCGATTCAGGAGCCTCTTTGAGAGAACCGCTGGCGGTCTACATCCGTCGTTAGCCAGCCTTGATGCCCACTCCGATGGGGCAGGCCACGCCGGTGCCGTGGTCGGGGCAGTAGCCTCCGGGATTCTTGCTCAGGTACTGCTGGTGGTACGGCTCGGCGTAGTAGAAGTCGGCCGCATCGACGATCTCGGTGGTGATCTCGCCGAAGCCAGCCGCGCTCAGTTGCGCCTGATACGCGTCTCGTGAAGCCTCTGCGGTCGCGCGCTCCTCGTCGGACCCGACGATGACGATCGAGCGGTACTGCGTGCCCTGGTCATTGCCCTGGCGCATGCCCTGGGTGGGGTCGTGGTGTTCCCAGAAGACCCTGAGCAGCTCTTCGTAGCCGATCCGCTCGGGGTCGTAGATGACGAGCACGACCTCGGCATGGCCGGTCCGGCCGCTGCAGGTCTCTTCGTAGGTCGGGTTCGGCGTGTATCCGCCGGCATAGCCTACCGCGGTGGAGATGACGCCGGCGGTCTGCCAGAACGCCTTCTCGGCTCCCCAGAAGCAGCCGAGGCCGAAGATCGCCGTGCGCGCCCCTTCGGGCCAGGGTGGGGTCAGCGAGGCTCCGTTGACGTGGTGTGGCTCGGTGATGGCGATGGGCTCGGCGCGGCCGGGCAGCGCGTCTGCCGGATCGGGCATGGTGGAAGGTCGTCGGAAGAGGAACATGCCGCCATGGTAGTGCCGACTCGTCACGGAGCCATGACGACCCGCCGGCGCGCTACCATTCCCGCGAGCCACCCATCGGAGAAGGAGCCAGGTTTGTCGTCTGAGGGCTTGTCAGAAGATCCCAAGGTCTACCGCAAGCGGTTGAACGAGCAGCCCGACGAACAGGTCGATGCCTGGATGATCGAGCTCATGCGCGACATGTCCATCCGCCGCGGCGTGCGGCAGGTGCTGGCCCACTTCCGAGCGGCTACTGGCTTCGACGACACCGCCATCGAGCGTGTCTTCACCGCCGGGGGAGGGGCGCCCGCGACCATCGGCCATACCGCGGACGGCGAGCTGATGGTGCCGGCCATCTCGTTGCACTTCCTGGTGCCGGGCCTTCGCGCCCAGTCGCCCAAGGCACGTGAGCAGGTGGTCGACTTCATCGTGGGCGGCTTCGACGACGTCGTCTACATCTAGGCCCGGGAGCGGCGAACTCAGTCCGCGCCTGTCCCGGTCGAGCGATCGTCGCCGACGGGCTTGGCGCCCGCCACACGTGTTCGGTCCGAGCGCGCCACTTTCGCTTCGCGCTGGAGCATGCGCAGGATGCCCTCGACGTCGTTGCGTAGCGTGCGATCGCGGACCTTGTCGGTCCAGCTGGCACCGCTGACGGCTTCGCGCTTGTCGATGTCGACATCGATGTAGCCGAGGTCGGGGTCCTCCTCGTCGACCCCATCGAAGACCACGCGCATGACCACGAAGTGACCGCTCTCGAGTTGCCAGGCGGCCACGAACGAGTCGCCTTCGGCCACCTTCCAGCGCACCATGTGGTGCCGGACCTCGATCCGGCCCTCGTCGGGTAGACCCGCATAGTCCTCGCGCCGGATCTCGATCCCGCCATGCCCGCTGAAGTAGCGGTACAGGACGATGCCGACGGCGAGGGCCGCCAAGAGGTAGATCAGCTCGCTGGGAATGTAGGGCATGGTGCCTCGCGATCGGCGTCGGGCTGGCCGAGCGGGCGCCCGTTAGAGGGGCGGCTCGGCCCGTTCCTGGCGCGCCACGGTAGCCTCGTGCGCATCCCATTTGGCCGAGAGCTGGCTCGCGAGGGTGCCGGTGCTGCCCCGCGCATCCCCGGCACGGACGACGGCGATGGCGTTCTCGAGCTTGATCTTGGCCAGCGTCAGGTGCTTGGCGAAGAGCTGCCGCTCGGTGGACGAGGCCTCACCCAGGGCCGCATCGGTCGCGAGGGACGTGACCAGCTTGGCCACCGCTTCCTCGAGCTGAACGGATGCCTCGTCGATGGTGACGTCGTCGACCGCCGGACCCTCGGGCTCGATGGGGATGGCCACGTACGGGGCTTGCCGTGGCTCCTCGACCTTGATCTCGACCTCGGCCGCAGCCTCGGTCCGGGTCTCCCACTCGACGTCGGCGACCGGCTCCGGTCCGGGCTCCTGCGGGTGCTCCGGCTCCGGCTGGGGCCGGCCCTCGATGCGCTGGCGCAGCTTGACCAGGCTGAGCTCGCCCGCCGCGACCTGCCTGGCCAGCCGGCGGCGCTTGCGCGGGTCCTGCACCTTCATCAGCTCATAGGCATGCGAGAGCGTATCGCTGCGCACCGAGACGAGCTCCCGCACGTCATCGGGAGCGTCGACCAGGCGCAGGCGGTTCTCAAGGTAGCCCTTGTCCTTGCCCAGCTTGGTCGCGAGCTTGCGCAGGCTGTAGCCGTGCTCCCTGGTCATGCGCGCGAACATGTCGGCTTCCTCGAGCGGGGAGATGTCCTCGCGCTGGAGGTTCTCGATGATGGCGATCTCGAGGGCCGCCTCGTCGTCGAGCTGCTCGATGATGACCGGGATCTCGGCCAGGCCGGCCATCTTCGCGGCACGCCAGCGCCGCTCGCCGGCCACGATCTGGTAGTGGCCGTCGGTGCGTGGCCGAACGAGGACCGGCTGCAGCACGCCGTGCTCGCGGATGGAGGCCGCGAGGTCGGCGAGGGTGTCCTCGTCGAAGTGCTGGCGGGGCTGGGCGGGATTGGAGTAGACACGCTCGACCGGCATGCGCCGCACGTCTCTGAGGGAGCGTGGCTCCTCAGGCTTCAGCAGGTCCATGAGGGCCGGCGTGTACTCGCGGCGTTCGGTCGCGAGGCGCTCGGCTGCCTGCGAACGGAAGTCTGGTCTAGCCAAGGTCGATCACCTCCTGTGCCAGGTCCCGATAGCTCGCGGCAGCGGCTGAGCGGCTGGCGTATGACGTCACGGGGACCCCCGCGAGCGGCGCTTCCCCCAGCCGCACGGTCTGCTTGATGATGGCGTCGAAGACGTGGTAATCGCCCAGCTCGGACAGCTCGGCGAGCATGTCCTTGGCGAGGTTGGTGCGGCCGTCGTAGAAGGTGGGCAGGATGCCCATGATGCGCAGGCGCGAGTTGAGGCCCTTGCCCTGGATCTGGGTCACGAGGTTGGCCAGCGCACGGAAGCCCTTGAGGCTGTAGTACTGCGTCTGGACGGGGATGATCACCCCGTCCGAGGCCACCAGCGCATTGATGGTCAGCAGGCCGAGCGTGGGTGGGCAATCGATGACGATGTAGTCGTACTGCTTCTCTGCCCAGCCGTGGAGCACCTCGCGCATGGCGTGCTCGCGACCGATGGTGCTGAAGAGCTGGTTCTCCGTGGCCGAGAGGTCGATGTCGGACGGGGCCACGTCCACGTTCTCGGTGTCGGTGGTCTCGACGATGTCCTCCAGCGAGAGTGAGGCGTCCAGCAGGACGTTGGCGATGGACACCTCGATGTCCTGGGCGCTCAAGCCCAGCCCGACGGTGAGATTGGCCTGCGGGTCCATGTCCACGCAGAGCACCTTGAGCCCGTGTTCCGCGAGTGCACCCGCGAGGTTGATGGAGGTCGTGGTCTTCCCCACGCCGCCCTTCTGGTTGGCGATCGCGATGATCCGTGCCAAGTGCGCCCTCCCGGTGAAGCCGCGCGACGACGATACGGCTTCCCGCCCGGAGTCTACCCCAATGGTGCGTTGACGCACCACCTTATCGTCCTTACACGTGGGGACAGGCCCACCCGCCGAAACGCCGCCCCCCGCCACGGTGCTCGTGCCCTGAGCCCGACCGAGCGCGAGCGTGGGCGCTACGATGCTGCAGCCACAGGGTGGGGGCCAGACGAGCGGAGGGAGACCGAGCGTGAGCGACAATCGGGCGCAGATCGAGCGTCTCCACGAACTGCGCGCCCAATCGCGCCTGGGCGGCGGCCAGGCCCGCATCGACAAGCAGCACGAGAAGGGCAAGCTCACCGCCCGCGAGCGCCTCGACCTGTTGCTGGACCCCGACAGCTTCGTGGAGTTCGACGCGTTCGTGACCCATCGCTCGAGCGATTTCGGCCTCGACCAGCAGCGGTACCTCGGCGATGGCGTGGTCACCGGCCACGGCAAGATCGACGGCCGGCTCGTCTTCGTCTTCAGCCAGGATTTCACCGTCTTCGGCGGCTCGCTCTCGGAAGCACATGCCGAGAAGATCTGCAAGATCATGGACCTGGCCATGAAGGTCGGGGCCCCGGTCATCGGCCTCAACGACAGCGGCGGCGCGCGGATCCAGGAGGGCGTGGTCTCCCTCGGTGGCTACGCCGACATCTTCCTGCGCAACACCATGGCCAGCGGCGTCATCCCGCAACTCTCGCTGATCATGGGTCCTTGCGCGGGCGGTGCGGTCTACTCGCCGGCGATCACCGATTTCACGCTGATGGTCGAGGGCACCAGCTACATGTTCGTGACCGGCCCCGACGTGGTGAAGACCGTCACCCACGAGAACGTCGATCGCGAGCATCTCGGTGGCGCCTCGGTCCACACCTCCATCAGCGGCGTCGCCCACTACGCGGCGCCGGACGAAGGCTCGCTGCTGGCGAGCACGCGGCGCCTGCTCGGTCACCTGCCGCAGAACAACACGGCCACGGCTCCTTGCGTGGCCACGAGCGATCCGCGCGACCGGCGAGAACCCGCGCTCGACGAGATCATCCCCGAGTCGCCGTCGCAGCCGTACGACATGAAGGAGGTCATCTCCCGGATCGTCGACGACGGCGAGTTCCTCGAGCTGCAGCCGGCCTGGGCCGCCAACATCATCATCGGCTTCGCTCGCCTCGATGGCCGCTCGGTCGGCGTGGTGGCGCAGCAGCCGGCGGTGCTGGCAGGCGCGCTCGACATCAACGCCTCGGACAAGGCGGCCCGCTTCGTGCGGACCTGCGATGCCTTCAACGTGCCCATCCTCACCATCGAGGACGTGCCCGGGTTCCTGCCGGGCGTCTCACAGGAGCACGGCGGCATCATCCGCCACGGCGCCAAGCTGCTCTACGCCTACTGCGAGGCGACCGTGCCCAAGGTCACCGTCATCACGCGCAAGGCCTACGGCGGGGCCTACGACGTCATGAGCTCCAAGCACGTCCGTGGTGACGTCAACCTCGCCTGGCCCACCGCGCGCATCGCGGTCATGGGCGTGGAGGGCGCGGTCAGCATCATCTTCCGCGACAAGCTGGCCGGGGCGGAGGACCAGGCCGCCGAGCGCCTGCGCCTGGCGCACGAGTACGAGGAGACGTTCGCCAACCCGTACGTGGCCGCGGGCCGCGGCTACCTCGACGATGTCATCGTGCCCTCGGACACCCGCCCGCGGGTCATCGACGCCTTCGAGATGCTCGAGGGCAAGCGGGACGAGACCCCGCGCCGCAAGCACGGCAACATCCCGCTGTGATCGTGTCTGTGCGCAAAGACGAGGGCACCTGCCGATGACGCCGCCCTTCGGTCGGCTGCTGGTGGCCAATCGCGGCGAGATCGCGGTGCGCATCTTCCGCACCTGCCGGGAGCTGGGGATCGAGACGGTGGCGGTCTATTCCGACGCCGATGCCGACGCCCTCCATGTCCGCCTCGCCGACCGGGCCGTGCGCCTGGGTCCAGCGCCCGCGCCCGAGTCGTACCTGCGGGCCGAGGCCATCGTCGAAGCGGCCGTGGCCACCGGCGCCGAGGCCGTCCATCCGGGCTACGGCTTCCTCTCGGAGCAGGCCGCCTTCGGCGCGGCGGTCGAGGCGGCCGGCCTGGTCTTCGTCGGCCCGGCGCCACGGACGCTGGCCTCGCTCGGCGACAAGCTCGAGGCTCGCGCCACAGCCGCCGCGGCCGGCGTACCCATCGTGCCCGGCATGTTCGACCCGCTGCCCGCCGGCGACGACTCAGCCGTAGCGCGCATCGAGGAGCTGGCCGCAGACATCGGCTACCCCTTGCTCATCAAGGCGGCCGCCGGCGGCGGTGGACGCGGCATGCGGCGCGTGGACGACCCGGTCGACCTGGCGACGGCCGTGACCGCCGCGGCCCGAGAGTCGGAGCAGGCCTTCGGCGACGGCTCCGTGTACCTCGAGCGACTGGTCGAGGGCGGCCGCCACATCGAGGTCCAGCTGCTCGGCGACAGCGCCGGGAACGTGGTCGCGCTCGGCGAGCGGGACTGCTCGACCCAACGGCGCCACCAGAAGCTGGTGGAGGAGGCTCCGGCTCCCGGGCTCAGCCGGGCCCAGCGCGAGGGGCTCCACGGGCTGGCGGTCAAGGTCGCCCAACAGGTCGGCCTGCGCAATGCCGCCACGGCCGAGTTCCTGTACGCCGCCGACGGCTCGTTCTACTTCCTCGAGGTCAACGCACGCCTGCAGGTGGAGCACGGCGTGACCGAGCTCGTCAGTGGCCTCGACCTCGTGCGCGAGCAGCTCTTCATCGCCGCGGGCGAGCCGCTGTCACCAGCCGTGCTCGCCGCTGCCGAGCGCGCCACCACGCCCGATCGCCACGCCATCGAGCTGCGCATCAGCGCGGAGGATCCGGCACGCGACTTCATGCCGGCGCCCGGGCTCGTCACCCGCTGGCGGGAACCGGGCGGTCCAGGCGTGCGCATGGACTCCGGCCTCGAGCAGGGCTGGCAGGTGCCTGGGGACTACGACCCGCTGCTGGCCAAGGTGCTCGCGGTCGGACCCGATCGAGCGTCGGTGCTGGCCCGCGCCCGCCGAGCCGTGGCCGAGTTCGAGACCGGTGGCGTGCAGACGACGCTGCCGTTCCACGCCTGGTTGCTGGCCCATCGGGAGTTCACCGAAGGCCGCCTGCGGACCGATATGGTCGCGCGCGACTGGAACCCGGAGCCCCTTCGCGCGGCCGCGGCCGAACGTGCGGCCGATGCCGTGGTCCGTCACGTGGCCACGCTCGCTGCCGGCCCGGTCCGGGACGACGAGCCGGTGGACCCCTGCGCCGAACCTGCGCCTGGCTGGCAGTCCGAGCCCTGGGCATGACCGACCATCGCGGCCACTATCGCCTCCGCATCGCCGGTGGCGACGACGGCGGTTTCCATCGCGATCCCGCCGAGGTCGGCCCAGCCGAGGGCCGTCAGCCAGAGGTGCGCGTCCTGGCGCGGACGGCTGAGGACCGAGCAGCGGGCATCGACCGCTATGAGACCAGCGTCGATGGCTGGCTGTTCGAGGTCCTGGTGGAGGACGAGCCGCGGGCGTTGTTGCGCGAGAAGGCAGGGCAGGGGGCCGAGCGCGGTGGGCGCCGTGCCAGCGACGTGATCAAGGCCCAGATCCCAGGCCGCGTGGTCAGGCTCTGGGTCGGGGAAGGTGACGTCGTCGAGGCCGGCCAGCGCCTGCTGGCCATCGAGGCCATGAAGATGGAGAACGAGGTGCGTGCTCCGCACGCGGGCACCATCGAGCGGATCGGTGTGACCGTGGGTGGCAGCATCGAGCTCGGCGACGAGCTGCTGCGATTGCGCTAGGACTCAGGTTGGCCCAGGACTCAGGTTGGCCCATGACTCAGGCTTCGCCACGTCCCGCCCCCGCGCCATCCTGCTGAGACTGATACGACGCTTGAGGAGAGCCGCAGAGCGTAAGGCCATCCCGGGGAGACTCGATCGTCTCTGCCGAGCGTCTCCGGAGTCCACCCAGGGCGAGATGACGCTGGAGGAGGCGGGTGTGGTTGGCTCGAGCGTCCTATCAGTCCTCGGGGGATGATGGGATGCATCGCGCCGCTTAGTCCTCGGGGGATGAGGGGATGCATCGCGCCGCTGGTCGTGGCGCCTTCGTGGGCGGCAGGTGCTACCGTCGAAGCATGACCTCATCCGACCGAAGCCGCGAGCGCTGGCGCGAGACCACACGCTCGGATTCGCTCAAGGGACGCGGCGAACGACGCGAGCGGTTCGTCACCACCTCGGACATCGAGATCGCCGACATCTACGACGCTGCCGACACCGCCGATCTCGTCCCCGACGATGCTCTCGGCTTCCCCGGGGAGTACCCCTACACCCGCGGCGTCCAGCCCACGATGTACCGCGGCCGGCTGTGGACCATGCGCCAGTACGCCGGCTTCGCCTCTGCGGGCCAGACCAACGAGCGCTTCCGCTACCTGCTCGAGCAGGGCCAGACCGGACTGTCTGTCGCCTTCGACCTGCCCACGCAGATGGGCTACGACTCGGATTCGCCGTTCGCCTCCGGGGAGGTCGGCCGGGTGGGCGTGCCCATCAGCTCCATCGACGACATGGGGGTCCTCCTCGACGATCTGCCCCTCGGCGAGGTCACGACCTCGATGACCATCAACGCCACCGCCCCGATCCTGCTCGCGATGTACGTGGCGGTCGCCGATGAGCGCGGCATCCCTCGTGCGCAGCTGGGCGGGACCACCCAGAACGACATCCTCAAGGAGTACATCGCGCGCGGCACGTACATCTACCCGACCGCGCCCTCGATGCGCCTGGTGACCGACATCTTCGCCTTCTGCGCCGCGGAGCTGCCGCGCTGGAACACCATCTCCATCAGCGGCTACCACATGCGCGAAGCCGGCGCGACCGCGGCGCAGGAGATCGCCTTCACCCTCGCCGACGCCATCGCCTACGTCGAGGGTGCCGTGAAGCAGGGGCTCGATGTGGACAAGTTCGCGGGCCGGCTTTCGTTCTTCTTCGGCGCCTGGAGCGAGCTCTTCGAGGAGGTGGCCAAGTTCCGCGCGGTGCGGCGCATGTGGGCGCGCATCATGAAGGAGCGCTTCGGGGCCACCGACCCCCGCTCGATGATGTGCCGCTTCCACGTCCAGACCGCGGGCTCGTCGCTGACGGCGCAGTCGGTCGACAACAACGTCGTGCGCACCACGCTGCAGGCGCTCGCGGCCGTGCTGGGCGGGACGCAGTCACTGCACACCAACGCCCGCGACGAGGCCCTCGCACTGCCCACGCCCGAGACCGCACGGCTGGCGCTGCGGACGCAGCAGATCATCGCCCACGAGAGCGGCGTGACCGATACGCCCGACCCGCTCGGCGGCTCGTACTACGTGGAGTCACTGACCGACGAGGTCGAGGCCGCTGCCTGGGCCTACCTCGAGGAGATCGACGAGATGGGCGGTGCCATCGCCGCCATCGACGCCGGTTACCAGCAGCGCCACATCCAGGACGCGGCCTATCGCGTGCAGCGCGAGATCGAGCGCGAGGACAAGATCGTCGTGGGCGTCAACCGCTTCACCGACGACGAGGTCGTGACCCCGGCGCTGCAGCGCATCGATCCCGTGCTCGAGCGTGAGCAGGTGGCCCGGCTGGAATCGCTCCGAGCGTCCCGCGACCAGGCCGCCTGGGCCGCCGCGCTCGATCGGCTGGAAGCGGTGGCGCGCGGCTCGGACAACATCGTGCCGGCGGTGATCGACGCGGTGAAGGCCAAGGCCACGCTCGGCGAGATCAGCGACCGGCTGCGCGACGTGTGGGGCGAGCACCGCGAAGTCGTGACCGTCTAGGAGGAGCCATGGCAGGGGTCGGAGGTCGCACGTTCAGCCGGGTCCACCACGTGGCCTACATCGTGCGTGACATCGAGGCATCGCTGGCGTTCTACCGCGACACGCTGGGCCTGCCGGTGGGGCTGGTGCTGCCGATCGCGTCGGACGAGGTCATCGTGGCCTTCCTCGAGATCGGCGAGACCAAGATCGAGCTGGTGCAGCCGACGTCGGAGACGACCGGCGTCGCCCGTTTCCTCGAGAAGAAGGGGGAGGGCTTCCACCACGTCTGCTTCGAGACGCCGGACGTGGATGCGACATTGGTCGACCTTGCGGCGGTGGGCGTGGAGATCATCGACGAGCAGGCCCGCAAGGGCGCCGAGGGGCCGGTGGCCTTCATCCACCCACGTTCCTGCAACGGCGTGCTCACCGAGCTCATCGAGGCCCCCGGTGGTCCGGCCTGGGACCGCCTCGGCTACGAAGGCGACCCGCTCGCCCGATAGTGCGCCTGCTGGGCTGGGCGTCGTGAGCCGCGGATCGGGTGGCTGATGGAACTGGCGCTCAGAGCGGACCCTCACTGGCACTCCACGAGACGACCTCGTCGATGAGCACTCGGATCAGCGGCGATGCATCGATCGCTTGGGCACGGTATTGCGGGTACTTGACCCGCAGAGCGCGCACCATCCTGTGGTGCGCCTCGGCATCGTCGTTGGGCTCCACGATCGAGGCCGTGCCGCGGGCACGCAGCCAGGCCAAGTGTGACCAGTCCTCGTCCCAGCGCTCGAAGAGGAGCGTCACCCGCGGCCGCTCGGCGATGTCCCGGACCCGTGCCAGGCGGCGCACGTCGTCACTGCGTTTGGGCTTCTCGTCGAGGGGCGAGTAGAGGACCGTGCGCGCCCCCTCCGCGTCCGGGTCCGCGATCACGAAACAGATCGGGACGAGGCGAGGCTGGCCGGTCCTCGTGAGAGTCGCGAGTGTGGCGGTGCGGCGACCCTCGATGAAGGCCAGCCGATCAGCAGTGAGCACGGTCGTCGTTCACCTCTCCGGCATGAGCGTGGGTACCAACCTCTACCACATCGGTCCGACCAGATCGCCGAAGCGACGGGTCGCAGGGCGGGCTGGACAGCAGGCGGTCGGGGCTTCGAACGACTCCTACTCCCGTTCCTGCGTGCCGCCACCGTTGGACGCCGCCTCGGCGCGCTCCTTGACGCCGAGCATGTGCTTGCGGGTCATGACGAAGACCCCGAGCCCCATCATCGGCAGGCCCAGCTTCTGGGCTCGACCGGCCTCGGCGGACCAGATGCGGAAGCGCTCGATGAGGCGGGTCTTGCCACCGCCTACCGGTTCCAGGATGAAGGCCCAGGTGCCCCGGAACTCGGGCATCGTCTTGTCACCCATGACGCCGGCGAACCGCAAGCCCACGGGTGTGTCCTCATCGACGGCGTCAGCCTCCACCTTGCCCTGGACCAGCTCAGTGTCGAGGTAGAGCACCAGGGCCCTCTCCGGCTCCACGACCTTGGCCACGAAGCCGCCGTCGGGGTGGGTGGGCACGAGGTCGCCTTCGGCGAGCCCCTGGAACTCCTCGAGGATCGTATCGGCGCTGCTGGTCTTCATGTCCATCGCGTCGTAGCTGTACCAGCCGCCGCGTTCGTAGCCCATCTGGACGAGCCACGGCCAGACCTCCGATGGAGCCGCGTCGATGATGAGGGTACGGGTCTCGACGATGCCGGGATCATCGACGAGCTCGTCGCCGGCCAGCGACCTCTCGGCATCCGCGGGTACCACGCCCCACGACTCATGCTGCTCACGCAGCTGCAGCCAGTAGGCCGTGGCCAGGCCGAGCAGGAAGGAGAAGGCGACGACCTTGAGCCGCACGATCAACTTGAACGTGAGCTTGATGAGCGAGCGCATGCGGGACCTCCTCAACGACGCGACGGGCTGGATGTCGAACGTACTTCCCGGAACGAGGCGCGTGAAGTGCCGTTCGGGCCCACCGGAAGGACCGGAGGGTCCGGCGGCGACGGCGATCGGAACATCGCTGCTCTGATCGCCACATCGCTACCCTAGGCTCATGCCAGCCGAATTCATCTATACCGCCTACAAGCTCGCCCGGCACTATCCGCCCGACCGGACGGTGCTCGAGGACATCTCGCTGTCCTTCTATCCCGGTGCCAAGATCGGGGTCATCGGCCCCAACGGTGCCGGCAAGTCGAGCCTGCTCAAGATCATGGCCGGGCTCGACGACGGCTACAGCGGCGAGGCTCGGCTGACTCCGGGCTTCACCGTCGGATACCTCGACCAGGAGCCCCAGCTCGACCCTGCGAAGGACGTCAAGGGCAACGTGCTCGACGGTGTCCACGAGGTCCAGACGCTCATCGACGAGTACAACGCGGTCATGGCCCGCTGGTCGGATCCCGATGCCGACTACGAGGCCATCGGTGCCGAGCAGGCGGCCCTCGAGGACCGCATCGACGCCGCCGACGCCTGGAACCTCGAGCGCAACGTCGACATCGCGATGGACGCGCTGCGCTGCCCGCCCGACGACGCCGACGTGACCACGCTGTCGGGCGGCGAGAAGCGCCGCGTGGCGCTGGCCCGACTGCTGATGCGCCACCCGGACCTGCTGCTGCTCGACGAGCCCACCAACCACCTCGATGCCGAATCGGTCGAATGGCTCGAACGCTTCTTGTCCGAGTACGCCGGCACGGTCATCGCCATCACTCACGATCGCTACTTCCTCGACAACGTGGCCAAGTGGATCCTCGAGCTCGACCGCGGCCGCGGCATCCCCTTCAGCGGCAACTACTCGAGCTGGCTGGAGCAGAAGCTCGCGCGCATGGCGACCGAGCAGAAGCAGGCCGATGCCCGCCAGCGGACGCTCGCTCGCGAGCTCGAATGGGTGCGCATGGGCTCCAAGGCGCGCCAGGCCAAGGGCAAGGCTCGACTGTCGGCGTACGAGCGACTTTTGGCCGAGGCGAATGATGACAAGTCGAGTGCGCGCGAGCTCGAGATCGCCATCCCGCCGGGGCCACGGCTCGGTGACAAGGTCATCGAGGTCGCCGGTCTGCGCAAGGGCTACGGCGAGAAGCTGCTCGTCGAGGACCTCACGTTCTCGCTACCGCGGGCCGGCATCGTGGGCATCATCGGGCCCAACGGCGCCGGCAAGACGACGCTGTTCCGGATGATCGTCGGGCAGGAGGCACCCGACGCCGGGTCGATCGAGATCGGTGACACCGTCGCGCTGAGCTATGTCGACCAGGAGCGGGACGACCTGGCCGCCGACAAGACGGTATTTCAGGAGATCACCCAGGGTGCCGAGTTCATCAAGACCGGGGCACGCGAGGTCCCGGCCCGGGCTTATGTCTCCTCATTCAACTTCCGTGGCACCGACCAGCAGAAGCTCGTCGGCCAGCTGTCGGGCGGCGAGCGGAACCGGGTGCACCTCGCCAAGCTGCTGCAGGCCGGTGGCAACGTGCTGCTGCTCGATGAACCGACCAACGACCTCGACGTGGACACGCTGCGAGCACTCGAGGCCGGCCTGGAGTCATTCCCGGGCTGCGCCGTGGTCATCTCGCACGATCGCTGGTTCCTCGACCGGATCGCGACCCACATCCTCGCCTTCGAGGGTGACTCCCAGGTGCGCTACTTCGAGGGCAACGTGAGCGACTACGAGGCGTTCCGGCACAAGGAGATGGGGACGGCCGCCGACCAGCCACACCGCATCAAGTACAAGAAGCTCACGAGGCGGTAGGGGGCCGGGCCGGCCCCAACCGGCATCAGCGCTGCCGGTTCTCAGGATCGCCCTCAGCGGGCTGTCGGTTGCCCCGGGGCCGGCTGCTCGATGATGTAGTCGCCGCCGAGGTAGTGGTCGAACACCGGCGCCACCGCCCGTACCAGCTGCTCGTGTGAAGCAGTAGCCAGCGGCTGCAGCCCGACCACGTGGCGAGCCATGCCCAGGCCCACGATCTGGGACGCGGCAAGGCCCGCGCGCAGTCGCGGGTTGGCACCGCCGACCTGCTCTGCGAGCGGTAGCAGGAAGCTGGTGGTGAGCATCTCGCGGATGAGCTCGGCTGCCTCCGGCTCGGAGGCAGCCGCCCGGATGAGGCTGATCATCACGCGCCGCGAGGTCTTGTCCTCGAGGACCGCCACGATCAGCTCCGCGGCCCGCTCCCCGATGGTGCCCGGGCCCGGCGCCGCGAGCCGCTCGATGACCGCTGCCGGTGCGAGTGGGAGCTCAAGCGACTGCATGAAGAGCTGCTGCTTGTTCCCGAAGTAGTGCAGGACCAGCCGTGGATCGACGCCGGCGGCAGCGGCTACGGCGCGCAGCGTGGTGCCCTGGTAGCCCTTCTCGCTGAACTGTTTCCTGGCGGCATGGACGATCGCCTCACGGGTGTCCGTTCCGGCCGGCCGGGGTCCGCGTCTTCGGGAGCTCATCGGTACCTGCTTGCGAATTCCTCGACTGGAGAATATCATTTCTCCACCGGGGGAAACAAGAGGCGAGGAGCGCAGCGACATGGCACAGCAGCATCCGCACACGGCGACAGCACTGTCCAAAGGGCAACGGCGCCTCGTCCTGGCCGTGGTCGGGCTGGCCCTGATGGCCGTGGTCTCGGCGGTGGCGGGACTCAACGTCGCGCTCCCCAGCCTGGCCCGGGATACCGGTGCCAGTCAGACCCAGCTGACCTGGATCATCGACTCGTACACGGTCGTCTTCGCCGGGCTCCTGCTGTTCGCGGGCGCGCTCGGCGACCGCTACGGACGCAAGCTGCTGCTGATCGTGGGCCTGCTCATCTTCGGCGGCGCGGCGGCGCTGGGACTCTTCGTCAGCGACCCCGACCACCTCATCATCATCCGCTTGCTCATGGGTGTAGGCGCGGCCGCGATCATGCCCACGACGCTATCGGTCATCACGACCTCCTTCCCGGAGGATGAGCGGCCGCAGGCGATCGGTGTGTGGGTGGGCATCGCCGGCGGGGGAGCCATCCTCGGCCTCTTCGCGACCGGACTGCTGCTCGAGTGGTTCCCCTGGTCGTCGTTCTTCGGGCTCAACGTGGCGCTCGCGACCGTGGCGCTCATCGGCACGCTCGCGGTGGTGCCGCAATCGGTCGACGAAGACCCACCGGCGCTCGACATCGTCGGCGCCCTGGTCTCCCTGGTGGGCATCAGCGCCTTCGTCTTCGGCATCATCGAGGGCCCGGAGCGCGGCTGGACCGACCCGCTCACGCTCGGTGCGCTGGCCCTCGGTATCGGCGCGGGCATCGCCTTCGTGCTCTGGGAGCTGCGCATGGACAAGCCGCTGCTCGACCCGCGTCTGTTCCGCAACCGCGGCTTCAGTGCCGGGACGCTGACGGTGACCGTCCAGTTCATGGCCTCGTTCGGGTTCTTCTTCGTGGCCCTGCAGTACCTGCAGTTCGTGACCGGCCGCTCGCCGCTCGAGGCGGCGATGGCGATGCTGCCCCTGCCGTTCGTGCTGCTGCCGACCGCACGCCGGGCACCGGTGGTCGCGGCCCGCATCGGCTTCCGGCGGGTGGCTCCGGTGGGCATGGTCCTGACCGGCGTCGCGTTCGTCATCCTGAGCCAGCTGCAGGCAGACTCGTCCTACTGGCATTTCCTCGCCGGACTGGTGGTCTTCGGGGTGGGCATGGGTCTCGCCGGCACACCGGCCACCACGGCCATCACGGCCTCGCTGCCGATGGACAAGCAGGGCGTGGCCTCGGCCGTCAACGACACCGGGCGGGAGGTCGGCAGCGCCCTGGGCATCGCCATCCTCGGCAGCCTGCTCAACCAGGGCTATCGGGATGGCATGGCCGATGCGGTCGCGGGCCTGCCCGACCAGGTCGCCGAGGGCGTGCTGTCCTCGATCGCCTTCACCGCCTCACCGCTCGTGGCGCTGATGGGCGACACCGGCAAGCAGTTGGTCCAGCAGGCGATCGACGCCTTCGTCTCGGGCGTGGGTCAGGCCGTGCTGGTGGGCTCGATCATCCTGATCGTCGCAGCCGTGGCGGTGGCCATCATCGCGCCGAGCGGCATGTCACAGGACACCGTGATGTCGGACTCCGACGACGAGGGGGCCCCAGACTCCGACCCGATCAGTTCGCTCCGTGGCGGCTGAGTCGCTCGCCGGGCATCGGCTCGAGGCGGGCACTGGAGCGCGGCGCTGACTCGAGGCGTACCGGAGCGGGTCCGCGCCTGGCGGTCCGTCGTGCACTCGGGCGACCACCGGTCTGTCCTTGCCAGTACTGCGGGTTGGCGCCCTTGTTCTTGCGGCTGCGGCTGCGGTTCCGCTTGGGCTGGCTGCCCGGATCTGCTGCCGCCCGGAGCTGGAAGCTGGGCTCGAAGCCGTCGACGACCTCGCGGTCGATGGGCCGCTTGAGCAGCGACTCGATGGCACGCATGAGCTCCTGCTCCTCGATGCCGACGAGCGAGGTGGCGGTGCCCTCCAGGCCGGCTCGGCCGGTGCGGCCGATGCGGTGGACGTAGTCCTCGGGCACGCTTGGGAGCTCGTAGTTGACGACGTGGGGGAGCGCCTGGATGTCCAGTCCGCGCGCGGCGATGTCGGTGGCGACGAGGACCTGCGACTGACCATTCTTGAAGGCCGTCAGGGCGCGCACTCGCTGCGACTGGCTCTTGTTGCCGTGGATGGCAGCGGCACTGATGCCGTCCTTGCCCAGCTGTTCGGCCAGGCGGTTGGCGCCGCGCTTGGTGCGGGTGAAGACGAGGGCCTGCTCGGTTTGGTCGCGGCGCAGCATGTGCGCCAGCAGGTGCCGCTTGCGGCTGCGGTCGACCGGGTGGACGACCTGCCGGATCGGTGCCGCGGTGGCGTTACGCGGGGCCACGTCGATCGACACCGGCTCGCGCAAGAGCTCCTCTGCGAGCCGCCGGATGTGTGGCGTGAAGGTGGCGCTGAAGAGCAGGCTCTGCCGCTCGGTGGGCAGCTCGTGGAGGATCTTCTTGATGTCGTGGATGAAGCCCATGTCGAGCATGCGGTCGGCTTCGTCGAGCACGAGGATCTCCACGCGGCTCAGATCGATGGTGCGCTGCCTGACGTGGTCGAGCAGGCGCCCCGGAGTGGCCACCACCACCTCTGCACCGTGTCGCAGGGCGCGGACCTGTCGATCCATACGCATACCGCCGAAGATGGCCACCGACCGAACGGGCCGGTGTGCGCCGTAGACGCGGATCGACTGCTCGACCTGGAGCGCGAGCTCTCGGGTCGGCACGACCACCAGGCCGCGCACGGTGCGGGGGCCCGGCCCGCGTGAGGCATGGAGCGTCTGCAGCATGGGCAGCACGAAGGCCGCGGTCTTGCCGGTGCCGGTCTGTGCCCCGGCGAGCAGGTCTCGGCCGGTGAGGATGGCCGGGATGGCCTGTTCCTGGACGGGCGTCGGCTGGGTGTAGCCCTGGTCCGCGATGGCACGCAGGGATTCGGGCCGTAGCCCAAGGGTATCGAAGGTCAAGGTAGCTCCTGAAGGGGCCCTCCCGCATGGTCGCGGGGCCCGGTCAGGGCGTAAGGACTCGGGGGATGGTCATCTGAGGAGAACCAGGGGCGCGGACCGGAGGCGCCCAGCGAGGTAAGGACTGACTATAGCGCACCGCGACGGTTTCCCTATTTCGGCGGCGATGGCCGGCGATGTGGGTCCGGCCGGATGCCGGCCTCGATGGGTTCTACATGTCGAACTTGGAACCGGTGAAGGGGGTCGTCTCCGACGCCCATGCACGCCCGGGCGTGCAACTGACCGGCAGCAGGCACAGGCGTGTGATGCAATCCTTGCCGACATCGTGCCTATCGAATGACGCGCTCGCTGGAGGGAGCCACCATGATGCAGCTCGGTATCAACACCTGTTTCGCGGTCAAGCGCTGGCCTCGTCCCGCGGATTGGGCTCCCATCGTGCGCGACACGCTCGGGCTCGACCTCGTTCAGGTCTCCCTGGACCTCGTGGACTGGCGCAGGGCGATGAGTCGATGGCTCGGGATGTAGATGAACACTTGGAGGCGGCCGATCGACACGGGATCCGGATACATTCCGTATTCACCGGGGTCGCGGGCTACTCCACCAACCTTCTTCTCCACCCGAGCGAGCGCGAACGGGATGCCGCGGAGCGTTGGTACGAGCGCGCCATCGAATTCGCGGCTCGGCTCGGAGCGGAGTCGGTCGGAGGCCACATCGGCGCCTACAGCGTCCCCGACTGGGCTGACGTGGCGCGGCGTTCCACGCTGTGGGAGGAACTCAGGGTCCGCCTCGATCGACTGGCGTCCGTGGCGCGCAGCCGCGGGCTGCAAGGGTTCCTCATCGAGAACCTCGCGGCCCGACGCGAGCCCTCGACGATGGCCGATATCGAGTCGCTCATCACCGACGGCGACGAAGAGCATGTTCCGCTTCAACTCTGTCTCGATGTCGGGCATATGTGCGTGCCCGAGACCGAGGGTGAGGAACGAGATCCCTATGCCTGGCTGCGTCGCCTGGGCGGTCGTGCGGCCGTGATTCAGATCCAACAGGGCGACGCTCTCGGCGATCGGCACGGGCCGTTCACCGCTGAGCACGACCAGGTCGGCCGCATCGTCCCGAGCGCGGTTCCGCAGACGCTGGGCCATGCGATGGCGGCACCGCTGGTCTTCGAGATCATCCCCGCCTTCGAGGCTCCCGACGATGCCACGATCGCCGACCTCGTGGAATCCGTGCAGCGCTGGCGTGAGGCGTTGACCGACTTCGAGGCGTCCACCTCGTAGGCCGCCCATCATCGAGTGCCTCGCGCGAATTCTCGCCGCTCCTGTCAGCCGGATGAGCGGGATTGTCCAAGTGCGACTGTGGCAATATCGGAGCCGGTCGTCCGGATGTCCCTGGGTTTGAGGGTCCGGACGAATTTCAGCAGCAAGGGGAGTACCGATGAGAGACCGTTTCGGGGCGCGCAACCAGGCGCGCGTAGCGATCGTAGCGGGCGCAACGCTGACAGCTTCCGTGCTCGTGGTCGGAGCAGGTCCGGTGGCGGCCCAGGACGGCAGCCTTGCGGAGTGTCTGGCCAATGCAGAGCCCATGACCTACGGGTACATCAAGCCCGGTCCCGACACTTGGTATCAGCGCGATGTGGACGGCTTCGTCTATGCGGCTGAGGCAGACGGTAACGAAGTCGTCGTCCTCGACACCGAGTACGACTCCGAGAAGGAGTTGGCCGAACATCGAATCCCTGGTCAACCAGGGCGTCGACGGGATCAGCATGTTCTCGAGCACCGAGGCTGGCGCCACCGCAGCAGCTGAGGCCGGCCTCGAGGCTGGCATCCCGGTGGTCCTGACCGACAGCGTTGGCACCGTCATCGCCAACGGCACTGACCACGTCGCGTCGATCGACTTCGACTGGTACGGCATGGGCGAGTCCTATGCAGAGTGGATGGCCGACACCTATCCCGGTGAGCCCTTCGCGATCCTGACCGGTTTCTTCACCTCGCCACCCAGCCAGCAGATCAACGCCGGCATGACCGAGAAAGGCAGCCGAGCTGGGGCAGTCAACACCCTGATGAGCGATCCTCGAGACCGAGTACAGCCCCGACAAGGCCGCGTGATTTGGCCCAGGACCTACTCTTCTCGGGCGAGGAGCCTGGACTCCTTTTCGTGATGGACGAGGACATGGCGACGGCGGTCATCCGCATGCTCGGCAACGAAGGGACCTTGGACAACCCGGTCAAGGTGTTCGCGCAGAACGGCTCTCCTGCCGGCATCCCGCTGCTCAAGGAGGGCTCACTGAAGTACACGATCAGCAGCTCCCCCGGTTGGGAGGGCTACGTGGCCTATCACGCGCTGAACAACTACGTTCAGGGCTGCTCCGACGCGATGAACCAGCAGATCATGCTGCCGGTGATTTCGGTCACCCCGGAGAACGTGGATGACCCCACGCAGGTCGTGCCATGGGAGCCGGATCCGGTCTTCGAGGAGCTCACCATGACGCACTTCCCCGAGCTGCTTCCCGCGAACTAGCAACTCGGAATTGCTTGCCGGTGACCCTGCAAGCAGAGAGGACCGGACCTCTGACCGCGGACGACCGCGGTCAGGGTCCGGTCCTTTCGCTAGAAGGCATCTCCAAGGCGTACCCGGGCACGCGTGCCCTGGTCGACGTCAGCCTCGACCTGTACGCGGGTGAGGTCCACTGCCTCATCGGGGAGAATGGCGCCGGGAAATCGACGTTGATGAAGATCCTGGCGGGTGTGGTGCACCCTGACCAGGGGCACATCGTCATCGGGGGCGTCGAGCACCGACGCCTCACCCCGGGCTCGGCACTCGAACTTGGGGTGAGCACCATCTTCCAGGACGCTGACATCGTCCGCAGCCTGACCGTGGCTGACAATATCTTCCTTGGGCATGAACCGACGCGCGGCCTGACCGTCGTCGACACGCGGTCAACAGCGACGTGTCACCCAGGGACTCGATCGACGACCTCGGCGTCAGGCTCGACCCGACCAAGTTGGGCGCGGACCTGACTCCCGCCGAGCGCCAGCTGACGATGATCGTTCGGGCGCTGCGCTTCGAGCCGGCCGTGCTCGTGCTCGATGAGCCGACCTCGTCGCTCGGGCAGACGGAGACCGAGCACCTGCTGGGCCTGGTCGGTCGACTGGCTGAACGCGGCTTGGGCATCATCTACATCTCGCACTACCTCGACGAGGTCCTGCAGGTGGCCGACCGCGTGACGGTGCTCAAGGATGGCCGGCATGTGGAGACTCGACCCGCAGGGGGCAGTTCGCCCGACGACCTGGTTCGTTTGATGGTCGGTCGAGATGCCTCGGCGTTCTTCGTCAAGGAGCCAGTCGACATCGGCGAGGTCATGATGCGCGCCGAGGGCTTTACGGGTCCGGGCATCGAGGAGCCGGCCTCATTCGAGGTTCGGCGAGGCGAGGTGCTCGGGTTTGGTGGACTGGTGGGTGCCGGTCGCACAGAGTTGATGGAGCTCATCTTTGGCGTGCGTAAGGCCACCACCGGCACGCTCTACATCGACGGCGAGACTCATCGGCCGAGCAGTCCGCGCCAGGCGGTCGCGGCGGGGCTGTCCCTGGTGACCGAGGACCGTGGTGGTTCGGGTCTCCTGCCGGACCGGTCGGTCCGCGAGAACATCGCCAGCGCCTGGAACGAGCTTCGCGGTCTGCTAGTGCGTGGTGAACGCCACATGTCGGAGGACATCGTCGATCGGCTCGGGGTGGTCACTCCGAGCGTTGAGCAGGAGGTCAGCCGGCTCAGTGGTGGCAACCAGCAGAAGGTCGTAATCGGGCGTTGGCTTGCTGTCGACGCCAAGGTCTATCTCCTCGATGAGCCGACGAAGGGAGTCGACGTCGGCGCGAAGCACGACATCTATGGCCTCATCTCCGACCTCCTCAAACAGGGCCGCGCCGTCGTCATAGTCTCATCCGACCTGCCTGAGCTGCTATCCATCAGCGACCGGATCGCGATCAGGCGTCAAGGCCGCATCGTCGATACCGTGCCGGCAGCCGATGCGACCGAGCAGAGTCTGATGCTGCAGATTCCTGGGAGTCACCGATGCCTGAGTCCGCCCAGACCACCACTGTGACACCGCCCGCACCGGGTAGCGTTGGCGCTTCTGACGATCACACCGCGAGCCAGCGCATCACCCGCTTCATCGCCGCCAATCAGTGGGTCTTGTTGCTGGCCCTGACGCTGGTGTTGGGCCTCTTCACAGGCCTGATGAACGAGCGCTTCTTCAATCCGCGCAACCTCATCAGCATCCTCGAGCAGTCGTCGGTGCTTGGGCTCGTGGCGGCTGGCGCCACCATCCTCGATCATCTCGGGCAACTTCGACATCTCGGTCGGCGCCATCATCGGTCTGGCAGCGGTGGTCATGGCCATCATGGTGTTGGCGGGCTATCCCGAAGAGCTGGCCATGGTCGCCGGCGTCCTGGTCGCGGTCGCGTGCAGTGTCTTCAATGCGGCCGTGTCGCGGCTGTTCGAAGCACCCACGTTCATCGTCTCGCTGGCGACGTTGGGCATCTACACCGGCATCAGCCTGTGGCTCACTTCGGGCCTTATCCAGGTGACCCCGCAGAATTTCAACTTCCTCGCCGGCACCCGCATCGCCGGCAACATCCCGCTCATCTTCCTGATCAGCCTGGTTGGCTATGTAGCCGTGGGCTTTCTCTTGAAGTACACCAAGATCGGTCGCCGTACGTACGCGGTCGGCGACAACCCTCGCGCGGCATTTCTGTCCGGTATCGACGTGTCGCGGACAACAGTCATGTTGTTCGCCATCAACGGCATCCTGGTCGGGATGGCCGCCATCGTGCTGATCTCGCGTATCGGTTCGGCCGAGACTGATACAGGCGCCGGCCTGGAGCTGCGGGCCATCGGCGCCGTCGTCATCGGCGGCGTGCCCATCACCGGCGGTCGGGGCGGCGTGGTCGGGACCTTCTTCGGCGTCCTGCTGCTGGGCGTCATCTCCAATATGCTCAACATGCTGCGCGTGGACCCGTTCCTGCAGGACATCGCCTTCGGTGGGCTGATCGTATTGGCGATCGGAGTGAGCTGGTTGCGCACACGCGTCGGGAGCGAGCGGTAGGTTCGTGCACGCCCAGGTCGGTTGGGTGCCGCAAGTTCGAATCCATAGCGCACCTTCGCGGTTTCCCGATTTCCGCTGCGCCATGGCCGGTGGTGTCAATCGGGCTGGATGCCGGCCTCGATGAGCATCTGCGGGATCTGGGTCGGTGACTCGGCCACGTGGATGCCGGCAGCCTCGAGGGCGCCGATCTTGGCGTCGGCCGTGCCACCGGAGCCGCTGATGATGGCGCCGGCGTGGCCCATACGACGGCCCGGAGGCGCCGTGCGGCCGGCGATGAAGGCGACCATCGGCGTGTCCGGCATGTGCTGGCTCTTCCACTCGGCGGCTGCTTCCTCGGCGCCGCCGCCGATCTCGCCGATGAGCACGACCGCGTCGGTATCGGGGTCAGCCGCGAAGAGCTCGAGCATGTCGATGAAGTTCGAGCCGTTGATGGGGTCGCCGCCGATGCCCACGCAGGTGGACTGGCCGATCTTCGTGTCGGTCATGGCCTGCACGACCTCGTAGGTCAACGTGCCCGAGCGGCTCACGAGGCCGACCCGACCGGGCCGATGGATCGAGCCCGGGATGATGCCGACCTTGGCCTCTCCCGGGGTGGTGGCACCGGGGCAGTTGGGGCCCACCAAACGCGCCCCGCGCGCCGCGACCTCAGCCACCACGGGGACCATGTCGAGTGCCGGGATGTGCTCGGTGATGGCGAAGATCGTCTGGATGCCGGCATCGACCGCTTCCATGATCGCGTCCGGTGCGGCGAAGGCCGGCACGAAGATGACGCTGGTGTTGGCGCCGGTGGCCGCGACCGCCTGCGCGCAGGTGTCGTACACCGGCACGGCGCCGTCGAGCGCGGTCTGCCCGCCCTTCCTGGGAGTCACGCCGCCGACGACGTTGGTGCCGTAGGACAGCATCTGGCCGGCGTGGAAGCCGCCCTCACGCCCGGTGATGCCCTGGACGATGAGGCGTGTGTCCGCCCCGACGAGGATGCTCATGCGGCGCTCCCGGCCAGCTCGACGGCCTTCTCGACCGCTTCATCGAGCGACTCGGCGGTGACGATGTCCGCTTCGGAGGCGGCAAGGATCTCGGCGGCGATGTCAGCGTTGGTGCCCACGATGCGCACGACCATGGGCACCGAGCGGGTCTGCTTCTCGCGGGCCTCGACGAGGCCACGGGCGACCTCGTCGCCACGGGCGATGCCGCCGAAGATATTCACGAGGATGGCCTGCACGCTGGTGTCGCTGAGGATGAGGCGCATGGCTTCGGCGACCTTGTCCGAGCGTGCGCCACCGCCGATATCGAGGAAGTTGGCGGGCTCGCCACCGGCCCGCTTGACCAGGTCCATGGTAGTCATGGCCAGCCCGGCGCCGTTGACCATGCACCCGATGTTGCCGTCGAGTCGGATGAACGAGAGCTGCGCCTCGCGCGCCTCGATGTCCGTGGGGTCTTCCTCGTCGAGGTCTCGCAGCGCCTCGTGGCCACTGTGTCGGCCGAGGGCGGAGTCGTCGAGGGTGATCTTGGCGTCGAGCAGCTGCAGCGTCTCGAGCGGGCCGTCCTGGCCCTCCTCGCGCACGACCGCGAGCGGGTTGATCTCCACGAGGTCGGCGTCCTCGTCGATCATCACCTTCACCAGGCCGGTGCAGATGGCCGCAGCCTGCTGGAGGTGAGCGCCGAGTCCCAGGCGGAAGGCCATCTCGCGCGCCTGGAACGGCTGCAGGCCCAACTGCGGGTGGGCGTGGATCCTGGCGATGGCCTCGGGCCGCTCCTCTGCGAGCGTCTCGATCTCGACGCCGCCCTCCGCGGAGCCCATGAGCATGATGCGCTGCTCGGTGCGGTCCAGGACGGCCGCGAGGTACAGCTCGCGGACGATGTCAGCACCCGGGGCGACGAGCACACGGCGGACGGTGATGCCCTTGATGTCCATGCCCAGGATGGCCGTTGCCGCGGCCTCGGCCTCGTCGGCCGAGCGGGCCAGCTTGACGCCGCCGGCCTTGCCGCGGCCGCCGACGAGCACCTGCGCCTTGACCACCACCGCGGACGAGCCATCGGCGAAGTAGGCCGCAGCCTGTTCGCGGGCTTCAGCCGGGGTGGCTGCCACGGAATAGGCGGGGACGGGGAGCCCGGCGCGCGAGAGCAGGGTCTTGGCGCGGAATTCTTGCAGTTTCACGGTCGCGTCTGAGCATAACGTGGCCGCCCCGGTAGCGTTGCGACGGTCGGGTGGCACGGGTGTCGCGAATCGGTCACCGTGATTGCGGTACATTGGGCCGCATCGCCCGAACACGGGCTCAGATCGCATGGACTCGAGGGGACACGGGAGATGATGCTCGCGCCCACGCCGCAGCCAGAGCGCCGCCCATGACCGCGTCACCGCAGGCCGAGCAGGGCCGCCGCGTCGAGGCCGCACCGGCGACCAAGCCGCAGGGCAGCGCTCCTCGTGGCCTGGGCTCGACCTTGCGCCTCGATCGCTGGATCATCAAGCCGGGCCTCGTCGCCTTCGGCCTGCTGGCCTTCATCGCCTACGCCACGGTCTCGGCGGTGTTCGGCATCCCGTACTTCGGGGTCGACTACGCGGCCCAGGGCTACCACTCGCCCTTCTTCGGCATCGCCCTCGGCGAGGGTGTCCTGCCCGGTTGGTTCAGCCCGGCCATCCTGGTGCTCTGGATGCAGGTCTTCTTCCGCGGCACCTGCTACTACTTCCGCGGCGCCTACTACAAGGCCTTCTTCCTGGACCCGCCCGCCTGCGCGGTCGGGGAGCCCACCATCCACCGCCGCTTCGCGATGGAGAACAAGCTCCCGTTCATCCTCATGAACGCCCATCGGTTCGCCCTGTACATCGTCTTCATCCCGCTGACGGTGCTGTGGCTGGACCTCGTCTTCGCGGTGTTCCACGACGGCGGCCTGCGCCTGGGTGTGGGCGTGTTCCTGATCGCCCTGGACGCCATCCTGGTGAGCCTTTACACCTTCAGCTGCCACTCGTTCCGGCACCTCGTCGGCGGCAGCGTCGATTGCTTCAGCTGCACCGCCTACACCCAGCGGCGCCACGGGATCTGGCAGCGTGTCAGCGCCATCAACGCCCACCACGGCTTCTATGCCTGGGCCAGCCTCGTCAGCATCGTCATCGTCGACCTCTACGTGCGGGCCCTGGCGCTGGACATCATCAATCCCGGCACGCCCATCATCGGAGGCTTCCTCTAGACCGATGATCGAGACCCGACCACACGACGTCCTCATCATCGGCGCGGGTGGTGCCGGCCTGCGCGCCGCGGTCGCCTGCATCGAGGCCGGCCTCTCGGTCGGCGTGGTGTGCAAGTCGTTGCTGGGCAAGGCTCACACGGTGATGGCCGAAGGGGGCATGGCCGCCTCGTTGGCCCACGTCGACGACCGTGACGGCTGGACCACGCATTTCCGCGACACGATGGTCGGCGGCTACCGGCTGAACAACCCCCGCATGGCCGAGCTCCACGCCAGGGAGGCGCCCGACCGGGTGCGCGAGCTGGAGCTGTGGGGTGCTGTCTTCGACCGCACCCCCGACGGTCGCATCCTGCAGCGGCCCTTCGGCGGCCACACCTACCCGCGCCTCGCGCACGTCGGTGACCGCACCGGGCTCGAGCTCATCCGCACCCTGCAGGACCGCAGCGTGGCCGTCGGCGCGCAGGTCTACCAGGAGGTGATCATCACCCGTCTCTCGATGCAGGGCGGGAAGGTCAACGGCGCGATCGGCTACCGCCGCATCGACGGCGCCCCGGTGGCGTTCCCGGCCAAGGCCGTGGTGCTCGCGTCGGGCGGCGTGGGTCGTGCCTTCGCGGTGACCTCCAACTCGTGGGAGTCGTCGGGCGACGGCCAGGGCCTGGCCTACCGGGCCGGCGCCGATCTCATCGACATGGAGTTCGTGCAGTTCCACCCCACCGGCATGGTCCACCCGGCAGGCGTCAAGGGACTGCTGGTGACCGAGGCCGTCCGTGGCGAGGGCGGCATCCTGCGCAACTCGGAAGGCAAGCGGTTCATGTGGGACTACCTGCCCGAGGCTCGTCGCGACGAGTACGCTGCCACCGACGAGGAGGCACGCGCCTGGGTGGACGACCTCACCGAGGGCCGCCAGAGCAGCAACCGCCGCCCGCCCGAGCTGTCCACCCGCGACAACGTGGCCCGCGCCATCTACACCGAGGTCAAGGAGGGTCGTGGCTCACCCCACGGCGGCGTCTTCCTCGACATCAGCTACCTGCCGTCCGAGCGCGTGCGCGCCAAGCTGCCCTCGATGTACGAGCAGTTCAAGGAGCTCGCCGACGTCGACATCACGGCCGGGCCGATGGAGGTCGGGCCCACGATGCACTACATCATGGGCGGCATCCGCGTGGACGCCGAGGTGGGCCAGACGACCACGCCGGGGCTCTATGCGGCGGGCGAGGTCGCGGCCGGCCTGCACGGTTCCAACCGGCTCGGTGGCAACTCGCTGACGGACCTGCTCGTCTTCGGCCGTCGCGCCGGCGAGGCAGCTGCTGCTGCTGCGGCTGCGGCGTCGGGCGACCCGGTCGAGGAGCTGGATCCGGCTTTCGTGGACGCCTCGGTCGAGGCCATGTTCGCGCCCTTCGAGCGCGAGTCGGGCGAGGATCCCAATCGCCTGCACGAAGAGCTTCAGGAGACGATGTCCTCGTTGGTCGGCATCTTCCGTCTGGAGTCGGACCTGAACGCGGCCATCGAGCGCATCGAGGGCTACAAGGAACGCTGGCACGGCCTGCGCGTGACCGGTCCGCGTCGCTTCAATCCCGGCTGGGACCTCGTCTTCGAGCTGCGCAACATGCTGGTGGTGTCGGAGGCCATCGCCCGCTCCGCGCTCGAGCGAGAGGAGAGCCGGGGGGCACACTCGAGACTCGACTACGCGGGCATGCGTGACGGGTGGGATGCGGTCAACGTGACCAGCCATCGCGACGGCGAGGCCATGGCGGTCGAGCAGACGCCGGTGGTGGCCCTCTCGAGCGAGCTGGCCGAGCACCTCGGGAAGCAGGGTTAGGGCATGGCTGACGAAGCGAAGCTCTGGGTGAACCGCGCCGAGGGCAACGTGGAAGGCGAGTTCTTCGAGTACAACGTGCCCGCGGAGGAGGGCATGGTCGTCCTCGACGCCATCCATTGGATCCAGCAGCACGTGGAGCCGGACCTGGCCGCGCGCTGGAACTGCAAGGCCGCCAAGTGTGGCTCGTGCAGCGCCGAGATCAACGGTAAGCCGGGGCTGATGTGCAAGACGCGCCTGTCGGACTTCCCCGATGGCGAGGCCATCACGGTCGAGCCGATGCGCACGTTCCCGCGCATCCGGGACCTGGTCACCGACGTCTCCTGGAACTACGAGGTCAACAAGAAGATCACGCCCTTCACGCCGCCAGATACGCCGCAGTCCGAGTGGCGCTGGCAGCAGGAGGATGGTGAGCGGAGCCAGGAGTTCCGCAAGTGCATCGAGTGCTTCCTGTGCATGGACACCTGCCACGTACTGCGCAACCACGAGACCGAGTACGAGTTCTTCGGGCCACGGTTCCTGGTGCGCGCAGCGAGCCTGGAGATGCATCCGCTCGACCAGGCTGACCGTAAGGAAGAGCTGAAGTACGACGGGGGCATCGGCTACTGCAACATCAACAAGTGCTGCACCGATGTCTGTCCCGAGCACATCAAGATCACCGACAACGCCATCATCCCCCTGAAGGAGCGCGTGGCGGACGAGTACTACGACCCCATCCGCTGGCTGTGGCGCAAGCTTCGGGGCGACCGCTACGGGTCTTCGGCCGATGGTGGCTCCGGCTCGGCGGCGACCGACCCCGCCCCCGAGGTTTCGGACGAAGCGGCGGCGCTCGACGCGAAGGCATCGCCTGACTCGGGTGGCCCGGCTGACTCGTCTGGCCCGGCCGACTCCGACGGCCCGGTTGACTCGTCTAGGCCGGCCGACACGTCTGGCCCGGCCGATTCCGACGACCCCAGGGCGTCTGCCGACTAGATGGTCGATCGCCTGCTCATCCGCACCGATGGTGCTTCGCGCTCCAACCCCGGTCCCGCCTCGGCTGGAGCCGTGCTCATCGATGCGGCGCTGCCCAATGCCACCGCCTTGAATGCGCCGGTGGTCTCGCTGGTCTCGCGACCGCTGGGCATCCAGACCAACAACGTGGCCGAGTACACCGCATTGGTGCTGGCGTTGCGGGAGGCGCAGCGGCTGGGGGCGCGCTCGATCGACCTGCGCCTCGACTCCAAGCTCATCGTGGAGCAGCTGCACGGGCGTTGGCGGGTGAAGGACGCCAAGCTGCGCGAGTTCTGGACCGAGGCCAGGGCGCTACTCGCGACCTTCGACCGCTGGAACGCGACCCACGAGCCGCGTGCCACCAACAAGGCCGCCGACGCGCTGGCCAACCTGGCGCTGGACGATCCCGCTGCGGCCGCCGAGCTCGAGGCCAAGTACCGGGAGTAGGGGGAGACTGCTCGGGGGCTGGCTGGCGGCGCCGGCGTCCCAGTGGGCGGCTCACCTCCAGGTGAAGTTGCCCGGGCGCGGCTCACTCCGGTCGCTGCTCACGCCGGGATTGCTCACTCCGGCCGCGGCTCACGCCGGCCGCGGCTCACGCCGGCCGCTGCTCACGCCGGCGCTGCTCAACACCCGCGCGGCTCAACTCGGCCGCTGCTCACGCCGGCCGACTGCTCACGCTGGGACGGCTCACGCCGGCGCGGCTCAACTCGGCCGCTGCCGACCCGGCTGCCACGCTGCTCACTCCGGCAGTTGCTCACCCGGCGAACGATCTCGACGCGCTGGCACCCGAGTGGGTCAACCTCGCTCACGAGGTGAGCAGGAACGTCAGCCGTGTCCGTGGCGTGTGCGGGATCTGCAAGAACGGGTGCAGCGTGGACACGTTGGCTCACCGGGTGAGCAGGCAGGGGGCCGCCATCCCGACCGGGGTTGTATCCACGTGGCAGATCAACTCGACCAGCCGTGATGAGTTTCTGTCGATTCCATCCACGCCGCGAATGATCGTGGCACCGCCATGCGCCTTGCGTATGGGCTCGGCAGTGATCCGTGTCGCCTCGTCGTGTTGAGCCGCTCGGCGAATAGCCAGGCTGCGGATCGCCAGGCTGCGGATCGCCAGGCTGAGGATCGCCAGGCTGCGAAGCGCCACGCTGCGCAGAGCCAAGCTGCGAGTAGCCAAGCTGAGGATCGCCAGGCTGCGAAGCGCCAGGCTGCGCAGAGCCAAGCTGCGGACTGTCCGAGGCGGCACCCTGCCACCCTCGCACGCTGGTGGTAGAGTCCCTCGGCCAGCGAGGTGGCTGGATGGTCGCGTGTGGCGGGGAGACCCGTCACCCGAGGAAAGTCCGAGCACCACGACGCAAGGTAGCGGGTAACTCCCGTCCGCCGCGAGGCGCGGACCAGCGCCACAGAGACGAGTCGGTTCGGCTTCGGCCGGCCGGGTGAAACGGGCAAGCTCTACCTGGTGCAAGGCCAAATAGGAGGGCGCGTGTGGCGCGAGCTGCACAGGGGTGCGTCGCCCCGCCTTCGGGTCGGCCGCAAGAGGCGTCGGGCAACCGGCGTCCCAGATGGATGACCATCCCCGCGCGAGCGGGACAGAACTCGGCTTACAGGCCACCTCGCTGGCACACCTTCAGACAGTTCGATCTCCCTGTCATCGGTCTGCAACACGGGCCCTGCACAATTCCGCTCCCGGGCCGGCGCCCCAGACCGGTCGGACTCGACCAAGGAGATCCCATGCCAAGGAACAAGACACCCTTGCCCGCCAGCACGCGGCTGGGCGCTGCAGCCCTCGCTGTAGCGCTGCTCTCGCTCCCGGCCGTGGCCGTGGCCCAAGCCCCCGACCGCATCGATCTGCCAGCTGGTTGGCAACCCGAGGGCATCACCACAGACGGCACCAGCCTGTACGTGGGCTCGCTGGCGAACGGCGCCATCTGGCAGGGCGACCCGACCACCGGCAGCGGTGATGTGCTCGTGCCCGGCGAGGAAGGCGCGGTCTCGGTCGGCCTCGATGTCGATCTCGATCACGGCCGCCTGTGGGTGGCGGGTGGCCCGAGCGGCGAGGTACGCGCGTACGACAGCACGAGCGGCGAGCTGCTCGAGACGTACCCCTTCGAGGCCGGCTTCCTCAACGACGTCGCGGTCACACCCGAGGCGGTCTACATCACCGACTCGTTCATGCCCCAGGTGCTGGTGGTCCCGATGGCCGATGGAGACGGACTGGTCGCACCCGAGGAGGCCTTCGCACTGCCGATCAGTGGCGACCTCGAGTACGGCGAAGGCTTCAACGTCAACGGCATCGTGGCTACGGACGCCGGGCTCGTGGTCGTCCACTCCGGGACCGGTGAGCTCTTCCGGATCGACCCCGCGAGCGGCCAGGCCACACGCATCGATACCTCCGGCACCGACCTCACCGCGGGCGACGGCATGGAGCTCGACGGCGACAGGCTGTACGTGGTTCGCAACCAGGCCAACCTCGTGGTCGTGCTCGAGCTGGCCGACGATGCGGCGTCCGCTACCGCCCTCGACGAGCTGACGTCCGATGACTTCGCCGTACCCACCACGGCAGCCCTCGTGGGCGACGACCTCTGGGCCGTGAACGCCC
The DNA here is from genome assembly GCA_963731995.1 of uncultured Chloroflexia bacterium. Lineage (GTDB taxonomy): Bacteria > Chloroflexota > Limnocylindria > Limnocylindrales > CSP1-4 > JAFMJV01. The sequence goes on from CAVSXV010000010.1 coordinate 52,310, forward strand.
GCTTCGATATCGACGCCGCGCCCGATTCCCCGTACTGGATCACGCGGCTCGCTACCGGCGGCGAGGTGGATGCCTAGTCTCGGACCGGACCATCGGGTATCCGATACTTGGCCCGCTCCCGCTAGACTGCAGCGCGCAGGCACCGACCGAGGTGCTCCCCAATCAGAAGGAGTTTCCGCCCTCATGTCCAACCAGCGCATGCGCATCGCCGCGCTCACCGGCAGCCTGACCCTCACCGCCACCATGCTCCTGACACCGGCGGTGTTGGCTCAGGATGACGACCCGACGGCCACCTTCACCGACTTCGCGTCGGCCTTCGAGAACCTCGACCTGGCCGCGCTTCCGACCTTCTTCTGTGCGGACCAGTCCGAGGCCCTCGGCGGCATCGGCCTTGACGGGCTGACGGCTGCGATGCCTCCCGGCTTCGACTTCATGCTCGATGCCATCGACATCTCCATGGACATCGACAAGGCAGACGTACTCAGCCAGTCGGACACCGAGGCCGTCATCGACGTGGTCGCGACGATGACGATGTCGGTCGATGTCGAAGCCATGATGCCGATGCTCGTGGAGATGATGGAGAGCTTCGGGGCCACCGAGGAAGACATCGCGCAGCTGCAGGAAGAGATGATGGCCGACGTCCCCGAGGCCGAGACCACCACCATCGCCGGCCAGATCACGCTGGTGCCGGGCGAGACACGTCCGTGGCTCATCTGCAGTGACCTGGAGTCGCTAGCCGGAGACCTCATCGGGAACATGACCGATGACTCGAGCGACGGCATGACCGACGAAGGCATGGTTGAGACGGCATGACCGACGAAGGCATGGTTGATGACGGCATGACCGATGAAGGCATGGTCGAGGAGTCGATGGCCCCAGAGGGCGAGTAGCCCGCGACCCGGCGGGCGTGACGCGCCCGCCCATAGCATCGCGAAACGCCCGTCCCCACGAACAGGGGGCGGGCGTTTCGCGCTCGCGGGGCAGCAGTCCGGCGCTAGCGTCGCAGCAGCGCCACGGCCCCCAAGCCAGCCACCGTGGCCCGGCGGCGGCCACGACCCGGCGATGGCGGTCAAGGTAGAAGCTCGGGGCGCTCGGTCGGGCGCGATCGTCGAACGGGCCGTGGGCGCCGGGATCACCCGGCACCGGCTCGAAGAGATTGTCTCGACGTTCGACCGCGGGCTGGTCGGTCATCTGCCCGTCCCAGGCATTGTGAGCGAGGTAGCGGTCGAGCCATCCCGGGATCACGCGCTGACCGATGATCGCCTGCCATGTCGAGCCGCCGACGAAGACCTCGCGCCGCCGCTGTTCCGCGGCCCAGGCGATGGCATCGCCAGCAACCTCAGGCTGGAAGATCGGCGGCACCGGCTGGGATCGATGCGGTAGGCGGCTACGGACCCAGCGAAACTGGGGCGTGTTGACGGCGGGCAGATGGACCACGGTGATGTGCACGTCGCTCCCATCGTGGATCAGCTCGCTGCGGATGGAGTCGGTAAGCCCGACGATCGCGTGCTTGGCACCGCAGTAGGCCGACTGCAGCGGAATGCTGCGATACGCCAGCGCCGATCCCACCTGCACGATGGTGCCCCGATCACGCGGCACCATCCGCCGCAGGGCCGTGAGCGTGCCGTAGGCGACGCCCAGATAGGTCACCTCGGTGACGCGCCGGAACTCGTCGGCGGAGATGTCCTTGAAGCGAGCGAAGACCGAGGTCATCGCGTCGTTGACCCAGACGTCGATCGGCCCGAGCTCCGCCTCGATGCGTTCTGCTGCGGCCTCGACCGCTTCCGCGTCGGCGACGTCGGTCGGGATCGCGAGCGCGCGACCACCCCGTTCCTCGATCTCTCTGGCCACCGCCGCGAGTCCGTCCTCTCCGCGTGCCAGGACGGCCACGTCATAGCCTCGCTCGGCAAACGCGCGAGCCGCGGCACGTCCTACGCCCGCTGACCCACCGGTGATGGCGACGATCTTGCGTGTAGTCATCTCAGACGAGCTCCCGCACCTTGGTCGCCAACGCCTTGCGCGCGATGCTGAGCCCGTCAGGCTCGCCTCGGATCAAGGCCGTCGCGAATTGCTTGGCCTGCTCGGCGGTGATGTGTGGCGGCAGCGGAGGCTCCAGCGGATCGACCACGGCCTCGATCAGCGCCGGACCGGGATGCGCCAGGGCTTCTGCCAGCGTGTCCCGACACTCGCTCGGCTCATCGATGCGGAAGCCGCGCACGCCGCACGCCTCTGCGACCTTCGCGAAGTCGATGGGCTGGAGCTCGACTCCGTACTCCGGATTGCCCAGGAAGACCATCTGCTCCCACTTGATCTGGCCGAGGTAGCCGTTCTTGACGACCACCACCTTGATCGGCAGTTCGTACTTGGCCGCAGTGGCGAGGTCGGCCATGAGCATCGAGATCGCGCCATCGCCCACGAACGCGACGACCTGCCGCTCGGGATAGGCCACCTGTGCGGCGATGGCGTAGGGCAGACCACTGGCCATGGTCGCGAGCGTCCCTGAGAGCGAGAACATCTGTCCCGCCCGGGCCTTGATCTGTCGCGCCCACCAGGTGGTCACGGTGCCGGAGTCGGCGGCCACGATGGCGTCGTCGTCGAGCAGCTGGCCCAGCTCCCAGGAAAGCACCTGGGGCTTCATGGGCACGTCGTCGCGGGTGCCCCGCTCCTCCATGAGCTTCCACCACTTGGCCATGCCTTGCTGGGCCTTCTCGAGGAAGCTCCGATCGTCCTTGCGCTGCAGCTGTTCGATGAGTGCGCGCAGGGTGAGCTTGCTGTCACCCACGAGGCCGACCTCGACGGGGTAGCGGAGCCCAAGGCGTACCGGGTCGAGGTCGATCTGGACGCCTCGGGCCTGGCCGGGCTCGGGCATGAACTCGAGATATGGGAAGGAGCTGCCCACGATGAGCAGCGCGTCGCAGTCTGCGATGGCGTCCTGCGTGGGCGCCGTCCCGAGCAGACCGATACCGCCGGTGGTGAAGGGGCTGTCGTCGGGCACGGCCCCCTTGCCCAGCAACGCCTTGGCGATGGGTGCGGCCAGCAGGTCGGCTGCCTCCTCGAGTTCTGCCGAAGCACCGAGCGCGCCCCGGCCCGCGAGGATGAGCACCTTCTCGGCGCCATTGAGCAGGTCGGCAGCCTTTCGGATGTCCGCGGCTCGCGGGACGGTCGCGACATCGGTGAACAGGTTGGCTCCCCGGCCCGCGACGTTGCGCTGTGACGGCTTGCCTGGCACCTCCCAGTCCTGCATATCGACGGGGAAGTTGATGTGGGCGACGCCACGTCGCGAGAGGGCACTGCGACAGGCCAGGTCGGTCACGTTCTCGACGTGCGCAGGACCCATCACGCGCGTGTTGTAGACGGAGACGTCCTCGAACACGCGGGTCAGATCGACGTCCTGTTGCGCGAAGGTGTCGATGAGATCGTGGTAGTGGTGGCCGGTGATGGCGAGCACAGGCTGTCCGTCGAGCTTGGCGTCATAGAGTCCGTTGGCCAAGTGCAAGCCGCCGGGGCCGGAGGTGGCCAGGCAAACGCCCAGTTTGCCCGTCCACTTGGCATAGGCGGCCGCAGCGAATGCCGCCGACTCCTCGTGGCGAACCTGGATGAAGCGGATCTCGTCCTGGCGCTTGCGCAGCAATTCCATGAGCCCGTTGATCCCGTCACCGGGTAGACCGAAGATGACCTCGACCCCCCAATCTCGAAGCAGATCCAGCATCACGTCAGCAGCGGTTCGGGCCATCTCGGCAACCTCCTTCGTAGCGCTCCCCGAACGCGGTGGTTCGATCGTTCGGTCCCACGCCTGTCCACCGAGTCCAAGCGCACCACGAACGGCGCTGCATCAGACTCAGCGTCAGCGCTCATTGACTTGCAGTCACGTTACGGACCGACCGCCGGGATTGAGATGAACCTGCAACACCGGCGGCCGATCGAGGGGCGCGGCGGTAGGCGATGTGGGAGGATGCTGTAGAGGCCATGCAGGAATCCGGGTCAGGCAGTCACGAACCGCAGACAGCTGCTGCCGCTCACTTCGAGGCGGGTCGATCGGACGGGTGGACGATCGATCGGGTGCGGGCACGCGTCTTCACCATCCCCACCGAGGAACCTCGAATCGGACGGTACCCTCGCTTGGACCTCGACCACCATGGTCCTCGCCGAGGTCGGCTGCGGCGAGGTGCGGGGACTCGGCTACAGCTATGCCGACCCCACGGCCGCCGGCATCATCGAGGCCCATCTCGCCGGCATCGTGCAGGGCAGCCGGGTGGTGGATATCCCGCGGCTCTGGTGGCGCATGGTGAGCGCGCTGCGTAACATCGGTCGTCCCGGTATCGGCATGACCGCTGTCTCGGCGATGGACATCGCGCTATGGGACTTGAAGGCGCGCGCCTGCTGGGACTCTCGCTCAGCGACCTGCTCGGTAGCGTGCGCGACGAGGTCCCGGTGTACGGCAGCGGCGGCTTCACGTCCCTGACGGTCCGGAGCTGCAGCAGCAGCTGCGCGGCTGGGTCGAGCAGGGCATCTCCGCGGTCAAGATGAAGATCGGTCGTGAGCCGGAGGCCGACATCGGGCGTGTGGGGGCGGCACGCCGGCGATCGGTCCGGCCGTGACGCTGATGGTCGACGCCAATGGCGCCTACGACCGCAAGCAGGCGCTCAGTATCGGCCAGGCGCTCGCGCCAGCGGGGGTCAGCTGGTACGAGGAGCCGGTCACCTCGGACGACCTGGAGGGGCTGCGGCTACTGCGCGGGATGGCACTGCCGCCACTCGAGATCGCGGCCGGGGAATACGGCTACGACCCGATCGATTTCGTCCGGCTCCTCGATGGGGCGGTCGACGTGCTCCAGGCAGACATCACCCGCTGTGGTGGCGTGACCGGGTTCCTGCGTGTGGCGGCACTCTGCGAGGCGCATTCCATGCCGCTCTCCAGCCACACGGCGCCCGCGCTCCACGTGGCGGTCGGCGCTGCCGCTCGGCCCATTCGGCATCTCGAGTACTTCCATGACCACGTCCGGATCGAGGACATGTTCTTCGATGGCGTGGTGTCCCCGGAGCGGGGGGCCCTTCGCCCGGATCGGTCGCGGCCAGGTCTGGGCCTTGAGCTCCGTGAGGGCGTCGCCAGCCAGTTCGAGATGGGGGTGGATCGATGATCGAGGGACAGGCACCGTCAGGTGCCATGGTCGACACGCACGCGCTGGCTGTCGAGCTGCTGAACCACGTGCAGGGCGAGGCCCGCTTCGATGCTGGATCGCGCGCGCTCTATGCCACCGACGCATCCAACTACCGGCAGGTCCCGATCGGCGTGGTCCTGCCCCGCGACGACGCCGATGTCGAGGCCACCGTGGCGGCCTGTCGCCAGCACGGAGTCCCGATACATGTCGCGGGGCGGCGGCACCCGCCTGGCGGGTGAGTGCTGCAACGCCGCGGTGGTCATGGACATGAGCCGCTGGTTCCGCGACATCGTGGAGCTCGATCCCGAGAGCAGGCGTGCCACGGTCAGAC
>CAVSXV010000011.1:0-60005 GCA_963731995.1 uncultured Chloroflexia bacterium
TTGACCGCATCGCCGGTGACGAAGAGGTCGCGCTCCGAGGCGGCACGGTCCTGGTTCACGAGCACCTGACCCGTGGCCACGCCGATGCGCAGCTGCAGCTCCGGCCCCTCCCCCGCGTCGGCCGCCATGGACGAGACGACCGCCTGCATCTCGATGGCCGCGCGAACAGCACGCTCGGGGTCGTCCTCGTGGGCAGCCGGTACGCCGAAGACCGCGAGCATCGCGTCGCCGGCGAACTTCTCGATGGTGCCCTCGTAGCGCTCGACTTCGCGCGAGAGCCGTTCGAAGAGTGCGGAGGTGCGCGAGGAGACCAGCTCCGGGTCGTGGGTCTCGTTGAGACCCGTGAAGCCGACGATGTCGGCGAACAGCAGGGTCGCGGTCTTGCGTTCGCGGCCTCGATCGCGCTGCAGAGCGGTGGCGTCCTTGCGCGCCTCGGCCAGGCCGCCCCCGACCGGCGTTCCGCAGTCAGGGCAGAAACGGGCACCCTCGGGAAGCTCTGCCGCACACTCGCTGCAGCTCGGGACCACTGGCGTCCCGCAGAACGCGCAGAAGCGCGCCGCGGCGGCCAGGCTCGCGCCGCACTCCCGGCAGCCCATCACGCGGTCACCGTCGAGCTCAGCCAACGCGTCTCGGGCAGCGGACCCAGGATGGGCTGATAGCCGAGCTGCGCGACCGCCGCCCGGGCCTGCTCTGCGAGCGCGTCGCCCTCCCCGCGTCGAGCCTCGATGAGGGCCGCGTCCACCAGCGTCTCGGCCATGTACAAGGTATAGCCGACAGCATCGAAGCCAGCGGAGGCCTGTACCAACGAGTCGATGTCCTCATCCGCGAGAGCGCGCACCCAACGCCGCTCGAGCTCGTAGCCTGGGCCTGCCAGCTGGGCATGTCGAGCATGCGTCTCGAGAGACTCCCCGATCGCCTCGCGGTCACCGACGCGGAGGGCCAGGCGGGCGAGCCACAGAGCCACCGTCATCTCTGCATTGGGGTAACCCACGAACTCGGGATGCGGGCCGCGCAGCGCGGCCACGGCGCGGGCTGGATCGACCATCAGATCCGCCTTGGCCATCGCCACTTTCAGCCAATCGCGATGCTGGGGATCATCCTCGGCCCGCTCGACGGCGATGGCCAGGTCGGCGTCTGCCTCCTCCGTCCGCCCCAGCGCCCTGAGGCTGTCGCTCCGGATGCGATGGATGGTGCCCTCCATGGAGCCATAGCCAGCACGCCCGGCGGCATCGAGTGCCTCGTCCGCCTGCTCCACCGCGTCCTCGAACCTGGCCTGAAGCCAGGAAAGCCCGGCGAAGTTGTCGAGCACGAACGTCAATGTCCCGTATGACGCGGAGCGGCGGGCCAGCGTCGTGGCGCGCGTCAGCAGCTCTCGGGGTCGATGCAGTGGATAGCCACTGTTGAGCGAGATCGACGAGATGTTGATGTAGCAGCGGTTGAGGAGGTCGCGATCGCCCGCGGCCTCGGCCAGGTCGTGGCTCTCCTGCAGCCGCTGGAGGCTCGCCTCGACGTCACCCTGGAAGCCGGCGATGACGCCCGACTCGTGGAGCGCCCAGCGATACACGTCGTCGGCAGCGGACGCACGCGCCTCTTCGATCGCCGCTTCGGCGGCCTCGTGGGCAGCCTCGAACTCGAAGGCATGCCAGCGCGACCAGCTCAGCGTCTGCAAGACCTTGGCGCGCGCCGCCGACGGCGAGTACGGCGCCAGTGCCTCGGCCGCCGCGACGAGTACCTCCTGGGCCTCCACCGGCCGACCGGACTCGTGGGTCGCCTGCCCGAGGTAGGCCCGCAGCTGGCCCCACAGCTCGCGGGTGGTCTCGTCGGCCCCAGCCAGCGGCTCGAGCAGCGCGGAGGACTCGTCGAACAGCGCGACCCGCTCATCGGATCCCAGCTCGTGGCCGGTGAGGGTGAAGAACGTCCGTGCCAGCTCGGCTCGCTCGATCACCGGGCGTCCCAGTCGCTTGGCCTGCTCGATCGCCAGCAGCTGCCAGCGGCGCGCCGCCTGACGATCCTGCACCGCACCGGCGCGCTGCGCGGCACGTTTGGCAGCGACCATCGTCTGTCCGCGGAGTGCGGCGAGGGCCTGGTCGTCGGAGCCTGTCGTGAGCTCCTCTTGATAGCGCAGCGCCGCGGCCGTGTGAGAGGCCACCAGCTCGGCGTACTCATCGAGACGATCACCCAGCTCGGACTCGGCCCAGCGGGCGACCTGCAGGTGGAGCGAGGCACGGTCGGTCTTGGGCAGCGAGTCGTACGCGACATCGCGCACGAGCACGTGGTGGAAGGACCATTCGGAGGCGCCGGCCATGGTGGACGGCACCCGCGGCGCCACCAGCTCCTTGATGCGCAGCCCACGCAGCGCGGCCGTCACCTCGTCCGCCGAGCGGTCGCGCAGGTGGGCGACGATGACGTCCCAGAAGATGCGGCCGATGACCGCTGCCTCCTGGGCCACGCGCTTCTCTTCGCCCGCCAGCTCGTCGAGGCGAGCGGAGAGGACCGCCTGCACCGAATCAGGCACGGAGAGCTCCGTCACGGGACCGATGAACTGCCACGCTCCCTCGTGCTCGCGCAGCACCCCTTGGTCGACGAACATGCGCACCAGCTCCTCGGTGAAGAGCGGGTTGCCGTGGGCCATGGCGACCACGCGCTCACGCACGTCATCGGGCAGCGCGCCACCGAGCAGCTCGTCGATGAGCGTGACCGATTCGTCGGCCTCGAGCGGCGCGAGCTCCACCAATGCGGCGTTCCTGATGCCTCCGCCCCAGGTGGAGCGTCGCTCGAGCAGCTCGGGACGAGCGACGCACAGCAAGCGTGATGGGCGCATCGCCCCAGCGAGCCACGAACTCGAGGAAGTCAAGGGTGACCTCGTCAGCCCAATGGATGTCCTCGACGACCAGGATCAGCGGATAGCGAGCAGCCAACGAGGCCAGGTAGAGTCGCCACGATTCGAAGAGCTCCTCCTGGGCGAGCGCTCGCGGGCCGGGGATCCCGAGCAGCGCCTGGAGCGCCGGACGCCAGGCGTCCGCGTCGACCGTCTCCGCGAGATCCTCCAACCTCGCGTCCAGCTTGGCGATCATGAGCTCCGGGGGATCGTCGTCGCTGATCGAAGCGTCCGCCTTGACCGCTTCGACCAGCGGTGAGTAGCTCACCGAGGCGTACGAGTAGCAGCGACCCTTGCGCCAGTAGAACGTGCCGGGAAGCCCGTCGAGGTACTTCTCCAGCTCCCAGATCAGGCGGGTCTTGCCCACGCCGGCCTCACCCGCCACGGTGACCATGTGCGGCCGGCCGGCAGCCACGGTGCGACGGATGGTCTCCTTCAGCAGTGCCAGCTCTTCGTTGCGTCCGATGAGCGGCGCCTCGATCCCGAGTGGGGCACGGATGCCGCCACGCCGGGCACGTACCCGCACGGCGCGCCACGAGGCCATCGGCAGCTGCTTGCCCTTGAGCGACTGGGACGGGCGCTCCTCGTACTCGATGAGCCCGCGCGTGCTGGCGTAGGTGGTGGGGCCGACCACGACGGTGCCCGCATCAGCGGACGCCTGCAGGCGGGCCGCCGTGTTGACGGCATCTCCGGTGACGAACAGGTCGCGCTCGTCAGTCGAACGAGCGAGGTCTGCGAGCACCTCGCCGCTCTCGATACCGATGCGCAGTCGCAAGCGCTGGTCGCCGACGGTACCCGGCAACGTCGCCACCGCAGCCTCCATCTCGAGGGCCGCTCGTACCGCTCGTTCGGGGTCGTCCTCGTGCGTTACGGGCACGCCGAAGACGGCCAGCATCGCGTCGCCGGCGTACTTCTCGACGGTCCCGCCGTAGCGCTCGACCTCCGCCGCCAGGCGCTCGAACGCGTCGGAGATCAGGCGGCTGACGACCTCCGCATCGAGTCGCTCGCCCATCTCGGTGAAGCCCACGACGTCGGCGAAGAGCAGCGTCGCGGTCTTGCGCTCCCGGCTGGTTGACGGGACAGGCTGTCGGGGCGACTCGTCAAGTGTGGCCGCCGGACCGATCCACGGCCTGCCCGCAGCGCTTGCAGAAGCGCGCGTCGGGATCGAGCATCTCGCCGCAGGCGGCGCACAGCCTCGTCACCGCGGTCCCACAGCCCGGGCAGAACCTGGCGTCGTCATCGAGGGTGCGGCCACAACTCCGGCAATCCATGGCTGCATCCTACGGGAAATACCCAGCGTGGCGCTGTCTTTTCGCTGACGACGCAGGACCGTCCCGATCCGCCATACACTCGCTGGCATGGAGCCCGTCCAGCGCATCGAGCACGAGTACCGCGTCCGCTTCGACGAGGCCGACGGCGAGGGCTGGCTGCGCCCGTCGGGCCTGCTGCGCTACGCCCAGGACATGGCTTGGCGACACAGCACCGAAGCCGGCTTCGATCGCGCCTGGTATGACGAGCGTGGCATGGCCTGGCTCGTGCGCAATGTCAAGGTCTCCATCACGGAGCCGATCACCTATGGCGATGTCCTCGCCATCAGCACCCAGGTCGTGGGCTGGCGCCACGTGTGGGCCCGCCGGCACTCCGAGGTCCGTCGGGTCGGGTCGGAGGACGCGCGTGGCGGCGAGGGCCTGATGGCGACCGTCGACACCGACTGGGTGCTGCTGACGTCCGAGGGCAAGCCGGCCAAGGTACCGCCGGAGATCGCGCGCTACTTCTCGTCAGGCCGGCAGTTCACGCGCGACCGCGTGGTGTTGCCGGAACCTGCCGGCGAGGTGGCGAGGCTGGCCACCCGCGTGCGGCCGCTCGACATCGACCCCATGGGCCACATGAACAACGCCGCCTACGTGGACATGGTCGACGACGGCATCGGTCGGCTTGCCGGAGGGCCAGCGGATCGAGGAGCCGGACTGCTATCGCCTCGGCTACGTGCTGCCGGCCCTGCCCGGCACGGCCATCGAGATCAGCTGCCTGGGCGGTGAGTGAGACGCAGGTCGCCTGCCGCATCAGCACCGCTGACGGGACGGAGCTGACGAAGGCGCTGGTCAGCCGCTCCACCGGCTAGCACCGACGAAGCGGTCGAAGTTGTCCACCAGGGCCTGGCCGAAGACCTCCGGATCGTCGTCCCGCAGGTCACACACCCAGTTGGCCGTGACGGCCACGTTCAGCGGCTGATTGCGGCTGCCCCGCACGCCCTTCGGCTTGAGATAGGGCGAGTCGGTCTCGGTCAGGATCCGGTCGAGCGGCGTCAGCCTGGCCACGTCGGCGCTGCTCTCCTCGCCGCGCCGGAAGACGAGCCCGCCGAAGGCGATGAAGAAGCCCATCTCGAGCGCGGCCTCGGCGTAGTCGACCGGTCCGCTGAACGAGTGGAGCACGCCGGGCGGCCGATCGCCGAAGCGCTCCCGCCACTCGGGGCTGCCGGCGCCACCTTCGCGCAGCAGCCGGATGAGGTCGTCCTGGGCGTCGCGCTGGCCCGGCTTGGAGCGGCAGTGGAGCGTCAGCGACTCGCCGGTCTCGTAGGCCAGGGCGATGTGCCGCTCGAGGTTGGCGAGCTGATCTTCACGCGAGCTGAAGCCGCGGTCGTAGTCGAGCCCGGTCTCGCCGATGCCCACGACGTCATCGAGCTGCGCCAGCTCGCGAACCTCCGCCCACATCGACTCATCCACGGTCGACGCGATGTGCGGATGGATGCCCACGGTCGTCTTGAGCCCGTGCTTGCGGGCGAAGGCCAGGCCCTGGTGCGTGGTAGGGATGATCGAAGCCGGGCACGAGGATACGTTCGACACCGGCCGCGTAGGCCGCTGCGAGGACCTCGTCGCCGTCCTGCTCGAAGGCCTGGGTCTGGATGTGGGCGTGAGAGTCGACGAGCCGCAGCCCGGCGGGATTCAACTCAGGCAGGCAGTGCCTCCCAGATCCCGATCTCGCTGCCCTCGCTGTCGTTGATGGCGGCATACCAGCCCATGCCCGGGACCTCGGTCCTGCCGACCACGATGCTGCCGCCGAGGCTCTCGACCTTGGCCAGGGCCTCCGCCACCGAATCGACGGTCACGTAGATGCGTGGCTTGTCGGGTGCGTTCTTGCCGCGCAGGCCGATGGTGCCGCCCATGTCCCCGGGGCCTGCGTGGAACATCTGGTATGTGGGGTGGTCAGGCGGGGACTTGATGGGCCAGCCGAACAGGCCCTCATAGAACGCCTTGGCACGAGCAGGGTCGTCGCTGGGCAGTTCGATGTGCGTGATCTCGCCGTGGGCCATCAGACTTCTCCTTCGTTCTCGGTTGCCTCGTCCACCTCGAGCCGAGGGAACAAGGGTTCCGCCACCCCGATGTTGCCGCCCGGGCGCAGCGCACCCCAAGCGGCCAGCTCGCGAAGCGGCGGTCCGTCGTTGCCGTCGTCGGCATAGTCGTAGGCCACGCCGAGCTGGGCGGCGGCACGGGCGGCTGCCTCGGGCATGAACGGCGCGGCTGCGAAGGCGATGACGCGGCAGGCCTCGAGCAGGTCGCCGAGCACGCCGGAGAGACGCTCGTCGGCCGCGGTATCGCCGCCCTTGGCGGCCTTGGCCAGCGTCCACGGCTGCTCGTCCTCGACGAACTTGTTGGCCTCGCCGACGAAGCCCCAGAGCGTGTCGAGCGCCTCGTGCAAGAGACAGGCCTCCAGCTTCTCGCCGTAGCGCTGCGAAGGTCGCGGCCCAGGATCCCGCGAGCGCACCCCTGGTCGGAGTCGAGCGCTCGCCGCCCCGGTAGCGCGCCGTCATCGACAGCGAGCGGTTGAGCAGGTTGCCGAAGTCGTTGGCCAGGTCCGCGTTGTAGCGGCGCACGAAGGAGTCCCAGGAGACCTCGCTGTCGCGGTCGAAGGCGACCTCGCGCAAGACGGTGTAGCGCGCGCCATCCCGACCCAGCGCCGCGACCACGTCGATGGGGTCGAGGAAGTTGCCACGGCTCTTGCTCATGCGCTCGCCCTGGGTCAGCAGCCAGCCATGGACCCAGACCTTGCGCGGCAGCGGCAATCCGGCGCTCATGAGCATGGCCGGCCAGAAGATGGTGTGGAAACGATTGATGTCCTTGCCGATGACATGCAGGTCCACCGGCCACCACTTCTCGAACATGTCCATGTCCCGGGGAAAGCCGGCACCGGTGATGTAGTTGATGACCGCGTCATACCAGACGTAGACGGTCCCGGCCGCGGGGTCCCACGTGCCGTCCTCGCGCTTGGCGCCCGACCCGTCGGGCATGATCGGGAAGGGGATGCCCCAGCTGGCCCCTTCACGGGAGACGCTGAAGTCCTCGAGACCCTGGCGGATGAAGCCGAGCATCTCGTTCTTGCGGTACTCCGGCTGGACCCATTCGGGGTGGTCGGTGAAGTGCTGCTCGAGCCGCTCCTGGAAGGCGGAGAGGCGGAAGAACCAGTTGTTCTCGGTCAGCCACTGCAGCTCCACGTCGGGATGGTTGGGGCAGTGCATGCCCGTCTCGTCCTCGACGAGGTCGCTGCTGGCGCGGAAGCCCTCGTTGGGGCAGTACCAACCCTCGTACTTGCCGAGGTAGATGTCGCCGGCCTCATACGCGCGGCGGATCATCTCGTGAGCGGCCTCGGTGTGGTCGGGGTCGGTGGTACGGATGAAGCGGTCGGGGCTGATACCCAGGGCATCCTCGGCGGACTGGAACAAGGCCACGTTGGCGTCGACGAAGGCCTTGGGCTCGAGTCCCTGCTCGGCGGCACTGGTGGCGATGTTCACCGAGTACTCGTCGGTGCCGGTCAGGAAGCGGGTCTCGTCGCCGATCATGCGATGCCAGCGGGCGATGACGTCGGCGCCCACCACCTCGTAGAGGGTGTGCAGGCCCGGCTTGTTGTTGGCGTAGGCGATGGCGGTGGTCAGGTAGAAGCGGCGTCGATCGGTCATGGGTGACCCGATGCTACCTGAGCGGCTCCGCCTCGGCGCGGCTCGCGCCCGGAGCAGGCGCTATGGCCGGGGCTTGACGTGGAACGCCGCGAGCGCCTGCGTGGCCGGGCGCTGCTTGCCATCGGAGGGCTTGTTGGCCACCACGAACCTCCCACTGCGCTTGTTGAGCCTGGCCATCACCGTGGAGCCGCCTCCGTCGAGGTTGAAGGCATGCTCGGCGCCCAGCGACACCATCAGCTGGCCCATCTCCTCGAGCGTCACACCACGGCTGCCCTTGCGACGGCCATCGACGGTGACCATCAGCAAGCGACCATCGGCGGTCAGGCCGACGCCCGTGCGCGGATGACGTTGCCAGCCGCCGGGGTAGATCTCCGGTGAGGGGACATGCACGAGCCCATCACGAACGGTGAACTTGTTGCCGCCCTGCGCTTCGGCGATATGGCCCCAGCCAGGCGCGGCCTTCACCTTCCCGCCACAGGCGTTGTCGACCCGTTTCACCACCTGGGTCTGCAGCGTCAGGCTCTGGCCGGGGACCAGCTCGTAGACCCAGGCCTCCTCGGGATTGTTGACCGAGAGCACGGCCTGACCAGGGCGGAGGGGCGTGTTGCCCAGTCCGCGGCGAACGCGGAGGACCCGCACGGTCTGGGTACCGTTGGCGAGGACCCTGCCCTCGAGCCGCAGGATGACCTCGACACCTCTGGGCCGCGTCCTCGTGCTCCGGGCGAAGCGCTTCGTGAAGAGCACGACCGCGTCGTCATCGCGGTGCGTGTTGAGGCGCTCGACACGCCGCGGCTCCGTCTCACCCGGCAGCGTCAGGGTGATATGCGCGCGGACGTTCGAGATCCGAGCGGAGCCATCGGCATCGACACCCAGGACGGGCCGCACGCAGGGATATGCCGCCAGCAGCTCGCGGTTCGAGACTGCCATCGAGCGGGGTGCCGCATAGGCGTCGATACGGCCGAAGGTCGACATGTCCCCGTTGATCGCGACCATCGGGCGGAACCCGGGTCGGCGCCGCCTGTCGACCATCTTGCGGACGACTTCCTTGCCCACGACCTTGTCGTCCGACAGCACCGACTTGACCTTGATCTCGGGACGCAGCAGCTCGACGGTCGCCACGTGGACATCCTGGCGCCGGCCACCCGACGTCCACATCGTCCCACGCTCGTAGGTGATGCCGGGCGAGAGGGGCTCCCCGGAGCTTGGGCGGTAGGGCCCGGTGACGGCCGCTTCCACGCCGAGGCCAGGGGCGTGGCGAGGAGGAACAGGGCCACGATCGCAACAGCGATCGATCGAAGGCGATGGAGGCGGGACGTGCTCGGCCCGGTGTCCTCGACCGTCGCGCGCCCGAAGGTGCTGGTCATGCGACCGAAGTCTACGCGGGGCATCAGGGGCTGTCGACAGCCGGATCCACGAAGTTGAAGCGGCGGGGTCCGCCTGCGTCCAGGACCCCGCCGCTTCGGAGTGGAACCTCTCGATGTCGTCTAGATGAGAACCGCCAGGATGGTGAAGCCGATAGCCATCGGGGAGACGACGGCGATCAGGCGAGCCTGGCGCGGGTGCTCTCGCGCACTCTCGCGAGCGCTCTGAGCGAACCGGCCCAGGGCGTCGGCCTGGGCCCACCTGTGAGCCTCCTGATGGCGACGCTGGATCTCCTCGGAGTAGTGTTCCTGATGCTGAAGCATCCCGTTCATGTCCTTGACCTCGCGCTACGTGAGTCCAAGGTAGGCACTGCCTTCGGCCGCGTCTGTCAAACGGACGACAGGTGTCAGGTCAAGCGGGCGGGCCGAGGTCGGCTGTGGCGGCGAGGACGGCCTTGATCTCGAAGGGCGTCAGCCCCGGATGCTTCGAGCGCAGGAGGGCGACGAGGCCGGCGATCTGGGGAGCCGCGAAGGAGTTGCCGGTGGCCGCCGTCGAGCCGCCGTCCTTCCAGGCGATGGGCACATCCACACCCCAGGCCCCGAACTCGACCGGCGGCCTGGGGTTGTAGTACCAGCACCACGGGTCGGGCTCCTCGTGCGCGGCGACCGAGACCACCGAAGAGAAGAGCGACGGATAGGAGGCGCCCGGCGCGTTGTTGGCGGCGCTCACGAGCGTGACGCCGGCGAAGTAGGCGCGGTCCGCGACCTCGTGGAAGTCGGCGAAGAGCGCTTCGCTCTTGGACGAGAGCGAGAGGTTGACGACATCGACGCCTCGCTCGATGGCCCACTCGAGCCCACCGAGGAAGGCCGCTCCCCTGCCCTTCAGGTCGGCCCCCAGGACGCGCACCGACACGAGCTCGACCTCCGGGGCGAGTCCGACGATGAGCCCGCCACAGGCGGTCCCGTGACCGAAGAGGTCGCCCGCGGTGTCCTCGACCACGACGGGATCGCCGTCATCGAGCTCGACCGCCACCTGCTCCCGGACGCGGCCGCCGACCGCCGGATGCTCGGCCTCGATGCCGCTGTCGATGATGGCCACGGTGACACCCTCTCCGGTGGCGCCGTCGAAGGCCCACTCCCGGTCGAGCTGGTCGAGGCGGGCCGCCCGGGCCAGCTCGGCCACGGCCTCGCCGATGAACGGCTCCGACCAGGCTGGCCGGATGCCACCGGCCTCACTCACCGCGGGCGGCGGCCGTAGCGGCCGAGTCGATGCGATCGGTGGCGGGACACGACCTCGAGGATCTCCTCGACCAGCTCGAGGTCCACGTCGCTGGTGTCGCGCAGCTGTGCCACCCGATCGACCAGCCGCCAGAACGGGGCGTCGTCGTCGCGATCGAGCTCGGCGGCAGCCGCCGTCACCAGCGCATCGAGCGCCTCCTCGTCGAGCGCCTCGCCGCCGATGCTGCCGAGAGCGTTGCGCAGCAACCGTTCCGAATCGCGTCCCACGCGCGCAGCCTCGATGGCCGCGGCAGCCTGGCGGGCGAAGACACCGAGCAGGTCCATGTCCTTGAGCGAGAACGACGCCTCCCCGCGCTTGTCGAGCACCTGCAGGACCCCGACCGTGGCACCCGCGTCGACCAGCGGCACGGCCGCGATGCTGCGCGGCAGGTAGCCCGTGCGCTCGGCGGTGCGCTTGTCGAAGCGTGGGTCCGAGGCCACGTCGGTGAGTGCGATGGCCTCCCCCGTCGAGAAGACATAGCCCACGATGCCATGCGTGGGCGCCACCGTGATGCCGACCACGCCATCGCCCTGGGCACCGCCGGCGACCCGGAAGACGAGTCGGTCGGGATCGGGCTCGTAGAGCGCGATCGACGAGGCTTCGGCCTCGAAGAGCGTGGCCGCCGCGTCGACCACCGACTGCAGCAGCGCGGTCTCGGCGTCGCCGCCGATACGTCGCGCCGTGGCCGTCTCGCGAGCCGCGCGCAGGAGGACCGCGAGGGCAGCCTCGGTCGCCTCGCTCACCGCTCGGCCTCGCGCTCCAGCGCCTCCACGTCGGGGATCAGCAGCGTGTCCTTCTCGATGACCACGAGCCCACGTTCGACGAGGCCAGAGAGCAGCTTGTTCACCGACTGGCGGGTGCCGCCGATCATCGAGGCCAGGTCCGACTGCGTGTAGGGCCAGTCGAGGCGGACCTCGTCGGCGTCAGGCTCGGCTTCGCGGGCCAGGCGCGCGAGTCGGCTCGCGAGACGACCGGCCAGGTCGAGGAAGTGCAGCTCCTCCACGTGGCCGGTGATGCGCCGCAGCTCGCGGGCCACACCCGCCAGCAGCGACTCGCGCAGGGCCTTGTCCTGGTCGAGCATCGTGAGGAACGCCGCACGCGGCAGTGTCCAGGTCTCGCTGGGCTCGAGCGCGATGGCCGTGGCCGAGCGTGGAGCGCCGTCGAGCAGCGCCAGCTCACCGAAGAAGTCGCCGCTGCGCAGGGTGGCGATGATGGCCTCCTCGCCCTCCATGCTGGGCAGCACGATCTTGACCGCGCCAGAGCTCACGATGTGGAGCGCATCGCCGGGATCGCCCTGGTGGAAGATGGTCTCGGCTCGCCGGAAGCGGCGACGTCGCAGATGGCGTGCGATCTCCGCGAGGGCGTCCTCGTCGGCACGCTCGAAGAGGCACGAGTCACGCAGGCTGGTGACGATCAGCTGTTGGTCCACCTGCGCACGATGGCGGCGCGGCGACCCTCACGTCAAGCCGGTTGCGGTCTGGTGCTGTGCGGGCCGGTGCGATGTAGAGCGCCCGCCGCCGCCCGGCATCGATCCGAGGTCTGTGCGAGACTCGCGGCGGTCGCGCCCCACGAGGGCTCGCGAGCGAGATCGTCATCGCTCGTGATCACCTCGGGCTCGTGGCCGATGACATCCTTCGCCCGACACGGGTCGCCCCAGCCGATCTCGGAAGCATCGAGTCGGGACCTGTGCCGTCGGATCTCGGGTGCCATCGGCGCAGCCCTTGGACCGCCTCGACCTGCCGGGGACGCAGACCGCTGCCCGCGCCTTGAACCACGTGCGTCTGCTCGCTCGCGGTCCGTGCGCCCGGGCGACAGCCGAACACGCACGAGTGAGAACCCTTGCGAGATCTGCCCCACCTTCTCCGATTCGCCGTCCCCGCGGTTCTCGCGGTCGCCGTCGTCCTGCCAGCGCCGACCCCAGCCGCTGCCGCTGCCGATCACCACACGGTGGTCGCGACCGACAAGATGCGCGCCGCCGAGACCAGGCTGCTGAAGGACATCAACCGCATCCGCGCGCGGAATGGCCGCAAGCCCCTCCGCCTCGACAGGCCCACGCGCCGTGTCGCCCGCGCCCGCTCATCGGATATGGCCGCCAAGCGCTACTTCGCCCATGTCGAACCCGACGGCGACGACGCCGACCGTATCCTCGGCCGTCGCCACATCAGCGCGACCGAGGTGACCGAGAACATCGGCCACACCATCGGGCTCACCTTGAAGCAGGGCAAGAGCAGGATGGCGAACTGGTGGTATCACTCGCCGCCACATCGCCGGCAGATGCTCGCCCGAGACATCAACTACGTGGGTATCGGGGTCGCGCGCCGCGGCGGGCGTTTCACGTACACCGCGATCTTCACGCGCTCTCGCGACAAGACCAGCCCGCGCGTGGTCATCGACGAGGCGACGTGGCGGCCGAACGAGGATGGCTCGAAGGTGAGCATCGAATGGCACGGTGTGGACCCGCAGCTCGCGACCGGCACCGCCGGGATCAAGCGATATGAGGTCGAGCGGTTCAACGTCGTGGGTGGCTGGGGCGACGTCACCGAGGACCCCGGGGAGCAGGAGCTGTCATTCCGGGCCATGGGCAGCAACAGCGAGCACTTGCGCGTCCGCGCGGTAGACAAGGCCGGCAACGTCGGACCCTGGGCGTTCACCCGCGTGGACATCCCCCACGGTCTGCCGCGACAGGCGTAGCGCCCCGGCTCCTGTCGGCTATTTGACAGCGGGCGTGTCACGAGTGCGAGTGCCCGCTCAGGGCATGGACAGGCACGCTACAGTCATCGCCTCGACGACAGCGTCCAGGTCGCCGAACCGGTCAAGAACAGGAGCGTCACCACATGACGGAGAACAAGGGCAAGGAGACCCCCCAGGGCCAGCCGACCGATGACGACGACGTCGAAGGCCACATGATGATCCACCCACCATCGCCGGCGATCTGGCCCGGGTCCGCAGCAAGGACCTGGAGCGTCAGGCCCGCGAGCACAATCGCGCCAAGGAAGCCAAGCGCTAGGCTCGAAGCTCCTGGACGCCGGTCCGCGGCACCTCCACGAGGTGCTTCGGCCGGCGTTCCTATGTCCGGGCCGGTGACGGTCGAACAGGTCCGAGCGCTCATCGCCCACGCACCGACAGGCTGGCACGGCCAGCGGGCGGGGCATTACTGACGGGTAGGCCACGGCCAGCGGGCGGGCGAGCGTCGTTAGTGCCGGAAGTGACGCCGGCCGGTGAAGACCATGGCTGCCCCGGCCGCGTCGACCGCGGCGATGACGTCAGCGTCGTTGCGTGAGCCACCGGGCTCTACGACCGCGGTCACGCCAGCCTGGAGGCAGGTCTCGACGCCGTCGGGGAACGGGAAGAAGGCATCGGAAGCACAGACCGCGCCGGCTGCCTTCTGACCGGCCTGCTCGACCGCCAGCCGCGCACTCTGGACGCGGTTCATCTGACCTGCACCCACGCCCACGATCGCACCGTCCCGAGCGAGCACGATGGCATTCGACTTGACGTGCCGCGCGATGCGCCAGGCGAAGGCGAGGTCGGCCCGCTCCTGCTCGGTCGGCTCGCGCTGGGTGACCGTCCGCCACGGCACGGGGTCGTCCGGCTCGACGTCGGAGGTCATCAGCAGGACACCGCCGCCAGCCGCACGGGCATCGAGGCTCACCGCCGTCGGCTCGGTGATGGTGGGATCCTCCAGCAGCCGCAGGTCCGGCTTGCTCGCGAGCATGGTGCGGGCCCGCGCATCGAAGCCCTCGGCCACGACGACCTCGAGGAACAGGCTCGATAGTCGATCAGCGAGCGTCTCGTCTACGACGCCGCGCACGGCCACGACGCCGCCGAAGGCGCTGATCGGGTCGGCCTCGAGTGCGCGGTCCCAGGCGGTGAGGAGGTCGTCGGCCTCGGCCGCGCCACAGGGATTGCCATGCTTGACGATGACGACCGCTGGCCCCACGAGGTCGCGCCCCATCGCCGCCGCAGCAGCGGCGTCGAGCAGGTTGTTGTAGCTCAACGGCTTGCCCTGCAGCGGTCGCGCACCGTCCACGAACGGCCCCACCGCCGGGTCGGCGCCAACGATCGAGTAGAGCCCAGCCTGCTGGTGCGGGTTCTCGCCGTAGCGCAGCTCAAGGGAGCGCCGCAGCACGAGCGGCACGACCTCGGGCGTGACGTCGTCGGGCGTCCAGCGGCCGGCCAGCTCCGACACGATGGCCGCGTCGTAGGCGGCGGTGCGGCGGAACGCCTTGAGCGCGAGGAGACGCCTCGTCTCGAGCGGGATGAGGCCGTGCTCGTCGATCTCGGCGAGGACCATGGCGTAGTCCGCGGGGTCAGTGACGATGGCCACGTTGGCGTGGTTCTTGGCCGCTGCGCGCACGAGCGTGGGCCCACCGATGTCGATCTCCTCGATGAGCTCGTCATCGGCGAGGTCACCCTTGGCAGCAGCCTGCTCGAACCGGTAGAGGTTGACCACCACGACGCTGAATGGCTCGATGCCCTGCTCGGCGAGCTGCTGACGATGCGAGGGATCGTGCAGATTGGCCAGCACGCCGCCGTGGACCCGCGGGTGCAGCGTCTTGACCCGGCCGTCGAGCATCTCGGGGGCACCGGTGAGCTCGGCCACGTCTGTGACAGCGAACCCGGCCTCGCGGATGGCACGCGCAGTACCGCCGGTGGAGACCAGCTCGAAGCCGCGATCGGCGAGGCCGCGGGCCAGCTCGACGAGGCCGCTCTTGTCGGAGACCGAGAGCAAGGCTCGCGGCCGGGGTGTCTCGGTCATGGTTCGAGGCGCTCCGTTCGTGCGATGACGTCCTTCACGTGCGTGAGCCAGGCCTCGTCGTCGAAGCAGCGCGCGATGGCCGCGGACGTGAGGGTCGAGGTCACATCCGGATCGGCCTCCACGAGGGCCCGGAAGCTGACGCGCTCGTCGAAGGCCCGCATGGCGTTTCGCTGCACGATCGCGTAGGCCTCGGGGCGCGCGAGGCCGGCGTCGACCAGCGTCGTGAGCAGGCGCGAGGAGCAGTGCAGGCCCAGGCCGCGTTCGATGTTCTCGGCCATCCGCTCGGGACGGACGACGAGTCCCTCCACCAGCCGGCGAAACCGTTCGAGCATGTAGTGCAGCAGCGTCGTCGCGCCCGGCAGGGCCACCCGCTCGACCGATGAGTGGCTGATATCGCGCTCGTGCCACAGCGCCTGGTCCTCCATCCCGGCGAGGGCATAGCCGCGCAGCAGGCGGGACATGCCCGTCAGGCGCTCGGAGAGGATGGGGTTGCGCTTGTGGGGCATCGCCGACGAGCCGGTCTGCCCGCGCTTGAAGGGCTCGCCGACCTCGGCGATCTCGGTGTGCTGGAGGTTGCGGATCTCGACCGCGAAGCGCTCGAGCGAACCACCGGTGATGGCGACCGCGGCGAGGAACGCAGCGTGTCGGTCGCGCTGCACGACCTGCGTGCTGGCGTCATCGGCCTTGAGGCCCAGACGACCGAGCGCGTTGGCCTCGATCGACGGCGGCAGCCCGGAGTAGGTGCCCACCGGCCCGGAGATCTTGCCGGTGGCGAGGTCGTCGGCGGCGGCACGCAGACGGGTACGCGCCCGATCGAGCTCGAAGGCCCAGGTGGTCAGCTTCAGCCCGAAGGTCAGCGGCTCGGCGTGAACGCCGTGGGTGCGGCCCATCTGGAGCGTGTCGGCATGCTCACGAGCCCGGGCCACCACGACGGCGATGGTCTGGTCGAGGCTGGCCAGGATGAGGTCCGCGGCGGTGCGGCACTGCAGCGCCAGCGCGGTGTCGACCACGTCGCTGCTGGTCAGCCCGAAGTGGATCCAGCGCCCTTCCTCGCCGACGGTTTCGGCGACCTGCGTGACGAAGGCCACCACGTCGTGGTCGGTCGTGGCTTCGATCTCGTTGATGCGCTCGATGTCGACGGTCGCCCGCTCCTCGATGCGGGCCACCGCTTCCGCCGGTACGTCGCCCTCGTCGGCCAGTGCCCAGAGCACGGCGATCTCGACCTGCAGCATGTGCTCGAAGCGACTGCTATCCGACCACAGCGCCCCCATCTCCGGGGTCGTGTAGCGCCCGATCACGACTACCCTCGCGGCCGCTGGTGGAAGGGCTGGCGGCCGATGGTCTGCGTGCGCTCAGGTCCCACGCTGACGATGGCGACGGGGGCGCCGGCGGCCGCCTCGATGGCGTCGACGAACGCGATCGCGTTGGGCGGCAGATCCGAGATCGAGCGCGCCCCGGAGATGTCCTCCTCCCAGCCGGGCAGGACCTCGTAGACCGGCTCAGCATGTTCGAGCTCCGCGAGCGGTAGCGGCCAGCGAGCTTCGGTGCCGTTGACCCGGTAGCTGGTGGCGATACGCAGCTCCTCGAGCCCGCTGAGGATGTCGAGCTTGTTGACCATCAGGTCGGACACGCTGTTGACCGCCACCGAGTAGCGCAGGGGTACCGCGTCCAGCCAGCCGCAGCGCCGCTGCCGGCCCGTGGTGGTGCCGAACTCGTGGCCCTTCTCGAGCAGGTAGCGGCCGGCCTCGTCATCGAGTTCGGTCGGGAACGGCCCCGCGCCCACGCGCGTCGAGTAGGCCTTGATGATGCCCAGGACGTGGTCGATCTGGAGCGGGCCCGACGCCACCGCCGGTGCAGGCGCCACCGGCGATGGGGTTGCTGCTGGTCACGAACGGGTAGGTGCCGTGGTCGAGGTCGAGGAGCGTGCCCTGGGCACCCTCGAGGATCACGTGTTCGTCGTCGGCCAGCGCGTCCTGCACGAGGTTGGTGGTATCGACGATGTGCGGGCGCAGGCGCTCCGCCCAGATGGCTGCCTCGGCGATCAGCTCATCCATGTCGAACCCGGGCTGGCCGTAGGACTGGTGGAGGATGGCGTTACGCTCCGGCAGGACCAGGGACAGCCGGCGCCGAAGCGCGGTGGGGTCGAGCAGGTCTTCCATGCGCACGCCGGCACGCCAGGCGCGGTCGGCGTAGGTCGGCCCGATGCCCCGGCGGGTGGTGCCGATCTCGTTACCTGAGAGGTGGGCCTCGGCTGCTCCGTCGAGGGCCACGTGGTAGGGCATGATCACGTGCGCCGCCCGGCTGACCCGGATGCGCGAGATGTCGATGCCGCGCTCGGCGAGCATGTCCATCTCGTTGATGAGCGTGCGCGGGTTGACCACCACGCCGTTGCCGATGACCGGGGTGATGTGCTCGTGGAGCACGCCCGATGGGACGAGGTGGAGCTTGAAGACCTCGTCGCCGACGATGACGGTGTGACCGGCGTTGTCGCCGCCCTGGTAGCGGACCACCATCGAGACCGACTCGGAGAGCAGGTCGACGGCCTTGCCCTTGCCCTCGTCGCCCCACTGGAGGCCGACGATCACGCTGGCAGGCATCAGTCGGTCACCTCACGCGTGGCGGGTAAACCAGCCCCATGGACCTCCGTGGGGACATGGACACGAGACGATGACCGTCCGGCGATGACGGCCAGGCGGGTGCTGGCGATGACTCCTCTCCCCTGCGACGGGCGACGGCCCGCGGCGCGATTACCGAGAGATGATAGACGGCCGCGTCGTCGCTCGGTGCCGCGCCCGTCCTGTCTCGGAGTTGCGGATGCGTTACGTGGTCGTCGGTGGAGCGCCGGCGACGTCATCGACATCCGGAGATGCGCGGCCTGCCGGAGATGCGAAACGGCCGGCCCGACGAGGCGGACCGGCCGACTGGTGTCTGGCTCCCGGGGGAGCTACCGCTAGGCCTCCCGGGCCTCTCCGGCCGCTTCGTCCATGGCCGCTTCGGCCTCGTCGGCAGCTTCCTCGAGGGCCTCGTCCGCCTCGACAGCCTGCTCCTCGACCTCGGCGAACCGCTCCTCAAGGCTGGCCTGCAGCTCCTTGAAGCGCTCCTCGAGGTGGGCGCCAAGCTTGTCGAAGTTGCCCTCCTGCAGGTCGTTGCGGATGCGATCGAACTCAGCGCGCAGATCCTGGCCGGACTGACCCTGGCTCATGCTCGCGGCGGCGGCGCCGATGGCGACACCACTGATCAGACCGAGGACGAAACGGAACATGACCCCTCCTTCGCGGGACCCCCAGGAATGTGGCTCGACGGACCTGGGGTTTGCCCGCTCGATGCTCGTGACGTTGGCGGCAGCGCCGCGTCCGCTAAGGATACTCGTGAGGACGATGGGCCTCCCTCCGGCGACCCTGTGTGATGCGAGTACCGAGGCATCACGCCAGATCTGGACGTCCAGGGCTGGCCCCGTCGCTTGGGTGTCGGCGGGCTCGCCGCGCGCCTCGATCTGGTGCTCGTTGCGACGAACGCGCCTCAGATCTCGCCTATTCCGAGGATGTTGCCCTCGGAGTCCTTGAGCCACGCCGTCCTTCTGCCTTCGGGCGAGGTCAGGATGCCGTCGACAGTACGGAAGTCGTCACCGAAGTCGTAGTCCTCGAACACGGCGCCGCGGGAGCGTAGGTCTGCGACTGCGGCCTCGACGTCGTCGACACCGACCGCCGCGGCAGTCGCCTGGTTGGTGCCGGCGAACTGCGAGGCATAGACCATGAACCGGGTGCCGTCGAACTCGAACCAGTAGGAGCCGTCCGGGGTCGTCTCGACCGGTTCGATATCGAACATCGACGCATACCACGCCTTGGCACGCTCGAGATCGGAAGCTGGGAGGGTGGCTGCGATCTGCATGGGTCGCTCCTCGTGCGCCCCCCTTGGTCGGTTCACGAACAGTCACCGTGGTGCTGTTCCGTGTTCCGTGCAGTCTACGCCTCGATAGCAGGGCCGAGCGGCCGATGCCGGAGGGGGGCTGCTGTTACCAATAGTGCTTGTGGCAGCCCGGTCGCATCCGGTCTGCGTTCCGGTCGGTGCCGGATCTCCGCGGCCAGGGGCCTTTCCCAGTGTGGACCGCGGTGGTTGCGGTGGTCCATGGGCGCAGGGTCGCGAGAGGCACAAGAAAGACGGACCCAAACACCCCTCCCGTGGACTCATTCCTTATAGCGGGAGGCTGCGAGGCACGGCCCGTCGATCATGGCCGCCTGGACCGCGCCGAGCCACTGGCGAACCCGACCCGTGCATGAGAAGGGGGGTTTCCCAATGAAGCGGATGGCTGTCCTGATGGGGGCGCTGCTCATGACGCTGGTACTGGCAGCTCCAGTGCTGGCGGTCAAGCCGGTCCTTTGGTACGACGAGGATTTCGACGACTTCACCGCCGGCACCGGGGACTGTGGTGACTTCGCTGTCGACGTGCGAGAGGTCGGGCACAACAGCGAGCTGCTCTACTTCGGCGATAAGGCGTACGAGACCGTCGTGCGCACCTTGTACAAGGCTCGCGGGACGGCGTACCTGATGAACGCTGAGACCGACAAGACGATCAGCGCCAAGTTCAACGTCCAGTGCCACGTCGACATCGTGACCAACGAACCACTGGTCTACGTGCGCAAGTGCACGGGCAACTTCTTCAACCTCTCAGTGCCGGGGGCGGGCGCCATCGCCCACGATTCGGGGCTGTTCACCGAGTACGTCGAGGGTGAGCCGGGTGAGTCTGGTCTCGTCCTCAAGGCGGTGGGCGCGTCCTGGTTCGACGAGGACGCGGTCTGCGCCGCCCTGCGCTGAGCCGGCCCGTTTGACCTCAGAGGGCCCGTCCCGCGAGGGGCGGGCCTTTTCCAGTGTGGCCCCGGAGACGACGGTCGAACAGAGACCCCGGACGCTACGGCGCCCAAGGCCTCGGCAGGTCATTCGAGACCCACAGACCGTGTTTCCGCTGACGACAACACCGTTGCCGGAGGCGAGGTCGATACTCCAGCCCAAGACCTCGATGTCATTGCCGGTGATGGTCGGGGCACCGGCGCGACTCTTGCCCTCAAGGTGAAGATGCCGATCTCGCCGTCCCGGATTCGATTGCCATCGACGAGCCCATCCGCCTGGTCAAGGGCGATGGTCCGGTAAGTCGCTTGGGGCATCCGGATGGATCGAGATGCCGAGCTGACTCGGTGCGGTGATGGTGTTGTCTCGGATGGGTGGGCTCCTTGATGAGCGCGAGCCATCGCGGGCGCAAGTCCCGGTGTCCGGGCTGGCTGACGAGCCCGTCCTGTCGCCCGTTTGGCGTGCTTGTTTGCACGGAAACGAGCGGCCGATGCCGGAGGGGAGAACAGCATCGACCGCTCGGGGTGAGGGAGGAGCGTCAGGCAGCGATCGTTTCGGTTGCGGTCTCGCCGAGCTCGGGGTCGTCGGCTTCGAAGCTTTCGGTCCCCTCGCCTTCTGCGTAGTCATCGGGCCCGAGCGCGTCGAGGCCCATGACCTCGGCCTGGGTCTCGAGCGCCTGGGCCGCGGTCTCGGCTGCATAGTCCTTCTTGCGCCGCCCGGAGAGCATCTCGACGGAGCTGGCCACGATCTCGGTCCGGTAGTGCTTGATCTGGCGATCATCCTCCCAGCGACGCGTCTGGAGCCGACCTTCGAGCGAGACCATCTGGCCCTTGCCCAGGAACTGGCCACAGATCTCCGCGAGGCGCTCCCACGTCACCACCGAGTGGTACTCCGTGCGCTCCTCTCCCCCGCGGTACTCGTTGGTCGCGACGCTGAAGTTGGTGACGGTCTTGCCGCTGGGCAGCGAGCGCATCTCGGGGTCGCGAGTGAGGCGTCCGGTCAGCAGGACACGGTTCATGAGGACCTCCTTGCCGGACGAATACACGAGCGTCCGACTATCTACAGAACCGGCGGGTTCGGTGTCGGCGGATCCTCGGCGGTGGATGGCACCAAGGTAGCCGGCGCGACTTCGGCGAGGCTTATCTGGCGCTATGCCGGTAACTCGCGATGGAGCGCCCCACGTGGACAAGATCCTGCCCAGCCCCGAGACCACGGGCAGGCAGCACGACGCTCCGCCGACCCGTTGAGATCGAGGCCGACTCCTGCACCCACGTCTCGCCGGCGTCCCGAGCCGGTCGCGTGCAAAGCGGTCGTCGCTACTGGCAGCGTCGCGGTACGATATCCGAGATACGATCCGAATCCGGTTCGGGATTCCTTGCCGTGGGGAGCCGTGTGACCGACCTGGACATGACGAGATCGGGCGAGTTGCGGCTGCGCAATGAGCGGTTGCTGCTGCTGGGCCTAGCGTGCTACACGCTGCTCATCGGAGCCCTGATCTTCCAGAACTCCGCCGCCATCACCCCGGACGTGCTCGTCGTAGCCGTCGCGCTGGGCGGTGTGCTCATGCTCCGCGGCCGCACCTGGCTCAGCGACTGGACGCCCATCGTGGCCCTGCTCCTGGCCTACGAGCTGATGCGCGGGCTCGCCGATGACGCCGGCTTCCCGCTGCAGATGGCTTCGCTCATCGACGTCGAGCGGACCCTGGCCTTCGGCGCACTGCCTACGCAGGTGCTGCAGGAGGCCATGCGCCCGGTCGCGGGGATCGACTGGGTGGCGCTCGTCTCCACCGGCGTCTACATGTTCCACTTCCTCATCCCCATCCTCACCGGCCTCATCATCTGGAAGTGGCGCCGCGCGCAGTTCCATGACTACATGGCCGCGCTCATCGTGCTCAGCATGGCGGCCTTCACGACCTACCTGCTGATGCCGGCCGCCCCACCCTGGTATGCGGCTCAAGCCGGGCTCCTGAACGGTCCCGACGGCCTGCCGGTCATCGCCTACCTGAAGCCGGAGACGTTCGCCGACGTCGGAGCCTGGCTGGGCCTCGACGGCAACAACGTGTACGAGACCGTCTTCTATGCGGCCGGTCCCAACGACGTGGCGGCTTGGCCCTCGCTGCACGTGGCCTATCCGTTCCTGGCCTTCCTTGTGCTGCGCCGTGCTTTCGGCCGCCGAGCCTGGATCGTCGCGGGCTATGCCCTGGTGGTGGCGTTCTCGGTGGTCTACACCGGCGACCACTGGGTCCACGACTGCATCGCCGGTGCGGCCTTCGCGTACCTCGCCTACTACGTCGTGGTGCACACCCCGCCCGCGGTACGCGAGTGGTTCGACCGCACGTTCCTGCCGCAATCGCAAGCGGAGCCACTCCCGGCTCGCTCGCAGATCACCGAGGCCGACTGAGCGAGCGCGCCCGGGCGCCGATCCGGTCGAAGACCTTCGCGCCGCTCAAGGAAGCTGTTTGCCACGTCCCCGGGACAAGACACCTGGCGGTGCCACAATGGACGGTCCGATGACACGACGAACCGGGACGCTGGTGCTGGTGCTGGTGCTGACGTGGCTGCTCGCGCTGTCGGTGGGCGGCGTCGAGGCACAGGAGGCCCCAGTGGATGCGCTCGCCTCCCCTGCCGCCGCGCCCGATCTGACGGACCGCGTGGCCGAGATCATGGCCGGCATGTCGAGGCGCGAGAAGGTCGGGCAGCTGTTCATGACCCGTCTCTACGGCTCCCGCGCCGGGTCACCGGCACCGGCTGCCGTACGGGCCAATGAGCGGTATCTCGGTGTGGCCGACGCCCAGGAGCTCTTCGAGCGCTTCCCCGTGGGGGCCGTCGTCTACTTCGAGTACACCGGCAACCTCCAGCGCCCCCGGCAGATCGCGCGGCTGTCGAACGGTATCCAGCGTGCCGCGCTCGATGCCGGTACGGTGCCCGTCCTGATCGGCACCGACCAGGAACACGGGATCATCGAGCGGCTGGGACCGCCGGCAGTGCGCTTCCCGGGCTCGATGGCACTGGGCGCCACACGTGACCCGTGGCTCGCTCGCGAGGCTGCGCGGGTGACCGGCGAGGACCTGCGCGCGGTAGGCATCGACCAGGATCTCGCGCCGGTCGCGGACGTCAACAGCAACCCCGCCAACCCCGTCATCGGGGTGCGCTCGTTCGGCTCGCACCCCGGGCTCGTCTCGTCGCTGACCGCGGCCCAGGTGGCTGGCTTCGAGGGGGACGCGGGCGTGGCCGCGACAGTCAAGCACTTCCCCGGGCACGGCGACACTGACATCGACAGCCACCTGGGCCTGCCCACCATCCGCCGCAGCGAAGCCGACTGGTGGGCGCTCGACGCGCCGCCCTTCGAAGCTGCGCTCGAAGCCGGCGTGGACGTGGTCATGACCGCCCATGTCCGCGTGCCGTCGCTCGACCCGAGCGGCCGTCCGGCCACCCTCTCGCGGCCGATCCTGACCGAGCTCCTGCGCGAGCGCATGGGCTTCGAGGGCGTGATCATGACCGATTCGCTGACCATGGCCGCGGTGCGGGAGCGCTACGGGGACGCGCGCGTGCCGGTGCTCGCGCTGCGCGCCGGCGCGGACATCCTGGCCGACCCGCCCGACCTGGCGCTCGCCTTCCGCAGCGTCCTCGCGGCCGTCGAGCAAGGCGATATCGGCGAGGAGCGGCTCGATCAGTCGGTAGCGCGGGTCCTGCGTCTGAAGGAACGCCTGGGTCTGCTCGACGACCCGCTGGTGGACGTCGAGGCCGCCGGCGACTCGCTGGGCAGCCCCGACGACGTGGCCGTGGCGCGGGCGATCGGCGAGGCCTCGATCACCGTCCTGCGAGACCGTGAGTCGTGGCTGCCCTTCAAGGACCGCTGGACGGTGGTGCTGACCGGGAGCGAGCCCGAGGGCGCCGGCACCCTGGTCCGGACCCTGCGGAGCTCCGGGATCGCCACCACGGTCGCCTGGACCGGGCCCGATCCGGGCGCCAGGGCGCTGGCCAGGGCGAAGCGGGCGGCACGCCGCCACGACCTCACGATCGTGGTCACCGACCACCTCGGGGCGCATCCCCGGCAGCGAGCGCTGGTGCAGCGCCTGCTGCGCCTCGGCACGCGCGTCGTCGTCGTCTACAGCGGCTCGCCCTACGATGCGGGCTGGTTCCCCGCAGCCGAGGCCCAGGTCGCGACCTATTCGGACGTGCCCGTCTCGATGCGCGGCCTCGCGCGCGTGCTGAGCGGGGAGGTGGTTGCCACGGGCACGCTCCCGGTGCGGATCCCGCGGCCCGGTGGCGGCACGCTCTATCCCTTCGGGCACGGCCTCACGCGCTGAGGATCCGGTCGGCCGCGGCAGCGCGGCTGCCACCGCACCCGAGCGAGGTGAGACGATGCCACCATGACTCGAACCCTGCCCCCGAGCGTCGAGCGCTGGCTCGATGCCTTGGGTCAACCTGCGGAGCCGTTCGCCACGGCCGTCCTCGAGGGCCGCGCTCGCTTCCGTCGAGAGGGCAAAGGCTTCTGGCTGCCGATCGAGGCCCTCATGTGGCACGAGCTGGGGCACCACCACGTGGCTGACCTGCGCGTGGGCTTCGGTCCGATCACCTTCGTTCGCGGCCTCGACGGCTACGTCGACGGCACAGGCTTCAGCCGCATCAGCCACACGCTTGACGTGGGCTCGGAGATCGACCAGTCGGCGGCCCTGTTCATGTGGGCGGAGGCGATCCTCTTCCCCTCGGCCTGGCGCGACCGCGATGACCTCGACTGGGCGACGGTCGACGATGCGACCGCGGATGTCTCGCTGCCGTTCGGCGAAGGCCGCCTCTCCGCGCGCGTGACCTTCGATCTCGGCAGCGGGTTCCCGTCCCGCTTCAGTGCCGAGCGCTACAAGGGCGTCGGTCGCCGGCGGACCGAGTGGATCGTCGACTACAGCGGGTGGCGTGCCACCGCCGACGGTGTGGTGCTGCCGAGCCTGGCCACGGTGACCTGGGCCGATGAGCCCGGGCCCTGGTTCCGCATGTGGATCGAACGCGCCAATCCCGGCGCCGACGTGAGCGCGGCACTGGCCCGCGGCCGAGCCCTCCTCGCCGAGATCGCGGCGGACCCTACCCGCTGATGGGGATCAGGCCTCGGTGGCGAACAGCTCGCGGCGTGGCAGGCCCGTCTCCTCGGACACCATCTTCGCCGCCGCGGAGCGCTTCACGCCCTCGGCCACCAGCCGTTCGACACGGGCCCTGCCCGCCTCAAGGCTGACCGCGGCGACGTCCTCGGGCGAGGCACCGGCTACGACGATCACGACTTCGCCCCTCACCGGCACCGCCTCGGCCCCGTCGGCCAGCTCCGCGAGGCCACCGCGTCGGACCTCTTCGTGCAGCTTGGTCAGCTCGCGGGCGACCACGGCACGGCGTCCCGCGCCGCAGGCTGTGGCGAGGTCTCGCAAGGTGGCGGGCGTCCGGCCATGCGCTTCGTAGATGACGGTGGCTCGGTCGTCGGTGGCGATGCGCGCCAGCCGCTCGGCCCGTTCGCGGCCCTTGCGCGGCAGGAAGCCTTCGAACCCCCAGCGCGCGGCCGGCAGCCCGCTGGCCACCAGCGCCGCCAACACAGCCGAGGCACCGGGGACCGGCACGACCCGACCGTCGCGTCGGGCCCAGGCGCCCACGAGCACTTCGCCCGGGTCGCTCACGAGGGGCGTGCCGGCATCGGTCACGAGCGCGACGTCGTCGCCGGCCTCCAGACGCTCGAGAAGCTCAGCGGTCCGGCGGTCGTCGCTGTGGGCGTGGTAGCTGATGAGGGGCGTGTCGATCTCGAAGCGCGACCACAGCTTGCGCGTGACGCGCGTGTCTTCCGCCGCCACGAGCGCCACGTCTCGCAGGACCTCGAGGGCACGCAGCGTGATGTCGCCGAGGTTGCCGATGGGCGTGGCCACCACGTAGAGCGTGCCGCGGCCGCTCTCGGCAGACACCTCAGTCACGCGCCGAGCGCGGGCGACGACGCGGGTACAGATAGTCGATCCCAGCCGTGCGCGGCCCGATCTTGGCGATGGGCGGCACCTGCCGTTTGAACTCCGAGCCTGCGACCATGCGGTCGACCCGCTCCACGAGCTCCCGCTCGAAGCCGTCGGCCACGACCTCGTCGAGCGACAGCCGCCGGTCGACGAGCCGGAAGAGGATGCGATCGACCTCCGCATAGCTGAAGCCGACCTCGTCCTCATCGGTCTGGCCCGGCCAGAGGTCGGCCGAGGGTGCCTTGGCGATGACCGCGTCGGGGACCCCGACAGCGGCCGACAGCTGGCGGACCTGCGACTTGTAGAGGTCGCCGATGGGATTGAAGGCGCTGGCGCTGTCGCCCCACAACGTCGAGTAGCCGATGAGCGCCTCCGTCTTGTTGCCGGTGCCGATGACCAGTCCGCCCCACGTGACCGAGTGGTCGTAGAGCACCATCATCCGCGCGCGAGCCATGAAGTTGCCGCGCCGCAGCGGGGCGGCGCCGGCCCGGCTCTCGTCGAAGTAGCCGTCGACGATAGGGCTGATGTCGACCAGCTCGCTGGGCAGGCCCAGGTCGTCGACGATCGTCTCGGCATCGCCGCGCGAGGCGGGCGAGGAGGTCTTGTAGGGCATCAGGATGGCCAGCACGTTCTGGGGACCGATGGCCTCCGCGGCGAGATAGGCCACCAGGGCCGAGTCGATGCCGCCCGAAAGGCCCAGCAGGACCTTGCCGAAGCCGGCCTGGGCGAGCTGTGCCCGGATGAACTCAGCGATGATGCGACGCGCGGCGGTGCCATCGATGGCCAGCTCCACGGGGAGCTCGAAGGCGGACGGCGGGGGCCCGGGCGCGGTCATGGCCGCCGCGCGCTGCGGGCGTTGCGCTCGACGCGCTCGCCGATGATCTGGTCGAGCTGGCGGATGACGACCTCTGGCCGCTCGTCGCGCAGCAGCGGGGTGGCGATGCGCGCGCGGCGCAACACTGCCGGCTGGATCTCGGTCAGGAAGAGTCCCTCATCGTGCGTCGGCGCACGGAAGACGCTCTCGCCGTCGGGACCCACGACCTCCGAACCGCCCCAGAAGGTGATCGACTCGTCCACCCCGACACGGTTGACGAAGATGACGTAGCTGGTGGTCAGCTGAGCGTACGTGCGGTTGAGCGAGCGCCACGAACCGGCCGTGCCCAGGCCCGTCTCGTTGATCGCGGCCACGTCGCGACCGGGCGAGGACGAGACGTTGATGAGGATCTGCGCGCCGTCGAGCGCCAGCAGCTGGGGCGTGGCCAGGTGCCAGAAGTCCTCGCACACGCTGATGCCCAGGCGCAAGTCCAGGTGCTCCGAGTTGGCGGCCCGGATGGTGGAGCCGGGGGCGAAGAAGCGGCGCTCGTCGAAGAGCCCGTAGGTGGGCAGGAAGACCTTGCGGTGGACGTGCCGCACGGCCCCGTTCTCGAGCAGGGCCGCGCTGATGAAGAGCTTGTGGTCGGAGGACTCCTCGACGAACGAGACCACCACGCTCATGTCGCCGGCGGCCTGGGCCAGCTCCAGCAGACGCGGGTCATCCCGGCGGATGGCCACCTCCGCGTTGAGATCCTGGAGCAGGTAGCCGGTGAGCCCCAGCTCCGGGAAGACGATCAGGTCAGCCTCGTGTCCGCTCGCCTCCGCGATGAGCTCGAGGTGCCGCTGGAGATTCTCCTCGAGCGCCCCGAGGCGGGGCGCGATCTGGGCAAGGGCCACGCGGATGGGTGCCATGGGCGTGAGTGTATGCGGTGTACGCCCCGCGGTGGTGCCGGTCAGTAGGTCTCGACTCGGATCGGTGTGAGGGCGAAGTCGCGCACGTTGCGGGTAAGCACGGCCGCGCCGATGGCCGCTGCCGCCGATGCGATCAAG
Organism: uncultured Chloroflexia bacterium; assembly: GCA_963731995.1. GTDB lineage: Bacteria > Chloroflexota > Limnocylindria > Limnocylindrales > CSP1-4 > JAFMJV01. The sequence goes on from CAVSXV010000011.1 coordinate 27,911, forward strand.
GCATCCGGAAGGCTGAGCCTGTATCCGCGCTCATGCGCATCCCGGCGCCATCTTCCGGCCAACATGGCACTCTCTGGACCGGGCTGGATGAACTCGATCGGCTCGAGGATACCGACGAGGATGGACTCGTGGTGGTGCTTCAACCCGGCCCGGACTTCGCAGACGACGAGCTCGTTCACGAACGGCTCGTCACCGGTCTCGAAGATGGCGCGATGCCGTTCGATCGCGCTGGGAAGACCATCGAGCAGATCGATCACGAATGTCGAGTCGAGGAGGAGCCTCATTCGGGATCGATATCAGCACTGGTCTCTTCGGCACGCATCTCGCGTACCCATGCGACGACGTCCTCGGAGGTGCGCCAATGCGGATAGTCCTCTGCCCTGAGCGATCCCGCGTACCGCTCACCGGCGATACGGAACTGCTCACGCTTGATGGCACGGCGAAGGGCTTCCTCGGCGAAGGCGCTGCGCTTCCGCGGACCGGCCACCTCATCCAGCGCCATCACGAGGTCCTCAGGCAGGCTCAGATTGACGGGGACCCGCTTGGGCTGCGCCTTGGGTTCGTGGGTCCAGTCGATCGCCCTTGTGCGTACAGCCATGCGCAAAGGATAGTGCAGACTCATGCGCATGTCCATGCGAGCGGCGTCGGCCACCTGCACGATGCTGTCCGTGCGGTGATAGGCTTCTCCCTTACGCCGCGAAGGGTGCGAGTGCCGTGTCGTGCTGCGCACCCGCGGGAGGCTGTTGAGGAGGAAAGCCGGTCAGGCCCGGGACCGCCGTTGTTGGCGTCGGGCAGACGCTTGTCCCCCAAGGAGTGCCTCACGCCGCCGTCGCGGTGAGCAAGAGGAGACGAGATGACCCGACGACCCACTTGGGCGTCTGCGGCCGCTATCGGTGGCGCCATCGCCCTATTGGCGATGTCCGCGGCACCGGTGTTCGCCCAGGACGCACCCGCTGCACCTGAGGCAGGCGGTTACGCTGCCTATCCGACCTACGCCGACGTCGACTGTGAGGCCAACACCTTCAACGGCTCCGACTACACCGGCAACCTGGCCAAGATCGAGGCTACCGATCCATCGACCGTCGTCTTCACGCTGTGTGAGCCCGACGGCGCATTCCTGCCCAAGGTCGCCTTCTCGCCGTTCGCCATCAACGATGCCGACTACCTCATCTCCACCGGTGGTGGCGGGAGCCTGGTCGACGACCCGAACGGCACCGGCCCCTTCACCCTCGAAGAGTGGCGTCGCGGTGACGAGGTCATCTTCGCGGCCAACCCCGATTACTGGGGCGAGGCGCCGATGAACGACCGCACCGTGCTGCGCTGGTCGTCCGAGCCCGGCCAGAAGCTCATCGAGCTCCAGTCCGGCACCGTGGACGGCGTGGACAACCCGAGCGTCGATGACCTCGACGCCATCGCAGCCGATCCTGCGCTCGAGATCCTCCCGCGCGAGGCCCTCAACATCTTCTACGTGGGCATGAACAACGCGTTCCCGCCCTTCGACAACGAGAAGATCCGCGAGGCCATCGCGATGGGCATCGACAAGGAGCGCATCGTCAGCCAGTTCTACAGCGAAGACTCGACCGTGGCTGACTACTTCACGCCATGCTCGATCCCGAACGCCTGCGCCGGCGATCCCTTCCCGTCGTTCGACCCGGAGGCCGCACAGGCGCTGCTGGCCGAAGGCCTCGCCGAGGAAGGCCTTGACGCGTTCCCGGAGGTTCCCATCTCCCTGCGCGTCGTGGACCGCTCGTACCTGCCCTTCCCTGAGCAGGTCGCGGTGGACCTGCAGGACCAGCTCCAGCAGAACCTGGGCATCACGACCACCATCGACGTCCAGGAGTCCGGTACCTTCATCGACAACTCCGACGCCGGTAACCTGCCCGGCTTCCACCTCCTCGGCTGGAATGCCGACTACCCCGATCCGACCAACTTCCTTGACTACCACTTCGGCCCCGGTGCCAGCTCCCAGTTCGGCGCAGGGTTCCCCGACGTCCACGCGGCGCTCCAGAAGGGCGCCACATCGGCCGATCCGGCCGTCCGCGAGGAGGCCTACGCCGAAGCCAACACGCTGCTCGCCCAGCACGTGCCCATGGTGCCGATCGCCCGAGGCGGATCATCGACCGCCTGGCGCAACGACGTCGAGGGCGCACACTCGTCGCCGCTCGGCAACGAGGAATTCGCCGCCATCGGCCCCGGTGCCGACGACACCCTGGTGTTCATGCAGAACGCCGAGCCCATCGGCATGTATTGCGCCGATGAGACCGACGGTGAGTCGCTGCGCGCCTGTGAGCAGATCATGGAGCCCCTGTACGCATTCGAGACAGGCGGTACCGCGACGGTCCCCCGCCTCGCGACCGAGTGCACGCCGAACGAGGACAGCACCGTCTGGACCTGCGCGCTCCGTGAGGGCGTGACCTTCCACGACGGCGCCGCCTTCGACGCCAATGACGTCGTGACCTCGTACGCCGTCCAGTGGGACGCCGCCAACCCGCTGCACACTCGGCCGCGACGGCAGCTTCACGTACTTCCCGGCTCTCTGGCTCGGGTTCCTGAACCCGCCCTCCGCCGAGTAGTTCCACCTCGACCGTATGACGGGAGAGGGGCGGTACCGAGAGGTGCCGCCCCTCTCCCGCGCATAGAACGGGTCCGCTGGGCCCGCAGCCTTGTCTAGTGGGATGGGATGACCCAGTACATCATCCGGCGCGTGCTGCTGAGCCTGGTCACCTTGTTCGGCATCATCGCCATCGTCTTCGTGATCGCGCGGCTCCTGCCCGGGGACCCCTGTCTCTCGGCGCTTGGTGAGCGAGCCACAGCGGCGATCTGCGATGCCTTCAACGAACGCTTCGGTCTGAACGAACCCATCATCGTCCAGTTCGGTCTCTACATCCAGCAGATCTTCACCGGCGACCTTGGTGAATCGATCCGCTACGGACGGCCGGTCACCGAGATCCTCATCGAGCGGCTGCCGACGACGGTCGAGCTGGCCGTCTACGCGCTCATCTTCGCCTCCATCGTGGGGGTCAGCCTGGGCCTCATCTCCGCCCTGCGCCGCAACTCGAAGACCGACGTGGGCACGATGTTCGTGGCCATCCTGGGCGTGTCCATCCCCATCTTCGTGCTGGCCCTGATGCTGCAGTTCAGCTTCGCGGTGGCGCTGCCCAACGTCACCGAAGGTCTGTTCGGTGTACGCATCGGATTGCCGCCCTCGGGTCGCCTGTCGCCCGGACTGGAGTTCCAGACCCTGCCGCAGGCATTCGGCCTCCAGGACGTCGGTGGCATCGTCGGTGGGGCGCTCGACTTCGTCTCGGGCCTCTACACCATCAGCTTCCTGGTCACGCTGCAGTGGGAGCAGTGGATCGACGCGGTCAAGCACCTCATCCTGCCGGTCATCGCGCTGGGCACCATCTCGCTGGCCATCATCGCGCGCATCACCCGCTCGTCCCTGCTGGAGGTGCTGGGCCTCGACTACATCCGCACCGCCCGGGCCAAGGGCGTCTCCGAGCGCGACGTCCTGCGCAAGCACGCTTTCCGCAACGCCATGATCCCGGTGGTCACCATCATCGGCCTGCAGCTGGGCCTGCTCCTGGCCGGCGCGGTGCTCACCGAGACGGTCTTCAACCTGACCGGGGTGGGCCGCACGATGTACGACTCCATCGTCGCGCGCGACTACATCGTGGTGCAGGCGTTCACGCTCATCATCGCGGTCATCTACCTCACGGTGAACCTGTTCGTCGACATCTCCTACGCCTTCCTCGACCCCAGGATCAGACTCAAGTGAAGCCGCCCTCGGTCGCCGAAGTGAACGTCGCAGCCCGCAGCGCCCAGACCTCGGGGTCAGCCCGTGGTGCCAAGATGCGCGAGACGCTGCGGAACATCCTGGCCCAGCGCTCGGCGCGCGTCGGCCTCGCGCTGCTCGCGGTGCTGGTGCTGGCTGCCGTCTTCGCGGACGTCATCGCCCCATACTCGCCCAACGACAATCTCAATGGCGCCGGCGAGCCCGGACGGCGCGCCGAGCCCTGTATCCACCTCTTCTACGAGCTGCCCATCGTGGGTGCCTGGGGCTGCCCGGCGGACCAGCCCGAGACGTGGCTGGGCACCGACGGCAACAGCCGGGACATCTTCAGCCGCGTCGTCCACGGCGCCCGGATCTCGCTGCCGATCGGGCCCATCGTGGTCGGCTTCGCCATCCTTGTCGGGGCGTTCTTCGGCGCCGTCGCCGGCTGGGCCAGCGGCTGGCCCGACAACGTGCTGATGCGCATCATGGACGTGGTGCTCTCGTTCCCTGCCCTGATCCTGGCCATCGCCATCGTCACGCTCATCGGCAATGGCTTGTACAACGCGGTGGCGGCGGTCGTCATCGTGAGCATCCCCCTGTACGCGCGCCTGACGCGCTCGGCCGTGCTGACCACGCGCGAGAAGGACTTCGTCACCGCGTCGAAGGCGCTGGGCGAGTCGAGCACCGGCGTGCTCCGCCGCCGCATCATCCCCAACTCCATCACGCCACTCATCGTGGCCGGCTCGCTGGGCATCGCCACGGCCGTGCTCGAGGTGGCCGCGCTGTCCTTCCTGGGGCTGGGCATCTCCGAGCCGACCGCCGAGTGGGGAGCCATGATCGGACGCGACTTCAACTCCATCTTCACCCGACCGCTGCTGGTGCTCGCGCCGGCCTTTGCGCTGACCATCATGGTGCTCGGGTTCAACCTCCTTGGCGATGGTGTCCGGGATGCGCTCGATCCGAGGCTCAACCGGTGACCGACCAGCTGAACGACACCCCGATCCTCGAGGTCAAGGACCTGCAGACCTCGTTCTATACCCGCGCAGGCGCCATCCGAGCCGTGACGGGCCTCGACTTCCACGTCAACAAGGGCGAGGTCCTGGGCCTGGTCGGCGAGTCGGGCTGCGGCAAGTCCGTGACCTCGCTGAGCATCCTTGGCCTCGTCGGTGCGCCGGGCGTGGTCGAGAGCGGTGAGGTCCTCTTCGGCGGCCGTGACCTGCTGACCCTGTCCGACGACGAGATGCGCAAGATCCGCGGCGACCGTATCGCCATGATCTTCCAGCAGCCGCAGTCGTCGCTCAACCCGGTCATGAAGGTCGGTCCCCAGATCGCTGAGGCGCTGCGCATCCACCGCGGCCTCGATGAGGCTGGCGCGCGCGCGCGCAGCCTCGAGCTCATGGAGATGGTGGGCATCCCCGACCCCAACGCGCGCTACGAGGCCTACCCCTTCGAGATGTCCGGCGGCATGGCGCAGCGCGTGATGATCGCCATCGCGCTCTCCTGCGAGCCGGAGCTGCTCATCGCGGATGAGCCCACGACTGCGCTCGATGTCACCATCCAGGCCCAGATCCTGGACCTCATGCGCACGCTCCAGCGAGAGACCGGTACCGCCATCATCCTCATCACCCACGACCTGGGAGTGGTCGCCGAGATGTGCGACCGCGCCGCGGTGATGTACGCGGGCGAGATCGTCGAGCAGACCGACGTGCGAACGCTCTTCGCCGAACCCAAGCACCCCTACACGCGCGGCCTCATCAGCGCGGTCCCGGTGCCCGGCGAGATCCTCGACGAGCTGGCCACCATCCCGGGTTCGGTGCCCAACCTCATCGAGCTGCCGGAGGCCTGCCGCTTCAGCCCGCGCTGCGTGGCCAAGCTCGAGCACGGCTGTGTGCTGGCTGACAGTGTCCACCCGGAGCTGCGCCTGGCCGAGGGCGACCATCTCGTCCGCTGCTGGCTCTACCATCACGAGGACGGGAGCCCGCGCCCCGATCCTGACACCTGGCCGGAGGCCGGAGCATGACCGCCACGACGGTGACGACTCCCGGCATCACCACCCACGTGAAGGATCCGCTGATCCGGCTGGAGGGGCTGAAGAAGGCCTTCCCCATCAAGGCCGGCGTGCTCCAGCGCACGGTCGCCGAGGTGCGAGCCGTCGATGGCGTCGATCTCGAGATCGCCCGCGGTGAGACGCTGGGCCTGGTCGGCGAGTCGGGCTGCGGCAAGACCACCATCGGCCGGCTGGTGCTACGCCTCATCGACCCCACCGGCGGCAGGATCATCTTCGACGGGCAGGACATCACCGAGCTGAAGGGCAAGGACCTGCAGCCGTATCGCAAGCGGATGCAGATCGTGTTCCAGGACCCGTTCGCCTCGCTCGATCCGCGCCAGCTCGTCGGTGACAGCATCGGTGAGGGCCTGCGCATCCACAAGCTCGGCACCCCATCCGAGCGGCGCAAGAAGGTCGCCGACATCATGGACCTCGTGGGCCTGCAGCCGTACCACGCGGACCGCTATCCCCACGAGTTCAGCGGCGGCCAGCGCCAGCGCATCGGCATCGCCCGGGCCCTGGTGATGGAGCCCGACATCATCGTCTGCGACGAGCCGGTCTCCGCGCTCGACGTGTCCATCCAGGCCCAGGTGCTGAACCTGCTCAAGTCGCTCCAGCAGGAGTTCGGGCTGACCTACCTGTTCATCGCCCACAACCTCGGCGTGGTGGAGCACATCAGCGACCGCGTGGCGGTGATGTACCTGGGCCGGGTAGCCGAGCTGACCGACCGCGAGCAGCTCTACCGCGACCCGCGCCACCCCTACACGATGGCGCTGATGTCCGCGATCCCCCTGCCCGACCCCACGCTCGAGCGCAAGCGCATCATCCTCACCGGCGACGTGCCCAGCCCGGTCAATCCGCCCGAGGGCTGCAATTTCCACCCGCGCTGCTGGCTCCGCGACCGTCTCGACCAGCCAGGCGTCTGCTCGGCCGACGTGCCCCAGCTCATCGACCCTTCGCCGGCCGACGGCAAGGACCAGCTGGTGGCCTGTCACTTCCGTGAGACGAGTGCGGTCGAGCTCGACAAGGCCTCCGGGGCCGAGGGCGTCATCAGCTAGATAGTCGTCTGTCAAGCGCCATCGGCGAGACGCGAGTCCCGACGCACCGGCACTTGCTGGGGGCGCGTGAGTTCTCTACCATTCGGCTCGCTGCCGTTCCGGATGGACACGGCGAGTGATGGCAACGCAGGGGGACATGGAAGGAGCCCGATGATGCCCAACCGCCGACGCTGGATCCCCAGCCTCTTTGCCTTCGGCATCGCGGCTGCCAGCCTCCTGCTCACGAGCAGCCCGTCGTCGCCCAGCCGGAGGCTCAGCCCATCACCGAAGACACCGCTGAACTCACCGCTGGTACCTGGTCAAACGCCTCTAGCGGGGCCAACATCGAGTTCACCGTCGAGGACGGCTGGTACATGGACGGACCACCGCTCGAGGATGTCGGCGTGGCGCTGGCGCACGCTGGATACGACGGCGCCTACCTGGCCATCACCAACTTCTTACGGAGAGGTCTTTGCAGACCCCTGTGCGAACGCCGAGAACGCGAGCGAGTTCTTCGAGGGCAGCGAACACCGTTAGCATCGAGCCCACAGCCAGAGCTTCGCCGACTACCTGGACGCGCATCCGTACGTCACCGTTTCAGCGATGACGCCGGTCGAGAACTCGGCGGCTACAGCGGGGTGCAGCGTCGACATGCGCTCGAGCGCACCCGGCGAGAAGTGCGAGCCGCCGCGGGCCTGTTTGTGGGTGACTTCCGGTCGTCGAGCGAATTCCACCTTGACGACGCCGAGGACGCGCAATTCATCGCGCTCGATGTGGACGGCCATGTTACGGTCATCGCGGCCGAGGCCTTGACGGGCCCCGATCCCGAGGATCCCCAGGTCGACTGGGATGGCTTCCTCGCAGAGCTCACAGCACTGACCGACTCGATGGTCATTACGCCGGCCTGACGCCAGGCGCCCACACTGGAACAAGGAGACGCCCCGGCCGCAGGGCCAGGGCGTCTTGCTTTCAGGGAACGACTACGCGGTACCGGCTCTCCATCGATGGTCGACACTCACATTCGAGAACACGGCCTTGTCTGCCTCCACGCTGGCACGCCGCTCCTCGGCAGCTGTCGGTCATGCCCGGGTTCGACTCAGCGGGGACGCCGGTCGACCACTTCTACCAGCGCGTCCTCCATTCGACCGTAGGGCACGCCGCGTGATCCTGGTCCGCGGGGATGGCGGACTACGACGGCGCGGAGCTGGCGTCATCCAGACTCGTGGGCCCGCTCTATGCTCTCGGCGCTGAGGCCGGCAGCGCGATGTCCTTGGCGGCGACGTCGATGCGCTCTGGGGAGATCTGCTCGCTGAAGTGGCAGGCCACTTGCTGGCCAGGCGCGATCTCGCGCAACTCCGGTCGCTGCGTGTCGCATTCATCGGGATCATCAAGCTGCTCGCGCAGCCAGCAGCGACCCTTGAAGCGGCAGCCCTCGATGGTGGCCGCCGGCGAGGGCACGTCGCCCTTGAGGATGATGCGCTTGCGGCGTCGCGTCGGGTCCGGCTCCGGCACCGCTGTGAGCAGGGCGACCGTGTACGGATGGCGGGGCTGGGCGTACAGCGCCTCTGAACCGGCCAACTCCACGATGCCGCCCAGATACATCACGCCGACCCGGTCACTGACGTACTGCACCACCGAGAGGTTGTGGGCGATGAAGAGGTAGGTCAGGTCGAATTCCGCGCGCAGGTCCAACAGCAGATTGAGGATCTGGCTCTGGATCGAGACATCCAGCGCCGACACCGGCTCATCGCAGACGATGAACTCTGGCTCAAGCGCCAGCGACCGGGCGATGCCGATGCGCTGGCGTTGGCCGCCGGAGAACTCATGCGGATAGCGCCTGGCGTAGTCGCGTCGCAGGCCCACCCGCTCGAGGTAGTTGCCGATGTGCTCTTCTCGGATACTCCGCTTGCCCCAGCCATTCTCGCTGTCTGCCTGGGCCAGGAGCCCCTCACCGATGATGTCGTTGACCGGCATCCGCGGGTTGAGCGAGCCATAGGGGTCCTGGTAGATGATCTGCAGCCGGCGTCGCAGCCGGCGAAGATCGCTTGCCTGAGACCGACTGATCTCCTCGCCGTGGAAGAACACCCGACCCGCCGTTGGCGTGAGCAGCTGGAGCAGGGTGCGGCCCAGCGTGGACTTGCCACAACCCGATTCGCCGACCAGGCCCAGCACCTCGCCCTTGGCCACGTCGAAGCTGACGCCATCGACAGCCTTGACATCACCGACCTTGCGGCGCAGCAGCCCGGCATGGATGGGGTAGTACTTGAACAGGTCCTCGACGGCGACCAAGCGGCTGGTCGCGTCGGGACCTGTCTCCGCCCGGATGGTCGCGGTCATGCGCCGCCCTCCGCTGCGGTCGACGCAGGGGCGGTCTCGCGGGGCGCCGGCGCATGCTCGGCTGAGCGGTGGCTCGCTGTGGAGCCAGCAGGCGACCTGCGTGTCCGGGCGTCGTCGAGGCGGAGCAGCTCCGGGTCATGCTCGCCGCAGGGTCCGAAGCGAGCGGGACAGCGGGGCGCGAAATTGCAGCCGTCGGGCATGTTGAAGGGGTTCGGCACGGAGCCCTTGATGACGCTCAGACGCACGCCCGCGGCGTGCGCGTGTCGGGCATCGACTCGAGCAGGCCCTGCGTATACGGGTGCCTGGGCGAAGAGAAGATCTGCTCGACCGGTCCGTCCTCCACGACTCGGCCGCCGTACATGACCGCGACATGATCGACCATCTCGGCGACGACGCCCAGGTCATGGGTGATCAGCATGAGGGCCATGCCCAGCTCAGCCTGAGATGCGCGGATGAGGTCCAGGATCTGGGCCTGGACCGTCACGTCCAGCGCGGTCGTCGGCTCGTCGGCGATGAGCATCTTGGGCTCGCAGGCGAGGCCCATGGCGATCATGGCGCGCTGGCGCATGCCACCCGACAACTCGTGCGGATATTGCTTGACGCGCCGCTCGGGGGAGCTCATGCCCACCTGCGCCAGCGCGGCCACGGCGCGCTCGTCGGCCTCGGCCTTGCCCACGCCAAGGTGCTCGATGATGGCCTCCGCGATCTGATAGCCGATGGTGAAGACCGGGTTCAGGCTGGTCATGGGCTCCTGGAAGATCATCGCGATCTCGCCGCCGCGCACCTCGCGCATCTCGTCTTCTGTGAAGCGACAGGAGGTCGCGACCCTCGAGCTTGATCGACCCCGATGCGGATCTCGCCGGCGGCATCTCCAGGAGCCGCATCACGGTCAATGCGGTCACGCTCTTGCCCGACCCGGACTCCCCGACGATGCCGATCGACTTGCCCCGGGGCACGCTGAAATTGACCCCGTCGACCGCCTTCACGGTGCCGTCCATGACATCGAAGTACGTGCGCAGTTCATCGACGACAAGGAGGTCGTTCCGAGTCTGACTCAGCCGGTGGATCAGCGGCATCTGGGCCGTCACGTCGTCGGGCTCAGTCATGGGCTCTGGGGTCGAATGCGTCACGCAGGCCGTCGCCCATGAAGTTGATGCCGATGACCATGAAGGCGATGGCCATGCCCGGGAAGAAGGCCCACCACCAGTTGCCCAGGATGAGCTGACCCTGGGACGCCGAGAGGGCCGTACCCCAGCTGATGTCCGTGTTGCGGATGCCGAAGTTGAGGAAGCTGACGAAGGCCTCGAGGATGATGGCGTTGGCCACGATCGAGCGTGGCCGAGACGATGATCGGGCCCGAGCGCATTGGGCAGGATGTGGCGGAAGGCGATCGTCGATTGCCCACGCCGACGGCGCGCGCAGCATCGACGAACTCCTGCTCTCGCAGGCACAGGAACAGGGCGCGTGTCAGACCGCGCCAGCGTGGGCCAGGAGAGCAACCCGAAGATGACCATCAGCAGCAGCGGGTCGCCGCCGCCGAAGAAGGCGGCCGCGACGAGGATGATGAACAGGAACGGGATGGCCAGCATGAGGTCGACGAAGCGCATCAGGATGGAGTCGACCTTGCCGCCGAAGAACCCAGCGGCCACTCCGACCGACAGGCCGACGGTGGTGGCGATGACCATGGTCACCAGGCCGAAGGCCACCGACAGACGCGCGCCATTGACGACGAGCTCCCAGACGCTTCGCCCAAGGTAGTCCGTGCCGAAGATGTTCTGCATCGATGGCGGATCACCACCCGGGTGAGTGATGCGGGTCAGGTCGAGCGGGTCGTAGGGCCAGATGATGGGTCCGAAGATAGCGATGAAGACCATGGCGCCGACCATGACGCTGCCGACCACGGCCATGCGGTGTTTGCGGAAGCGGCGCCAGGCCAGCTGCCACTGACTCAGCGGCTCGAGCGAGACCTCGTAGTCCTCTTCGTACGTGGCCGCCAGGACGTCGCGAGCAGCAGGACTGTGGAGGATCGAGTCTCCCGGCCCCTGGAACTCGCCTGCTTGTTCGTAGACCTCGGCCACGCGCTCGTCCATCACGTCCTGGGGCTCCGGGAGGCCGTCTTTCCGGTCTGGCATCCGTCTAGTACCTGATCCGCGGATCGACGATGGCATAGACGATGTCGGCGATGAGGTTCGCCAGCAGGATGGCGAACGACGACATCATGATCAACGCCATCAGGACATAGTAGTCGCGCTCGTTGACCGAGGTGATGAACAGGCGGCCGATACCCGGCCAGCTGAAGATCGTCTCGACGACGACGGCACCCGGAAACCAGGAATGGGATTTCCAGGGCGATGTTGGTGGTCACTGGTAGCATGGCGTTGCGAAAGGCATGGCGGTAGATAACGCGGCGAGCGGAGAGGCCCTTGGCCTTGGCGGTGCGCACGAAGTCCGCGCTCAGCGTCTCCAGCATCGAGGCGCGCACGAAGCGGCTGTCTGCGGCGATGTTCACGGCCACCAGTGTGACCACCGGGAGGATCAGGTGACGGCCGACGTCCCACATCGCTTCGAGCGGCCGCTCGCCCGCGGCCGTCCAGAACTGCGGCGACCCGAATGCCGGCCAATCGCGAGCGGCGACCACACCTCCGGTGGGGAGCAGGTGCAGCGCCGGACCGAAGGCGAAGATGAGCATCAGGCCCAGCCAGAAGGTGGGCAGTGAGTACATGATGTAGGTGATCAGGGTCAGGGCTTGGTCCTGGACAGAGTAGCGACGAACTGCCGCGTACACGCCCAGCACGATGGCGGTGCCCACCCAAAGGACAAGAGCCACACCCGCCAGGACCAGGGTTGCGGGTAGCCGCTCCCAGATCATGTCAACGACGGGTCTGGCGGTATCGAGGCTGTTGCCCAGGTCGCCGTGCAACAGGCCGTTGTCCCCACCGCCGAGAAACGCCGGCAGGACGTTCAGTCCGCCCTCATCCGAAAAGAACGCGCCGAACCCATCACGGCTGCAATTGAGGATGCCCGACCAGCCGCCGAACATGCGCAGGATCGCCGTTGGATCCTTGGAGTCCTCCAGACACCACCGATCGAGCCATGCTTCCTTCACCTCCTGGGTCATCCGCGGGTTGGCCTGGACAGAGCCAGCCGGTCCCCCTGGAGCCATGAGAAGGAGCAGGTAGCTGAGGATGACGACCCCGATGAAGAGTGGGATCAGACCCAGCAAACGTCGAATGATGTAGGTGGTCAAGCGGGCAGCCTTTGGCCTGGAAGCAGGTCGCGGGAGAACGGGGGCGCAGACCCCCAGACAGGGAGCCGACTCGGATGGACGCTGAGCGTCCGTCCGAGTCGGTCTTCACATCACGGGTGAAGTGCGTGGAACCTGTTACTGGTTCAGATACCAGTCCCCGACATTCCACATATCGGTCGCGGTTCCGGGGTTCTGGAGATAGTTCATGAGGTCGGAGTTTACGCCCCGGACGTTGCTCCGATAGTAGAGCACCGTCTCGGACTGCACCTCGGTGAGGACACGCTGGATCTCGTGGGCCAGGGCCACGGCTTCAGCCTGATCGGTGGCGCCGAAGAGGTCGTCCAGTGCCTTGTCCATACGCGGATCGCTGAGGCGGGTGAAGTTGGCACCGTTGCCGTTGTTCTCATCGCTGGGGATCCAGTTGGAGTGGTACACGGTATAGGTGTTGCCAAAGAGGTCGAAACTGGAGACCCAGGCGAACTCGGTCGTGTCGAAGACGCCGTGTGTCAGGTTGCACTCGGTATCCGGACCAGCCTCGTTCCAGCCGGAGAAGATGGTCTCCGGGGCAGCCGTGTTGATGAGCTCGACACCGAGGTCGCGGAACTTGCTGGCGAGATAGTCGCCGGAAGCCACGCGATATCCGGCGCCGGTGGTGCAGTGAAGCAGGCTCAGCTTGACGCCGTCCTTGTCACGGATGCCATCGCCGTCGGTGTCGACCCAACCGGACTCGTCGAGTAGCTGCAGGGCCTTCTCCGGGTCGTACTGGATGCAGGACAGGCCTTCCTCAGTGCGGTAGTACAGACCGGGCGGCACCGGGCTGCAGGGCTCGTACTCACCGAGCGGCACGCCGGGCCAGACGACCTCATAGAGCTCGTCCTTGTCGATGGCCAGGCTGAGGGCCATGCGGACGTTGGGATCGGCCAGCGCCGGGTGACCCTTGCCGGGCTCCAGGCCAGCCTGATTGGCGTCGAAGTGCTCGTACTCCCACGCTGGCTCGATGCGGACCTCGCCGATGCTGGGATCGACACCGGCGATAGCCGTGTAGTCGCCCTGCTGGAGGTCGGTCGCGAGGTCGAGCTCACCGGCCAGGAAGGCCGCGATCATGGCGTCCTTGGACCCGTCGAAGAAGCTGTACACGACGCGGTCGAGATACGCCGGCTCGCCCGTCCAGGGGCTGACCCAGTTCTCGTTGCGCACCATCTCGATGGCGCTGGGGCTGGCGCTGGCGTACTTGTAGGGACCGGACACCGGCGCGTCCACGAGGGACGGGCCGACGGGATATGACATCTCCGCAGCATCGGTGACCGGGATCTGGGACATGTAGTGCTCGGGGAGGGCCGGGTAGTTGAAGAGACCCAGATAGCCGGTGAAGCCGGAACAGAAGTGCACGGTCGCGGACAGGCCGTCTTCCGAGACATCGAAGCGGTCGACGAGGTCGTAGCCGTCGGTGCTCGGCCACAGGCCGGTGTTGTCCGGGTCGAGGACCCACTCGAAGGTGTACTTGTAATCGTTCAGCGTGATCGGCTCGCCGTCGCTCCAGAGGAGTCCCGGACGCATGTCGACGTCCATCTCGAAGCCGGGGATATCCTCGAAGCCGGGACGCACGTTCTCACACTCGGCGGTGGGCTCTGCGTCGATGCGGATGCCACCATTGGCGATGGTCGGGATGGTCGTCGCCTGTTCGGCGATGTACTTGCCCTCGCTGGACACGTCCCACAGCTGGTCGAAGGCAGAAGCACTCACCTGGCTGTTGGTCATGGCCGAGATGTAGTACGGGTTGAGCTGATCGGGGATCTGCCAGTCGGCGATGACGACAGTGCCTCCGGGCGTACCTGTCTCCGGGACATAGTCGCCTGGCTGACTGATCATGATGTTGTCGACGTTGTCGACTTCCTGTGCAGCGACGGGCGCAGCGAAAGCCGTGATGGCCAGTGCTGCGGCAGCTCCGAGCGCGAACGCGCGCTTGTTGCCTGGGCTCATACGAAGTGTTACCTCCCTCTTGTCGCGTCAGCGTCTTGGTGACACCGATCACCGTCGGGCTCTCGACTGCTGCATCCCTCCTTTGCGTGCACGCAGGTACACGTCTCCCATCGAGGTGCCGCAGGCAGTTGGATTGTAGTAAGGCTTCACACTGGGGTCCACCACAGGGCCATAGGTCAATGGTCCGCGCGACCTACGACCCCGGCTGCTCCTCATCCTGCGGCTTGAACGACCAACTCGAGATGTCCCAGTCGTAGCGAGATCCGGCTGGATCCACGGGCCCGTCCTTGTCACGCAAGCGGTCGGAGACCGCGCTCGTCTCCGACTCGTACCAGAGCGGCCAATAGGGGATGAGCTTCTCGATCTCCTCGTTCACCGAAGCGTAGGAGGCGGCTCGCTCCTCCTCGTCCATGGTCCCGCGAGCCGCGGCCACGTGGTAGTCGACCAGCTCCGAGCTGAAGCCGCTGGGGTTCTCGTCGGCGACGTTGTCCTTCGTCGTCATGCGCGATGACTCGAAGGCGCGCACGGCCGTGTCCGGGTCCGTGCCCAGCCAGCGCGTCCACATCAGGGTGTCGAAGTCGTTGGGGTAGCGCAGCTGGTTGAGCATGTCGCCGCCGGTGAGGTCGAGCTCATCAACGGTCAGCTCGATGCCGCACTCGGCCAGCTGCTCGGTGGCCGCGTTGGCGAAGGTGAAGAGGTCGACGTTGGTGGGCCGCACCGCGATCGAGGTCGAGAGGCGCGTGCCATCCGCGCGGACCCGAACGCCGTCAGCAGCCATCTGCCAGCCGGCCATCTCGAGATCGCGGTTGGCCGCCTCGACATCCCGCTCGGTCAGGCTCAGGCCCTCCGGCCTGGCCCAGGAGGTGGCTGTGTAGGGCGTCGTCGCGAGCGGTCGCTCATCGTCGAGCGCCAGAGCCAGGCCCTCGTGGTCGATGCACTCGACGAAGGCGCGCCGGGCCGCATTGTCGAAGTAGACACGGTCGGGTCGCACGTTGAAGAGGACCCCGTACTGGATGTCGGTGGGCCGGGGAGCCGCCCGGTAGCCATCGGCCGAGTCGATCACATCGACCTGGTCGGACCGCGCCTCGAGGATCCAGTCGGCGGCCCCGTTGAGCAGCTGCGTGGTGGCGATCTCGGGGTCAGGCTCGACCCGCACCTCCACTCGCTCGATCTTGGCCACGTTGCGCGTGTGCTTGGGATTGGCCTTCAGCACGTACGTGCCGTCGTCGCGGATGCGCACCAGCTCGTAAGGTCCGCCGCCGAAGGGCGTGACCGTCGCATCGAGCAGGCCCAGGGCCGCCGAATTCTTGTCCTGCGCTTCGCTGTCGAGCATCTGGGCCAGGGCCACGAGGCGGTCGAGCAGGTCGCCCAGGTAGGTGTTCTCGTCGAAGTAGCCGGTGCGGTCGGTGTAGGGCGTCTTCGAGGGCAGGTCGATGTTGGCGCGCCGGAACACCTGTTCCAGCTGTTTGCGGTAGTCCGCCAGTCGGCAGCCCTTGGGTGGCTCGACCTCGGCGCACTCGTCGCTCAGGGTGTTCTCGTAGATCTGGGAGATGAGCTTGTCAGGGCGGCTCTCGTTGAGCCGGTCGGCCGCGTCGAGGAGCTCGCGCGTGGCCTCCTTGACATCGTCCTGCGAAAGGATCGGCAGCTGCGCAAGGACCTCCGTGAGGAAGGGCGCATACGGCTCCGCGAGCAGGATGTGGACGACGTTGTCGTCGCGATCGGGCTCATCGATCATGTAGGTGCGGACGGTCTCGCACAGGGTTCGGCCCAGCGGGCACGAGTGCGAGGCGGCCATGCGCAGCGAGAAGAGCACGTCACTGGCCTTCAGCTTCTGGCCGCTGTGGAACCGGGCGTCGACCTTGATGGGGATCGACCACTCATAGCCCTTGTCGGTCTTCTTGACCTCCGGCAGCTCCTTGGCCAGCTCCGGCACGGGGCGCATCTCCTTGTCGAGCCGATAGAGGGGGTCGTAGAGCACGTCCACGAGCAGCTTTTCGGTGGCGTTGAGGTTGTCGCCCGGGAGGAGCCGCGTGGGATGCGCAGGAGCGATGACCACGAGCGTGTCGTCGGTCGTCTGCCGGGGCATGCTCACCGGCGTGGGAGCCGGCGTGGCCGGCTCTACGGCGGTCGCCTGCTCGGTGGCCCCGGGG
The DNA here is from genome assembly GCA_963731995.1 of uncultured Chloroflexia bacterium. Taxonomy (GTDB): domain Bacteria; phylum Chloroflexota; class Limnocylindria; order Limnocylindrales; family CSP1-4; genus JAFMJV01. The sequence goes on from CAVSXV010000011.1 coordinate 44,484, forward strand.
GTGGCTTCCAGGGTGGACCCCGGGGTGGCACCGGGAGTGATCGACGGCTCTACGGCCGGCGTGGCGTCGGAGAGACAGGCAGTCACCACCAACAAACCGGCGAGCGCCGCGGCCGGCAGCTTCAGGCGAGCAGGGCTCAACCGGGGCACGGGCTCTCCGATCCGGTCATCGGCTGCCAGTGCAGGTCCGGCTTGCGGGCCGCGGTGGTCTCGTCGAGCCGTCGCACCGGGGCATCGTGGGGCGCGGAGGTCAGCAGCTCGGGGTCCTCGTGGGCCTCCCGTGCGACGGCGATGAGCGCCTCGGCGAAGGCATCGAGCGTCTCGAGCGACTCGGTCTCGGTCGGCTCGATCAGCAGGCACTCATCGACGATCAGGGGGAAGTAGATGGTGGGCGGGTGGTAGCCGTGGTCGATGAGCCGCTTGGCGATGTCGTAGGTGCGCACGCCGGTCTCGGCCTTGATGGTCGAGGCACTGGCCACGAACTCGTGCTTGCAGGGACCCTCGACCGGCAGGTCGAAGGCCTCGCCCACCCGGGCCCGCAGGTAGTTGGCCGCGAGCACGGCGTCCTCGCTGACCTGGCGCAGGCCATCGCCGCCGTGGGCTCGGATGTAGGCGTAGGCGCGGACGAGGACCCCGGTGCTGCCCTGGTACGCCCGCATGCGCCCGATGGACTCGGGCCGCTCGCGATGACGTTCGAGTCGGAAGGTCCCGTCGTCGTCGCGGATCACCAGCGGTTCGGGCAGGTAGGGCAGCAGCCGCTCGGCCACCGCGATGGGTCCGGCTCCGGGGCCGCCGCCGCCGTGCGGCGTCGAGAACGTCTTGTGCAGGTTGAAGTGCATGACGTCGAAACCGGCTTCGCCCGGACGGAAGTGGCCCAGCACCGCGTTCATGTTGGCGCCGTCCATGTAGGCCAGCGCACCGGCCTCGTGGACCGCCTCGAGCAGCTCCACCACGTGGTGTTCGAAGAGCCCCAGGGTGGAGGGGTTGGTGAGCATCACCGCGGCGGTCCTCGGACCCAACGCCGCACGCAGCGCCTCGATGTCGACGAGACCATCAGCGCTGGAGGTGATGGTGACCGTCTTGAAGCCGGCCATCGAGGCGGTCGCGGGGTTGGTGCCATGCGAGGAGTCAGGCACGATGACCTCGTCGCGCTCGACGTCGCCACGAGCGAGGTGGTAGGCGCGGATGACGAGGATGCCCGTGAGCTCACCGTGGGCGCCCGCAGCCGGCTGCAGCGAGACTGCCTCGAACCCGCCGATCTCGGCGAGCTGCTGCTGCAGCGTCCACATCAGCTCGAGGCTGCCCTGTGCCAGCGAGTCGGGTGCGAGGGGGTGCAGTCCGGCGAAGCCGGGCAGCCGGGCGGCCTGCTCGTTGATCTTGGGGTTGTACTTCATGGTGCACGAGCCGAGCGGGTAGATGCCGCTGTCCACCGAGTAGTTGAGGTGGGAGAGGCGCACGAAGTGGTGCACGACCGTGGGCTCGTCGATCTCGGGCAGCGCCAGGGGCGTGGTGCGCCTGTGCTCGGGTGGCACGCCGGCGAGCGCGTCCGCGGGAACATGCGGCACCTTGAACGAGGAGCGACCCGGTGCGTGCAGCTCCGAGAGCAGCGGCTGCAGGTCCGGTCCCACCGCCGAGCGGCGGGCGTTCTCGGGCACCAGCAGGGGCCGGGGCCGGTTGGTCGCCAGATGCGGCTCGGTCATACCGTCACCTCGGCAAGGCCGCTGACCAGACGCTCGATATCGTCGTCCGTGGTCAGCTCGGTGGCACACACCAGCAGTGCTTCGGACAGATCGGCGTCATCGGGATACCAGGCTGCCAGCGGCAGGCCCGCCAGCACGCCCCGCTCGAGCAATCGCGCGTGGACCGCGGGCGCATCGGGCACGCGCACCGCGAACTCGTTGAGATAGGACGCTCGATGGAGCCGCTCGAAGCCGGCCGCCCGGAGGGCCGCTTCGAGGCGCCGGGCCGCCGCGGCGCCGGCGGCAGCCACGTCGCTGAGGCCGTGCGGACCGAGGGTCGCCAGGTAGGTCGTGGCGGCCAGTGCGCAGAGCGCCTGGTTGGTGCAGATGTTCGAGGCGGCCTTGTCGCGCCGGATGTCCTGCTCACGTGCCCGCAGGGTCATCACGAACGCCCGCCGGCCTTCGATATCGGTGGTCTTGCCGACCAGCCGTCCGGGGATCTGGCGGATGAGCTCGCTGCTGCAGGCGAGCAGACCCAGGTATGGCCCGCCGTACTGGGGTGCGATGCCCAGCGGCTGCCCCTCCCCCGCAGCGATGTCCGCCGCGTAGTCCGCCGGTGGCGCCAAGACGGCCAGCGAAGTAGGTTCCACCACGGCCACGAAGAGCGCCCCGGCCGCGTGGGCCAGCGCTGCTGCCGCGGCCATCGGCTCGAGCAGCCCGAAGGCGTTGGGCTGGCCCAGGATCACGCCGGCGACGGGTCGCTCGACATCGGCGAGGGCCGCCTCGAGCGCCGCGAGGTCGGTGAGGCCATCGGGCGTGGTGGGCAGCTCCTCGAGCTCGCGGCTGCCGGCCGAGAAGTAGGTGCCGGCGGTCTCCACGTAGTGGCGCTGGACCGCTCGACTGATGAGCACCCGGTCGCGTCGCGTCGCGCGCGCGGTCATGAGCGCCGCCTCTGCGGTGGCGGTGGCGCCGTCATAGTGCGACGCCGAGACGACGGGCAGGCCGGTCAGCTGGCCGATGAGCGACTGGAACTCGTAGATCGTCTGCAGCGTGCCCTGGCTGATCTCGGGTTGGTAGGGCGTGTAGGCGGTGTAGAACTCGCCGCGCGAGAGCACCAAATCGACGGCCGCCGGGATGTAGTGCGCGTAGACGCCCGCGCCCAGGAACGAGGTGAGGTCCACGCGATTGCGCGAGGCCAGTGCTTCCAGCTCACGGCTGAGGGTCAGCTCGGAGACCGGCCCGGGCAGCTCGAGGCCGGTCGCGCGGACGGGTTCCGGGATGTCGTCGAACAGCTGCTCGACCGACTCGAGGCCGAGCGTCGCGAGCATCTGAGCACGGGTGTCGGGGGTATGGGGGCTGTAGACCATGGTGCTCAGTCGGCAGTCGTCTCTCGGTAGGCAGCGGCGTCCATCAAGGTCTCCGCCGATGCCGGGTCCTCCAGTCGCAGCCGCAGCATCCAGCCGCCCTCGTAGGGTTCGCTGTTGACCAGCTCGGGCGCATCCGCGAGGGCCTCGTTGACCGCGATGACCTCTCCGGCAGCGGGCGCGAAGAGGTCGCTGGCGGTCTTGACCGACTCGATGACGCCGAAGGTCTCGTCCTTGCTCAGGCTGCGGCCGACCTCGGGCAGCTCCACGAACACGATGTCGCCCAGCTCGTCGGCTGCATAGGCGGTGATGCCCACGACGGCCTCGCCGCCCTCGGTGCGCAGCCACTCGTGATCCTTGGTGTAGCGCAGGCTCTCGGGTACATCCACCTCACGGTCCTCCAGCGATCAGCGACAGCCCGATGCTCCCCCGGCGGGCCTGCGGGCCGGGCTCAACGGCCCGGTCGACGATAGAACGGCAACGACACCACCTCCGCAGGCACGGCAACCCCACGGACGATGACTTCGAGCATGGTACCCGCGGCAGCATCAATAGGCCGAACGCGGGCCATGGCGATGGCCATGCCGAGCGTCGGCGACTGGCTGCCGCTGGTGACCACGCCGATCGGCTCCGCTTCGCCGGGGTGGGCCACGGGGTACCCCTGCCGGGCGATGCCGCGCCCGCGCAGCACCAGTCCCAGCAGCTGTGTGCGGGGTTCGTTCTCGGCGAGCGCATCGCGGCCGATGAAGTCGTGATCGAGCTTGACGGCCCAGCCGAGACCCGCTTCGATCGGCGTGGTCTCGCGGTCGAGCTCGTGGCCATACAGGGGCATCCCGGCCTCGAGGCGCAAGGTGTCCCGGGCACCAAGCCCGCAGGGCACGAGGCCGTCGCCCCGACCGGCGTCCATCAGCGCGGCCCACAGCGCCGGAGCCGCATCCGGGGGACAGAAGAGCTCGAAGCCATCTTCGCCCGTGTAGCCCGTCCGAGCCAGCAGCACGGGCGTCTCCGCGACGGTCGCCTCAGCGACGCCATAGTTGCGGATCGCTGCGAGCGGGTAGCTGGTCAGCCGGCCGACGATGGCCGCGGCGGCCGGCCCCTGGATCGCCACCAGCGAGGTCTCGAGCGTCTCGTCGACGAGCTCGGCAGCCGCGTCAGCGAGGCGCGTTCGTAGCTCGTCGGCCACGACCTCACGGTTGGAGGCATTGGGCACCACGAGATAGCCGTCCTCGGCGAGGTGATAGACGATGAGGTCGTCGATGACGCCGCCGTCGGGCTGGCACAGCAGCGAGTACCCGGCGCGTCCGAGGGCCAGGCGCCGAGGGTCGTTGACGAGGGCATGCGCCAGCCCCGCCCCGGCGCCGGGGCCACTGACCCGCAGCTCGCCCATGTGTGAGAGGTCGAAGAGGCCGGCCGCGGTGCGCACGGCCCGGTGCTCATCGATGATCGAGCCATAGCGGACCGGCATGTCCCAGCCGCCGAACTCGGTGAAGCGGGCGCCGAGCGCGACGTGCGCTTCGTAGAGCGCGGTGCGTCGAGGCCCCGACTCAGACAAGGCCCGCCACCGGTAGGGCCCGGGCCAGGATGTCGCGCTCGGTGGGGAAGCGCATCAGCGTCTCGGCCTCGGTCACCTCGACCCAGCGCACGTCCTCGAATTCGCCATCGTGATCGGCCAGGTCGCCGCCGGTGGCTTCCATCAGGTAGTAGTGCACGGTCTTGTCGATGCGCCGGCCGCCACGCACGAAGCGATAGTGGATATCGCCGATGGTGTCGAGGATGCGAACCTGCAACCCCGTCTCCTCGCTGACCTCACGCAGGGCTGTTTGCTCGGGGGTCTCGTCGCCGTCAGGTGTGCCCTTGGGCAGCGACCAGATGGCGCGGCGACCGTCGTGACGGCGACGACCGAGCACCAGCTCGGGGCCGCTCCCGCTGTGGCGGATGACGACCCCACCGGCGCTGAAGGCATGCTCGACGGGGAGGCCCTCGAACCTCGACTTGCCCACCTCAGCGAGCGCGTTTCACCGCGCGGAACGATCGCGGGTCACGAAGCGCCCGGTGCGGCGATGACCAGTGGATCGACGCCGGCCGGATGGCCGCGTGGGTCGCCGGCTCGATCTCGCGCTCCGGCGTGAGGCTGCGGGCGGAGCGCCGGACGGCTCCGAGGGGATCGCGCACCGCTGCGGCACGCACGGCCGAAGGCACACGGGGCGTGATGCGCGGGTGGCTGCGCGAGAGCGGGTGCGGCGCACGGGCGGATGCGGTCCCTGACACGAACCGCGTCCCTCGGTGTGTCACGCGCATGGAGCCGACGCCTCGCTGCATGTGCGGATGGTACCGCCTATCGGTCTTCGAGCAGGCGTCGGAGTGGTGCCGCCTGCGCTTCGCTGATGGCGCCCCGGCCGAGGGCCAGGTCCAGCTCCCGCGAGGCGGTGGCACGGTACATCTCGAGCGCCTCCGGTGCCAGGCGCCGGAGGGCTTCGAGATGGCCACGGATCGTGCCCACGTCGCCTCTTACGAAGGGGCCGGTGAGGGCTTCGCCGATACCGAGGGCCTCGGCATTGGTCAGGGCCTGGCGGATGAGCGGCACGTAGATGGCGAGCGCGCCGGCCTCGTCGAGCCCGGCCCCCCGGGCGACCTCGGCCACGCCGTCGAGCAGGCCGATGACACCACCACCGGCGAGGACCGCGGCCGCGTGATAGGCCGTCTTGCCGGTCGGCGGCAGGCGCACCGGCTGGGCGCCGATGTCCGAGGCCAGCTGGCCGAGCAGGGTCACCAGCTCCTCGTCGCCCTCGACCGCGACCGTCGAGCCGGGCAGCGAGCGCAGCGCCGCCTCCTGGTTGGCGAAGGCCACCATCGGATGGAACGAGCCCAGCTGGGTGCCGGCGGCGCGTGCCGGTTCGAGCACGCGCGCGTCGAGCGCACCCGACGTGTGGACCGCGGCCTGCCCCGCATAGAGACGCAGCTCCGCGGCCACGTCAGCGATGGCGTCATCGGGCACGGTCACGAAGATGAGGTCGACATCGTTGGTGATCGCGGCGGTCGAGGGCACCGCCTGCGCCGACGGCACCAGCTCGAGGAAACGCCCCGCGTTGGCTTCATCGCGGGTGGCGATCGCAGCCACGGGCCAGTTAGCGCTGCTGAAGGCGACGCCGAGCGCGCAGCTCACGCGGCCAGCTCCCACGAAGCCGATGCGCGGGCGGCCGCTGGGGTCGGAAGGCGGGTGCGGATGTCGGTGTCCGGGCGCGCCGCCGTGGTCCTCGTTCACCCCTCAAGCGTATCGGTCCCGGAGCCCCACGTATACTGGCAGACACAACCCGACCGACCCGAGGCGGGCACTCCCGTCAGGAGCCGACATCGCGAGCGCGCCCGCCGCGCCCTACTGGAGCTCGCCTCATGGCCTCGATGTCCACCTCTGCCGCAGCCTCCGCTCGCGCGCGCCTACGCGTCGGCGACCACGAAGCGGTCATCTACCGTCTCGATGTGGTCAGCGACCGGCTCGCGCAGCTGCCCTTCACGGTCAAGGTGCTGCTCGAGAACGTGCTGCGCAGTTCGGCATCGGGCACCGCCACCGCGGAAGACGTGGCCACCCTCGCCGACTGGCGCCCGAACTCCGGCAGCGACGTGGAGATCCCCTTCATGCCCGGCCGTGTGCTGCTGCAGGACTTCACCGGCGTCCCGGCCGTGGTCGACTTCGCGGCCATGCGCGATGCCATGGACGAGCTGGGGGGCGATCCGGCCTTGGTGAACCCGCTGGTCCCGGCCAGCCTGGTCATCGACCATAGCGTCCAGATCGACCGCTTCGGCAGTGCCGACGCCTATGCCTTCAACGTCCAGCGCGAGTACGAGCGCAACGGCGAGCGCTACCAGCTCCTGCGCTGGGCCCAGACCGCCCTGCGCGGGTTCCGCGTCGTGCCGCCCGGTACCGGCATCGTCCACCAGGTCAACCTCGAATACCTCGGCGACGTGGTCAGCATCCGCGAGACCGACGACGGCGAACGGGTAGCTTTCCCCGACTCGCTGGTGGGCACTGACTCGCACACCACCATGATCAGCGGCCTGGGCATCCTCGGCTACGGCGTCGGTGGCATCGAGGCCGAGGCGGTCATGCTCGGCCAGCCGCTCTATCAGCCGCTGCCGAAGGTGGTCGGCGTGCGTCTCCACGGGGCCCTGCCGCAGGGCAGCACCGCCACCGATCTCGTGCTCGTCATCAGCCAGCTGCTGCGAGCGCACGGCGTGGTGGGCAAGTTCGTGGAGTATTACGGCGACGGCCTCGCCTCGCTGGCCCTGGCCGACCGCGCCACGCTGGCCAACATGGCGCCCGAGTACGGAGCCACCACCGGCATCTTCCCCATCGACGAGGAGACGCTGGCCTACCTGCGCCTGACCGGCCGGGACGATCGGGTGGACCTCGTCGAGGCCTACGCCAAGGAGCAGGGCCTGTGGCGCGCGCCGGGCGCTGCGCCCGAGTTCGACGAGACGCTCGAGCTGGACCTGGCCACGGTCGTGCCCAGCGTGGCCGGCCCGCGCCGGCCGCAGGACCGCATCGTCCTCTCCGACCTGCGCCGGTCCTTCGAGTCCGACTTCCCGCCGCCCCGCGGCAACGGCTCCGGCTACCCCGAGGTGCCGCTCGCGGTGGGCGGCCAGGCGGCTTCGATCCGCACCGGTTCGGTGGCCATCGCCGCCATCACCAGCTGCACCAACACCTCCAACCCCAGCGTGATGGTGGGTGCGGGCCTGCTCGCGCGCAACGCGGTGGAGAAGGGCCTCAGCGTCGAGCCCACCGTCAAGACCAGCCTCGCGCCGGGCTCGCGCGCGGTCACCGAGTACCTCAGGGGTGCGGGGCTGCTGCCCTCTCTCGAGGACCTGGGCTTCGACGTCGTGGGCTACGGGTGCACGACCTGCATCGGCAACAGCGGCCCGCTCGATGAAGCCATCGGCGAGGCGGTCGAAGAGCACGATCTCATCGTGGCCGCGGTGCTCAGCGGCAATCGCAATTTCGAGGGCCGCATCCACCCGCTGGTCAAGGCCTCCTACCTGGCCTCGCCGCCGCTGGTGGTGGCCTTCGCGCTGGCGGGCCGAGTCGACATCGACCTCGAGACCGAGCCCCTCGGGATCGGTACCGACGGCCAACCCGTCTTCCTCGCCGACATCTGGCCGGCGAGTGACGAGATCAAGGCCGCCATCGGCGAGGCCGTCACGCCCGAGCTCTTCCGCTCTACCTACGCCAGCGTCTTCGAGGGCGACGATCGCTGGCGCGCGCTGCCGGTGCCCGAGGGCGACCGCTACGAGTGGGACCCGGGCTCCGACTACATCGCGGCCCCGCCCTTCTTCGCGGGCCTCACGCCGGAGCCGGCGCCCATCGCCGGCATCAGCGGAGCCCGCGTCCTGGCCGTGCTCGGCGACTCGGTCACGACCGATCACATCTCCCCGGCCGGTGTCATCCCGGCCTGGAGCCCGGCCGGCCAGTGGCTGCAGGAGCAGGGCGTGCCGCCGACCGAGTTCAACTCCTTCGGCGCCCGCCGTGGTCACCACGAGGTGATGATGCGCGGCACCTTCGGCAACATCCGCCTCAAGAACGCGCTGGCCGTGGAGGAGGGTCCCTTCACCACCTTCCAGCCCGGGGGCGAGCCGATGTTCATCTATGACGCGGCCATGCGTTACGCCGCTGAGGGCACGCCACTGCTGATCCTCGCGGGGGCGGAGTACGGCTCCGGGTCCTCGCGCGACTGGGCCGCCAAGGGCACCCGACTGCTGGGGGTCCGCGCCGTGCTGGCCGAGTCCTTCGAGCGCATCCACCGCTCCAACCTGGTGGGCATGGGTGTGCTGCCGCTGCAGTTCCGCGATGGCCAGAACGCGGCCACGCTGGGCCTGACCGGCACCGAAGCCTTCGACATCGTGGGGCTCGACGATGACCTGCAGCCACGTTCGACGGTCACGGTCGTGGCCCGCGGCGAAAGCGACGAGACCAGCTTCGAGGTGGACGTCCGACTCGACGGCGGCATCGAAGTCGACTACTACCGCAACGGCGGCATCCTGCCGACGGTCCTGCGCCGCCTGGCGCATCGGTAGCTACGATCCGGTGGCGCTGATCGCGAGCAGGTACCCGGCACTGGTCAGGAGGTACAGCTCACCCGCATCGTCGCTGCCGAACGACAGCACCTGCCCCAGCTCCGCGGGCACCTGCCCGACCACGGCCGGGTCCGCTTGCCCGGCACGCAGCTGCTCGACGGGCACGGCCCAGATGGTGCCGCTGCAGTAGTCGGCGTAGAGATACGTGCCCTCGGGCAGCGAGCCGGCCTCGCCGCGATAGACGTAGCCACCGACGACGGCGCAGTGGCCCACCTCGCCATCGACGTGGGGGTAGGCGATGGCCGGCGCGATGTGGGCGGCGGGGTCGCAGGGCCGCCCGTAGAAGCACTCGTTCCCCTCCATCACCGACCAGCCGAACGACGGCTCGCGGGCGTCAGGGGCGAGCACGTCGATCTCCTCCCAATCGCCCTGACCGACATCCCCGATGTAGACGTGGCCGGTGGCAGCATCGACGCTGAAGCGCCAGGGGTTGCGCAGGCCGACCGCGTGGATCTCGCCTCGCGCCTCGCGATCGTCGGCGAAGCCGTTGTCGGGCGGGACCGCATAGGGATAGCCGCGGTCGACATCGAGCCGCAGCAACGCGGCCAGCAGCGAGGCAGGGTCCTGCCCGCTGCCCTCGGGGTCGTTGCCGGTGCTGCCGTCGCCGATGCCCGCAAGCAGCATCCCGTCTTTGTCGAAGGCGAGCATGCCGCCCTTGTGCATCGTGCTGAACGAGGGGATGACCAGCAGCGCACGCTCGCTGTCCTCGACGGGACCGTCGCCCCCGACCGTGAACTCACTGATGGAGGTGGCGCCGTCGCCCTCCCGGCGAGAATAGAGCACGAAGAACCGGCCGTTCTCGTGGTACTGGGGATGGAACGCAAGGCCGAGCAGCCCGCGCTCGTGGTGGTGCAAGACCCGGTCGCGGATGTCGAGGAAAGGCGCGGGCTCGATGCTCCCGTCGGGGGCCAGCTTCCGGATCAGGCCCCGCTGCTCGACGATGTAGCGGTCGCCGGAACCATCCCCGGCACCGCTGAGGAACACCGGCGACTCCAGTCCCGAGGCCACCGTCGAGAGCTCCACCTTGAGCTCGAGCGGACGCTTCGTCCCAGCCTCGCCTCCGAGGCCTTGCGTCAGCAGGAGGATGGCGATGCCCGCCAGCCCGAGGACGATGATGGCGACGTTGATGACGACCCCAGAGCCGATGTACCGCCGCCGGTCCGCGGTCACTCCCCTGCCTCGGCCTCCCCGGCCTCGGCCACGACCGACGGCTCGACAGCCCGGACCAGTTCCACGAGGGGCGCGTCGAAGCCATCGTTGAGCGAGAGCGTGTCTCCGCTTTGCTGCCAGTAGACGACCTCGCCGAAGGCGCGCAACAGCTGTCGCTCGGCCCGGCGCTCGGCGCCCTCACATGGCCGGCCCTGGGGCTCGAGCGGGCCGATGACGATGCCGCCGCCCTCCGAGCTGTAGGCGCCCAGAAGCAGCCGGCAGCCGGTGCTGCCCTCGACGCCGCCGTCGGTGCGGAGCGTCAGGGACATCGGGCTGCCCGGAAGTGGCTCGACGAGCTGGCCGTTGGGGCGGCGATAGCGCTGCACGGTCCAGGCGCCGGTGGGCTCGAAGGCGGCGAGGCTTTCGAGCACCACACGCGTGGCTCCTGCCGCGTCGAACAGCTCGATGCCACCACCCTCGGCGGGACCCCAGCCTGCGACCGCGTCGAAAGCCGTGGACAGGCCGATGGCCTCCTCCACTCGCGGCGCCGCACAGCCAAGGTTGCCCGAGGGTGCGACCCCCAGGAACAGCTCGTCACCGTCGTATGACCAGCCGCCGCTGAAGCGGCCACAACCGGTCTCGCCCGCCAGCTCTCCGTCGTCGAGCAGTGAGACTCGCAGCTCGTTGTCGGCCCCGGGCTCGACGAGACCCTGGCCCCAGGGGTCATAGGCTGTGACCTGCCAAACGCCTTCGGGGCTGGTGACAGGCGGCGCGAACGTGACATCCACGCCCGGGGACGGCACAGCGGTCGGTGCCGGAGTCGGCTCCTGCGCGAATGCAGCGGCCGGCGGGAGCGCGAGCGCCCAGACCAGGGCGGCGGCGGTGCAGCGGCGCGAAATCGCGGTGAGGGTCACGCCCGACAGCCTACCGCCGATGTCGCGAAGCCGGTGTGGGGCTACCGTACGGCGATGCCCGACGTCTTCGACCTCGCACCGAAGGTGGAGCTACACCTGCACCTCGAAGGTGCCATCCCGCCCGCTGCCCTGTGGGCGTTGGTGCAGGCCTACGGCGAACCCGACACGCCCACGCTCGAGGCCATGACCGCCCGCTTCGTGTACCGCGACTTCGCCCACTTCATCGAGACCTGGCAGTGGATGCTGCCCTTCATCCGCACGACCGATGACTGGACCGCCGTGGCCACGGCCGTGGCGACCTCGCTCGCGGAGCAGCACATCGTCTACGCCGAGGCCTCGATCTCGCCGACCGACTTCCGGCAGCACGAGCTGCCCCTGGCCGAGATCGCCACGGCCGTGCGCCGCGGGCTCGACCGGGTGGCAGGCACCCGCGTGAACCTGCTGGTCGACCTCGTGCGCGATACCGGCCCCGAGTGGTGTGGGCGCACGCTCGAGGAGGTCATCGAGGTCGCCGATGCGGCCGGCATCGTGGGCATCACCATCGGCGGTTCGGAGCCGGCCCACCCGCCAGCCGGCTACGCCGCGGTCTACCGCCGCGCGGCCGAGGCGGGACTGGGTCGCTCGGCGCACGCGGGCGAAGCTGCCGGACCCGAGTACGTGTGGTCGGCGCTGCGAGACCTGGGCGTGGACCGTGTGGGACACGGGATCCGCTCGGTGGAGGACCCGGTGCTCGTCGAGCACCTCGTGGCCGAGGCGATCCCGCTGGAGGTCTGCCCGACGTCGAACATCCGGACCGGCGTGGCCACGTCGTGGCAGGAGCATCCGGTCATCGAGCTCGTCGAGCGGGGCGCCCGTGTGACCATCAACAGCGACGACCCGACGTACTTCGCGTGCTCGCTCGCGGGCGACCTGCGCCGGGTGTCCGAGCTGACCGATCTGGACGTGGAACGCCATACCCGCTACGCCATCGAGGCTGCCTTCACCGACACGGACACGAAGCATCGCCTGGCCGCCGAGGTCAGCGCCTGGTGGGCAGGACGCTAGATCGATCGGCCACGGCTCCCTCGGATGCATAGGTGCTAGTCTCCGTCGGTGGTAGACAGACCCGACACCCGTGGATGAGCAGCGCGCCAAGCGCGCGACGTTGGTGCTGGCTGACATCTCCGGGTACACCGGGTTCCTCGCGGCGGTGGGCATCGCCCATGGGGCGCAGCTCGACTTCGGCGAGACACCCCCTGCCTATCCACTGATGACGAAGTTGCTCGACTCCATCGTGGGTAGCCTCACGCCACCTTTCGTGCTCGCCAAGCTGGAGGGCGACGCCGTCTTCGCCTTCGCGGACGACCAGGCGCTGCAGATTCGCGGCCCCGCCGTGACGGCCTGCCTGCGGGACTGCTACGCCACCTTCCGCGAGCACGTGCGCGAGACCGAGGCGGGGATGACCTGCACCTGCGCCGCGTGCAGTACCGGTGCACGCCTGGACCTGAAGTTCGTCATCCACCATGGCAGCTACGTGGAACAGACGATCGCCGGCCGTACCGAGCTACTCGGTCCCGACGTGACCATCGCGCACAGGATGCTCAAGAACGACGTCGTGGCCACCACCGGCTGGGAAGCCTACGCGCTCCTGTCTTCCGCGGCCGTGGAGCACCTCGAGGTGCCGACCGAGGATGGCGTGACCCTTGAGCTGGAATACGAGCACGTGGGCCGCCTGGGTGCGCTAGCCCTGCGGCTGGGGCAAGACGACCCGCCCATGAGGGAACCCTAGGGCTGGGTGCCGATCGCTCTTTGGCTCAGCCCGGTTCGTGCCAGTGCGAGATGCGCGGGTCCAGGATCGCGTAGGCGATATCGGCCACCAGGTTGGCCAGCACGATGAGGAAGGTCCCGAAGAGGAGCGTGCCCATGAGCACGGGCAAGTCTTCGGAGGTGATCGACTTCGCCGCCAGCTGCCCGATGCCCGGCCAGCTGAAGACCGTCTCGATGACGACGATCCCGCCGAGCACGAAGCCGAGGTCCATGGCCACCTGCGTCACGATCGGCAGCAGGGCGTTGCGGAAGGCGTGCCGCCACACGACCGTGCGCTCGGGGACGCCCTTGGCGCGGGCGGTGCGGACGTAGTGGCTGTGCAGCTCCTCGATCATCACCGTGCGGCTGACTCGGATGTAGAAGGGCGCCAGGGCAAAGGCCAGCGTGATGGTGGGTAGTGCCAGGGCGGACAGGTCGAGCGGGTCGTAGTGCATGCCCGCGATGGGGAAGAGCGCGATGCCGAAGTCCTGGCGCAAGCGATAGGCGAAGAGATAGATGAGCACAAGCCCCACCAGGAACGACGGGAACGAGACCATGAATGAACTGGTGACCGCGCCGATGCGGTCGAGCCGGCTGCCGGGGCGACGGGCCGAGGCGACCCCCACGGGCAAGCCGATGGCCAAGCCCAGCAAGGTGCCAGCGATGGCCAGCTCGAAGGTCGCTGGCAGCTTGCCCACGATGAGGTCGGCCACGGGCAGGCCGCCCGACTGGTACGAGGTCCCGAAGTCGAGCTGGGCCACGCCCGCGAGGTAGTCGCCGAGCTGCTCGAGCGGTGCGCGGTCGAGCCCGAGCGACTCGCGGATGCGTTCCACTGCCGCTGACGAGGCCTTCGGTCCCGCGATCGACTTGGCCGGGTCCGCCGGCGCTACGAACGTCAGCAGGAACGCCAGCACCGAGACCGACAGGAGCACGAACACCGACCACACCACGCGCCGGAGCAGGAACGTCAACATCAGGATCGCTGGGTGTGGGGGTCGACCGCGTCGCGCAACGCATCGCCCAGCAGATTGAAGGCCAGCACCGTGACGAAGATGGCCAGAGCCGGCAGCAGCGCGAGGCGCGGGTCCGTCGCGAGCGAGCCGGTCTGACGCTCGAGCATGCCACCCCAGGTGGGGGTGTCCTGTGGGACCCCGGCACCGAGGAACGACAGACCGGCCTCGAAGAGGATCGTCGTGGCGATGCCGAGCGAGCCGTAGACGAGGGCCAGGGGCAGGACCTGAGGCAGCAGGTGTCGGCGCAGGATGCCCACCGTGCCCGTGCCCAGTGCCCGTGCCGCGGTCACGTACTCCTGCCCGCGGAGCATCAGCACCCGGGCGTAGACCAGCCGAGCCATGGTCGTCCACAACACCGCGGCGATGACGATGGTCACCAGCGCGAGGCTGCGGCCGAAGGCGGCGGTCATCGCCATCGCCAGCAGCAGCGCCGGGAACGCCAGGCCGACGTCCGTGACGCGCATCAAGCCAGCCTCGACAGGGGATGACCAAGGCCGAAGCCGCCAGGCAGCCGCAGCCGTGGCGAACGCACGAAGCCGGCCACGAGGCCGACGAGGAGGCCGAGCAGGATAGCGATGGTGTTGGCGACGAGCCCGACGAAGAGCGTCGCGCGCCCGGCGTACAGCAGCCGGCTCAGGTAGTCGCGCCCGAGCTGATCGGTGCCGAGGGGAACATCGGGCTGGGCGGCGCTGACAGCTCACCGACCGGGATATCGCTACGGAATTGATGGTCGGGATCGTGCGGAGCGATGAGCGGCGCGAACACGGCCGAGGCCACCACGACGGTGACCAGCACGGCGCCGATCCAGAACATCGGGTCACGCACGAGCGACCGACGCGCCCGGCGGGAGGCCGAGCGGGCCGGCGGTTCGTCTGCGCTCAAGTGTTGGTCGTCGCCGATCAGGTAGTCCACCTGCTCGGTGCGGCCTGACATCGTCAGCGTTCGCGGGTGGGTGGGTGGGCTGGGGCCGAGCCGCGAACGGCCGAGCCGCGAACGGCCGGCCCCTGCCTCGCGATGGCTACTCCTCGAGGCCGTACTTGGCGAGGTCGTAGGTCCACAACGGGTGGAGCTGGTCGAAGCCGGTGACCCGGTCCGAGATCAGCGCAGTCCAGCTGTCGTGGTAGACCGGCACCAGCGGCGCCTGCTCCATGATCTGCGCTGGAGCTCCTGGTACGCAGGAATGGCGTCAGCGATCGCGGGGGATCGAGCGTGCCTCCGCCGCCAGCGCGTCGATCTCCTCGTCACACCACCAGGATGAGTTGGCCCCGCCCTCGACGGCCGAGGCACAGGAGAGGATGGGGTCGATGAAGTTCGAGGGGTCGGGGAAGTCGGCGAACCAGCCGATGAGCACCAGCGGGGCCTGGTGCGGGGTCGAGATCGTCCCGATGAGCGTGTCGAAGTCCTGCGGAGATGACCTCGACGTCGATGCCGATCTGGGCCAGGTCCGCTGCGACCGATTGGCCGACTGGACGCTCAGCTCGCTCGTATCGGTG
>CAVSXV010000012.1:0-121124 GCA_963731995.1 uncultured Chloroflexia bacterium
GACCTACGGCCGCATCAACGAGTACGGCTTCATCGAGACGCCCTACCGCAAGGTCAAGCTCGCACCGCTGACTACAAGGACAAGGCCCTCATCGACAAGATCGCCGGCGAGGACGTGGTCGATGCCAAGGGCGTGGTCCTGCTCGAAGATGGACTCGCCCATGACGGGAAGCGGCCGTGGCCGAGCTCAAGAACCAGAAGCGCAAGGCCTTCAAGGATCAAGCCTCGCGTGACCGCGGAGATCGAGTACCTCGCCGCCTACGACGAGGAAGAGCGCTACGTGGCCCAGGCCAACTCGGCACTCGACGAGAGGGGCTAGTTCGTGGACGAGCGCGTCCCGCGCGCCACCGTGAGCAGTTCCCTGAGGCTCGCCCCTCCCAGATCGAGTACATGGATGTGAGCCCCAAGCAGGTCGTGTCCGTGGCCACCGCGCTCATCCCGTTCCTCGAACACGACGATGCCAACCGCGCGCTCATGGGTTCCAACATGCAGCGCCAGGCCGTGCCGCTCCTGCAGCCGGAGTCGCCCATCGTGGGCACCGGCATGGAGGCCCGGGCGGCCCAGGACTCCGGCCAGGTGGTCGTTGCGCGTGCTGCCGGCGTGGTCACCTCGGTGACCGCGGACCTCATCGCCGTCGAAGGTGATGACGGCGAGCTGCGCGAGTACCCGCTCGAGAAGTTCGTTCGCTCCAACCAGGGCACCTGCATCGACCACCGCCCCATGGTGGAGGTGGGCATGCGCGTGGCCGAGAACGCGGTCCTCGCCGACTCCTCCTCCACACAGGAAGGTGAGCTGGCCCTCGGCCGCAACATCCTCGTCGCTTTCATGAGCTGGGAGGGCGGCAACTACGAGGACGCCATCGTCGTCTCGGACCGCCTCGTGCGCGAGGACCTCTTCACCAGCATCCACATCGAGAAGCACGAGCTGGAGTCGCGTGACACCAAGCTCGGCCCCGAGGAGATCACCCGGGACATCCCCAACGTCGGCGAGGATTCCCTCAAGGACCTCGACGAGGACGGCGTCGTCTATATCGGCGCCGAGGTCCAGCCGGGCGACATCCTGGTGGGCAAGATCACGCCCAAGGGTGAGACCGAGCTGACCGCGGAGGAGCGCCTGCTGCGCGCGATCTTCGGCGAGAAGGCCCGCGAGGTGAAGGACTCCAGCCTGCGCCTGCCCCACGGCGAGCGCGGCAAGGTCGTCGACATCCGCGAGTTCAACCGCGATAACGGCGACGAGCTGCCGCCCGGCGTCAACCGCCTCATCCGCGTCAGCGTCGCGGCCAAGCGCAAGATCAGCGTCGGCGACAAGATGGCCGGCCGTCACGGCAACAAGGGCGTGGTCGCCAAGATCCTGCCCCAGGAAGACATGCCCTTCCTGCCCGACGGCACGCCGGTCGACATCATCCTCAACCCGCTGGGCGTGCCCTCGCGCATGAACATCGGCCAGATCCTCGAGACCCACCTGGGCTGGGCGCTGCACTACCCGCGGCGTCAAGGAAGGTCGCACCATCAAGGCCGCCACGGCGGTCTTCGATGGCGCCAGCGAGGAACAGATCGAGCAGGAGCTCATCGACGCGGGCCTGCCCGTCACGGGCAAGACCACGTTGCGCGATGGGCGCTCAGGCGAGCGCTTCGACCGCGAGGTCACCGTCGGCTACATCTACATGCTCAAGCTCCACCACCTCGTGGAGGACAAGATCCACGCTCGCTCCACTGGCCCCTACAGCCTCATCACCCAGCAGCCGCTCGGTGGCAAGGCCCAGTTCGGCGGCCAGCGCTTCGGCGAGATGGAGGTGTGGGCCCTGGAGGCCTACGGCGCTGCCAACATCCTCCAGGAGCTGCTGACGGTGAAGTCGGACGACGTCATGGGCCGTGTCCAGACGTACGAGGCCATCGTCAAGGGCGAGGACATCCAGGCGCCCGGTGTGCCGGAGTCCTTCAAGGTCCTCATCAAGGAGCTCCAGAGCCTCGGGCTCAACGTGGAGATCCTCAACGAGAACGAAGAAGAGATCCACTTCGCCGAGGACCCCTCGGCCTACCCGCTGCCCGATCTGGGCGGCATCAACCTCGCCGGTTTCGAAGACTAGCCACCACCTGGGCCACCGGCCCGGAGGCTCCCTCCGGGCCACCCGCGCATCCCGCGCCGCTGACGACGGCGTGGCACAAGGAGAACGATGCTCGAGGTCAACAATTTCAACGCCATCCGCATCTCGCTGGCTTCGCCGGACCAGGTCCGTGACTGGTCCAAGGGCGAGGTCACCAAGCCGGAGACCATCAACTACCGCACCCTGCGGCCGGAGAAGGATGGGCTCTTCGACGAGCGCATCTTCGGCCCCTCCCGCGACTGGGAGTGCTACTGCGGCAAGTACAAGCGCATCCGCTACAAGGGCATCATCTGCGACAAGTGCGGTGTCGAGGTCACGCGCGCCAAGGTGCGCCGTGAGCGCATGGGTCACATCCAGCTGGCCAGCCCGGTCAGCCACATCTGGTACTTCAAGGGCACGCCCAGCCGCCTGGGCATCCTGCTCGACATCAGCCCGCGCAACCTCGAGGGCGTCCTCTACTTCGCCAAGTACATCGTCACCTGGGTCGACGAGGATGCGCGCGCCAAGCTGCTCCAGCAGCTGGAGGACGAGGCCGAGGGCCGTGGTGGCCGCGGTGGCCAGGCGCTGGCCGACCTCGAGGACCGCCTGCAGGCGGACATCAACAAGCTCTCCGACGAGTTGAACGCCGACCTCGAGCAGTTCAAGAAGGAACGCGAGCAGGAGCGCGAGACGCGCACGGCCCAGCTCGTCGAGGCCCAGCAGGCCACCGAGGCCGCCATCAAGGCCCTCGGCTCCGAGCCTGCCGAGGACCCCATCGTCTTCGAGGAGACCGGCGAGGTCCTCGTGGCCGCCGGCGAGAAGGCCGCCAAGGCGACCAGCGAGCAGCTGCGCAAGCTGACCGCCGAGCTGGTCGAGAAGATCAACGACGACATCAAGGAGAAGGAGGACCTCGAGGAGGCTGCGGTCACGCAGAAGATCGAGGACGTCAAGCTCGAGATGTCGGCGGCCATCGAAGCCGAGCAGGAGCGCCTCAAGGGCGAGGCCGAGTCCCTCAAGGACGAGATCCGCAAGGCCAAGGACGAGATCACCAAGCTCAAGGGCGGTGACCTCCTGCCCGAGATCTCCATCGACGGCTGGAACTTCCGCGACCTCGACCGCAAGTACGGCAGCGGCATCCGTGGCGGCCAGCGGCTCTTCGCCGCGGGCATGGGCGCGGAGGCCGTGCGTGAGCGCATCACCGCCTCGACCTCGAGGAGCTCTCCGCCACGCTCCACTCGGAGGTGCGCACCACCAGCGGCATGCGCCGCAAGAAGGCCATCAAGCGGCTGCGCCTCATCGAGGCCTTCCGCCGCTCGGGCGCTCGCCCCGAGTGGATGATCCTCTCGGTGCTGCCGGTCATCCCGCCGGACCTGCGTCCCATGGTCCAGCTCGATGGCGGCCGCTTCGCGACCTCTGACCTCAACGACCTCTATCGCCGCGTCATCAACCGCAACAACCGGCTCAAGCGACTGCTCGAGCTGGGTGCCCCGGAGATCATCATCCGCAACGAGAAGCGGATGCTGCAGGAGGCCTGTGACGCGCTCATCGACAACGGCCGTCGTGGCCGGGCCATCGCCGGCACCGGCAACCACCGCCTGAAGTCGCTCTCCGACATGCTCAAGGGCAAGCAGGGCCGCTTCCGCCAGAACCTGCTGGGCAAGCGCGTCGACTACTCCGGCCGCTCGGTCATCGTGGTCGGCCCGGACCTGCAGCTGCACCAGTGCGGCCTGCCCAAGAAGATGGCGCTGGAGCTGTTCAAGCCCTTCGTCATGCGCCAGCTCGTCGAGAAGGACTACGCCCACAACATCAAGAGCGCCAAGCGCCTCGTCGAGCGAGTCGAGGACGTGGTCTGGGATGTCCTCGAGGAGGTCATCCAGGACCACCCCGTCCTGCTCAACCGTGCGCCCACGCTCCACCGCCTGGGCATCCAGGCCTTCATGCCCAAGCTCGTCGAGGGCTCGGCCATCCAGATCCACCCGCTCGTCTGCTTCGCCTTCAACGCGGACTTCGACGGCGACCAGATGGCCGTGCACGTGCCCCTCAGCCGGGACGCCCAGGACGAGGCCCGGCGCATGATGCTCTCGACCGAGAACCTGCTCAGCCCGTCCGACGGTGCGCCGGTGGTGGCGCCGACCCAGGACATGATCCTCGGCTGCTACTACCTGACCATGGACGCGGCCACGCCCATCAAGGGCAACGTGCCCACGTTCGAGACCGACGCCGAGGCCCTGCTGGCCATGAGCTGGGCGCCATCGACACCCGTGACGCGTCGAGGACATGCCCGGCCACCTGGTGCGCCGCCTGGAGCTGCACACGCCCGTGCGCATCGCCCGCGTGCAGGTCTGGGATGACGAGACCGAGGAGCTCGTCGAGACCGCCATCGAGACGACCATCGGCCGGCTCGTGTTCAACCAGATCCTGCCGCCGCGCCTGCGCTACACCGACAAGACCAACCGGCCCATGGCGCGCGCCCAGCTGCGCGAGGTCGTGGCCGACTGCTACCGCCTGCTCGGCCGCAACGAGACGGCCCACCTGGTGGACGGCATCAAGAGCGTCGGCTTCCGCTATGCCACCCAGGGCGGCATGACCATCGCGGTCGACGACATCCGGGTGCCCGAGACCAAGAAGGGGTTGCTGGAGGCCGCCGACAGGAGGGTCGCCGACATCGACGCGCAGTACCAGCGCGGCCTCATCACCGACGACGAGCGCTATGCCCGCGTCGTCGAGGTCTGGCGCAACACCACCGACGAGGTCGCGGCCAGATGATGGCCAGCCTCGACCCGGAGGGCTCGGTCACGATGATGACCGCCTCGGGTGCCCGCGGTAACAAGGGCAACATCGGCCAGCTGGGCGGCATGCGCGGCCTCATGGCCGACCCGTCCGGTCGCATCATCGAGGTGCCGGTCCGCTCCAACTTCCGCGAAGGCATGACCGTGCTGGAGTACTTCATCTCCACCCACGGCGCCCGCAAGGGTCTCGCTGACACCGCTCTCCGAACCGCCGACTCCGGCTACCTGACGCGCCGCCTCGTGGACGTCGCCCAGGACGTCATCACCCGCGACGACGACTGTGGCACCGAGGAAGGCACGTGGATCACCCGGGCCGAGACCGAGGAGTTCGCCGGCTCCGAGCCGGACGCGTTCTGGCGCCGCCTGGTGGGTCGCTTCGCGGCCGGTCCGGTGACCCGCCCCGGAGCCAAGAAGAAGGACGCGCCCATCGTCGAGCGCGGCGAGCTGATCAGCGAGGGCGTCGCCCGCGAGATCGAGCTGCCGGGACCGCGACGATCGCATCGAGGCGGTCCTCGTGCGCTCGGCCCTGACCTGCCAGTCACGCCTCGGCGTGTGTCGCACCTGCTACGGCCGCAACCTCGCCACCCGCGAGCTGGTCGAGGCCGGTGAGGCGGTCGGCATCATCGCCGCCCAGTCGATCGGTGAGCCCGGCACGCAGCTGACGATGCGGACGTTCCACACCGGTGGTGTGGCCGGCACCGACATCACCGCCGGCCTGCCGCGAGTCGAGGAGCTGTTCGAGGCCCGCATGCCCAAGGGCAAGGCGGAGATCAGCCACATCGACGGCATCGTCGAGGTCCTCGAGGGCGAGGACGGCACGCGCAAGGTCAAGGTCACCAGCCGCGAGGCCTTCGACGTGCCCATCAAGCTCTCCAAGAAGCACGAGCGCCTGGTCGCCGACGGCGACGCCATCGAGGTCGACCAGCTCATCGCGCGCCTGGAGAAGAAGGGCGACGAGGTCGAGGAGGTCCGCGCTCCCGAGGCCGGCCTGGTCACCTTCACCGAGGAGGGCATCAGGATCGCCGGCGAGGACGTCGTCGAGCGCGAGTACGCCATCGCCCACAACGCCAAGCTGATGGTCGAGGACGGCCAGCAGATCCGCGCCGGTGATGCCATCACCGAGGGCCCCATCAACCCGCAGGAGTACCTCGAGACCCGCGGTCGCGACGCGGTCCAGCGCTACCTGGTCAAGGAGGTCCAGAAGGTCTACCGCAGCCAGGGCGTGACCATCAACGACAAGCACATCGAGATCATCGTGCGCCAGATGCTGCGCAAGGTGCGCATCGACCAGCCCGGTGATACCGAGCAGCTGCCCTTCGAGCTCGTCGATCGCTTCGACTTCGAGGACATCAACGAGCACGTGCTCGCCGAGGGTGGCGAGCCGGCGACCGCCGAGACCGTCCTGCTGGGCGTGACCAAGGCCTCGCTGAACACCAGCAGCTTCCTGGCCGCGGCCTCCTTCCAGGAGACCACGCGAGTGCTGACCGAGGCCGCCATCAACGGCGCCAAGGACGACCTCGTGGGCCTCAAGGAGAACGTCATCATCGGCAAGCTCATCCCCGCGGGCACCGGTGCGCCGGCCAACATCGCGCGCCGCCGCGAGGAGGAGCGCATCGCTGCTGCCGAGGCGCTCGCCGGTGGCGAGCTGCCCGAGGGCTTCGGCGAGGAGTTCAACGTCTTCCTCGCCGAGGGGGCCCGGCCGGCCGCCGAGGGCGATGGGGCAGGCGAGAACCCCTTCCTCGAGGAGGCTGAGCAGAAGGCCCAGGCCGAGGCCGACGCCGAGGCCACGCCCGAGCCCAACCCCTTCCTCGAAGGCGAGGCCACGCCGGCCCCCGCCGAGGCGGAGAGCCGAACCCAACCCGCTCCTCGAAGACGCAGAAGCGTCCGAGGACTGAGCCCTGAGCGGGCCGGAGGGCGTCGTTGACGTCCCTGCGGCCCGCTGCTAGACTTTGCGGTCGCGGCTGAAATCGGCCGTGTCGGTTCTGTGCGCGCCGCCAGACGGACGGGGAGCACACCGAGTGGCGCCCCCGAAGGGGACCCCCACGCGGGCCCGTACCGGGACCCAGGACGCCGCCAAGTCAGATCCAGAACACCGCCAGACACAGGGATCGCGCGCGCCGCGCGACCCGATGACCGCGTCGACGAGACGCCCATCGAAAAGGGAGACGAACGCTCCGTGCCGACCATCAGCCAGCTCGTGCGCAAGGGCCGCAAGCCCAAGCAGGCGAAGATCAAGGCCCCGGCGATGCGCAAGAACTGGAACAGTCTGCGCCAGCGCCAGGTGCCCATCCCGGGCGCCCCGCAGAAGCGTGGTGTCTGCCTGCAGGTGCGCACCATGACGCCGAAGAAGCCCAACTCGGCGCTGCGCAAGATCGCTCGTGTCCGTCTCACCAACCAGATGGAGGTCACGGCCTACATCCCCGGCATCGGCCATAACCTGCAGGAGCACTCCGTCGTGCTCGTGCGCGGCGGCCGGGTGAAGGACCTGCCTTCGGTGAAGTACCACATCATCCGCGGCACGCTCGACGCGTCCGGCGTGAGCGACCGCAAGCAGAGCCGTTCTCGCTACGGCACCAAGAGGCCCAAGTAATGCCCCGACGTTCGAAGATCCCTCGCAAGGTCAAGTATTCGCCGCCGCTGACGCGAACCACGGATCGCTTCGTGGTCAAGCTGATGACGAACGGCAAGAAGGGCCTGGCCGAGAAGATCCTGCGCCAGGCCCTGGCTCGCGCCGAGGCTTCGGCCGGTCGGCCCGGGCTCGAGGTCCTCGACGCGGCCTTGCGCAACGCCACCCCCATCATCGAAGTCAAGCCCCGCCGCGTCGGCGGCGCCACCTACCAGGTGCCCGTCGAGATCCGCGGCGAGCGCCGCACCAGTCTGGGCGTGCGCTGGCTCGTGCAGGCCGCGCGCAAGCGCAGCGGCAAGTCCATGAGCGAGAAGCTGGCCTTCGAGCTGGTCGATGCCATGAATGGCCTCGGGGCCGCTGTGAAGCGCCGCGAGGACACCCACAAGATGGCCGACGCCAACAAGGCGTTCAGCCACTTCCGCTGGTAACAGCGACTACCCCCGTTACGAGGAACCTGTAGACCGATGACACGGAAGTTCCCGCTTGCTCGCACGCGGAACATCGGCATCATCGCGCATATCGACGCCGGCAAGACCACCGTCACCGAGCGGATCCTGTTCTACACGGACAAGATCTACAAGATCGGTGAGGTGCATGAGGGCGCGGCCACGATGGACTGGATGCCCCAGGAACAGGAACGCGGCATCACCATCACGGCCGCGGCCACGACCTGCTTCTGGAAGAACACGCGCATCAACATCATCGATACGCCCGGCCACGTGGACTTCACCGTCGAGGTCGAGCGGAGCCTGCGCGTGCTCGATGGTGCGGTCGTCGTGTTCGACGGCGTGGCAGGTGTCGAGCCCCAGTCCGAGACGGTCTGGCGCCAGGCCGACCGCTACGGCGTACCCCGCTTCTGCTTCATCAACAAGCTCGACCGCACCGGCGCCGACTTCTGGCGTGGCGTGGAGTCGATCAAGGAGCGCCTCGGCGCCAACGCCGTCCCGGTGCAGATCCCGATCGGCCAGGAAGAGCGCTTCGAGGGCGTGGTCGACCTCGTCGAGATGAAGGCCATCGTCTACCGGGATGACCTGGGCGCCAAGCCGGAGGTCACCGATATCCCGGCGGACATGCAGGCGGAGGCAGAGAAGCACCGTGCCGTCCATGATCGAGGCCGTGGCCGAGCTCGACGACGAGCTGACCATGAAGTTCCTCGAAGGTGAGGAGCTCACCGTCGAGGAGATCCGCCACGGCCTGCGAATGGGCACGCTCCAGAACCGCATCGTCCCGGTGCTCACCGGTTCGGCGCTCAAGAACAAGGGCGTGCAGCCCATGCTCGACGCGGTCGTGCATTACCTGCCCAGCCCGCTTGACGTGCCGCCTATCACCGGTACCGACCCCGACGGCAACGAGGTCGCCCTCCCTGCCGATGACAAGGAGCCCTTCGCGGCCCTCGCCTTCAAGATCGCGGCCGACCCCTTCGTGGGCAAGCTGGCCTTCTTCCGCGTCTACAGCGGCAAGCTCAAGACGGGCTCGTACATCTACAACGCGAGCAAGGGCAAGAAGGAACGCATCGGCCGCATCGTCGAGCTCCACGCCAACTCGCGCGAGGAGATCGAGGAGGTCTCGGCCGGCGACATCGCCGCCGCGGTCGGGCTCAAGGACACCTACACCGGTGACACGCTCTGCGACCTCGATCGCCCCGTCATCCTCGAGTCGATGGTCTTCCCGGAGCCCGTCATCGAAGTCGCCATCGAGCCCAAGACGAAGGCGGACCAGGACAAGCTGGCCGTGGCCCTGCAACGGCTCGCTGAAGAGGACCCCACCTTCCGTGTCCACAACGACGAGGAGTCGGGTCAGACCCTCATCGCGGGCATGGGTGAGCTCCACCTCGACGTGCTCGTCGACCGCATGGTCCGCGAGTTCAGGGTGGCGGCCAACGTGGGCAAGCCCCAGGTGTCATACCGCGAGACCATCCGCCGCGAGGCGCAGGGCAACGGTCGCTTCGTGCGCCAGACCGGTGGTCGTGGCCAGTACGGCCACGCCGTCATCAAGCTGGAGCCGGGCGAGAAGGGGAGCGGCTACGAGTTCGTGGACAAGATCGTCGGCGGCATCATCCCGCGCGAGTACATCAAGGCCGTCGACGCCGGTATCCGCGAGGCCCTCGAGACGGGTGTCTACGCCGGATATCCCATGGTCGACGTCAAGGCCACGCTCTTCGATGGCTCCACGCACGACGTGGACTCCTCGGAGATGGCCTTCAAGATCGCCGGCTCCATGGCCGCCAAGGCGGCCGTCGAGAAGGCCGACCCGGCCATCCTCGAACCGGTCATGCGCGTCGAGGTCGTCATGCCCGAGGAGTTCATGGGCGACGTCATCGGCGATCTCAACAGCCGCCGCGGTCACATCGAGGGCATGGATAACCGCAACGGCACCCAGGTGGTCAGCGCCTTCGTGCCGCTGGCCTCCATGTTCGGCTACGTGACCGACCTTCGCAGCGTGACCCAGGGCCGTGCGACCTCCTCGATGGAGTTCTCGCACTACGCACAGGTGCCCAAGGCCATCGCCCAGGAGCTGGTCCAGAAGGCCACGGTCTAGCCATACACAACAGCAACGACGATCCATCAGTCAGCACGCAGTCAACAGGACGTAGCAGAGGACGACGACGGTAATGGCCAAGCAGAAGTTCGAGCGCAACAAGCCCCACGTCAACATCGGCACCATCGGTCACATCGACCATGGCAAGACCAGCCTGACGGCGGCCATCACCAAGTACCTGGCCCTCAAGGGCGAGGCGAAGTACCGTGCCTTCGACTCGATCGACAACGCTCCCGAGGAGCGTGAGCGTGGCATCACCATCGCCATCGCCCACGTCGAGTACGAGACGGACGCCCGCCACTACGCCCACGTCGACTGCCCCGGTCACGCCGACTACATCAAGAACATGATCACCGGCGCCGCCCAGATGGACGGGGCCATCCTGGTGGTCGCGGCCACCGACGGGCCCATGCCCCAGACGCGTGAGCACATCCTGCTCGCCCGCCAGGTCGAGGTGCCCTACATCGTGGTCTTCCTCAACAAGGTCGACATGGTCGACGACGAGGAGCTGCTCGAGCTCGTCGAGCTCGAGGTCCGCGAGCTGCTCAGCAAGTACGAGTTCCCCGGCGACGACCTGCCGGTCATCCGCGGCTCGGCCCTCGCGGCCCTCGAGGCCTCCGACAGCGTCGACGACCCGGCCTACGTGCCCATCCAGGAGCTGATGGACGCGGTCGACTCCTACATCCCCACGCCCGAGCGGGCCATCGACAAGCCCTTCCTGATGCCCGTCGAGGACGTCTTCTCCATCAAGGGCCGCGGCACCGTCGCGACCGGCCGCGTCGAGCGTGGCGAGGTCCACGTCAGCGAAGAGGTCGAGATGATCGGCATGAAGGACACCCGCAAGGTGGTCGTCACCGGCGTCGAGATGTTCAACAAGCTGCTCGACTCGGGCCAGGCCGGCGACAACATCGGCGTCCTGCTCCGCGGCATCGAGCGCGACGAGGTCGAGCGTGGCCAGGTGCTGGCCAAGCCCGGCTCCATCAAGCCGCACACCAAGTTCACCGCTCGCGTCTACGTCCTGACCAAGGAAGAGGGCGGCCGTCACACGCCGTTCTACAACGGCTACCGGCCGCAGTTCTACCTGCGCACCACCGACGTCACCGGGGCCATCGGCCTGCAGGATGGCGCCGAGATGATCATGCCCGGTGACCACGTCGACATGGACGTCGAGCTCATCACGCCCATCGCCATCGAGGTCGGTCAGCGCTTCGCCATCCGCGAGGGTGGCCGCACCGTCGGCGCTGGCGTCATCAACGCGGTCGAGGACTAAGGGACGATGGCAAGGCAGCGGATCCGGATCCGCCTCAAGGCATACGATCACCGGCTCCTGGACCAGTCCGCGCTGCAGATCGTGGAGACGGCCCAGCGCACCGGGGCCGAGGTCGTCGGCCCGGTACCGCTGCCGACCCGCATCGAGAAGTTCACGGTCCTGCGGTCCCCGTTCATCGACAAGGACAGCCGGGAGCAGTTCGAGATCCGCACGCACAAGCGGCTCATCGACATCCTGGATCCGTCCTCGAAGACCGTAGACGCCCTGATGCGGCTTTCCCTGGCCGCCGGCGTCGACATCGAGATCAGGATGTAATGAGTATCGGCGTGATCGGCCGCAAGGTCGGAATGACACAGGTCTTCACGGAGGACGGCACGATGGTGCCGGTGTCCGTGGTGGCCGTCGAACCAAATACCGTGACCCTGCTTCGCACCCAGGAGCAGGACGGCTACACCGCCGTCCAGGTCGGCGCGGGCACGGCCCGGGTGACGACCAAGCCCCGTGCGGGTCAGCTCAAGGATCTGCCCAAGGTCCGCGACGTGCGCGAGTTCCGCGTGGACGACGTGGCCGGGTACGAGGTCGGCCAGACGCTCGACGTGGGCCTCTTCGAGGACGGCGAGTCCGTGGACATCAGCGCCACCTCCAAGGGCAAGGGCTTCGCGGGCACCATCAAGCGCCACCACTTCCGCCGCGGTCCGGAGACCCATGGCTCCGACTCGCACCGAGCCCCAGGCTCGATCGGCGGCGGTACCTACCCGGGCAAGGTCTTCCGGGGCACGCCGATGGCGGGCCACATGGGCCATGAGCGGGTGACCGTCAAGAACGCCACCATCGTGCGCACCGACGCCGAGCGCAACCTGCTGCTCGTCAAGGGACCGGTCCCCGGCCCCCGCAATGCGCTCGTCGTGGTCAGGAAGGCATAGTCCGATGCCAACGACACCCCTCTTCGACAAGACCGGCTCCGAGGCCGGCACCATCGACCTGCCGGACGCCCTGTTCGCGGCGCCGGTGAACACCGCGGTCATGCACCAGGCGGTCGTGGCCCAGCTGGCCGGCCGTCGCACCGGCACGGCCAAGGTCAAGACTCGCGCCGAGGTGCGCGGCGGTGGCCGCAAGCCGTATCGCCAGAAGGGCACCGGCCGCGCCAGGCAGGGCACGGTCTCCGCGCCGCACTACGCCGGCGGCGGCGTCGTCTTCGGCCCCAGCCCGCGCAAGTACGACAAGCGCCTACCCAAGCGCATGCGTCGGCTGGCCCTCGTGGGTGCGCTCACCGCGAAGTTCGATGATGGCGTCATCAAGGTCGTCAACGACCTGCAGCTCGACGCCATCAAGACCCAGCAGCTGCTGAGCCATCTCTCGTCGCTCCACGCGGCGGGCAAGGTCCTCGTGGTCGAGGACGGCAAGAACGAGGCCCTCGAGCTTTCCGCTCGCAACGTGCCCGGCCTGGTCGTCATCCGCTCTGACTCGCTCAACATCGTCGACGTCATCGATGCCGACGCCATCGTCATCACCAAGCCCTCGATCTCGACCATGTCGGAGGTGTACGCATGACCCTCGAGGCCACGCAGATCGTCCTTCGGCCGGTCATCAGCGAGAAGTCGATGGACCAGTCGACCGTCAACAAGTACACGTTCGCGGTCGCCGACGAAGCCAACAAGATGCAGATCAAGGCTGCCGTCGAAGAGCTCTTCAAGGTCACCGTGACCAGCGTCAACGTGCTGACCACGAAGCGCAAGGAGAAGTCCCGCAATCGCCGCCGTGGGCGCCAGGTCGGCTACACGTCCCCCTGGAAGAAGGCCGTCGTGACCATCAAGGCCGGCGACTCGATCGAATTCTTCGAAGGGGTCTAGACGATGCCGATTAGGGGCTATAAGCCGACCTCCCCCGGTCGCCGCTTCATGACGCGGTCGACCTTCGAGGAGATCACCACCGACAAGCCGCACAAGCCGCTGGTCGAGTCCAAGAAGCGCGGCTCCGGCCGCAACTCTCAGGGCCGTATGACCGTTCGCCATCGCGGCGGCGGGGCCAAGCGCAACTACCGTCGGATCGATTTCAGGCGCGACAAGTGGGACGTGCCCGCGAAGCTCGCGACCATCGAGTACGACCCCAACCGCTCGGCGCGTATCGGCCTGCTGCATTACGCAGATGGCGAGAAGCGCTACATCCTGGTCCCCGCGGGACTGCAGGTCGGCGACACCGTCGTGGCCGGCACCAAGGCCGAGGCGCGCGTGGGCAACGCCCTGCCGCTCAAGGCCATCCCGCTCGGCACGCAGCTGCACAACATCGAGCTGGTCCCCGGCAAGGGTGGCCAGATCGTCCGCTCCGCGGGCACCTCGGCACAGCTGATGGCCAAGGAGGGCCAGTACGCCCTCGTGCGCCTGCCCTCGGGCGAGGTGCGCCGCGTGGACATGCGCTGCATGGCCACCGTCGGCCAGGTCGGCAACATCGATCACGAGAACCAGAGCCTCGGCAAGGCCGGTCGCGCCCGCCACATGGGCAAGCGGCCCGAGGTCCGCGGTGTGGTCATGAACCCGAGGGACCATCCCCATGGTGGTGGCGAGGGCAAGTCGCCCACGGGCATGCCGCCCAAGACGCCCTGGGGTCAGCCGGCCATGGGTCACCGCACCCGTCGCAACAAGAAGTCCGGGAGGCTCATCGCGACCTCCCGTCATCGCAAGTAGGCAAGGAGGAACGACATGTCACGTTCCCTGAAGAAGGGCCCGTTCGTCGAGCAGCGGCTCCTGGCCCGCGTGCAGACGATGAACAGCAAGAACGAGAAGAAGGTGCTCAAGACCTGGTCGCGTGCCAGCGTCATCTTCCCCGACTTCATCGGTCACACCGTGGCCGTCTACAACGGCAAGAAGCACATCCCGGTCTTCATCTCCGAGAACATGGTCGGCCACCGGCTTGGTGAGTTCGCCCCCACCCGCAATTACCGCGGGCATGGGCGTCACACCGAGCGGTCGACGTCGCTGAAGTAGGGGCCGCGATGCGAGTTTCTGCTACCGCCAAGTACATCCGCCGCTCTACGCGCAAGACGCGCCTGGTGACCCGGGCCATCGTCGGACGCCCCGTGGAGGAGGCGGCGGCCATCCTGCAGTTCATGCCGCAGGGTGCCGCCCGGGACGTGGCCAAGGTGCTCAAGAGCGCCACGGCCAACGCCGAGAACAACCATGATCTCCCCGCCGATGAGCTCATCGTCGCGGAGGCCACTGCCAACGAGGGACCAACCATCAAGCGCTGGCGACCACGCGCTCAGGGACGCGCATTTCCCATCAACAAGCCCATGACCCACATCACGGTCGTGGTCGAGAACCGGGAGGCCTAGGCATGGGACACAAGGTCCACCCCAACGGCTTCCGGCTGGGCGTCTCGCGCACCTGGAACGCCAAGTGGTACTCGGACAAGGAGTACACCGAGCTGCTGCGCGAGGACATCGCCATCCGCACGCTCGTCAAGAAGCGCCTTGCCAACGCCAGCGTCTCGCTGGTGGAGATCGAGCGCGGCATCAACCATGTCACGGTCACCGTGCACACGGCCAAGCCGGGCATCGTCATCGGCAAGGGCGGCGCCAACGTCGAAGCGCTGCGCCAGGCTGTCGGCAAGCTCACTGACCGCAAGGTCAAGCTGGAGATCCGCGAGATCCGCCAGCCGGAGCTCGACGGTGTCCTGGTGGCCACCAACATCGCCCAGCAGCTGACCCGCCGCATCGCCTTCCGCAAGGCCATCAAGCAGTCCATCCAGCGGACCATGAAGGCCGGCGCCAAGGGCGTGAAGGTGCAGGTCTCCGGCCGCCTCGGCGGCTCCGAGATGGCCCGCCGTGAATGGGACAAGGAAGGCCGCATCCCGCTGGGCACCCTGCGTGCCGACATCAGCTACGGCCAGGTCCTGAGCCGCACCACCTACGGCGCCATCGGCGTCAAGGTCTGGATCTACCGCGGCGACATCATTCCCGAGAAGACCGCCCCCAACGAGGCCGTCGTGGCCGGGGGAGGGGCGTAGCCATGTTGATGCCCCGTCGCGTCAAGCACCGCAAGCAGCAGCGTGGCCGCATGAGCGGCATCGCCAAGGGTGGTTCGACCATCGCCTTCGGCGACTACGCGCTGATGACCGAGGAGCCTGGCTACATCACCAGCCGCCAGATCGAGGCCGCTCGACGTGCCATGACCCGCTACGTTCGCCGTGGCGGCAAGATCTGGATCCGCATCTTCCCCGACAAGCCGGTCACCAAGAAGCCGGCCGAGGTCCGGATGGGCAAGGGCAAGGGCGCAGCCGACCACTGGGTCGCCGTCGTCAAGCCTGGCCGCATCCTGTTCGAGATGGCCGGCGTCCCGCACGAGGACGCGGTCGAGGCCATGCGCCTGGCCAGCCACAAGCTGCCCACCAGCGTGAAGGTCCTGATCAGAGAGGGGGTCCATGATGGAGATCGCTAAGGCCCGCGGCCTCTCGGAGCAGGAGCTCTTCGAGGAGCTGGAGTCGGCCCGCCGTCATCTCTATGACCTGCGTTTCCAGCTGGCCACGCGCCAGCTCACCGATTACAGCCAGATCTCGCAGACGCGCAAGGACATCGCCCGCCTGCTCACCGTCCAGACCGAGCGCAGGCTCGACGACGAGGCGGCGAGCGGCACCAGCGCGACTGCCGGAGGAGAGTAGATGAGCGCCGCCACAGCACCCGCGCGCGGAAAGCGCAAGGCCAAGGTCGGCCGCGTCGTTTCCGACAAGATGGACAAGACCATCGTCGTCTCGGTCGAGCGCCTCGCCCGTCACCGTATCTACAAGCGCGTCATCCGCCTGACCACCAAGTTCAAGGCGCATGACGAGAACAACGAGGCTCACGTCGGCGACACCGTGCGCATCGAGGAGTCTCGCCCGCTCTCCGCGACGAAGCGCTGGCGCCTCGCCGAGATCGTGACCAAGGCCGGCCTCGGGGCCGGTGAGGACGTGGTCTCCGAGGAGGCCGAGACCGCCGAGGCCATCCATATGCGTGCCCATCCAGGCAGGGTCAAGGCCGAGGAAGCTGAGGCCACCGCAGCAGCTGCGGGCGCCGACGAAGCCCCGGTCGAGGCGCCCGCGGAAGGCGAGGAGGCGCCCGCATGATCCAGCCCAGCAGCCGCGTGCGCGTAGCCGATAACACCGGGGCTCGGGTCATCGAGTGCATCCGCATCATGGGCCGCTCGCAGAAGCCCACGGCCGGGGTCGGTGACGTCATCGTCGCCTCCGTCAAGCAGGCCATCCCCAACGCGGCGGTCAAGAAGGGCGACATCGTCCAGGCCGTCATCGTGCGCACGGCCAAGGAATACGGACGCCCCGACGGGAGCTACATCCGCTTCGACGAGAACGCGGCGGTGCTCATCAACAACCAGGGCAACCCGCGCGGAACGCGCATCTTCGGCCCCGTGGCTCGCGAGCTGCGTGACCGTGACTACATGAAGATCATCTCGCTCGCTCCGGAGGTGCTGTAGATGGCACCGTCAGTCAAGCCTCGCCGCCACACCCGCGTCCCGGACCTGCGTTCGGGTGACGAGGTCGTGGTGCTCAAGGGCAAGGACGCCGGCAAGCGTGGTGTCGTCCACAAGGTGCTGCGCCACCAGCAGGGCTGGGCTCGCTCGACCGAGCGGTTCGGATCGGGCTGGCAGGACAAGGCGCCCCTGTCGGGCGCGGCGGTCGTGATCGAGGGTGTCAACATCGCCAAGCGGCACACCAAGCCGCGCCAGGTGGCAGGCCGGACGGAGCGCCAGCCCCGTATCCAGCAGGGTGGCATCCTCGATATCGCCCAGCCCATCGCCATCAGCAACGTCATGCTCGTTTGTCCGCACTGCTCTCGCCCGACCCGCGTTCGTCATGAGCGCTCCGGCGACGGCCGCAGCATCCGCATCTGCAGGCACTGCAGCGAGACCGTGACCCGAGCGGAGGGCAAGTAGTGAGCAGCGGACTGCGACAGCGCTACGAAGAAGAGGTCGTGCCGGCACTGGTCAAGGAGTTCGAATACCAGAACCCCATGGAAGTGCCGCGCCTGACCAAGATCACCGTCAACATCGGCCTGGGTGAAGCGCTCACCAACAGCAAGGCCGTCGAGGCCGCCGTGGCAGACATGACCACCATCACCGGCCAGAAGCCGGTGGTCACCAAAGCCAAGCGCTCGATCGCCCAGTTCAAGATCCGCGAGGGCAACACCATCGGCGTCAAGGTCACCCTGCGTGGCCAGCGCATGTGGGACTTCCTCGAGCGGCTGACCCGGCTGGCCCTGCCCCGTATCCGCGACTTCCGAGGCGTGCCCTCCAAGTCGTTCGACGGGCGTGGCAACTACTCGCTGGGCCTGCGTGAACAGCTCGCCTTCCCCGAGATCGACTACGACAAGGTCGATCGCCTGCGCGGGCTGGAGATGACGGTCGTGACCACCGCCAAGTCCGACGAGGAAGGGCAGCGCCTGCTGGCCCTCCTCGGCATGCCCTTCGAGAACTAAGGAGCGACCGAATGGCCAAGAAGTCCCTGATCGCCAAGGCGAAGCGCGAGCCGCGCTTCCCAGTGCGCTCCTACCACCGCTGCTTCGTCTGCGGCCGCTCCCGTGCCTATATGCGCCGGTTCGGCCTTTGCCGTATCTGCTTCCGGGAGCGTGCCCTGATGGGCGAGCTGCCGGGCGTCACCAAGTCGAGCTGGTAGGCCCATGAACATCTCAGATCCCATCGCCGACATGCTTACGCGCATCCGCAACGCCAGCCGGGCGCGCCACGACGCGGTCACCGTACCTGCGTCCAGGACCAAGTTGGCGATCGCCGCCATCCTGCGCGACGAAGGCTTCATCGAAGACTTCTCCGAGTCACAAGCAGGTCCCCGCAAGAACATCGACATCCAGCTCAAGTACGTGGGCAAGGTGCCGGTGGTCAGCGGCCTCAAGCGCATCAGCAAGCCCGGTCTCCGGGTCTACGCATCAAAGACGGAGATCCCCCGCGTGCTGGGTGGACTCGGAGTCGTCATCGTCAGCACGAGCCAGGGCATCATGACCGGTCAGCAGGCTCGCAAGAGCCAGCTCGGCGGCGAGGTCCTGGCCTACATCTGGTAGGCGAGACGAATGTCACGAGTCGGCAAGCTTCCGATCACCATCCCCTCAGGCGTCGATGTCGCCGTCGAGGGCAACCACATCAAGGTCAAGGGCCCCAAGGGCTCGCTCGAGCGTGACATCACGCCGGTGCTGTCGGTCGTCACCGAGGACGGCCAGCTGCGCGTCGAGCGCCCCGACGAGGAGAAGCGCTCGCGCGAGCTCCACGGCCTGACCCGTACGCTCATCAACAACATGGTCGTGGGTGTGACCGAGGGCTACACCCGCAATCTCGAGATCCAGGGCGTCGGCTACCGTGCCCAGCTGGTGGGCAAGAAGCTGCAGCTCAACCTGGGCTACAGCCATCCCATCGAGATCGATCCGCCCGAAGGCATCACCTTCGCGGTGGAGACCCCCACCAAGGTCGCCGTGACCGGCATCGACAAGCAGCTGGTCGGGCAGATCGCGGCGCAGGTGCGCGCCACTCGCAAGCCTGAGCCCTACAAGGGCAAGGGTGTCCGTTACGCGGGCGAGGTCGTGCGTCGCAAGGCCGGCAAGGCCGGCAAGATCGGCGGCGCCTAGGCACCCCGGTGCACTCACGTTCGAGACAAACCCTGGTCGCGGCGCCGATACGGCGCCCCGGCCGCTAGCAGGAGACCGACGACCGCGATGCCAACGGCACGAAGCCGCTCCGCCGCACGTCAGAAGCGACACTCGCGGCTCCGCCTTCGCATGGCGGGGTCCGCTGAGCGACCGCGCCTGGCGGTCTTTCGGAGCATCAATCAGATCTACGCCCAGGTCATCGACGACTCCACCGGGCACACCCTCGCCGCAGCCGCTTCGACCGAGGCGCAGGTGTCGGGTGCTGGTGGGACCAAGACCGAGCGCGCCAAGCAGGTCGGCACCCTCCTGGGTGACCGGGCCAAGGCCGCTGGGGTCGAGCGAGTCGTGTTCGACCGCGCCGGGTTCAAGTACCACGGACGGATCCGTGCGCTCGCTGAGGGCGCTCGTGAGTCCGGCCTGGAGTTCTAGGAGGGCCCATGGCTCGGATCGATCCCAGCAAGCTCAACCTCGAGGAGCGAGTCGTCCAGATCAACCGCGTGGCCAAGGTGGTCAAGGGTGGTCGGCGCTTCAGCTTCTCCGCGGTGGTCGTCGTGGGTGACGGCGCCGGACACGTCGGTGTCGGCCTGGGCAAGGCCGGCGAGGTGCCGGAGTCCATCCGCAAGGGCGTCGAGGACGCCAAGAAGAACCTCATCAAGGTGCCGCTCGTGGGCACCACCGTGCCGCACGAGGTGCTCCAGCGGTTCGGTGCCAGCACCGTGCTCCTGAAGCCGGCCTCGCAAGGTACCGGCGTCATCGCCGGCGCCTCCGTGCGCGCCGTGGTGGAGGCGGCCGGCATCCACGACATCCTCTCCAAGTCGCTCGGCTCCAACAACCCGGTCAACGTGACCCGGGCCACGCTCGAGGGCCTGCGCGCCATGCGCTCCGCCGCCGAGCTGTCGGAGTGGCGTGGCAAGAAGCTGCGCTCGGTCATCCCCGGCCAGCCGACGCCTGGCAGCGACGAAGCCGAGGCTACCGTGTTCGGGGAGGCCGCTGATGGCCGGTAAGCTCCTCGTCACGCTCAAGAAGTCGACCGTCGGCACCAATCCCAGCGCTCGCGGCACCGTTCGCGCCCTGGGCCTGCGCCGCATCGGCCAGACTGTCGAACTGCCTGACGACCCTGCGGTGCGCGGCCAGATCCGTGCCGTCCGCTACCTCGTCGAGTTCGAGGAGGTCAAGGCGGCCCCGGCCCGGAAGTCGGCAGCCATCAAGAAGGAAGAGGCTGAGGCGTGAAGCTCCATGACCTGAAGCCGGCGCCCGGCTCCCAGAAGCGGCGCATCCGTGTCGGTCGCGGTATCGCGGCCGGTCGCGGCAAGACTGCCGGTCGCGGCACCAAGGGACAGAAGTCCCGTTCCGGCGCCAGCATCCCCGGCTGGTTCGAAGGTGGCCAGACACCGATCCACGTTCGCGTTCCCAAGCTGCGTGGCTTCAAGCCCGTCAATCGCATCGAGTACCAGGTGGTCAACGTCGGCCGCCTCTCCGAGTACGCCGCCGCCGGTCGCTTCGGCGCCGAGGCCGGCTCGGAGCCCATCACCGTCAATGCCGAGGTGCTCGCCACGGCGGGACTGATCGCGCACGCCGACCGCCCCCTGAAGGTGCTTGGCGATGGTGACCTCGAGGTCAAGGTCTTCGTGGCGGCTGATGCCTTCACCAGGACGGCCAAGGCCAAGATCGAGGCCGCCGGCGGCTACATCCAGCTGCTCGCGCCCCTGCCCGAGCCGGAGCCTGAGACCCCTGAGGCCCCCGCCGAGGAGGCCCCTGAGGCCCCCGCCGAGGAGACCCCTGCGGGCGCGGCCGAGACCGACTCCCCCGACGAGCCGGTAGCCGAGTAACCCGTGTTCGAAGCACTCGTCAATGCGTTCCGTGCGCCGGATATCCGGAAGCGCATCTTCTTCATCCTGGGGATGCTCGTCATCGTCCGGATGCTGGCGCACGTGCCCGTTCCCGGCATCGACCGCGATGCCCTCGAAGGGATCATCGGCGAGAACAGCTTCCTGCAGATGCTGAACCTCTTCTCCGGAGGCGGCCTGCAGAACTTCTCCATCATCGCCCTGGGTGTGAACCCGTACATCAACGCCTCGATCATCATGCAGCTGATGACGGGTGTCGTGCCCCGCCTCCAGCAGCTCTCCCGCGAGGGTGAGTACGGCCGCGGCAAGATCAACTCGTACACGCGCTACCTGACGGTGCCGCTGGCGGTCCTGCAGTCCTACGGCTACCTGGCGCTGCTCTCGTCGGGCAGCAACCCGGCCGTCCCGAACTTCGACGTCACCAGCTTTACCACCCTGACCCAGATCATCACGCTGACCGCCGGCACCATCCTCGTGATGTGGATCGGCGAGCTCATCAGCGAGCGTGGCATCGGCAACGGCATCAGCTTCATCATCTTCGCCGGCATCGTGGCCGGCCTGCCGGGCGCGGTGAACACGTTCCTGGCCTCGCCCGATCTCGCCGCCGGCCTCGCCTTCGGCGCCCTGGCCATCGCAGCCGTCGCCATCATCGTCTACATCCAGGAGGGTCAGCGCCGCATCCCCATCCAGTACGCCAGCCGCGTCCGCGGCCGGCGCATGTACCAGGGTGGAGCCACGTTCCTGCCACTGCGCGTGAACCAGGCCGGCGTCATCCCCATCATCTTCGCCATCAGCATCCTGCTCTTCCCGGTGCAGATGGCCAGCTACTTCAGCGCCTCCGGCGGGGTCATCGAGGACGCGGCCAACGTGATCATCAGCTGGCTCAGCCAGGGCAGCCCGGTCTACGCGATCGTGTTCTTCCTGCTCGTCGTCGGGTTCACGTACTTCTACACGGCCTTCACGTTCAAACCCGACGAGACGGCCGACCAGCTTCGCAAGAACGGCGGCTTCATCCCGGGCATTCGACCGGGAGCGCCGACCCGTGACTACCTGGCCAAGGTGGTCTTCCGCATCAGCCTCGCCGGCGCTGTCTTCCTGGGCATCGTCGCGGTCAGTCCGATCATCGTCGGCTCACTCTTCGCAGGCAGCGTCATCGGTTCGTTCAGCCTCGGCGGCACGGCATTGCTCATCGTCGTGTCGGTCGTGGTGGAGACGATGAAGCAGCTTGAGGCGCAGCTGATGATGCGCAACTACGAGGGATTCATCAAGTGACATCAGCAGCTGTCGCCGATACGGCAGCTCGCAACGGGGGGACTCGCCGCATCATCGTGATGATGGGTGCCCCCGGCGCGGGCAAGGGCACCCAGGCCGAACGTCTCGCTGAGGCACTCGGGCTTCCCCACGTCTCCACCGGCGAGCTCTTCCGGGCCATGCGCAAGAGCGACACGCCGTTGGCCAAGCAGGTCCGGGAGTACATGGATTCGGGGGCCCTTGTCCCTGACGACATCGTGGTGGCCATGGTCGATGACCGCCTGACCTGGAAGGACGCCACGGCTGGCGTCATCCTCGATGGCTTTCCGCGCACCGTGGCCCAGGCCATAGCGCTCGACGAGATGCTGGCCCGGGCCGGCACCGCCGTGGCCGCGGTACCCTACATCGAGGTCCCGCAGGACCTGCTGCTGGCGCGTCTCACTGGCCGTCGCATCTGCACCCTCGACGACCAGCACGTCTACCACCTCGTGGGCATGCCGCCGATGCAGGACGGCATCTGCGACATCGATGGCGCCGAGCTCTACCAGCGCGCTGACGATAGCGAGGAGACGGTTCGAGACCGCCTCGAGATGCAGCTGCCGCCGATGTTCGAGGTCGTCGACTACTACGCCGGCAACAACGTCCTCTTCTCTGTCCCCGGCGACCAGCCGCCCGGAGCCGTGACCGAGGAGCTGCTGCGCCTCATCAACAGCAAGACGACCGCCTAGGTGCTCTTCGACCGTCGGCGCGTGGTGCTCAAGTCTCGATCGCAGATCGAGAAGATGGCCGTGGCCGGTCGCCTCACCGCAGTTGCGCTCGACGCGGTCGCCGCGGCCATCCGACCGGGCCTCACGCCGCTGCAGCTCAACGCCATCGCCGACGAGGTCATCCGCGACGGGGGAGGGACGCCCAACTTCATCGGCGTCGAGGGCCACCTTGCCCCGTTCCAGCACGCGACCTGTATCTCCATCGACGACGAGGTCGTGCACGGTATCCCCGATGACCGGGTCATCGAGGAGGGCATGATGGTCTCGGTCGACTGCGGAGCGGAGGTGGACGGCTGGAACGGCGACTCCGCGAGGACCTTCCTGCTGGGCGAGGTCGCACCCGAGAAGCGGAGGCTCTCTGAGGTCACGCGCGCGGGCATGCTCGCCGGTGTGAAGGCATCGGTCCCCGGTGCCACGCTCGAGGACGTCGCAGGCGCCATCGAGGATGTCGGGCTCGCGGCCGGCTACGGCATCGTCCGCGGCTACGTCGGCCACGGCATCGGCAACGAGATGCACGAGGAGCCGCAGGTCACCAACTATCGGACCGGGCGCCGCGGTCGAAAGATCGAGGTCGGTCTGTGCATCGCCATCGAGCCCATGTTCACCATCGGCTCCTTCGAGACGCGCGTGAAGGCAGACGGCTGGACGGTGGCCACCGCTGACGGCAGCCTGGCTGCGCACTGGGAGCACACCATCGCCATCACCGCTGACGGTCCGCGCGTCCTGACGCTCGCCGCCGGCGAGGCCATCGAGGGCCTCAGCCCCACGGCCGGAGTGAGCGCATGAGCTCAGCCCGGCCCCCGGTTGCGGGTTCAGGTGGACTTCTGATACACTCATCATTCGCGCGCAGGGAATGCCCCTGCGCTTGCTGGCGCCCGGCTGACGAACTCCGTTTCCGGCTTCCGGGGCGCCGATCATCCCAACAAGTAGTCGGGGTCTAGCGGTCGCCTGTGGCTAAGCGAGATGCAATCGAGGTCGAAGGAACGGTCATCGAGCCGTTGCCCAACACCATGTTCCGAATCGAGCTCGAGGACAAGCATCAGGTGCTGGCACACATCAGCGGCAAGCTGCGGATGAACTTCATCCGCATCCTCCCCGGCGATCGCGTACGCGTGGAGCTGTCGCCTTACGACCTCTCCCGTGGCCGCATCACATATCGACTCAAGTAGGACGCAGGGTAGGACGACGTGAAGGTCTCTGCATCGGTAAAGAGGCGCTGCGATCGCTGCAAGGTGATCCGGCGTAAGGGGCGAGTGATGATCATCTGCTCCAACCCCAAGCACAAGCAGCGCCAGGGCTAGGAGGAACGGTGGCACGTATCGCCGGCATCGATATCCCCCGCGAGAAGCGGGTGGAGATCTCGCTGACCTACATCTATGGGATCGGGCTGTCCACCAGTCAGAAGGTCCTCACACAGGCCAACGTGAACCCGGACACGCGCGTCCGAGACCTCACCGATGAGCAGGTCAATCGCCTGCGCGAGATCATCGACCGCCGCTACACCGTCGAGGGCGATCTGCGCCGCGAGACGGCCATGAACATCAAGCGGTTGGGGGAGATCGGTTCCTACCGCGGCCTGCGGCACCGGCGCAACCTGCCGGTCCGTGGCCAGCGCACCAAGACCAACGCACGTCAGCGACGCGGTCCCAAGAAGACCGTCGGCATCCGACGCAGGAAGTAACCCACAACGCCACCGCGGCCCAGCCCCAGTAGCTGGCCGACCGCGCGGCGAGACGCAGGAGAGACACTCGATCGATGGCGGAACGAAAGCGCGCCACGAAGTCCAGGCGCAAGGAGAAGAAGAACGTGCCCCAGGGGCATGTCCATATCCAGGCGTCCTTCAACAACACGATCGTGACGATCACGGACCTCAGTGGCGCAGTCGTGGCTTGGGGCAGTGCCGGCACAGCCGGGTTCAAGGGCTCTCGCAAGTCCACCCCCTACGCCGCGGCCCTCGCTGCCGATGGTGCCGCCAAGCGCGCCATGGAGCACGGCATGCGCCAGATCGAGGTCTTCGTGAAGGGCCCCGGTTCTGGTCGCGAACAGGCCATCCGGTCGCTGCAGGCGGCCGGCCTCGAGGTCAGCGCCATCACCGACGTCACTCCGCTCCCGCACAACGGCTGCCGCGCCCCCAAGCGGCGCCGGGTCTAGGGAGGCCGATCATGAGTCGATACCGCGGACCAGTGTCCCGCCTGTGCCGTCGCGAGGGCATGAAGCTGTACCTCAAGGGCAGCAAGTGCTACACCAAGAAGTGCCCCTTCGAGCGTCGTGGCACGCCGCCCGGCCAGCACGGCATCCGCCGCCGCAAGATGTCCAACTACGGCATCCAGCTTCGCGAGAAGCAGAAGGTGCGTCGCGTCTACATGGTCAACGAGCGGCCCTTCAAGAAGTATTACGACACCGCGGCTTCACGCCCCGGTGTCACCGGCGAGAACCTGCTGCGCCTGCTCGAGACCCGTCTCGACAACGTGGTGTACCGCATGGGCTTCGCCAGCAGCCGCCCCCAGGCCCGCCAGCTCGTCGGCCATGGCCATTTCGAGGTCAACGGCGTGCGCACCAACATCCCCTCGTTCCGCGTCCGCGAGGGCGACAAGATCGAGGTTCGTGGCACCAGCCGCAAGACCGAATACTTCAAGCAGCTGAAGGACGCCATCGGTGGCGCCCAGAAGCCTGATTGGGTCAACGTCGACGCCGACAAGCTCGTTGGCACCGTCGCCGCACTGCCGACCCGCGACCAGATGCCGCTCGAGCTCAACGAGCAGCTCGTGGTCGAGTACTACTCGAGGTAGCGCCAGCACATGATCGAGTTGGAGAACGCCCAGATCGAGTCCGTCGAGGAGCTCGAGACTGAGACGTACGGTAAGTACGAGGCCAGCCCGCTACGTGCGGGCTACGGCGTCACCCTGGGCAACGCGCTTCGTCGTGTGCTGCTCTCGTCCCTCGAGGGCGCGGCCGTCACGTCTGTCCAGATCCGCGACGTCAGCCATGAGTTCAGCACCATCGCCGGGGTCAAGGAGGATGTCATCCAGATCCTCCTCAACCTCAAGCGGCTGCGGCTCAAGAGCTACGTCCCCCACCCGACCCAGCTGAAGCTCGTCAAGAGCGGCGCCGGGCCGGTCACCGCGGCCGACATCGTCGAGTCCGCGGACATCGAGATCGTCAATCCCGACCAGCACATCCTGACCTTGGAGCCGGACGCGACCATCGAGATGGACCTGACCGTGGAGCGTGGCACCGGCTACCTGTCCGCGGACGACACCAAGGAAGGCCTGCCCATCGGGGTCATCCCCGTGGACGCCATCTTCACGCCCGTGCGCAAGGTCGACTATCACGTCGAGAACACCCGCGTCGGGCAGGTCACCAATTACGACAAGCTGACGCTCGAGATCGAGACGGACGGCACCATCTCCCCGGAGGAAGCGCTCTCGCGCGCCGCGGAGATGCTCGTGGAGCAGTTCGGTCAGTTCACCACGGCCGGCCGGCAGCTCACCAGCGAGGTCGAGGCCGTGAGCGGCCAGGAGACGCTGCCGCCCAACGTGCTTGACATGCCCATCGAGGACCTGGACCTGCCGATGCGGGCCTACAACTCGCTGAAGCGCAACAACATCGTCAAGGTCGGGCAGCTGCTGCAGCTCCAGGACGAGGACCTGCTGCGGATGCGCAACTTCGGCAAGAAGTCCCTCGACGAGATGAAGGACCGGCTGCGCATGCGCGGGTTCCTCCCGCCTGAGGATGAGGCGCTCGAGGGCTTCGAGGACGAGTCCGCTGAGGACGAGGACGTCGAGGTCGCTGACGAGCCCTTCGCCGAGGAGGACGCGTAGGCGATGGCACATCGCATCGATGGCCGCAAGTTCGGCCGCAAGACCGCACCCCGTCAGGCCATGTACGCCAACCTCATCGTGGCTGTCCTGCGCTACGAACAGATCAAGACCACCGAGGCCCGCGCCAAGGAGGTGCGGGGCATGGTCGAGCGTGTCATCACGCTGGCCAAGGGTGGTTCGCTCGCCGAGCGTCGCCGCATCGTGGCCGAGCTGCCCGATGAGCCGCTCGTGATCGAGAAGCTCTACGACGAGATCGTGCCCCGTTATGGGGATCGCAACTCGGGCTACACCCGGGTCGTGAAGCTCGGCCCTCGTGCCGGCGACAGCGCCCCGATGGTCCAGCTCGAGCTCGTCTAGCCAACCCGCCTGACCGGGCGCGTGAGCGTCAGGGAACGACGGACAAGA
Source organism: uncultured Chloroflexia bacterium (assembly GCA_963731995.1). Taxonomy (GTDB): domain Bacteria; phylum Chloroflexota; class Limnocylindria; order Limnocylindrales; family CSP1-4; genus JAFMJV01. The sequence goes on from CAVSXV010000012.1 coordinate 27,036, forward strand.
TGAAGCACGCCCGAGAGGGCGGCCCCGTGCGGTATCGCGCACGGGTCGAATATGACGGCACGGAGTTCGCCGGCTTCCAGGCCCAGCCTGGTCGTCGGACCGTCCAGGGAGAGCTGGAGCGCGTGTTGGTCCACCTGTCGGGTGAGCCCACCATCCGGATCAAAGCGGCCGGTCGGACGGACGCCGGAGTCCATGCCACCGGGCAGGTGATCGCGTTCACCTGGTCCGGCGGGATGGCTGCGTCGGAGCTTGGTCAGGCGATCGGGGCATTGTTGCCCCCGGACGTCGCGATCGGGCCACTGACGCGGGTGGCGCTCGACTTCGATCCTCGTCGCGCCGCGACGCGGAGGGAGTATCGCTACAGCATCTGGACCGGACCGCGCAAACCACTCGGTCGGCGCACCGTCCACGAACTCGATGAACCGCTCGATGCCGGAGCCATGCACGAGGCCGCCCAGCAGCTGGTCGGCCGGCACGACTTCTCGGCCTTCGGACGCGTTCAGGGCACGTCTGTCCGGACGCTCTATGAGATCCGGGTACGCAGGCGAGGTCACCTGGTCACGATCGACGTGGCTGGCGACGCCTTCCTGCAGCAGATGGTGCGAAGCATCGTGGCCGCCCTCATCCGTATCGGGATGGGACGGGCCACAGCAGAGGACCTCGACCGCGAGCTGCGCTCGCCGGGACGGGCCTTCGAAGGGGCGGTCGTCCCCGCACACGGGCTTTGCCTGCGGCGGGTGGTGATCGGACCGTCACGAACCAGGACAACGACAAGGAAGCACGACAGGGGCCATGAGCAGGACCTACACGCCAAAGGCAAGTGAGATCGAGCGCCAGTGGTTGGTCGTCGATGCCGACGGTCAGACGCTCGGCCGTCTCGCCACGCGTGTGGCGCGACTGCTGACGGGCAAGCACAAGCCCACGTACTCGACCCACATCGATACCGGTGACCACGTCATCGTCATCAACGCCGAGAAGATCAAGGTCACCGGCAACAAGCTGGAGACCAAGCACTACTACCGGCACAGCGGCTATCCCGGCGGTTTCCGCGAGGAGAAGCTGAGCCACTTGCTGGATCGTCGGCCCGAAGAGGTCGTCCGCCGCGCGGTCAAGGGCATGGTCCCGCACACGCGTCTCGGCACCCAGCAGATGCGCAAGCTCAAGGTCTACGCAGGATCCAAGCACCCGCATGAGGCACAGCAGCCGGTTCCCGCTCCGGCAGGAGGCGCTAACTGATGAACCAGGTCACCTTCCACGAGGGCACCGGCCGCCGCAAGACGGCCATCGCACGTGTCCGCCTGCTGACGGGTGAGGGTGAGGTCGTGGTCAACGGCCGCAGCCTCGAGGAGCACTTCGGCAACGCCGTCGACCTGCAGGACATCCTCATGCCCTTCCGGGTCACCAACACCGAGGGCAAGTTCAACGCCATGGTCAAGGTGCACGGTGGCGGCCACCACGGCCAGGCCGGAGCCATCCGCCACGGCATCGCCCGCGCCATCCTGCAGTCGGACCCCGAGGCGCGCGTGCCGCTGCGCCAGGCCGGCCTTCTCTCGCGCGACCCGCGCATGAAGGAACGCAAGAAGTACGGCCTCAAGCGAGCCCGCAAGGCGCCGCAGTTCACCAAGCGCTAGTCTCGTCCAGGGACGAGGCTGCGCCGCCGCACTCTGGCGGCAGTCCCGGCCGGGGTGGAGGTCCACCCCGGACCGCCGGCAAGCACACCGAGCGACAGCCCGGGACCTTCGTGGCATCGTCCCGGGCCCCTTGATGCCTGAGGCTCGTAGACGATGAGCGATCCTGTCTCGGTCCGCTACAAGGATGCGTTGCAGCGTGGCCACGTGGCCGTGGTCAAGGGCCGGCCGCGCGAGGCCATCAGGCACTACCAGGAAGCGGCGTCGCTGGTGCCCGATCGGCCGCTACCGTATATCCGCATCGGCCACGTCTACCTCGGCATGGAGCAGCCGGGCCAAGCCCTCGACGCCTTCGAGGCCGCTCTCGAGCGGGCGCCTGCCGATCGCGAGGCCCTCGAGGGCAAGGCCGCTGCGCTGGCCACGAGCGGACGTGTCGACGAGGCCGGCGCGGCCCGCTCCCGGGCCGCGCAGATCGAGGCCATGGAGCGTGCCGGTCGGCCGCTTCGGCAGCCGGCAGACCCGCGTCTGCTCGAGATCGAACAACACGTCATCAACGGCGCTGCAGCCCGCGCCGCGGGCGACTTGGGCGTGGCCTCGGCCGCCTTCCTCACGGCCGCCAACGGCTATGTCGCCATCAACGACTTCGATGCAGCCATCGATGCCTGCCTGCGTGGCCTCGAGGCCCGGCCCGGCAACATCGACATCCACTTCGTGATGGCCATGCTCTACCTGCGTCGTGGCTGGGTCGAGCTCGGCGTCCAGCGAGTCCTGCTCATCGCCCACCGGCTCGACATCGACGACGACCCTCTCCGGCGCAACGCCCTCGCGGCTCTGGCGCGCGACTTCCGGACGCTCTCGCCGGAGTTGGAACGCCTCGCGTCCAGTGCGAGTTGAGCGCGCCCCCGGCACCGACGCCCCCTCGGCGCGCCGGTGGTAGTCTCAGCCGCAGATGGATCAGCTGCGTGACCTAGCCGCGGGTCTGCGGATCGAACCGAGCGCACTGCTCGACATCTTCCTGACCGCAGTCCTCATCTATCTGGTGCTGCGCCTCATCCAGGGCACGCGCGCGGTGCGACTGGCCATCGGGGCCGCGATCGTCTACGCCGTCTACGTTCTCGCCCTCCAGCTCGACCTACGCCTACTCTCGGGCATCCTCCAGACTGGTGCGGTGGTCGGTCTCGTGGCCCTCGTGGTCGTCTTCCAGCCGGAGCTGCGTCGCGGCCTCGACCGCATCGGTCGCGTGGGTTCGGTGGCCATCGTCGGCGGTTCGGCCGTAGGCGGGCATCAGCGCGTGGCCGGCCTGCTCGCGTCCTCGGCTGCCAAGCTCTCACGACGGCGTACCGGCGCACTCATCGTCGTCGAACGTGACACCGCCCTCGGCGACATGGCCGAGACGGGCGTGATGATCCACGGCGACCTGAGTGCCGAGCTGCTGGCTTCGCTCTTCGCCCCGGGCTATCCGCTGCATGATGGCGCGGTGCTCGTACAGAGCGACGAGATCGTGGCCGCCGGGGTGATGCTGCCGTTGGCCGATCGCGAAGGCTCTCTCGAGGACTACGGCACGCGCCATCGCGCAGCGCTGGGTATCTCCGAGCAGACCGACGCGGTAGCTGTCGTGGTCAGCGAAGAGAGCGGTTCCATCAGTCTCGCGGTCGGTGGCGACATCGTGCGTGATATCGACGAGGACGAGCTGCGCCAACGGCTCTACGGTCTCCTCGCCCCGGCCGAGATCAGCACTCGTACGCGACGCTTCTCCTGGCGTGGTCGAGCGGCTGGCCCCGGCGCAGACGAAGCCCCCGACGGAACCCCGGACGGGGGGACCGCCAGGTGAGCGCCATCACGGGCATGCTCTTCGCCAACTGGCCCCTGAAGCTGACCGCGCTGGGCCTGGCCACGGTGCTCTACATGGGCGTGGCCATCTCCGAGTCCACGCAGACCTGGACCGGCCCGGTGCCCATCGAGGTCCTCAACGCACCCACCGGTGGCGCCCTGCTCGACGACCCCGGAGCTGTCGAGCGCATCGAGTTCAGCGCGCCCGAAGCGGTCGCCGCGGCGCTCACCAACGACAGCTTCCGGGCCAGTGTCGACCTCTCCTCGGTGGTGCCGCGACCCGGGGCCAACACCGTCGACGTGCCGGTCGACGTCTTTCCGGTCGATCCCCGCATCCGCGTGGTGGACTACGACCCGCCGGGGGTGACCTTGCGCGTGGACCAGGTCGTCTCGCGCACCATGCCCGTGCAGGTCGACCACGGGCCGCTGCCTGAGGGCATCGAGTTGGGGCCCATCACCGTCGAGCCCAACCAGGCCACCATCACCGGCGCCTCCTCGCGCCTGCAGAACGTGCGCACGGTCGAAGGCCACTTCCTCGTGGACGCCAGCGGCATCAACATCGACCAGGAGGTCACGCTCGAGGCCTTCGACGAGGTCGGCGCCATCGTGCCGGGCGTGGACGTGCAACCCGCCTCCATCAGGGTCCAGGCTGATGTGGCTCGCCAGCTGGCCTACGCCACCCTGCCGGTCATCCCCGAGCTCGTCGGCGAGCCGGCCCGCGGCCGACGCGTGGACAATGTCTCGGTGTTGCCTGCCACCGTCACCGTCAGCGGCGAGAGCCCCGAGATCCGCGGCCTCGACCATGTCTCCACCGAGCCACTGGACATCAGCGGCCAGTCGGTCGAGCTCGTCTCCGAGGTACCACTGGCGCTGGCCGAGGACCTGACCGCACGGCAGGACGTCGTCAGCGTCATCGTCACCTTCACCGAGACCCTTGGCTCGCGAAGCTACGAGGTGGGCACGGCCATCACCGGGGCCCAGCCCGCGTTCAGCTATCGCGTCGAGCAACCCTCGGTCAGCGTGGTCATCTCGGGGCCGCTGGCACAGCTCGACGAGCTGGCGGTCGAGGAGCTCAGCGTGGAGGTCCCGGTCGCCGGTCTCGAGGTGGGCGACAATGAGGTCATGCCCATCGTTCGATCCCCCCGCGGCACCGAGGTGGTCCGCGTCACCCCTGAGGCCGTGCGCGTCAGGGTCTCCGAAGCCTCGTGAGCAGCCTCTTCGGCACCGACGGCATCCGCGGCGTGGCCAACGAAGACCTCAAGCCCTCGCTCGCCCACGCCCTGGGTCGCGCCCTGGCCACCCGCCTGGCCGGACCCGGTGGTCGCATCCTCGTGGGCCAGGACACCCGTCGTTCGGGGGACATGCTGGTGGCCGCGCTGATGTCCGGTGGCACCAGTGCCGGCGCCCACGTCCACACGCTCGGTGTCTGTCCCACGCCCGCGCTCGCGCACGTGACGGCGGTCGGTGACTATGCCGTGGGGGTGATGGTCAGCGCCTCCCACAACCCGGCCGAGGACAACGGTCTCAAGGTGCTCAGCGGCAAGGGCCTGAAGCTGGACGACGAGATGGAGGATGAGCTCGAGACGCTGATCATCCGCTCCGAGGAGCTGGGCAGCCCGCGCAACGATGCCCTCGGCCGCGTCGTCGACGCCCGCGACGACATGCGCTACTACCTCGAGCATCGCCTGGGCATGGCTCGCCGCATCGGCTCCGACTTGCGGGTCCACGTCGACTGCGCCAACGGCTCTGCGTCTGGCGTGGCCCAGGAGATCCTGGCCGCTTCCGGTGCGCAGGTGACGGCCCACTTCCACCAGCCTGACGGGCTCAACATCAACCTCGACTGCGGTGCCACGGTGCCCGAGACGCTGGCCACCGTGGTGGCCGAGCAGGGCGGTGACGTCGGCTTCAGCCTCGACGGCGATGCCGACCGCTGCGTGGCCATCGACGAGCGCGGTCAGGTCGTCGATGGCGACCAGTTGCTGGGCATCATCGCCCTCGATCGCCTCGCGCGCGGAGCGCTTGCCGAGGACACCATGGTCGTGACCATCCTGAGCAACGGTGGCCTGGCCCGGGCCGTGGAAGAGGCCGGTGGCCGCGTCCTGCGCACCAAGGTCGGCGACCGCTACATCGTGGACTCGATGCTCCTCTCGGGCGCCGGTCTCGGCGGTGAGAAGAGCGGCCACGTCATCGTGCGCGAGCACACCACCACCGGTGATGGCATCGTCACCGCCCTCGAGATCCTCGACATCCTGGCCCGCTCCGGCCGTCCCTTGAGCGAGCTCGCGGCAGTGATCCCGCTCGACCCCCAGCAGCAGCGCGCGGTGCGGGTCAAGTCCAAGGAGTGGCAGGCCGACCGGGTGCTCGCCGAGGCCGTCGCGGCGGCCGAGGCCGAGATGGAAGGCCAGGGCCGTGTCGTGGTTCGTCCCTCAGGCACCGAGCCAAGGCTGCGGATCATGGTGGAGGGCCGGGATGGGGCGCGCGTGCTGCGTCTCGCGGACGATTTGGCGGCCCTGGCGGCCGAACGACTGAACCAGGAGCGCTAGCGCATGTGCGGGATCGTCGGCTACGTAGGGCATCACCAGGCGGCACCGGTGCTCATCGAGGGCCTCGCGCGCCTCGAGTACCGCGGCTATGACTCGGCCGGCATCGCCCTGGTCACCGAGGCGGGTGACCTCTTCGTCAAGAAGCGAGCGGGCAAGATCGACGTCCTGCGTGCCGCGCTCGCCGAGGGCACCCCGCCCTCGACCACGGGCCTTGGCCATACCCGTTGGGCCACGCACGGCCGGCCCAACGACCTCAATGCCCATCCCCACGTGGACTGCACCGGCGAGCTGACGGTCATCCACAACGGCATCATCGAGAACTTCATCGAGCTGCGGGAAGAGCTGGAGGCGGCCGGCCACGTCTTCGACTCCGAGACCGACACCGAGGCCATCGCCCATCTCGTGGAGGAGGCCTACGACGGTGACCTCTCGGCCGCGGTGCGAACGGCCCTGCTGCGGGCCCACGGCGCCTATGCGCTGGCGGTCATCCACAAGGGCGAGCCCGAGCGCGTCGTCGGTGCCAAGATGAACGTGCCGCTCATCGTCGGGCTTGGCGACGGCGAGGCCTTCCTGGCCTCCGACGTGGCTGCGGTGCTGGCCCACACTCGCCGGGTCATCTTCCTCGAGGAAGGCGACGTGGCGGACATCCGGCCCGGATCGGTCATCATCACCGACCTGGTCGGGCGCGAGCAGGAGCGCCCGGTCAGCGAGATCGAGTGGGATCTCGAGGCGGCCGAGAAGGGCGGCTACGAGCACTACATGCTCAAGGAGATCCACGAGCAGCCGGAGGCGATCCGCGCCGCGATCGCTGGTCGCATCCACGGGGACGCGGTGCGCGTGCCGGAGCTGGAGCCGCTGCGGCCGATCCTGCCCTACATCGAGCGCATCGAGCTCATCGCCTGCGGCTCGGCCGCCTATGCCGCGGCGGTCGCGGCCACCGCCCTGCAGGCCTGGACCGGCCTCCCGGCCCGCTGGAACGTGGGCTCGGAGTTCCGCTATGACCCGCCGCCGCTGGACCAGAAGACACTGGTCATCGCGGTCACCCAGTCAGGCGAGACCGCTGACACGCTGGCGCCCACCCGGCTGGCGCGCGAGAAGGGCTGCCCGGTGGTGGCTGTGACCAACACGGTCGGCTCGGCCATCACCCGAGAGGCCGACGCCGTGCTCTTCCTGCAGGCCGGACCGGAGATCGCGGTCGTGGCCACCAAGACGTATGTGACCCAGGTGGTGACATTGCTGCTGGTGGCAGCCCAGATCGCCAAGTCACGGGGCGGACTCGACGAGCTCTACGAGAAGGCCCTGGTCGAGGGCCTGCGTGCGCTGCCGGCCAGCGCCGAGCGCACCATCGAGATGAACGAGGCATCGGCAGCCGAGCTGGCTCGCCGGTACGTGGGTTCGCGGGGCTACATGTACGTGGGCCGCGGCATCACCTATCCAGCCGCGCTCGAAGGCGCGCTCAAGCTCAAGGAGGTCAGCTACGTCCATGCCGAGGGCTATGCCGCGGGCGAGCTGAAGCACGGGCCCATCTCGCTGCTCGATGCGGAGGTGCCCTTGGTGGCGGTGGCCACGCGCACGGCGGTGCACGACAAGCTGGTGAGCAACCTCATGGAAGGTCGCGCTCGCGACGCGCGCGTCATCGCGGTGGTGACCGAAGGGGACGATCGCATGAAGGCCGTGGCCGACGACATCATGTGGGTGCCGCCCACCGTCGAGATGCTGAGCCCGGCGCTGGCCATCATCCCGCTGCAGCTCTTCGCCTATCACACGGCGGTGGAGCGCGGCACCAACGTCGATCAGCCGCGCAACCTGGCCAAGTCGGTGACGGTCGAGTGACCGGCCTGCCCACGCCACCGCCGGGCGCCCAGGAGGTCGGCATCGACATCATCAAGGTCGACCGCATCCGGGCGGCCATCGCCAAGCACGGTCGCCGCTTCGCGTCGCGTGTGCTCACCGACCACGAGGACGCCTACGTGCGTGACCGCCCCGAGAACTTCGCCGGGCGCTGGGCGGCCAAGGAGGCCGTCTCCAAGGTGCTTGGGCTCGGCGTCCGTGGTGTCGGCTGGCGCGAGATCGAGATCATCCGCCTGCCCACGGGGGCACCCATGTGCCGGCTCCACGATCGGGCGCTGGCACGTGCCGACCAGCTGGGCATGGAGCGCATCGCGGTCTCGATCAGCCACGAGCGCGAGTACGCGGTGGCGGTCGCTTTCGGGATCCGTACCGAGGGCGGCGAGTTCGTCTTCCCCATCGACATGGAAGCCCGCATGGACGACCGTGAGAAGCAGCTCATGGCTCGCATGCGCCGCCTGCGCGACCTCGACGCCGAGGTGCGGGCCGCCGAAGCCGGAGCCCAGGTCGCGGCCGATCCCAAGCCGGAGCCCGAGTGACCGGTTCCCGGAGCGGGCTCATCGACGAGATCGCGGCTGCCCGCCTCCTGCCCGAGCGCGATCCGCGCGGCCACAAGGGCACCTTCGGACGGGTGCTGGCCGTGGCCGGCTCGCTCGACTACGCCGGTGCCGCACTGATGGCCGGCAGCGCGGCGATGCGTGCGGGCAGCGGTCTGGTGACCCTCTGTGTGCCGGCCTCGCTGCAGCCGATCATCGCCGGACGCGTGCCCGAGCTCATCACCCGTGGGCTGGCCGAGTCGGCGCCCTTCGAGGTCGATCCCGCCGCAGCCGCGGCCACCGTCGGGGAGCTACAACATGACGCGTTGCTGCTGGGACCGGGTCTGCCGCCATCGCGAGCGGTCGCCCGTCTGAGCGCCTCGCTGCTGGCCGCCGAGGGCACGCCGGCCGTCGTCGACGCCGGGGCGCTGGCCGTGCTGGCCGAGATGCCCGGCTGGTGGGACCGTCTGGGACGAGCGGTCGTGGTCACGCCGCACCCGGGCGAGTTCGCCCGCCTCGGTCACGAGACCGGGCAGTCCGACGAGGAACGACGGGCCGCGGCCCTCGAGGCTGCCCGCAGCTGGGGCGTGACGGTGGTGCTCAAGGGTGCCCACACCGTGATCGCCGCGTCCGACGGCCGTGAACTGACCGCGCCGTTCGAGCTGCCGGCGCTCGGCACCGGGGGCAGTGGCGACGTGCTCGCGGGCGTGATCGCCTCGCTGGTCGGGCAGGGACTGGCCCCCTTCGAGGCGGCGGCCCTTGGCGTCTACCTGCACGCTCGCGCCGCCGAGGACCTCAGCAGCCACCTCGGCGATGCCGGCCTGATGGCCACCGACCTGCTGCCGGCCATCCCGCGTGTTCGCCGCCACCTCGCGGCCCTACGTGAACGCGACCGCGGTGGCCGGCTGGGGCTCGAGGCACCCGAGGGTCCCGCGTGACCGACCGTCGCGGCGCCTGGCTCGAGATCGACCTCGACGCCATCCGCCACAACCTCGGGCTCATCCGTGCGGTCGTCGGTGAGGCGGCGCTGGCACCGGTGGTCAAGGCCGAGGCCTACGGCCACGGCATGGTCGCGGTGAGCCGCGCCATCGAGCCCATGGTCGAGGCGCTCTGCGTGGCCACCCTCGATGAGGCCATCACCCTCCGCTCCGCGGTCGGAGCGCGGATCATCATGCTCTACCCGGTACCGCACCCGGCCGTGCCCGAGGCGCTCGAATACGACATCGAGCTGCCGGTCATGGCGATGGCCGACCTCGATGCCATCCGTGGGGCCGCCCGCGCCGACCGGCCACCGGCGCGGGTCCACATCGGGGTCGAGACCGGCATGGGCCGTGGAGGTCTGCAGCCCGAGGCGGTCGTGGCCGTGGCCGCACAGGCGCAGGCCGATCCCGCTGTCGAGCTGGCCGGGCTGTGGTCCCATCTGCACAGTCCCGAAGACCCGCCCACCTCTGACGGCCAGCTGTTGCGCTTCGACGTGGCCACCACGGCCCTGCGCGAGGCGCGCATCCCGGTCCCGCCGCGTCACAGCGCAGCCTCGGGCGGCATCTTCACCGGTGACGAACCCGCCCTCGACCTGGTCCGACCCGGCATCGCCAGCTACGGCGTGCTGGACGAAGGGCTGCCCGTCGCGCCCGATGCGCTCGAGGCGGCCCGCGGCCTGCGCCCGGCGATGTCGCTCAAGGCCCGACCGATCGCCTTCAGCGAGGTGCCGGAGGGTGGCACGGTCGGGTACGGCGGCACCTGGCGCGCCCACCGAACGACGCGCATCGCGGTCCTGCCCGTGGGCTATGGCGACGGCTACCTGCGCAGCTCGCAGCCCGGCGCCGAGGTCCTCGTGCGGGGGCGGCGGGTACCGCTCGTGGGGCGCATCTCGATGGATGCGGTCACGGTCGATGTCACCGACCTGCCCGGGCTCGACTACGACGAGGAGTTCGTGCTCCTCGGCGCGCAGGGCGAAGACCGCATCAGCGCCGGGGAACTGGCGCGCCGACGCAACACCATCGCCTGGGAAGTGCTCACCAGCATGGCTCAGCGGCTGGCCCGGGTGTACCATCCGAGCGCTGGTACCGCTGACGCGGAGCAAAGCCTCACCGGGACCGGCGCCAAGCGACATCCTTGACCGGTCGCGAGGATCCGGGTAGAGAGGGACCCGCTCTTGCAGCCGTGCCGGTTGGACGTGTCCTCCAGGAGGGAACAGGGGTTTGCTACGACCGCCCGAGATGACCGAGCAGCTCCCGGAGTCTCCGGACTTCCGTGGCTATGACGGCGACGATATCGAGAATGTCGCGCGTGAGATCATGATGCGGGGGGTGACCGTGCCGGCCGTGCTGTTCCTCGAAGCCAACCGCGGTGCCGGTTCGCTCGATGGCTTGGGCATGCTCTTCTTCGATCCGGCCATCCACCGCATCTTCGGCGGCGAGGATCCCGGTGCCAGCAGCCTGCTGGCTGACGATGACGGCATCGAGCGGCTCATCGATCGCCTCGAGGAGCTCGACGCCGAATACGCCCTCGACGCCTGATCGCCGGCCCTCTGAGCCGGTCCCGGCTACCATCTGACGCGTGACCCAGGACACTCCCGCCTTCTTCGCGCTCGACCGTGGCACCATCAGCACGACCGCTGCGCTCATCGCGCCCGTGGACGGGCGTTATCGCATGGTCGCCGCCGGTGCTGCCCCGGTGGGCGTCGATCCCGAGTCCGTCCTCGAGGACCTCGCTTGGCGCGTCGCGCGCACCGATGCCTCCGTCGCCGGCTCGATGCAGGGCTGGCGCGAGTGGTCCCGCCTGGAGGTCTTCACCGGCCCGCCGCCCCGAGCCGTGCTGGTGGCCGCCTCCGCCGAGACCGGCGAGTCGCTCGAGCGCGCGTTCGTGGGCGCGGGATGGACGATCGGCGGACGGTTCTACGGCGCAGCCCCGGACATCGTGGGGCTGGGCGAGAGCTGCCTCGACCCGCGCACCGTTGCGGTGGTCATGGGTGGTCGCGAGGGCGTGGAGGAGAACGAGTTCGAGACGGCCCAGCGCCTGTGGCCGCGAGCAGCCTCGCTGGCACGCTTTCGGGATGACCTGGCGGTCATCGCCTGCGGCCCCTTCGTCGACCGCCCCGAGGGCATCCCCGACGGTCGGCTCTTCTCATTGCCGGCGCCCGACCCGGTGCCGGTCACGGCCGACTCGATGCTGCGCGACGCGGCCCTGCAGGTCGGGCGCCACCTGGCCGATCACGGCGCCACCCCCGGGATCGACGCCCGCACCGCGTTGCGCGCCTCGATCGCCTCACTCGCGAGCGTGCTCGGCGCGCCCGTCGACGGGATCGAGATCGGCGCGTCCTCCGGCTCTCGCACCGTGGCTGGCCCTGGTGTCGAAGCGGGCCACGGCACCTTCGCGCTCGCAGCATCGCTACCGCCGCAGCTGCTCGATGACGAGGCCTTCGGCGAGGAGGTGCTGCGCTGGTGCACGCTGGGCGGTGGTGACCCCGCGGCCCGCCTCGATGGGCTGCGCGACCTCGTGCTTCGCCCCTGGGCGTCGTGGGGTATGGACGACGCCCACCTGCGCCTGGCCGCCCTGCGTGGGGCGCTCGAGCGCCTCGAGACGGTCTGGCGTGACGGCCAGACGGACGCGGGACGATCGCGGGGCAGCGGCGTGACCGTCCTGAGCGGCGGCGCCTTCGCGGGCTTGCCGCCAGCCGCGCTCGCACTCGCGGTCATCGACGGCGTGCGACGTGCCGGTGCCGTGAGCCTGCTCCACGACCACGCCGGCGTGCTGGCCCCGTTGGGCGCACTGCCGGTCGAGGCCGATCGCCAGCGGCTGCTCTCGGACCTCATGCGCGACGCGTTGCTGCCGCTGGGCAGCGCCATCGTGACTGGCACCCTGAGCGCGCGCAAGAAGAACAAGGCAGCGGCCGCCATGAGCATCACCAGCGCCCTCGGCGACCAGCGCCTGACCCTCGATCCCGGTCTGCTCCAGCTCGTCGATCTGCCGCCGGGCATCTCCGCGCGCATCGGCATCGATCCCGGCGCCGGCTCGGTCCTCGGGAGCGACGGTGCGCCCATCACGATGGAGGTCAGCGGCGGGCTCGGTGGCCTGTTCGTCGACACCCGTCCCATCCCGCTCGACCTGCCGGCCGGCGGCGATGCGCGCCGAGCCGCCCTCGAGGCCTGGGAGGCACCGGTCTGGGCCGGGGGCGAACGTTGAGCGAGCCGATGGAGTCGGTCGAGCCGGTGCAGCAGCCCGAAGCCGGACGCTTCGTGCCTCCAGCGAGCCGCCCCGAGAGCGGTCGCCTGCTGCGCATCCCGCTGCACCTCGCTGACCGGCCCCTGGTGGTGCCCGGTCAGCCCGTGGAGCTGGGCCAGCCCATCATCGAGCACTTCCGCGATCAGGAGGCCATCGAGGTCGAGAGCAGCGCCGCAGTCATCGGCATCCCGCCCGGCGCGGTGCTCGACAACGTCCCCGCGGGCACGTCCGGTCGCCTCGGCCGCCGTTCCAGCGAGACCACCTACCGGACCCGCGTCTGTGAGCACGGACGCGATGGCATCACCCGCCTCGTGGCCGGTAGCGGTGAGGTCGTGATCAGCGCGCCCGCGAGCGGTGTCATCGAGGCGGTCACGCCTGCCCGGGTCGACCTGCGCGCCAGCGGGCTTGCGGTCGACGCCCGCATCGGCTGGGGTCGGCCGACGGTGGGCCGGTTGCTGGTAGCCGTCGATGGCCCCGGCGCCGAGATCCAGACCTCGCGCATCGACGTGAGCGCCGCCGGCGCGATCCTGGTGGTCGGCGCGCGCATCGACATCGAGGCGCTCTCGCGTGCTCGCGCGATCGGCGCGGCCGGGGTCATCACCGGCGGCGTGGCCAGCCGCGACATGCGTCAGCTGATCTCATCGGAGGCACGTCAGCAGGCGGCCCTGCACGCTGCGGCGCCGTTCGGCCTGGTGGCCTTGGGAGGCCATGGGCGCGCGCCCATCCCGGGACACCTGTGGGACCTGCTGGTGGCCGCCGACGGCCGCCAGGTCGGCCTGCTGCCCGCATCCCGTACGCTCCTGGTCGACGGCGATACGGGACCGTTGCTCGAGGCGGTCTCGCGTCCGGCCGGCACCGTCCGCGTGGTACGGGGCGATCATCGCGACCACGAGGGTCGACTGGTCGGGCTTTCGGGTCCGCGACGCTGGCCCGGCGGCAGCTATGCCCCCGGCGGGTTCGTGGAGCTCCGCGGTCCCGGCGGCGACGTGGAGCGCCATTGCGTGCCCCTGACCGTCCTGGAGCGTCTCGGCTAGCCTGCCGCGATGACCATGTCCGATCCCGACCGGCAGCACCTCGCGCTGTCCGTCCGCACCGGCTCGACCGAGCAGACACGGGCCTTCGCGGCGGCGCTGGCGCCGGCTGCCAGGGCCGGCGACCGGCTCGCGCTGGTAGGTCCGCTGGGGGCGGGCAAGACGCAGTTCGCCAAGGGCTTCGCGGTCGGTCTCGGCATCGATGAGGTGGTCAACAGCCCCAGCTTCACGCTGATGGCCGAGTACCAGGGCCGCCTCACGCTCTTCCACCAGGATCTCTATCGCCTCGCGGGCGCTGACGAGGTCCTGGCCGGCGGCCTGCTCGATGAGCGCCAGGATGCGGGCGTGACGCTGAGTGAGTGGGCCGATCGGCTCGACGAGGGCCTTGACCCCGCGCGCCTGACCGTGGCCATCGAAGCGGCCGACGCCGAGACGCGCGAGATCGAGATCAGCGGGCACGGGGAGGTCGCGAAACGCTACCTCGAGGCGGCTCGCGCCTGGCGCGAGGCCGTGGGATGAACGATAGCCTGATCCTCGCGGTCGACACTTCGACGCGCGCCAGCATCGTGGTCCTGGGCGGCGCGGAGCCGGTCGCGCTCAGCCGTCGCGATGTCCAGCACCGCCACGGCTCGCACCTGCTCGAGCAGATCGACGAGGTCCTCACCGAGGCCGGCGGTTCCCTCGCCGATATCGGCGCGCTGGGGGTGGGCACGGGCCCCGGCTCGTTCACCGGCCTGCGCGTGGGCCTGGCCACGCTCAAGACGCTCGCCTACGCCCGCGAGCTCGTGGTGGTCGGCGTCAGGTCGTCCGACGCGCTGCGCCAGGCGGGGACCGATGCCGGTGCGCGCGCAGATGCGGCCGTGGTGCTGCCGGCCGGTGCTCGCGACCACTACCTCGCTCGGGTCGGGGAGGACCCCCGGCTCGTCGCGCCCGGCGAGCTCGCGGAGGCCGTCGCGGGCAGGCCCGTGCTGGCGGTCGACATGGACGCGGAGCTGCTCGGAGCAGAGGCCGCCCGCCTCGGTGCCGCTGCCGTGGAGGCCATGCCGAGGGCCCTGCTGGCGCTGGTCCGCGCACGCCTCGATGCCGGTGAGAACGATGACGTGGCCGCCCTGACCCCGGCCTACGTGGCCCTGCCGCGGGGCGTCAAGCGAGCAGCGGAGGACCTGGGATGGTCGCCCGACCTCCGGTGAGGCTGGTGGTCGCGGAGATGACCGCCGAGGACATCCCCGCGGTCCACGCCATCGAAAGCGCCTCGTTCCCCACACCGTGGCCGCCCTATGCTTTCCGCCAGGAGCTCGAGACCAACCGCCTCGCGCGCTACATCGTGGTCCGAGCGGGGGCACGCGTCATCGCCTATGCCGGCATCTGGCTGATGGTCGACGAGGCTCACCTGACCACCTTCGCGGTGCTGCCCGCCTATCGCCGCCGCGGCATCGGCGGGCTGCTGCTGGTGGAGCTGATGGAGCTGTCGGCCGACCTGGGGGCAGCCGTGTGCACGCTGGAGGTCCGGCTCAGCAACGCCGCGGCGCGACGCCTGTACCAGGAATTCGGCTTCAAGCCGGTGGGTGTCCGCCCCCGCTACTACACCGACAACGGCGAAGATGCCCTGATCATGACCACGGACCGCCTCGAGACACCCGAGATGCAGGCGCTCGTGGCGAGGAAGCGTGCCCGCTACGCCACCGACGTGCTGCCCGATGATCCCGGCTTCGTGCCCGATCCAGATGATCCCCCGGAGGTGCTGGACCTGTGAGCAGCAGACGCATCCTCGCGGTCGAGTCCTCCTGCGACGAGACGGCCGTGGCCGTGGTGGAGGGTGGTCGCCGGATCGTGGCCAGCGTCATCGCCAGCCAGGTGCGCCTGCACTCGGCCACCGGTGGCATCGTGCCCGAGGTCGCCGCGCGTGCCCACCTGCGCTGGATGATCCCCGTGCTCGATGAGGCCCGCACCCGAGCCGGGATCGAGGCTTGGAGCGAGCTCGACGCGGTCGCCGTGACCGAAGGCCCGGGGCTCGCCGGATCGCTGCTCGTGGGCATCACCATGGCCAAGACGCTGGCCTGGAGCGTCGGCCTGCCGCTGGTGCCGGTCAATCACCTCGAGGGCCACATCTACGCGGCCTGGCTGCTCGACCCCGACGAGGATGAGAAGCCCGCACCGCAATTCCCGCTGGTAGCGCTGGTGGTCAGCGGAGGCCACACCTTCATCGTGGAGATGGAGGACCACATCACCTATCGCCTCCTCGGACAGACCGTGGACGACGCTGCCGGTGAGGCCTTCGACAAGGTCGGCCGGCTGCTGGGGCTCTCGTACCCGGGCGGGCCGGCCATCATGAAGGCGGCCGCGGGCGCCACCGCGCACGATCGCCGATTCCCTCGGGCCTGGATGGGCGATTCCTTCGACTTCTCCTTCTCCGGGCTCAAGACCGCGGCACGCCACGAGGTCGCCGAGGCCCTGGGGCTGCCGCCCCAGTCGCGTGAGCTCGATGGCTCGAACCTTGCCGAGGCAGACGTGGCCGAGCTGGCCTGGGCCTTCCAGGAATCGGTCGTGGACGTGCTCTCGTCGAAGCTCCTTCGCGCCGCCCGAGAGCTCGGTGCCAAGTCGATCATCCTGGGGGGAGGGGTGGCCGCCAACGCGGTCCTCCGAGACCGCATCGACGAGGGCGCCCGGGGCCTGGGCGTGCCGCTCGTCGTGCCCCGGCCCGGCCTGTGCACCGACAACGCTGCCATGATCGCTGCGGCCGCGTATCACCGGCATGGCGCGGGCGTTCGGGGAGACCGCACGCTCGACGCGCGGCCCTCGCTCAAGCTGGCGGTCTGAGGATGCCGCGGGATGACGTCGAGCTCGACGCCGCCCATCTGGGTCCCGAGACGGTCGCACGATACCTGAAGCAACACGGCTTGGGCGCACGCAAGTCGCTCTCGCAGAACCACCTCGCGGACGGCGCCGTGCTCGAGCGCATCGTCGAGGTCGCGGACGTGAGCCCCGGGGAGCGCATCGTGGAGGTGGGGCCGGGCGTCGGTATCCTCACGGCGCAGCTGCTGGCGGCCGGCGCGTCGGTCACCGCGGTGGAGCTCGACTTCCGCCTCGCGGGACACTTGCGCCAGCGGTTCGTGGATGATCCCGGCTTGAGAACCGTCGAAGCCGACTTCCTCGACGTGGAGCTGGCAGACGTGGTCGACGAGCCGTGGGCCCTGGTGGCCAACGTGCCGTATCACATCACCAGCCCCATCCTGCACCGCATCCTCGGAGCCGAGCCACGGCCGACCCGCTTCGTGATGATGGTCCAGAAGGAGGTCGCCGAGCGCATCGCGGCACCACCCGGGGGCATGAGCTACCTGTCGGTCTTCGTCCAATACCACGCCCACGTCGAGGTCGCCTTCACGGTGCCCGCGGCGGCCTTCGAACCCGCACCCGAGGTCGACTCTGCCATCCTCAGCGGGCACATCCGCGAACGGCGGTTGGGCGAGAAGGACGAGGATGAGCTGTGGCGCCTGGTGCAGGCGGGCTTCCGGGAACGCCGCAAGATGATCCACAACGTGCTGGCTCGCCAGCTGCCGGGTCTCGATCGAGAGCGGGTCGATGCCGGACTCGCCGCCTGCGGCATCGCCCCCGATCGGCGTCCCCAGACGCTCTCGGTCGACGAATGGATGGCGCTGCGGGCGACGCTGAGCCCGTTGCCATGAGCCTCTTCGAGGCCGACGCCCATGCCAAGCTCAACCTCGCGCTGGCGGTCACGGGCGTGCGTGACGACGGCTACCACACGCTGCGCTCGGTATTCCTGCGGCTGGCTCTCCACGATCGTCTTGAGGTCGAGCTCGATCCCGAGGCGGAGTCGGACAGCCTGGAGCTCGAGGGCGAGCTCGAGGCCAGCCACGACAACCTGGTGCTGCGCGCCGCTGACGGCCTGCGGGCAGTCGTGGATCCCACGCTGCCGGCGCTCCACTTCCGTCTGCGCAAACGCATCCCGGCCGCGGCCGGCCTCGGTGGCGGCAGCTCCGATGCGGCAGCTGCGCTCGACCTGGCGCTCGCCGCCTGGGGCGTCCGCCTGCACCCGGCCGAGCGCCTCGACGCGGCCCTGCGCGTCGGCGCCGACGTGCCCTTCTTCGCGGCCGGCCACCCCGCCTCGCTGATCGAGGGCGTCGGTGAGCGCATCTCGCGACTGCCCGCTCCGGAGCCGCCCGCCGGCATCGTCCTGGTCACGCCGCCCGGGCGGCTCTCGACCGCGGCCGTCTTCGCCGAGTTCGACCGCGATCCTGCGAGCGGCGCGCTCGAGCGCGTGGACGAGGCGGCGGCGCTCCTGCGGGAGCCGGTCGATGGCATGACCCTGGCGGCGACGACCGCGATGCTCAAGGAGGCCAACGACCTGTGGGCACCGGCCCTGCGGCTCCTGCCCCAGCTGGCTGCCCTGCGTGACGTCGCGTCGGCGGTCCTCGGGCGGGCCGTGCTGCTGACCGGCTCTGGACCCACCCTCTTCGCGGTCTATCCTTCGGAGGCCGCCGCGACGCGTGCGGCCGTGGCGCTCGCGTCGGCCGCAGCGGCCGAGCTCGAAGGCGCCACCATCATCACCACATCGACCATCGCCAGGGGAGAGGACTCATGAAGCAGCGCATCCAGACGTCGAAGGCCCCCGATGCGCTGGGGCCCTACAGCCAGGCCATCGTCACCGACTCGCTCGTCTTCTGTTCGGGGCAAGGGCCCGTGGATCCGGAGACCAACGCCGTCGTCGAGGGTGATGTCACGGTCCAGACGAGGCGCACGATGGACAACATCAAGGCCCTGCTCGCGGAGATGGGACTCGACTTCGGCGACGTCGTGAAGTCGACCTGTTATCTGGCGGACATGGACGACTTCAAGGCCTTCAACGAGGTCTACGGCTCGTACCTGCCGGAACCGTACCCGGCCCGGACCACGATCGAGGCAGCCCGCCTGCCGCTCGACATCCTCGTCGAGATCGAGGTCATCGCCCAGCAGCGCTAGTGCGGCCCGAGCCGGCCGCAAGGCCAACGCCGGTTGACACCTCAGCGGGCTCAGCCCTAGATTCAGCCAACCTGATGCTCGAACGACCTCCACCAGCGAAGGGCGGTTCCGCCGCGTCGTGAACACCCACCCACACCAGCCCCTCGTCGCGGTCGTGATGGCCGCCGGGCTCGGTACTCGAATGCGTTCGAGCACCCCCAAGGTGCTGCATCCCATCTGTGGCCGCCCGATGTTGGCCTACGTCCTCGAGGCTGCCGTGGCTGCCACCGGCGCCAAGCCGCTGGTGGTCATCAGCCCGCCCGTGGCTCGGATCGCCGATGTCTTCGCCGGTGAGGCGCACTTCGCCATCCAGGCTGAGCCGCGCGGCACCGCTGATGCTGTGGCCACCGCGCTGCGCGACCTGCCGGCCACGGTGCACGAGATCATCGTGCTCTCGGGCGACGTCCCGCTGGTCGATGCGGACACCATGGTCGAGCTGGCCCAGGCTCGGCGCGAGAACGAGGCCGCCGTGGCGCTCATCAGCGTCGAGATGGACGATCCGGCCATGCTGGGGCGCGTGGCGCGTGGCCCCGACGGTCGCATCACCGGCGTCGTCGAGTACAAGGACGCCAGCGCGGTCCAGCGCGACATCACCGAGATCAACTCCGGGCTGTACGCCTTCGATGCCGACTGGTTGCGTACCCGCATCGGCGAGATCGAGCCCAGCACGGTCACCGGCGAGCTGTACCTGCCGGAGCTCATCCCGCTCGCCCGCCGCGACGACCGCGCCGTGGTCACCCTCGAGGTCGAGAACGACGGCACGCTCCTGGGCATCAACGACCGCTCGCAGCTCGCTGACGCTGAGCTCGAGATGCGCCTGCGCATCCTCGAGGCCCACATGCAGGCGGGTGTGACCATCGTGGACCCGGCGACGACCTACATCGACGAGAGCGTGCGCATCGCGGAGGACGTGACCCTCGAGCCCAACGTCATCCTGCGTGGCCAGACGATCATCGAGCGCGACGCGGTCATCCGTGCCGGCTCACAGATCTTCGACACCAGCATCGGGGAGCGCACGATCGTGTGGGCCAGCGTGCTCGAAGGCTCAACGGTCGATGCCGACGTGACCATCGGTCCCTTCAGCCACGTGCGCAAGGGCGCCTACATCGGCCCCGATGTGGAGCTGGGAAACTACGCCGAGGTCAAGAACAGCAACATCGGTGCCGGCACCAAGAGCCACCACTTCAGCTACCTCGGGGACGCCGACGTGGGCGAGAAGGTCAACATCGGCGCCGGCGCCATCACCGCCAACTACGACGGCGTGGCCAAGCACCGCACGCGCATCGGCAAGGGCGCCTTCATCGGCTCCGACACGATCATGCGCGCGCCGGTCACGGTGGGTGAGGGCGCCTTCACCGGCGCCGCCTCGCTCGTGACCAGGGACGTGCCCGACGGCCAGCTGGCGGTCGGTGTGCCTGCTCGCATCCGCACCCGCCGGCCGAAACCCGAGCAGAGCGCTGCCGTCGAGTCCGAGATACCCGCCGACGGTGCTGACGGAACCCGCACGGGGGACGCCCCCGACCGCTGATGGGCTCCCTCGTCGAACTCCTCATCATCGCCGTGCTCATCGGGTTCAACGGCGTCTTCGTCGCAGCCGAGATCGCGCTGGTGACGGTGCGACGGAGCCGCATCCGGCAGCTCAGCGACGAAGGTGACAGACGCGCCAGGCGCGTGGCGCGCATGACCGAGAAGCCGGCCGGCCTGCTGGCCACCATCCAGCTCGGGATCACCTTCATCGGCTTCCTGGCCGCAGCCTTCGCTGGTGCCAGCATCGCCGGCCACATCGCTGACTGGCTGCGTGAGATCGGCCTGGCCGGCTCGGCCGATATCGTGGCCCTGCTCATCGTCACGCTCATGGTCAGCGTCGTGACCATCGTCTTCGGCGAGCTCGTGCCCAAGACCCTGGCCCTGGCCCACGCCGAGCGCTATGCCCTGACCCTTTCGCGACCGGTGGAGGTCCTGGGCCGGGTCCTGGGCCCGGTGGTCTGGTTCCTCACCACCGTGACCCACGGTGTGACGCGCATGCTGGGCGTTCGCGATGTCAGCAGCGACGACGCCATCACCAGCGAGGAGCTGCTCATCCTCGTCGAGCGTGGCTCGGAGCAGGGCACCATCGAGGCCGAGGAGGAGCAGATGATCGGGGGCGTGCTCGAGCTCGGTGAGCAGCGTGCCCACGAGGTCATGGTCGCGCGCGTGGACATGGTCGCGCTCGAGGCGGACGCCTCGCTGGCCCAGATCGTCGACGTCATCGTGGGCGAGGGCCACTCGCGCATCCCGGTCTACGAGGGCAACATCGACAACATCATCGGCATGCTCTACGCCAAGGACCTGCTGCCCTACCTCGTGGGCGACGACCGCACGCCGGAGATCCGGGCGTTGCTGCGCACCCCGCTGTTCGTGCCCGAGTCGATGCTCGTGGACGACCTGCTGCGCAGCCTCCAGCGGCGGCGTGTGCACATCGCGATCGTGCTCGACGAGCACGGCGGCACGGCGGGCCTGGTGACCATCGAGGATCTGCTCGAGGAGATCGTGGGCGAGATCCAGGACGAGTACGACGAAGAGGAGCCCATGATCGTGCCGCTCGGTGATCACGCGGCCCGCATCGACGGCCGAGCCGACGTGGACGACATGCTCGAGCACTTCGACACCGAGCTCGATGGCGATGACCAGGAGGAGTTCGATACCGTCGGCGGCCTCGTGTACCACCACATCGGCGGCGTGCCCGCGGTCGGCGACACGGTCGAGGTCGACAGCCTCAAGCTCACCGTCGAGGCCACCGACGGCCGCCGGGTGCGCACCGTGCACGTGCTCCACACGCCACGAGAGATCGACGACGACGAGGACGCGGACGACTAGGAGCGACGTGCTCGGTGCCGGTCCCTAGGCGCTGATGACCCCGCGCACCACGTCCGCCAGACGTTCCATCGAGGCCGTATCGACGGTGCCCACCGAGGACAGCTGGGCCAGGGCTTCGTCGCGATAGCCACGAGCGCGGGCGCGGGTGTACTCCCGTGCGCCGACCCGCTCGAGGATGGCACGGACCTCGCCGATCTCGTCCCCGGTCAGCTCGCGCTCGGACTGGGCCAGGGTCGTGCGCAGGCGCCGGCCGTCTTCGCCGGTCGCTTCGGCGAGGGCGAAGATCAAGGGCAACGTCTTCTTGCGGGTCGCGATATCCGATGTCTGCTTGCCGGTCTGGGCCTCATCGCCCCAAACGCCCAGCAGGTCGTCGTTGAGCTGGAAGGCCAGCCCCAGCGCCCAGCCGAAGCGGCGATAGGCGTCGATGACCGACTCGTCCTCGGTGGCCAGCACGGCCCCGGCCTCTGCCGATCCCGCGATGAGCGCAGCCGTCTTGCGGCCGATCATGTCGAAGTAGTAGTCGACCGACATCCACTCGTCGTGCTCGGAGGTCCAGATGTCCATGAACTGGCCCTCGCAGAGATCGAGGCAGGTCTCGTCGTAGAGGCGCATCAGGCGCAGGATGCGACTGGCCTCGAAGCCCTCCTCCTCCAGGCGGTGGAGGGCCATGCGGCTGAGCGTGAACAGCGCGTCGCCGGTGTTGATGGCCTGCGCCTTGCCCCACACCGTCCAGAGCGCGGGCCGGTGGCGGCGCTCGGCGCCGTTGTCCTCGATATCGTCATGGACGAGGCTGAAGTTGTGGCCCATCTCCACCGCGGCCGCGCCCGGCAGGGCCGCTGCGTGGTCGCCGGCGATGGACTGGTAGGCCAGCAGGCCGATCAGCGGGCGCATGCGCTTGCCACGTGGTGCGTCGCTGTCGAGGCCCATGTGGTAGCGGACCATCGTGTACAGCTCGTGGGTGCGCTCATCCTCGTGGCGCGCGATCAGACCGAGCATCTCCTGCTCGGTGTCGGCGATGAGGCGGTCGAGGTCGATGGCGGCTAGCACGCCGTCATGATACCGCTTCGTAGCACATTCCCAGATGACGAACTCGCGACAGGCTTGCCCGACGCGCGATAGGCTCGCTCCGTGCCCCGACCGCGGACCTACAAGACGCGCGCCATCGTGCTGGCCCACTTCGACCTGGGCGAGGCCGATCGCATCATCACGCTGCTCACGCCCGAAGACGGCAAGATCCGCGCCGTGGCCAAGGGCGTGCGCCGGCCCAAGAGCCGCATCGGCGGCTCGGTCGAGCCTTTCGCGGAGCTGGAGATCGTACTCGCGCGTGGTCGCAACCTCGACGTCATCACCCAGGTCAGCGTGGCCCACGCCTGGCTGCGCCTGCGAGACCGCCTCGAGTCGACGGCCACTGCCTGGTACCTCGGCGAGCTGGCCGACCGCGCGGTCGAGGAGCGGGGCGGTGAGCATCCGGTCTACGGTTTGCTGCGCCGGGCCTGCCAGCTGCTCGACGATGGCATGGACCCCGGACGCGTGGCGCGCTGGTTCGAATCCGGCCTGGCCGATGCGCTCGGCGTGCGCCCCGAGCTCGACCGATGCGTGGAGTGCGATCGAGCCCTCGAGGAGACCGACGACTTCCGCTGGGTGCCGGCGCTGGGCGGGGTGCTCGGTCCCGACCATCCGCCGCCGCCGGCCGAGTCGGTGCGGCTTTCGCTCGATGCCTTGAAGCTGCTCAAGGCCTATCGCCGCTTCGACGTGGAGGCCATCGCCGCACTGCGCGTGCCGCCCGAGGTGGAGTCGGAGGTGGAGTCGGTGATGCGCCGCTATACCCGCTTCATCCTCGAGCGCGAGGCGCGTTCCCTCTCCTTCGTCGACGAGGTCCGCCACACGGACGGCTGATTCGCGCCATCCCTGCCACAATCACGGTCCCACGTCCGGCACTGCCATCGCCGGCGCCACGCCCAGGAGACCCCCACACGTGACCGACCAGCCTTCTGCCAGCGCGTCCGATCCCGGCCCCAGCGTGGCCAAGCTCGAGACCATCGTCTCGCTCGCCAAGCGTCGCGGCTTCGTCTATCCCAGCTCGGAGATCTATGGCGGCATCAACGCGGTGTGGGACTACGGCCCCCTCGGCGTGGAGCTGAAGAACAACGTCAAGAAGGCCTGGTGGCGCTCGATGATCCAGGAGCGCGACGACATCGTGGGTCTCGACGCGGGCATCCTCATGCACCCCCAGGTGTGGATCACCTCCGGCCACGTCGGCTCGTTCAGCGACCCGCTCGTGGAGTGCGACACCTGTCACCGCCGCTTCCGGCTCGATGAGCTGCCGGGCGCGGAGGGCTTGTCCGCGACCGAGCTGCAGGACGAGGGCATCGTCGAGAAGCTGGGCCTCGCATGCCCCGTCGACCAGGGGCCTCTCAGCCCGCCCCGGCGCTTCAACCTCATGTTCAAGACCCACATGGGCCCGGTCGAGGACGAGGGCGCGGTCATCTACCTGCGCCCCGAGACCGCCCAGGGTTCCTACGTCAACTTCAAGAACGTGCAGGGCTCGAGCCGCAAGAAGGTGCCGTTCGGCATCGCCCAGATCGGCAAGTCCTTCCGCAACGAGATCAGCCCCGGCAACTTCGTCTTCCGCATGCGTGAGTTCGAGCAGATGGAGATGCAGTACTTCGTCCGCCCGGGCGACCCTGCCGCGGAGGCCTTCGAGCAGTGGCTGCCAGCGCGCAAGGCCTGGTACGAGCGCTACGGCGTGACCCCGGAGCGACTGCGCTTCCGCGAGCACGCATCCGATGAGCTGGCCCACTACGCGAAGAAGGCCATCGATGTCGAGTACCGCTTCCCCTTCGGCTGGAAGGAGCTCGAGGGCGTCCACAACCGCGGTGACTTCGACCTCGGTTCGCACGCGGCGGCCAGCGGCGAGAACCTCGAGTACTTCGACCCGGTGGCCGAGGAGCACTTCATCCCTTGGGTCGTGGAGACGGCGGCCGGCGCCGATCGTGCGGCCTTCACCTTCCTCATCGACTCGTACCACGAGGAACAGCTCGAGAAGGGCACGCGCGTCGTGCTCAAGCTGCACCCGGACATCGCGCCCTACAAGGTGGCGGTGCTGCCGCTGTTGAAGAAGCGCCCGGAGATCGTCGAGCTCTGCCACCGCATCAAGGTCGATCTGCAGAAGGACATCATGGCCGTCTACGACGACACGGCCGCCATCGGCAAGCTCTACCGCCGCCAGGACGAGATCGGCACGCCGTGGTGCGTGACCGTCGACGTCGACTCGCTCGACGACGGGGCCGTCACCGTGCGCGATCGCGACACCATGACCCAGGACCGGGTGCCGGTGGAAAACGTCAAGCGCCTCATCCTCGACCGCATGGCCGTGGCCCGCGAGGGTTAGTCGCGGCAGTGGGGGCTGGTCGCGGCGCGAGCCCTGACGCGGCGGGGTCAGCCCAGGCCTGCTGGTCGCGTGTCCCGTGCAGACTGCCAAGCGACCGGCAAGCCGCAGGACCGGTAGCCTGAGAGCTTGTCCACGGGGCTGTTTGGCGCAGCCGCCGGGACATCCGGCCACTGACGGTGGCGTGAGCGGTCGTTTGGCTTCATCCGTGGGACTCGCCGGCGTGGATCGCGCGGTGACACCGTCGTCCCGCTCAGCGACTACGGGGAGTCGAGGTGGAACTCGCGCATGGGACGTCAACCCTGCAGGCACGCCCTACCCGCCCGGGAGCACCCGCCGGCCAGGGCGCACCGATACACCAGAGCGCGCGCGCCGACACAGCCACGGCTATGCGCCGGGAGTTGCCCCCTCGTTCTCCGCGGCGGTGGCCTTGGCCACGGCGCCCGGGATCATGGCCTGGACCGAATCGAGGTACTTCTCGATGGCACGGGCGGCACGCTTGCCGTCGCCCATGGCCAGGATGACCGTGGCTGCTCCGCGCACGATGTCGCCGCCGGCGAAGATGCCCGGCACGCTGGTCATGCCGTCCTCGTCGACGATGAGGTAGCCCCACTCGTTGATCTTGAGTTCCGGCTCCGACGAGGTCAGCATGGGGTTGCTGCGGGTGCCGATGGCGACCACGACCATGTCGCAGTCGAGGACGTACTCGGAGTCCGGGATGGGCCGCGGGCGACGCCGTCCCGAATCGTCGGGCTCGCCGAGCTCCATCATCTGGCACTCGATGCCGCTGACCCAGCCCTCCTCATTGCTGAGGATGCGCACCGGCGAAGCCATCAGCTCGAAGGTGACGCCCTCTTCCTCGGCATGGTGGATCTCCTCCGCCCGGGCGGGCAGCTCGTCCTTGCCGCGTCGGTAGGCGATGATGGCTTCCTTGGCTCCCAACCGCCTGGCCGTGCGGACCGAGTCCATGGCCACGTTCCCGCCGCCGACCACGACCACCTTCTGGCCCTGCAACACCGGGGTATCGGTGTCCTCGCGGAAGGCGCCCATGAGGTTGACACGTGTGAGGTACTCGTTGGCCGAGTAGACCCCCTTGAGGTCCTCTCCATCGATGCCCATGAAGACAGGCAGGCCGGCGCCGACCGCGAGGAAGACCGCATCGAAGTTCTGGCGCAGCTCGCGTAGCGTCCAGGTCTTGCCCACGATGGCGTTGACCTCGATGGTCACCCCCAGGTCCTTGAGGCGATCGACCTCCTTCTGCACGACGTCCTTGGGTAGCCGGAACTCGGGGATGCCGTAGATGAGCACGCCACCGGCCGCGTGGAAGGCCTCGAAGACGGTGACCTTGTGGCCTGTCTTGGCCAGCTCACCGGCGGCGGTCAGGCCGGCCGGCCCGGAGCCGACGATGGCCACCCGGCGCCCAGTGTCGGGGCTGACGTTGGTCTCGAGCTCATCGAGGTGGTCCTGGGCCCAGTCGGCCACGAAGCGTTCCAGGGCGCCGACGGCGACCGGCGCACCCTTCTTGGCCCGGATGCAGAGCCCTTCGCACTGGGTCTCCTGTGGACACACCCGCCCGGTGACGCAGGGAAGAGCGTTGTCGTCGAGCAGCGACTCGGCGGCCTTGTGCAGATCGCCCTCGGCCAGATGGGAGATGAACTTGGGGATGTTGACGCGGACGGGACAGCCGTCGATACATCGCGGGTTCTTGCAGTCGAGGCAGCGCTCTGCCTCCTCCATGGCCAGCACCTGGGAGTAGCCAAGGCTGACCTCGTTGAAGTCCATCGAACGGATCACCGCCGAACGGGCGGGTACGTCATGGCGCTCGATCTGCATCCGTTCCTTGGGGGAGAGGTCGGGACGCTCGGTCATGGGGCTATGTTCCTCCTGCGGCCTCGGCGAGGCCCTCGATCATGCAGCGGTTGCCTTTATAGGCATCCTTCTCTACTTCGCGGTACATGGCCAGGCGATCGGACAATTGCTTGAAGTCCACCTGGTGGGCATCGAACTCGGGGCCTTCGACGCAGGCGTAGACGGTCTTGCCGCCGACGCTCACCCGGCAGCCGCCGCACATGCCGGTGCCGTCGACCATGATCGCGTTGAGCGATACGGTGGTGGGCACGTCGTAATCGCGCGAGACGTTCGCGACCGCGCCCATCATGGGCACCGGGCCCACCGCGTAGATGTGGTCGACACCACCCGCTTCGAGCATGTCGCGCAGCTCGTCGGTGACGAAGCCATGGCGCCCATAGGAGCCGTCGTCGGTGCAGACGCGGACGTCGCCGTAGCGCTTGAGCTCTTCCTCGAAGATGACCCACTCCTTGGCGCGCCCGCCGATGATGCTGGTGACCTGCGCGCCCTTCTCGGCGAGGCCCTGGGCCAGGGGGTGGACCACAGCCGTGCCGACGCCGCCACCGACGCAGACCGCGTGGCCGCTCTCGAGGAGCTCGGTGGCCTCGCCCAACGGGCCGGCCACGTCCTGGATGCTGTCGCCGACCTGCAGCATGCACAGGTCACAACTGGTCTTGCCCACGGCCTGGATGGTGAGGGTGATGGTGCCGGCGTCAGGGTCGGCGTCAGCGATGGTCAGCGGCACTCGCTCGGCGCCGTCGCCGATGCGCACGATGACGAACTGACCGGGTCGCCGCACCTGGGCGATCCGCTCGGCTTCGATCACGAGTCGGGTGACGTTGGGGGAGAGGACCTCCCGCTTCACGACTGGATGCATTTGACCTCTCAGGGGTGACGTTGCCTGTGATGGCACATGGTGATGATGACCGACCAGGTCCCTAAATGCACACCAACCAGCGAACCGTTTCTACCGGGCCGAAGGTCATGGTCCCCGCCGATGGGGAGCGGGCGCCCTAGGCAGCGGGCTTCTTGCCCTTCGGCCAGTAGAGCTCCTTCTTGACGTGGAATTCCGGGTAGTCGGCGTTCAACAGTGCCCGTTCGGCGTTGATGATCATCTCCGGGTTGCCGCACAGGTAGACCACCGTCGAGTCGGGCGACAACCCCTCGTTGCGACAGACGTCCTCGACCACGGCCTCGGCCCGGCCGGTGTAGCCGTTCCAGCCGCGGTTGCGCTTCTCCTGGGGGCGGGAGATCGTGGGCACGTAGGTCATGGGGTAGCTACCACTGCGTTCGAGGTCCTCGAGCCAGCCCCGGTAGCCCAGCTCGTCCTGATAGCTGCAGCCGTGCACCATCACCGTCCGGCGTGGCTTCCCATCGTGGATCAGCTGCTGGGTCATGGCGATGAAGGGCGCGATGCCGGTGCCGGTCGAGATGAAGAGGTGCGTGCGGTCGTCTTCTGGCTCGAGCATGAAGCGGCCCTTGGGTCCGATCATGCGCATCTCGTGACCCACCGGCAGGCGCCAGAGCAGGGACGTGAAGCGCAGGACCGGCACCAGTCGCACATAGAACTCGAAGCCGACCTGGCCCGTGGCACTCGGTGAGGAGGCCACCGAATACGGGCGCTGGTAGAGCTTGTCGTCGGCGTAGACGCCGATGGTCATGTACTGTCCGGGCTCGAAATCGGGCTGCTCCGCCCCGTCGTAGCGGACCCAGAAGCGGGCCAGGGAGTCGTTGTCGTCCTCCCGCCTCACGAGCGTGGCGTTGTACTTCTCCGCCGTCGGCTCGATGGTGCGGGGGTCATGGATCTGGTCGGTCATGACCCTGAGTGTACGGGGCTGCGCCGGAACGGGGGCTGCGCCGCGATAGGCGCTCCTCGCGCCCGCGTGACGCGGGCTGCGTGGGCGGAACCTGCGGGGCGGCCAGCCGGACCGTCCCTTGGGGGGCCGGATGGCAGTAGTGTCTCGCCGTCCGTCGTCTATCATTCAGATGTCCAGATACCGACGCTGCGGCAGCCCATGCCCGCAGGCCCACATCCCGAGGTTCCTCTTCCTATGTCTGCTTCGACCCGTCCCCAACTCGCCTCCAAGCGTTACGTCTACACCTTCGGCGATGGTGTCGCCGAAGGCGATGGCAGCATGCGCGACCTGCTCGGTGGCAAGGGCGCTGGCCTCGCCGAGATGACCAAGGCCGGCCTGCCCGTGCCTCCCGGCTTCACCATCACCACCGAAGCCTGCAACGACTACTTCGCCGCCGGCGAGACCTTGCCCGAGGGCCTGTGGGAGGACGTCAAGGCGGCCGTCGCCCAGGTCGAGGAGCAGTCCGGCAAGGGCTTCGGCGACGTCGAGAACCCGCTGCTGGTGAGCGTTCGCTCCGGCGCCAAGTTCTCCATGCCGGGCATGATGGATACCGTCCTCAACCTGGGCCTCAACGATGAGACCCTGCAGGGCATCATCAAGCTGACAGCCAACGAGCGCTTCGGCTGGGACGCGTACCGGCGCTTCATCCAGCTCTTCGGCCGGATCGTGCTCGCTGTCGACGGCGAGAAGCTCGACGCGGCCCTCGATGCGGCCAAGGAGCGCCTCGGCGTGGAGCAGGACACCGGAGTGGACGCGGAGGGCATGAAGGCCGTCTGCGCCGACCTCAAGGAGATCGTCCGGAAGGAGACCGGGGAGCCCTTCCCGCAGGACCCCTGGAAGCAGCTGGACCTGGCCATCAAGGCCGTCTTCGCCAGCTGGTTCGGCAAGCGCGCCCGCGACTACCGCGACAATCAGAAGATCCCCCACGACCTCGGTACTGCGGTCAACGTCATGACCATGGTCTTCGGCAACATGGGCGATGACTCCGGCACGGGTGTGGCCTTCACGCGCAACCCCAGTACCGGCGAGAGCAAGCTCTTCGGCGAGTACCTGACCAACGCCCAGGGCGAGGACGTCGTGGCCGGCATCCGCACGCCCTCACCGATCGCGCACCTGGCCGAGCAGATGCCCGAAGCGCATGCCGAGTTCCAGGCCATCGCCGACCGGCTCGAGCACCACTACCGCGACATGCAGGACATGGAGTTCACCATCGAGCGCGGCAAGCTCTACATGTTGCAGACCCGCTCCGGCAAGCGCACCGCCGCCGCCGCGGTGAAGATCGCCGTCGACATGGTCGCGGCCGACATCCTGACCAAGGAAGAGGCGCTGCAACGCATCGAGCCGGCCATGGTCGACCAGCTGCTGCGCGACCAGTACGATCCCGAGGCGCTCAAGGGAGCGACCAGGATCGCGAAGGGCCTCAACGCCTCGCCCGGCGCGGCCGTTGGTCGTGCCGTCTTCTCTGCTGACGATGCGGTCGAGTGGGTCGAGCGCGGCGAGAAGGTCGTGCTCGTCCGCGTCGAGACCAGCCCCGACGACTTCCACGGCATGGCCGTGGCCCAGGGCATCCTTACCGCCCGCGGTGGCGCCACCAGCCACGCCGCGGTGGTCGCCCGCCAGATCGGCAAGCCCTGTGTCGCGGGCTGCGCCGAGCTGACCGTGGACTACAAGTCGCAGACGGCCAAGAGCGTCGAGACCGGCGTGTCCTTCGCCGCCGGCGACTGGATCAGCCTCGACGGCAGCACCGGTGAGGTCTACGAGGGTGCCCTTGGTACCGTCTCAGCCGACTACGACGAGCAGGACGACCTCAAGACCGTCCTCGGCTGGGCTGACGAGGTCCGCCGCCTGGGCGTGTGGACCAACGCCGACAAGCCCGAAGAGGCCGAGCGTGCGCGCAGCTACGGTGCCGAGGGCATCGGCCTCTGCCGCACCGAGCACATGTTCCGCGAGGGCGAGCGCCTCGAGATCGTGCGTGGCGCCATCCTCGTCTCCGGCGCGGCCATGCGCGCTCGCGTCAAGGTCGAGGCCGGCGAGGACGTGACGGCCGAAGAGCAGGCTGCCATCGAGAAGTTCGATGGCGCCATGAGCCAGCTCGAAGCCCTGCAGCAAGGTGACTTCGAGGGCATCTTCGAGGCCATGAAGGGTCTGCCCGTGGTGGTTCGTCTGATCGACCCGCCGCTGCACGAGTTCCTGCCCAACCTTGAGGAGACCCTCGTCGAGGTGACCAAGGCGGGCGATGCCGCCACCAAGGAGCAGAAGGACCTGCTGGCGGTCGTCCAGTCGATGCACGAGCAGAACCCGATGCTGGGTCTGCGCGGCGTCCGCCTGGGCCTGATGATCCCCGACTTCGTGAAGATCCAGACCCGCGCCATCCTCAACGCGCAGGTCGCGGTCAACAAGCGTGGCGGCGATGCCATCGCCAAGATCATGATCCCGCTCGTGGGGCATGTGAACGAGCTCTCGCGCGTGCGCGGGCTGCTCGAGGTCGAGGCCGACAAGATCGCCGAGCAGAGCGGCGTCGCCCTGGACTACAAGTTCGGCACCATGATCGAGATCCCGCGCGGCGCCCTGACCGCCGACGAGATCGCAAAGGAGGCCTCGTTCTTCAGCTTCGGCACCAACGACCTCACCCAGATGGCGTTCGGCTACAGCCGCGATGACGCCGAGGGTGGCTTCCTCCTCAAGTACGTCGAGGAGAAGATCCTGCCCTTCAACCCCTTCCAGACGATCGATGCCACCGGCGTCGGCCAGCTGGTCGAGATCGCCGTCCAGAAGGGCCGCGCTGCTCGTCCCGACATCGAGCTCGGTGTCTGCGGTGAGCACGGTGGCGACCCCGAGTCGATCCACTTCTTCGACAAGGTCGGGCTCGACTACGTGAGCTGCTCGCCATTCCGCGTCCCGGTGGCGCGCCTGGCAGCTGCACAGGCGGCGCTCGCCAACAAGTAGCCCGCAGCCGACCAGGGGCCCGGTCGCGAGGAGCGGCCGGGCCCCTTGCTGTCTGGCCGGCGCATATGCTACGGATGTCGTCTATAGTCCGCGCTGTGCTAAGTATCCGTACCACCAGAACTTTCCACGTGGCAGGTACCGCGAGGTGACCAGCCCAGGCTCGGAGGCCGCGACCGAGGCCATCCTCGGGCACTTCGGGTCGCTCATGCGCCACGTGTCCGGCTGGCACGCGCCCGAGTTCCTCGGCGTCGATGTGACCATGTCGCAGGCCAAGTGCCTGTACATCGTCTGCGTCCGGCCCGGGATCGGCATGTCAGCCCTGGCTGACCAGCTGGGCGTCGGCCCCTCGGCCATCTCCGGTCTCGTCGACCGGCTGGTCGACCACGGCTACCTGGAGCGTCACGAGGATCCGACCGACCGCCGCCATCTGCGGCTGACCCCGACCCCCGCGGGTGAGCTCGTCGTGGAGCGCATCCGGGAGCTCAACGCCGACCACCTGCGCATCCTGCTCCAGGGGCTGGACGACTCCGAGCTCCAAGCCCTGCGGCAAGGCATCGCCGCCCTGGCCCGCCAGGCTCGCCTCATCCACGAGCAAGAGACGGTCGTGCCCGACCGCAGCCACGAAAGGAACCCTGCATGATCCGCCTGACCCAGTTCGCGCTCAGAGAGAAGAGCGTCATCGTGCTGCTTGCGGTGGGCATCTTCCTGGCCGGCATCTTCTCGTGGAACCAGCTCCGGCAGGAGCTCATCCCGGACATCGAGCTGCCCTTCGTGACCGTCATCACGGCGCTCCCGGGTGCAGGCGCCGAGGATGTCTCCGAACAGGTGTCCCAGCCGATCGAGCGCGCGATCGCGACCGTACCAGGGCTCGAGACCGTGCAGTCGAGCTCGGGCAACTCCGTCTCGCTCGTGTTCGCCCAGTTCGGGTTCGGCGCCGACCTCAAGGAGACGCTCACCGAGGTCGAGTCGGCGGTCGGCCAGGCGACGCTGCCCGAGGGCGCGCAGCCCACCGTCAGCTCCTTCGACTTCAATGCCGCGCCCATCATCATCGCTACGCTCTCGCCGGTCGAAGGGGCGGATCCCGTCGAGGCTGCCGCGATCACGCGCGACCAGGTGGTACCCGCCCTGATGGCCATCGATGGCGTCGCGAGCGCTGAGCTGACGGGCGGCGAGACCCCCATCCTCGACATCGTGCTCGACCCCGAGTCGATGGCGGAGGACAGCATCTCGCTGCAGCAGGTCCAGGGCATCCTCACCGCCAACCAGATCACCCTGCCGGCGGGCTCGATCGACGAGGGCGACCTGCGGCTGCCGGTCTCGGCCGAGCACCGCTTCACCTCGATCGACCAGCTCAAGGCCCAGATCGTGGGCGCCAGCGCGCCAGCGGCCGGGGCGGCTCCGGCGGGCCAGCCCTCCGATGCCCAGCCGTCGGGCGACGGCCAGGGCGGTGGCCTCGGCCTGCCCGACCTGGGCAGTCTGGCGGACACTCTCGCGGCCATCCCCATGCCCATCACCCTCGGTGACATCGCCACCATCGAGCAGCGCGACGTCAACCTCTCGGGCTACGCGCGCACGAACGGGCAGCCCTCGCTGACGGTCAGCATCACCAAGCAGTCCGGCGGCAACACCGTCAGCGTGGCCGATGACGTCCTCGCGGTATTCGACGAGACGGAGGCCACCTCTGGCGATGTCGTCTCCATCGAAGTCGTGCAGGACCAGTCCACCTTCATCCGCGAGTCCCAGCAGGGGCTCGTCCAGGAGGGGCTGTTGGGCGCGCTGTTCGCGGTGGTCGTCATCTACATCTTCCTGCGCAGCGCGCGCACCACGCTCGTCGCGGCGATCAGCATCCCACTCTCGATCATGATGGCCATCGCCGTCTTCGGCGTGGCTGGTCTGACTATCAACATCCTGACCCTCGGCGGCCTCGCGGTCGCGGTCGGTAGGGTGGTCGACGATTCCATCGTGGTCCTCGAGAACATCTACCGCCATCGCGGACTCGGTGACGCCAGGTACGACGCGGTCATCAACGGCACCCGCGAGGTCGCCGGTGCCATCACCAGCTCCACCATCACCACGGTGGCCGTCTTCCTGCCCATCGGCTTCGTGGGCGGCATCGTCAGCCAGTTCTTCCTGGACTTCGGGCTGGCGGTCACCTTCGCCCTGCTGGCCTCGTTGCTGGTGGCCCTGACCGTCATCCCCGTTCTGGCCTACTGGTTCGTGGACAAGGTCGACATCAAGCTCGACGAGCACGGCGACCTGGCGCCCACCATCTGGCAGAAGCTGTACACGCCGGTGCTCGTGGTCGCCCTGCGTAATCGCATCACCAAGTGGGGCACGCTGGGCATCGCGAGCGTGCTCTTCGTCATCGCCATCTCCCTGGCCGGACTGCTGCCCACAGCCTTCATCGATGCCGGCGGCGAGAACTACGTGACGGTCACCGTCTCACCGCCACAGGGTGCGTCTACCGCTGGTGTGCGCGAGCGCACGCTCCAGGCCGAAGAGATCCTGCTGGCCGATGCCGACGTGGAGCTGGTCCAGTCCACCATCCCCGGGGAGACCGACACCGGCGCCCAGGCCCAGCAGGCGGCCTTCGCTGGCAGAGCCTCGAACAGCGCGCTCATCACGGTCAAGCTCGTCGATGAGGCCGACCTGTCCGCCGGTCGTGAGCAGATCAAGACATCCCTCGAGCCCGTCGCGAGCGACGGCTTCGAGGTGACCGTCTCGGAGGTGGACTTCACCGGCGCCGGTGGTGGCTTGCAGGTCGTGGTCAGTGGCCAGGACCCGGTCGAGATCAAGGCGGCCAGCGATGCCATCGCGGGCGCACTCGACACGCTCGATGGCGTGGACAACGTGTCGAGCGATGCTGTCGCCGAGGCTCCACAGGTCTCGGTGCGGGTCGATCCCAACAAGGCGGCCATGATCGGTTCCTCGACGGCCCAGGTCGGCCAGCAGATCCGAAGCGTCCTGGTCGGACAGGTCATCGGCTCCTACACGCTCGAGGATGGGCAGACGACCCAGACCATCCTGCGCGTCGACGATGCCGGTATCACCGGCGTCGACAGCCTGCGCCAGATGCCCGTCAGCGGCAGCGCCGGAATCCTGCCGCTCGGCGATGTGGCACAAGTCGATGCCGTCGAAGTCCGGGGCACGGTCACGCGCGTCGATGGCTCGCCGGCGGCGACCGTCTCGGCGGACATCACCTCCGACGACACCGGTGCGGTCTCGATGGCCGCCCAGGCAGAAGTCGACGCACTCATCGAGAGTGGTGACATCCCCGAGTCGGTGAACGTCACGTTCTCGGGTGCGACCGCCCAGATGAACGAGGCCTTCGGCAACCTGTTCTTCGCCATGGCCGTGGCCATCCTCGTCGTCTACATCGTGATGGTGCTGGCGCTGGGCTCGCTGGTCACGCCGTTCATCATCCTGTTCAGCCTGCCGCTCGCCTTGATCGGCGCCATCCCGGCGCTGCTCATCACCGGCAATCCGCTCGGTATCAGCGCCATGATCGGGTTCCTGATGCTCATCGGCATCGTGGTCACCAACGCCATCGTGCTGCTTGACTTCGTCGAGCAGCTGCGAGCACAGGGCTTGCCCACGCATCGGGCCCTCGTGCGCGGTGCCAACACCCGCGTCCGGCCCATCCTCATGACCGCGACCGCCACCATCCTCGCGCTGACGCCGGTGGCGCTCGGCTTCTCACACGGTTCGATCATCGCCTCGGAGCTTGCGACCGTGGTCATCGGTGGGCTCTTCAGCTCGACCTTCCTGACCTTGATGGTCATCCCGGTGCTCTACTCGCTCGTGGATGGCGGCAAGGAAGGCTTCAGCAAGCGCTTCATGCGTGGGGATGACGAGTCGCCGTCCGAGGCGCCGCAGACCCCTGCACCGGCCTCACCCGCCGGCGGCTGAAGGCTTCGACCACCGACGCAGAGGGGCCGGTCGCATCGAGCGAGCGGCCCTCTGTCTGTCCTTCAGCCCGAGCGTCCGGGATGCTCCAGCGACGACGGTTCGCGGACGACGAGTCCCTCGAGCAGCCGTTGCGTGGCCCGGGCGATCTCGTCCACGGCGGCCTCGAAGACCTCCTCGTTGGCTTGGGAGGGCTTGCGGTAGCCACTCAGCTTGCGCACGTATTGCAGGGCGGCGGCGCGCACAGCCTCGTTGCTGGTCGCCTCGCTGGAGCCTCGTAGTGTCTTGATGGATCGGCACATGGTCGGCGATGGTAGACATGCTGGTGCGCGAAGGCAACACCCCGGCAGGAATGGGGGTCCGGCGCTAGACTCCGTCGCAGATCGCACATCGGCGCGGGGTCCCTCCTGTCCGGGGGGTGTGCCCAGATCCCGTCCGGCCGTGACGCGTCGTCGCACGACCAGATAGGAGCCGTCCCCCGCATGAGCCGAGCTCTGCTCGCCCTGGCCTTCACCCTGCTCGCCCTCATCGCCGCTGGCTGTTCCGAGCCCGCGGCGGACTCCCGGCGCGACCAGGGCTCGGGCGGTGGCAGGCAGGCGGTCGTCGATCCCACCCCGGAGCCCACCAAGCCGCCGCTGCGGGTCGAAGACCTGCTCGGTGAGGACGGTCGCCTGACGGTGTTGGTGCTGGGCAGCGACTACCGCGACGGCGTCATCGGATCCCGAACCGACGCGATCATCGTGGCCTCGATCGACCCGCGCTCCGGCAAGGTGGCCATGGTCAGCCTCCCGCGCGACACGGTGAACGTGCCCATCGCGCCGGGCCAGGTCTACGGCGGCCGCATCAACTCGCTCTTCGGGGAGTACGAGCGCGCGAGCGGCAAGCCCAAGGCCGCCCTCAAGAAGGTGAAGCGCGATCTCTCGTACGCCTTCGGCGTGGAGATCGACTACTACACGATGGTGGAGTTCGATGGCCTCATCCGCCTCGTCAACAGCATCGGTGGGGTGGACGTCACGCTCAAGGAGACGCTCGTGGATCCCACCATCCACGTCGGCCAGAACGGCCTCAGGCTCAAGGCCGGCCAGCGTGAGCTCGATGGCAAGCGGGCGCTGGCCTTCTCCCGCTCACGCCACGCCGACAGTGACTACGGTCGCTCTCGGCGCCAGCACCAGGTGCTCACGGCCGCTGCGGCGAAGGTACGCCAGCGCGGCGCCGACCAGCTGCCCGCGCTGGTGGACGTGGCGCGCAAGAAGGTCATGACCGACCTGCCCTTGCGTGCCGCACCGGCACTGCTCACGCTGGCGGCCTCGGCGAAGCTCGACGATGTCAAGTCGGTGGTGCTCGAGCCGGACCGCTACGCCCGCCAACTGGCCGGGAGCTACACGATCGTGCCCAAGGTGCTCGAGCAGCAGAAGCTCTTCGATCGCCTCATGAAGCCCGTGGAGTGATGCTCCCCGCACAGCAAGAGGACGCCGCCGGTCTTGCGACCGACGGCGTCGTTCTGTTCTAGCGGTGCGGGCCGTTGGCCCGCGAAGGTGTCGCCCTAGGCGGTGACGGGTGCCTTCTCTTCCTTCTTGGCCGCACCGGCGACCCAGATGAGGAGGATGCCCGTAGCGCCGAAGCCGAGGCCCATGAGCAGGACCACCAGCGCGATGCCGAGTCCAACCTGCGCCAGCGAGGCCGTCACGGCGCCGACGCCGAGCTCGGCGAAGAGGCCGTGCACGGTGCCGGACCAGGTCTGCTCACGCGCCGGGCCGTCGAGCGGGTGCGTGCGGTTGAACTGCGTCCAGTAGCGACCGTCGACCGGGACCTCGTACGTGCCGGCGTTGAAGATGGCGTCCTGACCGGACGTTGACGGATCCCACTCACCCCCGAAGTACTCGGGCGCGTCGGCAGCGATCGTGCCATCGCCGTCGCCGTCGTATTCGACCCTCTCGGGCAGGACCACGGTCTGGACACCGTTCAGCGTGTGGTAGGCGATGGTGGCCATCTGGAACATGTACTCGGTGGCCGTGTTGACCAGCGGGTCGTTGGGATCGAGCTCGCCGTCGACGATGGGCCAGCGCCAGGTGTCGCCCAGCAGGGAGAGGATCGCGTCTGCCCCCTCGGTCGTGCCGCGGTCGATGAGCTGGCCATCGGCGTTGTAGGTCAGTTCGACGTCCTGCGCCTCGCTGAAGCCTTGCAGGGAATCGGCGCTATCTTGCGTCCGCATGTACGTGTAGCCGGCCGCTCCCAACGCGACGATGCCGATGACCAAGAGGATCACACCGGTGATCCGAAGCCGTGAAGCCATGAGTGGGGGGCTCCCTTTCTACTTGTCGACCGTGGTGCGTTGACCGTTTCGGCCGGATATCCCTCTCCTGCGCACCGCGATCAGGGTTGATCTTGAATGAGCAGAGACTAACTGTTTGTTGCCATCATCATCGGCGCCCTCCGACATGGACCCGCTGTGCCATACGGCCCGAATCAGGCAGGACTCCTAGACGCTCTACGTCAGGTACGGTTGACAGCACCTCCGTCCTGACTCGACCGGCGCCCGAATCAGAAGAGCCGGGCAGCTCGCCCGGCTCCGCTGGGTCTCGGCCAGGGGCTGAGGATCAGCGAACCGCCTTGCCGTAGAAGTTCATGACCATCTGCGCCTTGCGGCTCCCGTAGCGTGCGACGCCCACGCCGACGCTCTTGAACTCGGGATCCTTGATCTGCCGCCAGTGGGGACCGCCCCAGGACCGCTCTGCCTGCCACATGCGCACGACCCTGACGACCGTCTGCTTGCCCGTGCCGTACATGCCGCAGCCCATGTTCTCGCCGTTCGCGATGTGCTTGAGGCTGACGGAGGCGAAGCGCTTGTCCACCGTGGAGCCAGCCTTGGCGTGGCCGATCCAGCATGAGCGGGTGCCGCTGAACTGGACGGAGCGCTTGGCCCACGGCCAGGAGACCCGATCGGAGATCCTGTCACTGCGCTTGAGGAGCGGCTGGGGCTTGGAGTACTTGCCCTTGCCCCAACCCTTGCAGCGGCCGGTCCGGGTCACGAGCCCGCCCGAGCGGATGCAGTTGGTGAGTCGGATGGCCACGTCCTCGGCGGCCTTGGCACGCCAGGTGCCGCCAGCTGCGGCTGGAACGGCCGTGAAGGCCACCAGCGTGAGCGCCAGCAGGCTCGCGAGGGCGAGGTGGGTGTGTGTGGTCTGGCGCGTCATACAGCAGCTCCTGGCTGCCAGACGGTCGTACGCAACGGCGGGCCTCCGTCGTGTTCCCTTGGTCTCGGGACGTCGAGCTGGGGCTCGAGTGGCCGGGCACTGGCCGTTTGTCGTCCCTTATCGGCCTACTATCACTGGGGTGACAGCCGACCGACGACCGCCAAAGGGTACCGCGTCTGCGGTCCATTAGTCTTGGGCGACGTGCACTGCCACGTGGCACCTCCCAAGTGCCCGTGACTGTGGCAGGCTGCACACACGACCGCGCGGAACCCGCCCTGGAGAACGACCGCCATGACCGCTCCCTGGCTCGATCCCGAGCTCGTGGCTCGAGGCCGCGAGCCGATGCACGCGCTCGTGCGGACGCCTGGCCTGTCACTCGACGGCACCTGGCGGTTCGAGCTCCTTGACCACCCCGACGCCGAGCCCGGCGGCGTCTGGCGCGACATCACGGTCCCCGGCTGCTGGACACGGCAGGGGACGGCCGATCTGCCGCACTACACCAACGTGCAGATGCCCTTCGAGGCCGAGCCGCCGTACGTGCCCGAGCACGATCCCACCGGCGTCTACGAGCGCGAGTTCGAGCTCCCGACGGAGTGGGCCCGGAAGCGCGTGGTGCTCCACGTGGGCGCCGCCGAATCGGTCGTGCTCGTGCAGCTCAACGGTCGCCGTATCGGCGTCGGCAAGGACGCTCACCTGGCTTCGGAGTTCGACCTCAGCGAGCACCTGCGACCCGGGACCAACACGCTGCGCCTGACCGTCGTGAAGTGGTCCGACGCCACCTACATCGAGGACCAGGACCAATGGTGGCACGGCGGCATCACACGCTCGGTCTTCCTGTACGCCACCGAGCCGCTCTTCCTCGGTGATGTGGGGGTCACGGCCGGCCTGGCCGGCGATCGGAGCACCGGCACGCTCGAGCTCGAGGTCCAGATCGGCGGCGTGCGGCGGACGCTGCCTGCGGGCTGGCGCGTCGAAGCGCGCATCGACGAGCTGGGCGTGGATCTCGCCGGCACGCCTGCGGCCTTCGAACTACCGCACTGGGCCACCGACCCGGCCGGACGCGGCGTCATCCGCCGCCATGAGCTCTACGGCGAGGCGGGCATGGGCGACCTCGGGGATCGGTGGGCCGAGATGCGACCGCACCTGCAGCCGGCACGCACCGGTTCAGTGGGCCTGGCCGCCACCATCGCCGGCATCGAGCCGTGGTCGGCGGAGATCCCCCGCCTCTACGCGCTGGTCGTCACGCTGCGGGCACCTGACGGCTCGGTCGCTGACGAGGCCACCGTGCGGGTCGGCTTCCGCAGCGTCGAGATCGTGGGGCGCGACCTGCTCGTCAACGGCGAGCGGGTGTTGATCCGCGGAGTGAACCGCCATGACTTCGACCAGCACACCGGACGCGTCATCAGCGTGGACGAGATGCGCGCCGACATCGTGGCCATGAAGCAGCACGGCTTCAACGCCGTGCGCACCTCTCACTACCCCAATGACCCCGCCTTCCTCGACCTCACCGACGAGCTGGGGCTGTTCGTGGTGGACGAGGCCGACATCGAGGCGCACGCCTTCCAGGCGGTCCTGTGCGACGACCCGCGCTACCTCGGCCAGTGGCTGGCGCGTGTCTCGCGCATGGTGCTGCGCGACCGGAACCACCCCAGCGTCATCGCCTGGTCCCTCGGCAACGAGTCTGGCTACGGCTCCAACCACGAGGCCGCCGCGGCCTGGGTCCGCCGGCACGAGCCCTCTCGACCGTTGCACTACGAGGGCGCCATCCGCTTCGACTACACCGCTGGGCAGCGGGCGACCGACATCGTCTGCCCCATGTACCCCGAGATCAGCGCCATCGTCGAATTCGCCGAGTCGGGCCGGCAGGACCGCCCGCTCATCATGTGCGAGTACTCGCATGCCATGGGCAACGGCAACGGCACGCTCGGCGAGTACTGGGACGCCATCGAATCGGTGCCGGGCCTGCAGGGCGGTTTCATCTGGGAGTGGCGCGACCACGCGCTCGTGCAGGAGCTGCCGGACGGCAGCACGCGCTGGGCCTATGGCGGTGACTTCGGCGACGAGCCAAACGACTACGACTTCGTCACCGACGGCCTCGTGTGGCCGGACCGCACGCCCAAGCCCGCGATGCGTGAGGCCAAGTATCTCAACGCGCCGCTGCGCCTCACGGGGGTCGACGCGGACGCCGGCACGATCGAGCTCGAGAGCAAGCTCCACTTCCGTGACAGTGGCTGGCTGCGCGGGCGCTGGGAGCTGGAGGACGGCGGTACGGCCGTCGCGAGTGGCCCGCTCGATGCGCCCGCGCTCGCACCCGGCGCGTCGGGGGTGGCCACGCTGGTCGGCTGGAGCGAGCCGGGCACACCCGCTGACGAACGCTGGCTGACGATCCGCTTGGAGACCGCCGCCGATGAAGCGTGGGCGCCTGCGGGCACGGAGATCTGTTGGGACCAGGTGCCCTTGACCGATGTGGCGCCGCCGCTGGCGCCGAGCGGCGGCCCTGGACCCGTCGAGCTCGACCCGGATGGATACCTCAGCCACCCTGCGCTGTCGGCGCCACCGAGGCTCTGCCTCACGCGGGCCATGACCGACAACGACCGGATGGCCGGACTCGGCGAGCGCTGGACCGCGGAAGGGCTGGCTGACCCGCAGCCGGGTCCCGCCACCATCGTGCGCGACGGTCCCGCCACGCACGTGACTCGTGAGATCCGCTTCGGGTCGGCGCTGGTGCGCCACGTGCAGCTGCTGACGCCACTGGCCGGTGGCGGCGTGCACGTGGCCGAGGAGGCGGAGATCCCGCCCGAGCTCTCGGACCTGCCGCGGGTGGGCACGCTGCTCGAGCTCGGGCCCGGCCTGGTCGAGGCCGAGTGGTTCGGGCTGGGCCCGCACGAGTGCTATCCCGATCGCGTTCGTTCCGGCCTGGTCGGCCGCTGGAGCTCGCCGATCGACGATCTCTTCGTGCCCTACATCTGGCCGCAGGAGGCCGGCGGGCGCGCGGGCGTGCGCTGGCTGGAGCTGCGCGACGGTGCCGGCGATGGTGTGCGGCTGACGATGGACGAACCGCGACAGGTCTCGGCGAGCCGCTACCGAGACGCCGACCTGGAGCGAGCCGAGCACCTCGAGGAGCTCGATCGGCGGCCGGAGACGATCGTCCACATCGATGCCGCGCATCGCGGCGTGGGCACCGCCACCTGCGGTCCGGACACGATCGAGCGATACCTCGTGCCCGCTGGTACCTATCGCTGGGCCTGGTCGCTGGTGCCCGTCTCACCCGCTGACCCTCCCCCGGCCCCCGCTGGGGCTTGCCGCGGACGCTAGGCTACGGCCCAACGGCGATCGTTCGTGCCCGCAGCGGCGCGCGACAGGGGAGGATGCGATCCGGAGCCGATGTTGAACCTGCCCGTCATCGATGCTCACCACCACTTCGGCGAGCCGGGTGCAGCCGATGGCTCTGGGCCCGATGACCTGTTACCCGAGCTCGAGATCGAGCATGTCACCGGCACCGTGGTCTCGGTGATGCGCTCGTCGACCGCCGAGACGCGCGAGTTGCTGGAGCTGGCGGCTGCGGTGCCGTACGTGCGTGGGGTCGTGGGCTGGGTCGATCTCACCGACGATGCCGTGGGCGCCCGGATCGAGGCCCTTCGTGATGCTCCTGGCGGGGAGTCGCTGGTGGCCCTGCGCCATGCCATCGACGAGGAGGTCGATCCGCGCTGGCTGGAGCGGGCCGATGTGCGACGCGGGCTCGACGCGGTCGCCGCCGCCGGGCTCGCCTTCGACCTGGGCCTGCGCACGCGGGAGCTGCCGGCCGCGGTGGCGGCCTGTGCCCGGTTGCCCGAGGTCCGCTTCGTCCTGCAACACCTCGCCTGCCCGCCCATCGCCAGCGGTGACCTCTCGGCCTGGGGCCGTGCCCTCCTGGAGCTCGCTGAGCTGCCCAACGTGTGCGCCACGCTCTCAGGTCTCGTCACCGAAGCTGACCCGCGGACCTGGTCCATCGACGATCTGCGTGATCCGGTCGAGCTGGCGGTGGACGCGTTCGGCCCAGCGCGGCTGATGCTGGGGTCGGATTGGCCACGCTGTCTGGCGGCGGGTTCGTACAGTGACGTCTTCGACGCTGTCCGTTACCTGCTGGCCGAGCTGCCGACCTACCAACAGGACGAGAT
The DNA here is from genome assembly GCA_963731995.1 of uncultured Chloroflexia bacterium. Lineage (GTDB taxonomy): Bacteria > Chloroflexota > Limnocylindria > Limnocylindrales > CSP1-4 > JAFMJV01. The sequence continues at coordinate 69,843 of CAVSXV010000012.1, forward strand.
CCGCGGGCTGACCGCGATGCGCGTCTACCGGCTGCGCGATGGCTCGCCCGGCACCTGACCGCCTGCGTGGGCGCCGATCACGGGTTGCGGTGCGTGCGCGCACCACTCGGGTTGCGGTTCGGTCACATTCGGGCGGGCTGCGTACGTGAAGTTCGTGGACGAGCACGAAACATCATCGCGGACTTGTTATCCTGCGCCGACGCGGCTGCTCCGCAAAGGATCACCGCTGACGCTCCGGGGGGTCCGTCGGGAGCGGACCCTCTGCGTCGTTCACCGCCCCAACTATGGAGGAGTACGTCTTGAAGCGACTCGTACCCGGGCTCGTGATCGGAGCCCTAGTTCTCGGTTCATCGGCCGTCACCGCGCAGGATGGCGGCACGCTGGCAGCGGTCCAGGAGCGCGGCACGCTCGTCTGTGGCGTCAACGGCGGCTTGCCGGGCATGAGCGTCCTGAACGAGGAGACCGGTATCTTCGAAGGCATGGACGCTGACTACTGCCGCGCCGTCGCGGCCGCGGTGCTCGGCGATCCCGATGCCGTCCAGTACACCCCCCTGACCGCGGACCAGCGCGCCACCGCCATCCAGGGCGGCGAGGTCGACGTCATCTTCCGCAACACCACGAACACCCTCACGCGCGATGCGTCGTGGGGCGATTTCGGTCCGACCATCTTCTACGATGGCCAGGGCATGATGGTCAAGTCGGACCTCGGCATCACGACGCTCGAAGAGCTCGCGGGCGCCAGCATCTGCGTGACCTCGGGCACCACCACCGAGCAGAACCTGGCCGACCAGATGGCCTTCCGGGGCGTGGACTACACCCCCGTCGTGGCAGCTGAGATCGATACGGTCTATGGCCAGTACGAGGAAGGCCGCTGTGACGCGGTGACCTCCGACAAGTCGCAGCTGGTCGGGCGCCGGACCTCGTTCGAGGATCCTTCCGCCCACGTCATCCTCGACGCAACCATGTCCAAGGAGCCCCTCGCGCCCGTCGTCGCGGCCGGCGACAACCAGTGGGGCGACATCGTCCGCTGGGTCGTCTACTCGACCATCGAGGCCGAGGAGCAGGGCATCACCTCGGAGAACATCGGCGACTTCGCCGGTAGCGACAACCCCGTGGTCGGTCGCTTGCTGGGTGAGACCGGTGAGCTCGGTTCCGCGCTCGGGTTGGAGAACGACTTCGTGGTGGCCGTCATCTCGGCCGTGGGCAACTACGGCGAGATCTACGACCGCTCGTTCGGCCCCGACACGGCTCTCGACCTGGGCCGCGCCGGCACGCTCAACGACCTCTGGACCAATGGCGGCCTGATGTACTCGCCGCCGTTCCGTTAGTCGAGCGACCCATCCGAACCCCGGGCGCAGCCGTCACGGTTGCGCCCGGGGTCGATACTTGTTGATACGAACCGAGCAGTAGCCACTCATGGCTGACGAGCCCGAGCGCACGCCCAGGCGTGTGCAAGGGGGGAGCTCAGGCACCTCCGTCCCGTTCTACCGGGACGTGCGGGTGCTCGCGGTCATCACGCAGCTCGTCTTCCTGGCCATCGTCCTGCTCGTCGTCGGCTGGCTGCTCAACAATCTCCTGGTCAACTCGGAGTCGCGGGGCATCTCGACCTCGCTGGGCTGGCTCGACCAGCGTGCAGGCTTCACGCCCGCCGAGTCGACCATCCCCTATACCCCGGACGACACGTATGCGCGGGCCCTGCTGGTGGGCCTCATCAACACCATCATGGTCAGCGTCGTGGGCATCTTCCTGGCCACGATCCTGGGCCTGATCGTCGGCATCGCGCGTCTCTCGACCAACTGGCTCGTGAACCGCATCGCGCTGACCTACGTCGAGATCTTCCGTAACACCCCACTGCTGGTCCAGCTGCTGGTCATCTACTTCGTCGTCTTCCTGCAGTTGCCCGGTGTCCGCGACTCGATCGTGCTGCCGCTCGACATGTATCTCAGCCAGCGCGGCTTCTACCTGCCGCGACCGGAGGTGGCGGCCGACGGCGTCGTCTGGTTCGTGGCCGTTATCGTGGCCCTCATGGGCTTCGTTGGCCTGTGGTGGTACGCCGGTCGCCGCGAGGATGCCGGGCGGCCCACCCACGGGCTGCGCTGGATCGCGTTAGCCGTGCTCATCGGTGTGCCCGTGCTGGTGTGGTTCCTCATCCCCGGGGGGCCACTCGAGTTCGAGAACCCCGAGCTGGGCACGTTCAATCTCAATGGCGGCCTCCGCTTCTCGCCGGAGTTCCTGGCCTTGACGGTGGGGCTGGCGCTGTTCACCGCGGCCTTCATCGCCGAGATCATCCGCGGTGGCATCCAGGCCGTGAGCAAGGGTCAGCTGGAGGCCGCCCGTACCATCGGGCTGAAGGAGGGCGAGGTCCTGCGCCTGGTCATCCTGCCGCAGGCGCTGCGCATCATCATCCCGCCGCTGACGAGCCAGTACCTCAACCTCATCAAGAACTCCAGCCTCGCGCTGGCGATCGGCTACGCCGACATCTTCAACGTCAGCCGCACCGTGTCCGAACAGACCGGCCAGCCGGTGGCGGTGCTGATCATCGTCATGGCCGTCTACCTCATCGTCAGCCTCGCGACCTCGCTGCTCATGAACATCTACAACCGCACGGTGCAGATCCATGAGCGCTGATCCGCAGATGACCGCTGGCCGGCCGCCGGGAGTGCCAGAGGTGAAGCCGCCCGCGACCGAGGTCGGTGTCCTCGGCTGGCTCCACCACAACCTCTTCTACAGCAAGACCAGCGGCCTGATCACCATCGTCCTCGGCGCCGTCCTCGCGGTCGTGCTCGTGGCCTTGGCGCAGTGGGTGCTCTTCGGCGCGCGATGGGCCGTCATCACCGACAACATGCGCCTGTTCCTCGTGGGCCAGTACCCCAAGGACGAGATCTGGCGCGTGTGGGCGACGCTCACCTTGCTGTCCCTCACGACCGGCCTGTCGGCAGGCTCCTCGTCGAGCGGCGCCGTGCGCATGCTGGCCATGATGCTGATGGCCGGCCAGCTGATGCTCGCGGTCCTGATCCTCGCGTCGGGACTGGGCGTGGTGGCCGCGCTCGCGCTGGCCGCGGGTGCCGGCGTGGTGCTGGCGGCGATGCTGCTCTCGCAGCGCTTCCCGGTGCGGCGCCTGTGGATCTCGCTGGGCTGGCTGGTGACCGCCATCGCCGGTGTGATCCTGCTGGCCGGTCTCGGCGATGCCACGCCGCTGCGGTCGGTCTCCAGCAACATCTGGGGCGGCCTGCTGTTGACCATGGTGCTGTCGGTGGCCGGCATCCTGCTCTCGTTCCCGCTCGGAGTGGCGCTCGCGGTGGGCCGGCGCAGCCGGCTGCCGGCGGTGCGCGTCGTGAGTACGGCCTATATCGAGCTCATCCGTGCCGTGCCGCTCATCACCATCCTGTTCATGGCCCAGTTCCTGTTCCCGCTCGTGCTGCCCGACGGCCTCCGCATCGACAATGTCATCCGGGCCATCGGCGGCATCACGCTCTTCAGCGCGGCCTACGTCGCCGAGAACATCCGTGGTGGCCTGCAGGCGATCCCCGCGGGCCAGCACGAGGCCGCGTTCGCCATCGGCCTGCGCACCTGGCAGACGACCATCTTCATCGTCCTGCCGCAGGCGCTGCGCATCACCATCCCCTCGAACGTGGGCCTCTTCATCAGCCTCCTCAAGGACACCACGCTGGCCTACATCATCGGCCTGCTGGAGATCCTCGGTATCGGCCGCGCGGTCCTCGCCAACCCCGAATGGCTGGGTACGCAGTTCGAGGTCTACGCCTTCATCGCGGTCGTCTTCTTCGTCCTCAGCTACACCCTCAGCCAAGCCAGCTATCGCCTTGAAAAGGAACTAGGGATCGGTGAACGATGAGTGACCCCCTCGCGACCAATGAGCCCACCGTGCAGGGCATCTCCACCAAGCCGCGCGACGTCAAGCGCACGCCGCCGGGCCCGGATGCGGAGGACATCATCGTCTGCCGTGACGTGCACAAGTGGTTCGGCGAGCTGCACGTCCTCGACGGCATCACCATCAGCGTCAAGCATGGCGAGGTGCTGGTCATCGCAGGGCCCTCGGGCTCGGGCAAGTCGACCTGGATCCGCACCATCAACCGGCTCGAGGAGCATCAGCGCGGCGACATCATCGTCGATGGCATCGAGCTCTCCAATGACATCCGCAACATCGCCGCCATCCGCTCGGAGATCGGCATGGTCTTCCAGCAGTTCAACCTGTTCCCGCACCTCACGGTGCTCAACAACATCACGCTCGGTCCCATCCGGGTGCGCAAGGTCCGTCGCGAAGAGGCCGAGGAGACGGCCATGCAGCTGCTCCGGCGCGTCGGTATCCCCGAGCAGGCGCTGAAGTACCCGGCCCAGCTGTCGGGTGGTCAGCAGCAGCGTGTGGCCATCGCACGCGCGCTCGCGATGCAGCCCAAGATCATGCTCTTCGATGAGCCCACCTCAGCGCTGGACCCGGAGATGATCAGCGAGGTCCTCGACGTCATGCGCGAGCTCGCCGAGTCGGGCATGACCATGCTGGTGGTGACCCACGAGATGGGCTTCGCCAAGGCCGCCGCCGACCGCATGGTCTTCTTCGATGCCGGCAACATCGTCGAGGAGGGGCCGCCCGAGCAGATCTTCGAGAACCCCCAGCACGACCGCACCAAGCTGTTCCTCTCGCAGATCCTCACGCACTAGGAAGCGAGCCGCTCCTGTTCAGTCGAAGACCGGGAGCAGCTCCCGAACGAGCTGGGCCGAGCTGGCCGCGGCCGCGTCCACGAAGGCGGTGAAATCGGCGAGCGAGTCCTCGCCTGCGCGGTCGGACAGCGCCCGAACCACCAGCCAGGGCACCCCGAAGCGCTCGGCCACGTCACACAGCGCCGAGCCTTCCATCTCGACCGCCAGCCCATCCCACTCGCCGGCGAGCGCGTCGCGCTCCTTCGGAGAGGCGAGGTATGAGTCGGTGGTGAGGATCGTGCCCAGCCTGGCCTCCAGACCGGTCTCGCCGAGGCGGGCACGGACGCGGTCGAGGAGCGCTTCGGGCGGGCGGTAGCCGGGGTCGGGCTTCTCCTCGGGGACCGGCAGCACGCCCGGCTGGTACACGATGCGGCCCTGCGGTGTGAGTCGGCCGTAGTCGATGTCGATGAGCCGATCGGCGATGACGATGTCCCCGATGGCCGCGTCCTCGCGCAAGCCACCGGCGACGCCGCTCAGCATCAACGCGCGGCAGCCGAGGCGCTCGACCATGAGCGTGGCGGTGATGGCGGCCCTGACCTTGCCCACGCCAGCCGCAGCGATGACGACCTCGTAGCCATCGAGCAGGCCGCGTCGTGCCTCGAGGCCCGGGCCTTCCAGCGCTGGTGGGTCGCCCAGCGCCTCGACCAGGAGGGCCTGCTCCTCGGGCAGCGCGCAGAGGATGCCGATGGGCCGGCTGGGGCTACCCATCGGCTGCTGCTCTTGGGATGGGCGAGATGGGCAGTGCCGAACTGCGCGGGCGGCGGCCACCGCAGCGGCGACCCCGCCGTTCCACGGCGCTCCGTGCCCGGGCAGCAGCCACGACGCCTCGACGGGCTCGATCTTGGCCAGCGAGGCGAGGGCCTCTTCCGGATCAGCGCTGAACGGCGACAGCTGCGGGCCGACCCGGCCGGTGGTGACCGCCAGCGTGGACAGCGTGTCGCCGACGAAGAGCGCATCGAGCCGGGGGGCCAGGAGGGCGGTGTTGCCGGGGGTGTGTCCCGGCGTGTGGATGACCTGGAGTGCGCCGGGCACATCGAGCGTGGCCCCGGCAACGAACGTGCTCATGTCCGTCAGCGTCTTCGTGCGCAGCGCACCACGACGCATACCCCACAGCAGGAAGCTCAGCAGCGAACCGAGTTTGCGATCACCCAGCCCAGCACTGGGATTCGCTACCTCGCCGCGAGCCAGGGCGGCGTCGAGCTCGTGGATGCTGACCGGCACGCCGTGCTCGTCGTGGACCCGCTCGGCGAAACCGATGTGGTCGGAGTGGCCGTGCGTGAGCACCACCGCCCGCAGGTCGTCGATGGTGCGACCCATGGCCGCCAGCTCGTCGACCAGGTCGCCGTAGTAGCCGGGCACACCGGCGTCGACGATGGTCACTCCACCGGCCTCCTCGATCAGGTAGCAGTTGACGCGGTCCTCACCGAGGCGATGCAACGACGGGGCGATCCTCATGGTCGGGCTCCTGTGTGTGGCCGGGTCGGGGGTCTGCTGCGCAGTCTTGCGGGTGCTCCAGCCGAGCCTCAGGCGGCCGGCTCCAAGGCCTCCTCGAACTGGCTCGTGTAGAGCTCATGGTAGAAGCCCTTGGCCTCGAGCAGCTCTTCATGGGTGCCGCGCTCCACGATGCGACCCTGGTCCATGACCAGGATGAGATGGGCATTGCGGATGGTCGAGAGGCGGTGCGCGATGACGAAGGCGGTCCGACCGTGCATCAGCCGATCCATGGCCCGCTGGATGAGTACCTCGGTGCGAGTGTCGACCGAGGAGGTGGCCTCGTCGAGGATGAGGATGGGCGGATCGGCGAGGAAGGCACGCGCGATGGTCAGCAGCTGCTTCTCACCGGCAGAGACATTCGTGGCCTCGTCGTCGAGGACGGTCTCGTAGCCGCCGGCGAGCGTGCGCACGAAGTGGTCGACATGGGCGGCCTCCGCGGCGGTCGTGAGCGCCTCCTCCGTGACGTCGCGGCCGTCGGCTCCGTATTCGATGTTCTCGCGGATGGTGCCTCCGAAGAGCCACGCGTCCTGCAGGACCATGCCAAAGGTGCGGCGCAGCTCGTCACGGGTCAGATCGTGCGTGTCGACGCCATCGATGGTGATCCGGCCGGCGTCGAGTTCGTAGAAGCGCATGAGCAGGTTCACCAGCGTCGTCTTGCCGGCTCCGGTCGGGCCCACGATGGCCACCGTCTGGCCGGGCTCCGCGACCAGCTCGAGGTCCTCGATGAGCGGCTGGTCGGCCAGATAGCGGAAGGAGACACCCTCGAAGGCGACACGTCCACTCACGGGCGTGGGCAGGTGGGCCGGCTCGGCCACGTCGGCGATCTCATCCTCCTCGTCGAGCAGCTCGAAGACGCGTTCCGCGGAGGCGACCGCGCTCTGCAGGATGTTGACGATGCTGGCCGCCTGGATGATGGGCATGGTGAATTGTCGCGAGTACTGGATGAAGGCCTGCACATCGCCCAGCGAGAGCGTGCCCGTGGCGACCTGGACGCCGCCGATGACGGCGATGGCCACGAAGTTGAGGTTCGAGATGAAGGTCATGGCCGGCTGGATGATGCCGGAGATGAACTGGGCCCTGAAGCTGGACTCATAGAGCAGCTCGTTGCGGACGTCGAAGGCTTCGATGGCCTGTTGCTGGCGCCCGAAGACCTTGACGATGGCGTGGCCGGTGTGCATCTCCTCGACGTGGCCGTTGAGATCGCCGGTGCGTTCCCACTGGAGCGCGAACTGCTTCTGCGAGCGACTCGCGATGAGGGCCGTGACGACGATGGAGAGGGGCACCGCCAGCAGCGAGATGAAGGCCAGCAGGGGACTGATGGTCAGCATCATCACGAGCACGCCCACGACCGTGAGCATCGAGGTCAGCAGCTGCGTCAGGCTTTGCTGCAACGTCTGGCTGATGTTGTCGATGTCGTTGGTGACGCGCGAGAGGATGTCTCCCCGCGATTCCCGGTCGAAGTAGCGCAGCGGCAGCCGCCCGAGCTTCTTGTCCACGCGCTCACGCAGGCGGTAGACCGTCCGCTGGGTGACTCCGGCCATGAGATAGGCCTGTGCCCAGCTGAAGACCGAGGCGGCGACATAGACCGCCGCCACGACCAGCAGGATCTGGGCCAGCAGTCCGAAGTCGATGCCCTGTCCCGGTACCACGTCCATGTTCGCGAGCATGTCGGCCTGCGTGGCCTGGCCGGATGCGCGGAGCCCCGCCTCGACCTGATCGAGGGGCACTCCGCTGAGGCCCGCGTCACCGAGCTGCGTGCCCACCGCGCCGTCGAAGATGACGTTGGTGGCCGCGCCGAGGAGCCTGGGGCCGATGACCACGAAGACGACGCTCACCACGGCCAGAACCACCACGATGGCGATGATGGCCAGCTCTGGCCGCAGCTCACGCAGGAGCCGGAGGAAGGAGCCACGGAAGTCCTTCGCCTTCGCGGCAGGCATCTGGCCCAGCATCGCCCCGTGGCCGCCCGGACCCATGGGGCGTCGTCCGGCCATGCCTGATCCGCCCGGTCGTCCCGTGGGCCCGCTCACGCGACCTCCTCCTCGGTGGCCTGGGAGAGAACGATCTCGCGATACGTCTCACAAGTGCGCATGAGCTCGTCGTGCGTGCCGCTGCCCACGATCCTGCCGGCATCGAGGACGATGATGCGATCGGCGTGCATGATGGTGCCCACCCGCTGGGCCACGATGATCAGGGTGGCCTCGCCCAGCTCCCGTTCGAGCGCGGCTCGTAGACGTGCGTCGGTCCGGAAGTCGAGCGCGGAGAAGCTGTCGTCGAAGATGAAGACGTCGGGTTTGTGGACGAGCGCGCGGGCGATCGAAAGTCGCTGGCGCTGGCCACCTGAGACGTTCGTGCCGCCCTGCGAGATGGGCGCCTCGAGGCCTTCGGGCATGGCCGAGACGAAGTCGCGGCCCTGGGCGATCCCGAGGGCCTGCCACAGCTCGTCATCGGTGGCGTCCTCATCGCCGACGCGGAGGTTGGAGGCCACGGTGCCGCTGAAGAGGAAGGCCTGCTGGGGGGTCATCGTGACGCGACGCCAGAGGTCCGCCTGCTCCATGTCCCGAACATCGACGCCGTCGATGCAGACCTCGCCCGCGGTCGCATCGTAGAGGCGTGGGATGAGGTTGATGAGCGTGGACTTGCCACTGCCGGTCGAGCCGACGATGGCCGTGGTCTGGCCGGGTTCTGCGCTGAAGTCGATGCCCGAGAGCACCGCCACCTCGGCGCCGGGATAACGGAACTGGACGTCCCTGAACTCGACGCGTCCACGCCTCGGTGGTGACAGCGGTTCGGCCGGGTCGTGGATCTCGGAACCGGTATCGAGGACCTCGCGGATGCGACCCCCGGACACCGCCGCCCGGGGGACCTGCACGAACATGAACACGGCCATCATCACCGAGAAGAGCACGATCATGATGTATTGCAGGTAGGCCACGAGGTTGCCGATGGGCATCTGGCCGCTGTCGACCCGGTAGGCGCCAAACCAGAGCACGGCCACGCTGGTGAGGTTCATGATCAGCATCAGGCTCGGGATGGTCACCGCGAAGAGGCGCTGGACGCGCAGTGAGGTGTCCATCAGGTCGACGCTGGCCTCATCGAAGCGCTGTTCCTCGTGCTCCGTGCGCACGAACGCCCTGATGACTCGGATGCCTGCGAGCGTCTCACGCATGACCAGGTTGATGCGGTCCAGCTTCCGCTGCATGGCCTGGAACAGGGGGATGGCCCGGCGCATGACCAGGCCGATGAGGGCGATCATCAGCGGCATCACGACGATGAGCAGGCCGGAGAGCTGGATGTCCTGACGCAGGGCCATGATGATGCCGCCGACGACCATGATCGGCGCGGTGATCATGACGTTGAGACCCAGGAACACGAGCATCTGGACCTGCTGGACATCGTTCGTGTTGCGTGTGATGAGGCTGGGCGTGCCGAACAGGTTCATCTCGACCTGGCCGAACGTCTGGACCCTTCGGAAGGTGGCGCTGCGCACATCGCGACCGAAGGCCATGGCCGTGCGGGCGCCGAAGTAGACGCCGATGACGGCCACGACCGCCAGGACCAGCGTGACGACGAGCATGATGCCGCCCGTCCGCAGGATGTAGTCGGTGTCGCCCGTGACCACACCGTTGTTGATGATCTCGGCATTCAGCTCTGGCAGGTAGAGGTTGGCGATGGCCTGCACGAGGAGCAGCAGCACGACGAGGGCGATGGCGCCGCGATAGCGCGGCAGGTAGCGACGGAAGAGGGCGGTCACGTGTTGGCGGTTCCTCGTCCCTGGTGCTCGCGCTCGGTGCAACCGGTCACGAATTGTTCGCGTGCGAGGCGTAGCGCCCGGGAGCCGCGGAGCAGGGCAGCGAGGTCATCGTCCTCCAGTTCGTGAAGCAGCATCGCGAGGCTCTCGCGTCGTTCCGTGGCCAGGCCCACCATGAGCTGCCGGCCGGTCTCGGTGAGCACCACGTTGACCACGCGCCGGTCGGTCGCGCTGCGCTCTCGCTCCACGAGCCCGCGTTCCTCCATGCGGTCGATGATGCCGGTCGTGCTCGCGCCAGAGGCGTCGAGCGCATCGGCCACGGTGCTCATCGGGGTGGGCCCCTCATCGGTGAGGAGCATCAGCACCTGGAGGTTGACGAGGCTCAAGCGACCCGAAGACCAACGCCGGATCGAGCGCATCAGCCCGGCCGGTGCATGCCATGAGAGCTCTTCGAGTGTGTCCTCGACGAGCTGGCGATGAGCCGGTGCCATCTCGAGGCGATCGCTGTCCAACGGATCTCCTGACTACGCCGCACCGGGAGGTCGCGCCGAGACTGGGCCAGGCTGGCACCCAGCAGCCGACGTCCTGCTCGCGTCGCGGTGCACGAGATGATAGTTAGTGCGTAGTTAATCGTCAATCACACACTAAGCATCTGGTGGGACAAGCTCGCCCGATACGGTCCGGCGCTGTCCAACGCCGTGCGTCCCCGACCACGATGCGCGCCAGCCAGGTCACATGGAGGCAGTGACTGGGACATCGCTGCTACTGGCGCCGCGATGCTGGTATGGTCAGCAGCGATGGGACTCGGCTTTGGACTTCTCAGCGCGCAGCTCAGGCCCGGCGAGACGGACTGGACGCGCGCCTATGACGAGACGGTCAAGCTTGGTATCGAGGCGGAACGGCTGGGCTTCACATCGGTATGGACGACCGAGCACCACTTCGTCGATGACGGGTACATGCCATCGCTCCTCGTGGTCGGCGCGGCGCTCGCACAGGCGACGTCGCGGATCGAGCTCGGCACCGGCGTCATCCTCGCGCCCCTGCACCACCCACTGCGCCTGGCAGAGGACGCCGCCACCGTCCAACTCCTGAGCCACGGCCGTCTGGTACTGGGCCTGGGACTGGGCTGGTCCGAGATCGAGTTCGCCGGGCTCGGGGCCGACGCGCGCCGTCGCGGTGCGGCCATGGACGAGATCCTCCGGATCCTGCCCAAGGCGTGGACGGGCGAGCCGTTCAGCCACCACGGCGCGGTCTACGATCTGCCGAACCTCGGCGTCCGGCCGACACCCTCGACGCGTATCCCCGTGCTGGTCGGCGGCAGCGCGGAGCCGGCCATCCGTCGTGCGGCGCGCCTCGCCGACGGCGTTTTCGCCAACGCCCCAGTCGCGAAGTTCGTCGAGCAGGTGCGCTGGGTGCTCGACGAGTGTGAGCGCATCGGCCGCGACCCCTCGACCTTCCGGTTCATCCACTATTCGGTCCTGCTGCCCGGCGCGTCGCGGAAGGAGGCGCTGGCCCAGTACCTGGATGCGTTGTGGGCGATGCAGTGGAAGTACGCAGACATGGGCCCCTCGGCGACCCGGCGCCTCCCACCGCCATCCCCGCCACCGTTCGAGCGCGCGCCCGAAGAGATCCTGAAGGGTCGAGCGACCTATGCCGGGACACCCGACGAGCTGGTCGAAGCCCTGCTCGACATCCGGGAGCAGGCAGGGGTGCCCATCGAGTTCGTGGCACGGAGCCATCTGCCACTCCTCGAGTTCGACGCACAGACGGAGCTGATGCGGCAACTTGCTGAGGGCGTCGCTGCCCACCTCTGAGCTGAGCACGATAGCGAGCCCGTCCGGTCCACACGCCCTCACGCAGCAGCGTCGCGGGGTGGATCGTCCTACCCAGGGGATCGCTGGCGCGCGTGCAGCGGTCTCACTCGACGTTGGGTGATGCGGCGGCGTCGGGGCCCCCGAAGTCGAGGTGGAAGCGCGGCCGTAGGAGCAGGCCGTCGAAGTCGAGCTCTCCCCTCACCGGGCCGTCGTCGCTCACGAGGTGGACGTCCCCGTAGAACGGCTCGCCCACGGGCGTCTTGAAGAGCGGCCCGGGGTACCCGATCCAGTCCCCATCGGCGGAGCCGTCGAAGGTGCGGATCTCGTCGACCCACCAGTCGGACTCGTCGGCAGCGAGGTACATGTAGAGGCGTTGCTCGACACCCTGCTCGACCCATTCGAGCTCGAGGGTCCGGTACGTGGCATCACCTGGGTCCGAACCGATGTCCCACTCTGGCTCATGGTCCGAGAAGGTGAAGACCTTGTCGCCCGCGACCAGGCGCATCGAGTTCGCGTTCAGGTCGACGAGCCCGGTGTGCCACCAGATGCCGGGCAAGGGCCCCAGCGATTCGGCTGGTACCGTCGGATCGGCAGCGTCGGAGGGGGAAGCGGCGCCCGTGAGGAGCCCTATGGAGAGTGCCGCGATGGCGGCGAGGACAACTGACCGGCCGACGGACATGGCCTGGACCTCCGCATCAGGCGGGACCCCCGCTCATCCTGGACGGCTGGTCCCCGGCAGCAACCGTAGCACTGGCCTGGCTGGTCGACCGACGAACGTCCACCCCGCTAGCGGTTCCGGGACCCCAAGGACCCGACAACGAATTCCGTGTCAGGTCTCTGAGAAGTCACACAGGGTCACACAGCTTGTCAACCCCTTTGTCAACCCCCGGGGGCTCGAAAGTGCCGGAATGCGCGCTTGTCAACCCCTTGTCAAGCCCCTAGAATGTGGTTCTAGCGCCTTGTCAAGACTTGACAAGGCCACTGGTGTGTCCGCCAACCTGCACCGGCGGAAGAGGGCTCGGGCCGCTGCGATCTGCTGGTGAGGATCGCTTCCGGAGCCCCGGGGCGCAAGCGGGCACGATCGAGCATGAGGCAGTCCCTAGCGTGTCAGTCGGCGTCGCCGCAACCATCAAGGAGAAGTTGGACATCGTCGAGGTCGTCGGCGAGAGCGTCCAGCTCAAGAAGGCCGGGACCATCTTCAAGGGTCTCTGCCCGTTCCATGGCGAGAAGACCCCCTCGTTCACGGTCACGCCCGCGCGTGAGCGCTGGCACTGCTTCGGCTGTGGCCGCGGCGGGGACATCTTCAACTTCGTCATGGAGCGCGACGGCGTGGACTTCCCCACCGCTCTGCGCTCGCTGGCCGGTCGTGCCGGCGTGGAGCTCAGCGAACGCACCACGCGCGAGGATGCCCAGCGCAAGCGGGTCCGCGACGCCCTCGACGGCGCCATCGCCTTCTATCACACGGTCCTGACCAGCCATCCTTCGGGCAAGATCGCGCTCGACTACCTGCACGATCGTGGCTTCACCGACGAGACCATCGAGACCTTCCGCCTCGGCTGGGCACCAGACGCCTGGGACGCCATGAACACCGCCGTCCGCCGCAAGCGCCAGGTCAGCGAGCAGGATCTCGAGGCGGCCGGCCTCGTCAGCCGACGCCGTTCGGGTCGGGGCTTCTACGATCGCTTCCGGGCGCGCGTCATCTTCCCCATCCGCGATGCCTCGGGCGGCGCCACCGGCATGACCGGCCGCATCCTCGGCGCCCAGGGTCCCGACACCGGCCCCAAGTACCTCAACACGCCGCAGACGCTGCTCTTCGACAAGGGGCGCACGCTGTTCCTCATCGACAAGGCCAAGTCCGCCATCCGCAAGGCCGGAGTGGCGGTGCTGGTCGAGGGCAACACGGATGCGATCATGGCCCACCAGGCCGGCTTCGAGAACGTCGTCTGCTCCATGGGCACCGCCCTCACCGCCGGCCAGGTGGAGCTGCTCACCCGCTACGCGCCGCGCATCGCGCTGGCCTATGACGTGGACGCGGCAGGGCAGGGGGCCGCGGCCTTCGGGGCCACGGAGCTGACCGCCCTGGTGGCTGAGATCGAGCGTTCGCCCTACCGCGGCCGCCTCACCGACGTGGATGTCGTCCGCCTGCCCGACGATCGCGATCCCGACGAGATCATCCGCGACGACCCTGACGTCTGGCGGGAGGCCACCGAGCATCCCCAGCCGATCATGGAGTTCCTCATCGACCGGGCCGCCACCCGGCATGATCCGTCCACGGTGTCGGGCCGCGAGAAGCTGGTGGCGGAGGTGCTGCCCACGCTGCGCACCATCGGCGATCCCGTCCGCCGCGACGGCTACCTGCAGCTGCTGGCCCGTCGGTCGGGCGTGGAGGAGCGCACCCTGCTCGAGGCGCTACGTCGGCGCGAGCAGCCCGCGCCCGGTGGCGGCCGCGACCACTCGCAGGTGGGTTCGCGCATCAACCTCGACGCTATCATGGCCCAGCCGGACGCGCTCGACCCTCGTGCGGTGGAGCGGGCAGTCGAGCCCGCCGAGGCCACCCTGCTGCGACTGCTCATGCGCTATCCCAGCCGCTTCGATGAGACGGCCCGGAAGACCGACGGCGAGCCCTTCGTGACCACCCTGGCGCGCGAGCTGTGGAAGGCCCTCGGAGAACAGCTCACCCGCGATGGCTCCGACCACTTCGAGCTCAAGGCGTTCATCGAGGGCCTCGAGCCGACCACCCGGGCCGTGGCCCAGACGCTCATGGCCGGTACGGGCCCGCTGCCCGACGAGGACGTCCACATCAGGCAGGCCATCGACCAGAGCCTGCTCACGCTCGAACGAGGACGACTGTTCGAGCGCATCGAGTACACTCGCGCGCGCCTCGCCGAGGCTGAGGCCACCGATGACGAAGCCGAGCTCGAACGGCTCCAGCTCGAGGTCCTCGACCTCCAGCGCCGACGCCTCGAGCTTGACCGGGCAGTCGATGACACATCGCTGCTCGCCCGACGACGTATCAATCCCAAGCAAGCCGATCAAGTGGAGGTAGCACATGGCAACTGACGCCACCGACAAGCTGCTCGTGGCATCCGTCCTCGAGCGGGGCAAGCGAGACATGGACGGCGATACCGTCCAGCCCGAACAGGAAGACGTCATCGGCGCACCGAGGAACTTCGGTGTGGCCGGTGAGCTCGGCGTGCAGGTCACGGTCGAGGAGTCGCAGAAGCAGCCCTGGCGTGAGCCCCCGGCCAAGCTCGAAGAGGATGAGGACGACAAGCCTCAGACCCAGGCCGAGCTCGAGGCCATGGCCCAGGACATGGTCGGCATCGACGACCCCGTCCGCATGTACCTCAAGGAGATCGGCAAGGTCCCCCTCCTCAATGCCGAGGAAGAGGTCGTCTTCGCCAAGGCCATCGAGCTCGGCGAGCAGATCGTCGCCGAGCCGTGGAGCGCGACGCTCTCCCTCTGGGAGTGGACCAGGAACGATACCGAGCATGCCTCCCGCCAGAAGCGGCCCGAACATCGGCTCGACTACTTCGCGGCTGACGCCGAGCGCGTCGTGCGGACCTCCTTCCAGGCCGCGGAGAAGGACGGCCTGCTCGTGGCCTCGCCTGACCTCAAGCTGACCGGCGCCCAGCGCGCGGCCGATGAGGACGCCGTCAAGGCGCTGCTCAAGGAGGCCAAGAAGGAGCTGGCCGACTACAACGAGGCGCCCGATGCAGAGCGCTTCATGCGCCTCGTGGACTTCAGCTACATGTCGGTCCACAACGGCAACCAGGACTGCCGCGACAACAAGGGCCTGCGCGCGCTCTACGACTGGAGCCAGGAGCTGGCTCACGAGTCGCTGCGCCGCTTCATCCTGGCCGGCAAGGAAGCCGAGGTCATGGACGCCTGGGGCTGGGATCCGGAGATGACCCAGGAGCACCTCAAGCCGCGCAACCGGCGGGGCATCGTGGTGCGCTACGGGCGTGAGGGTCGCGAGTCCCTGACGTCGGCCAACCTGCGCCTGGTGGTCTCGATCGCCAAGAAGTACATCGGCCGCGGCATGTCGTTCCTGGACCTCATCCAGGAGGGCAACATCGGGCTCATCCGCGCGGTCGAGAAGTTCGACTACGAGAAGGGCTTCAAGTTCTCGACGTACGCCACCTGGTGGATCCGCCAGGCCATCACCCGCGCCATCGCCGACCAGGCCCGCACCATCCGCATCCCGGTGCACATGGTCGAGACCATCAACCGCCTCATCCGCGTCTCGCGTGGCCTGCTCCAGGAGCTGGGCCGCGAGCCGACGGTGGAGGAGATCGCCTTCGCCATGACCGTGGGGCCGGAGTTCGCGACCGAGATGCTCAAGCGACTCGGTGGCGCCAACAACTTCGCCCACATCGAGGTCAACAACAACCGGCAGGCGACCATCACGGTCCACGTCCTCGACGATCGCCACGTCAAGCCCAAGGTCAGCGAGGACTACAAGATCGAGGGCTCCGACCACACGTACGAGGTCAAGCTGCCCAAGAAGAAGGACAAGGAGATCGACAACGTCGTCCTGGTCACGCCGGACAAGGTCCGCGAGATCATCAAGGTCAGCCAGGAACCGGTCTCGCTCGAGACACCCATCGGTGAGGAAGAGGATTCGCACCTCGGCGACTTCATCGAGGACCGCGCGGCGCTGGCTCCGGCCGATGCCGCCTCGCACCAGCTGCTCAAGGAGCAGGTGGAGGCGGTGCTCGACAGCCTGTCGGGCCGCGAGCGTCGTGTGCTCCAGCTGCGCTTCGGCCTCGAGGACGGGCGTTCCCGCACCCTCGAGGAGGTGGGCAAGGAGTTCAACGTCACTCGCGAGCGCATCCGCCAGATCGAGGCCAAGGCGCTGCGCAAGCTCCGCCACCCGTCACGCAGCCGCAAGCTCAAGGACTACCTCGAGTAGCCGCTGTCCCACCCCACGAACCGCGCCGAGGCCGGCCCCACCCACTGGGCCGGCCTCGCTGATTCACGTGGGGTGCTTCCGCTGCACCAGGCACCTAAGCCGCGGACCCGCTGCGCCGCGCCAGCCGCAGCTGGAGCCCGTCACGTCTCATGCCCGAGCCGGCTCGGTCCAGCATCCAGGAACTCGGACCTCATCCAGGATCTGGTCCCTATCCAGGGAACTCGATCCCATTCAGGCACTCGGCCCCTATTCAGGCCAGGGATGAACGTGACGAGCTGAGGTCCCTCGATGCCGCATCGATGCACAAGGTGGATGGCGCTGACGAGGCGAGTCAGCTGGCGCATCGAACCGACAAGATCGTCGTCACACTGGGCGAGTTGATCCACGAGATGAATAGTGGCCGGGACCCCTGGGCCCGACCCGGCGCTGCTAGAGCAGCACGATCCCGCTGCCGCCTGGGTCCACTGCCGCAGCCAGCCTGTCGAGGACGATCCGAGCCGGGACAGGGAACGCTTCCCTGAAGCCTTCGCCGGCCGCTCGCAGGAACGCTCGGTTGTGGCGCGTGTCGGCCAGCAGCAGGATCACATGATCGACGCCGCCATCGCGCCGTTTCAGCTCGAGGCGCCGCTTCAGCTCTTGTGAGTCTCGAGCGCGCGTCTCGGCCTCGATACCGATCCTCACGGCCGCGACACGAGCAAGGGCATCCCAGGCACGGCGGTCGCCGGGATTCGGCAACGGCACTTCGGTCGCCCACCGCACTGTCGGCCCGATCCGAAGCCGAAGCCGCTCCAGCAACTCCACGTGTGCGCGGTCGCGGAGGGGAGAGCCTTTCGGATACGCCCGGACACTGAGGTCCAGCCCGACCACGGCCAATGCCCGCGCCACCTCGGGGAGTGGGATGCGCACTGCAGACCCTCGTTCGAGTCTGCTCCAGGTCGGCTGCGACATGCCTGCGGCCGCGGCGGCGGTGCTTTGGCTCAGGTCGTGGTTGAGGCGGGCGAGGCGCAGCTCGCGGCCCAGGTCGGCGAGGGCTCGGTCGGCGGCACGCTCGGCTCGGTCGACGTGTTTCTCGTGGGCAGCCATGGCCAGATGGTGACCGCGACCCGTTCACAGCCACTTATGCTGCATCGCATGTCCACGATCCGCCGCCCGACCGATGACGACCTCGCCCGCCTCACCCGTGACCGAACGGCGTTCCTCGGGCGCGTGCTCGACGTCATCGAGCGCGAGGTCGTGCCCCTCACCCGAGCCGGGGTGGTGGAGGGCAACAAGATCTTCGGTGGCGCCGTCCTGCGCAAGTCGGACCTCTCGACCGTCGTGGCCGTGACCAACCGCGAGACGGCCAACCCGCTGAACCACGGCGAGATCGCCACCATCAACGCCTTCTACGAGATCGCGGCCAGGGACCGCCCCACCGCGGCCGAGACGATCTTCGTCAGCACCCACGAGCCCTGCCCGCTCTGCCTCGGCGGCCTCACCTGGGGTGGCTGGGACAACTTCTTCTACCTCTTCAGCTACGAAGACACGATGGATGCCTTCGCGATCCCGCACGATATCCGCCTCAACGAGGAGATCTGGCGCGTCAAGGACGGCGAGTACGACCACCGGAACCGCTACTGGTGCGCGTGGCACATCCGCGAGCTCATCGACTCGACCGACGAGCCCGCCCGCACGGAGTTCACCGACCGAGCGGACGCGCTGACCGAGACCTACGCCGAGCTATCCGCCGAATATCAGCGCACCAAGGGCAGCGGCGCCGAGATCCCGCTGCCGTAGCGCGCCTCGCGAGCCAGTCACAGGTTCTGCAGGATCTGGACCAGGGCGATGACCGCGACGACGACGAGCGTGACCGTCAAGGCCAGGCCCACCAGCACGACAGTGGCGGTGCTTGAGCAGCCGTTCCGTCCGGCGGCCATCGGTCAGCCTTCGGCGTAGATGTCCGCGGTGGGCCGCTCTCGCGCCTCGTCTTCGGCGCTGAACGATTCCACTACCCGCCAGCCGAAGAGCGGTCGCAGCAGCGCACCGGGGACCGTCGTGATGGCCACGTTGTACTGATAGACCTGGTTGTTGAAGAGCTCACGTCGGCGGGCGATGAGCGTCTCAAGCCGCTCGATCTCTTCCTGCAGCGCCATCACGTTCTGGTGCGACTTGAGCTCGGGGTAGTTCTCGACGGTCGCGAACAGCGAGCGCACGGCCGACGAGGTCTGCTCCGAGACGACCGCCTTGTCGTGGATGGAAGCATCGGGCTCGTAGGCGGCGCGCGCCTGCGTCACCCGCTCGAGGACCTCCTCCTCGAAGGCCATGACGCCGCGGACGGCGGCCACGAGGTTGGGCAGCTGGTCGTGGCGCTGCGTGAGTGCCACATCGATGTTGGCCCAGGCACGCTGGCACCGCCGTTGGAGCGCGACCACGCTGTTGTAGTTGACGACGATGAGGAAGACGACGAGCACGATCGCCAGAACGAGCCCGACAGCCAGCGCCAGTTGTACGGCCATGGCTACAGCGTACCCGTCAGCATGGCCCCGAGGGCGAAGGCGCAGAGCGCAGCCATGACCGCGCCGACGACGCCCAGCACGAACGCCTCGTCGTGATGCTGGGTGGCCTTCTGCGGCGACCCGAGGTAGACGGCCATGCCGCCCTTGAGGCCGCGCGAAAGGACCAGCTCCTCGTCGGGGATGTCGTACTTGGCCAGCGCTTCCTCGTGGACCGAGGGGTCCTCAGGGACATCGGGCCGGCGAGCCTCCGGATCCAGCTCGGGCATGGCCGTGGGCGTGCCGATGCCGAAGCCGGGGATGGCGGCGTTGCCCCAGGCCTCCTCTGGCGTGGCCGCCAGTAGCCCCATCTCGCGCGCGAAGGCAAGGTCGCCGGCGATATCACGGTCGACGTTGTCACTCGGGTTCGGGGCGAGCACGACCTCCTGTACCTCACCCCAGGGCCAGGCCTGGCCGACGATCGTGACCGTCTGGCCGGGTTCGAGCCGTGCTTCGCGATAGTGCCGGCCCTCCCGCCGAGTGCCGCCGATGAAGCTGTTGCCACCCTGATCCGGGTCATCGTCGAACCCTGCGGTGCCTGGTCGCTGGACGGTCAGCAGTGCCTGTGCCGCCGTTTCGCGCTCGAGCTCGGTCATCTGCTCCGGGTCCTGCTCGAGCACGGCGGCGAAGGCGGCTCCTGTCCGGCGGGCCAGGCCGGGAGGTTCGGCGCCCGTCCAGCTGGTACGTTCGTCGAAGACCGGGCGGATCTCCCAGCGCGCACCCCGCGGCACCACCCGGATGGCTCCGGTCTCGTCATTGATCCGGAACTCGCGCGACTGCTGCTCATCGAGCAGGACGCGGCTGTTGTCGCCGGTCGTCTCCACCCGGGCTCGATACCAGATACACGGCGCGGATTGCAGTGGCGAGATGAGCGTCCCGTCGATGGCCTCGACCACGCCGCTCAGGCGAACCTCGCCCGCGGCGATGCCATCGATGCTGGAGGTCGCGACCGACGAGATGAGCCGGTCACGCCGGTATGCGATGAGCCCTCGTGCGAACAGGACGATGCCGCCGATAAGTCCCACTGCTACCGCTACCAGCACGACAGGCCCGAACTCGTCGATCGCGTTCACGCGAAGATGCTACTGGGGCGCCGACGCACCGGGGAGTGGTTCGGAAGTACCGCTCGGCTGCTTGACCGGGCCGGTCCCGTAGAGCGTCCATGCGAAGGTGCTACCATTCCCCGGCACCCACGTCTTCGTGGCTGTTTCTTCGTGACGCGATCCGGCGTAGCTCAGTGGTAGAGCGGTCGGCTGTTAACCGATTGGTCGTAGGTTCGAATCCTACCGCCGGAGCCACCTTTCCCTCGTGGATTGCCCTCTATGGGCGACTCCGTGCCACTCTGGACGACCCCGTTTTCTGCATCCGTGACTGACGGCGTGACGGACTGGATCCCGTCCACTAGTCGAGGATGGTTGAGGCCAAGCCCCAGGACGTGCCACGTCGCCCCGCGCTTGCCATCGAGGGTCGTCCAGTCTCAGCAGGCTCTCGAAGGGTGCCACCACGGAGGAGCTGAGAATCCGGAGGTGGCGCGATCGGTCGTGCCACGGAGGTCCGGCCCGGCGGTGCCGGACCTGGACACGTGCTGGACCTCGGCCCTCGGTTGCCCTACTATCAGCCGGTGAGGCCAGGTGGCGCCCTATCCTCCCGTACATTGGAGAGGGAGTTGCCCCCAGATCCCCGGCACGCGTTGGACGATATATCCGGACCGGGACAAGAGGCCCCGCGTTGGCGAGAACGTCAGGTCACTGCGCTCGCCGAAGTTGCCTTGCGAGGGCTCCACGATGCCGGCCTCGACGGCACGCTCGCGTTCGCGGCAGAGCGCCTGCGGATGGCGCTCGACTGTGACTTCACCAAGATCATCGATGCGCGATCGAGCGCGAGCGGTCTGGTGGTTCGAGCCGGAAGTGGTTGGCCTGACGGCGTCGTCGGGAACGCCGAAGTGCCCAAGGGTTCGAAGTCACAGGCCGGTCACACCATCGAGACGGGGAGTCCGGTCATCGTCCAGGACACCCACACCGAGCAACGCTTCGAGACTGCCCAGCTCCTCGTCGATCGCGGCGTCAGGTCCGGGGTCAGCGTCTTGATCGGGAGCGCGCCTGACGTGTATGGCGTCCTGCAGGCTGACAGTCGAAGGTCGGGACGGTTTGACGAAGACGATATCGCTGTCACACAGGCCTACGCCAACGTCATCAGCATCGTCATCCAGCGACACGAACGTGACCAGCTCAGCGCCGAGTTCTCAGCGATCGCTGCGCACGAGCTGCGCACGCCGTTGACGCTACTGCTGGGCCACAGCGCTCGGTTGCTCAGGCGCCTCGACGAGACCGGATCCATCGACGTGGATCAGCGAGACGAGGTAGAGGCCGTCTACGTCTCCACGCTCCGCCTGCAACGCGCGGTCGACATGTTCTTGGCCCTGGGCGAGGTCGAGCGTCGCTCGGGTCAGCTCGTGTCGGCCGATGTCGACCTGGTCGCCCTCATCGATTCCACGATCGGCGAGATCGTGGCTCGGTATCCGCAGGCCGACCTTCGCCGGGACATCCCCTCGGGCCCGCTGGTTCGAATGATCGACGAGACTGTCGTTCAGCGCGTCATCAGCAATCTCCTGGAGAACGCGGTCAAGTACTCACCGTCGGGAGCCCCGATCAGGGTGAGGCTGGAGTCGAGCACAGGGGACGACGTGGCTATCCACGTGACGGACCACTGTGGCGGACTGTCCGCCGGTGACTTGCGCCAGTTGTTTCGACACCACTTCCGTGGCGAGACTTCGGCCGCGGAGAAGGGGCTTGGGCTCGGGCTGTACGTCAGCCAGCGCCTCGTGGAACGTGTCGGCGGCACCCTCAGCGCAACGAACCGCGACGGCGGTTGCGATTTCGTCCTGTGGTTGCCTGGGAACGCGGACGAGCAGCCCTCATCGGTAGGTACGAACGAGCAGTCCTAAGCGGAACGGCGCCCGGTGGGCGCCCGTTCCGTGCCTTCGTTCCGCGCGAGTGGGGTGGGTGTGACGTTGCGTTGCCGTGTCGTACATGCAGCGCCACCTGTTCACTTCATCCTTGGTAAGGCCCATGCCCGGAAGGCGGCCAACGCTCACTCATCCGCCTCCGGCACGGCTGTGGCAACGGCATCGCCGTCGGTTCCGCCGTCCTCTTCCGACCCCGCCCCCGGGACCTCGGTGGCCACCGGCTCCTCGACGGCCTGGGTAGGTTCGGTCACTGGTGTGGCCACGTCGTCGGCTTCGTTGCCATCGCAGGCCACGAATGCCAAGGCGGCTACCGCAGCGATGGTCGCGAGCTTCATGGAGTTGCGCATCTATTCGCTCCTTCTCGTGGTTTGCGCACCGGGAGCGATGCGACCCAAGGCGCACCGCTCCCGAATGACTTTGGGAGAACTCCCCATACCTAATACCTACGCGGCATACCTACGCGGCCGGGCTCTCCTCTGCGACGTTGACGTCGACGTCGCTTTCGTCATCGACGGTCACCTCGACGGTGACATCGGGCTGGCTCGACTCCTCGGCCATCGGCTCCGTGCTCGACTCCTCGGCCATCGGCTCCGTGCTCGACTCCTCGGCCATCGGCTCCGTGCTCGGCTCCTCGGCCATCGGCTCCGTGCTCGGCTCCTCGGCCATCGGCTCCGCGCTCGGCTCCTCGACCATCGGCTCCGCGCTCGGCTCCTCGGCCATCGGCTCCGCGCTCGGCTCCTCGGCCATCGGCTCCGCGCTCATGGCGGAGCCCAGCCATGTCGCCCTCCGCGAGCATGCTGTAGACGGTCGTGTTCCCGTCTTCACCCTCACGTAGAAGGGCGAAACCTGAATAGCCACTGTCGTTCAGCGGAGCGAGCCGGATGACCAGCGTGTCACCCTCGAGTCGTGTGCCACCGATGTCGCCGCAAGCGATGTATTCGCCCATGGCCTCCTCTGACCGATGGATGTTGATGGCGTGATCTCCGCTGGTCAGGTCGTTGATGCTCGCCGCCACGACGGTCGCGTTGAGAGCCACGTCCTGCTCGGTGTTCGAGCCGACCTGGTCGTCGCCAGCTGGTTCACCGTTGACCATCAACTCTGAGGAGATCTCACCGAGCGGGAAGACGACGTCGCCGAGCTCGTCACAGGTGCCGCTGTGGATGTGCAGTGGATGGGCCTGGCCCATCGCTGCCATTGCATCCTGTGCCGCCTCGTCCTGTGCAGCGGGAGACTCATCCTGTCCGAGGGCGACGCCACTTCCTACCAGCGCGACCGCTGAGACGACGCCTGCGGTCAACAGGGCATTTCGTTTCTTGAGAACCATCGAGATGCTCCTTTCTCTCCTATGCATCGACGACGGGGATTCCGCCGTCGCGTTGGGGAGCATCCGCGATGCGACAGTCATCGCGCCTCAACGACTTGGCCGAATCGGTTGCAGGCACATGGCAGCCTCGCGGCGCCGGGGCCACCGGCTCAGCGCCGAGATCAGATCGCGGCCGGCGAGGAAGTTGACCGACCGGCGTCTGGCGCGCACTGAAAGGCCTCTGACACGCTGAGGCACAACGGCCCGCCGCAGATGCAATCCCGCTTGGGGCATCGTCTTGCGACGATGGCTCGACACGCGACCGTGTCGCCGCGACGGACGCTCGCAAGATCACGTCCACCCCGGCCTGCCAGCCATCGTGAGTGGAGGTAGTACGCATGAGGCTCTATTTCCTCGGATCCCGAGAGGAGTTCGAGAGGGCCCTGCTCACTGACGACTACACCGAGTGGTCGGTCGGCTTCGGCCCCGGTGTGCTGCTGCGGGCAGAGCGACCCCCATCCCTGGTGCAAGCGGTCGTGGTCCTCGAGATCCCGCGGCAGAGGGCCGTTGCGTATGCGCGCGGCCACGCTTGGCCGGGTGAGTATCTCGTTCCGCCGGACGTCGCCGCTGCCCACGATCTCGGGCCAGCTTGACTAAAGGGAGACCTTGCCTTGGGAGCTGATGGCGTGAACGAGCAAGCTACACGCGCTCACGAACTGCAGTTGGGCTACGCCCTCTCGAGTGAGGAGCACGAGCCGCGGGATCTCGTGCGACACGCGCAGATGGCTGAGGAGCGAGGGTTCGACTTCGCCCTGATCTCGGATCACTACCACCCCTGGACCGGACGGCAGGGCCAGGCCAGCTTCGTGTGGACCGTGATCGGCGCGATCGCCGCCACCACCGTTCGGATGCGCCTCGGGACGGGCGTCACCTGTCCTGGACTTCGGATCCACCCGGCCATCATCGCCCAAGCGTCGGCCACGGCCGCGGCGATGATGCCTGGCAAATTCTTCCTCGGTGTCGGTACCGGAGAGAATCTCAACGAGCACATCCTGGGAGATCGCTGGCCGCCGAGCGACGAGCGTCGCAACATGCTCGAGGAAGCCATTGCCATCGTCCGGGCCTTGTGGGACGGTGATGAGGTCACATTCAGGGGGGACCACTACACCGTCGAGAACGCCAAGCTCTATACGCGGCCGTGGGTCCCGCCCCCGCTGTACGTGGCGGCTTCCGGGCCGCTCGCGGCCGAGCTTGCCGGCCGACAGGGTGATGGTCTCATCAGCACGTCGCCTGACGACACCCTGGTCGATCGGTTCCTGGAGGCTCGGGGGGCGGACGACGCTCCCGGCTCCGAGGGGGTACCGCGTATCGGACAACTGACGGTGTGTTGGGCCTCCGACGAGCCATCCGCTCGCAGCATCGCTCGAGAGATCTGGCCGAATGCCGCCTTGCACGGGGAGCTCAGCGTCGAGTTGCCCTTGCCTGCGCACTATGAGCAGGCCACCACGGATGTGACCGAGGCCCAGATCGCCGAACGCGTCGTCTGCGGTCCCGACCCCCAGCGTCATCTCGATGCCATCGCGCGCTTCAGAGATGCCGGGTTCGACCATGTCTATGTCCATCAGATCGGGCCTGACCAGAAGGGCTTCATGGACTTCTACGAAGAAGACATCCTGCCGGCGCTGCGTCCGACCATGCCGAGCGCGACCCCACCAGCGTGATCAGTCGTGCGTGATGGGCACCGGAGTCCCCCGGGTCGGCGCGATCGTTGATGCGGCCAACGGGTCGCGCGAGAGGAGGCACCATGGCGATGAAGACGAAGCCCCTGACGGATGATGAGCTCGCCCTTGTCCGCTATATCCGCACCACGGACCCTCCGGCCACTGAGCCCGTGCCTGCGTTACTCACCGACTCGTTGCGCCGCATCGTCGAGTCGGCCAACCCGGCCGATGCCCTGCGCCTTGAGTATCGCCACGTGTTCGAGTTGGCGCTTCGGCAGCGTGCCGAACGACCGTAGCGATCTCGGCGCTCGTGTCGCACATCACCGAACGTGCGGGTCGCCAGAGGTAGCCGACCTACGTCTCGGGAGTCCTTCCGAGCCTTGATTCCCCTCCATGGCGACGCGCGACGAGGAACTGCTAGGAGCGCGCCACGTTCCTGGCTGCCGGACAGCTGACTTTCGGCTATCCCCCCGGAACGAGGGTCGGCTCGGGCGAGGCCCCCTCGTGTGCCGGGCCGCCGAAGCAGTCTCCAGCGCGATGATCCGTTCACGGAAGCGGTCGATGGTCCGCTCGAGCCGGGCACTGGTCTCCTCGAGCGCCGTGATGCGCCGACGCAGGTTCGGCGAGGAGATGCCATCGACGTTCTCTTCGAGGGCCGTGACACGACGATCGAAGCGGTTCACGTTGATGGCATCGGCCCGCTCGGTGAGCGCGGTCACCTCGCCGCTGGCCACGTCGATCTGGGCCTGCAGGTCGGCGAGTGCGGCGGCGAGTGCAGCCACGTCGGTAGCGGTGATGTCGATGGGCATCTCGCCATAGGTCAGGCTGGCGATACCGTCGGCATCCGCGAGGCTGAGCGTGCCCTCGGCGTCGATCGACCAGCTCGTGGTCGCGGACAGCAGGGGCTACGGACTGCGTTCCTCGACCAATTCGCGCGCGATGTCGATCCGGAGCGGTTGCTCGACCCCATCGACCGGGCTGCCCCTGCGGACACTGCCCGCAGGGCATACATGCTGTGCTTGGCACAGCGGAGCGCCGAAGGGCGGCGGCAGCGTCGGGCGCGACGCCGAAGCTAGTGGTGCGTTCAGGCCCTCACTCGTTGAATGCCGGCGACACGGCCTCGATGTCCATGCGTGACAGGCCCACCTCGCGCGCGACCGATCGCCACTCTGCGACCGCGGAACGTACCTCGCTTACGATGTCACGAGCCGCGGCCGAGGTCAGCCGGCAGAACGGCGCGGTCTCACTGATGGCAACCTCGACATCGGGATCCTTGGCCGCAAGCCCGACAGCCACTTCGTGTTGCGACATCTCAGGCATCGGGTTGAGGTCAAAGGCGGGAGCGAGACGCCATCCGGCAGGGGCCCGCAAGAATCCGTGATTGCGCAGATGGTCATCGCGATGACCGGTCACGATGTTGAACACGAGCCGGCGGAACAACTGGGCGAGATCCTCTTCGATATGGCCGGGCGCCCCGTTCAGGTCGATGGCCTCGGCGATCTCGGCGTAGGAAGATGGCTCACGGTCCCGCTTGCCGAGCATCGTCATGGCCGACGCGAACAGACGTCGGCCGTTCCCCTCTCGGTCAAAGCGACGCGCGAGGAACGTGTTGTACGGGCCGGACAACATCCGAAGGTCGACCTCCGGGACGTCGATCCCAGCATTTGCAGCGATGCGGTTCAGAACGTATTCCCAGCCGCCCATGTCCCTGCGATCGTTGTGCGATGGGAATTTCGCAAACCACAGCGTGCCAGCATCAAGGAAGTTCGCCTTGGGACGGGCGCCACCCATCGGGCTGCCGGGGGCGACAAGATGTCGAAGTGCGTCGCGGATGGCGGACGGATCATCATGACGTGGGTGGTCGACGATCCGAGCTGCCTGTTCTAGCTCCCGAAGGTCCGCGAGCGGCGGGACGGAACCCGGACCGTCGTCGAGGAACGGAGAACCTACTGCTGGCGCGGCAAAGCGTAGCGCGCCCATGCGAAGCTCATCGTTGACGCCGAGCAGATAGTCCCACTCGCCGAGCGGCCGGGGCCGTCGGCCCTCTGCACTTGCCCGGTCCTGCTCTCGGTAGTCGAGCAGGATTCGCCCCCATCGGTCAGGCGAGGCGTCGGTGAACACGGGCGCGAGCTTGTGACCCGGCTCCGGATACTGCGGCTGGACGGAGTGTTCGTAGTGGCTCGGGTCGAGCCGGAACGCGGTGGGCTCGGACCACCATTCGGCGGCGTAGACGAAGCCGATCGGGCTGTCGGGCGCACGGCCGGCGGGCCGGAGTGTGCCGACTACGCGGCACGGGCCGAGGTCGTGAGCGTCGAGGGAGACGGAGGCAGCCTCCAGCCTCGACATCAGCGCAACGACCGCGAGGGACGCGGCAGGGCGGCGTCCTGAAGCTGGCGGCCGAGGACGTCGTCCCGGGCGACTGCTCCGAGGTCGTCGACCAGCCCGAGAACACCAAGCACCCGCACGAGCACGCCGAGGCTGACACTCGTGTCGCCGCGCTCCAGGCGGTAGATCGTCATCCGAGAGGTGTCGGCGCGCTCCGCAAGCTCCGCTGCGGGCATCCGTCGGCGCTCTCGGGCAAGTCGAATGCGCGCGCCCAGTTCTGAAGCCGCGCGCTGTTGCCGCGGGTAGAGCGGCTTGGACTTCTTCATGTCTCATAACTTAGACTTAACGGCTGGATGTGTCAATGTTATGAGACACGTGATTCCTTGGCGAGATGTTCCTGCGTACTCCCGTGGCCCGCCTGACCGCTGGAACCGTCTCGCCTGTCCGCAGCGGAGTCCCGCCCCGAAGGCGGCCTCGGGAACCGTCCTTGGCACACATGCCCGTCCCGGCCGCTTGACAGGCCGTCGGGTGTTGGCGTCAAGAGGATCGTCGTCTCCCTCGTGTCATGATACGAGAGTGACAAGGTCGCTGTCCCGTTAACTGTGACGCTATCGCTGTCCCGCGACAGCAAGACAGGCAGGGGTTGACACCTGCATCTCCGAAGTGAGAAGGTTCTCATAGCAAGAGTGAGAAGCTTCTCACTCTTGCTTGGTACGAACGGGGTCCGGGCGCTTCAGGTCGCCGGAGCGATCCCGCGCAGGACATGTGGAGGTAGCTTCGGGACATGGCGGGACTGTCTGCACTGGTGGAGGACGCCAAACGCAGTGACCTGTTCACGGCGCCCCGGCTCGAGGCCGACCTAGCGGCGTTCCTGGACTACCAGGACGAGCGAATCAGGCAGCTCGCAGCGCGGGTCGTGGCTGGCGAGTTCGACCAGGTCTACTTCGTCGGTAGTGGTGGCTCCTGGGCCAACATGTTCAGCGGCCAGTACCTCACAGACCGCTACACGTCCGTGCCGTCAGAGGTGCTCACTAGCTACGAGCTCATCTGGCGCGGTCCGGCGCGGCTTGGGCCGCGAGCACTCGTCTTCCTGGCCTCGTACTCAGGATCCACCGAAGACACACTCGCAGCACTGCGACATGCGAACAAGGCCGGGGCCACGACCATCGCACTGACACGTCACCGCCAAAGCCCTATGGCCACCGAGGCGGACGAGGTCATCGACTATGAGTCCACCGCTCTCTACGCATTGCCGCTGGCCGCGGTCACCATCTTCGCGCTCGAGCTCGGGCGCTTGTCAGCCGGCGCGAACCGAAACGACGCCGAGCGGGCTCTGGCACAGATGCCTGAACTTCCGCAGATGCTGGGAAGCGCCTATCGCAGCGCCGAGGCCGTCAGCCTGGAGCAAGCGCGCCAGTACCTGACCGCCACGGCCATGACCGTGCTCGCCAGTGGCCCGCTCGTGGGTCTTGGCTACAAGTTCGCGCTCACGGTGTTCATGGAGAACATCCGCGTCGCAGGCTCGTTCATCGAGTCGTCGGAGTTCCGGCACGGGCCGGTGGAGGCGCTGGAGCGCTCCCGCCTGGATGTCGTGGCCCTCCTCGGCACTGACGAGTCGCGCTCCATGACGGAGCGTTCCATCGCGGCGGTCGAGGCAGCCGGCTCACGAGTGCTGCGGTTCGACGCCGCTGACTATGACGGAGTCCATCCCCAGTTCGCGCCGTTCCTGCTGCTCGGTCCGCTGCAGTGGTTCACGGTGCATTCCGCCCTGCTGCGCGGCATCACGGACCTAGATGAGCGGGTGTACATGGGCCACCGCGTCCTTGCGGCAGGCCCGGACGCAACATGGCCCTAAGCCCAGGCCCTACAACCGAACAAGGAGTCAGCCAATGACAATGGATGTCCTGCCGGCAGTCACCGAGCTCAAGCCGCTGCCGACCGAGCCTCGCGCCGGAATGCTCCGCGCGCTGGAGCAGCGCGCGGAGATCGAATCCTTCGCCAAGAGCGTCGTGGAGCGCGGCCTGCGAAACGTCTTCCTCATCGGCAGCGGCGGCGGCCTGCTGACGCACGAGGGCCTGCAGTACCTGCTGGAGAGACGATCGACGCAGTTCTCAGCCTTCGCGCTATCCGCCAATGAGTTCATCTACCGCGATCCTGCAGTCCTTGGCGAGTCGTCGCTGACCGTGCTCGCTTCCAACACCGGCACCACCCCGGAGGTGGTCGAGGCAGCCCGGTTCGCCCGAGACAAGGGGGCGATGACGGCCGCGGTCGTGCGTCGCGCCGGGACGCCGGTGGCGGCAGCTGTGGACGTGGCCTGGAGCTATGAGGACGAGCATGGCGCCGGGGATCCCAAGGGCGTGCAGCTCGCCCTGCTGGGCCTGGCACTGCTGCGAGCCTCAGGTGACATGGACGACGCGGAGTACCAGTCGCATGTGGCGACGCTCGCGGCACTGCCGGCCGCTGTCCTCGATGCCGTCCGGGAGGCGGAAGACCTCAACGCGACCATCGCGCACGAACTGCGCGATGCGCCGGTCATCTACGTCATCGGGGCGGGCCCAAACCACGGGACCGCATACTGCCTGAGCATGTGCTACCTGCAGGAGATGCAGTGGATGGACGCTGCGAGTTTCGATTCTGCCGAGTTCCTTCACGGGGCCATGGAGGTCGTGACCGAGGACACGGCCGTCATCCAGTTCCTCGGTGAGGAGGCCACGCGGCCGATCGACGAGCGCGCGAAGGCCTTCCTGGAGCGCCACACGAACCGGGCCTTCTTCGTGGACTCCAAGGATCTCAGCCTGCCCGGCGTTGATCCCGCGATGCGACCGTTCGCATCGCATTTCGCTCTCGACGCCGTCATGAGCCGACTTGCCGAGCACTTCGAGGCAGCCACCGGCCACGACCTCAAGAATTGGCGGTACATGTTCAAGGTGCCCTACTAGCGATGCAGCTGGCCGGCGTAGGCGACAACGTCGTCGACCGCTATCGCGACCTCGGTCTGATGTTCCCGGGCGGGCAGGCCCTCAACGTGGCCGTGCACGCCCGGCGTATCGGGGCAGAGTCCGGATACGTCGGCGTGGTCGGCGACGACCGAGCAGGACGCCACGTCCTCGCCAGCATCTCCGAAGAACGGATCGATGCCTCGCACGTCCGCGTCAGGCACGGTCCGAACGCACATGCGGACGTGGGCCTGGTGGACGGCAACCGCGAGTTCCTCGGTGGCGACCCCGGGGTGTCCGTCTTCGAGCTGTCCGACGCTGATCTGCGGTACCTGGGATCCGCGGGCGTCATCCACAGCAGCGAGTCCAGCTACCTCGAGGGCCAGCTGGACCGGCTGGCCCGCGTGGCCCCGCTGTCGTTCGACTTCTCGGTCCGGCGCGACGCGGCCTACATCGATCCGATCCTGCCATTCGTGACCATCGCGGAGTTCAGCCTCGCCGACATGAATGATGTCGATGCACTCGCGTGGGTCGAGCGGATCCATCGTGCCGGCCCCCGGCTGGTGCTCGCGACCCGTGGCCCATCGGATGCCCTGCTCTCCGATGGCCACGACATCTGGCGTCAGCCGGCGAACCCCACGCACGTCGTCGACACACTCGGAGCTGGTGACGCGTTCATCGCGCACGTGCTCGTGGGGTTCCTCCGCGGCGAGGCGTTCGAGGTTTCGCTCGCAAGTGCCGCGCACGCCGCGGCCACCACTTGCTCCTCGTACGGGGCCTTCGGCCACGGCATCGAGGACGTCCATGCCGAACCTGGGACCACCGAAGGGCGACCCGTCGGGTTGCCTTTCGGGTCCTAGGCCAGAAAGGAAGAGGAGGTCATCTCGTGAGATCCCAAACCAGTGGCAACACCCACCGCCGGACGCTCCGCGGTCTGCTGGCTGTCACGGCAGTCGTCGCGACCACGCTGGCCATGTCCCCGGCCGCCTTCGCGCAGGACGAGCTCGAGGGCAGCATCAGCTTCCTGCACAAGTACGGCGACCCACGCTACACGCCGTACTTCGAGTCCGTGGTCGCCGCCTACGAGGAGGCAAACCCCGGCGTCAGCATCGACATGACCGCCGAGACCGACCAGGGCGTCAAGGACAAGCTGCGCGTGCTCGCGGCCTCGAATTCGCTGCCGGATATCTACTTCTCATGGGCCGGCGACTTCACCAAGAAGTTCGTGCGTGGTGACCTCGCCATGGACCTCTCCGACGCCATGACCGGCGACTGGCAGGCCAGCTTCACCCCGGCTGCCCTCGACGCCTACACCTACGACGGCAGCCTCTACGGCGTGCCGATCACCCTCGACGCCAAGTACCTCATCTACAACACGCAGATGTTCGAGGACAATGGCCTCGCGATCCCGACCAACCTCGACGAATTGCTGGCAACCTGTGACTCGTTCAAGGAAGCTGGCGTCGAAAACCCCATCACGTTCGGCAACCAGTTCGGCTGGCCGGCGATCCACTTCATGACCCAGCTGAACGCATACTTCGTTCCGCCCGACACGCTTGCGACCGATTACGATCCGGCCACTGGTGAGTTCACCGACCCCGGCTACCTGGCGGCACTGCAGGCATTCTCCGACATCAACGAGCACTGCCTCACACCGGGCTCGAACGGCATCGCACACTCCAGCGCGCAGGCCATGTTCCTGACCGGCCAGTCCCCGATGCATTACCTCGAGGCGGTCGAGTTCGAGGTTCTCCAGGAGGAGAATGGGGCACCGCCCGAGGTCGCCCAGAACTGGGAGTTCACGAAGCTCCCGCCACCCGCGGACGCACCCGGCGACGTCGGCGCACTCGAAGGCGCACCCGATGGCTTCCTCGTCAACCCGAGCTCCGAGCACCCGGAGATCGCCGTCGATTTCCTGGAGTTCCTCACCAGCCTCGATAACGCGCAGAAGCTCACCGAAGAGCTCGGCTGGCTCAGCCCGGTCATCGGCTCCGCGACACTCGAGAACACGTTCCCGGCGAACGTGCAGGTGGTCGACGACATCACCTCCGCGTCGAGCATGGCCATCTGGCTCGACACGGTGACGCACATCGACGTCGCGAACGCGTATCTCGACGGCGTACAGGCGATCCTTGACGGATCGAAGACGCCCGAAGACGTGGTGGCAGACGTGCAGGCCGCCGCGGCCTCGGCCAAGGCCGAGACCGCCGGCTAGATCCAGTCGCAGATGGGAGGCGGCCACCTCGCCTTCCATCTGCGAGGTTTCGCCGCGAAGACCGCATGATGCCCGGAACGACCAGGTTCGGCCGATGGTCCAAGCTCCTGTGGGTGGCGCCTGCGCTCGTGCTGCTCACCGTCTTCGTCTACTACCCGGTCATCGAGAACATCCGCCTCAGCCTCTTCCGCTGGAGTCCGTTCACGCCGGAGACCTTCGTCGGACTCGACAACTACCGACAGTTCTTCGCCGATCCGGTGGCCTGGGGGGCACTCTTCAACAACACCGCCTATGCGGTCGTCTCGGTCACCTGTCAGGTTGCCGGAGGTTTGGTCCTCGCCGCAGTCCTGGAGGAGCTGGTCCGCGGCCGGCTCAAGGGCATTCTCCGCACGATCTACTTCGTCCCAGCGGTCCTCTCGCTCACTGTCGTGGGCCTTCTGTTCGTCTTCGTCTACAACCCACAGATCGGGCTGGTCAACGGCTTCCTGGACGCCGTCGGCCTCGGCGCGTTCAAGCATTCGTGGCTGGGAGAGTCCGCGACCGCCATCTGGTCGATCATCGCCATGAGCCAGTGGCAGAACGTGGGCTACCTGACGATCCTCTTCATCGTGGCGATGCAACGGATCCCTCGCGACCTGTATGAGTCCGCCGATCTCGACGGTGCTTCCAAGGTCCAGGCCTTCCGCCATGTCACCGTTCCGCTCGTGCGTCAGATGACCCTGCTAGCGACGATCATCACAGTCTCGGGTGCCTTCCTCGTGCTCAACGAGGTGTGGGTGATGACCGCCGGTGGCCCAAACAACTCCAGCCACACGCTGGCCTCCTGGCTCTACAAGTCCGCTTTCTTCAACGACCAGTTCGGGTACGCCTCGACCATCGCGGTCGTGATCTTTGTGATCACGGTCACCGCGGCGATCGTGCAGCTTGTCCTGGCCCGCGGAAGCACAGCTGAGTACTGATGGCCACCGACGTCGCACGCCAGCGTTCAGAGGGTCGTCGCCAGCGATCGGGCTCCCGCTCAGGACTCAGCGTCCGCTCCGCGATCTCGCGCACGATCGCGTGGATCGTGCTGTGCGCCATCGTGGTAGCCATCGTGTACCCGATGATCTGGGCGATCCTCAATGGGTTCAAGTCGAACCTGGAGCTGTTCGGGAACCCCTGGGGGCTGCCCAGCGAGCTCCGCTGGGAGAACTACCAGCGGGCGTGGGAGCTGGGCGTAGTCCGGTACCTCTTCAACAGTGTCGTGGTCACGAGCGCCTCGGTGGTCGCAGTCGTGCTCATCAGCTCCATGGCGGCATACGCACTGACGCGCCACCAGGTCCCGTACGCGAGGGCCATCACTATCTTCATCCTCGGCGGCATGATGCTGGCACCTGCTGTCGCACTCATCCCGCTCTTTCGGCTTCTCCAGACCCTGGGCATCTACAACACGTACTGGGCGCTGATCTTCCTCTACACGGCTTTCCGGATCCCCTTCACGACGTTCCTCATCCGGGCCTACATGGTCACCCTCTCGCGCGAGATGGAGTCGGCGGCCATCGTCGATGGGGCGAGCAACTGGCAGGTGTTCTGGCTGGTGGTCATGCCCCTGTCGCGCCCGATCATCGTGTCCGCGGCCCTGTTGCAGGCGTTGTTCGCCTGGAATGAGTTCGCGTTCGCGCTCGTATTCATCAATGACAATGATCTCAAGACCCTCCCCGTGGGCCTGCTGCAGATGTACGGACGGGTCCTGAACGACTGGCCAGTGCTGTTCGCAGCACTCGTGATGTCTTCCATACCTATCATCATCCTGTTCCTCATCAGTCAGCGCCAGTTCATTCGCGGCTTGTCCGAGGGTTACGGCAAGTAGCCTGGACTCGTGGCCGACCGCGCGCTCCTGGCATCAGCGTTGGAGCCATCAATGCCAACACGGTCCGCGTCCGGGCTCCCCACGATCAATGATGTCGCGCGCGAGGCAGGCGTATCCCGTGCGACCGCCTCGCGTGTCCTCGGTGGCTATGGGCCTGCCAGCGCACGAGCGCGAGCCCAGGTCGGCGCGGCCGCGGCAAAGCTGCGCTACCGACCCAATACGCTCGCCCGCGGCATCCGATCCGGCCGTACGCGCACCCTCGGCCTGGTGATTTCAGACATCCAGCTGTCGTTCTTCTCGCAGGTGGTACGAGTGATCGCCGACACGGCGCATGAGGCCGGCTTCGAAGTCATCCTCATGAACACCGACGAGGATCTCATCGCGGAACGCGCGGCTGTGGGGGTGCTCGCCGACAAGCGGGTGGACGGCATTCTGATCGCCCTCGCCGATCCGACGGACACCGCCCACCTCGAGGAAGTCCAGGAGCGTGGGATTCCTGTGGTCTACTTCGACCGCAGCCCGATGGACCCAGACCACGACGCGGTGGTGGTCGACAACGTGGGTGCGGCGCGGGCGGCGGTCGATCACCTGGTCGCGCTCGGCCACACACGCGTGGCCATCGTCGTGGAAGGGCGGACCGCGCCCTCAGCCGCGGAGCTGATCGAGGGGAGCCTTACGCCCGAGAACGGCATGACCAGCCCTCTGCGCCTCTTCGGGTGGGCTGCCGCTCTTCGAATATCAGGTCTGCCCGTGCTCGAAGACCTGATCCTGCGGTCGCGGTACGAGCGCGCGGACGCGCGCCGAGTCAGCGCGCAAGCACTACGCTTACCGTCGCCGCCGACCGCGATCGTGACCACGGACGAGACGATGACTTTGGGCGTCCTGGAGGCCGTGCGCGACCTCGGCCTCGAAATCCCTTCGGACGTGTCATTGGTGAGCTTCGACCACCTTCCTTGGACGACGATATTCGAACCGCCGATGACGGTAGTGGCGCAGCCAGTCCAGGAGATCGGCGGGACCGCGGCGAGGCGACTGCTCCGGCGCATCGAGGACGCGAGCCTGCCGCCGGAGACAATCGTGCTTCGCACTTCGATCGAGCTTCGAGGGTCGACCGGTCCCGTCCCGGCGAAATCGGTCACGCGCGGATGAACGTCAGCCACAGGGCGCTGAGGCGGTTGGCGTAGGAGTCGATGGCCGCTTTCCACTGTTCGGGGTTGGCGTCTCGGTCGTTGCACACGCGCTTGCGGTCGGCTTCGGTGGAAGGACGGATCAGGCCGTAGCTGGCGTCATCGAGGACCATGACGCAGGCAGCCACGCCACAGGCAAGAGCTTCCGAGGCCGAGCCATCCAGCTGCGGCTCGAACTTGAGGGGCCTGCTTCGCTCGACGTCGCCAACAGGGGTGCACCCTCGGCAGGTCGACCGAGAGCAGGCCGGCCGCGGTGAGGAGCAACGGGACGAGCACGGGACGGTTCGCGTCGTAGCCCTCGACGATGACGTCCAGGACCACGACCGGGACGACCACCGCGATGAGCAGGACTTCGCGCGCCACGTTGCCGGCCGTCCATCAGCTGACCGTTCGGCTATCCCTCCGGAGCGGGGGTCGGCTCGGGCGAGGCCTCCTCGAGGGCCGCGATCCGCTGTCCCTGGTTGTCGAGCCGCTGCTGGTTCGCGGCGATACGCTCGCCCTGTGTGGTCAGACGCTGTGCCTGGGCCGCCGAAGCAGTCTCCAGCGCGATGATCCGTTCACGGAAGCGGTCGATGGTCCGCTCGAGCCGGGCACTGGTCTCCTCGAGCGCCGTGATGCGCCGACGCAGGTTCGGCGAGGAGATGCCATCGACGTTCTCTTCGAGGGCCGTGACACGACGATCGAAGCGGTTCACGTTGATGGCATCGGCCCGCTCGGTGAGCGCGGTCACCTCGCCGCTGGCCACGTCGATCTGGGCCTGCAGGTCGGCGAGTGCGGCGGCGAGTGCAGCCACGTCGGTAGCGGTGATGTCGATGGGCATCTCGCCATAGGTCAGGCTGGCGATACCGTCGGCATCCGCGAGGCTGAGCGTGCCCTCGGCGTCGATCGACCAGCTCGTGGTCGCGGACAGCAGGGGCAGATAGGCGGATTCGACGCTCATCGCAGCCTCGTCGCACATCATCATCGTCGACCCGAAGGGCTCGGGGAAGGTCAGTGCTGCGCCGTCGAGCTCGTAGGCGCCGAAGTAGGAGTTGCAGCCGGCGTTGCCGACCGCCACACCCTCGGCGAGTGACAGCGTGACCGAGACGTCGGCCGGCAGCGTCGCGGCGTCCATGGATGTCAGGACCCACTCCACGCCTTCGGGCGAGCTCTGCTCGGACTGGCCAACGGCCGTACCGGGCAGTGCGGAGACGAGCATCGCGACCGCGAGGGTACCGGCGAAGAGCCGTCGGTGGTGGGACATAGCGTGGGGCCTCCGTTGAGAGCGTTGATGGACAGCCATGGCGTCGCGGTCCTTGCGGATTCTCGCACGGCACTGGCTGATCGATGGTGGCCACGATGGCGATGGCCCTTGCCGAAACCGCCGACAGGATGAGCGGCAAGGGCCGGCGAAGCGGCGAGGGACGCACGGTCTGAGGGCGAACGGCTCTTGCGTGGAGTGGTATGGCGTCGCTAGCCTCCGGTGTGGGCATGGGTGCGAGCGCGTCCGACTCAGTCCGTCCCCGGAGTTGAGGGCGCGAGGAAGGGTCATATCCGGATGCAGGGAAGCCTCGTACGACGTGCCGCGGCGTTGCTCGGCACCGCGGCGTTGTTGGCCTCGACGGCCGCGACCATGGCTACACCGGCGGCCGCACTCACCTGCACGTACCAGTTCCCCGTTGGGGGCGGTGTCTACAACATGCCCGTCACGGTCGGCCAGACGATTTGCGGTGGTCCTGGCAACGACACGGTGACCACGATGAAGGGTGGCCGGTTCCTCGGCGGAGGCGGCGATGATTTCGTGCTCGAGCAGTACGCCGGTACGTTCCGTGGTGAGACCGGCAAGGACGGGGTCGACACACTCTATGACGGCATCTTCGTCGGCGGCCCCGGTGGCGACTGGGTGAACGTCATGTGGAGCGGCGTCGTTCGTGGCGGCGGTGCTGCTGACAAGATCAGTACGATGCGAAACGGCATCTTCAACGGCGGGCCGGGTGACGATCACCTGCAATGGCAGTCCGACGGGGTCTTCCGGGGCAACCTCGGTGACGATTCCGTCGCCGAGCTATCCGGAGGTGGCCGCTTCCGCGGTGGTCCCGGCAACGACAGCGTCCGTGAGACCGTTGCGAAGGACGTCGTGTTCCTCGGCGGCTACGGCCGGGATCGGGTCGATGTCTTGAGCCTCGGTCGCTTCGTCGGCGGCCCCGGCTGGGACGAGGTGGGATCGCAGGAGGGCGGCATCTTCAAGGGCAACAAGGGCAACGACTCCATCAACCGCGACATGACGCCTTACAACGGCTTCTCCGCCGGCCGGTTCGAGGGAGGTCGAGGCACGGACCTGGCTGCCCGCTGTAACTCCAGCATCGGCATCCTCGTCAGCGTGGAGTTGATCAGCGACATCGAGTGCACCGTGAACCTGTTGTAGTGCACGGGTCGGTCGGCCACGGGCCATGATGTAGGGATGGCACCCGGGGGCACGGCCGAGGCGAGCGCCGATCGGGTCGGCAGGACGGTCGGCCTATGGGGAGCCGTAGCCATCGGCATCGGCGGGATGGTCGGTGGTGGCATCTTCGCGGTGCTCGGCGTGGTCGCGACCCAGGCCGGTGGTGGCACGCCGCTGGCACTGCTGGTGGCTGGGTGCCTGGCGCTCCTTACCGCGGCGTCCTATGCCGAGCTCTCGGTCCGCTACCCGAGTCGTGGCGGCAGCATCGTCTACATCGACCGTGTCTTCCGTGTCGGCACGCTGACGGGCGCCCTCAACAACCTGCTCTGGTTCGGCTACCTGGTCACACTCGCGCTCTATGCGTACGCCTTTGCCAACTACGCCGCCACCTTCATCGGCTCCGGGGACGTGCCGTCATGGCTCCACCACCTGCTCGTCAGCCTGGCCATCCTCGTTCCCACCGGGCTGAACCTGCTCAGCGCCGGGATCGTGGCCAGGACCGAGACGGCCATCGTGGGGCTCAAGCTGGTCATGCTCGTGGTCGTGGTGGGCTTCGGCCTGACCGCTATCGAACCCGACCGGCTCGCGACCTCGACCTGGCCGTCCCTGCCGGTCATCGTCGCCGCCGGGATGCTCGTGTTCGTGGCCTATGAGGGCTTCGAGCTCATCGCGAACGCGGCGGAGGACGTACGTCGACCGACACGCACGCTGCCCTTCGCCCTCTTCATCAGCGTCGGGGTCGTGCTGGTCATCTACGTGGCGGTCGCCGTGGTGACGGTCGGTTCGCTC
Organism: uncultured Chloroflexia bacterium; assembly: GCA_963731995.1. Lineage (GTDB taxonomy): Bacteria > Chloroflexota > Limnocylindria > Limnocylindrales > CSP1-4 > JAFMJV01. The sequence goes on from CAVSXV010000012.1 coordinate 108,776, forward strand.
GATCCGCGCGAGATCGCCGCTGCCTCCGACTTCGCGCTCGCGGAGGCCGCCGTGCCCAGCCTCGGACAGGCCGGCTTCGTGCTGGTGGCGGTGGCGGCTGTGCTGGCCACGCTCTCGGCCATCAACGCGACGCTGTATGGGACCGCGCGACTGAGCTACGCCATCGCCGTCGAGGGTGAGCTGCCGCCCGCGCTCGAACGCCGGGTCTGGGATGAGCCGGTGGGCCTGCTCGTGACCGCCGCGGTGGCGCTCGTCCTCGCGAACCTGCTCGACCTGACCGCGATCGCTGCGGTCGCAAGCGCCGTGTTCCTGGCCGTGTTCGCTGCGGTCGACGCTGCGGCCGCACGGGTGACCGGCGGCATTCGGCGGGTCGTGGCCGCGATCGGCGCCATCGGCTGTCTCGTCGCGCTCATCGTGCTCGTCGTCGATACCGCCGGCCGTAAGCCGGTGGCGCTGATCGTGTTGGTGGTGGTGGCTGCGGCCGCGGTGCTGGGCGAGCTCATCTGGCTGCGACATCGCCGGACCGTAGCCCTGACCACTCCAGACGACGCCTGAGGAACTGGCCAGGTGCCGTAGCCCGCCCGGTTCGTGCTCAGCCCGACAGCCAAGCCGGTCAGCCGTCCGATGGTGGCCCCAGCGTGCGCTACCGTTCCTATCGAAAGGGCCACCAACCGATGCTCCGGAGCCACGATGTGAACGAACTCGACCGCCGACTCGACCGCAAGCTCCGCGCCATCGCGGAGGGTCGCTACACGCCGGACGATTTCGTGCTCGCGGATGCCAAGGACGCGGACATGGGCTTCGGGCTCACCGCCGCTGGGGCGGTCGACGACGCGCCGGAGGGGGTGCTGGGCCCGGGCCGCTACCAGACCCGGGAGCGTTACCTCGAGGACATGCGCGCCCAGGCCGAACACGGCGTCATCGACATCCTGCTGACCTCGGCCTCCAACGGCGAGCGCCTCGCGGCCGACGGCTCCCTGCCGGCGGACATCACCCTGGCCATCCGCGCCAATGACACCAGCGATGTGTGGGTCGGGCGCGGAGCCGGCTACGCGGCCATGCCATCCCGCCCGTTCCGGACCGTGGACCTGGCGGCGATCCGCCCGTTCTGCGACCTGGTCCTCTATTCCATCACCTTCAACAACGACCTCCAGGCGGACCTGGTCTCGCTGGAGGCGTATGCCGCCTTCCGCCGTGAGGCCGCGTCGATCGGGATGCGGCATTTCCTGGAGGTGTTCAATCCCAACGCGCCGAGCCGCCTGGAGCCGGAGCAGATGGCGTCGTTCGTCAACGATTCGATCGTGCGCGCGCTCGCGGGGGTCACGCAGGCGCAGCGTCCGGTGTTCCTCAAGCTGGGCTACAACGGCGCAGATGCCTTGCTCGAGCTCACCGAGCACGATCCGACGCTGGTGGTGGGGGTCTACGGCGGTGCCGTGGGCACTACCCGCGACACCTTCGAGCTGCTGCATCGGGCGCATGAGCACGGCGCTCGGGTGGCGCTCTTCGGCCGCAAGATCCAGCACGCGGAGTCCCAGCTCGACCTGGTCGATCTGCTGCGCCCGGTGCTGCGTGGAGAGCTGAGTCCGGCGGACGCGGTGCGGGCGTACCACGAGGCCCTCGCGCGGGCAGCTGTGCGACCGCGCCGGACCCTCGACGAGGACCTGCAGCTGACAGATCGCGTGCTGCGTTCCGAATGACTGGCGCGGAGCGGAGCGGGGTCCTCTGCGTCGGATCGGCGCTCGTCGACTACGGCAAGACCATCGACGCCTACCCGCCGATCGATAGCCTGGCCACGATCGAGGACATCTCCCGTAGCACGGGCGGAGCTGCGCTCAACCTGTCACGGGACCTGCGGCGACTCGGAGCGCCCTTCCCGATCGAGCTCCTTGCGTGCGTGGCCGCTGATGCCGACGGCTCGTTCATCCTCGACGCCTGCGCCGACGATGCCATCGAGACCGGACGGGTCAGGGTCCGCGACGGGGCTACCACCGCCTTCACGGACGTGATGGTGGAGCGCCACGGTGGCCGACGCACGTTCTTCACGTACCTCGGCACGAACGGCCTGCTCGAAGTCGAGCCCGCTGAGCTCGTGGACGTCGAGGCGCGCATCCTGCATGTGGGCAACCTTGGCTTTCATCCGCTCATGGAGCAGACCGAATCGGACGGTTCCAGCGGCTGGTCCCGGCTCCTGGCAGCGGCGCAGGCGGCAGGCTTGCACACCAATCTCGAGCTCGCCACGCTCGCGCCGGAGCGCCTGGAGAGGGTGGTCGGGCCGTGTCTGCCGCACCTTGATTCGGTCATCGTCAACGAGCTGGAGGCCAGTGCTCTCACCGGCGCACGTGTGTCAGCGCCAGACGTGGATGCGCCGGTGGATTGGCCGGCCATGGAAGCGCTGGCGCGCGGGCTGATCGAGCGCGGTGTCTCCTCGCTCGCGGTCGTGCACTTCCCGGCCGGCGCCGTTGCGACGCTGCCCGGTGGGCAGGTGTGGCGGCAGGGTTCCGTGCGCCTGGCACCCGATCAGGTCATCAGCACGACTGGCGCCGGCGACGCGTTCGCTGCTGGCGTCATCTACGGGCTGCACGAGAGCTGGTCCGTGGAGGCCTGCCTTCGACTGGGCGCTGCCGCTGCCGCTGCGTGCATCCGAGATGCGCACACGTCGGACGGCATCGGTACGGGCAGCGAGTGCCTGTCTCTGGCCGACGGTCTGGGCTATCGGCCCAGCTGACCGAGTCGTCGGCCACGGGCCGGTCGACGGTGTCGCGACGGCCTGAGCCGGCCGGTCGATCCAGTGGACGCGCGTCCGCTACCGTGGAGCCGCATGACGGAACAACGGGCGGACCTGCCCGGTCGATGGCTGGACCGGCCGGCTTCGAGTCGACGGGTGGCTGTCACCATCGGCGTCGTCGTCACCTTCCTGTGGGCGACGTCGGTGGTGCTGATCCGCATCGGCGTCAGTGACGAGGACATCGGGCCCATCGGTTTCGCGGGCACACGGTTCGCGCTGGCGGCGATGCTGCTGCTGCCCCTCGCGCTGCCAGGGATCCGGGCCGCTCCTACCTGGTACGGGAGTGGCCGATGGCTGTCCGGCGTGGCGATCTATGGCCTGTTGCTCTTCGGCCTCGCCCAAGTGGGCTTCTACCTGGCGCTCGGGCAGCTGGAGGCCTCGACGGTCGGGCTCTTCATGGGCCTGGCGCCGGTGGTCACCGCAGCGGTAACGCTGCGCAGCAAGGGTGAGCGGGCAAGCCTGCTCCAACTCGGCGGCATCGCCGTCCTGGTCGTGGGGATCCTCGTCTACTTCGGGCTGGAGGCACCCTCGGGCGGTGCCACGTCCGGACTGCTCGCGGGCGCGTCCATCCCGATCGTGGTCGGTGGAGCCGCGGTCCTCGGTCGCCGTGTCGCGGTGGACTCGAGCAGCTACGGAGGACCGGTGAGCATGACCGCGATCGCCATGCTCTTCGGCGCGGCCATGACCCTGGTGCTCGCGCTGCTCGTCGAAGGCGTGCCCACGTTCAGCCCTACCGCCTGGCTGCTCATCGTCTGGCTGGCCGTCATCAACACCGCCTTGACCTACACGCTCTGGGCCCAGTCGCAGCGCTCGCTCCGAGCCGTGGAGTCGAGTGTCCTCGGCGACCTGACCGTGGTGCAGGTCGCACTGCTCGGGTGGGTCGTGCTCGGTGAAGGCCTCGATATCGCGCAGATCGTCGGGATCGTGCTGGCCATGGGCGGCGTGGTGCTGGTGCAGACCGCGCCTCTATTGCAGGCGCGATCGGGTCGCGTCTCACCGTAGGAGCAGGGGAGACTCGTCACCACCCAGGTTCCTCCGGGAGGTCGTGCCGACGGAGCTGGCACGACCGGACTGCTATGATGCCCATGTCGCCTGAACCTGATGGTGACACGCATCGAGAGCGCCGGAGAGACACAGCTCGACGAAGGCGCGGCAACCAGCGCACCCACCCGGGGTCGCAACGGTGCCAACGCTGTGTGGCGATGTGGAAGGGTCCTGGACCGGACGCCCGCGCGTAGTCGCGCCTGCCCGTCCGGAAGGGGATCCCATCAAGAGTGCCGGAGGGGCCTGGCCCGACGAAGGCACCGCAACCGGGCTCGGTGACACGCCGAGCGCACGGTGCGACTCCCAGGTCGGATGGGAGTACGTGTCATGCCAACCACCCGTGCGCGGCGCCAGAAGCCACGCCTGCTCGAGGGCCTCGGGCTCATCGGCCTCGACGACATCGAGCCTGTCGTCGTGGCGGCCGCCGCCGCCGAGCTGCCGATGCTGCTCGTCGGTCCCCACGGCACCGGCAAGAGCCTGCTGCTGACCCGCGTGGCCGATGCCCTCGGCCTCACCTGGCGCCACTACAACGCCAGCCTGCTCAACTACGACGATCTCATCGGCTACCCCGTGCCCGATGGCTCCGGTGGTCTCGAGTACCTGCGCACGCCGGCCACCATCTGGGGTGCCGAGGCCGTCTTCCTCGACGAGATCAACCGCTGCCGTCCCGACCTCCAGAACAAGCTCTTCCCGATCGTCCACGAGCGCCGCGTGCAGGGCCTCGAGCTGACCGAGCTGGCCCACCGCTGGGCGGCCATGAACCCCGTGGACCAGTCGGCCGCCGAGGACCCGTATCTCGGCGCCGAGCCGCTGGACGCAGCGCTTGGCCGACCGCTTCGCCTTCATCGTGCCCATGCCCGACTGGCGCGCGCTCACGCCGAAGGACCAGGACCGCCTCCTGCTCTCCGATCTGCAGCCGCCCGACCCAGCGGCGGCCGAGCGCTTCCGCGACGCGGTGGCAGCGACCCGCGAGCGCTACCTCGAAGCGATCGCGCAGCCCGAACTCTCGAGCGCGGTCTACGTCCGTCACGCCCTGCGCCTGCTTGATGCGGCCGAGCTGCGCTGTTCGGCGCGGCGGGGCACGACCCTGGTGCGGGCCATCACAGCGGTGCGTGCCACCGGACTCCTGCCCGACGACAAGGCTGCCTTCCTGGCGCTGCGCCTGGGGCTCCCGCAGCGAGCCTCGGGTGGCGAGGTCCACGAACGCAAGATCCTCGCCGCCCATCGGGAGGCGCTCGATGCCGCGTTCGCCCCAGCCGACGATCCCATCCGCAACCTGCGCACCATCGCCGATCCGCTCGATCGGGCGGTGACGGCGCTGGCACTGACCGACGTCGATCCGGCCGCTCGTTCGGGCGCGGTGGCCGACGCCTTCGCCGACCTGCGCGACGGGGCCAGGCACGCACTCGCCATGCATGCCTTCGAGACCGGCCACGCCGATGGGCTCCTGGGCTCGGTGGCGGCGCAGCTGGCCGAGGCCTATGCCCTCGTGGTCACGCCGCAGAACGTCCACGACACCATCTACAACACCAGCCCGCGCCACGACGCCTGGAAGCGGGTCAAGCGACTCGTGGCCGGGAGACGCGACACGCGCGAAGGTGTGCTGATCGAGAACCTGCTGGTCAGCCAGTGGGGCGCCGGCCGACTCCAGCAGCCCGAGGACGTGGACGTCCTCGTCGACGCCTGGGTTGATGCCCGGGGCCGCCTGTCCGCCCTGGGGCGCGACGTGACGGGAGCTGCCGCATGAGCGCGTCTGCTCCGCTGCCGGGATACCTCGGCGACGAGCGATCCGAGGGCAACCGTCTCGAGAACATGTCCTCGCGGCCAAGCACGGTCGTGACGCATCGGGGGCGCAAGGGCCGCCAGCTCGTACCCTGCCTGCGGGTCGGACTGGATGCACGTGGAACCAAGGTCGCGCAGGAGCACCCCTTGCGAGCGGTCGGCGTGCCGCACTTCCTGGAGTCGGCCGAGCCCCTCGAGCAGGCACGGGTCATCGAGCATCTCTGCCGCGCCGTCATCGAGGACCTGCGCCTGCCCGGCGTCATCCCGCTGGCACCCGATGGCAAGCTGCCCGACGAGGAAGTCCGCTCGGAGCCGTTGCTGGCGCTGGCGGCCCTGACCCGTTGCTCAGGGCAGGTCTGGCTGCGCGACCGTGCCGCGGCGCTGGAGCGCCTGGCCTCGGATCGTCCCATCCGGATGCTCCTGCAGCCCGACCTGTTCCGCCATGTGCTCGAACGGCTGGCCACGCCCGGCTGGGAGGCCGACATCTTCGCGCACGTCGCAGGATCGGAGGGCTGGCGATGAGCGACCTCGTCAACCGCATCCTCGACTGCGTCCCTGCCGGTACCTACGCCTTGCGCGCCCTCTTCGGGCTGGTCGACATCGTCGAGTCGGACGAGATCGCGACCGCGGCCGTCGAGGGCGGCTCCGCACCACGCATGCTGGTCAATCCCGACTTCGTCGAGCGCTACGCGGCGACCCCCGAGCGGCTGGTGATGCTCGTCATGCACGAGCTGCACCACATCATCCTGGGCCACACGCGGCTGCTGCCGACCTCCACGAAGCTCGACAACATCGTGTTCGACGCGGTCATCAACGCCATGCTCTGCCGGGCCTTCCCCGATCCTGCCGGCATCGCCTTCTTCACCGACTTCTACGCGGCCGACCGTGTGCCCGAGGCCATCCTCCGGCCACCGTCCCGCTGGCACCCGGACGACAAGCACATCCCCATCAGCCGGGAGCTGGTCGACGCCGGGTATCAGGAGCTCGCGCTCGCACACCGCGGGCTGTACACCCCCGCAGGTGCCACCTACGAGGAGGTCCGCGAGGCGCTCGAGAAGTCGTGCACCGAGGTGGATGCTGCCCGGGTCAGGCTCATCGGCGGCCACGACGAGGGCGGGCTCCAGGAGGGGAACCTCGAGGACCGGGCGCCCGTGCTGCTCGACGTGGTTCGCCAGATCGTGGAGCAGTGGCCGCAGCCGCCGGAGCCCATCCGCGGCCGCTCGCTCGCCGATGCGCTGCAGTCCGCGATCATCCGGCCGCGCCGGGTGGTCGGCAATCGGGCGCGGTTGCGGGCGCTGCTGCGCTGGGCCGGCGGCCTGACCGATCGTGGCGGGGTCCGTGCGGTCGGCGCCATGGAGCGGGCCGCGACCTCGCCGCTGCCGGGCCGCCAACGGCGTGACGTCGTGGCCCAGCTGCTGGGCAGCCCCATCCTGCTGCACGAGAGCAGCGTCATCGGCCGCGGTCGCGTGAGGGCAGGGGAGCGGGTCCACGTCTACCTCGACGTCTCCGGCTCAGTGATGGGCATCCTCGGCGTGCTCACGGCGGCGGTGCGCGATTGCTCCGACTTCGTGCACCCCGTCGTGCACGGCTTCTCGACCCAGGTGGCCGACCACTCCTTCGCCGATCTGGCCGCGGGCCGTGTGACCTCGACCTGGGGCACCGACATCGGCTGTGTCGCCGAGCACGCCCGTCGCCATGGCGTCAAACGCGCCGTGCTCATCACCGATGGCTACGTCGGGCGCGCTCGCGGCATCGATGCGGAGACGCTCGGTGGCCTGCGACTGGCCGTCGCCTACACCGGACGCGGTTCCAACGACCGTGATCTCAAGCCCTTCACCGGGCGCCACGACACCCTGGAGGTGCGCTGATGGACCTGACCATGACCCCCGTCCCCGGAGGACCGCGACGACGATCCGCAGAGGCCGTCTCGGCCGGCCACCCCGACAAGATCTGCGACTGGATCGCCGATGCCATCGTCGATCTCGCCACGCAGCGTGAGCCGCGGGCCCTGGTTGGTGTGGAGGTCGCCGTACATCGGTCAGTGGTCTTCGTGACCGGCCGCGTCGCCGGTGCGAACCTGACCGAAGCCCACATCGACCGACTCGTGCGCGACCACTATGCCGCGCTCGGTCACGGACCCGGGTGGCCGCCGGACCCGGCGGCGCTGGGCGTGGTCTGTGACCTTGACCTGGGCCCGTTGCTCGACGGCGAAGCGGACTTCCGAGAGCTGAGCGACGACCAGTCCATCACCGTGGGCTATGCCATCGACTCGCCGGCGACCGGTTGGCTGCCGCCCGAGCACTGGCTGGCCTGGCAGATCGTCCGCGAGCTCGGGCGTCTGCGCGTCGAAGCACCCGAGCTGCGCCTGGGTCCCGACGGCAAGGCAGCCGTATTGTGCCGTGACGTTTGCGGCGAACCGTCGATGGTCGAGGCCGTCACGGTCTCGCTGCAGCAGGCCGTCGGTGCCGATGAGATCGAGACGCTGCGCCGGGTCCACGGTGCCGTCGAGGCGGCGGTGGCGGCGGCGCCGGGCAGCTTCGTCATCGACGACCTGGGCGGCCGGGTCCTGCTCAACGGTGCCGGCAACTTCGAGTGCGGCGGCCCGAACGGTGACAACGGCCTCTCGGGCAAGAAGCTGGTCGTCGATGCCTACGGCCCGCGCGTGCCCATCGGAGGCGGGGCGATGTCGGGCAAGGACTTCTTCAAGGTCGATCGCGCCGGGGCCATCGCGGCACGGCGTCTCGCCCTTGCCATCGTGCGCGGAGGGGGTGCCTCCGAGGCCACGGTCGAGCTGCTCTGGCGGCCCGGCGACCGGGAGGCCTGCCTGGCGGCGGCGACCGGTCCCGATGGCGAGCCGATCGATACGACGCCATGGCTCGGAGGCATCGACCTCACCCTGCTGGGCAGTGGGACCTGCTGGCCGAACCAGGTGGCCGGTCGGTTGTCCGACTACACCGTGGACGGCCACTTCGGGGGCGCGCAGCCGTGGGAGGTGCCCGAGCGGTCGAGCTGACTTGTCCACGAGTATTGTAGTATGGCCATAGTATGGCAACCACCAAGATGACCTTCAGTCTCGATGAGCCCACGGCTGCCCGGCTGAACGAAGCCTCCGTCTCCCTGCGCAAGCCCAAGAGCGAGATCGTGCGGGAGGCCATCCGCGACTACGCCGAGCGTATGGGCCGGCTTTCCGAGGTCGAGCGGATCCGCATGCTCGGTGTGTTCGACGAGGTCGTGACCGCCATCCCTCCGCGCTCCGATGATGACGTGGACGCGGAGCTGGCCGAGATCCGTCGCTCTCGCCGCGAGGGTGGCCGCGGCCGGTCGTGATCATCGTCGACACGTCCGCTCTGATCGACAGCCTCTCGGGGTCGCGCCGATCCGCCCTCAGGATGCGCGCCCTGATCGAGGCCGGCGAGCGCCTTGCTCTGCCGACCCTCGTGCTCTATGAGTGGTGGCGCGGCCCCCGGCGGCCAGAGGAGCTGGCGGCACAGCAGGCGCTCTTCCCGGAGGAGGCGATGCTGCCCTTCGCCCTCGAGCAGGCAGAGGTCGCCGCGCGTCTGTACCGGAGCGTGCGTCGGGCGCGCGCGCGGAGTGTGGACCTCGCCATCGCCGCTCATGCCATCAGTCGCGATGCCGGATTGTGGACCCTCAACCCGGCCGACTTCGCCGATATCCCCGGGATCGTGCTCGTCGACTGAGTCCGCAGCACCTGGTTTCGTCAGGCGAACGGGTTGGAGACCCGGACGGAGCCGTACGTCGCTCCATCTGCGAGGTCCTCGCTCAGGACGACCGCACAGCCGGCGACCTCGGCGGCGCGGATGATGAGAGCGTCCCAGAGGGAGATGTTCCAGGCCCGGCTGCCCGCGACGGCTCTGAGGACCAGGTCCGCGTCCACGGGCACGACCGGGAGCTGGGACAGCCGGTCGACCATCTGCGCGGCCAGCTCTTCTGACATCGGTGAGGCGAGCTTCCGGGTCACGACGGTGTAGAACTCGCTCAGGACCTGGCTGGACGTGGTGATGTGCGCATCGTCCCGGGGCGCGATGACGGCGCGGGCGCGCTCACGCTTGGCCGGTTCTGCAGCGTCGACCGCGTAGACCCAGACGTTCGTATCGATGAAGACGCGTTCGGTCACGGTCGCGCCGAGCGGTCGTGGAGATCGTCGCGGGTCCAGGTGCGACCTGCGCTCCCGCTGCCGGCCGCGCTCTGGTCGGCAAGCTCGGCGAAACCGGCCAGGGCACGCTGCGTCCGCTGTGTGCCGGTGTACGCCTCCAGGTACTCGCGCAGCAGCGCATTGACCGAAGTGCCGTCCTCCAGCGCCTTGATGCGTGCACGCTTCAGCAGCACGTCATCCACGCTGATGGTCAGGTTCGCCATCTGAGCCTCCCGTGTAGCACGGGTTCAGTGTAGCACGGGTCCCCGCACACCCCAGCGCGCTACCGGCGACAGGCCCGGCACGGCTGGAAGCCTTCGGCGAGTGCGGCCTCGGTCGGCCACCACTGGCCCTTCCCGTCCGGCTCGTAGATGCCGATGCCACTCGGAGCCCACGGCGGACCGTCCCAATCCTGGGCTGGCTCGGCGCCCTCGCTGACGAGACGCAGGGGCTCGACGCTGTCGGGCCAGCAGCGGTTGATCATCATCCTGGTGAGCCAGTAGCGCTGGCCGTCCGGTGCGTCCCAGTAGCGGTTGGGCGACCGGTAGCCGCGGAAGTAGGCGCGGTAGGTGCCGGGATTGGCGGCCTTCAGCATGTGTTCCACGACCGCATAGCCGAGCGGATCGGCCTTGGACTGGTGGGCGTACTGGTGCGGCATCAGCGGGCACAGCTGGTCGACCCACGGCAACGCCGCGATGGCCTCGAACACATCGTGTCGCCGGCCATCGGCGCCAGCGACCGTGTGCTCATCAACGATCTCGAAATCGGCCATGGTCAGAGTCTCCCCGATGATCGCCTTGGCTCATCGCACGCGCTCCGGGCACAGCGGCCCGTAGTCACACCACCGGCAGACGTCGTTGCCGGGCGTGGCGGCGAAATCGCCCGAGCGGACACGGGCGACCCAGGCGGCCAGCTCATCGCGCGCGGCATCGAGCTGCTCGTCGGTGCGGGTGGTGCTCATCCGCGTCGCGGCCTCGGTGAAGTAGAGGGTCACGAGCTCGGGCGTGCCCAAACCGAGCGCATCGCGGCAGGCGAGGGCGTAGATCGACAGCTGCAGGTTCTCGTGGACGCTCTTCTGGGAGCTGACGCGCCCGGTCTTGTAGTCGATGATCTCGATGCCGCCCGACGGCAGGCGGTCGATGCGGTCGATGCTGCCGGTGAACGTCGCTGGAGCACCACCGGGCACCTCGATGGTCAGCTCGAACGGCATCTCTTCCTGCTCCGCTGTGCCGATGGACTCGAGCTCGCCCTGCCAGAACTTGTCGAGCAGTGACGCGACGCGGCCACGGTAGTTCTGCTCCGCGGCCTGCTCCTCGAACTCCCCGCTCTTCCACTCGGCCTCGAAGAGCGTCTCGAGGTCCTCGCGCGAGGGCGGCGCCTCGCCCCGGGCCATCCGCTCGCGGCGCTCCCTGGTGAAGGCCTCGAACGCCGCGTGGGCGGTGTTGCCGAAGGTCAGCGCTCCCACCCGACGGCTCGAGGGGATGCGATACAGACGCTGCAGCGCGTACTGCAGCGGGCAGCGCTCGTAGGTGCTGATCTGGGAGTAGCTGAACGTGGCCGGCAGCGGTGCGACCTCGAGCAGGTTGGCGCCGGCCTCGCTGTCCAGCGCGACGACGCGCAAGGTGAGCGGATCGAGTCGATGTGCCCGTGCCTCGTCTGCCGTCTCCACCGCGCGCGTGGCGAGACCCGCGAACTGCGCCGAGAGGTCGGCCCGCGCCCGCTCCGCCTCGGGATCGTCAGGGTCGATGCCTTCGAGCAGCTGGAGCAGCTCGTTGGCCCGGACGCGCAGGGCCAGGCGTCGCTCGCGTGGGGTCGGGCGTCGGCATCACCCGTGGGGTGACAAGGGCCGCCCCGGGGCCATCCGTGTCGTCGTCGATCGCGATCGCCTCACCGCTGTCGCCGTCGGTCCCAGCAGCGACGCCGTCGAACTCCAGCAGCTCCGGACCCGCACCGTCGCGCAGCTCGTCGAGGAAGAGCGACGGGTCCTTCGTGGCGGCAGGACCCGCGATGGTGGTGATGACGAGCCGGTCCTTGGCGCGGGTGAGTGCCACGTACAGGAGGCGGCGCTCTTCCTCGGTGTGGATGTCGCCGGAGGGCACGGCCTCCTTCAACAGGTCCTTGGGGAAGAGGCCCGACGCGTACTCGCGGGTGGGCCACTCGTCCTTGAGCAGCTGCGGCACGAAGACGTGGTCGAACTCGAGCCCCTTGGCCTGGTAGAGCGTCATGAGCTGGACACCGACGAGGTCGTCGCTCGCTTCCACGCTCGTGGGGAGCTCGCCGCCGGCACCCTGGTAGGCGTCGAGGTAGTCGACGAAGCCGGCCAGCGTCCCGCGCGGGTGCTCCGCCTGCCAGTCATGGGCGAAGCGCATGAAGTTGGCGATGTTGGCGATGGTCCGCTGGGCCTCGAGCGTGTCGATCCTGAGCAGGTCGAGCACGAGCCCGGTGCGGTTGACGTACTCCTCGAGCACGGTGAAGGGGCCCTCGCGCCAGGTCTTGGCGGACAGCTCCTCGAGCGTGTCGAGCAGCCGACGAAGCTTGGCCCGGGTGGCGGGGGAGACGGAGGTCCGTCGCGTCTCGCGATGCCG
>CAVSXV010000013.1:0-429525 GCA_963731995.1 uncultured Chloroflexia bacterium
GCGATGAGGGTGAGGTGGGTGAAGGCCTGCGGCACATTTCCGAGCTGGCGCTGGTTGACCTGGTCATATTCTTCGGCGAACAGGCCCAGGTCGTTGCGCAGTGCCAACAGCCGTTCGAAGAGCTCTCGCGCATCCTCATGGCGACCGATCAGAGCCAGGTCGATCACGAGCCAGAAGCTGCAGGCCAGGAACGCGCCCTCCCCCGGCGGCAGGCCATCGGCGGCACCCGCGTCAGGGATGTAGCGCATCACGAAGCCATCCTTGACGAGCTCGCGTTCGATGGCTTCCACGGTGCCGACGACGCGCGGGTCGCTCGGGGGCAGGAAACCGACCTGTGGGATGAGCAGCAACGAGGCATCGAGCTGCTGGGAGCCGTAGTACTGGGTGAACGTGTTGCGCCGCTCGTCGAAGCCTCGTTGGCAGATCTCCTCGTGCATCTTGTCTCGCAACGGCACGAAGCGTGAGTTGATGTCGCCAAGCCCGATGTCGTCAGCCATCTTGACCATGCGGTCGACCGCTACCCAGGCCATGACCTTGGAATGGACGAAGTGCTTGCGGCCGCCACGGACCTCCCAGATCCCGTCGTCGGGATCCTGCCAGTGGGCCTCGAGCCACTCGAGGATCTGGAGACCGACCTCCTGCGTTCCGCGTGCACCCGGCATGCCCAGCTGACGCGCTCGGTAGAGGGCATCCACCAGCTCTCCGTAGACATCGAGCTGGAGCTGGCCCGACGCGGCGTTGCCCACACGTACCGGTCGTGATCCCTCGTAGCCGGGGAGGTGCGGAAGCTCGTACTCGTCCAGCCGCCGTTCTCCGCCGAGTCCGTACATGATCTGGATGTCATCGACGTCGCCCGCGACCGCGCGCATGGCCCAATCGCGCCAGGCCGTGGCCTCCTCGACGTAGCCAGCCGACATCAGGGCGTCGAGGCTGAGCGCCGCGTCTCGCAACCAGCAGTAGCGGTAGTCCCAGTTGCGCACACCCCCCAGGAACTCCGGCAGGGACGTGGTGGGCGCGGCCACGATGCCCCCCGTTGGCGCGTAGGTGAGGGCCTTGAGGGTGATCAGTGACCGCTCGACCTCTGCGGCCCAACCCCCGGTATAGGTCGAGCGGCCCGACCAGCTCCGCCACCACGCTTCGGTAGCAGCCACGACCGCGTCCGCCTCGATCGGTGCCGGCGGATCCTCCCACGAGGCGTAGGAGCTGAGGACGAATCCCACCCGCTCACCCGGTGCCACGACGAACTCGCTGACCGCGTCCGTCCCGTCCCGCCTGATGGGCACGTCGGCGCGGAGTTCGAGGGCCTCTGGGCCAGCTCCTGCGGTCACCACGCCCGACTCCTCAGCCACCCAGGGCAGGATCGCCCCGTAGCCGAAGCGCGGCGACATGCGCATCTCAAGGGTGACGGACCCGCTCACGCCCTCGACGACGCGGACCACACGCGGCTGGTCCTCGCGCACGGGCATGCAGTCGGTCAGGCGCACACTGCCGGCATCGCTCTCGAACAGCGTCTCGAGGACGAGGGTCCCGTCACGATAGCGCCGTGTGGACGCCCGTGCGGCACCTGCCGGCCGGATGAACCAGCGCCCGTTGGCCTCCGTCCCGAGCAGGGCTGCGAAGCAGGCCGCGGAATCGAAGCGGGGCAGACAGAGCCAGTCGATCGAACCGTCCAGACCCACCAGTGCTGCCGTGTGCAGGTCCCCGATGAGTCCGTAGTCTTCGATGCGCGTTGCCATGTCTCGGCTCTCCTTGGTTGGACGACCGTCGTCGCGGTCGCGCGTCCGCGGTCGTTCGAACCCGAAATGCCACGGTTCTGCCGCCGGGTGGACCCTCCGCTTGCCCGCGACGGTCAGTATGATACCGACCCTACGAACCCAGATCGAGCGGCGCCCTCCGGCGGCCGTCGCTGGTCCCGAACCTCATGCTGTTTCGAGGAGAACCCGATGCCCAGCGACCAGCAGTTCGACGTCATCATCATCGGAAGCGGCGCTGGTGGCGGAACGATGGCTCGCCACCTGGCCCCATCCGGCAAGCGGATCCTGATCCTCGAGCGCGGCGATTGGCTGCCCCGCGAAGCCCAGAACTGGGACTCGAAGGCCGTGTTCGTCGAGAACCGCTACGTTCCGGCTGAGACCTGGTACGACCACCGTGACAAGCCGTTCGGCCCGGGCGTCCACTATTGGGTCGGTGGTGCCACCAAGGTCTACGGAGCGGCCCTGTACCGACTGCGCCCCGAGGACTTCGGCGACCTCCGACACCACGATGGCATCTCGCCTGCCTGGCCGCTCGGCTACGACGAGATGGAGCCGTACTACACCCGCGCAGAAGCGCTCTACGAGGTGCACGGTGCACACGGCGAAGACCCCACCGAGGGCGCCGCCAGTGCTCCCTACCCGTATCCGGCCCTGGCCCACGAGCCTCGCATCCAGCAGCTGTCCGACGATCTGGAGCGCGCCGGCTACCGACCATTCCACGCCCCGTGTGGCGTTCGTCTCCTCGCGGATGACCGGGTGAACAGCCACTGCATCCGCTGCCAGACCTGTGACGGCTTCCCCTGCCTGGTGCAAGCCAAGTCCGATGCCGAGGTCCTGGGGGTGCGCCCGGCTCTCGAGCATGCCAATGTGACCCTGCAGACCAAGGCGCTCGTGAGCAAGCTCCTCACGAACGCCGCGGGCACGATGGTGACCGGTGTGGTCGCGGAGGTGGATGGCGAACCGGTCACCTTCGAGGCGGACATCGTGGTCGTGGCCGCGGGAGCGGCGAATTCCGCCCGCCTGTTGCTGGCATCGGCCAACGACCAGCACCCCAACGGGCTGGCGAACGGCTCCGACCAGGTGGGACGGAACTACATGTTCCACAACAGCGTGGCTGTCCTTGCCGTCTCCAAGGAACCCAACGACACCATGTTCCAGAAGACCCTGGGGCTCAACGACTTCTACTTCGGGATGCCCGACTTCGACTACCCCATGGGCAACATCCAGATGGTGGGCAAGTCGGATGCCCAGATGTTCAAGGGCGAGAAACCACTCGAGACGAAGCTGGCCCCGATGTTCAGCCTGGAGGAAGTGGCCAGGCACAGCGTCGACTTCTGGCTCTCGACCGAAGACCTGCCGTCGCCCGACAACCGCATCACGTTGACCGGAGGCGGGGACATCAAGCTGTCCTACACGCCCAACAACCAGGAGCCCAAGAAGCGTCTCTACGCCCAGCTCAAGTCCATGCTGGGCCATCTTGGGATGCATCCGGACCATCTCATCCCGCGCACGACGTACCTCAAGAACGAAGTCGGTGTGGCAGGCGTGGCGCACCAGGCGGGAACCGTCCGTTTCGGCACCGACCCTGCCACGTCGGTCCTCGACCGCGACTGCAAGGCCCACGAGCTCGACAATCTGTATGTCGCGGACACGAGCATCTTCCCCAGCATCGGGGCGGTCAACCCGGCCCTGACGGCCATGGCCAACGCGCTCCGCGTCGGTGACCGCATCCTCGAGCGTCTCGGCTGAACCGGTCGATCGACCGCCGCACACAACGGGATCCGACACGTAGATGACCGGCATCACGAGAGCGTCGACGCGCCGCAACGAGATCGGCGCGGTGTACGCGGCTGGCCTGGTGCAGGGGCTCGCGCTGGTGACGTTCCCGGCCGCCGCGAGCATCCTCACCAACGCCGCTGACTACGGACTCTCCAGCGCCCAGTACGGCGCGATGTTCCTGCCGCAGGCCGTGACCGCGGTCGCAGCTTCGCTGGCCGGTGGACGGCTCAGCGCACGGATCGGGCTGAAGCAGGTGCTGCTCCTGGGCCTGGCCGCGAACGTGATCGCGATGGCGCTGCTCCTGACCAGCCAGGTCGGCATGGGCTCGCCGCTCGGCTACGGCCTGTTGCTGCTGGCCACGGCGAGCCTGGGTGTGGGCTTCGGGCTGACGGTGCCGTCCCTCAACACCTATGCCGCGGTGTTCTATCCGGCCCGGGTGGACCGGGCCACGTTGTACCTCAACGCCTTGCTCGGCCTGGGCACCGCGCTGGCGCCCGTCATCGCGGCGATCTTTCTCGGGATCGGGCTGTGGTGGGGCCTGTCAGCGGTGGTCGCACTGGCCCTGCTGGTGATCCTGGTGTTCGCCGTGCGCTTGCCGTTGGCGACGTCTGACGAGGGTGCGGAGACCAGCGAGGAGCCGGCCCGCGCACATCGAGGGATGCCTGCGCGCGCCTGGCTGTACGTCGGGTTCGCGCTGCTCTACGGCATCGTCGAGACCATCAACGGCAACTGGGCCACGGTCTACGTGGAATCGGACGTCGGAGCGTCGGCGAGTGCGGCCACGTTGGCACTCGCGGCCTTCTGGGGCATGGTCACCGTGGGCCGGCTCCTCTTCGCCGCCATCGAGCGAAGGCTTCCGTCGACCAGCACGTACCGTCTCCTGCCATTCGTCGCAGCCGCGGCCTTGCTGTTGGTGGCGCTCGTGCCGCAAGGCAGCGTCGCGATGGCCATCCTGGGCTTCGGCCTGGCTGGCCTCGGCTGCTCCGCACTGCTGCCGTTGACCATCAGCTTCGGTGAGCAGGAGCTGCTCGCGCTGGGAGCCGCTACCGCCGGGATCCTCTTCGCCAGCTACCAGGTGGGATACGGCATCGCCGCGTTCGGTGTCGGTCCGCTGGAGGACGCGGGCATCGGTCTGGGTGCGCTGTACGCGGTCGCGGCAGCGCTGGCGCTCGTTCTGGCGGTATTGTCAGCACGGTTGGTCAAGGGTCGGCGCGCAGCCGTGACATGACGTATCTGCCAGACATCATCGGCATTGCCACCATACGAAGGAAGACATGATGAAACTCCAGGACAAGGTCGCCATCGTCACCGGTAGCGACAGTGGCATCGGCCACGCCATCGCGCTGGAACTCGGCGCACAGGGAGCGGCGGTGACCATCAACTACCACAAGAACGCCGCCGCCGCGGACGCGACGCTCAAGGCCATCGTCGACGCCGGCGGCCGCGGCCGCGTCCAGCAGGCCGATGTCTCGAGCGTCGACGACGTGGCCGCGCTGGTCGAACAGACCGTGGCGGAGTTCGGTCGCCTCGACATCATGGTCAACAACGCCGGCATGGAGACCCGCACCTCGGTGCTCGAGACCACAGAGCGACAATTCGACATGGTCATCGCCATCGACCTCAAGAGTGCCTTCTTCGGTGTCCAGCTGGCCGCCAAGCAGATGCTGGCCCAGGGCGGCGGCGGCCGGATCATCAACATCTCCTCGATCCACGAGGACTGGCCCATGCCCGGCAATGCCCCCTACTGCGCAGCCAAGGGCGGGGTGCGGATGCTCACCCGCACGGCCGGTGTGGAGCTGGCGCCCCACGGGATCACCGTCGTGGGCGTCGCACCGGGTGCGGTGCATACGCCGATCGACGAAGTGACCCTGGCCGATCCGGTACAGCGAGCCAAGCTCGAATCGGCTATCCCCCTCGGTCGGGTCGCAGAACCGGAGGAGATCGCCAGGCTGGTGGCGTTCCTGGCCTCGGACGACGCCTCCTACGGCACGGCTACGACGTACGTGGTCGATGGCGGCATGATGCAGGCGAGCGTGGGCCTCTAGCCTGACCGTCGGCGCCGAGAGACCAGTGACCGCGGCTCGGGCGTGGCCGGCCTCGCCGGTAGGGCCCACCCTGCTTGATGGCGGCGTGGGCTTCAGCCTCTACGCCCCGGAAGCGGCGGCCGTGGATCTGCTGCTCTTCGACGGGCCGGAGGACGACGCGCCCGCGAGCGTCATCGGCCACGACGCCCGCACTGACCGGACCGGTCCGTGGTGGCATCTGTTCGTGCCGGACATCGGTCCCGGCCAGGTCTATGCCTACCGGGTAGCGCCTGCCCATGCTGACGCGCCCGCGTCCGGCGAGGCGGCCGTCCTGCTTGATCCCTACGGTCGTGGTGTGGCCACTCCGCGTGGCTACCGGCGCGAGGCTGGCCCGCCCCGACCCGGTGGGGTGAGCCGCGCGCTCAAGAGCGTCATCGTGGACACACAGAGCTACGACTGGGAGGGCGACCGGCCGCTGCATCATCCGCTGCGGGAGAGCGTCATCTACGAAGCCCACCTGCGGGGCATGACCGCCCATCCCAGCTCCGGGCTGTCGGCGCCGCAACGGGGCACCTACCGCGGCCTGACCACTCGCATTCCCTATCTGTCGGACTTGGGGATCACCGCGGTCGAGCTGCTGCCCGTGATGCAGTTCGATGCCCTGGCGGCGCCTGCAGGCCTGGTCAACTACTGGGGCTATCAGACCGTGTCGTTCTTCGCACCGCACGCCGCGTATGCCAGCGACCAGGGTGCACAGGCGGCGGTCGACGAGTTCCGCGACATGGTCAAGGCCTTCCACGGCGCCGGCATCGAGGTCATCCTCGACGTCGTCTTCAATCACACCGCCGAGGCCGGCGCGGACGGTCCCACGTTCTGCTGGCGCGGGATCGCTGATGCGGCCTACTACTCTCATGAGCCGAACGGTGAGTATGTCGACGACAGCGGCTGTGGCAACACGCTCGATGCCGGCCATCCGATCGTGCGACGCATGGTCCTCGACAGCCTTCGCTACTGGGTGTCGGAGATGCACGTCGATGGCTTCCGGTTCGATCTCGCGGCGGCGCTGACACGGGGCCTGGGCGGACGTCCCAGCATCGACGCGCCGCTCATCCGAGACATCGGCACCGACCCGATCCTGGCTGGGAGCAAGCTCATCGCGGAGGCGTGGGACGCCGGCGGCCTGTACCAGGTGGGTGACTTTCCAGGCGAGCGCTGGAGTGAATGGAACGGGCGCTTCCGCGACGATGTGCGGTCGTTCGTGAAGAGCGACCCAGGATACGCCGAGCGAGTGGCGCTAGCGGTTGCTGGGAAGTCCGGATGTCTATGGGGCGCGGTCAGACGCACCGGTGCGAAGCATCAACTTCGTAGCCTGCCACGACGGTATGACGCTCAACGACCTCGTCAGCTTTGCGCACAAACGCAACGAGGCCAACCTCGAAGGCGGGCGCGATGGCACGGACGACGACCGCAGCTGGGATTGCGGCGCCGATGGACCGACGGACGATCCCGAGGTGGAGCACCTCCGGGACCGCCAGGTCCGAAACCTCCTGGCTCTCACGTTCCTGTCGCTGGGCGTGCCCATGCTGCAGATGGGCGACGAGGTCCGCCGATCGCAGGGCGGCAACAACAACGGCTACTGCCACGACGACGAGACGACGTGGTTCGACTGGTCGCTCCCCGAGCGTCACGCGGATCTGCTCGAGTTCACCCGTGGGCTCATCGCCCTGCGACGACGTGCGGATGGTCTGCTCGCGAGCGACAAGCCCCTGGCCGAGGTGCTGGCGGCGGCCCATGTCCGCTGGAGCGGTGTGGAACTCGACCAGCCCGACCTTCGCGCCGAGTCCCGCTCCATCGCCCTGACCTACGAAACCGAGCTCGGTTGGCTCCATATCATCGCCAATACCTGGTGGGATCGACTGCACTTCGCGCTGCCCGGGGTGCCCGACGGTTGGAGTCCGTGGCGCCGCGTGCTCGACACCAGCCTTGATGGACCGGATGCCCTGAGCGCGTTCGATGGCGCGCCAGCGGTCGACGTGCCTCGCTATGCCTCGGGACCACGCTCGGTCGTGTGCCTGGTCACCCGGCCGCAACAGGAACAGCTACATGAAGGATGACGGAACCATGGCTGCAGAACGTGAACGCATGCGCTCGGTGGGACGTCCGGAGGAGGGTCTCATCGAGGGTGGCCCCTGGTATCGGTGGGGCCCGTACCTCGCCGAACGGGCGTGGGGTTCGGTGCGTGAGGACTACAGCGCGGACGGTGATGCATGGGCGTCATTCCCTCATGACCATGCGCGCTCGCGCGCCTATCGCTGGAACGAGGACGGGCTGGCGGGCATCTCCGACCTCCACAATCGCCTCAACCTCGCAGTGTCGTTCTGGAATGGCCGAGACCCTATCCTCAAGGAGCGCATCTTCGGGCTGACCAACGCCGAGGGCAACCACGGCGAGGACGCCAAGGAATACTGGTGGTACCTGGACGCCGTGCCCAGCAGCGCCTGGCTTCGCTGGCGATATCACTATCCACAGGCCGCCTTCCCGTACGAGGAGCTCATCGAGGAGAACGCGCGGCGTTCGAAGGAGGAGCCCGAGTACGAGCTCATCGATACCGGCATCTTCGACGAGGACCGCTACTGGATCACGGAGGTCAGCTACGCGAAGGCGGATGCCGACGACGTGCTCATGCGCATCACCGTCAGGAACGCCGGGCCTGAGCCCGACGAGCTCCATGTGCTGCCGACGCTGTGGTTCCGTAACCGCTGGTCGTTCAAGCCGGACGCAACCAGGCCAACGATACGAGCCGACGAGGCGATCACTGGTCGGATCCTCGCGAGCGACCCGGACCTGGGCGACTACGAGCTCCTCGTGGGTGCCGGCCCGGCCGGCGAGGCCGACCCTCCTCTTCTGCGAGAACGAGACCAACGTGCATCGGCTCTATCGGTGCGGAGCCGAAGACCCCGTACCCCAAGGACGGCATCAACGACCACGTCACCAACGGCGACGCGTCGGTCAACCCGGCCCGCACCGGGACCAAGGCGGCGGCGTGGTACCGCGCCACCGTGCAGCCGGGCGAGACCATCGAGCTGCGGCTGCGGCTCCGACCCGTCAACGACCGTCCGAAGAAGGGCGATCCGCTGGGACGCCAGTTCGAGACCGTGATGTCCGCGCGGGAGCAGGAGGCGGACGAGTTCTACGCGGAGCTTGACCGGCCCGCCGCGAGCACCGAGGAATCGCGCATCCTGCGGCAGGCCTTCGCGGGCATGCTCTGGTGCAAGCAGTACTACGCCTACGACGTGCCTCGCTGGATCGATGGTGATCCCGGCATGCCGCCGCCTCCAGCAGAGCGCCGGGGCGGTCGTAACACGCGCTGGCGCAACATGGACGCGGCGGACATCATGTCCATGCCCGACAGCTGGGAGTATCCCTGGTTCGCTGCCTGGGACCTGGCCTTCCACACGGTCACGCTGGCCAACGTCGATCCGGCCTTCGCCAAGTACCAGCTGCTGCTGCTGTGCCGCGAGTGGTTCCAGCATCCCAGCGGTGCCCTGCCCGCGTACGAATGGTCGTTCGACGACGTCAACCCACCCGTCCATGCCTGGGCTGCCCTGCGGGTCTTCTGGATCGACGGGGGCACCGATACCGAGTTCCTCGAGCGCATCTTCCACAAGCTGCTCATGAACTTCACGTGGTGGCTCAACCAGGAGGATGCCGGGGGCGACGACATCTTCGGTGGCGGCTTCCTGGGGCTCGACAACATCGGGGCCTTCGATCGCTCGCATGTGCCTGCCGGCAGCAGCCTCGAGCAGTCGGATGCCACCGCCTGGATGGCTTTCTACTCCATCTCCATGCTGCGGATCGCCTATGTGCTGGCCGACCGGGACCCGACCTACAAGGACCTGCTGGTGACCTTCCTCGAGCACACCGTGCGCATCGCCCGGGCCATGGACGAGCACGGGCTGTGGAACGAGGAGAATGGCTTCTACTTCGACGCGCTGCGAACGGCCGACGGCAGCACCATCCCGATGGAGGTCCACTCCATGGTGGGGATCATCCCGCTGTTGCCAGCGGCCTTCGTGCCCGAGGACACCGTGCGACACAGCCTCGCACTGGGCAAGCATTTTGCTCGCTTCCTGGCTGGACACGGGCTCAGCCGCGACTCGTTCGAGCGCTCCGGCAGCATCCAATCGCGGCCCGATGCCCCGACGCGTCTGCTCAGCCTCGTGTCGACCGAACGACTGCAACGCATCCTCGGCGAGCTGCTCTCGGAGGACGAGTTCCTCTCGCCCCACGGCTTGCGCGCGCTGTCGCTCCGCCATCGCGATCGTCCCTTCGTGGTGACCATCGACGGCTCCGAGCACAGCGTCGACTACGAACCCGGAGAGTCGCGTTCGGGACTGTTCGGCGGCAACTCCAACTGGCGCGGGCCGGTATGGTTCCCGCTGAACTACCTGGTCATCGAGTCGCTGGTCCACTGGGATGACTGGTTCGGGGATGAGCTCCGGATCGAGCACCCCACGGATCGGGCAACGAGCTGCGCCTCGCGGATGTGGCTCGCGACCTGGCGCAGCGAATGGTCGGCATCTGGCTACCCGGCCCCGACGGTCGGCGTCCTGTCTACGGCCACTACGGGAAGCTGGGCGACGACCCCGAATGGCGCGATCTACTGCCATTCCACGAGTACTTCCACGGCGACACCGGCGCTGGCCTGGGCGCCTCGCATCAGACCGGCTGGACCGGCATCGTGGCCCACCTGCTCGTGCGCGGAGGCCTGCTTGATGATTGACGATCCTGGAGCCGGGCGGGGCCTTCGAGGGCGCCTGGGGCATCACGCCGGGAGCGGTCGGCTAGGCATCGTCGGCTGCAGCCGCATCGTCATCGTCCGCATCGTCATCGTCGCCCCAGTCGATGCGAGCCGTGTCGCTGCGATCGAGGACCTGGGGGCCGCGCGACTTGCCGAAGTAGTCCCAGCCCCATTCGACGAAGGCATCGATGCGATTGCGGAAGCCAGACATCAGGGCCGCGTGGACACCGAGCCAGGCAGCGAAGGCGATGGCGCCGTGCAACTCGTGGTGGCCGAGCGGGATCTCAGCGATGGCCGCGTTGCGGCCGATCATGGCCATGCTGCCCTTGTCGAGATAGTGGAAAGGCTTGGGTGCCGCCCCATCGATCTCGGCGATGATGTTCTTGCCCGCCCAGGCGCCGCTCTGCATGGCCACGGAACCGAGCTGCGGGTGTGTGCTTCCATCCGGACTCGGGATGTTGGCCACGTCCCCGGCAACGTAGACGCCGGGGAAGCCTGCGACCGTCAGATCCGGCTCGACGTCGATGCGACCACCGCGGCTGGTGGGCAGACCCGCGTCGGCCGCGAGCGGTGCGGCCTGCAAGCCTCCGCCCCAGATGACGCAGCGAGTCTTGATGGTGGTCCCATCGGAGAGGCTCACGTGGCCCGGCCCGACCTCGGTGACTCCGGTCCCAAGATGCAGGCGCACGCCGTCCTTCTGCAGGACCTTGGCCGTATAGTCCCCGGACTTCTCGGAGAACATCTTGAGCAGCGCGTGGCCGTGGTCCACGAGGTGGACCTGTGCACGCCCCACAGCGACATCGCGGTACTCGGAAGCGAGCGTGCCGTGGATCATCTCGGCGAGCGCACCCGAGATCTCCACGCCGGTGGGACCTCCGCCGACCACCACGAACTCCACGGCACCCTCATCGATCAGGCTGGGGTCTCGGTCGGCTTCCTCGAACAGCTCGAGGATGCGAGCGCGCAATCGCACCGCGTGGTCGACCGCGTACAGGGGAAAGGCGTGCTCATCCGCGCCGGGCGTGTGGAAGAAGTAGGGCTGTGAGCCGGCGGCGATCACGAGGTAGTCACCCGCGTAGGTCTGGCCCTCGGCAGTCGTCACCGATCTGGCCACGGGATCCACAGCCATCACGGTGCCGAGCTTGACGTCGAAGTTGGGGCGACGACGGGCGATGTTCCGGATGGGATAGGCCACGTCGGTCTCCGCCAGCTGGGCGGTCGCCACCTGGTAGAGCAACGGCTGGAACTGGTGGTAGTTGTGCTGGTCGACGAGTGTGACCCGTACGCGAGCGTCCTTGGCCAGGGCCTTGGCCGCTCCCACGCCTGCGAAGCCACCGCCGACCACGACCACATGCCGCAACTCGCTCATCGTTCTCCTCTCGAACATTGGGTCTTCGACCGCCCGCACCAGACCGTGCGAGTGTAGACTGACGCGCGGTGGGGCGCCCCAAGGGCTCTCGATGCCAGATCATGGCGGCCGCGAAGTCGGCTGCATCGGCTGCCCAGCCGAGTCGGATGAGGGGTAGCGCGGAGGGAACAGTTGGATCCTGAGCTCCTGTCACGGATCCAGTTCGCCTTCACCGCGAGCTACCACTTCATCTTCCCGCCCATCTCCATGGGCCTGGGCCTGATGCTGGTGGCCATGGGCGTGGTCTATGTGCGGACCAAGGACCCCAAGTGGCGCCAGCTGTCCTTCTTCTGGGTCAAGATCTACGGCATCGTCTTCGCCATGGGCGTGGCCACGGGCGTCGTCCAGGAGTTCGAGTTCGGCATGAACTGGGCCGACTACTCCCGCTTCGTGGGCAACGTCTTCGGCAGCCTGCTCGCGGCGGAGGGCGTATTCGCCTTCTTCCTCGAGGGCGGCTTCCTGGGCCTGATGCTCTTCGGCGGCAACCGGCTGGGCCCCAGGATGTGGCTGTTCTCCATCTTCATGGTCACCTTCGGGGCCCACTTCAGTGCGCTTTGGATCCTGATGGCCAACTCCTGGATGCAGACGCCGCAGGGCTACACCATCGCCCAGACACCGCTGCCGGCGCGTGCGGTCATGACCGACTTCTGGGAGGTCGTCTTCACGCCGTCCTTCATCCCGCGGCTGTTCCACGTGTGGGTCGCCGCCTGGACGACCGGATCGGCGCTCATGCTCAGCGTCACGGCCTGGTACCTGCTCCGACGGCGCAACGTGGACCTGGCGATCTCCAACATCAAGCTGGCGCTGCCGTTCTTCATCGTCTTCGGGATCACCAACCTCTTCATCTTCGGACCCAACATGGCCATCGAGGTGACGAACAACCAGCCGCTCAAGCTGGCCTCCATGGAGGGCCTCTGGCAATCGACGTCATGCGCGCCCATGTTCCTGCTGGGATGGGTGAACGAGACGGCCCAGACGACCACGGGTATCTCCATCCCCTGCCTGCTGAGCTTCCTGGCCTACCAGGACATCAACGCCACCGTGGCCGGCATCAACTCCTTCGCGCCCGACCCCACGCCGCCCATCAACCTGCTGTTCCAGGTCTATCACGTGATGATCAACCTGGGCCCGATCCTGGCCGGGATCGGTGTCCTCGCGGGCATCTGGTACCTCTGGAGGCGACGCCTCTATCGGTCTCGCTTCGTCCTCTGGCTGCTGGTCCTGAGCGTCTTCCTCTCCGAGATCGCCATCACGGCCGGTTGGTGGACTGCGGAGATCGGCCGACAACCATGGGTCGTATACGGGGTGCTCGAGACGGCCAACGGCGTTTCGACGGTCCTTTCGGGCCTGGATGTGGTGCTTTCGCTGGGCCTGTTCATCTTCATGTACTCGATCCTGTTGGCTGCTGTTCCTGTACCTCATGCACCGCAAGATCCAGGCGGGACCGGAGCCTCTGGAAGCCGTCGAGACGGTCAGCCTGAGTGCGCTCCCGGACACCTTCCGGGATGTCTTCCGCAAGCGCCCTGTCGAGGCCGGTCCACTGCCCGTTGGCGAGCCGACGTCGCCAGCGACCGATGATGAGCCCGAGACGCCGCCAGACAGTGGCGACGGCCCCCACGCGGGAGGAGCGCCATGAGCCTCGCCGATCTCTGGTTCGGCCTCTTCGTCATCATCATCGCCGGCTACCTGATCCTCGACGGCTTCGATATGGGTGTGGGCATCCTGCACCTGCCCCTCGCGCGCACGGACCTGGAGCGGCGCACGATGCTCAACAGCATCGGGCCGGTGTGGGACGGCAACGAGGTCTGGCTGGTGCTGGGCGGCGGCGTCCTGTTCGCGGTGTTCCCGCTCGTGTATGCCTCGCTCTTCTCCGGCTTCTATCTGGCCATGATGCTGGTGTTGGTGACGCTCATCCTGCGGGCGGTGGCCATCGAGTTCCGCAGCAAGGAGCAGAGCCCACGGTGGCGGTCAGGCTGGGACTTCGTCTTCTGGGCCACGTCCGCAGGCATGGCCTTGCTGCTCGGCGTCGCCTTCGGCAACGTGCTCGCCGGCGTGCCGCTCGACAGCTCGGGCAACATCAGCGTCAGCCTCATCGACCTACTGTCACCCTTGGCGTTGCTGTTCGGGGTCACCACCGTGGCCATGCTCACCTTCCACGGCGCGCTCTTCCTGACCATGAAGGTGGAGGGCGAGATGACGGCGCGCCTGGAGCGTTGGATCCCTCGGCTGGCGCGGCGTCTTCGTAGTGCTCATGACCACGATCGTGGTGGTACTCATCGCCGGTGGCAACCAGGTCACCGATCGTTACACCGCGGACATCTGGCCGGTCATCTTCCCCGCCGCCGCACTCGGGGCCATGGCCCTCGCCTGGCGCCTGGTGCGAGCTGGTCGGCATTTCCGGGCTTTCATAGCCTCGAGCGCCATGATCGGGCTGCTCCTGATCTCGGCAGCGATCGGCATGTTCCCCAACCTGCTCCTCTCGACCATCGATCCGGCCTACAACCTCACGGTCACCAACGCCGCCTCGGCTGACAACACCCTGCAGGTGGCGCTCATCATCGCGCTCATCGGGATGCCCTTCGTGCTGCTCTACACCGCCGGCGTCTACTACATCTTCCGGGGGCCGGTGCGGATCGAACCCGAGGGCTACTAGATCCTGCCGCTGACGACCAGGTGATGCGGCGGCTGCGTCGCGCCGCCGCCCAGCGGTCCTGACCGGATCCTGTCGCGGCACGGGCGTCGCCCGGGGCCTCCTGCTGGCAAGCGTCGCCTGCGGTCTGCTGGCGGCGGTGGGGACGCTCGCTCGCGGCGCTCCTGATGGCCAGGACCATCTCCGACGTCTTCATCGGTGGGAGCGGACTGACCGAGGTCCTGCCCCTGCTCATCGGTGCGGCGACGGTGGCCGCCGGGCGCACGCATGTTGATGACTGGACAGGAAGTGCTGGCACAGCGGGCTTCGAGCCGGTTGCGGCAGTCGCTGCGGCGAGCCCTGGTCGATCACCTGTTCGCGCTCGGCCCGACATGGCTCGCCGGTGAGCGCGCCGGGGAGGTCGTCAGCGCGGTGACCGGCGGACTCGAGAGTCTGGACGCGTGGATCACGTCCTACCTGCCGGCCCGGTACCTGGCGGTCCTCGTACCGGGGCTGGTGCTGGTGCTGATGCTGGTGCTCGACCCGCCGACCGCTTTGGTGTTGGTGCTCACGGGTCCGGTGCTGGTCCTGCTGCTCGCGGTCATCGGTAGCCGGGCCCGTGGCCTCACCCAGCAGCGCTTCGAGGAGATGCGCTGGATGAGCGCCTTCTTCCTGGACATGCTGCAGGGCATCGCCACGCTCAAGGCCTTCGGTCGAAGCCGGGAGCAAGCGGCCAACATCCGCACGATCGGGCAGCACTATGGCGACACCACCATGGAGGTCTTGCGCACCGCCTTCCAGACCGCGTTGGTGCTGGAGTGGGCAGCCGCTGTAGCCACTGCCGTGGTGGCGGTCGAAGTAAGCCTTCGGCTCATCGCGGGCGGCATGGCCTTCGAGACCGCACTGGCGGTGCTGATCGTCACGCCCGAGTTCTTCCTGCCCTTGCGGCAGCTGGCCATCCGCTACCACTCGGGCGCGGCCGGTCGCGCAGCCGCGGAGCGACTCGAGTTCATCCTGGCCGCGCCTGTGCCTCGAGGGGTGGCCCCTCGAGCAGCTCGGTGGCATCTGACCCAGCGCCGCCGGGATCGCGCCGGGCCCGGCCCACCACCGAAGAGGCGCGACGCCTCAGTGCGGCCACCATCACCTACGACGACGTGTGGTTCAGCTACCCCGGCCGGCCGCCCGCGCTGCGAGGTCTGAGCCTGGAGATCGAGGCTGGTTCGATGGTCGCTCTGGTGGGTGCGTCGGGTGCTGGCAAGAGCACCACGGCCGACCTGCTCCTGCGCTTCATGGAGCCTGATCGCGGGGCCATCCGGGCCGGCGGAACCGCTGCTCGCGGAAGTGGATCGCGAGCGGTGGCTGGCACATGCGGCGTGGGTCCCGCAGCGGCCCCATCTGACCTGGGGCACGATCGCCGACGCTATCCGTGTGGCCTCTCCTGAGGCAACCATGGCCGAGGTCGTGGCCGCCGCTCGGGCGAGCCACGCCGATGACTTCATCCGCAGCCTGCCGGGTGGCTACGACACGCCCATCGGAGAGGGTGGACAGCGACTCAGCGGCGGTCAGCAGCAGCGGCTGGCGATCGCCCGCGCGTTCCTGCGCGACGCTCGACTGGTCGTCCTCGACGAACCCACCTCCCACCTCGACGCGGAGAGTGAGGCTGCCATCGCCGATAGCCTGCGCCGCCTCGCGGCAGATCGGACCATCCTGCTCATCTCGCACCGGCTGCTGCTGGCCGGGCTGGCCGATCACGTGGTGGTCATCGAGGATGGTCGGGCGATGTCATCGGGACCACCGTCGATCCTCGCGGAGCCGGGTCTCCGCTCGGCGCTGCCCGCTTTCGAGGAGGGCATGTGAGCACTATCCCACGCGACGTGGACGGCTCGCCAGTCGCGGTCGAGCGGCGGCTGCTCCGCTTGATGTGGCCCTTCCGGCTGTGGATCCTCGGTGGCGCCGCCCTGGGCTCCCTGGCCATCGGCTCGAGCGTCGGGCTCATGGCCGTCTCGGCCTACCTCATCAGCCAGTCGGCGCTCATCAGCAACGTGGCCGAGGTGGCGCTGGCCGTCACCGCGGTGCGCGTGTTGGCCATCTCGCGAGCGGCTTTTCGCTACCTGGAGCGATACGTCAGCCATCGAGCCACCTTGCGCATCCTGGCGAACCTGCGGGCCTGGTTCTACGAGGCCATCGAGCCCCTGGCCCCGGCCCGGCTCGAACGCCACCGAGCGGGCGACCTACTGACACGCATCGTGCGCGACGTCGACACGCTCGAGGACTTCTACGTGCGGGTGCTGCTGCCCCCACTGGTGGCCGTGGCGGTGACAGCGTTCGCGAGCCTCGCTCCTGGGGTTCTTCAGCCCGGCCCTCGGTGTGGTGCTCCTGGCCTTCCTCCTGCTGGCTGGGGTGGTGCTGCCGGTGGTCTCGCGCTCGATCACCCGCGAGCCCTCACTCGAGGTGGTCGCCGCACGAGCACGACTCGATGCGGCGCTCGTAGATGGCATCGGCGGCATGGCCGATCTCGTGGTGTTCGATCAGGAAGGCAGGCAGCGCGCCGCTCAGCTGGCGCTGGGCCGGTCCCTGGACGTGGCCCAGGAGCGTATGGCGCTGCTTCGCGGGGTGGGCGCCGGCCTGGGCGCCCTGGCAGCGACGCTGGCGGGCGTGGCCCTCCTCGGGGTCGCCATCCCACTGGTCACCGACGGGCAGCTCGACGGCGTCTTCCTGGCGCTCATCCCGCTCGCGGCCATCGCCAGCTTCGAAGCCGTGCAGGCCCTTTCGCCGGCACTCCAGCAGCTCGACTCATCCCGGGCTGCCGCCAGTCGGCTCTTCGCCCTGATCGATGCCGAGCCGGAGGTGCTCGATCCTCCGCTCCCGGCGCCACTGCCGGCCTCCCGGGGCATCTCCATCGAGGGCCTGCGATTCCGCTATGGGCCCGAAGAGCCGTTGGTCTTCGACGGCCTGGACCTGGAGATACCAGCCGGCTGGAGCCTGGGCTTGGTGGGTCCCAGCGGCGCGGGCAAGTCGACCATCGTGAGCCTGCTGCTGCGCTTCCGGGAGTACGGCGAAGGTCGGATCCTGTTGGGCGGGACCGACCTGCGGGCCCTTGCCGCGGACGATGTCCGGGCCGCCATCGGCCTGGTGTCGCAACGGGTGGACCTGTTCGACGCGACCATCCGTGACAACCTCGCGGTGGCCGACGCCGAGGTCACCGATGAGCGCATCGATCGAGGCCTGCCGGATGGCGGACCTACACACGGTCATCGAGGCGCTGCCGAACGGCTACGACACCCGCATCGGCGAACAGGGCATCAGGCTCAGCGGGGGCGAGCGCCAACGCCTGGCCATCGCGCGCGCCGTCATCAAGGATGCGCCCATCCTCATCCTCGACGAGGCCACCGCGAACCTGGATGAAGCGACAGAAGGCCGCGTGCTGGAGGGCCTCGGAGCGTTCATCGCGGGGCGCACGACGCTGATCATCAGCCATCGGCGATCGGTCGCCGGGCGAGCCGATCAAGTGGTGGTGCTCGGTTAGCCCATCTCGCTGGCCTCGAAGACGTGTACCTGCCCGCGAGCGTGGCCCTCGCCGCGCAACGCCGTGGCGCTTCACATCCAGCTCGTGTGGTAGGCCGACACGGTCACTAACGAGCTCACTTCCCTCGACCCAGCCGACGTTGAGGGCTTCCGATCGCTCGACCTGTGGCAGGACCTGCCGGCCATCGTCGAGAGCCAGGATGCCAGCTTCCTCGCGCACCTCGTCGATGTCCAGCGGACGAGGCCATCCTGTCTTCGCGACTGTGGCCGCCTATGACCTGCTCCTTGACATCGCCGGGGAAGTCCCGCGCCTCCTCGAGCTGCTGCTATCGTCGCAGCCATGACACTCGGCTTCGGACTCCTCAGCGCCCAGCTACGGCCGGGCGAGACCGACTGGACCCGCGCCTATGACGAGACCGTGCGGCTCGCGGTCGAGGCGGAGCGGCTCGGCTTCTCCTCGGTGTGGACGACCGAGCATCACTTCGTGGACGACGGGTACATGCCCTCGCTCCTCGTCGTCAGCGCGGCGCTCGCGCAGGCGACGTCGCGGATCGAGCTGGGCACGGGCGTCATCCTCGCGCCGATGCACCACCCGCTGCGACTGGCCGAGGACGCAGCGACCGTGCAGCTGCTGAGCCACGGCCGTCTGGTCCCTGGGACTCGGGTTGGGGTGGTCCCGCGTCGAGTTCGCCGGACTTGGAGCCGATGCCCGCCACCGTGGCGCGGCCATGGACGAGGTCCTGCGGATCCTCCCACAGGCATGGAGCGGTGAGCCATTCACGCACCCCGGCGATTTACGACATCCCGACGCTCGGGGTCCGACCGGCTCCGTCCGCGCCGATCCCGGTGCTCATCGGCGGCAGTGCGGAGCCGGCCATCCGCCGCGCCGCGCGCTTCTCGCCGACGGTCTGTTCTCGAACGCGTCGCCCGAGGGGTTCGTCGAGCAGGTGGGCTGGGTGCTCGACGAGTGCGCTCGGGTCGGCCGTGACCCGTCGAGCCTGAGATTCATCCACTACTCGGTGCTACTGCCAGGCGCCTCGCGCGAGGCGGCGCTGGCCCGCTACCGGGACGCGTTGTGGGCGATGCAGTGGAAGTACTCTGACATGGAAGCCTCGGCCTCCCGACCGCTTCCACCGCCGTCCCCGCCGCCGTTCCGTCGCCCGGATGAGGCGCTCCTGAAGCGCGGGACGACCTATGCCGGGACCTCTGACCAGCTCGTCGAGGCCCTGCACGATATCCAGCGACGGGTCGAGGTACCCGTCGAGTTCGTGGCGCGGAGCTACCTGCCGCTCGTCGGATACGACCAACAGGTGGAGCTCATGCAGGAGCTGGCTGAGGGTGTCGCACGCCACGTTTGAGACACGACGCTCGACGTGGACTTCAGGACGGCGGGTTCAGACGGTCCCTTGACGTCTACGCGGCGTCCTTCGGTTCGCAACACAGCAGGTCCTCGGTTCAAGTCCGAGTGTCGGCTCCACTTTCCTAGCGCGAGTCCGAGTGTCGGCTCCACTTTCCTAGCGCGAGATTGCACGTTTCTGGCTGCCCGATGGTGGAAGCGGCACCGAATAGCCGGACACGGGTTGGAGCGGCGCCATGAGGCGTGCGGGGAATTCGCTATTGCGATTGGCTGGGTCTGTGTCTACACTCGCCGTGTGACCGTTCACACGGTCCGGAGATGGTGCACGGCCCCCAGGCTCTGGTGCAAGAGAGGCGGCGGATGACTGGGTGGGCGACGTCCACGTCAGTCGAGACAAGGAGGATCTGAAATGGTGTGGTTGACCGATCGGAAACGGTGCAGCGCCCTGGTGGGTGCGAGCGTCCTGACACTCGCTCTCGTCGGGCCTGCTGTCGCTCAGGATGCCGAAAGTGGCCCCGTCGAGCTCTCGATCGCCTCCAATGCGATCGACGGTGGCAAGAACGAAGTCGAAGCGCAGTGGATCCAGAACTACGTCATCCCGACCTTCGAGCAGGCGATGGCGGACCAGGGCATGGACGTCACCGTGACCTTCCAGGGCCGTGGTGTCGACGATGAGAATTACAAGGCCCAGCTCGCACTCGACCTTGGTGCTGGGATCGGTGACGACGTCATCGCCATCGACGGCATCTGGGTCGGCGAGTTCGCGCAGGCTGGCTTCATCTCCCCACTTGACGACGTGGTCGGGGCTGGGGTCGACGACTGGGACGGCTGGGACCAGATCCCCGAGGCCGTCCAGGGTCTGATGTCCTTCGAAGGCGCGCGCTACGGCGTGCCTGCCGGCACGGACGGTCGCATCCTCTACTTCCGCAAGGATCTCTTCGAACAGGCGGGCCTCCCGACCGACTGGCAGCCGACCAGTTGGCAGGACGTCCTCGATGCGGCTCAGCAGCTGAAGGACGCGCTGCCAGACGTCAACCCACTCCAGATCAACGCCGGCGTCACGATGGGCGAGGCGACGACGATGCAGGGCATCCTGCCCCTGCTCGTGGGAACCGGCAAGCGGATCTACGATGAGGACACCGGCCTGTGGCTCGGCGACACACCCGAGCTCGAGGCGATGCTCCAGTTCTACGCCGACATCTACCAGAACGATCAGGTCGGCGACGCCGACCTACAGCTTCGACAAGACGGGCGTGATCGCTCGTTCCAGGACTTCGCCGACGGGCGCATCGGCATCCTCCTCGAGGGTGACTACCTGTGGCGCGGCGTGGTCAATCCGGAGACAGGCACGGCGCCCATCGCCGACCGCAACGAGATCGTGGGCTGGGCCAAGATCCCGGCCGAGCAGCCGGGCTCTGGCATCAACGGCCAGGATTTCGTGAGCATGTCCGGCGGTGGCGGTCGCGTCCTGAACCCCAATACGCAGCACCCGGCTGAGGCATGGGCGCTGTTGCAGTTCATGAACTCCCACGACGCTGTTCTCAAGCAGGTGGAGAACGCGGCCCGGATCACGCAGCGCCAGGACGTCAACGACGAGACGCTGTCGGCAGATCCCCTGCTGAGCTTCGTGTCACAGGAGGTCCTCCCCATCACGGCCACGAGGCCCGGCCTCGCCGTCTACCCGCAGGTCTCCCAGTTGCTCCAGAAGGCGGCTGAGGACGCCGCTTCGGGCGTCTCGGTCGCAGAGGCGGCCCAGGGGTACCAGAGCAGCCTGGAGGCGCTGGTTGGCGCGGACAGCGTCGAATCCGCCGGCTGACGACGGGGGTTCGGTCCCGGCGACCGGACGCGAGACGCGCGCCGCCGTCCTCGGCAAACGGGGGGCGGCGGCGTTCGTCACGCCTGCGTTCGTTCTGGTCGGGATCTTCCTCATCTTCCCGGCGCTATGGACGATCTATCTCGGGCTCACCAACTACCGCCTGACCGGGCTCGCCGCTGCGCAGCCGCAGTTCGTCGGCCTCGAGAACTACGCCGAGGCACTGTCCGATCCGCGCTTCTTCAATTCGCTGTGGGTCACGATCCTGTTCGTGCTCGGATCGGCCATCTTCGGCCAAGCCGTCCTGGGCTTCCTGCTGGCCTGGGCGATGCGAGGCTGGAAGAGCCGGCTGCGCGGAGCCGTCGAGTTGCTGGTCATCGTCGCCTGGATCATGCCCAGCTCAGTGGTCGCGTTCCTGTGGATCGCGCTCCTCGACGGTCGCTCGGGGACGCTGAACACGCTCATCGGTACGGACACCGAGTGGCTCATCAGGAACCCACTCCTTTCGATCATCGTCTTCAACATCTGGCGTGGCACGGCGTTCTCGATGCTCCTCTTCGGAGCGGCACTCGGCTCATTGCCCCCGTCCTACCTGGAGACGGCTCGGCTGGCGGGCGCATCGACGTGGCAGCAGCTTCGTGACATCGTGCTGCCCTCGATCCGCGGCCACATCCTGACCACGCTCTTGTTGATCAGCCTGTGGACGTTCAACGACTTCACGCCCTTCCTCATCACCGGCGGTGGCCCACGCAACCAGACCGAGGTGCTCCCGATCTTCGTCTTCCGTGAGGCGCTGGGCACGTTCCAGTTCGGCTACGGCGCAGCGATCAGCACGATCATGCTGGCCATCAACCTGACGGTCGCGATCTTCTATCTGCGTCTCCTGCGCGAGCGGGCCCGATGACGGCCCCGAGCGAACGCGGCGGCGCAAGCGTCGTACGCGCGTTCCTGGGTCGCCTGGTCTTCTACGTGTTCGTGGTGTTCGTCGCGGCGTACTTCTTCCTGCCCATGCTGTGGCTCTTCGTGGCGCCGTTCGACCGGGTGCCGTCGCTCGATGTGCGGGTTCCAGACTTCACGCTCGACAACTTCAGCGACGTCCTGTTCCAGAACCCCAACGCCCTGCGCTCGCTCGGGAACTCCGTGCTGCTGGCCGGGGCCACCATGCTGCTGGTCGTGGCGACCGCGACGCCGGCCGCGTACGCGTTGAGCCGTGTGAACCTCCCCGGCCGCGATCTGCTTCTCTACTTGCTGCTGCTGTTCTCGTCGATCGTGACCGGCTCGGCTGCGATGGTCCCCTTGTTCCTGCTCATCTTCAACCTCGGGCTGATCAACACCTACCTTGGTGTCATCCTCGTGCTCGCCGGCGGGTTGCTACCCGCGGCCATCTTCATCCTCAAGGACTTCACCGACTCGACTCCGAAGAGCTACGAGGAGTCGGCCATGGTCTTCGGCGCGAGCTCTTTCCAGATCCTGCGCGACACCGTCCTGCCACTGATCCGGCCAGGGTTGGCCGTCATCGCGGTCTGGGTGATGGTCAACGTGTGGGGCAACTTCCTGATGCCGTTCATCCTGCTGCGCAGCCAGGATCTGTCTCCCGCTTCCGTCGTGATGTACACCTTCTACACCGAGGCCGGGTCACCGAACCTGCGCCTGCTGGCGACATTCTCGCTGCTCTATTCCGTGCCGGTCGTGGTGATGTACCTGTTCGTCAATCGCCGCTATGGCTTCCGGTTCTATGGAGGGATCAAACGCTGATGGGTGAGGTCGAGATCCGCTCGCTGGTCAAGGACTTCAGTGGCGGTGTTCGCGCCCTCGACGGGCTCGATCTGCGCATCGAAGACGGCGAGTTCTTCGCCCTGCTCGGACCGTCGGGCTGTGGCAAGACGACGCTGCTGCGCTCCATCGCCGGGCTCGAAGGGCCCACGTCCGGAAGCATCGCCATCGCTGGTCGTGACGTGACCGACCTGCCGCCCGGCGCGCGCGACGTGGCCATGGTCTTCCAGGACTACGCCCTGTATCCGCATATGCGCGTGCTCGACAACATCGCCTACCCGCTCAAGATCCGCAAGGTCTCGCGAGCCGAGCGCGAAGCCGCTGCGGAGGCGGTCGCCGCGGAGCTCCAGTTGGAGGACACCCTCACGCGACGGCCCGCGCAGCTTTCGGGTGGGCAGCAACAGCGCGTCGCCCTGGCCCGTGCCATGGCCGTCCACCCGTCGGTCTTCCTGTTCGACGAGCCGCTCTCCAACCTCGATGCTCGCCTGCGCCTGGAGGCGCGGACCTTCCTGAAGCGCCTCCAGCGTGAACTTGGCGTCACCACGGTCTACGTGACGCATGACCAGGCAGAGGCACTGGCGTTGGCCGATCGGATGGCGGTGATGGAGAACGGGCAGGATCCGTCAGCTGGGCCGGCCGGTCGAGCTGTTCCAGCGACCGGCCAACCTGTTCGTGGCCAGCTTCATCGGCTCGACACCGATGAACCTGCTGCCCGGAGTGGTCGCCGGCGACGAACTCATGGTCGGCCACCATCGCGTGCCCGTCCCGCCGGCTTTCCGGGGCTCTGCCCAGGACGGCGAGGAAGTCGTCCTCGGCGCACGGCCCGAGTACATGAAGGTGGTCGCTTTCGGCTCGCCGGGCGCGATCGGCGGCACGGTGCAGATCCTCGAGACGCTCGGCACGCACACGCTGGTGTCGGTCGAGGATGATGACGGCATGCGCGTCCAGGTCGCCGTGCCGGAGGGCGACGAACCAGCGGTCGGTGAGGCGGTATCGGTCGCCGCCAGCCCGGATCGGGCCTTCCTGTACCGGAGCGCCGACGGTGAGCTCGTCGGTGCCGACAGCGGCCCATGATCACGCGGCATCGGGGGCATTGGACGCCGGTCGACCGGGCGGAGGCGATCTATCGCTACCTGCCCTTTGACGTGCCACCGGGCGCGGCAGGTGTGACGGTCACCCTTGACTACGATCGTGCCCGGGGCGTCATCGACCTGGGAATGGTCGATGCCACACGCTTCCGTGGCTGGTCGGGGGGCGTGCGATCACGCGTATCGGTAGCACCGGACGCGGCGACTCCCGGCTATCTTCCCGGCGACCTGCCCGCCGGGACCTGGTCGGTGATGCTGGGCCTGCATCGGGTCCCTGCCGACGGTCTGGACTTCGACGTCACCGTGAGCATCGGCCCGGTGACGCAGGAGTCACCGGCGCCACCCCTGCCCCGCCCGGAGCGGCCGCCCCGTCGCGACGTCCCTGCCGCCCACGGCCGACGCTGGTTGGCCGGCGATCTGCATGCACATACCGTCCACTCCGATGGCGCGCTCACCATCGACGAACTCGCCAGCCTGGCCCGCACGCGCGGGCTCGATTTCCTGGCCGTGACCGACCACAACACGACGAGCCATCACCCCGCGCTGGCCGCGGCCAGCGGTCGCCTTGGGATCGTCCTCGTCCCGGGCCAGGAGGTCACGACTGACGAGGGCCACGCCAACTGCTTCGGCGACACCGGCTGGATCGACTTCCGGATGCCCAGCGACGCTTGGCTGACGAGCGCCGAAGCGGGAGGCGGGCTGCTCTCGATCAATCACCCACTCGGCGGCGACTGCCGGTGGCGCCGGCCGATGAGCCGGCGGCCGCCACTGGCCGAGGTGTGGCACTCGAGTTGGGACCGCGGCGCACTGTTGCCGCTCGCTTGGTGGGCCGGCTGGGGTGGCGGCTTTGCCATCGGTGGCAGCGACTTCCATCGCGTCGGGAACGATGGCCTGCCGGGCCAGCCGACGACCTGGGTCGAGGCGGAGGACGAGGACATCCTCGGCGCGCTCGCCGCCGGCCGCATCGCGATCTCCGCGACGCCGTCGGGGCCCCTGCTGATCCGGTGCGACGGCGAGCTGCTCGCCCTCGAAGCCGCCGGAGCCGAGCTGCACGGCGCTGACGGGAGTCGGCGCCTTGTCTCGAGCGATCGCGCGTCGTTCTCCGTCGATGATGGGCCATGGTGGCTGACCGGAGCGACCGGTGACTGCCTCGCCCTGAGCGCCTAGGCGTCGTGAAGATGGCATCGACGAGGCCCACCATCATCGACGTCGCCGAACTGGCGGCCGTGTCCCGCGGCACCGTGACCCGCGTCCTGGCCGGATCGCCGCGCGTACTGCCCGCCACTCGCGCGCGCGTGCTCGACGCGATCGAGGCCCTCGATTACCAGCCCTCGAGCATCGCGCGCGCGCTCCGGCTCCAACGCACACGGACTGTGGGGCTGATCGTCACCGATATCACCAACCCCTTCTATCCCGAGGTCGTGCGCGGCTTCGAGGACGCCGCGCAGGAACTTGGCTTCGGCGTCTTCCTCAGCAACGCCGCGGAGGATCCCGATCGCGAGGCGCGCTATCTGGCGCTGCTCAGAGAACGCCGGGT
Source organism: uncultured Chloroflexia bacterium (assembly GCA_963731995.1). GTDB lineage: Bacteria > Chloroflexota > Limnocylindria > Limnocylindrales > CSP1-4 > JAFMJV01. The sequence continues at coordinate 25,489 of CAVSXV010000013.1, forward strand.
GGACGCCGTGGTGATCGCCGCGGGGGGTCTGCGCCGCCGCCAGGCAGATGCGCTCAGGTCATTCCCCGTGCCCGTGGTCATCGTCAACGCTTCGTCACCCGATCCGCGGATCCCGGCGGTCTTGAGCGACAGCCGTGCCGGCGGTCGGATGGCGGCCCAGCATCTGATCGATCTCGGGCATCACCGGCTCGTGTACGTGCTCGGGCCGCACGAGGCGGACGAGACGCCCGTGCGCCTGGAGGGCGCCCGCGCTGCCGCCCGGTCCGCTCGCGGGCTGGGGGTGACGTTGGAGGTCATCCAGGGCGACGGCCACCCCTCGGGCGGGACCGCAGCCGCCCGCGCCGTCGCCTCCCGCCTGGCGCCCCCGTTCGCCTTCATCTGCCACAACGACGTGACCGCGATCGGGGTCATGCACGGCCTGTCCGAGGTGGGCCTCGAGATCCCTCACGACGTCAGCGTCATCGGTTTCGACGACATCGCGCTCACCGACTACACGGTCCCGCCGTTGACGACGGTCGCGCAGGACAAATACGCGATGGGTCGCCGGGCGATCGAGATCGTCGACCGGATACTCGGCGGCGAGGCCGTGTCAGGGACCGAGCGACTGCCTGTGCGTCTGGTCGTGCGCGGAACGACCGCCCGCCCACATTCGTCCATCGACACCAGTGAGGTCGCAGCAGCCCGATGAACCGACGCACCACGGTCCACCTCGTCCCACACACTCATTGGGACCGCGAATGGTACAAGCCGTTCCAGGTCTTCCGGATGCGGCTGGTGGAGCTCGTCGATCGTGTCCTGGAGATGCTCGAGGAGGGTCCGGACTTCAGGTTCACCCTCGACGGGCAATGCGCGACGATCGACGACTACCTCGAGATCCGGCCGGAGGCTGAAGCGCGCATCCGCCGGTTCGTCAGCGAGGGACGGCTCGCGATCGGGCCGTGGCAGATCCTCATGGACGAGTTCCTCTGCTCGGGCGAGACCATGATCCGCAACCTGGAGTTGGGGACACGCCGCGCGCGCCAGCTCGGCGGTGCGACGCCGGCTGGGTACCTACCCGACATGTTCGGCCACGTCGCCCAGATGCCGCAGCTGCTTCGACGTGCCGGGATCGAGCACGCCTTCGTGTGGCGTGGCGTGCCAGCCGCGATCGACCGCTACCGGTTCGCCTGGAGTGCGCCGGATGGCTCGAGCGTGACGACCGAATACCTCGTCGACGGCTACGGGAACGCCGCCCACTTGTTCGCTATCCCGAGCCGGGCCGCCGATCAGCTTGCGGTGCTTCACGACGCGATGCGAACGTTCGGTGGCGGGGCACACCTGCTGGCGATGTACGGGAGCGATCATACGTTGCCGTCTCGCGATCTTCTCGAGCTGGTCGATACCCTCAACGGCGTCCAGCAGGACTACGACGTGCGGATCGAGACGCTCGCCGAGTATCTCGCCGCCGCGCCGCAGATCGACGACGTCCCGGAGTGGCGAGGCGAGATGCGCTCGTCGGCGCGGGCCAACGTCCTCATGGGCGTCAACTCCGCGAGGATCGACCTCAAACAGGCGGGCGGTCGCGCGGAGATCGCGCTGGAGCGATTTGCCGAGCCGTTGCAGGCACTGTGGGGCGATCCGACGGCATGGCCCGAGACCTACCTGCGTCTCGCGTGGCGGCGGCTCATCGAGAACTCCGCCCACGACTCGATCTGCGGCTGCAGTGTCGACGAGGTGGTCGACCAGGTCATCGTGCGATACGCGGAAGCGGAGCAGATCGCCCGCGAGCTGACAGCGCGCGCGGCGGAACAGGTTGCTGCTCGGTTGCCGCGCGGCGCCATCGCGGTCCTCAATCCGACCCCCGCTGCGCGCATCGGGCTCGTGGAAGTGTCTGCCCCGGTTCCCGCTGACTGGGACACGGTCGTCTTCGAGACGGGTGACGGAGAACTGATCCCGACGCAGGAGTTGGCACGAGCAGAGCCTGTCGTGTTCGTCGAGGAGATGGTCGGCCGCGATGTTCCGCGACATCTACCGCCGCATCCATGGACGCGAGCTGTTCGGACGCTACCTGCGCGGATTCGCCATCGGGGTCGTCGACGGCATGCGAGAGGTGAGACTCGATGTGGACCTCGAGCCGGAACCGGTCTGGATGGACGTGGAGGCGATGAAGCGAACCATCGATGATGCCGTCGCAAGCGCGCCGGACGAGCCGTGGCGCCTGCGCGTCATGGCAGCCGCTCGACGCACGCTGCTCGTGCAGGTGCCCGTCCCACCACTCGGGACGACCGCGATCCGGGCGGCCGAGGGAGCGACAGACACGGCCTCCCCGGTGGCAGGATCGGCGGATCGTCTGACCAACGGCTTGCTGGCGGTCGACGTGACGCCGAGCGGAACGCTCCGCCTCGAGGCGGCCGACGGTACGGTCCTCGATGGCGTTGGTCGGCTGGTTGATGGGGGCGACCGGGGTGACACCTACAACCATGCGCCGCCAGCCAACGACAGGTTCGTCGAGGCACCAGCGCGGATCAGCCGTCGGGTCGTGGAGTCAGGACCACTCCGGGCCGTGGTCGAGGTGGAGCGCACGTATGGCTGGCCGGTCGGCCTGTCGGCCGACGAGGTGGGAGCCGCAGGCGGGAACGCGCGTGCCGTCGAAGAGGTCGAGGTCTCGGTCACCATGCGGGTGGAATTGCGCGCCGGCGAGCCTTTCGTCCGACTCGCGCTCGGCTTCGAGAACCCCGTCGATGACCACCGACTGCGGCTGCACGTCCCGCTCGCACACACCACCGACACGACGGCAGCGGAAGGACAGTTCGCCGTCGTGGAGCGAACGGCCGCTCCCGAGGCTGGCCATGGGGAGCTGCCACTGGCCACCTATCCGGCACGCACGTTCGTGGACGCAGGGGGCGCGGCGGTCCTCACCGAGCACGTCATCGAGTACGAGCTGGTGGAGGGACAGGAGTTGGCGGTGACGGTCCTCCGAGCTACGGGTCTGATCAGCCGCGATGACAATGCCTACCGCGAAGATCCGGCCGGCCCGCAGCTGGCCGTCCCGAACGGGCAGTGCCGCCGAAGGTGGCACTTCGCGGTCGCGGTCATGCCCCACAGTGGTACGTGGCACCAGGCAGACGTCGTGGAAGCGGCTGAGCGCTACCGTTTGGGCCTCGTCACGTCGCCTGGCACCGGAACTGACCCGACCTGGCGATCGTCGCCTTCGCAAGCCGGACTCGAACTCTCCGGCCGGGGCATCGCCCTGTCGGCCCTTCGTCGCGTCGGCGACGAGCTGGAGTTGCGGATCGTCGCCGAACACCCGGACGCCGAGGAGGCGGTCGTGAGTGGCAGGTTCCGCGCGGCCCGAGAGGTGGATCTGCTCGGGGAACCAACGGGAGAACCGCTCACGGTCAGTGACGGCGGCACATTGCGATTGCCGATCCGCCCGTGGGAGATCAGGACCCTGCGGCTATCGGGCGGTTCGTGACCCCGCCGGGAGGAGACCGCCGACTGCCTGGAGGCGAGCGTGTCCGTATCGGCGTCATCGGCCTCGGGCTGATCGGCCAGGTGGCTCATGTGCCGAATCTCGTGCGCTTGAGCGCCTTGTTCACGGTGACGCACATCTGCGATCTCTCTGCCTCGGTATTGGAGGCAGTCGCTGCGAGTGTGCCTGGGTCACCGCGGTGCTCGACCGAGCCTGCCGATCTCATCGACGACCCGGATGTCGACGCTGTCCTGCTCCTGACACCGGGGGCTCATGGCCCGCTCGCCGAGGCCGCCCTGCGCTCCGGCAAGCACGTCCTGAGCGAAAAGCCTCTCTGCGTCTCCCAGGCCGAGGCCGTGCGACTGGCCGAGCTCGCGACCGACCGCCACCTCACGCTCCAGGTGGGCTACATGAAAGCCTACGATCCGTCCCTCGCGGCGGCCCGAGCCGCACTCGACCGCATCGGGGATGTCGTGCTTGTCAGCGTCGAGGTCCGACATCCTACCCATGAGAGCCAGATCGCGCGGCTCGACTATCACACCGGCAGCGACGCCGACGTGGCCAGCCTGCGGCGGGCGGAGGAAGGTGAGATCGAGGAGTCGATCGTGGCCATCGGATCGATGCCATCGGGCATCGATCATCTATACCGCGGCGTCCTGCTCGGCTCGGTCATCCACGAGCTCTCGGTACTGAGAGCGCTCGGCTTCGCACCTCCGACCCGCTGGCAGCACGTGACGGCCGTGCCCTTCGATCCCGAAGACGACGCCGCTGATCCCCCATCCATCGCTGCCACCGCACGGCTGGCCGGCGATGCGATGCTGCGGCTGCAATGGCTGTGGCTGCCGCAGTACCCGCAGTACGAAGAGAGCATCACGATCGCTTGTACGGCGGGGGCCCTGCAACTGCAGATGCCACAGCCGTACGGTCCCAACGTGCCCGCGCGCCTGTGGGTGCGCACCGCCGACGGAGAGGTCGTGGTCGATGACGGTCGACAGCGGCGCGACTCGGGCTTCCTCGAAGAGCTGCGCGTCTTCCATTCGGCGATCACGCGCGGGAGCTCAGTGCCCACGGATGCCGAGGCCGCAAGGGAGGACACCGCATCGCTCCAGGCCCTGGTCGCCGAGGTCGCCGGCTCCCACGGCATCGAGGTCGGTGGCGAGGCAGTCCTTGGCTGCCGCCGGGTCGCGGCCATGACGTTGCGCGGCATCGGTAGCGCACCGGTCAGCTTCGGCGTCTACGGAGACGCGCGGCCCTGCGGCGTCTCGCCGCTGACGCTGCTGGACGCGGCCGTCGAGACTGGCTACGGAGGCATGAAGCTGGGACCACCCGGCTTCTTCGGCTCGCCGACGGAGGTCGCCGACGCCCTCGCCGATCGCGGACTCACGATCGTCGGTGCTTGGCCAGGTGCACCGATGGGACTGAGTCCGTGGCCCGCGACCACCGCGGCGCCATCCCTACGCTTCGAGTGGCGCTACCTCGTCTCGCTCGACCTCCTCGGGATCGACGCCCTCTTCGCTTGTCGGGCCCCTTCATCCGCTCCGCCGCACGTCGCGAGATCGCAAGCGTGAGATGTCCGTGAAAGTCCGTCGTCGTTGCCAGGTCGAGTGACCGAGCACCTTCGAGATCGTCGCTAGGGAGGCCTTACGTCGTCTGATCGACGCAACTGAATGAGCGGCCTCCTGCTCGTGGAGCAGAATCTCCGTGTGGTGACGTCTGGTTCGGAAGCCGTCAAGGTTGCGGGCGAGATCGACCAGGAAACGGCATCCGCGGCGCGACTGGCCGACGTACCGGCTCAGCACCACTATCTTGGCCTGAGCCTTCGCGGCGAAGCGGACGAACGATGAGGAGGCGCCTGTGGCAACGGTCGTACTGGTGGGGACCCTTGATACGAAGGGTCCGGAGTACGCGTTCCTGAAGGAGCGCATCATCGGGGCAGGCTGCGATGCCATCCTGGTCGACGCCGGAATCACCTCCGTCTCGGCCGCGGCAGACATCAACGCCGACGACGTCGCAGCAGCGGCCGGGGAGGATCGCGCGGCACTCGCGGCAGCCAACGACCGCGGACCCGCAGTCGCCGCCATGACGCGGGGTGCGACGGCGATCGTCGAGCGACTCTATGCGGAAGGACGCCTCGATGCCATCCTCGGCATCGGAGGGTCGGGCGGTTCCTCGATCGTCTCGGCCGGGATGCAGGCTCTTCCCATCGGCGTGCCGAAGCTGATCGTCTCGACGATGGCATCGGGCGATACCAGCCCCTATGTCGGGACATCCGACATCGCCATGATGTACTCGGTGGTCGACGTGGCTGGAATCAACGGCATCTCCGAAAGGATCCTCACCAATGCCTCTGCCGCCGTGGCAGGCATGGCCATCGCCTCGGAGGGCTTCACCTCCAGCCTCACGCCCAAGCCACTCATCGGGGCCACGATGTACGGGGTCACGACGCCCTGTGTGACGACGGCACGCGAGAGGCTCGAGGAGCTCGGCTACGAGGTTCTCGTCTTCCACGCGACCGGCACGGGCGGACGCTCCATGGAGGCGCTGATGACGGCCTGCTTCATCACCGGCTCGCTCGACATCACCACCACGGAGCTGGTTGACGAGCTTGTCGGCGGCGTCCTTTCGGCGGGCCCGGATCGGCTCGAGGCTGCGGGCTCGCTCGGCATCCCGCAGGTCGTCTCGCTGGGCGCCCTCGACATCTGCACCTTCGGACCACGGGATACCGTGCCACGTCAGTTCGAGGACCGGAACCTCTACATCCACAACTCGGCAGTCACGCTGATGCGCACGACGAAGGAAGAGTGTGCAGAGCTGGGTCGGATCATCGCTCGCAAGCTGAACGCGGCGAATGGCCCCCTGACCCTGTTCATCCCCCTCGGCGGCGTCTCGATGATCGACGTCCCAGATGCTCCGTTCTACGACGAGGACGCTGATGCAGCTCTGATCGAGCACCTCAAGGCCGGACTCCGGTCGGATGTCGAAGTGGTCGAGATGGCCACCCACATCAACGATCCAGCATTCGCGATGGCCATGGCCGATCGGCTCGACGAGCTCTATCGCGCGTGGGCCGCAGCGACGTAGTCCATTGAAGTAGGGACGCACGATAGCGGCGGCCCGCGAGGCCGCTCTGCCCGAGGATGCCCGGTACCTACTCGAGAGCGCCTGGGGCGTGGACGGCTTCTTCGGCGCTTCGAGCGGATCACGCCGGCAGCCGGCGTCAACTGGATGACCCTCCTCGACCGTGCCTATGCCGCTGCCAGCTCGGCCGATGCTATCCCGCGGCTCTCCAGGATCCCGTAGGCCACGACCTTGACGCGGTCGAGCAAGAGGAACTCGAGGATGGCGTAGCCCCACGCCAGGGCGGCGAGCTGCCAGCTGATCGGCTGCATCAGGAAACCGGATACGGCGATGAGGGTGGCCAGGAGCTGTGTCCCCAGGACGGCCCCGACCAGGATCCACGCTGGCCTGAAGGACCAGAACGGGCCGTGGGTGCGCGCCACGAAGATGGTGAGATGCCCGGCCACCGACAGCTTCAGGTACATCATCGTCTGGACCTCGGCGTCGACCAGGGCGAGTGGCCCCTGGCTCAGCCACAGCAGTCCGAGCGAGGAGACCAGACCGACCAGGCCCAGCACCGTGGCGATGGTCAGGACCTCGGTGAGGTCCCAGCGGACCGGCCTTGACGAACCCCGGACCCGATCGTAGGCGATCGACAGGATGGCGCCATCGTTGAGGATGGCGAGCAGGACGACCTGGATGGGAGTGACGGGGAAGAAGCCGAATACCAGGATGGCCACGGTCACGAAGAGGACCACGCGGATCGTCTCGGTGATCCGATAGATGGCGTAGTTCTTCATGCGCTGGAAGACTTCCCGAGCCTGGTGGATGGCATCGATGATGGTCGACAGGCCGGGCGCGAGGAGCACGATGTCCGCCGCCGCCCGGGCCGCATCGGTGGCCCCGGAGACGGCGATGCCGACGTCGGCACGCGCAAGTGCCGGGGCGTCGTTCACGCCATCCCCGGTCATGCCCACGATGTGACCGTCGCCCTGGAGCAGCTCGACGACGCGGTACTTGTCCTCGGGCACGACCTGGGCGAAGCCGGCAGCCTCCTCCACCCGGCTGGCCAGCGCCTCATCGTCCTCGCTGCCATGGAGCACGTCGGCTTCGAGGATGTCGGCATCCATGCCCACCATGCGGGCGACCTCGCGGGCGATCTCGACCCGGTCGCCGGTGATCATCTTGACTGCGACGCCGAGCCGACTCGCCTCGTCGAGCGTCTGCTTCGAATCGTCGCGCGGCGGGTCCTGGAGACCGAGGACGCCGACCACCTGCCAATCGGCACCGTCGCGGCCGCGGCGGGCCACCGCCAGGGCCCGGAAGCCCTTCTTCGCGAACTCACCGGTCACCTTCGACAGGCGCTCAGAGACACCATCGCTGTCGCCGGCGAGATCCAGGATGGCCTGCACCGCGCCCTTTGCCACCCGGCTCTCCGAGCCGTCCTGGTCGTGGATCGTCGCCTCGGCCCGCTTGCGCGTCGGGTCGAAGGGCTCGAGGTCGACCACCTCGTAGTGCTGGAGGGACTCGCGATCGACGCGCTCCAGCACGGCCCGATCGATGGGATCGCCGCTGCTGGGTTCGCTGGTGAGGGCCGCCGCGAGCAGGACATCCTCCCGGGTCGCGCCGTCCTGTAGCACCACCACATCGGCCACGGCGAGCTCGTTCTTGGTGATGGTTCCCGTCTTGTCCGAGCACAGCACGTCGACGCCGGCCATCTCTTCCATGGCGGGGAGGTGACTCACCACCGCGTCATGTCGTGCCAGCATCCGCGCGCCCACGGCCATGGTCACCGACATCACCGCCGGCAGTGCCACCGGCACGGACGCGATGGTCACGACCAAGGCCAGCTCCAGCGTGCTGGTGAGGCTCGTTCCGCGTGCCAGGGAGACGACGACGATGACGGCTACGAGAGCGAGCGCGAGGACGATGAGATAGCGTCCGATCGAGAGCACTGCCTTCTGGAAATGGCTGGCCGGCGGCTTCCGTCCGGCGAGCTCTGCGGTGCGCCCGAACATCGTGGTCGAGCCGGTGGCGAGTACGCGAGCGGTCGGCCCGCCGCGGACGAGGATGGCCCCGGAGTAGATCACATCACCAGGACCCCTTTCCACGGGCAGCGACTCGCCGGTGAGCGCCGATTCGTCCGCCTCGGCACGGCCGTCCAGGACGATGGCGTCCGCGGGGATGATGTCGCCCCGCTCCACGGCCACGAGGTCGCCGGGGACGACGTCCGCGGCATCCACGGTGATCCATTCCTGGCTCCGCTTGACGCGCGCCTGACGCGCCAGCCGATCCTGCAGCGCCTCGATGGCACTACTGGCCTGGTGCTCTTCCCAGAAGCCGACCGTACCGTTAAGGAGGAGCAGCGCCGCGATGATGGCGAAATCCGTCCACTTGGCAGTCAGGGCCGTCAACACGAGGGCAGCCTCGATCATCCAGGGGATGGGGCCCCAGAAGTGCGAGCCGATCTCGAGGAGCAGGTTGTGTCGCTCCTCCTTGAGCACGTTCGGTCCGTACCGTTGCAGACGATCGGCTGCTTGCTCAGCGCCCAGACCCTCGTCGTCAGCGCGTGAAGCGTCGGCTCGCTGATCCTCATCGGTGCGCTGGTCCCGCACCGGATCGTCGTCATGCTCCGCCTTCTCAGACATCGTTCCCCCCTACGTGCCTCAGGTAGCACCGAGCGTACACCCGGCCGACCACCGTGCGCCCGAAGACGACCCGCCAGGCGAGCGCGGCCGGGCAACCCTCAACGGCTATCGGTCTGATCGCCGAAAATCGCGATCAGCCGTCCCGGGGTCGCACCTGCGGCCGGTTGCTCCGCCGCGGCATCGGAGCGCGGCCGGGTGGCTGCTGGGGTGGCTCCCGATCGACGAGTGCCGGGATCGGCAGGACCACCGGCTCACCGTCGGTGACCGTGATCGCGTCTCCGTAGTGGCGAAATTCGAGGCTGGTTCCTTCCGCCAGCCCATAGTGCGCCTCCTCCGGTCGCACCTCGACACGCAGTCGAGCGCCACGGAACGTGAGGGAGAAGGAGAGTCGCGAAAGGTCGGCAGGGAGCCGTGGGGCGAAGCTGAGCTGGCCCCGATGATCACGGAACCCGGCGAGCCCGGCCACTGCAGCGCTCACGGCACCGGCCAGTGAGGCGATGTGGAGCCCGTCCCTGGCGTTCCTCTCGAGATCGGCAAGGTCCATGAGCGCGGCCTCGGCAAGGTAGTCGTAGGCCAGATCGAGATAGCCCACCTCGGCGGCCACGATCGCATTGGTCGCTGCGGACAGCGACGAGTCGCGCACGGTCAACGGCTCGTAGTAGTCGAAATCGCGGCGCTTCTGGTCGCTGCTGAAGGCGTCGCCGCACAGATGAAGGGCCAGTACGAGGTCGGGCTGCTTGACGACCTGCTTGCGGTACAGCTGGAGGTACGGGTGGTGGAGGAACAGCGGGTAGCGGTCCGGCGTGGTCGTCGCGAAATCCCAGCCCTCGTGCTGGCAGAAGTCCTGATCTTGAGGGTGGATGCCGAGGGTCTCGTCATAGGGCACGTACATCGCATCGGCTGCCGCACGCCATGCATCCGGCTCGTCGGGCTCCACTCCCAGCATCTCGGCCACATCGGGGTGGCGGGCGACGGCTGCCACGGCGGCCTCGAAGTTGTGCTTGGCCATGAGGTTGGTATAGACGTTGTTGTCGACGAGAGCGGAGTACTCATCGGGCCCGGTGACCCCGTCGATCCGGAAGCGGCCGGACAGATCGCGGTGACCGAGGCTGAACCAGACGCGGGCAGTCTCGATCAGGAGCTCGAGTCCCGTCTCACGTTCGAACGTCGTATCGTCGGTCGCGGCGACGTAGCGCGCCACCGCAGCGGCGACCGAGGCATTGACATGGAATGCGGCCGAGCCGGCCGGCCAGTAGCCGGAGCACTCCTCCCCACCGATCGTGCGCCATGGGAAGGCCCCGCCGCGGAGTCCCAGCTGGTCTGCCCGATGACGGGCCAGAGGCAGCGTCGAATGGCGCCAGCGGAGCGCGGAGCGGACCGCCTGGGGTGCCGTGTACGTGAGGACCGGAAGGACGAATGATTCGGTGTCCCAGAAGGCGTGGCCGTCGTAGCCGGGCCCGGTCAGCCCCTTGGCTGGGATGCCCCGACCGTCCGCCCGCACCGAGGCCTGGAATACGTGGAAGAGCGCGAAGCGGATAGCCTGCTGGATGTCGAGGTCTCCGTCGAGTTCGATGTCCGCATTCGTCCAGAACGCGTCCAGGAAGGACCGCTGGCTCGCGGCCAGGTGTTCGAAGCCCTGAGCACGTGCACTCTCCAGGCTCGCGTCCACCTGGTCGCGCAGCCACTCGATCGACTCGACCGATGACCAGTGATAGGCGAGCAGCTTCACCAGCCGCAGGGGCTTGCCCGGCTCGAGGGCCACGGTAAGACTCACCCGTCCGAGGTCGGGCTCGGACTGGGTCGTCGCCTCCACTTGTCCGGGTGCCGAGAGGACGTGCTCCATACCGGCGGCCAGCGCCAAGCCACTACGACGCGTCCGGTGCGCGAGTACCACCCGCAGCCCATGGTCGACGGCGAGCTGGCTCTCGAGGGCGGGTCCGAACGATCGGCCGGCCCGCGGATCATCGCCTCCACCCCGCGGCTCCTTGTTGGCGACGAGGTCCGACTGGATGGCCACGCGGAGCGGCTCGTCGACTGCTTCGACCTCGTAGCAGACCGCCGCAACGTTGCGATCGCTGAAAGAGACGAGCCGCTGGCTGAGCACCGTCACCGCTCGACCGTACTCGGAGCGCCACTGGACCTCACGCCGCAGGATGCCTGTCCGCAGGTCGAGTGTACGTTCGTGTCGTTCGAGCTGGCCCCGATGGACGTCGAACGGCTCATCCTCGACAAGGAGCCGGATGATCTTGCCGTCGGGGACGGCGACGAGCTTCTGGCCGTCCTCCGGCCAGCCGTATCCACGTTCACCGTACTCGAGCGGGTAGGACTCGTAGAACCCATTGAGGTAGGTACCGCTCAAGCCACATGGCTCACCCTCGTCGAGGTTGCCGCGGAGTCCGAGGTGGCCGTTGGCGAGCGCGAAGATCGATTCGGACTGGGCGAGGAAGCTCTGGTCGAACGCCAGCTCGTGAATCGCCCAGGGCTCGGCCCGGAAGTCGGGATGGCCGATCACGTGAGCAGGTCCGCCAGGTCCGAGACCACGACGTCGGCACCCTCGGCCCGCAAGAGGTCCGCTTGCCCGGCACGATCGACTCCGACCACGTAGCCGAACCCGCCGGCGCGTCCCGCGCTCACTCCTGCCTGCGCGTCTTCGAAGACCGCACTGCCTGCCGGTTCCACCGCGAGTTCACGTGCGGCAGCGAGGAACGAATCCGGAGCCGGCTTGCCGCGCAGGTTCTGCTGTTCGAGGGTGACTCCATCAACCCGCACCTCGAAGAGTCCCTCGATCCCAGCGGCCTGGAGGACCGCCTCACAATTGGCACTGGCGGACACGACGGCAGTCCGCAGGCCACTTGCCCGAGCGACCCGGATGAACTCCAGCGATCCGGGGTACACCTCCACGCCGCGCTCCTCGAGCAAGGCCAGCAGCAGCTCGTTCTTGCGGTTGCCAAGGCCAGCCACGCTATGGGCCGATGGGGGGTCCCCTGGTTCACCCTCCGGAAGCTCGATGCCGCGGGAGACCAGGAAGGAACGAACGCCATCGTAGCGCGGCTTTCCATCGACGAAGGCCTCGTAGTCGTGCCCCTTGTCGAAGGCTCGGTAGGGTTCGCCATACCGCTCGGCACGACCGGCCAGATACTGGTCGAACATCTCCTTCCACGCCTCAGCGTGCACCCTCGCCGTCTTGGTGACGACGCCGTCGAGGTCGAACAGGCAGGCGTCGATGTGGTCAGGCAGAGTGGTGCCGCGAGGCTGCGATGATGGTCGTGGATCTCGGTTCACTCCGCGCTCGACTCCCCCGCTGAGTCCCGACAGTCCAAGGATGCCATATGACGCGCCGACACCAGCGCCTGGGGTCCCTCCGAGGGGGGCTCTCCCCTCCTCTTCCGGATGCGATCGGACCGCTGTATCTCGCGGGATCCTGCATCATCCCTGCTGGGTGAGGCTCCAGCCGACGGCGTGACCGATAATGGCTGGGCCGCGTGAGACCGATCGGGATACGGGAGCGGCCCCGATACAGAGTTTTCGGAGGTATCGACCCATGGCCCAACAACTGACGGACGTCCTCGTCGCCGGGTACGGTGACGTCGCGACCGCGACCACGGACTTCGAGGGGCTCGTGGCCCAGGTGCGGTCCAAGACCGTCGGGCTCGAGGCGGCCATCCTGATCACCCACGACACCGATGGCAGCGTGGTCGTTCGGCAGACGGCTGACCATCGGGGACGCACCGGTGCCAGGTGGGGAGGCAGCGTCGGTTTCCTTGTCGGTCTGGCCGCTCCGCCGTTGCTGGCGGCTACAGCGGTGGGCGCGGCCGGTGGCGCGATCGTCGGCAAGTTCGCGAGTCACCAGCTGGAAACGGGCCTGCACGACAAGATCGGACAGGCGTTGCCGCCCGGCTCCGCGGCCATCATCGCCGAGTTCGACGAAGACCAGCGCCTCGGTGTCGAGCGGAAGCTCGCGGGCTCGCTCATGAAGTCCGTGGTCCAGACCGACAAGGCGGGCACGGCGGCACTCAAGGACTCCCTCGCGGAGGCGATGGGCAAGTTCAAGCCCGACCGCACGGTGCTGCCGATCCCCGACCGCCCGTTCGGCGGCACCATCGGCCGAACCCTCGACCAGTCGGTCGGCGACTGGACCATCATGCCCAGCCCCAAGGCCCCTGAAGGCGCACCCAACGTGCTGGTGGTGCTCATCGACGACGCGGGCTTCGGTGGCCCGGACACCTTCGGCGGCGGCATCTCCACTCCGAACCTGACCCGCGTCCAGCAGATGGGTCTCACTTACAACCGCTTCCACGTGACCGCCGTCTGCTCACCCACGCGAGCCGCGTTGCTCACGGGGCGCAACCACCACCGCGTGGGCATGGGCACCATCGCTGAGCTGCCCGCCCCATACCCGGGCTACACGGGCGAGCGGCCGCGCAGCTGCACCGCGTTGCCGCGGATCCTGCGGGAGAACGGCTACGTCACGGGCGGCTTCGGCAAGTGGCACCTGACGCCGGGTAGCCAGATGGGCGCGGCCGGTCCCTTCGACCACTGGCCCCAGTCCTGGGGGTTCGACCATTGGTGGGGGTTCCTCACCGGTGCTGCCGGCCAGTACGACCCCATCATCACCATCGACAACACCACCGTCGGCGTGCCCGAGGGCGAGGACGGCAAGGAGTACTACTTCCCCGACGACATCACCGACAAGTCGATCGAGTGGCTGCACGCGATCCGGGCGCAGGACTCCGAGAAGCCCTGGATGATGTACTACTCGACCGGCTGCAGTCACGCGCCCCACCATGTCGCCAAGCAGTGGGCCGACAGGTACAAGGGGGTGTTCGACGAGGGCTGGGACGCCTACCGCGAGGCCACGCTCGAGCGCCAGAAGCAGCTCGGCGTGGTGCCGCAGGATACGGAGCTGAGCGCACGGCCGGACCTGTTCCCGGCCTGGGACTCGCTCACCGATGCCCAGAAGCAGCTCTATGCGCGCCAGATGGAGGTCTTTGCCGGCTACTCCGAGAACGCCGACTGGAACGTCGGCCGCCTGCTCGACGCCATCGAGCAGATGGGCGACCTCGAGAACACGCTCATCATCTACATCTGGGGCGACAACGGCGCCAGCATGGAAGGCACCCTGACAGGGTCGTTCAACGAGACCACCTTCTTCAACGGGGCCATCCTCGAGGCTGACCAGCAGCTCAAGATCATCGAGAAGTTCGGTGGCATCGAGGCCCTCGGCAGCTTCCACACCGCACCGCACTTCGCGGCTGCCTGGGCCCACGCCAACAACACGCCCTTCCAGTGGGGCAAGCAGATGGCCAGCCACCTGGGAGGAACCCGCGACCCCATGGTCGTGGCCTGGCCGGGGCATACCGAGGCGGGCGGTGCGCTGCGAGAGCAGTTCACTCACTGCATCGACATCGTGCCCACCATCCTCGAGGCGGTCGGCATCCCTGCGCCCACGATGGTCGACGGCATCGAGCAGGAGCCCATGGACGGCACCAGCTTCCTCCACACCTTCGACGATGCCGAGGCCGAAGAGCGGCACACCGTGCAGTACTTCGAGATGCTCGGCAGCCGGGCCATCTACAAGGACGGCTGGTGGGCCTGCACCAAGCTGGACAAGGACCCCTGGGACTTCACACCGGAGACCCTGGCCCGCTTCGCCCCTGGCAAGTACAGCACCGACGACGACATCTGGGAGCTCTACTACCTGCCGGACGACTTCTCCCAGGCGCGAGACCTGGCCGCCGAGAAGCCCGAGAAGCTCAAGGAGCTGCAGGACCTCTTCTGGGAGGAGGCGGAGCGGAACCACGTGCTGCCACTGCTGGCTCCCTTCTCGGTGTGGATGGGTGATCTGCCACCGCTACCGACCATCACCCGGTTCAACTACGCCGGTGATGTCCAGAACATCCAGACCTCCATGATCCCCCGTATCTACGGTCGTTCGTACGCCATCGAGGCCGACATCCATGTGCCGGAAGACGGCGCCGAGGGCGTCCTCGTGGCCTTCGCCGACTTCATCGGCGGCTTCGCCCTGTGGGTCGACGAGAAGGGCCTCCTCAATCACACCTACCAGTACCTCGGGATCGAGACCTACAAGCAGACCTCGACCGAGCCTATCCCCACCGGTGATGTCACCGTCAAGATGTTGTTCGAAGCGGATTCGACGGAGCACGCCGCGGGTGGCCGGGTGACGCTGTGGGCGAACGGCGAGCAGATCGGCGAGGGTCGACTCGACAAGACGGTCTCGCTCATCTTCACCACCTACGCCGGCATGGACATCGGTCGCGACAACGGCGGTGTGGTCGACCTCGCCTATGAGGACAAGGCGCCGTACGCGTTCACCGGCACCGTCCGGAACGTCGTCTTCGACCTCAAGCCGATGGTCCAGGCGGACGAGCTGGCGCTGCATGCCCAGCACACGGCGCAGACCGTTGGTGCCGGTGCAGCCGGCTGAGGCATCGCCTTTGGGCCGGGCACCGAGCGCGGCAGCCCTGGAGCCGCGGGCGCATCCCGAGGCGGTCGTCCGGGATCGACATCATCAAGCGGGCTCGAGTCTCATCGTCAGGGCTGCACCCAAGCTGGCGATGGCCCTTGGCTACGACGTCGAGCTCGGCCTGGAGGAGTTCGGCGCAGACCCGGCGGCGCCGTTGGATCGCGCCCCTTGAACGCTGCCTGACGCATACCACCGCGATGCCGGGCCAGATGATCGCGCTCGGCGATGTCATGCGCTGGCGGCGGGCACGCGTCCGCTGCGTAACCGCTCAGGGCGTGAGGTGGGCGTTGTTCTTCGCCCTCGCCGCCATCTCCGTGTAACCCTGTTCCGTGAGGAACCCGAGGATCTCGTCGGCGGTCGCGTCGTCGCCCGACTGCAGGGCCTGCACCGCCAACCCGTAGAGGGCATCCATGAGCCCGACGATCAACTCCCCGTCGAGCGCGTGCTGCTCCTTCCCGACTCGCCACAGATCCATGAGCTCGTCGCCGTCGTAGTCCTCCACGCTTTCGAGCGCCGTCGCCAGTGCGTCGTTCAGGACGTTGACGAGCCAACTCCGATCGAATGCCGGATCCCATGCGACCGGGGTCTGACATTCGCCGAGCGCCATGACCTCAGCTTGCAGGTCGGTCCATGCGTCAACGACGTCCAGTAGGAAGCCGGCCAGCGGTATCCGGCTGGCTCGCAGCTCGTCGGCCATCGCGATGACCTCGTCGAGTGCCGACCTGACCGCCTCCGGGGTGGCCGTCGACGTGGGCCACAGGAGGAGCTCCGTCTTGAGCTCGTTGTGATACGTGCTGCCACTGCCGTTCTCGACCACGGCGGGAAGCAATGCGCTGCCCATGAGCGAGACGCCGGACGCCTCGATGAGCCCCCCGGTGACGCGATCACAGTCGTCGCGCTTGATGCCGAAGATCCACTCCACGTCACGGGCACGGGTCCCCGAGACCTCCTCGACGAAGTCGCCGTCCGCGACGGTGTCCGTCTCCTCGGTCAGTGTCCCGCTGGCGACGAGTCGGACCGCCGTGCCAGAGAGGTTGAGGACGCCGTCCTGGCGATGATCGTGGAGGACGTGGAACGGGTCTCCGTTCGAGGCTGCCCCAGCAGCTTCGTCGAGCCATTGGAGATGGACCGGCATCGTGCCCGTGACCTGACCCTCGGCATCGACCCGGAGAGCGAGCGAGATACCCGTGCTCCCGATGACGTCCGAGACCTTGACCGTGAACGAGCCGTCGTCACTCACGCTATCGATGGTGAAGTAGCCGGAGAAGTCGAGCAGACCTTGCCACTCTCCGGACGTGGTGAAGGGGAGTGAACTGTCCGTATCTTGCGCGGCCACCACAACGGGCGATGCCGCGAAAGCTAGCGCGACAGACAGCAAGACCCTCAGCCACCCGAACCTGACCGGCGGCGAAGCCGTCGGGTGCCGGCGATCCGCGGGCGGGAGCTGGTGCCTCTCGCGCGGTCGGTCACCTCGGCCGACCTGGCGCTGTCTCATGGCTGTCTCCTGTACGTGCCCGCGCACACCGGATGCAACCACCAGTCTGGGCGGACGACCGCCTCCCCCTGGCGAGCCATATCGATGGTGCCACCGGTGTCAAACAGGCGAGGGTGTTGTGTCGTGCTCGACAGCCTCGGCGGATTGGTTATCGAGGTCACTGATCCGAAGCGGGTTCTGGCCAAGGTCCATTCGACGCAGGACAGGCATGAGCTCCCGGTGGCTGGCGCCGCCTCCCGCCACCGGCGATAGCGAAGGACGATGCGGCCTTGTGGACCTCAGCCGTAGCCGCGCTCGCGCAGTGACGGTCGGCCCTGGCCAAGTCGTCGCTCCGGCACTTCTCCGACAGTCGCCACACCCGTGACCATGGGCGTGGCGACTGAGGTTTCCTTACCGAGGTCGGCGTGGCCCGCCCCCCGTCTTTGGCAGGTTGCTCCGCGACCGCTGGGCGGAATGGCAGAGTCCACGATGACCGTGTTTGGCCCAGGCGACCCGAGGTACGGGACAGGTTCGTCCCGTACTCGCGAATGGGGTGCCTCGAAGACCCCACCGACCAGCGCTGGCTCGTCGTCTTCATGTGGCCCCGGCGTAGGAGGATGAACATGGCCGAGAACAACGCCAACCAGGACCGGGACGGTCGGTCCCGGGTAGATGTCGGCCGCTACCTCGTCTTCGGTGCAGGCGCCGGCACGGTCGTGTTCGCGATCACCCAGGAGGCGATCTGGATCGCCCTTGGAGCATGCTTGGGCATCTTCATCGCTGGGGTCGTCGGCATGTCCCGTTGAGGCGGCCAGACGGCGCCCAGCGGCTCATGGGCCCCTGATGGCTCAGAGACCCTTGATGAAGGGCAAGGTCCTGGCCAAGGCGACGATGATGGGCAGCGTGTCGGCGAAGACCGAAAGATGTGCGTACGGATTGATCGCGCCTGCCAGGCGAGCACGTCGGGCGGTCGCTTCCATCGTCCGCAGCGTGTGCGCTGTCTTGTCCGCGTCCAACAGGGGCTTCAGGGACTCCAGCGAGATCTCCACGGTGATGTCCCCCTCTTCGGTCGTGTCCTGCCCCCATCCGCGGTAGCCCATCCCCAGCGCGGTGCCGTCTTCCGAGATCCTCCACCAGTCGGCGAAGGGCACGCTGCCGCGAAGTCGGGGCTCGGTCGCGACCACCACGGTGTCCCCACGCTCCAGCGTGGTGCGGATTCTTGCGAGGTCCGCGGCGGGCAGGGCATCAGCGAGCCCGGCGTCCACATCCGAGCCCGGTCGGAGCACGGCCCAGTCCACACCCTCCGCCCCGCGTCGAGCGAAGCGCTCCCACGTGTTCAGACCGTCGGGTGTCGCGTCCAGGGCATGCTCGATGAGGGTGTCGAGGAGGCCCTGCTCGAGTCGCACGAGCCGCGGGTCCGCGCCCGCACCGGGCATGACCGCGGTGTCATTCATGACGATGTCGACCGCCTGGCGGCTGGCGTTCGCCTCGTCCTGGGCGTCGAAGAAGACGTGCTCTGACCACAGTTGCGGCCGGCCGATGAACCCCGCGCGCGATGTCGCCCACTGATCACGCACGCTGGTCATGGCCAGGAGATCGACGGGGCGAGTCTGCGGTGAAGCCAGCGAAGGCCCGATGCGCTCGTCCTCCACGCCGGCACCCAGGAAGGCCAGCGCGATGAGCGCCGGTCGCAACTCGATCCAGGTGTCCAGGTAGGCGTCGAGGACGGCATCGGGGTGTGTGGTCGCACCTTGCAGCAGGATCGACGTATCGCCCAGGAAGGCAAGCCCTCGTCGGAGGTCCGCCTCATCGCCCGCGAGCGCCTGATCATCGGTCGCGCCCAGGCCATCGCGGGACGCCCCTATGAGGTCGAGGATCTGGCGGCGTTCGGTCCGCGGGGCGATCCCGGGTCCGGCGGTCTCGTACTCGATCCACGTGGCAGACAGCGAGGTGTCGCCAGGTTCCTGCGCTACGGGCTCGGCACCGATGCCGCCCAGAGCGTCGAGCCCTTCCGATAGCGCGCCGGCCGCTGCCAGCACAGTGGGCGGTTCGAGCCGCCCGGCCTCGGAGAACCACTCGCCGCGCACGGTCTGGCCCTGCACCCGCAGTCGCGGTCGCCAGAAGGCGGCCAGCCGCGCTCCTTCGCGCAGGTCGACCGTCTCACGCGCGGTATCGGTGAGCTCGGGCGGGACCGCGACGCTGAAATCCAGCTCGATCGACTCGACCGGCTCCTCTGTACCCATCAGCACCGTGTGCTCAAGCGGGATCTCCTCGACGAGCGCACCGTCCTCGGATCGCTCGATGACGACCCTGATGGTGGCGGTGTGCCGCAGGTCCTCGGGGAGCGCGGCTGGGTCGACGGTGATCTCGGCCGCAGGTCGAGCCTCCGCGCCAGCGGGGAAGAGCGGATCGTAGTCGGTCCACTGTCCCTCCGACGAAGCCTGGACCCACCAGTGGTCAGCGATGACATCAACCGCGTCCCCCCCAACGGCGTCCGAGCCGGCGAGCAGATCGATGTCAGATGCCAGCTCTGCGGCCGCTGACGCGACGCTGGTTCGATAGCCTTCGATCTCCTCCGCGCTGGCGAACATCGGCTCGGCGTCGGACACCGGCGCACCTTCGAGCGCGGTCGCGGCGAGCGACGCCGCCACGTCCGCGGGCAACGTCGTGTTGGCGAGCCTGACCTCGAGACCGGCTCGCCCGAGCAGGTCGGCGAGCAGCAGTGCTCGATCGAGGCTGCTGCCCGAACGGTCCATCAGGACGCCGCGTGGCCCCCGGAGCGCTCCCTCGTACGGCAGCCAGCGTGTCTCGCTGGCCACCCACTCGAGGATGCCATCGGGGTCGGCCCCGATCGTATCGAGCACGACGTCCGGGTCGAGGCGGTCCGAGCGGAGCTGTTCCTTGACCTCGACGAGGTCGGCGGTCACGCGTTCGATATCGGCGATGATCGCGTCGGCATCGGGATCGCCCGTGGTGATCGAGCCGCCAGCCGAGTCCTGGGCCTGTGAGACGGCGGGCAGCACCGCCATCGCGATGAGTGTCGTCACCAGGGCGAGCTTGTAACGAATGCCGCCGCCGTTTGCCGCAAGGGTGGGATAGCGCATCGAGACCGTCCTCCACATGTGGATCGTCCAGCCGGGGCGCAAGTGGGACTGATCACGCTCCCTCGGCGCGGGCATCGGGGCAGGATACGGATGAAGCCTGGCCTTGTCCACGGTCGCCGTATCGGGTGGAGACGCTGCAGGTGCTGGATGGCCCGACTCACCGACTCCGGTATTGACACTCGCAGCGGGCCGACCTACAGTCGCCGAAAATGATACCGGTACTGATACCGGGCACGCGGCAGCGGTCGCTGATGGAACAGGCAGGAGGAGGCCTATCGATCAGCTCCATGGCACCTGATCAAGGATGGACAAGCAGGCCTGAGAGCAACGAAAGGCGGAACGTAGTGAACAAACCAAGCAGGCGCCTCATCACCTCGCTCGCGGTCGGAGCAGCCCTCGCCGGTAGTTCGGTCGCGGCCACGGCGGTCCCGGCCGTGGCGCAGGACACCACCATCACAGTGATGGCCAGCCAGGACTGGATCAAGCCGGCGGAGATGGAGCTCGCCCAGAAGTTCGAGGAAGAGACCGGTATCAAGGTCGACTACCAGATCATCCCGGCCGACCAGTACTTCAACGTCCTCAAGACCAAGCTCAACGCGGGTGAGGCCACGGACATCTTCGGCGGCCAGACCGGCCAGTCCGACCTGAAGCTGCAGTACGACGTCGAGGCCAACGCGGTCGACCTCAGCGACGAGGAGTGGACCACGCGGATCGATCCCGCAGCACTCGAGATGTCCAGCCTGAACGGAGTGGTCTACGGGGCGGAGATCTGGGACATCATCGCGTCGAACTACTTCGTGACGGTCTACAACACGCAGATCTTCGAGGACTTGGGTATCGACGTCCCGACCGACTTCGATGCGTTCAAGGCGGCCTGCACCACGATCATGGACGCCGGCCTCACACCCATCTTCGAGCCAGTCTCGGATGGCTGGCACCAGGTCCTCTGGTTCCCCATGGTGGGACCGGCCTTCGAGGCGGCTGAGCCCGGCCTGGCCGGCTCGCTGAATGCCAACGACGCGACCTTTGCGGGCGACCTGAACATGACCACGGCCATGGCCCAGATCGACGACCTGTATCAGATGGGCTGCTTCGGCGACAACTCACTGTCCGACATGTACTCGGACACCAGCCGCGCGCTCGCGAGTGGTGACTACGCGATGACGGTGGCGCCGTTGTCGATGCCGGCGTCGGTCGCGGTCGACTACCCGGACGTCGACCCCAGCAACTTCGCCTTCTTCCCCATCCCGACCTTCGACAACCAGTTCCAGCCGGTCCACCCGGCGGGGCCGGCCAAGTTCATCTACTCGGGTTCCGAGAACATCGACGCGGCCAAGCAGTTCCTGGCCTACCTGATGGAGCCCGAGAACCTGCAATACCTGCTCGACAACGAGCCCCAGTTCGTGTCGCTGCCGTTCGACAGCGTCGAAGCCAAGTGGGATGACGCCCAGGCAGCGTTCCTCGACACATACCCGGCCGAGGGCATCGTCTACCAGGACATCGTGAACTACCTGAACCCCCAGTGGATGGACATCGGCCGCGACATGGTCGACATGTTCACCGGCGGAATGTCGCCTGAGGATGTGATGGCCGCGATCGACCAGCGACGGGCCGAGCTGGCCACCGCCGCGGGCGACCCCGCCTGGACCGAGTAGCTGTTGACTCGCAGGGCACGCCCTGCATGAATGCCGGGGGCAGCACCTCCACTGCTCCCGGCAACCATCGCTGATCCCAGCCACGAGGAGACGAGCCGAGTGAGGTCGCGTGCCTATCCCACGTGGTTCGCCCTTGGCGCCCTCCTCCTGTACGGCGTCTTCACGCTGCTGCCGAGCTTGCTCGGCATCGGCTACGCGTTCACCGACTGGAACAGCTACACCAGCGAGCTCAACTGGGTCGGCCTGGACAACTTCGCCACCATCCTGACCTCGGGCTCCAACTACATGCGGGTCATCGGGAACACCCTGCTGTTCACGGTGGCCACCATCGCCCTCAAGACGGTCATCGCCCTGGCCCTGGCGTTGCTGCTCACCGAGGGCATCCGCCGCCTATCCAGCTTCTATCGGGTCCTCATCTACCTGCCGGCGGTGCTCCCGATCCTGGTCGTCAGCCTGATCTTCCGGTCGATCCTGAACCCCGCGGATGGACTGCTCAACGAGACGCTGCGGGCCGTGGGCCTGGAGGCCTTCGCTCTGAAGTGGCTGACGGATGTCTCGCTCGCGATGTGGAGCGTCATCGCCGTCGACGTCTGGCGTGGCGTCGGCTACATCATGGTCATCCTCATCGCCGGCCTGCTCGCGATCCCGCGCGACTACTACGAGGCGGCTTCCATCGATGGCGCGAGCAGCTGGAGCAAGTTCCGCCACATCACCCTGCCGCTCCTGACGCCTGTCCTGGCAGTGGTGACGGTGCTGAACCTGCTGTATGGACTGAAGGTCTTCGACATCGTCTTCGTCCTGACACGGGGAGGGCCCGGCCGCGCGACGGACACCGTGTACACCATGGTCTTCGAGGACTTCTCGAAGGGCCGGTGGGGCGTCGCGACCGCGCTGTCCACGTTGCTCCTGCTCGTCATGGTCGTGCTGGCGTATCTGACCATCCGCGTGCTGCACCGTGAAGAGAACGACTGAGATGCGGGTCGATCGGCGAGCACGCTCCTCAGCGAACCACCTCCTCGCGGCGGTCGTCGGGTTCATCGTCTTCGTGCCCATCTACCTCGTGTTCGTCAACTCCCTCAAGACGCGGGCGGAGTCGAGCTCGATGGGTATCGGCTTGCCGGCAGTGCCGCAGTGGGGGAACTACGCCACCGTCTTCGAGGAGGGCAAGCTGGCCGGTGCCTTCTTCAACAGCCTCCTCTACGCGCTCACCGCCACTGCCATCTGCGTCGTGCTGGCCTCGATGGCAGCGTACGTGCTGGCCCGTCGTCGCACCCGCTCCCATCGCGTCATCTACCTGCTGCTGATCATGGGCATCGCGATGCCGACCAACTTCGTCACCTTGATGCAGGTGATGCAGTGGACGAACCTGGTCAATACACAGTTCGGGATCATCCTGCTCTACGCGGCGATGCAGATCCCGTTCAGTGTCTTCCTCGTCTACGCCTTCATCGGCACCATTCCGCGAGAGCTGGACGAGGCTGCCCTCATGGACGGCTGCACGCCGCTGCGGGCCTTCTTCAGGGTCATCTTCCCGTTGCTGACGCCGGTACTCGTGACGCTTTCCGTGCTCAGCATCCTCAATATCTGGAACGAGTTCCTGGTGCCCCTGTACTTCCTCAACAGCAGCGCGGAATGGCCGATGACGCTGGCGGTCTACAACTTCTTCGGCATGTTCCAGTCCGACTGGGGTCTGGTCTCGGCGGACGTGGTGCTCACCATCCTGCCCGTCATCCTCATCTACCTCGTGGCCCAGCGCTGGATCCTGTCGGGCATGTCGAGCGGCGCGGTGAAGGGCTAGTGTCATGAGCCACACCCTCTGGAAGGACGACTGGGAAACCACCCGGGGGCGCTACGTCGACTGGTGGGCCGGCCGCGGCCTCGTCATCAGCATGTGGGAGCACCTCGAGGTGGACGGCATCTGCCACGAAGAGGTTCCGATGCCGCAGCCGGCACGGAGCCTGGACCAGCGGTGGTTCGATCCGCAGTGGCGAGCGGCCGATCTTCACTATCGACTGTCGCGCAGCGATCTGCGGGCGGACATCCTCCCGGTCGCGAATACCCAGCTCGGACCCGGGTCGCTGGCCGCGACTCTCGGAGCGGAGCTCGTGGCCGGTGAGGACACGATCTGGATCGAGGCGGGAGTGCCAGATGCACCGGTCGTGCTCGAGCAGGCCAACCGGTGGCTGCGCACGCATCTCGACCTCGTCGCTGCCTGCCGAGAGCTCTCCGACGGCCGCTACTTCGTCGGCTGCCCCGACCTCATCGAGGGCATCGACACCCTCGCAGGACTGCGTGGCGTCACGCCCGTGATGGGGCAGATCCTGATGGAGCCCGAGTCCCTCCTGCAAGATCTCCAGGCCGTCAACGACGCCTGGTTCGATGTCTTCGAACAGATCTACCAGGTCATCAACGTGGACGGCGAGATGGCGTTCTGCTACTTCTCGCTGTGGGCGCCGGGCCGCATGGCCAAGTTGCAGTGCGACGCGTCGGTGATGATCTCGCCGAACCACTTCCGCGAGTTCGTCGTCCCGTTCATCGCTGAGCAGTGCCGGTGGCTGGACTACGCCATGTACCACCTCGATGGTGTGCAGGCCATCCACCACCTCGAAGCCCTGCTGGAGATCGAGGAGCTCGACGCGGTGCAGTGGACGCCAGGCGTCGGCCAGCCGCAGGGCGGTGACCCGGCCTGGTTCGACCTCTACCGCCAGGTTCGCGCTGCAGGCAAGTCGGTCATGGCCACCTGGGTGGAGACCGATGAGCTGGCTCCCCTGCTGGACGCGGTCGGGCCCGACGGGATGCATGTGCTCATGGACTTCAAGTCCCCGCGCGACATCGACGACGCACTGGCGATCGCGGAGCGGTACCGATGACATCGGCGACGCAGGGGCTACCGCTCGGCACATCGAGGCGCGTGGTCGCGCACGAGACTGACGGCCATGGGCTCACGATCCGACTCGATCACGGCCTGTTGTCGGTCGTGCCGGTGACGACACGGACGTTCAGGGTCCGTTTCACGCTGGAGGACGCGTTCAGCCTCAAACCGAGCCTGACCGTCATCGCGGACCGGCAGCAGAGCCCGCCGGTCGCCTTTCACGTCGACGAGCACGCGGGCAACCTGACCATCAGTACCGCTGCGCTGTCGGTCACGATCGACCGTGAGACCGCCGCCTTCACGTACCGGGATGCCGCCGGCCGACTGCTGACCCGGGAACCGGCGCGGGGCGGCAAGACGCTCGAGCCGATCGATGTGGTGGTCTCGGTCTTCGACGATGCCACGACCGTCGTGTCAGACAAGCACATCGATGGACTGCGCATGGACATCACCGGCGTGCGCCAGGTCGTCGATCGACAGGCGTACCACACGAAGGTCGAGTTCGAGTGGGGTGAAGGGGAAGCGCTCTACGGGCTGGGCTCGCATGAAGAGGGCATGTTCGACCTCCGGGGCCATCACCAGTACCTCTATCAGCACAACATGAAGGTGGCGGTGCCCGTGCTGGTGTCCTCACACGGGTACGGCGTCTTCTTCGACTGCACCTCCCTGATGACGTTCCATGACGACGAGGCCGGCTCGTTCGTCTGGTCGGATGTCGACGAGGAGCTCGACTACTACTTCGTGGTCGGTCCGGAGTTCGACGACATCGTCGCCGAGCTTCGCTCGCTCACTGGCGACACGCCGATGCTGCCGAAGTGGGCGTTCGGCTACCTCCAGTCGAAGGAGCGCTATGCGACGCAGGCCGAGCTCATCGAAGTGGCCCGCGAGTACCGGGAGCGCAAACTGCCGCTCGATTGCGTCGTGCTCGACTGGAAGTCCTGGACCGGCGATCTGTGGGGGCAGAAGTCCCTCGACCCTGGACGATTCCCGGCCCCCGACCGCATGACCGAGGAGCTTCACGAGCTCGACGTGCGCCTGATGGTCTCGATCTGGCCGGCCATGCGACCCGGCGGCGAGGACTGGAGTGAATTCTCCGAAGCCGGCCAACTGCTGGGCAACGGGGCCACCTACGACGCCTTCGATGTCGAAGCCCGGGCACGATACTGGAAGCAGGCCGAACGCGGCCTCTTCTCCCACGGGGTGGACGCCTGGTGGTCCGACTGCACGGAGCCCTTCGAGGCCGACTGGCTGGGCTCGGTCAAGCCGGAACCGGAGTCGCGTCTGCGGATGAACACCGACGAGGCCAAGCGCTACCTCGACCCCGAAACCATCAACGCTTACTCGCTCCTGCACTCGGAAGGGCTCTACAACGGGCAGCGATCGAGCGCATCACCCAAGCGCGTGCTGAACCTGACGCGCTCGGCCTACATCGGTCAGCAGCGCTACGGCACGGTGACCTGGTCGGGTGACGTGGCGGCGACCTGGGAAACGCTCCGACGGCAGATCGCCGACGGCCTCAACTTCTGCGCCACCGGCATGCCCTACTGGACGACGGACGTCGGCGCCTTCTTCGTGGCCCAGCGCCCCGACGCGTGGTTCTGGGCGGGCGACTTCGATGCGGGTGTGCAGGACCTCGGGTATCGCGAGCTCTTCGTCCGGTGGTTCCAGTACGCGGCCTGGCTGCCCATGTTGCGGGCGCACGGCACCGACACGCCGAGAGAGATCTGGCGTTTCGGGGAGCCCGGGGAACCGGCCTACGAGGCAATCTCGGCGGCACTCCGCCTGCGGTACCGACTGCTGCCTTACATCTACTCGCTCGCCGGCTGGACCACCCACCATGCCTACACCATGTTGCGCTCCCTCCTTTTCGACTTCCGGCTCGACCGCGCGGCCCACGACGTCGCAGACGAGTTCATGTTCGGGCCAGCCTTCCTCGTGTGTCCGGTCTACCGGGCCATGTGGTATGGCCCCGGCTCTACACCACTCGCCGATGAGACGCCGACGCGTAGCGTGTATCTGCCGGCCGGGAACGACTGGTTCGACTTCTGGACAGACCGGCGCCTCGAGGGTGGCCAGCGGGTGGAAGCCGATGCTCCCCTGGGCCATATCCCCGTGTTCGTCCGGGCCGGCTCCATCGTGCCCATGGGCCCGGTCCGCCAACACGTCCGAGACCTGCCTGACGCGCCGCTCGAGATCCACGTCTACCCCGGCCGTGACGCCACGTTCCGTCTCTACGAGGACGAGGGTGATGGCTACGGCTACGAGGCGGGGGCCTACGCCACGGTCGATATCAGCTGGCATGACGCGCCGCGTAGGCTGCGGATCGACGCCCGGGCGGGCGGCTTCCCAGGGATGCCGAGCGAGCGGGACCTGGTGTTGACACTGCACCGCGAGCTGGGGTCGGCTGGAGCCGATGGCGAGTCGTCCTCGGTGATCGATACCAGGCCTGCGCACTACACGGGCAGCGCGCTCGAGGTGCAGTGGTGATGCTGCGGTCCCGCGCCATGTGTCGCCTCGGGGTGGCCGAAGACTCCTGCAGGGATGGGAGGCACCGCTAGTGGCAACGCGACGGGATGTCCGGAAACCGACCATCGTCGATATCGCGACCGCCAGCGGGGTCTCGGTGGCCACGGTATCGCGCATCCTCAACGACAAGCCTGACGTGGCCGAGCAGACGCGCGAGCGGGTCCTGCGAGTCATGGACGAGATCGGGTTCGCACCGCAGCACGCCTGGCGTCAGATCCGTTCTGGCAGGACCGGCCTGATCGCGATGCACGTCCCCGAAGAGTTCAACCCTCCCGCACATCAGCTCATCATGGCTGCTGCCTTGGGAGTGGAGGATGCCGGGTACTCCATCAACATCATGACCAGGTCTCTGACCGATGCGGAGCTGTTGGCCATCTTCCGGAGTCGCCAAGCGGACGGGATGATCCTGCTCGAGATCCTGACGGACGACCGCAGGGCGGGCTTGCTGCGCGACCATGGCTACCCGTTCGTGATGATCGGCCACCGGGAGGACAACGCCGACCTCAGCTTCGTCGATGTGGACATCGAGCACGGCATCCGGATCGCCATCGAGCACCTCGTCAAACTCGGGCACCGGCGCATCGGCCTGGTGACACTCGATCCGATCGTGGGAGAGAAGACCTACGGGTTCGCTACCTGGGCACTGCAGGCGTACGAGCGTGCCTGTGCCAGCCTCGATCTGCCGGTGCTGGCGCGGGTCGGCGGACCGACCAGCGACGACATCGCCGTGGTCGCCGAACAGCTGCTCGATGAGATCGTCGACATCACGGCCCTGATCGCCCCCCAGGAGCAGTCTGTCATCGGCGTGATCAAGGCCACCCAGCGACGCGGCCTGCGCATCCCCACGGACCTCTCGGTCATCGGCATGATCAGCGAGCCCATGAGCGAGGTGGCCACGCCGCCACTCACGACCATCAGCTTCCCGGCCGATGCGATGGGCAATGCCGCCGCACGGATGCTGGTCGAACGGATCGACCGAGGGAGAACTCAGAGCGAGCACACGCTGGTGCGGCCGGATCTCCGCATCCGCGGCAGCACGGCCGCCCCGCGCCCCAGGGGCGAGGAAGTTACTCGAGCCGCCGGCTAGCGAGGGACCACCGACCGCTCGTAGCTCGCGGGTGGTCGCGGGCGTGCGCGGCCGGGTCGGGCGTCGAGGCCGTGGCGGTGTTCTCTGCGGAGGCAGCGCTCCGATGCCTCGACCGATGAACGGACCCGGGACTCTGGAAAGCCCTCGAAGTTCGACGTGGTCTCCGGCCTGGCTATCCCTTGAGCGACCCGCTGAGCAGGGCAGAGGTGAATTGCCGCTGGAAGATGAGGAAGACGATGATCGTCGGCGTCAGGATCACCAGCGAACCGGCGGATAGGAGCGGGATATCCGTCGCGTACTGACCTTGGAACGTGCCCAATGCCCCGGCCATCGTACGCTCGATCGGGTCCTCGACGAGCACGAGAGCAAGCAGGAACTGGTTCCACGTCCACACTCCCAGCAGGATCGCCAGCGATGAGACCGCGGGCATCGCGAGCGGCACGTGGATGCGCCAGAACAGGTCGCGCGTGGTCGCCCCGTCCACCCGCGCAGCCTCGGAGAGTTCCGTGGGCATGTTGAGGAAATGTGCCCGCATCCAGAACACCCCGAACGGCATATACAAGCCGATGAGCGGCAGGATGATGGCGAGCTTCGTGTCGTAGAAGCCCAGGCTGCGGACGAGGTAGTAGAGCGGGATGACGATACCTACCAGCGGCAGCGTCAGGCCCAGCAGGAACAGGATGAACAGCCAGCGTGACCCAGGGATGCGCAGGTGACCGATGGCGAAGCCGGCCATGGTGGCAAGGATGACCGAGGCCGGGACCACGCCGATGACGATGATCACACTCGAGACGAGCAGGGCATCCATGTGGGCCTGCTGGAAGGCCTCGAGGAAGTTGCCCCATTGCGGGTCAGCTGGCCAGGACAGACCGGGAGGGACCGTGCCTGATGGGTGCAACGCGGTGGTGAAGACGCTCAGGAACGGAATGATGGTCACAGCCATGAGGGCGATCAGGAGCAGCCTCCCAACCCAGACCTCCGAGCGACCGACGATCACCGTGCTTCCTCACGGGTGAGGCGCTGGATGGGCAGGACCGTGACGAGCACGAGCACGATCAGGACGACGGCCAGGGCCGAGGCAACACCGACGTTGCGGCCGAGGAAGGCGAGCCGATAGATCTCCAGGCCGGGGACGGCCGTGGTGGTGCCAGGCCCGCCGAGCGTGGAGATGTAGATGATGTCGAACGCTGACAGGGACGCGATGACGGTCACGGTGATACAGACACCGATCTCGTAGCGGAGGCTGGGGACGGTGATGGAGCGGAACTCCCGCCAGGCGTTGGCGCCGTCGATGCGGGCCGACTCGTAGAGCGACTGGTCGATCTTGCTCATGCCCGTGAGCAGCAGGATGGTGCACAAGCCCAGCAGGACCCACGCTCCGATCACGCCGACTGCAGGCAGGGCCAGACTGAAATCCGCGAGCCATGCGCGTGTGATGTCACCCAGGCCGATCGCGGCCAGGACCTGGTTGATGAGGCCGTTCTTGGAGAGCAGCCAGCTCCAGACGATGCCAGCAGCGACGAGCGGGATGACCTGCGGCAGGAAGACGACGGTGCGAGCGGTGGACCCGAGCGCGCCCGTCGCCACGCGACGGATGAGCGACGCCACCAGCAGGCCCAGCGCCACCGGCACGAAGCTGAAGAAGAACATCAGCTTGAACGCGTTGACGATGGTGCCGTAGAGGTCCGGATCGGTCAGCGTCTTGGTGTAGTTGTCGAGCCCGACGAACTCCCACGGCCCGATACCGTTCCAGCGCAACATCGAGTAGAACACCGTGATCGCCAACGGCACGAGCACGAAGGCGCTGTACATGAAGAGCGCGGGCAGGACAAACAGCCAGCCCCCCCAGCCCCGCCTGCGGATCTCACGCCAGCGCGAGGTCCGCAGGGAGGCAGGTGGCGTCGGAACCGGCGGCCGAGCTGCGAGGCCGACGCTGTCGTCAGCCGTCATGCGCGGTCGGCGGATGCCGTCACTGGTTCATGCTCTCCTCATAGGTGGCCTGGACGGTCTGCAGCAGACCCTCGGCCGTCTGCTGACCGCCGACCATCTTCTGCAGCTCTGGTGTCCATCCGCCGGACTCGAGGAAGATCGTGCCGGTGGCATTGGCGATGAAGTCCATGAGGCCGTTGTCAGCCGCCACTTGCTGGGCCGCCGCCAACGTCTCGTTGGTGACCGAACCCGCGGCCACCTCGGGGATGGGCAGGTCCGACGGACCGCCGGGGCTAGAGCCGGCCAGACTCACGTTGATCTGCCGAGCCTCGGGGTTCGTGGCTACCCAATCGAGGAAGAAGGCTGCACAGTCGGGGTTCTTGGCCGTGGCCGCGATACCGAACGTCACTGGCGAGGACATCGCCGCACGCCCGGCACCTTGCTCCGCGGGCGGGAAGAGGAAGAAGCCGACGTTGCCCGGAGCGAGCTCGTCGAAACCGGCATTCTGCCAGTCGCCGTTGAAGGTGAAGAGGCCCTCGCCGGCAGCGAAGCGCGCGTTCGAGTCGGTGTACTCGATGGCGTTGACATCCTCGGGGAAGTAGCCGGCCTCGATCCACTGCTGCAGATGCTGGGCCGCCTCGAGGTTGGAGGGCGTGTCGATCGTCGCGCCTTCCTTCTGGTAGATCCACTCGTTGATGGGCGTGGTGGGGCCGACCGAGGCCATCAGGTTCTGCAGCGGGAAGGCAAGCCCGCCTCCGCTCGCCGCGGCGTTCCACTGCATGATGGGCTGGAGCCCCATCTCCTTGGCAGTCGCGAGATAGCCCTCGAACTCCTCGAGGGTGGCCGGGGGCTCGGTCATGCCGACCTGCTCGGCCAGATCCTTGTTGTAGAACACACCAGTCGTGGAGTAATTGAGACCACCCGCGTAGAGGTCTCCCTCGCCGCGCGGACGACCGCCTTCTGCGACGCGGTGCGGGACGAGCAGCGATGGCGACCACTGATCCCAGCCGAACGCGGTCACGTACGGCTCGAGATCCAGAAGCAGCCCGTCACGGACCAGGTCGACCATCGTCGGCAGTCGGATCAGGTCCGGGGGGTTGTCGCTGGTGAGCAGTCGAGGGGTCTGTGCGATGAGGTTCGAGAACTGGTCCTCGCGGATGTTCCAGGTGACGTTGGGGTACTGCGCGGTGAACTCTTCTGCCAGCGCCGTCTGGAAGGGGAAACCGGTCTCGAAGTAGGCCAGCAACTCCACGGGCTCCGTCCCGCAGCTGGGCATCGCTTCATCCTGTGCCACGACTGACGTGGGCACGATGGCGGTCAGCGCCGCCGTCAGGGCGAGCGCCGTGACCTTCGCACGGGCCCCCCGGGCTCCTTGTTCGAACATCGTTCTTCAACCTCCTCCAGGTATCCGTGATTGGATCGATCAACGGTATCTCAGGGCGGTGTCGGCACCTCCTTCGGTGGGGCTGTGGTGCCACGGACCACGAGCTCGGGAGAGAGGACGACACTCGGCGGCGTGGCCGAGCGTGCGTGCACTTCGGACAGCAGCATCTGTGCACCGAGTCGTCCCGAATCGAACAGTCGTTGGCGGACCGTGGTGAGCTCGAGGTAGTCAGCGATCTCGATGTCGTCGTAGCCGACGACGGAGAGATCGTCAGGTACCCGCAGCCCGGCCTCGTGGGCAGCGCTGACGACGCCGAGGGCCTGTGTGTCGCTCGCCGCGAAGATGGCGCTGGGCGCGTCGGCCGAGGAAACCAGAGCGGCGGCGAGCTCGCGAGCCTCATACCGGCTATGCGCGCCGAGTGCCACGAGCTCAGGGCGGATGGCGATGCCGGCCCGCACGAGCGCCCGCCTGTAGCCGAGATAGCGGTGCTGGCTCGAGGTGAAGCCGTATGGGTTGTCGAACTCATCGCCGATGTAGGCGATCCGCCGGTGACCCAGCTCGATGAGATGCGTGGTCGCGGCCACACCGCCCGCGAGGTCATCGCCAACCACGTGTGGCAGGCCCGCGACAGCGGGCGCGTGGACGTCGATGACCACGACCGGGATAGCCGCCGCCGCGAGACGTTGCAGGTCCTCCTCCCGCGGTGGCAGGGAGATGATGAGCATCCCGTCGGTGCGCTGCGCGAAGGCAAGACCACGCAGGTACTGGTCGCGCTTCTCGATGGTCTCGACGTTGTGGATGACCAGATCGAACTCGCTGTCGCTGAGGAAAGCCTCGACGCCTCGGAGGCGCTCCGCGGCCTGCGGTCGGGTGAGGAATGAGGTCACCACGCTGATGGTCAGCGTGCGCCCGAAACTCAGTCGCCGGGCGGCGTTGCTGGGCGTGTACTCGAGTTCGGCCATGGCCTTCAGCACCCGCTCACGCGTGCCCGGATCGACTTGCCTGCTGCCGTTAAGGACTCGGGAAGCCGTCGCCTTGCTGACCCCGGCGTGGATGGCGACATCCCGAAGCGTCCGACTCGACACCGTTCCTCCGCGCGCCCTGGTTGGAACCGGTTCCATGGAACCGGTTCCAACTACAGTACCGTCCGGGTCAAGGGTCCGAATCCGGTTCGTTCAGGCGTCCAGGAGCGGCTCGATCACCCCTTGCAGGCTCTCGGCGTCCTTGACGCTGCCGAAGGGCAGGCCGAGGACGCTGCCGTCCCTGTCGATGATCAGCATCGGCGAGACCGGCGGGTTCAGATATTGGGCGCTGTACAGGTTGCCGAGCGCACGCGCGACGAGGAGGGGCGCCACCGCGAAGCGCCAGTCGTAGTCGAGCTTCTCGACGTAGTTCCGGAGGAGGGCCTCGTCCTCGCCCATGTCGATGTCGAGGCTGACCGACACCAAGTCATCGGGATTCCCGAGCAGCTCGTGGAGCCTGCTGACCTCATCACCCTGATGCTGGCATGTCGGGCACCACACGGCCATGGTCTCGAGGAGCACGACCTGGCCGGCGAAGTCGTTGATGGTGAAGGGCTCACCGCTCACGACATCGATCATCTCGAGGTCGAACCACTCCGGGCGTTCGGCCGCTGCCGCGTCCGCCTCGGAGCTGCTCGAGGGTGCCTCCGTGGCCGTGTCGTCAGGCACCGCGGGGCTCGGGGATTGCGCTGCTGCCGACCCCCAGCTGAAGAGGACGAGGATGACCGTGACGACGGCGCCGAGGCGCAGCCGGGGGCCAGAGTAGCCGGCGTCTCGCGCGATCATGGTCTCCTCCCTGGTGATCATTCCTCGGTCAGCTCGATGGCGTAGCTGACATAGTTCTTCTGCTGCTTGGACTCTACGCTGGGCAGAACGTACAAATCAGTGACGTCGGCTGGAACCTCGACGCTGGTGGTCCATTCGGCCGAGTCGTTGGCCAGGGTGATGGGGGTGTCGACCAGGTGCGGCGCCCTGTAGAGGCCGTACAGGATACCGTCGGAGCCGATGACCGACGGGTTGCCGATGTGGACGTAGGCCTGATAGTTCGTCGGGTTGTCGGTGCGCCACGTGAACTGGATCTCGCCGTCGGTCCGTTCGAACCCGACGAGCGTGAGCACGATCTTGTTGATGGCCTCGATCGGCTCGCCCACCTGGGTGAAGACCAGATCGGTCTCCGTGCCGATCGGATACGCGAGATCCTCGATGGGTGCGTCGAGATCGACCTCGAGCGTGCCGCTCTTGGCCGCTTCGGGCCGGTAGAAGTTGAACTCGCCGGTGCTGAACTCGTAGGGGATCCGGAGCTGCGAGCCGGCGGCAAGGGCGGCCCCTTCGCATTCGACGCGGAGCAGCTCGGTCTGGGGCTCGAACCTGGTGCCGCCGGTGAAGCCTCGCATGATGAACCCGGGCGGGATGCTGACTCCGCCGGTCCCGACCACGGCCGTGCCGCATCGCGTGCTGCTGCCGCTGGCATCGACCAGCATGGCGGAGCGGCCCTCGGCCATCTCCATCGCGCTCCAGTCGCCGGCGTCATTGCGCATGGCCAGTTCCACGCGCAGGCCATCGGCCGTCTCCTCGACGTCCGTAGCCACGGCCGTCCAGATGCCCTCGGCCACCGCCGGTGGCGCTGTCGCCTTCGACTCGGGGATGACGATGTAGTCGCAGCCGGCGAGCACGGCACAGAGCGCCAGGGCGCCGAGGCCGAGCCAGCCGCGCGTCATTGGACCCATCATGGCGCTCCGTTCGATGCGGGCAGGATGGCCGAGATCCGGCTGGTAGCGAGCCAGTACTCGGACGGCGCGTCCGTCCCGCCGTCGACCGCGCCGACGGTCTTGGTCTGGTCCCCGGAGGTGACGGTGATGGAGTAGGTGTAGCACTCCGCGCAGGGGTGATGCCAGGTCGTGTACATCTCGTCGGTGAACCACCCCAGTTTCCCCTCGAGATTGGCCACCAGGTCGGTCACCACCTGCGGCTCCACTTGTGTCTCCAGCGGATCCCCGCCGTCGTCGCCCACGATGCGGCCGTCGGGGTAGAGGCCGAAGAGCTGATCCACGCAGCCGGAGCCGCCGAACTTCTGGAAGACGATGACCGCGCCGTCAGCCTGCATCTGGGCTGCCTCATCATCGCGCAATTCGCTCTGCTGGCAGGTATCGAGGGCGGCCGCGCCGTTCGTCTGGTCAGTAGCCTCGGGCGAGGACGTGAGCGGCCCCACGAGCGAGATGCCGATGACGGCCGCGATGACCACGGCTGCCCCCGCCAGGTAGCGTCGGTCCCGCCACGGTGCCCGGCGCGCACTGCCAGCGGCTCTCGCGAGTCCGCGCGCGTTGAGCGTGGCGAGCACGCTCTGCACGCCGATGAAGAGGAGCATCAGGAGACCGATGAAGATGCTCGTCCACCACGAGCTCAACTGTCCGTTGTAGAGGATCAGGGCCTGGATGAGCGAGAGGATGAGAACGCCGAAGAAGGCGCCCAGCACATAGCCTTCGCCACCGGTCAGGGCCACCCCACCGATGACCACGGCCGCGATGACCACCAGCTCCATGCCCATCGCATGTGAGCCGTGACCGGAACCGACGTAGACGCTGTAGACCAGTCCGGCGAGGGCCGAGCAGAACCCGTTGACCATGTAGACGGACATCTTGGTGCGGTTGACGGGGAGGCCCATCAGGCGCGCGGACTGCTCGTTGCGACCGCTGTTCCCGCCCATCGCGTAAAGCGTGCGACCGAAGCGAGTGAGATGTGCCAGGAAGAGGCCGACCACCAGCACCACTAACGCGATGACCACGAGGACCGTGATGTAGCTGCCGGTCTTGGCGACCGGGTCGGCCAGCCCTGGGATCAGGACCTTGATGCCTGAGATCGTCTTCCAGGTCGGGTCGTAGATGCGGATCTCGGCATCGCTGATGAGGTAGCACATCCCGCGCGCGAACCACATGCCGGCCAGCGTCGCGATGAAGGGCTGCACCTTCAGGTACGTGATGAAGAAGCCCATCACCCCGCCGATGGTGATGCCCATGAGGAGCATGAGCACGATGACGATGGCTGGATCCCAGCCATTGTCGAGCAGGGCAGCGGCCGCGACGGTGGTGAGTGCGATGACACCGCCGACAGAGAGGTCGATGCCGCCCGAGATGATGACCAGCGACTGGCCCACCACGGCGATCAACAGGAACGGCGCGGTGTTCAGCAGGTTGAACAGCGGCTGGCTGTCCTGCATGGCCGGGAAGGACACGACGCCGAAGGCATAGACCAGGCCGAACATGAAGATGGTCGCGGCCAGGGGCAGGAAGCGCCTGCCGTTCGAGAGCCGGTGGCCCAGCGCCTGCGTCACGCCGACACAGCCTTCTTGGGGGTGCGCGTGCGGCTGAAGGCCCGCCGGATGAAGTCCTGTGCCTGCTCCGAATACAGGACGATGACGACGATGACGACGATGGCCTTGACCACGGTGATCGCGCTGGCGGGCACACCGACGTGGTACATGGACGTCATCGTGGCTTGGATCACGAGCGCTCCCAGGACGCTTCCGAGCAGTGAGAACCGGCCGCCCGCGCCCAGGACCGTGCCGCCGATGACCACGGCGAGGATGGCATCGAGCTCGGTGTAGAGGCCGATCACGTTGGCGTCGGAGGTCTTGATACTCGAGACGGCGATGAGGCCGGCGATCCCCGCGCAGAGCGCGCAGAACACGTAGGCGAACAGCTTGATGCGCTTCTCGTTGATACCGGCGAAGAGGCTCGCGCGCGAGCTGATGCCGACCGACTCCACGAACAGGCCGAGGGCCGTCCTGCGCAAGAGCAGCCACGATCCCAGGAAGACCGCCAGGATCACGAACAGCGACAGCGGCAGGAGCAGGATGAAGCCGTTCCCAAGGAACGAGAAGGCGTCGTTGAAGATGTTGATCTTGACGGAGCTGGTGATCAGCTGCGCGAGCCCCCGGCCCGCGATCATCAGGATGAGCGTCGCCACCATCGGCTGGATGCGCACATAGGCCACGAGGGTTCCGTTCCAGAGCCCACACGCCAAGGCCGCCAGCATCGCCACGGCGATGACCACGGGCAGCGGCATGAAGCTGTACGTGGGGTCGCCCACCATCGTCGTGATGTCACCCGAGAGCGTGAGCCCGACCTTCCTGGGGTCGATGAGGATGGCTGCCACCGAGGCCGAGATGGCCATGACCGCCCCGACCGAGAGATCCACCCCGCCGGTGGCGATCACGACGGTCATGCCGATCGCCAACAGGATGATGGGCGCGCTGTTGCGCAGGATGTCGATGAGGCTGCCGTAGAGGTGGCCCTGCCGGATCTCCATGTCGAAGAAGCCGGGGATGAAGATGAGGTCGAAGAGGAAGATCAGACCCAGGACGGCCAGGGGCAGAAGCAGCCGGCCATCCCCACCGGCGGCCTTGAGCGAACGACCGACGGCGCTCATGAGTCGACGCCGGCGATGGCCATCATGAGCTCCTGCTCGTCCGTCTCGCCCGTGAGCTCGGTGGCCTTGCCCCGGTCTCGGAGCACCACGATGCGGTGGCTCGTGCGCAGCACCTCGTCGAGCTCCGAGGAGATGAAGACACACGACTTGCCTTCCGCGGCGAGGTCGAGCACGAGCTTCTGGATGTCGGCCTTGGTGCCCACGTCGATGCCACGCGTGGGTTCGTCGAGGATGAGCAGCTGCGGGTCCGTGGCCAGCCAGCGGGCGAGGATGACCTTCTGCTGATTGCCGCCGGAGAGGTTCTTGACTGCCTGATCCGCCGATGGCGTCGCGATGTGCAGCAGCTCGATGTAGCGGTCGGCGATCTCCCCCGCTTCCCTGGCGCCCAGGTAGCGCAGCCAGCCGCGATTGGCCTGCACGGCCAGGATGATGTTCTCGCGCACGCTCAGGTCGGCGATGATGCCTTCTGCCGCCCGGTCCTCCGGCGCCAGCCCGACGCCGCGCTGGATCGACGCGGCCGGCGAGTAGTCGCGCACTTCGGTGCCGCCGATGTCGAGGGAGCCGGCATCCGGCCGGTCGAGGCCGAAGATGAGTCGCGCCAGCTCGGTCCTGCCCGATCCGAGCAGTCCGGCCAGACCCACGACCTCGCCCTTGTGCAGGTCCAGGTCAAACGGCCGGATCGCACCCGCGAGACCGAGCCCCTTCGCGCTCACGAAGGCGTCGGCCTTGATGTGCTCACGCGTTTCCATCTTGTGCGCGGCCATGTCATCAAGGGCCGTCAGCGACCGGCCGAGCATGAGCGAGACCAGCTCGAGGCGCGGCAGTGACGACGGATCGTACGTGCCGACCACCTCGCCATTCCGGAGGATGGTCACGCGGTCGCTCACCTCGTAGACCTGGTCGAGGAAGTGGGTGATGAAGACGATCGCGATGCCATCGCGCTTCAGCTTGTCCATGACCTCGAACAGCTGCGTCGTTTCTCGCTGGGTCAGGCTGGAGGTCGGCTCGTCCAGGATGAGGACCCTGGCCGAGGAGATGTCAAGCGCGCGGGCGATGGCGGTCATCTGCTGGATCGCGACCGAGTACGAACCGAGCGGCCGCGTCACGTCGATATCGATGTCGAGGCCGGCCAGGATCTCCCTGGCCCGCTTGTTCAATGCCTTCCAGTCGATGCTGACGCCCCACCGCATCGGTGCCCGGCCGATGAGCACGTTCTCCGCGACGGTGAGATTGGGGCAGAGGTTGACCTCCTGGTAGACGGTGCTGATACCCAGCTGCTGCGCGTGCTGCGGCGAGTGGACCACGTAGTGCTCGCCCATGAAGGTCATCTCGCCGGCATCAGGGCGCTCGACGCCGGTAAGGATCTTGATGAGGGTCGACTTGCCCGCACCGTTCTCACCCACGACCGCGTGGATCTCGCCCTCGTTCAGATCGAAGTCGACATCAGTGAGGGCCTGGACACCCGGGAAGGCCTTGGCGATGCCGCGAATGGAGAGCAGCGGCGCTTGGTCGGACACGGTCGACTTCCCTCTGGAGGATCGTGTGAGGCCCGGCGCACGGGAGGCAGCGTGAGGCTACCTCCCGTGGTCGCCGGACGACTAGCTGGCTAGTACTTGCGGGTCTCGAGGATCGCCGTCAGCTCGTCGGAGCCCTGGGCAGCGAAGAACTCGCCTTCCTGGGAGGGCACCCACGTCGGCAGCTCCTCGCCATTCATCGCGGCCAGCGCGGCCTCGTAGACCTGCGGTGCGAGCAGCGGGTTGCACTCGATGAGGGCGTTGATCTTGCCCGGGATGAGGTACTCGAAGCCGTGGGCGGTGGCGTCCACGCCGATGACCTTGATGTCCTCGCCTGGGACCAGGCCGGCCTCCTCGATCGCCTGCACGGCGCCGATGGCCTCCTCGTCGTTGTGCCCGAAGACACCGTCGATCTGGCCCTCGTAGTTCTTGAGGAATGCTTCCATCACGGCCTTCGACTCGGCCACACCCCAGTTGCCGGTCTGGCTGTCGAGGATGTTGATGCCACACGCATCGATGCCCTCGCGGAAACCCGCCCCGCGGTCGATCGCGGCAGAGGCGCCGACGGCTCCGGTGATCTCCACCACGTTCTTGGTCTCGCTGTCTGCGAGCAGCTCGCACATGGCCGCGGCGACCTTCTGGCCTTCGAGGTTGAAGTCCGAGCCGATGTAGGTGGCGTAGAGACTGGGGTCCGCATCGATGCGGCGGTCCTCGAGGACGACGATCTTGCCGTTGTCCTGGGCCTCTTGCAGCACTTCGTCATAGCCGGTCACGTCGAGCGCGGCCAGGATGATGACGTCGACGTCAGGGTCCTGGTTGAATTGGTGGAACGCCGAGACCTGGTTCTCCAGCTTGTTCTGGGCGTCGTAGAACTTGAGGTCGATACCCAGCTGCTCCGCGGTCTCCTGGAAGGACGCCGTGTTGGCCGCACGCCAGCCGCTCTCCGAGCCGGTCTGGATGAAGCCGACGGTCATGTCCTCATATGTGAACTCGTCCTGTGCCGCGATGGGGCCTGCCATCATGACTGCCGTGGCTGATATGGCGGCCGCGGCGGCCAACGCCATCCCGGTGCGAGCGAATGCTCTCGTCATCTTGCCTTCCTCCTCGTGATGTTGGGTAACTGAGCAAACGATGTTCGGCATACGTTTGCTCCCGGCGAAGAGTAGCACTGCATACGATTGCGTTTCAAGCCCGTCGTCACCCCTCTGGCCCGCTCGTGAAATCGCGCCGAGCCGCCCCGGCCATGATGGCGGCGGTACCTGCGGGCTGAGGGTCGGCGCGGTCTCGCTGGCCTGCCATCGGACGGCGCTACTCCACGTGCGGAGCCGCCTCGAGGATGTGCTTGAGGCGCTGCAGGTCGCTGCGGACAGTGCGGCGGAGGTGCCACTGGAGAATCGGCGCCAGGAGCGCCATCGGACCGCGGAGCTCGACCGCGGCGGCGTACGTGAAGCGCGCCCCCTGGGCCTCAGGCTCGACGAGGCGATAGCCGGTCGCCGCCAGCGGCCCACCGATGGTCTTGAAAGCGGTCTTCCGGCCCGGCTCGAACGCGACGATCTCGGCGATGTTGAGCATGCGCAGGCCGGCGAACGTC
This sequence comes from uncultured Chloroflexia bacterium, assembly GCA_963731995.1. GTDB lineage: Bacteria > Chloroflexota > Limnocylindria > Limnocylindrales > CSP1-4 > JAFMJV01. The sequence goes on from CAVSXV010000013.1 coordinate 65,712, forward strand.
ATCCGTTCGTGCGTCTTCGCGCCGAGCTGGATCATGCCGGGTGGGTCAGGGCGCATCTCGGACACGCCTGTCCGCCACGTCGAGTCCCTGGCATAGTCCGAGACGTACGCGAACACCTCGGCAGCGGTTCGACGGATGCGGATGCTGCTCTTGACGGAGAGGGTCATCTCAATGCGGGTCGACAGGTGTCGTCGGCCGCGGATCCTGTTTCCGGTTGGCGGCACCGGGATCTTCGCGAGCTCACGGACTCGGCGGACCCGACGTCGATCCGGGAGCATCACCGGCGACGCTTGGCGACGCGTCGCGGGCGAGAGCCCCGATGATGGCGTCCAGCCCGTAGCGATAGGACCCGTCGACGTCGCCACCGAGTCGGAAGGCGCCGGCGAGCTCCATCGCGATGAAGCCGTTGGCGAAGGCCGTGATGAGGCGAGCAGCCTCCAGTGCCTGCTCCTGCCCGACGAGCCGCTCGGCCAGGGTCAGGACCGGGGCCGTGGCCCGCGCCGTGTCTTCGACCGACGCGCGCCAATCGGGTGGCAGGTTCATGGACAACAGCTCGAAGGCGCGAGGCTCGGCCCAGGCGAAGGCTCGATAGGTCCAGGGCCAGCTCGCGGAGACCGGCGGCCGCATCAGGTTCGTGACTCCGTGGTGCGAGCTGCTCGCCGAGTTCCTCCAGTGTCGAGGTGGCGATCGCGGCGATCAGTGCGCCCCGGCTTGGGAACCGCTTGTACAGCGAGGGCGCCCGCACACCGACCCCTGCCGCCACCGCCTGCATCGTGACCGCGCCGAGGCCGCCAGCCTCGAGCAGTGCTCGACCGGCGGCGACGATCTCGGCGTTGGAGGTGCGAGCGCGTGCGGGGCTCATGCCGCCGGCTTGCCGATGTGACCGAGGTGGGTGTCCCCGAAGGCGGTCGGCAGCTTGAGGCCGTAGCCGAGCGCCCGATCCATGCCGACGTGGGCCATCAGCACCCCGGCGAGGAGCAGGGCGGCCGGCGAGTCGGACCACATCCCGAGGAGGAGCGCCCCGAAGCCGAAGGCCCAGTTGTGGACGAGGTTGTACGAGGCCGCACCGACGCGCGGCCCGGCCAGGTAGCCGAGCATCGAGACGTCCGGTAGGAGCAGCAGTGGCACGAAGAAGAGCCAGTTCCCACCGCTCAACCAGAACAGGACGAGCCCCGCACCGAACGCAGCGAGGCCCTCCAGCCGGAGCCACGAGCGGACCCGGCCCTCGACCATTCCCCTCCTGGGGCCCTCGCCGACCCCGATGGTGGCCCGGTCGAACGGTGCGTTGATGGCGGTCATGGCGTCTCTCCTGTGGCTGGTCTCGTCCCCCGATGGCTACACTATATAGCCTTCATGGGTAATGTCAATAGCCTTCTCGAACTCGTCGCCTCATCCCTCCCTCGAGGTGGGGTATCCACGCGATGAACCCGACATCGGCCGTGCCCGCTGGTGGCCGTCCGCTGTCGTGGACGACGAGTGCCATGAGGCGAACGGCGATACGCTTGGAGCAGGATCCAGCGGGGGGAAAGACGATGGGATCGATGCGAGTGCTCGCGCCGGTGCTGGGCATGGCCATAGTCGTGACAGCCATCGCGCCGACAGCGATGGCCCAGGCGGACGAGACCGCCGATACCGCCTTCGACGGGTTCCGGTCCGCGCTCGTCGCGGACCTCGTCGAGACCCGTACGCGGCTCGCGACCGCGGCACGCTGGGTCGACGACCCCGACTGGTATCTGGTGCAGACCCCTGATGTCGGTGTCGTCGGTGTCGAGCTCTCCCGGCTCGGCGACCACGCCACGCTCCTCGCGGACCCCGCCTTCGCCGCGCGGGCCGACGTGCTCGATGACCCGGTCTACGCCTGGGACGAGAGCTTCACCATGTCACTCGGGCTCATCCGTGATGAGGCCGGTCCGGATGGCGACCCGGTCGCTGCCGCCGAACAGCTCGCCAACTCGCTCTCGCAGACCCCGGCCGAGAAGAAGGCCATGCTGCGACTGGAACGTCAGTACCTGCGCGCCGACCGCGACGAGCTCGCCGCCGCCATCGATGCCTTCGACGCCTTCGCCGCCGGCCTGGGTCTCGAGCCGGCGATGGTCGAGGACGCGCCGCCGACACCGGAGCGACCAAGCGAGCCGCTCGACCTGGTCATCGCCTTCCGCGACGAACTCGTCGCGGACCGCGCGGACCTGCAGGCCCGAATCACCGACTGCCGCTCGGCCATCGACGAGGAGGACGTCGTCGCGTTCGGCGAGCAGGAGGTCTTCAAGTTCCGCGATCGGCTCCGCCTGTCGGGCGTCGTGGTCTTCGACCTGCCCACCTTGCCCGACTACGTCGGACTTCCCGGCCTACGTGCGGGACGACCTCGAAACCTGGGACGACTTCGACACGATCTTCGCGCCCGATACCGCGCGACGCAGCAGCCTGTTGGCTGCGATGCTCCTGTTCTCGTTCTGGCAAGACTGGCCACCGAACATGCGCGCCTCCGCGGAACGCGCGTGGCCCCTCGAGCGGCACTCCGCCAAGGAGGACCGCGCGGTCTGCCGGCCACAGCTCGAGCTACTGCGACCGGAGCGCGATCGGCTCGACGCGGCCATCGCCGCCCTCGACGAGTACCTCGCGTTGGCCGCACTCGACGTGGAGCCGGAGAGGGCGGAGCTGACCGAGATACCGTCGCCTGGGCCCGAATCCTCCGAGCCGCCCAACCCCTTCGCCGACGTGTAGCCGAGGATGACCATGAAACGGGTTCTGACCGCACTGGCCTCCATGATCCTGGCGGCGACGACGCTGTCTACGGCGTCGGCGGCCCAGGACGAAGTGCTCGCCGATCTGATCTCCGACGTCGACCGTTCGGTGGCCGAGGTCCAGGCTGAGCTGGCCGCCATCGACGAGCGCATCGCTGACGACGACTGGATGGCCTTCGAGTCAGCCACGCAGGGCCTGGTGCAGGTCGACCTCGGGGAGATCCGTCGCTGGATACCGCTCGTGGCGGCCCTGCGCGAGGACCCGGACGACCCGACCCGGCCGGAGACGATCGGCGCTGCAGCCGACGTCGTGCCCGACCTGTGGAAGGCCTCGCTCCTGCTCGGCGACGCGCCCTCGACGGTGTTGGAGCTGGGTCCGGATGCCACCATCGCCTGGCTCCGCGACCACTTCGCCGACTCGCAGTCGCCCGAGCAGAAGCGCATGGCCTATGAGGCCCACCGTGCGCGGCTGCTCGGGGAGCTTGAGGCGTTGCGCACGACACACGAGGTCTTCAGCGCCGAGCTCATCGCGGGCGAGACCACCGTGACCGAGGACGGATCCCAGCCGGAAACCGCCCAAGCCGAGACCCCTGAGATCGAGGAGTGGTGCCACGAGATCACCGAACACGAGACGCTGATGACCGAGGACGGCAGCTTCACGCTGGGGCCCGATGCACCGGCGCTCGACGAACTCCCCGGGTGGTGCCGCGACCAGCTGTTGGCGAAGCTGCTCGACCTGGAAACGCCGGCGCCAGGTGCCGAGGTCCTCGCCGAGGAACCCGTGCATTGCGGTGAGGACACGCTCGAGTGGACGACCGACCCGTCGGTCGAGGAGCTCCGCTGGAACGGCGTCTGGGAGTACTACGGCGAGGCCGGCCTGACCCTGAACCGCGTCGGCGACGTCGTCTGCGCCACCTACGGCCGTGGGGACGGTTGGATGAAGCTGGCCATCGTCGATGACCGCACGCTCATCGGCCACTGGTACGAAGGCGAACATGCGGAGTCCTGCGACGAGCCTCGCGACGGCACCGTCCATTGGGGCTGGGTGGAGTTCCGCTTCGACGACACGTTCGACGCCTACGACGGACGGCTCGGTGTCTGTGACGGGCCGCCGCTCGACTTCCTGCATGGCAGCCGCGCACGATGACACGTCGGGTGCCTCCCCTGAGGCGAAAGGAGTAGGCGATGTCCTATGTCGTGGATTTCAAGAACGTCTCGACGACCGGCCTGGAGTCGTCCCCAGTGGCGCCCGCGCTGGCCGGTCTGCGAGCGAACGAGGCCCGCTACTTCAAGAACAAGTACGACCACGACTTCACCGTGGAACCGGCGAGCGAGGCCCAGGAGACGATCGACTACGTCCACCGCATCCTCAAAGAGGAGCGTGACCTCGTCATCGCCTCCCGCCCGCTCGAGGCCACGGCCTTCCAGGTCGAGAACGTGCGCTGGACATACGTCTTCTACGAGAGCGGCCTGTCGATCAACGTGCTCTACGCGATCGAGGACGGCGGGAAGCGAGCGGTCGGGTTCAAGCTCTCCGACGGCATGGAGATCCCGGCCGAGCTCGCCTCGCGGTTCAAGTTCGCCCGCCAGAAGTCGAAGCTGGCCGGAACGATCCGCGGTTCGTTCTTCGTGATCAAGGGCGAGTACTGATCGCACCAGCGCGGCCTGTGCGTCAGCGCCCGAGGACTGGTCGGCTGGAGTTCAGGAACCGGTCGTCGACACGCCATCGAAGGTGATGGACTCCACGACCGCGTCGATCGACGTGAGCGGCGGGTCGAACGCGTCCGGTGCCGCGCCGTTCAAGGAACGGGAGCTCTGTGCCGCGTACTTCGCCCACTGCTTGGCCGAGTTCAGTCGGCTCACATCCTTGCGGCTGACCTTCGCTGGGAACACCTCGGCCTCGATGGAGAAATCGACGGCCACATACCAGGTGCCGTCGTGGCTGAGGCCCTGGAAGGTGTACCAGAAGTCGGTCGCGGAGAAGGGGTAGACATCCTGCCGGAACGCGGTGAGGTAGGCGATCCCCGCGAGCTCCGGCGTGTCGATGTAGTGCGCCTTGGCATGGATGGCCTGTCCAGCCCCGACGAAGCGCACGTACGGCAACGACTGCGTGTCCCCAGGGTCTCCATCCATGGAGTCGTTAGCAAGATCCGGCCGCTGCTCCAGCAGTGACGTCAGCCCTTCGAGCTGTCTCGAGGCCCAGTCATAGTCCACGAGCTCGGCGGCCTGGTAGAAGCGGACCGCACCGGACGCATCGATCGGCCGCGGCGCCCTGGAGTCTTCCTGGCGCGCCCCGTAGAGCGTGAATGCGAGATGAGCGGGACCGAGTTCGAACGGTCCCCGGGGTGAGGGCGGCGCTCCGGGCACCTGGGTGATGTTGACGCTGGGGCCGAGAACGGGGTCGAAGGTGAAGCCGACGCCATCGAACCAGACCGTGCTCGACACGTCCTGGGCCTGGACCGATAGCGGCACGAGCAGCAGCACTGCGGCTGTGGCTGCGATACCCCGGGAGCGGAGTCCCATGTCATACCTCCAAGTCCGGTCTCACTCACTGCGCCTGCACTTCGGGGGCCGTGACCCGAGTGGGCCGCTCGCATACCAGGGGGCGTAGCAGATTCTAGACCTGGAGCTGTATCGAACGAAGGGTCATTTTGACCCGCTTGCCCATCCATCGCGAGCGACCGAAGATACGGCCTGTGGTCATCATGTCGAAGCAGCGAGACCCCAGGCTCGTGACGGTGCGTCGTGGAGGCACCCTGCAGGACGATGATCACCACCTGCTCGCGTTGTGGGCGGCCGACTGCGCCGCGCATGTGCTGCACCACTTCGAGCAGGTGAGACCCGGGGACGACCGTCCGCGACGGGCCGTCGATCTTGCTCGCGCATGGGCGCGCGGTGAGATCACGATGGCGCAGGCGCGCACCGCCGCTTTCGCTGCCAACGCCGCCGCGCGAGAGGTGTCCGGTGCAGCAAGAGCAGCCGCTCATGCTGCAGGTCAGGCCGTGGCGGTGGCGCATGTGGCCGCCCACGAGCTGGGTGCCGCGGCCTACGCCATCAGGGCCGCCCGCGCGGCCGCCCCAGCAGACGAGCGCGAACAGGCCGCTCGAGGAGAGCGCCAGTGGCAGCGTGACCAGCTTCCCGGCCAGATCCGGGAACTCGTCCTCAGCGACCAGCGCTTGCGCAACGAGAAGTGCTGGTCGGTCTTCGAGCCCTGACGGTTACACCGGCACCGTGGTTCGCTGGCATTGGATCGCAGGTAGGAAGCCCTCCCCTTTGCCTTCCTTGGTACTCGAGCGCAAGGGCGCCGATCCGCCCGGGTCCACCAGGCCCTGGTCCTGCAGGACGACTCGACCACGTATCCCGTGACATCCGCCCCTATCGGCTCGGGGTGTGGGTGTACGACGGTGAAGTCGAAGGACGGCGACTGGCAAGGAGCGTCGTGAGGCACCTGGGTCGATTCGGACCCATCGGGATAGGCCTCCGCACGTTGTCGGCGACCTTCGCGTAGCGCAAGCACCGCCGCGGATCCAACAACCCGAGAAGGACGCTTCGCGTGCACCCCGAGCCGAGCGCCGTCCTGCCATGCACGAGCTGAACCTCGATTCCAAAGGAGGAACCCATGACATCCGCCGACCGCCACAAACAGATCGCTTCCCCGACGCCAACGGCAGGGGCCGAGACCGGCGCGCGAAGGAACCCAATGGCAGCTGCCCCATCGCTCGCCCGCCGGATGCCTGCTCGCGTGGAGACGTCACTCGAGTCGCTCTGGGCCGCGCGCTGGACCGGTATCGCTGCCGCACTTGCTCTGGCGATCGTGTGGGGGCTGGTCGCGGCATGGTGGACCCCGCGGGGCCCGCTGACCACCAGTGAGGCGCTGTGGTCGATGACCATCAGCCTGGCGGTCGGCGCCCTGGCGGGGCTGTCGATGCGTTCACGCTGGGCGGCGGTGCTCACGCCGGTCGCGTTCGCCGTGTCGTTCGAACTCGCTCGCCTCGATGTCAGCGGGCCCATGGTCGATGGCATCGAGACCAGCTTCTACGGGTTGATCGCGTTCATCACCGGCAGAGGCTTCCACGCCGTGCTGTCCCTCGTCTGGCTGGTGCTCGGTGCGTTCCTCGGCGCGGGCCTGGCGCGCTACCTGCGAACCTCGCGCGAGGGTGATCGGGTCGAGAGTGGTCGAGTGCGGACCGTTGCTGGTCGGATCGGAGCCGTGGCCATCGCCCTCGTGTTCGTGGCCACCTTCGCCGTGATCGCCCAGCCGGCGAGCACCGACCCGATCGTCGACGCGAACGGAGACGAGGTCGTCGGCAGCGTGGCCGAGCTCACCACCGTCGAAGCCAACGGTCACGACCTGGCCCTCATGGTCCGCGGCCACAGCGTCGACAACCCCGTGCTGCTGTTCCTCGCGGGAGGTCCGGGCGGCTCCGAGATGGGCTCCATGCGCAACCATCTACCGGAGCTGGAGGAGCACTTCACCGTAGCCACGTGGGACCAGCGAGGCGCAGGCAAGTCCTACCCAGAGCTGGATCCCACCGACACGGTCACCCTGGACGGCTACATCGATGACACGTTCGTCGTCACCGACTACCTCCGAGACCGTTTCGACCAGGATCGGATCTACCTCGTGGGCCAATCGTGGGGTACGACCCTCGGCGTCCTCGCAGTGCAGCAGCGCCCGGAGCTCTATCGAGCCTTCATCGGTACCGGTCAGATGGTCAGCCAGCTCGCGACCGACCGCATCTTCTACGAGGACACGCTCGCCTGGGCCAGGGAGAACGGTGACGACGCCCTCGTTGCCGATCTGGAGTCGATCGGGCCGCCACCCTACGAGCGGATGCTCAGCTACGAGACGTCGAACTCCCACGAGATGAGCATGTACCCCTACGACCACAGCATGAACTCGGAGGGCGAAGCCCAGATGTCGGAGAACATCATCGCCGACGAGTACACGCTCATCGACGAGGTGCACCTCCTCGGCGCGTTCGTGGACACGTTCGCGGCGCTCTATCCGCAGCTCCAGGACATCGACTTCCGCGAGACCGCCACCGAGTTCGAGGTCCCGATGTTCTTCGCGCAGGGCGCCCACGATGCTCCCGGCAGGGCGGACCTCTTCGACGAGTGGTATCCGATGATCGACGCGCCCATCAAGGAGCTCGCCGTGTTCGACACGTCAGGTCATCGCCCCCTGTTCGAACAGCCTGATCGGTTCGTCGAGTTCATGGTCGACACGGTCCTCGCGAAGACGGCACCTACGGCCTGACACGCACGTGTGCGCCCAGCGACGCTGCGACACGCCGGTGACCTGCTACCGGGACGAGCGCCGCTCGGGCAGTAGCCGATGTGCGACTCGGCTCCAGCAACCGGTGAGCCGCGGCGATGGTGCCGAGCGGCAGCACGATGGGCCGAGGTCCCGGGCGAGCCTCGACCGATGATCGGGACGACGGTCGGTTTCACGATGCTCGCGATCGGGCTGTCGTGGGCGATCTGGCTCCCTATGGCGTGGTCGGGAAGCGACTCGCCGATCAAGGACCTCGGTTCATTCGGCCCGGCCGTTGCCGCGCTGATCGTGGTCTTGGCGCGTCGGGATAGGCGCAGGGATTGGCTGTCTCGCCTGAGGACCTGGCGAGTACCGCTACGTTGGTATGCGCTCGTGCTGGCCGGACCCGTCGTCGTCTGCGCAGCCGTGGTCGTCGTGGCAACGGCGCTCGGGACGACCGGCCTGCGCTTCAACGACCCGGCGGAGCTCTACCTCGTCGTCCCCGTCTTCTTCGTCGTCCTCGTTCTCGGCGGGCCACTTGGAGAGGAGCCCGGCTGGCGAGGCCTGCTGCTCCCGACGTTGACCGAGCGGACGTCGTTCCCCGTGGCAGGCCTCGTCGTGGGGGTTGTCTGGGCGAGTTGGCATCTCCCTCTGTTCCTGATCCCGGGAACTCCCCAGGCCGACCTGCCGGTGGCGGCATATCTTGCGCTGACCGTCGCGCTGGGCGTGATCTACGGGTCGGTCGCTCAGCACACGCGCGGCAGCGTACCGGTGGCGGTCCTGCTTCACACCTCGAGCAATACCGCAGCGGGTCTCCTGCCGGTCCTGCCAGCCGATGCGGGAGGGTCGACACTGCCGTTCCTCAGCCTCACCGCGGTCGTCGTCCTTGCTGCCGCTGCCCTCCTGGGTGGTGATCTGTCGAGGCACCGTGCGAGGTCGCGGCGGGCGCAGCCCACAGGGTCATGACCGCGGCGACTCGGAGCGATCGCCCATTCCCTCTCCTCCCCTTTGCCGCAGACCCGGCTACGGTGGCGATGGAGCGTCGTCCGTTCGACGGCGAGCGGAGCGCACGTCCCCTCGCTGCAGGGATAGCCCGACGGCACCCAGTGCAGCGGTGGCAAGCACGATGGTGGCCAGAAGACCCACGACCGGCACGAATGGCGCCAGGTTGAGCGTGGCTGCGCAGGCGACCGTCCCGAGGCCGCTTCGCCATCGCCGACTGCGGCCGACGTGGTCGTCGATCGCCGTTGCGATCCCGGCGAGGCCCAGCAGCACTCCAAGACCCGACAGGATGAGCAGGATGAGGGCCACAGGAGCCAGCACGATGGTGAAGGCCATGAACACCGCGAGCGAGAGGCCCACGAGACCGAGGAGGAACCCATAGGCAGTGCTGGCTGCCGGCAGCTGGCTCGCCCATCCGGCGACCAGCCGGGTCCGCCGCGATGCCAACTGGCGCACGCCGGCGATGGCAAGGGTCAGCAACGTGAACCGCAGCAGCAACGAGACCACGTCAGGACCACCGGCGTCGACACCGACATCCACCGTCAGGCCCTCACTCAGCGAGCCCAGCACGATCGCGCCCTCGGCCATCCCGAGAGTGCCACCCGCGCTGACCGAGGCATCGCCGCGGACCACGGCACCCGGTTCGAGTTGCAGCCGCCCACCGATCACCGTGATATCTCCATCGACGTCACCGGCAACGACGACGACGCCACCGAGGACATGGACGGAGCCCGCTACTACGGAGCCCTCATCGAGACGGAGCGTGCCATCGAGAACCACCACATCGCCAAGGAGCTTCGCGGGCCCAGTGGCGTGCCGGCCTGTCGTCACGACGGTGATGCCGCCGAGTCCCTCGCCGCTGCAGCCAGCGAGGATGCTGACCACGAGGACCATCAAGAGCAGGAGTCTCACGAGTTCGGCTCGGGTGCGGCTCGCAACAACGCGCGAGATCCGAGGGCAGCGACGATCAGCAGCGAGACGGCGGCGACCGTCGAGAGGTGGCGATCGAGATCCATGCCCGAGGAGCGCCAGGCCAGCGCGACCGCGGTCGAGACGAAGGTCGCGGTCCAGCCCGAGATGGCCACGCCGATGGCGACGTTCCGGGTGATGGTGTTCGGAGTGGAGAGGTCCGGCCACAGCGCGAACGTGATGACCGTGTACAAGCTCACCGCGACGGCATAGAGGATCGACATGGCCAGCGCCTGCGAGAAGGCTCCCATGCGTACGTCGAGCACGTAGATCATGGCCACGAGCGCGAAGATGCCGAAGATCCAGGGCAGGAGGAACCGCTCGTCGAACGTCGAGTACAGGATGCCGCCGACGAGTGCTCCCGCGACGTGCGCACCGATGAGCGTGCCTCGATCGAGGAGGTCGGACGATTGCCAGGCCGCGGTCACGAACGGGCTCTCGATCAGCCGTATGAACCCGAGGCTGTCCACGAAGAAGACCGCGAAGAGCAGGCCCGCTGCGATGACGAGCCGACGGTCAGCCCCCGGTCCCGAGAAGCGTCCGCGGCCGTACTCAGGGCGCGCGGCCTGGGTCGAGAGCCGATCGACCAGCTGCCCCAGGGGACCGAGTCCGAGCGTCAGTGCCGCCAGGCCGATCGTGCCCAGAACCATGGCCGGCAGCAGTCGCTCCGCCAGGACGCGGGAGTCCCAGTCGCCGAGGAACGCGATCGCGCCGCCGTACGCGAGCGCCGTGATGGCAGCGGCCGTCATCCCGCGCCAGCGCACCGGCACCAGGTCGGTGGCCATGCCGAACGACGCCGGAACACCGAGTCCGAGGATGATGGCCGCCAGCCCGAGCCAGGGCCAGAAGGCCGCCGGGCCGTCGATGGCGGGAACGACCGCCGTCAACACCGTCTGGACCGCCACGACCAGCACCGTGATCCGGAGCTTCGCGCGAAGGCCAGCACCTCGCAGGCGCATCCCCGTGGCGAGCGCAACGAGACAGGTCACCAACGCCAGCCCCGCCATGGCCAGCGCGGTCTCGGCCTGCGATAGGCCGACTGGCCCGCTGGCCAGCGCCGAGAGGCCGAGCTGGACGAAGGTCAGGTTGTAGGCATAGCCGGCGGCGAGCAGCGCGATGTACCCCAGCACTCCGATAGCGCTCGCAGGCGATGGGCGGCTCAGCACGGGTGCCTCCGGCCACAGCGGACAGTGCGGGACGATCGACCCTTGACGTCTGACCTTTGCCGCGGCTGCCACCGCAGGGCACGCGGCCGACCAAGGTGCATCAGCTCAGTGTGCGACGACGATTTCGGTGGGCAGTAGCACCAGCGTCGCGCGCAGGGAACCGCGCACAAGAGCATCCGACCGCGCTGGCGACACCAGCGAGGCCTGCCACGAGCCCGCTGAGCACGACCACGAGCCTGTCGATCGTCCCGTCGTTCACGATCCCCCTTTCGAGCTTGCGCGCATGGACAGCGCATCCGATGGTCCGGCCAGCGGCGTGCGCGACCGCGCACCCAGAGGGGACCTCGGCTCGACGCCCAAGGCCCGTCCGTTGCCGCATCATCGACGTCGGATCCGGGCTGGAGGACACCTCCGCCGTGTGCCTCCATCGGTCCAGGTTCGGCCCGTGCCGCTACTGTGGCGGAGGCTCCGGGGATGCACCAATGACCGTGTGGACCGATCGCCGGGGCCAATGGACCTGACCAGTGCCATGGCCTCAGACCCGACAGCGCCTCGGTGTCGCTGCCCAGCAGGTCAACCAGATCGCCGGCGTGCATCCTGCGGACGTGGTCCTGGACGGGACGACTGAAAAGAGCGTCGTGCTTCTGGGTCAGTGGATAGAAGGGTCGGATCCTTCCTCGCTCACAAGATGGACGACCTCGGCTGCAGTGAGCAGCCACTTATCCGGACCGCGAATGGTCGTGATGACGCCTTCGAGGGCTCTTCCCCAACGGGAGTCGACCTCGTGGGTCGCCATCCGCGCGAACACCGTCCGCATGTCGGGGTAGTACTCGCCGTAGTAGACGACGTGTGGACCGCGCCGGAAGCCCGAGTAATTGCGGAACCCAGAGTGCCGCGAGCGCATCGAGGAGCTCCGGCCAGGCCTCCGCATGCAGCGCGTCGTATTCACTCGGAGCGCACGGGATCGATGACCAGACTCAGCAAACCGCGGGACATCGGTCCAGTCGAGCGGCGCGCCTCGCGTCCGTATGGAAGACCTCTCGGATAGAACGGGCTTCTCCGACGCTGCCCTCCTCATCCAGCACGAGGACGTCGCGGAGCGTCGTGGCGCAGCTCGCGGTGGGCAGGCATGCTGGTCACGCAGGCATGGATCGCCTCCTCCACGATCCCCGATCAGCTTCGAGGTAGAACCACACGTCCGTGCCGCGCCGAAAGCCGGTCAGCACGCGTATGCCCAGCAAGGCGTGCTCTCGTCGATCAGCTCGTTCATGGACGACTCCGTAGCGTCGATCGAACGTCGGCTCCGGTGCCGGGGTAGATGCGCTGCGCGAACAGGCCGCGAGCCATTGAGCCCTCCCTTCGCTCCCTACCGTCGCCGTCGCTGGCCGAGCTGGTCCATCGCGACCGCGAGCAGCAGTACGGCTCCGCGGAAGACCTCCTGGTAGAAGGACGAGACGCGCAGGAGCGCGAGGCCGTTGTTGAGGACGCCCATGATGAAGACGCCGAGCATGGTGCCCCAGACGGTGCCCTTTCCGCCAGCGAGGCTGGTGCCACCGAGGATGACCGCGGTGATGACGGTGAGCTCGACGCCGGCTGCCGATTGCGGCGCACCCGCGCCAAGCTGTGACGCAAGCACGACGCCAGCGACGCTTGCGGCGCTGCCAGAGATCATGTAGACCGCGATCTTGCGTCGGTCGACAGGGATACCGGCGAGCCGCGAGGCTTCGGCGTTGCCGCCGATGGAGTACAGGTCACGCCCGAAGCGGGTGTAGGACATCACGATCGAGCGCGACGGCGAACCAGATGAGCAGGAGGATGAGGGGCACCGGGAACGCCCACGATCTCTCCTCGCCCGATGACCGCGAATCCAGAGTCGAGGATCGTTCCGGTCAGCCCTCCGGTGAGGACGAAGGCCAACCCACGCACGATCGACATCGTGCCCAGGGTAGTGATGAGCGGGTTGATGCCGACCTTGGTCACGAGCAGGCCGTTGGAGAGCCCGACGATGGGGCCGACTGCGAATCCGGCCGCAACGGCGATCCAGATGTTGACATCCATGTCGTGGATCTTGGCTACGGTGACCGCGGTCAGGGCTACCACGGCACCGACGGAGAGGTCGAACCCACCCGAGACGATGACCATCGTCATGGCGATGGCCATGATCCCGATGTAGGCGATGTTCGTAGCCGATGTTGAGGAAGTTGTTGACGCTCAGGAAGAAGGGTGAAGCCCAGCTGAAGAAGATGACCATGCCCAGCGAGCAGCAGCGAGAGGCCGATGCCTTGGGAAGCGCTCGCGCCCGGTGAGACGCAGTCGAACCGACCGACCTTCGCCAGGACCGGAAGGCTCAGGTCCCTTGGTCGTCTGCGGCTTGTCGTCTTGAGCCACTAGTCTGATACCCCCTGTGCAAGGTGGAGAAGCTGTGCCTGGTCGATGTCGTCGCGTTCGACGGTGGCGACTGCCGTTGCCGTCGTGGAGCACGACGATGCGGTCGGCCAGCGAAGTGATCTCGGGGAGATCGGTGGACGACATGACGATGCCTGCGCCTTCCTCGACGAGCGACTCGAGGATCCGGTAGATATCGACCCTGGCGCCGACGTCTACGCCTCTTGTCGGCTCGTCCATGACCAGGACGCGTGAGCCGGCCTCGAGCCAGCGCGCACAGGACGACCTTCTGTTGATTACCGCCGCTGAGGAGCCGGACGTGCTGACGGACTGACGGGGTACGCACGTGGAGGCGGTCGACCCAGTGACTGAGCGCGCTCGTCTTCGACTCGGCGACGCAAGAGACCGAAACGCGCGTAGCGCTCGGCCGACCCGAGAGTGGTGTTGGACGAGACGTCCATCTCGAGGACCAGCCCTTCCAACTTCCGGTCGAGTGGCACCAAGCCGATGCCAGCATCGCGAGCGGCGCCGGGGCTGGAGAACGGGCCGGTCGCTCGTCGGCGAGCCGAGTCTGCCGGACGTCGTACAGCTCGATGGTTGCCGGTCACCACATCGTGGGCGCCGAAGAGGGCCCGGATGAGCTCGCTGCTAGCCGGATCCGAGTAATCCGAAGATGCCAACGATCTCCCCTGCACGCACCTCGAAGCTGACGTCCCGAAAGGCTGACGCGGACGTCAGACCGATCCACGCGCATGACGACGTTGCCCTTCTCCGCTTGCTTGCGCGGGTAGACCTTCTGCGAGATCGCGGCCGACCATGGCCCGGACGAGGTCGTCCCAGGTGCTCGTGCCGCGGATCGAAGACACCACTGACGCGCCCGTCACGCAGCACGAGCGCGCGGTCCGCGATCTCGAAGACCTCGCCGAGTCGATGCGAGATATAGATGATCGACACGCCCTCGTGGGTGAGGGTGCGGATGAGATCGAAGAGCCGCTTGACCTCGCGGTCGGCGAGCGGCGCGGTCGGCTCATCCATAACCAGGATCCTCGCCGTCGACCGGAGAGCCTTGGCGATCTCCACGATCTGGCGTTCAGCGACGTCGAGCCAGCGCATTCGCTGGCGCGGATCGATGTCAGCACCGAGTTTGGTCAGCCACTCCCGAGCCTGTGCATGCACCGTCTTCCAGTCCACGAACGGAACCCCCGCGAGCTTCCGCTCTGGCAAGGCTCCGAGCGCCACGTTCTCGCCGACGGTGACGTCAGGCACGGAGTTCAACTCCTGGTAGATCATCGCGATCCCCGAGGCCATGGCATCAGCAGGACTCTGCGAGGTCGACAGGCTGGCCATCGATCACGATCTCGCCGGAATCTCGCCGGTAGTCGCCGCTGAGGATCTTCATCAGCGTCGATTTGCCGGCACCGTTCTCGCCGAGCACTGCCAGGACCTCTCCGGGTTTCAAGTCGAGATCCACACCGTCGAGTGCCCTGACACCGGGGAACGTCTTAACGATGTCCTGCATCTGCGAGGATGCGAGGCTCACCGTCGGTGAACGTGGCGCTGGTGGTGACGACGGACACGGTCGTTGCCGTGTCCGTCGTCGTCGTCACTTCTGACATCGGTTCGCTGCTGGTCGAGCCTCGTCAGGAAGCCGCCGGGCAAACCTCGTCGGGGTAGTACTCGGCCATGTTGTCCAGCGTCAGGAACACGTGGTCGACGTAGACCGACGGTGGCACAGGCTGGCCCTGCATCAGCAGCAGGATGGTCGGGATGAGTTTGTCGCCGTACTTCTCCGGGAAGTAGGCAGTCGAACCGAGGATGATCGAATCCGGGTTGTTGCAGACCTCTTCACGGAAGGTGCTGTCCGCGTTCTGGCTCGCGAGGATGGCGTCCTCACCGCGGCCGGCGGTCAGCGATCGCCGCCTGCATCCCGATGGTGCTGCCGTCGTTGATGGCGGCACCCATGAACTTCGTGCCCTCGGGCACGGTCTGGATGAGGTTCGACATCTGGGTGCGCGATTCCTCGAGCGTGTTCTTGCTGTCAAAACGCACGACCTGGGTCTCGTCGTCGAGATCGGGGTAGACGCTACGCACGCCTTCGAGGATGCCGGTCATCCGTGCCGCCGGGACGGGGCCTGACTGCGGGAGCTCACCAAGGAATACGAGCGGATCGGAGTCAGGGAACCGCTCCTGGAAGGCCTGGCTCATGCCCTCACCGGCCATGAAGCCGGCGCGGTAGTTGTCGGCTCCGAAGAATGTCGCACCGGGCAACGGGATGTCGATGGCGATGACCGGGATGTTCTCGGCCCGGAACTTGTCCATGATCACCAGGCCGAACTTCTCATCGGTCTGGAACTCGATGACGCCCTGGGAGCCGAGGGTGATCATGTTGTCGGCGTTGGCGAGGGCCGTCGCACCGTCGAGCTCGTTGTCGAAGATGCTGAGGTTCACGCAGCCGGTGGCATCTGCTGCGCGCTGGATGCTCTCCTCGACGTCGATGGTGAAGGTGATGTCGCGGACGAGGTTGGCGAACCCGACCTCCCATTGCCCGTCGCCGCAGAGCTCCGGGCCCGGCGGCGGGATCTCGATGGGCGCCGCACTATCTTGTGCCAAGGCGGCTGAGGCGCCACCCACGACCAGGGCGGTCGCGATGCCCAGACTGGTGAACTTCCTTGCGATAGTCATGAATCTCCTCCCGTTAAGACTCCACCCGCGACCGTTCGGACGCGGTGGTGGCCGTGCCGGTCTCCTCCAGACCGGTTTGAGGGCGAGACCCTCGGTCGTCAGTGCGTCGACGTCACAGGTGCGGAGGCATCCCTCCTTCCTGCTGGACGCTCGGACCACGTCGGCGCCACAGTCGCCCTGGAGCTCTCCCCATCCCGGGGGTCTGGCCCCTCCGTCGTAGCCTCCGGCGCAAGCCAGTCGTGTGCGCCAGAGCGAATCGATGCCGCGGTCACCAGTTCGTGTGAGATGTAGACCGCTGGCGGCGTCGGGCTGGCGGTCGAGGATGGCCAGCGCAAGCTGCAGGAGCTGTGGTCCATAGCGCTCGGGCACGTATGACACGGCGCCCACCAAGGGACTGCCCGGCGTCAGGATCTCAGCGCGTGCGCCAGCATCGGCGCCCTGGCTCACGACGACCGAGAGCTCGGACATGTCGGCCTGCTTGATGGCATCGATGGCACCGAGGGCAACCTCGTCCGTTCCGGCCAGGTACACGACGCGGGCCTGGTCAGGGAATGCGTGCAGCATGTCCGCCACCGCGATCTGGGTGTCGGAGCGGCTGATACCGGCGTCGATGTGGACGATCTGGTCGTCGCTGACAGTGATTCGGCCTCGCAGCGCGTCAAGCTGGCCCTGCATCCGTGCCGCGGGCGTCCGGCCGGCCGCACCGAGATCCAGCGACACGACCCGGTCCACGGAGCCGCCCCAACGCTCGATGGCCGTGTCGGCCGCTGCGTTGCCCCCGATCTGTCCGGCGACGTAGTTGTCGACGCCGAAGTAGGTCGCCCCGGGCAGTGGGACATCGACAGCGATGACCGGGATGTCCGCCGTACGGAAGTCGGCCATGATGACGGCGCCATAGTCGGCGTGGTACTGGTACTCGATGACGATATCGGCGCCGTGGTTGACGAAGTAGTCCACGTGCTTCAGGGCGGTCGGTCCGTTCATGGCGTTGTCAGCCACAAGCAGGTCCACATCTCGGACCGCAGACGCCGCGCGCTCAAGCCCGAGCCGGACCGCGAACGGGAAGGGGTGGTCCTCGGTCAGATTGGCGAAGCCGATCCGCTTCCGCTTTCTGCCGGTGCCTCCGCGAAGCAGAGCGGCGCGACCATCCCCGCACACCGCCACCGGAACCCCGGCTGCGAGAAGCTGGTCGATGTGCTCCCGTGGCGCGAGTTCGTCGACGAACACCTGGTCGACATCGTCGAGCGTCGCAAAGGCCTCTACGCCGGCGGCCGTGGCGAGCTTCGTCGAGTCCACCAGAGCGATGACCTCGTTCGGCCGAAGCCACGACCGCACGCTTGACGGCGGCTTCCTCGTGGCCCTCCTCAAGGAAGCCGTCCTCGAAGTTGAAGCCGCTGCAGGAGACGAACGCCTTGTCGAACCCCCACGATCGCAGCGAGGATTCGACTGCCCGGACCCACGAGGGACGCACGTCCCGGGCGCAGCAGCCCACCGATGAGCATCACGCGATTGCGTGGGTTCTCCGAGGCACTTCGGGCAGCGTCGATGCCGTTGGTGACGACGGTCAGGCCGCTGCGCTCCTGGAGGCCGGACAGGACGGCGAACGCGGTCGTGCTGGAGTCGATGAAGATGCGTTCACCGTCGTCGATCAGCGCCGCACCACGACGCCCGAGCCAGCGCTTCAGGCGACCGTTGCGTCCGAGGCGATCCTGGAACGGCGATTGCCGTTTGCCGTCGATGGGTCGAATGGCGCCACCATGGATACGCTGCAGTGCATCCCTGTCGTTCGAGCGCAGCGAGGTCGCTGCGGATGGTCACGTCGGAGACGCCGAGCTGCTGAGCGAGGTCAGAGACGCGCACGCTTCCTCGCTCAAGGAGGAACCGCGTGATCTCCTGTCGTCGCTCACGTGCACTCACGGAAATGCTCTCCTCTCTGTTCCCGCGGAACCGGCTCGAGCGTAGCAACGCGCGAGGACCGGTCAAGGACGATTGACGGATTCAGAAGCAAGCGCTCTTTCGATTTGCGAAACCGTAACTCGCAATCAAAGGAAAGGGCGAACGCGGTCCTGTCGGCACCCGGCTCGACTTCTACCATGAGGTTCGCAACGGGCGAGATCACGCCTCGTCGACGGTCGAGGACACCCAGGTAGACCGATCCGCGATGAAGGAGATGACGACATGACGGCAGGCTGCGGGCAAGACGTCGCCGCTGGAGCGCAAGCAGCACCGCGCGGTGCGCGTCGGACTCGTGGCCGGCGGGCTGGGGGCCGTACTGGCCCCAGTTCCCAGGGCTCCTCGAACAGCTCCAGGGCTCGGCGCGCTTCGTCTCCGAACGGCTGCAGCAGATGGATTGCGAGGTCGTGGACGTCGGGCTTCATCAGCGATCCGCCAGAGGGCGCGGCCGCGGCCGAGCGGTTGCGGCGCGGCCGACTGCGACATGGTCATCATCTACCTCACCACCTACCTCACCTCGCAGCATGGTGCTGCCCATCGCCCAACGTGCCGAACGCCCCGGTGCTGGCCATCGACATGCAGCCCTCCGAGCACATGGACCACGCCACGTTCGAT
Source organism: uncultured Chloroflexia bacterium (assembly GCA_963731995.1). GTDB lineage: Bacteria > Chloroflexota > Limnocylindria > Limnocylindrales > CSP1-4 > JAFMJV01. The sequence goes on from CAVSXV010000013.1 coordinate 84,482, forward strand.
ACCGGCCAGTGGCTGGCCTACTGTGGCCAGTGCCCGTTGCCGGAGGTAGCCAACGTCTTCCGCCGCAGCGGGATCGCCTTCCGCTCGGTCTCGGGCCACCTCGAGCACGAGGGTGCCTGGCGCCGGATAGAGCAGTGGGTGAACGCGGCCAAGGTGCGCCAGGTCCTGCGACATGCTCGGCACGGGCTGATGGGGCATCTCTACCCGGGCATGCTCGACGTCTCGACCGACATGACCCTCGTGTCCTCCCAGTTCGGCGGACACATGGAGGTCCTCGAGTTCGACGACCTGCGGGTGCGCGTCGAGCAGGTGACCGATGCCGAGGTCGCGAAGCGCAAGGACCTCGCGCGCGGGATCTTCGCGTTCGACGAGTCGGTCAACGACGAGGACTTCGACTGGGCCGCACGGGTGTCGGTCGGCCTCGACCGGCTCGTGGCGGACTTCGAACTCGATTCGGTCGCCTACTACCATCGGGGGCTCGACGGCGAGATGCACGAGCGCCTCGGGGCCGGCATGATCCTGGGCTCCTCGCTGCTGACCGCGCGCGGCATCCCCATGGCCGGCGAGTACGAGGTCCGCACCATGCTGGCCATGCTCATCTGCGACCGCATCGGCGCGGGCGGTTCGTTCACCGAGTTCCAGGCGCTGAACTTCAGCGACGGCATCGTGGAGATGGGCCACGACGGTCCAGCGCACCTGGCCATCAGCTCGAAGCAGCCGTTGCTGCGAGGCCTCGGTGTCTATCACGGCAAGCGCGGCTGGGGCGTGAGCGTGGAGTTCGATGTCGATCACGGCCCGGTCACCACGCTCGGCGTGGGTCAGGAGCGTGATGGCACGCTCACGTTCATCGCCTCCGAAGGCGAGACGGTCCCGGGCCCCCTGCTCGCGATCGGCAACACCACCTCGCGGGTCGACTTCGGTTGCGATCCCGGGCATCTGGACCGACGCCTGGAGCGCGTCGGGGGTCGGTCACCACTGGGCTCTCGCGGTCGGCCACCGCGCCGCGGACTTCCGGGCGGCGGCGGACCTTCTGGAGATCCCCTTCGTCGAAGTGAAGGTCTGCGGAGGGGCTGAGACGACGTATCGCGGTGCAGCACGACAGCTGGTGCTGTCGGGGGGGGGGGGGGGCGGGGGGGGGGGGGAGGGGGGGGGGGGAGGGGGGGGGGGGGGGGGGGAGGGGGGGGGGGAGGGGGGGGGGGGGGGGGGGCTGACCGCGCGCCGCGGGCGCCCAGGCCCAACCGCGCTCCGTCCTCGCTCACAAGCTGAGAGACCTCAGCTGATGTGAGCAGCCACTCATCCGAACCACGAATGGGCCGCCGATCCGGCGCAAGTCCGGGGGCTGCTGGCCCATCGGTACTACCGATTGGGCGGAGTGCCACGGTCTGGGGGGGATGGGACGACTACCGCGGATGCTCGCAGCCTGCTACAAGTGAGGGTGCGAGGTCACACCACCGTGGTGCATTCCGAGTCTCGCGCCAGGCAGAAGGGGAATATGGTGCGCGCCGATGCAACCGTCCAGGGCAGCCACGCCCCGGGCAATCCAACTACCGCCGGGGTCGAACGGAGCCTCGCCGAGTTGATCGCCGAGCTTGCGAGCGCCGGTCTGGTCTCGGTCGACGTGAGCGACGACGGGGACATCGGCTACGCGCTCACCTCACAAGGTCAGCTGGCGGCCCGGCTGATGGCGATGAGCCACGATGCCCACGCACTCGTGCTGCTGGGCGCGCTGATGGGTGCGAGCGAGGAGCCCAATTAGGCGATCCGGCAACCCGGCAGACTCAAATCATCGGCAGCCGGCGCCGAGGGCCGGTCATTCCGGGGTCAGGGGATCGGGTCGCGGTTCCGAGCGCCGGATCCGTATGGCCTGGACAGGGTCCCTGAACCCCTTGAGCTCGAGCGCTCCGATGGCCTCCAGATGGAATGTCTCCGAGACCAGCTCGGCTGCGGAGGAGTCGGTCATGATCACCTCTCCGGGACCCGCGCGATCCGACAGACGTGAAGCCAGGTTGACGGTTCGCCCGAAGACATCGCCCTCGCGGATGAGGAGTGATCCCGCGTCGATGCCGGCGTGGCCCGGAGGCAGACCTTCGCGCTCGAGTCGGTCAAGCAAGTCGAGCGTCGCCTCCGCGGCCGCAGTCGCCGACTCGAAGCGGAGAAGGACGCCGTCCCCGAGCAACTTGACCACATGCCCGGCATTGCCGCGCGAGACGTCCTCGGCCAGGGTCGCGAGGCGCATGGCGATCCCGGCGGCCACATCGTCACCTCGCTCATCAGCGAGCCGGGTAAATCCGGTCAGGTCCACGAAGGCGACCGCCGGCTGGACGGTCACCCGTGGCGCCACGAAGCCCGTCCGCTCCAGGACCTCCTCTGTCGCTGCCACGCTGTAGGCCTCGATGGCGGCGCTGAGATGGCGGGCGGTGAGCCATTCGGCCAGATCCGGTGCCAGGCGAGCGAGGCGAGACCAGGGGCGCAGGAAGCGCGCGTAGGCATCCCCACTGGGCAGCCCTGCCACCTCGCTCTGGATGTCCTCTACGGCCAGTGCGTAGACGTTGAGTGCCGCCTCGCCGGCCCGTCGCGCAGCCTCGGCGTAGAGCCTGGCGACGCGCAGGCCGTGCTCGGGTTCAGGGAGGGAATCGAGCGCCTCAAGGACATCCAGGAGCCGTGCCTCGTCCAGGGCTGCGAACCGTCCGTCGTCATCGGGCGGAGCCATGCCGAGCGCGGTGAGCAGTCGTTCGAGCAATCGTCCTCGACGCGGTCCGAGCTCATCCTTCAGTCGCCCGAACGCGCGGAGAGAAAGCGGGCCCTCGTCGCGATGGAGCTCGTCGTAGTAATCGAGGCTGATCGTCCCGGCCCCGGCTGCGGCAGCCAGGACCTCGAGCGGGACTCCGCTTCGCTCGAAGGCCGCCACGATGCGGATCCGATGGGCATCTCCTGAGGCGAAACGTCCATCGGACCTCGGCTGCAGCACACCCGCAGCGACCAAACGGTCGACGTCCGGACCGGTCGCACCGGCCCGCTCCGCAAGCTCCTCGCGACCTAGCCCAGGGTCGTCGACCGACCCGTCAGCAGCTCGGTCCACGAGGTCGTTCCCGGGGCGCCGATCCCAGCGATCGCCGGATCGAGCGCCTCGATGGCCGGTGCATGGTGAGCGTGTTGGCCGAGTGCATCAAGACGGGCCCAGTCTACGAGAGGGTCCCAAACAGGGATCAGCAGAGATCGCCTGACGCCTCTATCAGGCGCCAGGGCTCAGGTGATCGACGGCCTGGAACCCTCCCCCGCCAGCCCGGCCCGGCTGGCCCGACGCTCAGTTCATGCGCATCGAGCCGATCCCGAAGGCCGCCCCCGAGGCATCGGTCGGCGCTGCCGGCCCGCCGGCCGGTCCGGTCCGGATGTTCGTGGCATCGCCCAACATGAGCCCGCGGAACGAGGCGAGGGCGCGCCGCCGGGTGGCGATGTCGAGTCCGGACAGGCGCCCGAAGAGCAGTGTCCCCACGGTCATCGCGAGCGCGCACAGCACCAGGCCGCCCGAGGCGTCGAGGAGCCCGGCGCTGACCGGCGCCATGACCACGAAGGGGATGACCAGGCCGCGCAGGCTCATGATCGCATCGAGACCGGCGGCGGCGGCGGCTTGGTCGTCATCGGGTGCGTGCTCGCCGATGAGCAGCGGCCAGGCGACCGCGATCGCGGCGCCGCTCGCGCCGAGCATGACCGAGGCCACGAGCACCGTGATGAAGGCAGAAGCGACCGCGAAGAGCAGGATGGCCAGGACGCCGGCGAGTGCTCCCAGAGCGATGGTCGGTAGGCTGCCACGTGTCGAGGCGAAGCGCCCCCACAGGCTGAACGCCACCGCCGTCGCCGCGTAGCCCGCGAGGCCCGCCAGGGCGATGGCCCCGACATCAAGCCCCAGGCGGTCGACATACACCATGGCGATGAGCGCCGGCGTGGCGACGAGCCCAGCTCCGAAGAGGACCTGCGCGACCGCGAGGTGACGCAAGACCGGGGATCCGAGGGCGGTACGGATGCTGTCCCGAGCGCCGAAACGCCGCCCGCTCGCGACGCCGGGCACCTCCATACGCGCCATCGCCAGCGAAAGCACCGCTCCGGTGAGCGCGACCACGAGGAGGACCGCACCTGCGCCGACGGGGATCGCGAGCAGGCTGATGGAGATGAGGGCAGCCGTACCGGCCGCCGAGCGTGCTGTGCCCACCCGGCCGATCCTTCGGCCCCGTTCGTCGGCCGAGTAGATCGTCGCCCAGATGCGCTGCTGCAGCGGCGAGCCCAGCGAGAACGAGGCCCAGAACCCGACGGTGGCCAGGGCGATGAAGAGCGGGTCAGGCGCGATGACCACGAGCAGCAACCCCAGCGCTCCAGCGGAACGCATGAGCGCCATGCGCGCCGGCCCCCGCGGCCCGATATGCCCTGCCACGAGCGTCATCAGGCCTGCCAGATAGGGCAGCGCCGCGAGCGCAGCCAGACCCAGTGCATCGAGACCGCGTGCGCGGGCGATCGAGGGCAGGAGGGCACTGACGACCGCCATGGTGGCACCGAGGCCGGCACCAGAGACGAGGTCGAGCGTGTGGTTCTGCTGCTGGGACGAGAGTCGACCGAAGGCAGCGGCAGGCGCCGAAGCCAGCGCGCGAATCGTGGACACAGGCACGGAACACACCTACTTGTCGGACTGGTATCGCGGGCCTGCGAGGTCAGCTGTCGGGCTCAGGCGAGCTGCCTGCGCGGTCGTGCCGCGTTGGCCCCAAGAAGGGAGATGGTGTTCCGTTCGGAGTTCGGGTCCCCCGTTCCCTGTCACCAGGGATTCGGCCTTGTGAGATGAAATATAGACGAACTGCCAGGATGTCAATCCGGACGTTCGGCGAGGGTTCTCGGCGTTTGGCTACGCCGCCGGGCCATGCCCCTCGAAGACTCCTCGTAGGATGTCCGCATGGTCGACCTGCAAGCGATCGAGACCCGGCTGTGGTCGCTCCTCGAGCCCTACCGCGACGAGTGCGAGCCCGCCACCATCTACGGGGTGCCGACCCTGCGCTGGCCCGGCGCCAAGGCCCATGACTACTTCGCCGGCATCAGGGCAGGCAAGAACGCGGTGAGCCTCTACCTGCTCGTAGCGGACACGTACCCCGACGCACTCGACGGAGCATCGGACGCGCTCCTGGCCCGTCGGACCGGCAGAGCGACGTTCAGCTTTCGACGCCTGGATGACGACCTGGCTAACGACCTCGACGGGTTGCTGGCCCGCCTCTACGAGCGCTACCGGGCCGACCACGCCGCCTGAGGCCAGGGCTGGACATGTCCCATGGCTGCCACGCGGATCGGAACGCCGCCCTCGCCTCATACTTGGGCGACACCGCCAACGACATCGGAGCACGACCTTGGACATCCGCCACGACCGTATCGCCCGCGTCCAGGAGGGGATGGGCGAGCAGGGCCTGATCGCGATCGTGATCATGAATCACGACGATTTCCGCTACCTCTTCGGTGAGGATCGCTCACAGCCCCGCGCCATCATCCCGGCGACAGGCCCCGTCGAGATCGTCGCCTTCGCGGGGGAGGAACCGGAACTCCAGGCCGGGATCGACGATGGCCGAGTCCAGGTGTTCACCACCGTCGGCGGACAGATCCACGACATCGTGGGGCGCCTGAACAAGATCGCCGCGGCCGCCGATACGCCTCCGGGGGAACGCCCCAGGGTCGGCATGCAGCAGTGGTTCGACACTCCGGCGTTCCTGGTTGACATGTTCCGCAAGGTCAATCCCGGGCTCGAGCTGGTGACATCCGACTCGGTCATGGACCCGCTGCGCGGGATCAAGGATCCGGGTGAGCTGGAGCTCATGTCCGAGGCTCAGCGCATCGCCGGCCTGGGCATGGACCGCGTGCGCGAGATGCTGCGCCCCGGCGTCACGGCCCACGAGGTCGTGACCGAGGCGCTGTACGTGATGATGCGGGCGGGAGCCGAGAAGACGAGCACGCCCCCGTGGGCCAACTTCGGCATCGAGAGCTGCATGTTGCACGGCCGCCAGAGCCCGGCACCGCTCGAGGCAGGCCAGCTGGCCGTCATCGATCTGACGCCACAGGTCGAAGGCTACTGCGCGAACCTGGCGCGAACGTTCGTGCTGGGCGAACCGGATGCGCGACAGCAGCGCCTGTTCGACGCCTATCTCGAGGCGGTCGAAGACGTGCGCATGGCGATGGTGCCGGGCGTCACGCCGGCACAGCTCGATGAGGTCGCCGGTGAGGTCTACGCGCGCCACGACCTGGCCGACTTCCACGTGTACGGCATCGGCCACGGACTGGGCCTGCGCTTCGAGGAGACCCCGGCGCCGACCATCATCCCGCCCCACAAGAACGTGCCGCTGCGCGAAGGGATGACGGTCACCATCGGCCATCCCGTACTGGCCATCCCGGGATTCGGCGGTGCGCGCTTCGAGGACGTCTACCGGGTCACGCCCGTGGGCGGCGATGTCCTGTCGCCCTACCCGGTCGAGCCCGTCATCAGCATCTGACGACTCGGACCGCGAGACCGGGACCGATACACCCATTCGACTGCATGAAGGAGCTGCCCAGCATGGCGGACAAGACACCACCGACCCAGTCCCTCCCCTTCGACGACACCTCCGACTTCGAGGACGCGATGCGCGGCCTCATCGGTCGACTCGAACCGTGCATCGTGAAGGCCGACGACGGACGCGTGGTCTGGGACAACTCGAGCTACTCATTCCTCGATGGAGCGGTGCCGGAAACAGCCAACCCGAGCCTCTGGCGACAGTCGCAGCTGGTGGCCAAGGACGGCCTCTTCGAGGTCGTGCCCGGCATCTACCAGGTGCGCGGCATGGACCTCTCGAACATCAGCTTCATCGAGGGAAAGACCGGGGTCCTCGTCATCGATCCCCTCATCAGCGTCGAGACCGCGAGGGCAGCACTCGAGCTGTATCGGAAGCACCGTGGCACACGCCCCGTGGTGGGCGTGATCTACACGCATAGCCACGTCGATCACTTCGGCGGGGTCAAGGGTGTCACCTCCCAGGCCGACGTCGACGCCGGCGCGTGCGTCATCATCGCGCCGGAGAACCTGGTCGAGCACGCGGTCGCCGAGAACGTGTACGCGGGTACGGCCATGAGCAGGCGTGCGGGTTACATGTACGGTGCGGCGCTCGAGCGTGGGCCACGGGGCCAGATCGGCGCGGGACTGGGCCAGACGACGTCGACCGGCACCGTGTCCCTCATCACCCCGACTGACTCGATCGGGCGGACCGGCGAGACGCGTGAGGTTGACGGCATCACGCTGGAGTTCCAGCTCACGCCGGGTACCGAGGCGCCGGCTGAGATGAATGTCCTCCTGCCGGACCACGCTGCCTTGTGCATGGCTGAGAACGCCACCCACACCCTGCACAACCTCCTGACCCTCCGCGGCGCAGTGGTCCGAAACCCGCGTGTTTGGGCCCACTACCTGACCGAGACCATCGACCGGTACGACGGGCGCTTCGAGGTCGTGTTCGCGTCTCATCACTGGCCTACCTGGGGCCGCGAGCGGGCGATCGAGTTCCTCTCGCTGCAGCGGGACCTGTATGGCTACCTGCACGACCAGACCCTGCGCATGCTGAACGCCGGACTCACCGGCAGCGAGATCGCCGAAGCCATCGAGCTGCCTCCGGCGCTGGAACGGGCCTGGCACGCTCGCGGCTACTACGGCTCGGTCAGCCACGACGTGAAGGCCATCTACCAGCTCTACATGGGCTGGTACGACGCCAATCCGGCACACCTCTGGCAGCACGTACCCGAAGAGGCCGGCAAGCGCTACGTCGCCGCGATGGGCGGCGCTGACGCGGTCGTGGACATCGCCCAGCAGGCCTTCGACGAGGCCGACTATCGGTGGGCCACAGAGATCCTCAACCACGTCCTCTTCGCCGATCCCTCCAACGAGGCGGCGAAGGCCCTCCAGGCGGACGCCTTCGAGCAGCTCGGCTTCGGGTCGGAGAACGGCACCTGGCGAAGCGCATACCTCGCCGGCGCGATGGAGCTGCGGAAAGGCAACTTCGGCACCCCCGCCGCGACCGCATCGGCTGACATGTACGCCGCGCTGACTCCGCAGCAGATCTTCGACGCGATCGCCATCCGGGTCGACGGCCCCAGGGCCTGGGATGAGTCGCTCTCGATCGGCGTCGAGCTGACCGACGTTGGTGAGACCTACCGCCTCGACCTGCGTAACGGGGTCCTCGTACATCACGCCGCGGCGGTCGATGGTGCGGACCTCATCCTGCGTGTGCCGAGGGCCGGGCTGGTCGGACTCCTGACCAACCAGATCGAGGAGATGACGATCGAGGGCGACACCCGCGTGCTCGCCCGGCTGATGGGGTTGCTGCAGGCACCAGACCCGGCGTTCGCCATCGTTACCCCCTGACAGCATCGGTATCGTCGAACCCGTATCGAAGGGAGGACTCCAGGCATGCTCAAGCTCATCCCCGGACTTCCGGATTCCGTCATCGGCATCGAGGCTATCGGCAAGGTGGACGCCGACGACTATCGGCAGGTCCTGGACCCAGCGGCGGCGGACGCGATGAAGGCCCACGACAAGGTGCGGCTGCTGTACGTGTTCGGCGAGCAGTACGAGGGCTACACCGCGGCGGCCATGTGGGAAGACACCAAGCTCGGCTTCCACGACATCTCGGCCTGGGAACGGATCGCCGTGGTCACCGACCAGCGCGCCCTCGGCGACACGGTCAAGGTCTTCGGCTGGATGATCCCTGGTGAGGTCCGGACGTACACCCTGGACCAGCGAGAAGAGGCCACGACCTGGGTGAGCGAGAACGCCACCTGAACCGCCGGGCTCGGTGGCATCCTCGGTGGGCCCTCGACCGTCCGGGGATGGCACCATGTCAGCCGTGAGCCTTGCCGACCCGAACATCGAGCCCAAGAGCACCGCCGATGAGGGCGAACCGGCCGGCCTGGGACTGGAGAGACTGGTCTTCTTCTCTGATGCCGTCTTCGCCATCGCGATGACCTTGCTGGTGATTGACGTGCGACTGCCGGAGCTGGGGGGCCAGATCAGCGATGGCGAACTGGCCGACGCGCTGGGCGAGCTCTGGCCGCGCATCTTCGCCTACGCGCTGAGCTTCTCGGTCATCGGTGTGTACTGGCTCGCGCACTGGCGCCGGTACCTGATGGTGCGGCAGACCAACGAAGGTCTGGCCCGACTCAACCTGCTGCTCCTCGGGTTGGTCGCGTTCATCCCGTTTCCGACCTCACTCCTGGGCCAGTACGGCGACCGCCCGTTGACGGTGGCCTTCTACGCGGTCGTCCTGGCGCTGGCTGGGTTCGCAGGCGCAGCATGTTGGGCTTACTCCGATCGGCGCGGCCTGCTGCGATCCACTGTGACCAGCGCTGAGTACCGCGTGGGCCTGCTGCGAGCACTGGCCGCTCCGGCGGTCTTCCTCGCGTCGCTGCTGGCTCTGCCCATCGTCGGTACCACCGCGACCGAGCTGCTCTGGCTACTGGTGTTCCCGGCCCAGTGGCTGGCTGTGTCGTGGGTGCGTCGTTCCTCGGAGTCAGCGGAACCAGACGGCTAACGCCACGCGTGAGCCTCCGTTTCGCGAGTCACCCCGAAGGCCTACCGCCGGTGCTCCCACCCGTGGCCGTCAGCGTCTGAGCGGGTTCACCGTTCGGCCTTGAGCTCCTTGAGTCGCGCGTCGCTGATGCCGAGATGGTGCGCGACCTCGTGAACCAGGGTCTCCCGGACCCCAGCCGTGAGAGCATCATGCCCGCGGTAAGCGCGCATGAGCGGCCCCTGGAACAGGGTGATCTTGCTGGCCACGGGCATGCGATCAGCGCCGTAGGCCGTGCGCGGCACGCCCTGGTACAAGCCGAACAGGCCGTGCGCGTGAACGCTCGCGAGCTGTGCGGCGCTTGGTTCGTCCTCGATGACGATCGCGACGCTCGCGAGCTCGCGCCGGTATGGGTCGGGTAGCGCCTCGATGGCGGCGGCCAGCGCCACCTCGAAGGGATCGTCGTCCGTGGTCGGCATGGGTACCTCGTGCGGGGTCAGCGACAGACGCACGTTGAGAGAGTCCGCTGGTAGACGACAGTATCGAGGATTTCTGGGCCCGGGGGAGAAAAAACAGATCGTCGCTCAGACCCAGCCGATGCGGCGCAGGACGGCGAGCACGACCCCGGCGATGACGACGGTCGCCAGGGTGACTGCCCAGAACCCGAACCCCTCCCGGCCGTCGAGCGCTGAGGACGCCTCGCTCATCCCGAACACACCAGCGACCGCGGCGATCCCGGCCAGGACCACGGTCGCCCCGGTCAGTCGCTTCATGATCACGTTGAGGTCGTTGTTGACGGTCGAGAGGTAGAGCTCGATGGTGGCCGCGGTCAGCTCGCGGAAGTTGTCGAACTCGTCGGTCAGGCGGACGAGGTGATCGTAGATGTCGCGGAAGTAAAGGACCTGCGGCTCCCCGATCAGCTCGTGCTCGCGAGTCGTGAGCTGGTTGAACACCTCCCGCCCCGGGGCCAGGACGTGCCGGACCCTGATGAGCTCCCGTTTCATCTCCAGGACCTGCTGAAGCGTCTCCCGGTCCGCGTGCTCCAGGGTCCGATCCTCGAGTCCGTCGATCGCGTCGGCAAGCTCATCGAAGACGGGGAAGTATCCGTCCACGATGGCGTCGCTGAGGGCCCACAGGAGTGCATCGGGTCCGCGCTCCATGACCGACCCGAGGCCGGCCCGTAGATGATGCGCGGCGCGCACATCCCACGCGGCCGGATGGACCGACAGCAGGAAGCTGCGTCCCAGGATGAAGTCGATCTCGTGCAGTCGCGTGGCGTCATCGCGCGTCAGGGCGAAGAGGACGATGTGCAGGACATCGCCGACTTCCTCCAGCTTGGCACGCCCGTCGCTCTCGACGATGTCCTCGACCACGAGGGCGTGGACACCCAGCTGCTCCGCGACCGCGCTCACTCGTGCCGGAGATGGGTCGGTCAGGTCGATCCAGACGACGGCCTCCTCATCCTGCAGGAGCGTCGGCAAGCCCTCGAGCGAGGCTGAACGGGTCAGCGTCCGGTCCTTGGCGCTGACGATCGAGACGAGAGCGGTCTCCCGAGCTCGGTCGTCCGGGGCGGGGCCGTGACTCGTGCTTGCCGGCCCCTCCCCGTCCATCACGTTCTTCAACGTTTCACCTCTCTGGCTGCCATCTTGCAGCATCGCGCCATCGAGGGTGGACCTTCCTGGTCAGGACATGGGCGGTGTCGCGGCCGCTTCCGGCTCGCGAGGATCAGCATGCGCGATGCGCGTCTCAGGCAACAGGAAGCTGAAGCCGAGGCCCAGCAGGATGAACCCGAAAGCCACGAAGCCGGTCAGCCTGGCCGCGTCTGCGAAGGCCTGGTCAAGCAGCGGCACGATAGCCTCCGAACCGGGTTGCGCCTTGATGCCGGCGAGCGCCTGACCGGCCGACGACTCCATGGCCACCGCGATGCCCTCGGCGGCCGCCGGGGGCAGCCCCGGCGCATCGGCCAGGCTGCTGCGCACGCCCGCCCCCAGGCTGACCAGCAGGATCGTGCCCAGGATGGCGATGCCAAGGGCCGACCCGACCTGCCGCAAGGTGGAGTTGGCACCCGAGGCCAGACCGGACTTCTCGACGGGGATGTCGGAGAGCGTCACGCTCGTCAGCTGCGCGGTGGCGAGTCCCACGCCGACACCGTAGACGAAGAGCGGCAGCACCAGCTGCAGACCGCTGACGCTCGGGCCCAGCTGGAGTGCCACGAACAGGATGCCGACCGCCTCGAGGGCCATACCCACGCTCACGGTGCGTCGTGGACCAAAGCGGTTGGCCAGCCTGGCGGCGATGGGTGCGGCGATGAAAGCACCGATCGCGAGCGAGAGGAAGATGACGCCGGTGTCGAAGGCGGACAGGCCGAGCGCCGCCTGGAGGAAGAGCGGCAGCACGAACAGCAGCCCGAACTCGCCCAGGGACACGATCGTGCCCGCCAGGTTGCCGTAGCGGAAGGCCGGGAAGCGCCACAGGTCGAAGTCGAACAGGAAGAACTTGCCCGCCCGCGCGCGGCGCAGCTCGACCCAGGCGAACAACCCGAGCGCCGCGAGTGCCGAAGCCGATGGCGAAGGGGATGATGGAGACACTCTCGAGCGGCCATGTCCAGCCCAGGATCTCGAACGGCCTGCTTGGGCGCCCACCAGCCGTAGGTGTTGCCCTCGATGAGGCCGAAGATGAAGGAACCCAGGCCGAAGGTGATGAGCAGGAAGCCGGGCAGGTCGAAGCCGGCCTGGGCGTGCTCGTCTCGCGACTCGCGGATGAAGTAGAGCGTGCCCGCGATGGCCAGGATGCCCACGGGCACGTTGATGAAGAACGACCAGTGCCAGGAGAGGTTGGTGGTGAACCAGCCGCCGAGCAGCGGACCCAGCGCGGCCATGCCGCCGATGACGGCGCCCCAGATGCCGAAGGCGATGGCTCGGTCGTGGCCGCGGAAGTTGGTGTTGAGGATCGACTGCGTGGAGGGCACGATCATGGCCGCGCCGACGCCCTGCAGGAGTCGAGCGCCGATGAGCATCTGGCCGCTGTTGGCGAACCCGGCGATGACCGAAGCGACCATGAACACCACCAGGCCGAGCAGGTACATCCTGCGCCGTCCGCGCTGGTCGCCCAGGCGACCGAGCGTGATGAGCAGGGCGGCGAACACCAGCGCGTAGGTGGTGTTGACCCACTCGGCTTCAGTGCCCTTGATGTCGAGGTCGCGGATGATGGCCGGAACCGAGACGTTGACGATGGTGGCGTCGACGATGATCATCGCTACGCCCAAGCTCAGCATCGCGAGTCCCAGCCAGCGCCCTCGTCCGGACTCGTCCATGGAAGCTGGCGTGGACGCCTGCTCGCTCGTCATCGATGGCCCCCTGACACTGTTGTTGTCAATTCACTTCGACTGATGCTATCGCCACCGGGATGAGCCTGCTGCGCCACCGTTCGCCACACCGTCCTCCACCGGATGGCCGACGGCAGCGGGCCGCGGAACAGGAGCGAGGGAGCGTATCCTCAGGGGCGACCGGAGTCGCCACCGGGCGATCGAGGCCGCTGGTGCCTGGCTCGTCCAGAGAGCACCGCCTGATCGATCGCCCGACGTCGGCCGTCTCAACGCATCGGGGGTTGTGCGGTGATGGAAGTCGCTCGGAAGTACATCGCTCCCATCGGGGGCGTCGCGGCGCTTCTGCTCATCTATCTGGTCAATCCCTGGCTAGTGCCAGAGGGCACGCTCCGCCAAATCGTCACCGTCGCCTTCTGGGCGCTCGCCATCGTGCTCATGGTCATCCTCTTCTGGGACAGTCGCGAACCAGACTTCCAAACGGTGGACATCGAAGGCCCCGCCTTCGCGCGATTCCTGTTCGGCAACCAGCAGGCTGGCCTCTTCTGGCTGCCCATCCGCCTCTTCGTGGGCTTCGAGTTCCTGGCCGCGGGCCTCGACAAGCTGGGCAGTCCGGCCTGGACGTCAGGTGGCACCGCCTTGCTCGGGTTCTGGAACAACGCCGTGGCCGTCCCGGCATCAGGCCGGCCGGCCATCTCCTTCGAGTGGTGGCGCGAATTCCTGCAGCTGCTCATCGATGCCAATGCTGCGTCCTGGTTCTCGTGGGTCGTGCTCCTGGGTGAGATGGCGGTCGGTCTCGGCCTGCTGTTCGGCTGCCTGACCGGCATCGCGGCGTTCTTCGGTCTCACCCTGAACATGGCGTTCATGCTGTCTGGTTCGGCCTCCATCAACCCGGTGCTGTTCACCTGCGGCATCGGTCTCATCCTCGCCTGGCGCGTCGCCGGCTACTACGGTGTCGACCGCTACCTGCTGCCGCTGCTCGGGACACCCTGGCGGCACGGATCGGCAGCCAGCCCCGGGACCGGCGGCCATGTGACCACCTGATCGCGTGCCCTCACCGGCGATGAGGTGGCGTCCACCGCGGCGCCGACGAGCCCACGAGCCATTCCACTCGACAGGAGTCAGGAGGACGAACCATCATGCAAGTCGGGATCATCGGATTGGGGCGCATGGGCGCCAACATGTCGCGACGCTGGATCAAGGATGGCCACCAGGTCGTCGGGTACGCCCGGACCCGCAGCACGGTCGAGGGTCTGGTCGCCGACGGAGCCATCTCCGAGGGTGCGAGCTCGCTCGCGGATATGGCCGCTCGGTTGTCATCGCCGAGGGCCATCTGGCTGATGGTCCCCGCCGCGTCGGTGGATGCGACGCTCGATGAGCTCCTCCCTCACCTTGGGTCGGGCGACATGGTCATCGACGGTGGCAACTCCTACTACGTCGACGATATCCGCCGTTCCGAGGCCCTGGCTGCGCAGGGCATCCACTATCTCGACTGCGGCACGAGCGGCGGGGTCTGGGGCCTGGAGCGTGGCTACTGCCTGATGATCGGCGGGCCCGGACGAGGCCGTGGCCGTCCTGGACCCGCTGTTCCGGTCGCTCGCCCCCGGCGTGGACGCGGCACCGCGGACGCCTGGCCGCGAGGGAACTCCGGGAAACGACGAGGAGGGCTACCTCCACTGCGGCCCGGCCGGGGCCGGCCATTTCGTGAAGATGGTCCACAACGGCATCGAATACGGGGTCATGGCGGCGTATGCCGAGGGCCTGAACATCCTCACCCATGCGGACGCCGGATTGCACTCGCGCGAGGTCGACGCCGAGACGACGCCGCTGCGGGACCCGCAGCACTACCAATACGAGCTCGACCTTCCGGCGATCGCCGAAGTGTGGCGCCGTGGCAGCGTCATCGCCAGCTGGCTGCTCGATCTGACCGCCCAGGCATTCAATGAATCGCCGACCCTGGCCGACTTCAGCGGACGAGTCAGCGACTCCGGGGAGGGCCGCTGGACCAGCCTCGCGGCCATCGACGTGGGCGCCCCTGCGCCCGTCCTTACCTCGGCTCTGTATGAACGCTTCAGCTCGCGAGGCGAGGCCGACTTCGCCGACAAGGTCCTCTCGGCCATGCGCTACGGGTTCGGCGGCCATCTCGAGAAGAAGGGCTAAGGGTGGCCGAGCCCACGGGCACCGGGCCCGCCCACGATCCGCCGCTGACTCGTTCGGACGCCTTCGTCTTCTTCGGTGCCACCGGCGACCTGGGCGCGAAGCAGATCTTTCCGGCCCTGGCCGGCCTCATCCGCGACAGCGACTGGACGATGCCCATCATCGGCATCGCTCGCCACGGCGATGTCGAGTCCCTTCGTGTCCGAGCCCGCGAGAGCCTCGAGGCGCACGGGTTCTCCGACCAGGCGATCATCAGGCAGCTCCAGGAACAGCTGCGTTTCATCAAGGGCTCCGACGACGACCGGGACACCTTCGACCGATTGCGGAACGAGCTCGGCGGGGCGCGACACGCGCTCCACTACCTCGCCATCCCACCGAGGCTCTTCGCCGGGGCCGTCAAGCTGCTGGGTGCCTCGGGTTGCGCTGATGGGGCCCGGGTCATCGTCGAGAAGCCATTCGGTCGCGACCTTGCTGATGCGCGGCGCCTGAACGCTACCCTTCGCGAGGTCTTCGACGAGGACCAGATCTTCCGCATCGATCACTACCTGGGCAAGGAAGCGGTCATGAACCTGCTCTACTTCCGCTTCGCCAATCGCTTCCTGGAGCCCGTCTGGAACGCGAGCCACGTGGCCGCCGTGCAGATCACCATGGCCGAGGCCTTCGACGTGGCCGACCGCGGTGCTTTCTACGACGCTGCCGGGGCCATCCGCGACGTGATCCAGAACCATCTCCTCCAGACGGTCAGCATCCTGGCCATGGAGGCACCCTCGGGGCACACGGCCGAGGCAGTGCGCAACGAGCAGTACAAGGTGCTTGACTCGATCAGGCCGCTGCGACCGCAGGACGTCGTGCGCGGTCAGTACGAGGGCTATCGGAAGGTCGCCGGCGTTGCTGCCGACTCCGATGTCGAGACGTTCGCCGCGGTGCGGATGAACGTGGAGACCTGGCGCTGGGGCAGCGTGCCCTTCCACATCCGCGCGGGCAAGTGCCTGCCCGTGACGGCCACCGAGATCGTCGTCGAGCTCCAGCCACCACCGTTCGATGTCTTCGGCGAGCGGCGATCGCGGCAGTCGGACTACT
Source organism: uncultured Chloroflexia bacterium (assembly GCA_963731995.1). Classification (GTDB taxonomy): domain Bacteria; phylum Chloroflexota; class Limnocylindria; order Limnocylindrales; family CSP1-4; genus JAFMJV01. The sequence goes on from CAVSXV010000013.1 coordinate 100,589, forward strand.
TCCGGTTCCGACTCTCTCCGGATATGTCCATCTCCCTGGGTGCCTGGGCCAAGAAGCCCGGAGAAGCGATGGCCGGCGAACAGGTCGAGCTCTTCGCCCGGCACCAGACAGGCGAAGAGATGCCGCCCTACCAGCGGCTCATCGGTGACGCTGCCGTCGGGGACCAGATGGCCTTCGCGCGCGAAGATGCGGTCGAGGCGGCCTGGCAGATCGTCGACGCGGTGCTCGACCAGCCAGACCCACCATTCCCCTACCGGCGCGGGACATGGGGCCCCGAGGCGGCCGGATCACTGATTCCCAAAGGCCACCGGTGGCTGGCACCGAGCGCGGCCTCACCCCCGCGCTGAACGACGCTCGACACGCCATGCCCACGCGTGGAGGCCGCGGGCCTCGGCGTCTTGTCGGTTCCCGCTCGCCCTCATGTGCGCGAGGGCCGAGGGGCTCGACGTCGAGAGCGGCGGCTCGCGACCCTATACTCGATCCGTGACTCCAGTGCGGATCGTGCTTGCAGACGACCATGCCTTGGTGCGGGCCGGCATCTATCGGGCGCTCGCAGGACTACCTGGCTACGAGATCGTCGCCGAAGCCAGTGATGGGCCGTCGGTCGAGGCAGCGTTGGCGCATTCGCAGCCGGACCTGCTGTTGATCGATGTCGCCATGCCCGCGTTCGAGCCACTGACAGCGATCCAGGCGATCCGCGATGACTACCCGGACATGAAGATCCTGGTCATCAGCGCTCATGACGACAACGTGTACGTGCGAGGCCTGCTGGGTGCGGGCGTCGATGGGTATCACCTGAAGGACCAGTCCCTGGCGGAGCTGCAGCTGGCGGTCGGGCGCATCATGGCCGGCCAGAAGTGGGTGACGGGCCGGCTCCTGGACCGGCTGACCAGCGGCCCGGAGACCCCCACCACGAGCAACGGCGCCCTATCGACCCGCAAGCGCGACATCATCTCCCTGCTACAGGCCGGTTTCGACAATCAGACGATCGCTCACCGCATGGGGCTGAGCGTCAAGACGGTCGAGAAGCACCTCACGGGCATCTATCGCCATCTCGGGGTCCAGAGTCGCCTCGAGGTCGTGAGCTACGTCTCCAAGCATCCTGAGGTCCTCGGGCCCCTGGGGCCGGGGCTCGATCCGGGATCCACCGACGAGCTGGCGATCGCGCGACCCATCTCGATCCTGCTGGTGGACGACAACGTACGGTACCGCCATCGGCTTCGGAAGATCGTCGACCGCATCCGTCCTGGAGCGACGGTCAACGAGGCCGGCAGTGTCGATGAGACCGTCGAGTTGCTGGGCAGTGTCACCCCGGACCTCGCGGTCGTCGATGTCGTGCTCGGCGACGAGGATGGTATCGAGTGCACGCGTCAGATCAAGGCACGTTCGCCCCTGACGCGGGTGATGCTGATCAGCGCCTATCGGGACCGTGCCTTCCGCGACCAGGGCCTGCAGGCGGGCGCGGTCGCCCTCCTCGACAAGAAGGACCTTGACGTCGCCTCCTTACGGCTCGTCATCGACGATCTCGACGATTGACGTCCGACGAGCGCAGCTGCCGTCAGTTCAGATCGTCGGTGACGCGGCCTCGACCCGCGGATGAGGGACCTCTACCTCCAGCAGGAGTCCGCCGGCCGGCCGATTCTCCAGCCTGAGGCGCCCGTCGAGCAGGGCCACGCGTTCGCTCAGCCCCAGGAGTCCGTAGTGGCCCTCCATCGAGAGCCTGGAGAGATCGAAGTCCTCGGGCAGGCCCCGGCCGTCGTCGGCCACCGAGACCTTCAGCCTCCGGGGTGAGGTGTGTTGCACGCGGATCTCGACAGCGGTTGCCTCGGCATGCTTGTGGACGTTCCTGAGCCCCTCCTGGATGATGCGGAAGACCGAGAGCTCGATGGCCTCCGGGAGTCGGCGGAGGTCCGGTGACGGATCGAAGTCGACCGAGATACCAGTCCGCTCGCTCCACAGTTGACTGTAGGACTGGAGCGCAGCCGCCATCCCGAGGCTGTCGATCGTCGGCGGGCGGAGATCACCGCAGATCCGTCGAAGGTCCACCACGAGCTCGCGGATGCTCTCGCTGATGTCACCGATGTCGGCCCTGAGGGCCGCGCTGGCGGCGGGATCATCGGTGATGTCCCCGAGCTCATAGTTCACGCTCAGCAGGTCCTGGATGACCTCGTCGTGCAGCTCGCGCGCGAGGTGCTTGCGTTCCTCCTCACGCTCCGTCAGCAGTCGCCGCTGTGCCTCCTGCAGCGCCATGTTCGCCTGGTCAAGCGCCTTCACCTGTCGCCCGAGCTGCTCGATGAGCTGCTGATTGAAGGTGCCCTGCGCCTCCAGGCTCCGCTCCAGCAGCTCCTGCTGCTGGCTCAGGCCATCGGCCTGATCGCGTGCGCTCCGGAAGCTGTCGAGAGCCCACAGAGCGGGGGTCGGCTGCCGAGGATCGCTCGCCCCGAGCAGATCTGACACGAGCTGGTGGCGGGTCACCTCGTCCGGTACGATGCGTCGCGACACAGGAGCCCTCCCGAAGCACGAGGATCCGGTCCGTGACCGCGAACAGGTGCTCCAGCTCCTTGCTGCCGAAGACGACCGTGATGCCTTGCCGGCGCCAGGTGTGAATGAGCGCCAGGAGTCGTTGCTGGTAGCGATACGACAACTGCTCGGTCGGCTCGTCGACGATGACCAGTCGAGAGGACCGGCACATCACCTTGGCGATCGCCAGCAGCTGGCGCTGCTCGCTCGAGAGGTTGGCCGCCTGTTCGCCCAGAGATGCCGACGAGAGACCGAGCTCCGCGAGGATCCTGGAGGCCTCCTCCTCCATGCGTGTGCGGTCTGGGACGGTGAACCAGCGCCCGCCCCGCGACCAGGCTGCCTCGTGGCCCAGGAAGATGTTGCTGGTGATGTCCATCGTCTCGACCAGCTCAGGCCGCTGCGTGATGATCTCGATACCCAGGTCCTGCCCGGAGAAGGGCCAGGCAAGACGGTGTCCATCGAAGCTGACTTCACCTTTGTCCGGTGTAAGGAGGCCCGCGATGAGCATGGCCAGGACGGTCTTTCCCGCTCCGCTTTGGCCGGCGATGCCAAGGACTTCGCCCGGGTGGACGTCGAAGGAGATGTCCCTGATGACGGCCAGGTCCCCGAATCGCCGGGAGAGTCCTGTCACGGCCATGAGCGGCCGCGTTGTGATAGTCGCCACGTCTCCGGCTTTCCCCTGTCGCTGACGTGCCACTGTGCGCCCGCTGGCGTGGCCATTGTAGGCATGGGCCCGACGCACTCCCGGCACGGAGCGGAGGGAAATCCCCACGACGATGGGCGGGTTATCCGGCTGCTGACCCGAGGGTCCGGAGGGTGGATGCGGTCGATCGCTCCCCGTATCGTGGGGACGTGGGCCCGCCTATGCGTTTGTCGCCTCAAGGCAGACGGGGGAGGGTTCGCAGCTAGCGGAGCCGAGGATTCGTGCTGGAGTTCCGATCGGTCTCGAAGTCATTCCCGGGAGTGCAGGCGCTGTCCGACTTCTCGCTGATGATCCAGACCGGAACGGTGCATGGCCTGGTCGGCGAGAACGGAGCTGGCAAGTCGACCTTGGGCAAGGTGCTCGGCGGCGTGTATGCCGACTACGAGGGCGAGGTGCTCCTTGACGGGACACGGCTCAAGTTCCACGACCCGCGCGACGCCCAGCGTGCCGGCATCGCCTTGATCCACCAGGAGCTGCAGCTGATCCCGGAGCTGAGCATCGCAGAGAACATCTTCCTCGGTCGCGAGCTCCATACCAAGCTCGGGCCACTCGACAAGCCGGCGATGCAGCGTGAGAGCGCGCGGCTACCTTGAGCGACTCCATCTCGATGTCTCACCGAAACGGGCGATCAAGAACCTCCGAGTCGGCGAACAGCAGCTGGTCGAGATCGCCAAGGCCCTTTCGCTGGACGCCAAGCTGCTGGTCTTCGACGAACCGACGGCGGCGCTCAACGAGACCGAGATCGCACACCTCTTCGAGGTCATCGAGGGACTCAAGGAAGCGAACCACACCATCATCTACATCTCGCACAAGCTGGGCGAGATCTTCCAGATCACCGACGAGGTCACGGTCCTGCGCGACGGCGAGTACGTCGACAGCCGGCCGACCGCCGACTGGGACCGAACGTGAGCTGGTCGACAGCATGGTCGGGCGTTCACTCGACCGACCTGTACCCCAAGGCCGAGGTGGAACTCGGCGAGGTCGTGATCAAGGTGGACGGCCTCTGTCTCAAGTCACCCGAGGTCGGAAGACGTGGGCTCGAAGATGTCTCGTTCGAGGTTCGCGCGGGCGAGATCGTCGGCGTCGCCGGGCTGCTGGGTGCTGGCCGCACCGAGTTGCTCGAAACGCTCTACGGCGTCTATCCGGCGAGTCGTGTGAGCGGTGAGATCACTATCGGCGGCGAGCCGGGCCTGTTCAAGGCCCCGGCCAGTGCCATCGCCGCTGGCGTATCCCTCGTGACCGAGGACCGCAAGAACCTCAGCCTGGTGATGACCAGCTCAGTCGCTCACAACATCACGCTCTCCGCGCTTGGTCAGTACATGAGGGCCGGCGTGATCCGCCGCCGGACCCGAACGCGAGGCCGTACGGGAGTCGATCGACGACCTGCGCATCAAGACGCCCGGCCCGGAGGTCAACGTGTCCACCCTCTCGGGTGGCAACCAACAGAAGGTCGTGCTGGCCAAGTGCCTGCTGACCAAGCCCCGTGTCCTGCTGCTCGATGAACCGACTCGCGGCATCGACGTGGGCGCCAAGGCTGAGATCTACGCCTTGATCGGTCGCATCGCCGAGGGCGGCACCGCCGTCGTCATGGGGTCGTCGGAGCTGCCGGAGCTACTCGCCATCTGCGATCGCATCCTTGTCCTGTCTGACGGTGAGCTGGTCGTCGATCTCGACCAAGCCGAGGCGACCGAGGAGATCATCATGGAAGCTGCCACCCGAGCCCATCGGACGCGTCCGACGTCGGTCATCCAGTGAGGACCGCGCTGATGACGACGCCGACGACGCCGATGCCGAGCGAGCGCACCGAAGAGCAGCCGAGCACGCGACCTGGGCCGGTTCGCACTCCGCCACCAGGGCTGGCTCATCCTCCTGATCCTGGTGGGGTTGGCGGCGCTCGCCTCACCCACGCGCGACGGGACGATCGTCTTCCTGCAGCCGGCGAACCTGCTCAACATCGTCCGCTTCGCGTCGGTGAACGGCATCATCGCCATCGGCATGACCATGGTGATCCTGATCGCGGGCATCGACCTCTCGGTCGGCGCGGTCATGGCGCTCGGCGCGGTGGTCGCTGCCAAGGGCCTGATGCAACTGGGCCTCGATACCATCCCGGCCGTGGCTCTGACTCTCGCGGTCACCGGCACCGTGGGCCTCGTCAACGGTTGGGTGACCACGCGCTTCAACCTGCAGTCGTTCATCACGACTCTGGCGATGCTCAGCGTGGCACGTGGCATCGCGTCGCTCCTGGCCGGCGGCTACGCCATCCCACTCGCGTTCGGCGACCGCGCTGACGCAGCGCCGGCCAGCTTCAAGGCCCTCTTCGGCGGCACCATCGAGATCCTCGGCCTTGATGTACCGACCTCGATGTTCTACTTCATCGGAGTCGGGATCATCGCGACCCTGCTCCTGAATCACACGGGTTTCGGCCGGCACGTCTACGCCATCGGAGGCAACAAGACAGCGGCCCGCCTCTCAGGCGTGAACGTCAAGCGAGTGACCATCCTCGTCTTCGGTGCCTGTGAGCCTGCTGGCCGGACTGGCGTCTCTGCTCCACGCCGCGCTCGTGAGCCAGGGCAGTCACGTCGATGGCAGTGGCTATGAGTTGAATGCGATCGCCGCGGTGGTCATCGGCGGCACCCTGCTATCGGGCGGGGTGGGCACCGTGGTAGGCACGATGATCGGCGCGGTCATCCTCAGCATCCTCGACAACATCCTGGGCCTCAACAACATCTCGTCCGAATTCCAGCTGATCTTGAAGGGCGTGATCATCGTGGCCGCCGTGGCCATCCAGCGCCAGCAAGGCAGCAACCGCACCGAATAGTCACCCGCGTCCGCGGCGCGTGACACCGCGAACGTCTTGCACTCCAATCACCCACATCAGAAAGGAGGGCCCGCCGACACATCGCATATCAGGCGGAGCTCAGCACAGACTGGCGACGCAGAACACGTCCAGGCAATGGATATCGGAGAGGTGGAAACTCGATGATCAGGAAGAACACGAACGAGCACACGCATCGCGATCGCCGCGGCGGTCACGACGCTTATGGTCTCCTCGTTTGCTGCAGCCGCAGTCGCTCAGGATGAAGAGACGTACGTCATCGGCATGTCGCAGGCGAACAAGGGTGAGCCGTGGCGCCAGGCCATGAACGACCAGATCCAGGCAGCCGCCGACCAGTACCCCGAGATCGAGGTCGTCTTCGCAGACGCCGCCCAGAACAACGCCAAGCAGGTGGCGGACGTCGAGAACTTCATCCAGCAGGGCATCGACCTGCTGATCATCTCGCCGAACGAAGCGGCTCCTCTGACCGATGTCGTGAAGAAGGTCAACGACATGGGCATCCCCAACATCCTGCTCGACCGCCGCGTCCTCGGCGAGGACTACATGATGTTCATCGGCGCTGACAACGTGCTCCTCGGCCGGGAGGCCGGCAAGTACGTCGCGCAGTGGTGCGCGGATCAGGGTCTCGAGCCCTGCAACGTCGGTGAGATCCGTGGCCTCGAGGGCACCTCGGGCACCCTGGAGCGCGGCGATGGCCTGCGCGAGGGCATGGCGGAGAACCCCAACATCGAGATCGTCGCGGAGCTGAATGCCGACTGGCTGCGCGAGAAGGCGATCCCGTGTCGCAGCAGATGCTGCAGGCACACCCGGACATCAACGTCTGCGTCGGCCAGAACGATCCCATGGCCGAGGCCTGCATCATCTCTGCTGAGGCCCAGGGCATGGACCTCTCGAAGATGCTCTTCGTCGGCTACGACGGACTGCCCACGCCTGACGGCGGCATCCAGTCGGTCATCGACGGCCGGCTCGGCGTCACGCTTCTCTACCCCACCGGTGGCGCTGAGGCCATCGACTACGCGGTCAAGATCCTCGAAGAGGGTCTGGTCCCGGAGAAGGAAGTCACGCTCGGCACCGCGGTCATCACCGCGGAGAACGCCGAAGAGATGATGGCGCAGTTCTCGGGCGAGTAGTACCGCCCGACCACGTCGGGAGCGACGCACGCCCCTGAGGGCCAGCCGCTCCTGATACCTGGCCATACGCGATCAAGCCCCCGGCTTCGGCTGGGGGCTTGATCGCGTCGCGAGGCTGGTGATACGACCTCGCAGGCCGCAGACTCGCTGGCGACGGAGGGTCCGATCAGGAGGAGCGAGTGGCACGCCGAGGGGAAGTGATCGTTCGAGGCAGGCAGGTGCTGCTGGCCCTGACCATCGTCCACCCCGTCCCGAGCGCCATCAACGCCGGGCTCGTCGCGGTCATCGCCGGCATCGCCGGTGCGGAACCGCGAACGGCAGCCGTGCTCGCGATCGCCATGCTCGGCTTCCAGTTCTCCATCGGTGCGCTGAACGACGTCGTCGACGCGGGTACCGACCGCCTGCACAAGCCTCGCAAGCCCATCCCGGCCGGCCTGGTCCCGGTCTGGCTGGCCCTCGCGCTCGTCGGCCTCGGAGCAGCGGTCGGGCTGGGCATCTCGGCAAGCCTGGGCCCGGCGGTCTTCGTACTGGGCGTGCTGGGCTACGCGACGGGCGTAGCCTACGATCTGGTGCTTCGTCGACTCGGGCTCGGCTGGCTGGGCTTCGCCGCAGCCTTCCCGCTGCTGCTGGCATGGACATGGGTCGGTGCCGCCGGGGTCGCGCCGCCTGGCTGGCCCCTGCTGCTGTCTGTCGCCGCGCTGGCGGGCCCGACCATCCACCTCGCCAACAGCCTCGCGGACGTGGACGCCGATGAGCACGTGGGCCGACGCAGCCTCGCCACGCGACTTGGGCCCCGCCGGTCCGAGTGGGTCCTGGCAGCCCTGATGGCGACGGTGCTCGCGCTCGGGTGGATCACGATGCTCTGGGCGGCCCCGGCCTCGAACCTGGCTATCGGCGTCGCGTCCGTCGCGAGCGTCACCGCGGTCGTGGGCGTCGCGCTCTCGTGGCGGCTCGACCCACGAGCCCGGGAAGCCGGCTGGCTGTTGCAGGCCGTGGGGCTCGCGGGCATGGCCGCGGCCTGGCTGGCCTCGACGGCGGGCGCCTAGCAGGCGGTCGGAGAAGCGCTCGGAGGCCTAGTTCACGACGACCGTGGCCCGCATCCGAGGGTGGTAGACGCAGAAGTAGCCGAACTCGCCGGGCGTATCGAAGGTGTGGCTGTAACGGTCACCCTGCGCCAGGTACCCGCTGTCGAAGCCCCTCTTCGTGGCCGTGACGGTGTGAGGTATGGGGTCCTCGTTGGTCCACGTCACGGTGGTGCCGACCGTGACTTCCAGCCGCGTCGGCAGGTACTGGGACTTGCTGATCGCCACCTGGACCTCGTCGCTCTCGGCAGCGGTGGTCGCAGCTTCTACCGCGGGCGCCAGCAGGATGGACACCGCGGTGGTGCCATCCCCGTTGTCGTGCAGCCACGCCACGCCGTGCGCACCCGAACCGTCTGGACCCACCAGACCAGCCTGCAGGTCCGGCGCCGCGAGCTCGAAGCCACCGAACTGACCGCAGACGGTGGGCCCGGCCGATCCATCGGCCCCGTCGGCGACGCCGATGACCAGGCCTCCCGACACGATGTCCGCGAGAGCCATCGGCACCGTGGCGTGCTCGGCCGTGACCGGGGATCCCAGCGCCTGTTCGATCGCCTCCATCTCCGTCGGTCCCTCGGTGGCCGACGCACCAGGGATCACCTCGGTCAGCGAGGCCACGACCTCGCCCGGGGCATCGCAGGTGCCGCCGTAGAGCTGCACCGGATAGATCACCTCGTCGGCCACGACAGCGGCGGCAGGAACAGCCAGGGCCAGGGCGGCGATCAGGGAGACGAGAGCGGATCGCGGGTTCAGGAGTCTTCCTCCGAAGGTGTGGTGACCGGCGCGTAGTCTGTCGTCTTCGACCGCTCGACGCAAGCGCCCGACTGCGGCGCTCAGTCCTCGGCCATCATCGCGAGCAGCCTGGTGGTGGTGTTCCAATTGCGGATGGTCATGCGCTTGTAGGTCGGGTGCGAGGCGATCCTCGAGATCGCGCTCTTCGAGGCGAGTGCGACCACGCGCGTGGTGTAGACCACCGCGGGCCCGGGCCAGGCAGCGTCGACCCCATCCCTGAGGGTCAGAGCCTCGAGCGCGTCGTCCGGCGTCAACGGCGGCAGCAGGAACATCACGTCGCAACGGTACGTACCAAGGTCGGAGCCGAACCCGGCCGGCGCCCCGTCGACCACGGCCTGCAGCTCGGCGCGGTCGCGCAGCTCTACCGTGGCGTCGTAGTCGAAGGCCCGAGCCAGGGTCTGCTCGAGCGCTTGCCGTAGTCGCTGGCGGTCCGGCTCGTCCGACCGGAACACGACGTTGCCGCTCTGGATGTAGGTGCGCACATCGTCGAAGCCGGCGTCAACGAAGCATGCCCGCAGGTCTGCCATGCGGACCCGGTTCCGGCCACCGACGTTGATGCCACGGAGCAACGCCACGAAGGTCCGTCCCATGGGTTCGAGCATACGGGGTTGACGCGGACGGGAGGCACGGGGTGGTCACCGGATGCCAGACTGTCGCGATCACACCCGCCCGAGGCACGGATGGACGCGGAAGAGCGACATGAGACCCGAACGACCGACATGACGCGCCCGTGGTCGGCGCTCGCCTTCGGAGCCATCCTCGCGGTCGTCGCGGTCCTCTTCCTTATCCCGCTGCTCAGCCACGACTGGCCGATCGGGGACGGTGGGCTCTTCTACGCGATGATCGGCGACATCATCGCCGCCGGCTTCAGCCTGCCAGACTCGACCTCCTACCAGCACGGTGTGATCCCCTTCGCCTACCCACCACTGGGGTTCTACCTCGCGGCGGGCATCGAGGAGGTCACTGGGCTGGCCCGCTCGGACCTGCTGCGCTTCCTGCCATCCGCCTTCGCCTTGACAGCGGTCGGCGCGATGTTCCTGCTGGCCGACGAGATCGGACCGACCCGTCGCCACGCACTCCTGTCGATGGGCTTCTTCGGGGCGCTGCTCAGCGTCTCCCCGGCGGTCACGGCCCTCATCGGCGGCGGTGGGTTGACCCGGTCGATGGGCCTGGCCCTCGCGGTCCTCGCCACCTGGCAGGGCCTGCGCATGCTGCGGACCGGGCGCCCGCTGGACGTGGTCTTCACATCGTTGCTGGCTGGCCTCGCGGTCATGACCCATCCCCAGGCGGGCGTGTTCCTGGCGGTGGCCCTGGGGGCGGCCGTGCTCACACGTTGGCGCACGATCCGGGGGCTTGTCTTGCTGGTAGCTTCGGCGGTCGGCGCCCTGATCGTGATCTTGCCCTGGCTCGCGACGGTCGCGACGCGGCACGGGATCGAGCCTTTCCTTTCCGCCTCCGGCGTGCCCGACCGCGACCTGGTGGCCTCGCTCCTGGCCTACGTCTTCCTGTTCCTGGCCATCGCGCCGGTGGTGGGCATCCTCGACATCGTCGGCCAGATCCAGCAGTCCAAGGTCCGGCACCCACAGCTGCTGGTCTGGCGGCTCGGAGTCTTCGTGTTCGACATCCGCTTCTCGCCGGTGGCAGCGGCCGCACCGGTGAGCATGCTCGCGGCCCATGGCGTGCTCGACGTGATCGAGCCGCTGACGTGGGGGCTGCGGAGCCGGCGAGACGGCGAGCTCACAGCGGTCCAGCGGCTGCGCTGGCAGCGCGTCATCGTGCTCGCGGCGCTGGCCCTGGCCTTCCTCCCGGCGGCCTGGCAGGCACTCGATGCCACGCGCCCATCGGCGGCCCTCACCCACGACCAGCGGGCTGCGATGGCATGGATCCGGGAGAACACATCGGACGAGACGATGGTCGCCTCGCTCGCGACCGCGGCATGGGGCGATGACATCGTCAGCGAGTGGTTCCCGGCGCTATCGGAGCGTCGTACCGCCACAGCCGCCCAGGGCCTCGAGTGGGTCGCTGATCTCCGGGACGCGCGTCTGGTGGCAGAGGACGAGCTGGCCGCGTGCCAAGACGGTGAAGATCGCGCCGGCTGCGTGGCTGGCTGGATGGATCGGCACCTGGCCGGGGAAACCGCGGTCGTCTTCATCGACGGTGCCAACGACCCCGCCCTCGGTCCTGCCCTCATCGCGGAGCATGGCTATCGGGCACTGTGGTCGAGCGACTCGGGGATGCTGCTCGAACCGGCGTGACCGCGAAGCAGAGCGGGTTACCCTTCAGGGCCGCCGGGGATGACCATCGACGGGTGTCTCGAGGACGACCGCGCGCGTAGCGTTGCGGTCATGGATACGCGCAACCTCGGCTACCTCGGCCTTGGCGTCCTCGCCGCGACCGCCGTGGCCACGCTCATCGGCGTGCCGCCCATCATCTGGCTCTCGGTCGTGCTGGCCGCCGTCGCCATCGTCATCGTCCTCCTTGTGGTCATCCGCCGGGCCCGGTCGGATGGGTCCGACGATGCGACTCGCATGCTGGCCCATCGGACCCTCCAGCCCACCACCACCTACGGCCAGGTCCACTCCGATATGCAGCGCGTCAAGGCGAGCGAAAGCCCGTAGAGCGTGATGACGACGATGGTCCCGACGAGCGTGGCCATGCGCCGGCTTCGCCCGCTCGGATAGAGCCACCAGCCGAAGAGCTTGTCCGCGCCCGGCACGAGCAGCCATCCGAGTGCCACCACAGAGATGATGTTGGCCACGAACAGGGCCAGCCAGAAGGGCAGGCCGTTGCCGACGAGCAGCGGGTCCTGGATCCAGGTCGCGGTGAGGAAGACCACCGGGTAGAGCACGAGCAGCACGAGCATGTTGCGCTTCCAGGCCGGCGCCGAAGCCCCTGTCCCACCGACGTTGAACCAGGCGTCAAGCTCGTTGCGCACGATGTGGACCCGGGCGCGCTCGTCGAACGAGGCGCCATCGGCGAGGAGTGACGCACGCTCCGGGGACGACAGCCAGGCGCGCATGTGCGCATCGGTGTCGTAGCTGAGGATGGCGATCCAGTCCGACTGGACGCCCTCGATGGGGGGCTCCAACTGGTAGCTGACGAAACCCTCGAACGCGGCCTGCGCGGCCGCGACATGCGTGCTCCACTCGAGGAACTCCTGTTCACGGCCAGGGTCGACCTGGGTCGTGAACAGCGCCGACACCACGCCTCGCCGACGCGGATCGGAGGTGTAGAGGTGGACATCGACATCGCCGCTGACGAGCGGCCGGACCGACTCGATCAGCTGCTGGTGCTCAGCAGAGCCGACCCACGAAGCGGCGCTGGCCTTGTCGGTGAAGCGGTGGACGAGCACCCAATCCTCATCGAACCCAGGCGTCGGCGTGGTGAGGTCGTAGTCGAGGTGGCCATCCGAGTGCTCGACCGAGCTGTTGAAACGGCGCAACCAGTCGTCGAAGGCCGCTCGCTGGTCGGACGGCACGCGCACCTGGATCACCACCAGCTCTGGCGCGCCTGGTGGGGCGATGAGCTTCTGGGTCGTCCACGGTCGCTGCGTCACACAGTCAGTATGGGCGGCGCGACCAGATGGACGACTGAGGTAAGGCACCGCTATCGAGACTCGCCCGATGGAACGCCGGCGCCTTAGTCGTAGCTTCTTACCATGGACCTCAAGACCCGACTGCTCGGCGGTGGCGACGACGCCATCGCGCGGGCCCGCAGGCCGGAGGCGCTCGCAGCCAGCCTGGGCCATCGACCCAAGGAGGGCATCGACTGGCTCCAGCGGCCACCGAGCCGGCATGCGCCACGTCTCTATCGGATCCTTGTCGCGGTCGGGAGGTCGTTCCTCCTGCGTGTCTGCGACCTCCAGCTTGAGGTCGCTGGCGCCGAGCTCCTGCCTCGGGATGGCTTCGTCGCGGTCTGCGCGCTGCACCGCAGCTGGGTCGATCCCATGCTGCTGATCCATGCGCTGCCGCTGGAGCCGCGGGTGTGGTTCCTCGGCTCCGGACCGACGGCCTTCGACCGTCCCTGGAAGGAACGCCTGCTCCGGCGAGCCGGTGGACTGCTGCCGGTATGGCGCGGCGGCACGGATGTTTCCGTCCACGTCCGCTCGGCCCAGGCGGTCATCGACGAGGGCGCCGTCCTGGCGCTCTTCGCTGAAGGCCAGATCGGCGGGCCGGTGGACGCGCCCGCGCGGATGCGAACGGGGAGCGCCCTGCTCTGCCTGCGCACAGGCGCGCCCATCGTGCCCGTGGCCATGGCCGGTGCTGACGAGCTCTATCGGGGCAAGCGCATCGGGATCAGGATCCTCGAGCCGACCGATCCGGCGTCACTCCTGGGTCAGCGCTGGCGCGGGGTGCCGGAGCCGGGATCCCGTGAGGAGATGCGCCTGGCTCGTGAGCTGACGGACGCTGTCAGCGAGCGGCTCGCGCCGGCCATCACGGAGCTCCACCGATCGTGCGTGGACGCGGCGGATCGACCGCGCCGCTGGCGGTGGCTGACCCGGCTCCTGCGCTAGCGTGACCTGAGACCCAGCAGGGCCGCGGCGTTGGGCAGCACGGCACCACCACGATCAGGCTTAGCGCAGTTCCGGGTTGCGGCCGCGGATAGCCATGTCTCAGCGTTCCTCGCGAACAGCCAGGGGCACGTCGGCCTCGGCCCACTCGCGGACCGCATCTCGGCGGACCTTGAGCATGTGCGTGCGCGGGAAGTCGGGCTCTGGCCACATGCGCCAGCCAGCGAGACGCTGATGCGGCGCGAGCTCGGCGTTGACGGCCTTCACGATGGCCGCGATGCTACTTCGGGCCGTGGCTTCCTCGAGACCCGACCGCTCGCTTTGGCCGCCGCGACCGGGCGCCACCAGGGGGATCGTGCCCGGAGGCATGACCACCGCCTCGATCCGACCCGGAGCGGTCTCCAGCACGACGGCCTGGTCCAGGCCCTGGTCCGCAAGCAGGTTCTCGATGTCCTCGGGATAGACGTTGAGCCCGTTGGACAGGACGATGATGTTCTTCTTGCGACCCACGAGCACGAGGCGACCCTGCTCGTCGAAGCGGCCGATATCGCCGGTGCGGTACCAACCATCAGACCCGAACGCCGCCGCCGTCGCCTCCTCGTCGTCGAAGTAGCCGGGGCTGACCGTGGGGCCGCCGATGAGGATTTCGGAATCGTCGGGGTCGAGCTCGATGCGCACCGGCGGGACGGTCCGACCGACGACGCCAGGCGGGTGGTCTCGCTCGGTGTTGCTGGCCGCGGGCCCGACCTCGGTGGCGCCATAGCCCTGGACCACCCGGATGCCCAGGTCCTCCCACTGCAGCTGCAGCCCAGGGGGCAGATAGGCACCGGCGGTGGCGAACATCGTGAGCTCTCCGCCGAGCTGCGTGTGAAGCCCGCGGAAGAGGCGGCGGCGCCAGCTCATGGGCAGATGGCGCGCGATGCGTCGAGTCCGATCGAACGCAGCCAGCTTCCCCTGACGCTCCACCTCGCGCAGCAGCCCGTTCCAGAACAGCTGGAGGATCTGGGGCGCCACGACCATCGTGGTCGCTCGCAGCTCGCGCATAGCCTCGAAGAGGGTGCGCGGATTGTAGGAGCGGACGTGGACGATCTCGCTGCCGAGCATGACGCCGTAGAAGAGCACGATCACCTGCTCGAACAGGTGCGACAGCGGCAGGACGCCGACCATCCGATGGTGGCGGGGCGGGACCAGCTCGCGTGCCACCGCGATCGTCGAGAGGAAGGTGCCGTGCGTCAGCTGCACGCCCTTGGGCGTGCTCGTCGTCCCCGAGGTGTAGACAATCTCGACGAGCGCCGAGCGGTCGGGTCGGGGCCAACCATCGAGCTGGTCGCTCCAGTCCGGAGGAAACGTGCGGTCGCTGCCGACCGGATCGGCGACCAGCGACTCGAGATCGACACGTGGCAGATGCTCCAGTCCGGAGCCCTCGATGTCGGGCGCGGCCACTTCCCCGCCGACCGCGAGCAGCTGGGCTTCGGAGCGTTCTGCGATCCGGCGCAGGACCGCCGGCGCCATGCGCACGTCGAGCGGCACGAAGATGACACCGGCCATCATGGCGCCCCAGTAGACGGCTGGCAGCGCCGGTGTCGACGGACTCCAGGTCAGGAGCCGGTCCCCCGGGGAGAGGTCCATGGCCCGCAGACGCCAAGCGGCCAGCCGCGCCCGGCCCCGGAGCTCGGCAGCCGACCACGCGACCTCGAGGCCACGGTCCGTTCGTAAGCTGAGCACGGCGCGGTCCTGCGGGTACCGCTCGGCGGCATCGTCGAGCAGGTCGATCAGGGACCCGAAGGTTGATGGATCGGGAAAGGTCGTGGTATCCATGGTGCGAGCCTATGGGCCCGCAGGCCCGGTGCCATCGGGCCACGCCTTAGACCCTGGCTCATTCTCTGCCAATCCGTGTCTTGTCAGAGACAGCCCGCGTGGTCACCATGTGCCGATGGCAGCCTCGAAGCGGGTATCGAGCCCGACGCTCGTCGGGCGCCGGGAGGAGCTGGCCTCGATCCGCGCGGTGATCGATGACATCGGCGACGGACGGCCCCAGGTCATCGTGGTCGGTGGCGAAGGCGGCATCGGCAAGACACGCCTCGTCGACGAAGCCACGGCCGGACTTGGCGAACGCGTCAGGGTCCTGCGCGGTCAGTGCCTGGTCTACGGGGCCGAGCTGCCGTATCTGCCGTTCGCCGAGATCATCCGTGATCTCGTTCGTGAGCTCGAACCGAGCGAGCTCAAGACCCTGCTCGGGCCGGCAGGCGTGGAACTGGCGCAATTCGTGCCCGAGATCGGCGAGGTCATGGGCGCATCCCCGACAAGCACTCGTGGCGGGAGCGAACTCCAGCGACTCCGGCTCTTCGAGTCCCTGCTGCACGTTGCCGAGCGGGTCGCCGAGGACCGGCCTACCGTGTTCGTCTTCGAGGATCTGCAGTGGATCGACCCGGCCAGCCTGCAGCTGCTCGCGTTCCTGAGCCAGAGCATCCGCAAGGCCGACGTCGTGCTCGTGGTCACCGTCCGGACCGAGGCGCTCGCGGTCGGGAGCCAAGTGCTGCCGTTCCTCGTCGAGCTCGAGCGTGGCTCGGGCGTCCTGCGCATCGAGCTGGAACGGCTTGACCGCGAAGCGACCCGTCGTCAGATCGCGGCCATCCTCGAGGACGGCGTGGGCGGATCCCAGGCTGAACGCATCTGGGAGCAGGGCGACGGCAATCCGCTCTTCACGGAGGAGCTCGTGGCCGCTGCCGTCGAGGGTAACGACCAGGGATCGCCTCGCCTGCGCGATCTCCTCGGTGCGCGCACTGCGCGCCTGCCTGCCGATGTGCTGAAGGTGTTGCGCGTGGCCGCGGTGCTTGGCCGGAGCATCGACGTCGAGCTGCTGACTGCTGCGTCCGGACTGGAGCAGGCGGCGGTCGACCGGGCCATGGAGGTGGGCCTCGAAGAGCAGGTGCTGGTGCGGGCCGGCGAACGCGACGCGAGCTTCCGCTTCCGACACGAGCTCGTGCGCGCGGTCGTGGCCGAGCACCTGTCCGCTCCGGAGGCTCGGGTCATCCATGCGGCCTATGCGCAGGCGCTCGAGTCGCGCCGGGGTGCCGATCCGTCGGCCATCGCCTATCACTGGGACGCTGCGGGAGATTCGCGACAAGCGATGCGCTGGCACGCGACAGCGGGGTTCAGTGCGGAGGCCCGCTACGCCTATGCCACTGCCCTGCACCACTACGAGCGTGTGCTCGAGCTGTGGCCGCAGACGTCCGACAGGGAGGAGCTGACCGGAACGACGCGCCCACGCATCATGCAGCGCGCTTCGACGGCAGCAGCCCGGGCGGGACAGTACGACCGGGCCATCGAGCTGGCCCGGCGGTTCATCGAAGACGCTCCTGATGACGACGATCTGACGGAGCTCGTCCGCTCCAGCTTGCGCTGGTACCTGTGGGAGGCCGGACACCAGGCCGAGGCGCTCAGCGAGGCGCACGCAGCGGTGGCGCGCCTGTCGCCCGGGACCAGCCTCCGCTGGCAGGCCAACGCCATCGCGCACCTGGCCGGGCTCCTGCTAATCAACGACGAGATCGGCGAGGCCAGGCGCAACGCTGAGGAAGCCCTAGGTCTGGCCCGTGCGGCCAACGCCATCGAGGAGGAAGTGCTGGCCAACGGCGTCATCGGCGGCTGTCTCCTGCTCGACGGGGACATCGACGCCGGCATCGTCCGCATCGCCGAGACCCTCGAGGCCGCGCGGCGCATCGAGGAGGCGGATGCGAGCCTGCCGGATGATCGCCTCGACGATCGCCGCTACCCCGTCGGTGTGGTGCTCGCCGCCACCCAGCTGGTGGCGGCTTACGAGGTGGCCGACCGCCCCGATGACGTGGTGCGTGTGGCGGAGGCTGGCTATGCCCGCGCGGTCGAACAGGGCGTCGCCCGGACCTACGGGGCCACGCTGCGCGCCGCAAGCGCCAGGAGCATGTATCGCGCCGGCCACTGGGACAGCGCGCTCGAGATCATCGATGAGGCGCTGCGCGATGGAGCCTCGGGCTCAGGTCGCGTCGGCCTGCTCGCGATCAGTGCCCTGATCCACGCGGCCCGCGCGTCGAACGAGGAAGCGGATGAGGCGCTGCGGCTGGCCGGGGACGAGACTGAGGCCACGACCGCCGTCGAGGCCATGCGTTGGCTGGCGGTGGCACGCGCTGAGCGGCTCGTCTGGGCCGGACGTCCGCTCGAGGTCGTGGCCGTCGTCGCGGGCGCCTACGAGGAGGGCAGCGAAGCCACTCGCGGCGCCAGCCTCACTCAGTCGGTCGGCCTCGACTCCAGTCTGCCGCAGCTGTTGACCCTAGCCGCTCGCGCCGGCGCCGACCTGGCGCTCATCGAGCGGGCCGAGGGCGTGGAAGCGGCCGCGTCGACGCTGACGATCGCTCGAGTGCGGTCCGCCCTCGAGCGCGTTCGAAGGCGACCCGGCCTCATGGCATCCTGGGCACCCGAGCTGGCCCTCGCAAGGGCCGAGATGGCGCGCGCCGAGCATGGCCCCGGCCGGCGTGCGGTGGCTCGCTGGCGGAAGGCCGCGAAGGCCGCGGAGGGCCGACCCTACGTGGAAGCGTACGGTCGATGGCGGCTGGCCTCGGCGCTGCTGGGCGACCGACGACGCACCGACGAAGCTGCCGGCGAGATCGAGCAGGCCACGGCACTGGCCGAGACCCTCGGGGCGTCGAGGCTGGGCGAGGCCATCCGCGAGCTGGCCGGCCGAGCCGGACTGCGCCGCGACGTTAGTGCTCGTGGAGCGGGACGCCCGTTCGGGCTCACCGAGCGTGAGCTGGAGGTCCTCGGGCTGCTGGCCGCCGGCCTCGGCAATCGGGAGATCGCCGACCGTCTCTTCATCAGCCCCAAGACCGCGAGCGTCCACGTCTCCAACATCTACGGAAAGCTGGGAGTGGAGTCCCGCGTGGCTGCGGCAACGGTGGCCCGTGACCTCGGGCTCGTGGCCGTCCCGGACGCGGTGGAGCCGCGGCTCCCCGAATGAGGCCCCGTCTAAGGAACGGCCCGATGGTATCGGCGCTCCTTGCTCCGAGACTGCGTCACGTCAACCACGACGCACGGAGCCTTGAGCACCATGGAGCAGCAGACTCCCCGCACCGACCACCGGCCGCGTAGGCAGGCCAGCTGCACCGCGACCGCGGCCGCGATCGATCGCGATGCTTACGATCAGTGGCGCCGTGGTCTGGGTCGCCACCAGCGACGTGGCCACTGGCGGCGATTCCGAACCAGGCGCGAACACCTTCCCGCGTGAGGACGGCATCGGAGCCTGCCTCCGGGTCGCTCACCCGACGTTGACCGACGCCCAGCCCCTCGCTGATGTGCTCGCGGCCGAGGCCCTCGCACGAGACCACTTCTTCCCCGGGCTCGGCGTGACCATCGAGCCGTCAGGCCCAGCGGGCGAGGCGACCGTGGTAGCACTCTGGCCCGGCGGCGAGCCCGCGCACGAGTCCGCGGTCAGCGAGCTCCACGAGGCCGACGCTTGCGCACCGGCCGAATCAGGCTGGTCATTCGGTGTGACCCACGCGCTGCTCGCCGATGCGGCCGACCGGCTTCTCGAACGGGCCGACTTCGGCTCTGACTGGACAGGGAATATCGAGGTCACGTTCCACCCCGAAGAAGCGCGCGTGCGTTCGACGCTGGACTTCAGCGGCCCGTTCGGTATCGAGGGCTCATGCTGGATCGACGAAACGCTGGCGATCGAGAGCGACAGCGGACGTCCGCTGGTGGTCGGTCAGAGCGGCGATGATGCCGGGCTTCCGGGGCTGGTCGCGTGCAGGCGCTTCGAAGCCGAGATGTCCGAAGGCGGGGCCGGTGCCCAGGCGCTGGCGTTGTTGCCCGCCACCATCGGCGAAGGTCACGCCGAGGTCACATTGGCGGCCACGGGCTTCGAGCTGACCCAAGAGCTCCTGATCGTCCGTGGCGACGTCCGATGAAGCGCTGCACGACCGCCCGGTCAGGCGCCCAGAGCGCGGCCGGCCCGGACTGGCTCGGAGACCGCGGAAGCCGGGGCAGCGGGGGCCTTATCCGACTGCCCGAGTCGCGGCCCCTCCCGTTCGGCGGGGCACGCTGGTGCCTGCCGGCTGGAGGCGCGAGCTCCGCCCTTGGCTCTCGAGCGTGGTAGCGCCATCATGGCGACCACAGGAGTGACCATATGACCGGTATCGACCCAACCACCGGACGGCCGACCGAGCAGCTGCCCGCGTCGCAGCTGGTGCGAATCTCGTTCTACTGGCTGGGCCTCTCGGCCATCTGGGGCGGTCTCACGCTCATCCTCGGTGGGCGCTTGCTCTTCGACGGCCTCCTCGATGACCGGGACGCGGTCGGCGAAGCGCTGGTGCGCTTGACGATCCTTGGCTCGGTCATCGCCATCGTGGTGCAGCCCACGGTCGGCGCAATCAGCGACTACACGGCCTCGCGCTGGGGACGACGCAAGCCGTACATCCTCGTGGGCACCATCTTCGACGTCATCTTCCTCGTGGGCATCGCGCTCTCGAACGAGCTCGTTACCATCGCCGCCTTCATCGCCATGCTGCAGTTCAGCTCCAACGTGGCCCAAGGACCGTTCCAGGGCTACGTCCCGGACCTGGTGCCGCAGCAGCAGGTCGGGACCGCCAGCGCACTCGTGGGCATGATGCAGGTGTTCGGCAACGTCACTGGCTTCGTCATCGCCTCGGTCGCGGTTGCCACCAATGCGTTCGCGCTGGGGCTGGTCGCCCTCGGGCTGGTGGAGCTGGTTACCATGCTCTCGGTGGTCATCCGCGTGCGCGACGTACGGACACCCCGACCGCGGGCCGGACGCTCGCTGGTTCGCTATCGCCCGCAGTGCCTGGGCCACCGACATCCTGCGTGAGCGCAGCCTGCTGTGGCTGCTCGGCTCACGGCTGACCATCCTGATGGCCGGCGGCATCCTCACGGGTCTGGGCATCTTCTACATCGCCCAGTCGCTGCGCTACGACCAGGACCTCGCGGGCCTCGCGCTCGTCCCGGTGGTCGGCTTGATCGCGCTGGGCACGGTCGCGTCAGTGGTCCCGGCAGCCCGGCTCTCGGACCGAGTCGGACGCAAGAGAGTCATCTGGGGATCGTGCGTGCTGGGCGTCATCGGCTTGAGCCTCGTGGCTCTGGCACCGTCCGTGGCCGACGTACCGGTGGATATCCTCGCGCCCAGCGAGGGTGACGGCGTGGCCATCGGAGCGATGCTCGGCGATCTCCGCTACTACGTGGCCCTGGTCGGGGCCGTCATCTATGGCTTGTCGACCGGTGCCTTCCTCGCCGTCGACTGGGCCCTGATCACCGAGATCATCCCCAAGGCCTCGTCCGGCCGCTACATGGGTATCAGCAACGTGGCCACCGCGTCGGCCGGCGTCCTCGCGCTCACCGTCGGGGGCCTGGTACTAGACCGCGTGGCCGATGCCAACGGCGAAGCCGCCGGACCGGTCGCCGCGATGTGGCTCGCGGTCGTCCTCGTGGTCGTGGGTGCGGCGCTGCTTGTGCCAGTGAAGGAGCGGCGGCGAGCCGATGCCGGGAGCGGTGTCGACCCCGCGGGCAGTCCCAGCGCCGTGGAGGGGTCGCGACGGGACGAAGCCGATGGAGCGCCGGCCACTGTCACCGACGAGGCCTGAGACGCAGGGAGGCCGCCAGAGCTCTTCGCCTGGCGTTCCTGGCTGTCACGGCCTAGTGCGAGGCCGCCGCGGGCTCGTGGATCTACCCCGGCGAGACTCAGCGGGCCATCGAGGTGACTGACGCGTCAGTCCCGGCGGTCGTTCTACCCCAGCGGCGCATCGGATGACCGCTGGATGGCTGTTAGAGTCCCGGTGGGGTTCATCCAGCCGCCGAGGCGCTGCCCCGATGGTCCGTCAAGTCCCCGGGGGTTGAGCAGGGCTGCAGCGCCGGGGGCCGGCCGGGGAGCGCGACCGGCGGGGTCGACAGCCGAGGGCTCCGTGGTCGATAGTCATAGCGTCCACAGCCGCCTATCGAGTGACCACTGGACCTCGTTCTCGCCGCGGCGGTCGCGATGGCCCTCGCCTTCGCCTTCACCAACGGCTTCCACGACGCCGCCAACGCCATCGCCACGCTCGTGGCCACGCGCGCGGCGAGACCGCTGCCAGCCATCCTCATGGCCTCGCTGGCGAACCTCCTTGGTCCGTTGCTGCTCGGTGCCGCGGTCGCCAACACCGTGGCCAAGATCGTGGAGGTGCCCCCGGAGCTGATGGTGCCGATCGTGGGTGCCGGGCTCACGGGTGCCGTGCTCTGGAACCTCTTCACCTGGTACCGGGGCATCCCGAGCTCATCGAGCCATGCCCTCGTGGGCGGGCTCGTCGGCGCCGCGGTGGTGGCCGAGGGTCTCGACGCGGTCGGCTGGGGCCCCGTCCAGGATGGTCACCTCGCGGGCGTCTTCGGCATCCTCATCGGCATCATCCTGGCTACGGCCCTCGGCTTCGGTGCGTCCTGGCTGCTCGAGCGGGTGGCGCTGCGCATCGCGTCGCGAGCCACCAACCGGGCCAGCGGGCCGGTGCGCGCGGCACAGTGGGCGACCTCGGCCGGGCTCGCGTTCAGCCATGGCGCAAACGACTCGCAGAAGGTGGTCGGGGTCATCGCCGCCATGCTCGTGGCGACCGGCTACATGGGTACGGTCACCGAACCCGGCCTGGGCGTCGTCCTGGCCTCCTCGCTGGCCGTGACCCTCGGAACCGCACTCGGCGGCTGGCGCATCGTGAAGACCATCGGCCAGCGCATCTACCCGCTGCACAGCGTCGATGGGCTCGTCTCCCAGACGAGCTCGGCGGGTGTCATCTTCGCCTCTTCGGTCGCCGGCCTGCCGGTGTCCACCTCCCAGGTCGTCTCATCCTCGGTCGTGGGTATCGGCGCCGGGCGTCGTCGCTGGCGT
Source organism: uncultured Chloroflexia bacterium (assembly GCA_963731995.1). Classification (GTDB taxonomy): domain Bacteria; phylum Chloroflexota; class Limnocylindria; order Limnocylindrales; family CSP1-4; genus JAFMJV01. The sequence continues at coordinate 123,046 of CAVSXV010000013.1, forward strand.
CACGTCAGCTGGGGCATCGTTCGTGAGATCGGCGTGGCCTGGTTGACGACCATGCCGGGCGCAGCCATCGTGGCGGTCCTGGCCCTGCCCCTCTGGCGCCTCCTCGCCGGCGCCTCGTGATCGGAGACCACTCATATGCGTAGCCCCAGGCACTGGTTCCTGCCGAAGGACACCGACTCACTCGCCGCCCTTCGCGCGCAGATGGCCATCACGGTGCAGGGCGTGGCCGCATTCATGGCTTGGGCCGGAGGCGATGCCGGAGCCGCTGAGCGAGTGCGGGCCTGTGAGCACGACGCCGACGAAGCCAAGGTCCAGGTGCGCAGTGCCGTCCGTGACGCGTTCATCACGCCCATCAGCCCCGAGGACATCTTCGTGCTCTCGGGCCACCTCGACAAGGTCCTCAACTGGTCGAAAGACACCGTCCGCGAGAGCGAGGTCATGGCCATGCCGCCCGACGCGGCCATGGCCGAGATGGCCGACTGCATCCACGAGGGCGTCCTGCACCTCTCGCGCGCCTTCGGAGCGATCGACGTCAACCACGGCGGGGACGGCGGCCGGGCCGCGACCGAGGCCGCCGACGCGGCCACGAAGTCGGCGCGCAAGCTCGAGAAGGTCTACCGCCATGCCATGAGCGACCTGCTCCCGGTGGAGGAGCGCGAGACGGTGCTCCCCGCAGAGGTACGCGAGCTCATCGGTCGCCGCGAGCTGTACCGCCGCATGTCGCGCATCGCCGAGGCGCTCGTCGATGTCGCCGACCGGGTCTGGTACGCCTCGGTCAAGGAGCTCTGAGCGCGCGGGCGTCCCTCTCGCCCATCGGCACGGTGCGAGACTTGAGGTTCAACCGCACGACCGAGGGGAAGCATGGCCTACCAGACGATCATCGAGCCGTTTCGTGTCCACACCGTGCAGGCCATCGACCTGCCCGATCGCGAGGCCCGGGAGGCCGCGCTCGTCCGCGCCGGCTACAACCTGTTCGGCCTTCATGCGGACGAGGTCATCATCGACCTCCTGACCGACTCGGGCACCGGGGCCATGTCCTCGAAGCAGTGGGCCGGGATGATGCTGGGCGATGAGTCGTACGCGGGCTCACGGTCGTTCTACCGCTTCGAGGAGGTGGTCAAGGACCTCACCGGCTACGCGGAGATCATCCCCACGCACCAGGGTCGAGCGGCCGAGAAGATCCTCTTCACCGTGGCCGTGAACGAAGGCGACGCGGTACCCAACAACACCCACTTCGATACGACCCGCGCGAACGTCGAGTATCGGGGCGCGACCGCGGTCGACTGCGTCTGCGCGGAGGGCCGGGACCCATCGCTCGAGGCACCGTTCAAGGGCGACGTGGACATCGAGGCCCTGCGCGCGACCATCGAACGGCACGGGGTCGAGCAGGTACCGCTGGTGATGGTCACCGTCACCAACAACTCGGGCGGCGGGCAGCCGGTGTCGATGGCCAACCTGCGGGCGGTGCGAGCGGTCTGCGACGAGTACGGCATCCCCATGTTCCTCGATGCCTGCCGCTTCGCCGAGAACGCCTGGTTCATCAGGATGCGCGAAGCGGGCTATGCGGACAAGTCGCCCAAGGCCATCGCCCAGGAGATGTTCTCGATCGCCGACGGCTGCACCATGAGCGCCAAGAAGGACGGCCTCGCCAACATCGGCGGCTTCCTCGCGCTCAACGACCGTGGCTGGGCGCTGCAGGCACGCAACCTGCTCATCCTCACCGAGGGTTTCCCGACCTACGGCGGCCTGGCCGGCTACGATCTCGAAGCCATCGCCACGGGCCTCGAGGAGGTGCTCGACGAGAAGTACCTGCACTACCGCATCCGCTCGACCGAGTACCTTGCCGACACCGTCCACCAGGCCGGTATCCCGACCGTGCGACCGGCTGGCGGTCACGCGGTGTATCTCGATGCGGCCGCGCTACTGCCCCACATCCCCGCGCACGAGTACCCGGCACAAGCCCTGGCCATCGAGCTCTATCGCGCGGGCGGCGTGCGCGGTGTCGAGATCGGTACGGTCATGTTCGGGCGAGTCCGTGAGGGGCAGCCCGATGAGCCCGCGGCCATGGAGCTGGTGCGCCTGGCCATCCCGCGACGCTTGTACACCCAGAGCCACATCGACTACGTCGGTGAGGTCGTCATCGACGTGGCCTCGCGGGCGTCCGAGATGCGCGGCTACCGCATCGTCGAGCAGGCGCCGTGGCTACGCCACTTCACCGCTCGCCTGGAGCCGCTCGGCTAGGGCAGCGCCGCGATCGCCTCTTCGACCAGGTCACGCTCACCGAGCGGGTCGCTGATGACCCAGATGGTGTCCGCGCTGCCGAAGATGTACTGGAGCGACCCACCGTAGTCGAGCACGGTGACGTTCTTTCCGGCGATCTCCTCGTCGCTGAAGGCGACGCCCTCCAGCAGCGAGGCCACCGGGTCGACCTCAGGGACAGCCTCGGACTCGGGATCGACCGAGACCTCCGGGGGGCGGACGAGGAAGACCTCGTCGAGCAGTCGCTGGGTCAGCTCCTCGCCGCCCTCGGGCAGTCGGTAGCCCTCGATCTGGATGCCATCCTGGGCAGCCTCGAGACCCCACCAGGCGATGACGCCCAGCATCTGCGAAGGCGCGATGCCGGCCTCCAGATAGAGGTCCAGCAGCCACGCCTCGATGTTGTCGCCGAGGCGCTCGCCGAGCGTCGGCAGGAAGAGCGGTTCGGTCGACTCGTAGAGACCGATGCGGCGCTGACCGCCGAGCGCGAGAGGCACATCGGTGTACAGCGAGTCGGCGGAGCTCAGCCCCACCGGATCGGCGTCGGGCAGCTGGCTGAGGGCGTCCCACACGTAGTCGTTGTCGCCCTGGATGAACCAGGCCGTGTCGTCCTTGAGGTACACGGTGCGGGGATAGACTCCGGGCATCGTGGTGTCGGTCACCCGCAGCGTCCACTTCGTGCCCAGCGGGCGCATGACCAGGCCGGGCTCCATGACGTCAGCCACGAGCACGTCCACCGCGTCCCCGACCCACTCGCGGGCATCGGTGCCGGCGATGCGCAGCGCCAGCACGACAGCGGCTTCACCCTCGACCGGCTCGTAGAGCGCGGACTTGACGGTCACGTCGTCGAGGCTGGCCCCGACCGAATCGAGCAGCTCCCCGGTGGCCGCGACGAAGTCGGGGTCCTCGCCCGAGAACTGATCGAGCCACTCCGTGCCGCTGTAGGTCTGGGCCGCCAGCAGCTGGCCGCCGAGCATCACCGGGAAGGCGATGCCCTCTGCTTCTACCTGGGTGACCTCCGAAGCCGCCATCGTCTCCTCGGCAGCCGGGCTCTGCTCGGCATCCTGGGCCGTGGCCGGAAGCGGCAGCACCAGCGCCGACGCGGCGACGAGCGCGATGACCAGGGGCCGGCCGCGAACGCTGCGCGTGGTGTTCGAGATCTGCAAGATGTCCTCCTCGGGGGGCCGGTCCAAGCACGGCGAATCGGCTGACGATGTGGTCAATGTACCCCCGCTGGCGTCATTCGTGGCGCAGCGGGGGTCAGGGCCATGTAAGGGTCTCGATCAGGAGGTGGCCGGCGAGGTCGCGCGATAGGGGCGCGGGAGGCTCGGCGCGCCGTTGCTATCGGTGCCGAGCCGCGCCAGCAGCATCTTGGGATCGCACTCCTCCCCGGGTTCCGCGTCGGGGCAGAGCTCGAAGGCTTCGTAGTCCTCCCACGTGGCCGTGGGGTACTTGAGCGTCTTGCTCGGCTTGGGCTTGGGCGTGGGCTTGGGCGTGGGTGTCGCCTTGGCGTCCCTGATCGCGCGGTCCTTCTCAGCCTGGCCGGCCTTGGTCGTGGTCTTGTCGACCCGGATCACGCCGGCCGGCAGGAAGAGCTCGGGATTGACGTCGCTACCGTTCCGCAGCAGCTCGAAATGCAGATGGGTGCCCGTAGACTTGCCGGTGCTGCCCATCTTGCCGATCACCTGGCCGGTGTGGACGAGGTCACCAGCCCGCACGTGGTTGGTGGCGATGAGGTGCCCGTAGCGCGAGACGAAACCGTCGGGGTGGACGACGTCGACGACGTACGCGCGTCCCTCCTTGTCGTACGGGTTCCAGCCGCTGTAGGCCACCACGCCGACCGCCACCGCGCGGATCGGCGTGCCGTACGCGCTGACCACGTCGATGCCGTCGTGGAAGTGCTTGCACGAGCCCTTGCGTGGATTGAGATGGAACCCGGTGCAGCCATACCCCTGCACGATCCGTCCGGTCGTGGGCCACGAGAAGGCCTCCGAGTTACTGCTCAAACCGACCGTGGCTTGCTCTTCGGCCTTGATGCGCGCCAGCTCCGTCATCTGCTTGATGAGCACGGAGACCGAGCCCTCGGCCCCGCTTCGCCGGGCGATGATCGCCTTGCGCTGGCGGTCGACGTTCTGGACCTGCGACCGCTTGGAACGGAGCACTCGCGTCTGCGCCTGCATCTGCTTGATCAGGTTCGCCCGGCGGGCCTCGGCGACGCGGACCTCGCCGCGCACCGTCCGGAGTCGCTCCCGGTAGATGTCGGGGTAGGGGGCGTCATTGGGGCTGGCGTACTGGGTTTCGAGACGCGTGAGGCGCGAGGTGCGTTCCACGAGCACGGCCTTGGCGGCAGCGACGGCCGCCTTGATCTTGTTGCGTTCCCGCTCGGCGCGCTTGGCCTCCTGGTTGAGCGCCTTGCGCTGGGCCGCAAGACGATCGACCTGGGCATCGAGCGCGCGCATCGAGCGCTCTGCGCTGGCCTGGGCAGCACGGATGCTCACGATCCGGGCGTTGACATCCTGGGCGAAGGCTGGCTCAGCCGTCACGACGATGGAGGCGGACGCCAGTGCCAGGGCGCACAGCAGCACCACCAGACGCATCGACGTCCTGGTCCACGCCAGGGGATCGGCCAGGGGCACCGCTCTCCGTTCCATCGTTACTTCTTCCGGGACGACCGCCGCCATGGGCAGTGACAGGCGCACGGGCTCATCCGAGGGAAACGAATGGTAGCGGTCGCCCTGGAACTTGTGGACTAGTCATATGTGCAGCGTCACCGGTACTGACGAGCTAAGCACTTCTGCTAGGTCAGGACCTCCAGCAACCATACGCTTGCCATGCCCGCGAGCAGGGTCCATCCGAACGACCTGGTGCGCCACGCCACCACCGCTGCGATGGCGCCAGCGAGATACCAGCTACCGATGGGCCGGAACTGCCCGGCGTCGAGGAAGAGCGTCTGGGCCACCAGGCCGGCCAACACCGCCGGGGCCACCAGGCTGAGTGCCTGCTCCACACGTGGTGAGATGGAGGCATCGGCCAGGAGCGTGACCATCGAGGCGCGCATCGCGAGCGTGCCCGCGGCCACGAGCAGCACGATCGCGAGATCAGCCGTCATCGCGCACGTCCGACTCGCCCTCCGGGACGTCCCCGACCGAGCTGGCCGGGGCGCGGGTCTTGGCCAGCATGCCGAAGGCGATCCCGGCGGCGGCGCCGATGAGCAGGCCGGAATTCATGGGGGCGTCCTTGGCGATCAGCGTCACCGAGAAGCCCACCGCCGCGGCGATGAGCGCCGCTCGGTCACGGATCGAGGGCACGGCCAGGGCGATGAACATCAGGGGCGCCGCGAAGCCGACCTGCAGCTGCGCCGGGATCGTGGCGCCGATGACCACACCGATGGTGGTGCCGATCCACCACGAGACAGCGAAGCTGGCCCCGGCTCCGAGGTAGTAGGCGAAGCGCTTCGCTGGCTCCCGCTCGGTCTGGTCGTAGAGCAGCGAGGTGACCGTAGCCTGGTCGGTCATGAAGTGCGCGAGCGGGATCCGCCAACGCCCGGGGAACTCCGAGAACGATGGCGCCAAGGCGCCCGAATACATCATGAAGCGGGCGTTGATGACGAGCGCCGTGCCGACCACGATGAACCACGGCGCACCCTGGTCGATGAGGTCGCTGACGGCCAGCTGGGCCGCGCCCGCGAGCACGATGAACGAGGCCAGCCAGCCCACGAAGTCGTCCATCGAGGACTCGACCACGGTCACGCCGTAGGCGAGGCCGAAGGGAAAGGCGCCGATCGAGAGCGGCAGGATGGCCCGTGCGCCATCGCGCATGGAGGCGACGAGGAACCAGCTGCGGCTCACCGCAGCGGCCGATGCATCAGGTCGTAGCTCACGGTCGTGCCATCAGGCGGTCGGCGCCTCTGGCAAGGGCGGCGGCCGACGTCGGCGATCACCGCCGCCTCCCTAGTGAACCAGGTGCGGACCCAAGTCGGAGGTGTGCTCGGGCGAGTCCTGGTCGAAGTCATGGCCGATGCGTTCAGCGGTGCGATGGATGGCCTCGTCGATCTCGAGGAACTCGGCGAGGCCGCCGAAGTTCGCGTGCCAGTCGAGGAGCTCATGGAAGGCCTCATGGGTGACCGCGTCGCGGAGGCCGGCCACCTGCAGCTCGACGAGTACATCCTCGTCCACTCCCTCGCCGGTCAGGACCAGTGAGATCGCCGATTCGAGCGGCTCACCCTGGTCGAGGCGGCGGATGATCTCGCGGGCCAGCTCGCTCACCGTCTTGGCCATGCGCCACCTCCGTTGATGTCCCCTCCGGAGCACGTTCGTCGTGCTCAACACGTCAGGCGGCTAGCGTAGACCACCTTCCGGGTCGGCTTCGTCAGCCGTCCGCATCGTCTCCCTCGTCGTCGTGGCGGCGAGTATCGATCGTCTGCGGGCTGCCGTGCGCGACCTCCGCCACCGTGAACCGACCGGCGTGCTCCTCGTGCGGGTCGGAGATGACGATACCGAAGGTCTCCATCAGCTGATCGGGCGTCAGCACGTCGCGACCGGTTCCCAGCGCCACCACCCTTCGGGCAAGCAAGAGGACCTGGTCGTACTCGACGGCCTCCGCGATATCGTGGGTGGCGGTGACCATGGCCGCGCCCCGCCGCAGCTCGGCCGCGAAGGCGTCCAGGTACAGCTCCCGGCCGCCCGCGTCGATGCCCGCTGTGGGCTCATCGACCACGATGAGGTCCGCCTCACGTGCGAGCACCTGCGCGAGATACACGCGCTGCAGCTGGCCGCCGGAAAGACTGCGCATCGGCGCCCGTGCGAGGTGACTGATGCCCATGCGTGCCATGCCGGCCTCCACGAGCTCGTTGTCGCGTGCGCCCGTGCGACCGAACAACCCGAGCGACGGGTACCTGGCCATGCGCACCACGTCGATGACACGGATGGGCAGGATGTAGCCCGTGGCGTGGAACTGGGAGTGATAGGCGATGCGGCGCGGCGCCTTGCCTGGGGGGCTCCCGAGGACCTGCAGCGAACCGCCGACGGGCGGCAGCAGGCCGACCAGGGTCTTGATCAGCGTGGACTTGCCCGAGCCGTTGGTGCCGACCAGGGCCAGCGAGCCCCCGGGTCGCAGGGTGAGGTCCATACCGCGCACCACGACGTCGCCGCCGTAGCCCACGTCGAGCTCGCGTGCCCTGATGGCCAGGTCGTTCGCATCGGCCGCCTCGCGGACGGTGGCCGGGGCAAGGCGGCCGGCAAGTCGGGCCGTCACGTGAGCGTCTCGCCGGCCGTGTCGGTGGTGCTGCGGTGGCCGGTCGCGTCGCGCAGGTTGGTGATGGCGAACACGATGAAGAAGGCGGTCACCGCCACGAGCACGATCATGGCGCCCGCGGCGTAGTCGAACCAGTACGAGATGAGCAGGCCCAGGTAGGTGCTGGCCGAGCCGATGACCGTGGCGATGACCATCATCGATCCGATGCGCGTGGCCAGCAGCGCGCCGGCAGCCGCAGGTGCGAGCAGCATGCCAAACACGAGCAGCGTTCCCACGGTCTGGAAGGCCACCACCACGGTCAGCGCCACCAGCAGCAGCATGAGCAGGTGGTAGCGCCGCGAGGAGAAGCCGGCCACATCAGCCTGCTCGGGGTCGAAACTGAGCAGCAGGAACGGCCGAGCTGCGAGCACGGAGACAGCGACGACCATCACGGTCGCCACGGCCATGACCGCGATCTGCTCCGGACTGGTACCCAGGATCTGGCCGAAGAGGATGGCCACGAGGTCACCCTGGAAGGCATCGCTGGCGCTGATGATGACCACACCCAGCGCGAGCATGGCCACGAAGAGCAGGCCGATGGCCGTGTCGCTCGAGAGCCGTGACCGGCGCTGCACGAGCGAGACGCCACCGATCATGACCACGGCCCCCACGGCCGCCCCGAGCATGCCCGGGAGGCCCAGGAGGACCGCACCGGCGATGCCGGGCAGGACGCCGTGCGCGAGCGCGTCCCCGATGAAGGCCAGGCCGCGCAACACCACGAACGTCCCGACCACCGCGCAGGCGATCGACACCAGCACGCCGGCCACCAGGGCCCGGGTCATGAAGGCGTTGTCCAGGAACGGAGCGAGGAGGTAGTCCAAGGGGTCTCCAGGAGGATCCACGGGCCGGCACGGGCCGCCCGCAGCGATCAGCCGAGCATATCAGCGCGCCTGCGGCGCCAAGGCGTCAGCCACGCTGGTGGCGATGTCGCGGATGAGATCCTGGTAAGTGCCACCAGCGGGCAGCTGCGAGGTCGAGAGCGGTACCAGCGTGGCGCCACTGTCGGACGCTACTGCCTGCGCCACCGACTGCGGGGTGCCGACCTCGGTGAAGACGGCCGAGACGCCGTTGGCCTTGATGTCGTCGATGAGCTGCGCCATCTCACGGGCGGTGGGCTCGCCGCTGGTCGAGAGGCTGGGAATGACGGTGCCGATGAGCTCGAAGTCGTAGCGGTCGGCGAAGTAGCCCAGCGAGCGGTGGCCGGTGACCAACTTGCGATCTTCGGGGGGTACGACCGAGAGGATGGTGGCCACCTCCGTGTCGAGCGCCTCGAGCTCGGCCGCCAGCGTGGCCGTCCTGGCACTCACATCCATGCCGGCGTCAGCCAGGACGGGCTCGAGTGCGGCGACGACATCGCGCATCGCGAGCGGGTCGGTCCAGAAGTGGGGATCCCCGGCGAGGTGGTCGTGCGCCTCTTCAGCGTCGACCGCTTCATCGTCCTCGGCGCTGCCGCGGAGTTCACGCACGGTGATGTGGTCGGTCGCCTGGAACCAGGTGGCTCCGTCGGACTCGGCGGTCTCGAGCACGGCCACCAGGGCCTCCTCCAGGTCCAGGCCGTTGGACACGAGCACATCCGCACCGAGCATGCGTTCGGCATCGCGAGCGGATGGTTCGTAGCTATGCGGGTTGGCGCCGCTGGGCATGATCACGCTGACCTCGCCGGCGTCACCCACGAGCTGGCTCACGACCGAACCGAGCACCTCGGTGGTGACCACGACGCTGCCGCCGTCCTCGCTCGCCGAAGCCGGGGCCGCGCCCGACAGGGCCAGTGGCACCGCTAGCGCGGCCGCGCCCAGCGTGGTCAGGAACCGGCCGCGGACAGCGTGCAGCGGAATGGTATTGCCTGGCATCGAGCACTTCTCCTGGGACGATCCGACTCTTATTGATACTTCGTATCAATAGTACACACCGACCGGGGGAGGTGCAAGACCACCGTCAACAGCCGGTGGTAGGCTCGAAGAACGTGATGAGGAAGCATCGAGCACAGGCACCCGCCGCGTTGGCGATGCTCGGCCTGCTGGCCGTGGCCTGTGGCGGAACGGAAGCGACGACACCGGCCGTCACTGCGACGGCGGAGTCGATCGCACCGGTGAGCTCGGTCTCCCTGACCCCGGCCACACCGGCTGTGACGTCCGCGCCGGCGACCACGCCGGAGGCAACCGCGGCCGTTGCCAGCACGTCGACGGCCGGCCAGATCGGCGACCCGCGTCCGGCACCGGAGCTGGCCGGCCTCGTCCTGCCCGACCGCTCGACCTTCGACCTGGCGAGCCTGCGGGGAGAACCGGTGCTCGTGTACTTCGGTTACACCCATTGCCCTGACGTCTGCCCCGCCACCCTGGGCGAGCTCTTCGGGGTCTTCGAGGAAGAGCCGGACACGCAGGCGCTGTTCGTCTCGGTCGATCCCGAGCGAGACACGCCCGAGTTCCTCGACGAGTGGACCACCTACCTGCCCGACAACCTGTACGCCGTGACCGGCAGCCCCGGAGCCATCCGCCGCGCAGCTGACAACTACGGCGTCAAGTACGCTCGCGTGGAGACAAGCTCGACGGCCGGCTACACGATGTCTCACACCGCTGAGCTCTATCTCATCGACGCCGACGGCCAACTGCGGTTGGCCTACCCGTTCGGGACACCCGCAGCCGAGATCGTGGAGGATCTGCGGGCCCTCGACGCGAGCTGAGCCACCACCAAGAGGGGAACCCATGAACCGTTCGACCCGCATCCTGCTCATGACCGGCGCCTCGGTCGCGGCCATCGTCAGCCTCACCTTCGCCTCGGTCACGGCCCAGGACGACGCAGCGGCTGCCGATGACATGGACACGATGGCACCCTTGGAGGAGATGGAGCCGGGGCTCTACGTGATGGACCCGTGGACCCGCGAGTCGCCCATGCTCGACCTCGCCGGCGCTGCCTACATGATCATCCACAACAGCACCGACACCGACGATGCGCTGGTCGGCGTGTCCAGCCCGGCCGCCGAGTTCGTCGAGCTGCACCTCTCGTCGATGGATGACGAAGGCATGATGTCGATGAACCAGGTCGAGGAGATCCCGATCCCGGCCCACGCCGACGCGGTCCTGGAACCCGGCGGCTACCACATCATGCTCATCGACCTGGTGACACCGCTCCAAGAGGGCGCCGAGGTCGAGCTGGACCTCGAATTCATGACGGCCGATCCCCAGACGGTCACCGCGCCGGTGATGGCGGCTGCGCCGACGTCCGCCGGCATGGAGATGGACCAGGGCACCGGATCGGACGACATGTCCGACGCCATGGGCATGGACACCGATGACGAGCCGATGGAGGAGGACGAAAGCTAGGTTCCCGCCACCACGAGCCGCTCGTGAGGCTCCGGAACCGAACTTCCGGAGCCTCCTCTATGCTGGCCCGACCGCTTCCCAGCTGAGGATACCGATGCTCCAGACCCATCGCGCCCGCTACGCCGCATCCGCTTCTCTCACCCTGCTGCTGACTACGCTGCTCATGGCAGCCTCGTGGTCCGTCGTGGCCGCGCAGGAACGCGACGACGGGCTGACCTGGGCACCGCTGGTGACCCCGCCGCCGGTCGCCACACCGCCGATCTCCTCCCCCACCGACCAGGTCGACGGGTACTCCATGGGCTCGCCCGATGCTCCCGTGGTCATCGAGATCTGGGAAGACTTCCAGTGCCCCTACTGCCAGCGCTTCACCTACGAAGTCGAGCCCAGCATCGTCGAGCAGTACGTGAAGAGCGGCGACGTCCGGCTCGTCTTCCGCAACCTGGCCTTCCTGGGCGATGAGTCGCACTGGGCCGCGGTGGCGGGTGCGCTCGCCGCCGACCAGAACATGTTCTGGCCCTTCCGTGACTACCTCTTCGCCAACTTCGGCGGCAACCAGAGCGGCAGCTACCACATCGACCGTCTGCTCGAGATGGGTGAAGCGGTCGGCCTCGACATGGACGCGTTCCGTGAGGGCCTCAAGCTCGAGAACGCCCGCGAGCGCTTCGCCGAGATCGAGGCCACCTACCGGGCCGAAGCCTACGCCCAGGGCATCAACGCGACCCCCACCGTGATCGTGAATGGGGTCGCCGTGTCGACGCCCGACTTCGCCACCATCGCCGACGCGGTGGACATCGAGCTGGCCAAGGCGGCCACTGCCGCGGGTGATGCCGAACCGAGTGCCAGCGACGACACGGCCGCGGAGGAGGACGCACCGGCGGCCGAGGGATAGGCGCTGCTCGACGGGGTTGCAGGCCACCAGGACGCTGGCAGCAGGTCGGGGCCGATCGGCTGCTTGCGGGGTGAACGATCGTGACGCGATGGGCGGCGAACGCGCCGCTCCTGTCCACATCGTGAGCGATGGTGTCATCGCTGCTCGCCGGAGGAGCCAGACCCGCTGATCGGGACACAGCCTGGTCGAGATCGCCCATGGGGTGAGCAGCCGGCGCCGCGGCCCGTCGTTCCCCGTCACCCGAGCTCAACTGCAGCGGGTCTCCTCTTCCCCGTTCGTCCGAGGTCATCCAGGCGCTACGATGCGAGCATCCGGGCGCGTTGCAGGGAGAGACCACCATGACCTCGTCACAACCACCGACTGACAGCAGCTCCAAGGACGCCGGGACCACGGGCGCTCAGCCGAGCTCCGGTCGTCAAGCGGACGTCGACCGCGTGTCGGCGATGGCCGAAGACCTCATCAACCGCGGCGCTCCGTGGGACAAGCGCACCTCGTGGACCATCGTCCTCATCGAGGGCACCGTCGCCGCGCTCGTGGGCCTGATGTTCATCTTCAAGCCGCTGGGCGGCTCGAGCACCACGCTGCAGATCGTGGGCCTCATCCTGCTCGTCGGCTCGCTCATCACCGCCTTCCAGCTGTGGCGTCGCACCCTGCGCCCCGAGATCGAGCTGTTGGCGTCGTTCCGCTCGGGCTCGGGTGTGACGGTCGGCCTGGTGGTCCTCGTGGCCACCTTCTTCGCGCCCGTCACCGACGCCGTCGTGGCCTCCCTCGCAGTGGTCGTCGGCATCGGCTTCGTCATCTTCGGGCTCACCGGTATCGGCAGCAGCCTCGTGCGGCGGCAGCTCGACGCTCCGCTGCCGATGGCGACGTTGGTGGCCAACGCCGTGCTGGCGCTCGTCGGTGCCCTGCTGCTCTTCGCTGGAGCCGCCGGTGCCGACTCCGTGGACGGCATCTTCAACCTGCTGGGCGTGCTCCTGATCGCCGCCGGGCTGGCCCTCGCCGGCTACGCGTACATGCTTCGGCAGCAGGTCGAGAACCGCTGACCCTGGCCCTCGCGAGGGGCGAACCACGCTCCCGCCGCGGCTCGCGGCCGGTCAGCCCAGACCGCCCTTGCCCTCCCGGTCGGAGCTGTGCTTGGGCAGGCCGGTGATGAGTCGGCTGCCACGGCCTCGGGAGATGAACGACCACGCCCAGCGGACCATCACGAGCAGGCGGTTCTGCAGCCCGATGAGCCAGAAGATGTGGATCCCCAGCCACATGAACCAGGCGATGAAGCCACTGAAACGGACCATCCGGAAGTCGGCCACGGCCCGCAGCCGGCCGATAGTGGCCAGCTCGCCGAGGTCCTTGAACTCGAAGTCCGGGATGACCACGCCGTCGCGCTTGGCGACGATCGAGCGAGCCGCGTACTTGCCGCCCTGGATGCCACCCTGGGCCACGCCCGGCACCATCTGGCCCGGGGACCATTCGGCAGCGGCGAGGTCACCCACGACCCAGATGTCTGGGTAGCCGGGCACGGTCAGGTCGTGGTTCACCAGGATGCGTCCGACCCGGTCGGTCGGGGCCTCGGTGGCTTCGGCCACGGCCCTGCCGAACTTGCCTACCGCCACGCCCGCCGCCCACAGCACGGTGCGGGCAGGGATGCGGCTGGTCTCGGTGCCCTCGGTGCCGCGCACGGTCACGCCATCGCCATCGATCTCGGTCACCATGGTCCGGGTGCGGATGGTGACGCCCAGCTGCGCCAGCTGGCGTGAGGCGGCCTTGGAGAGCGAACGCGGATAGGTCGGCAGCACGCGATCGGCGCCCTCCACGAGGTAGACCAGCGCCTCCTCGGTGTTGATGGCCCGGAAATCACGAGGCAACGCGTCGCGGGCGATCTCGCAGAGTGAGCCGGCCAGCTCCACACCGGTGGGCCCGGCGCCGACGATGACGAAGGTCATCCAGTGGTGCTGCCTCGCAGAGTCGGTCTCGAGCTCCGCGTTCTCGAAGGCATCGAGGATGCGGGCGCGCATCTGCAGCGCGTCCTCGAGCGACTTGATGCCAGGCGCGTACTCGGACCATCCGTCGTTGCCGAAGTAGGAGTGCTTGCTGCCGGTGGCCACGACGAGGGAGTCGTATTCGAGATCCGTGCCGTCGTCGATGCGAACGGTCCTGGCATCGGGGTCGAGGCCCATGGCCTCGGCCAGCAGGACACGCACGTTCTGCTGCTTGCGCAGGATGAGGCGAAGCGGCTGCGCGATGTCGGACGGGGTGAGGGCGCCGGTCGCGACCTGGTAGAGCAAGGGGCTGAAGAGGTGGTGGTTGCGCCGATCGACGAGGGTGATGTCGACGTCGTGCTTGGCCAGCGCTCGCGCAGCGTAGAGGCCGCCGTAACCGCCGCCGATGATCAGTACGCGATGTCGCTCAGCCATCCCTGACTCCTTCCGCTCGCAGCCCCGCTCGCCGTCCCTGTAGTGCAGAGCATGCCACGTGTCTGGGATGGCACTCGGCGCTTGACCGAACTGCTACACTTTGCGGTACAAACTACTTTGAGGGCAGAGATGGACGGTCAGGCCGATCTTGGAGCGATGGAGCGCGAGGCGTACCGCGCGTACTGGTCCGACGGCATCGTCGACATCTACCTCGGGCTGTCGCTGCTGTTCATGGGTGCGATGTGGACCTGGCCCAATGACCTCTCCGGGATCGCGGGTGTGTTGCCGGCGATCCTGGTGACACCGATGCTCGCCGGCCGCAAGCGATTCGTCGAGGCCCGCCTTGGCCACGTCGAGTGGCGGCCTACCAGGCGCGGCTGGGAACTCCGCAATCAACTGCTGGTACTGGCAGCCGGCGTCGTGCTCTTCGTGGCGGCTGTGGTGCTCTACAGCACCGTCGTCCCGGACGGCTCGGGCGACGGGCGAATCGCGCCGGGAATCCTCGCCTGGCTGCTGGCACTCCTGTCGCTTGGGCTCGCCATCCTGCTCGATGCACGACGGATGCTGCTGTACGCGGCCGTCCTGGCGGCGGGCGGCATGGTGGTGGTGTCGCTCCAGGCCGAGCCGGGCTGGCCGATGTTGGCCGCCGGGATCGTGGCGACCATCGTGGGCCTGGCCATGCTGCGGGGTTTCGTGGCGCGCTACCCGGTCATCGACCAGCCGTGAGCGAGACGACGGTCGGATACGGGCAGCCGCCGCCGTTCGAGCTGGACCGGCTCATCCATGAGCCGGCACGGCTGCTGCTCGTCTCCAACCTCGCCATCGTCGAAGAGGCCGACTTCGTCTACCTCTCAGCGAGGACCGGGCTGACGGCCGGCAACATCAGCTCGCACATGACACGCCTCGAGGACGCTGGATACGTGCACATCGAGAAGTCGTTCGCCGGCAAGCGACCAAGGACGACCTACGCTCTGACCCCGATCGGTCGAGCTGCCTTCGAGCGATATCGCCGGCAGGTGGACGGTCTGCTCAGGAACGGCCGCTAGCACGGGCCTGCTCGACGAGCCATGTCGCGGCGGCGTGGCGGCTCATGTGCATACCCGACCTCTGGCGGCGCGGCGTCGTGGCTATCCAGCGCGAGCCGAACTGTCCGGCACCCATCTGGAACCGGCCGACCCTGCCGATGATGACGTCCTTGTAGAGCACCTCGTACTGGCCCGCACCAGGAGGCGACGCCTGGCGGTACCTGACATGCTTCGGGTTCGGTGTAGCGACCATGGCGTCGCCGAGGATACCGTCCCGCCCCGGTCGGCGGCGCGACGGGCGGGCGCGCGGCGAGGCCATCCGTGCGAGAACAGGGTCAACTGCTGGCTACCCGGAGATATGGCAAGGAAGGACCCGGGCCGGAGGGGGGAAGCCGGCCCGGGTCCGAGGAAGGCGGAGTCGAGGCGTAGCCTACCGAGGCTCGAGCACGATCACGGGGATGTAGGGCCGCCGGGTCTTCTTCTCGTAGGCAGCGAAGTTCGGGTTGATGGTCTTCTGTCTCGTCCAGATGGACTCGTACTCGTCACCCCTGGCCTCGCGTGCACGCACGGACACCGTTTCGGTACCGACCTCGATGCTCGTGTCCGGGTGCGCGAGGACGTTGTGATACCACGCCGGGTTCTCGTCAGCACCACCCTTGGAGGCGAACACGGCCCACCCGATATCCAGCCGCTGCATGGCCACCGGGCTGACGCGCTCGATACCGCTCTTGGCACCCGTGTGGTGGAGGAGCAGGAGCGGGACGCCACGGAAGTAACCGCCAACGACACCCTCGTTGGTCCGGAACTCGTCGATGATGGCCTGGTTCGGATCGGCCAGGGAGGTGGACGACATCGCGGAGACCCTCGTCTATTGCGTGCGGAATGGTTGCGAATGCAACAATACCGTTTGACAGCGGCTTCCGTCAAGTCCACCATCGGGAAGACGGGACCGACAGCCAGGAGAGGACGTGACCGAGACCATCCACATCGGGGAGGCGAGCAGCGACGCGGGGCTGTTCCCCGACGAGCGACTGGTGACCACGGGTGTGCTGCACGAGACCCAGGCCGTGGTCGGCGCCGCCATCGAGAGGCTGGCCGTCGAACCCTCCGGCCTGGACTCGGCTACCGCCGACCTGCTGGTGCGCCTCACCAAGTCGTCAAGCTGCGGTATCCGCGGCGTGGAGATCGGCGAGCAGTGCCAGATGACAGCCACGCGCGTCTCGCGGTTGCTCGACCGCGCGGAGGCTGACGGCCTCGTACAGCGCACACCGGACCCGACCGACCGACGTGCCCAGCACGTGGTGCTCACAGACAAGGGTCGCGAGGCGGCGCAACGGTTCGCACCACTGATGGACGAGGTGCTCGACGACCTCGTCTTCGAGACGCTCTCAGCGGATGAGCGCGCTACCCTCATCGACGCTCCTCGCGCGGTTGCGTGACCGCGCGCGGGAGTTGCTCAACGACAGCTGAGAGGAGATCGTGGTGAACCCCATCGGACGCGCGCTCCTGGCATCCCTGGCGGCACTGGCAACCGCGGTCCCGGTCGTGGCCCAGGCAGAGGAGGTGGCCACGACCACCATCTCGGCCATCGAGCGCGGCGAGGCCCAGGCCATGGTCTACCTCGAAGGCGCCGCCCTCGAACAGACCGCCGATGGTGGCGGCTATCTCTTCAGTGACGGCACGGGCGTCATCGAGATCGACCTCGACACCAGCAGTGCGGATGCAGGGCTGCCCCTCTTCGAGCTCATCGGCATCGAAGGCACGGCCGCAGGCGACGCCATCGACGTCTCGCGCTGGGCGCCACTGCGCATCATGACCCCGGCCGTGATCGTCGAAGAGCCACAGGTCATCGAGGCCTTCAGGGGCTGGATCATCGCCTACGACAGCCAGGCCCCCGAGCCCACGGAGTAGCGGGGTCCAGGCGGATTAGGCCTCTGGAGCGCGACGGGCCAGACGTTCGAACCACTCTCGTGCGCGGCGGGGTGGCGATGTCGATTCGGTCATGTGCCGGCGCTGCATGCGGTGCCGCAACCAGATGGGCGTCGGCTCGGCCGCCAGGGGGCGGGTGCGATCCTCGAGCATCGAGGCGGACATGATCGGGACGCGTTGGGCGCCAAGTCGGACAGGGATGTTCTGTGCCACGTTCGGTCTCCCTCTGCCAGGAACGTTCCTCTTGGCCTGACCGGGCACGTGGGCAGACACCGCGCGAGCGGCATCACAAGGATACGGGTCGATGCAAGTGGCCCCGAGCAGACCGGCGGCCAGCCCCTCGCGAACACCGCTTGCCGTCCGGCGAGGTCGAGCCCCGACGGGCCCGACGAGGGTCGTTCCCTACGACTCGGCGAGACCGCGCAGGAGCCGCCTCACGTCGCGTGGGTCCGACAGCCGGAAGCGGGCGGAAGTGGGGCCCGCGCCCACGCGGATCGTCCAGGCGCTGCGAGGCAGGCTCGTGAAGAGGTCCTCATCGGTCCGATCATCGCCGGCCGCGAGCACGAAGGACTTGCGTCGGAAGCGGGCCGCCAGGTGCGCCGCCGCCTCACCCTTGTTGGCCCAGGCGTAGCGCACCTCCACGACCTTGTTGCCGTGGATCACGGCCAGCTCGGTGCCGCCGAGCAGGTTCTCGAGGGTGGTCACCAGTTCGTTGGCCAGCCAGGCGCCGAACTCGGCGTCGACCAGGCGGTAGTGCCAGGCCAGTGCGTATTCCTTGTCCTCCACCAGCGATCCAGGCGCGCTGGCGGCGAACTGCTCGAGCAACGGCCGCACGTGGTCCTTCCACGAGAGGTCCATGCCGCCGCGCAGCATCTCCCAGCCGTCAGCACCGGGCACGCGCATCAGGGCGCCATGCTCGACCGCCAGGCCGAGGTCAGGGATGTCGCCGAACCAGCCCTCGATGTCGGCCCTGGAGCGGCCGCTGATGATGGCCGTCGTGGTGTTGGGCAGGGCGCTCAGGTCACGCAGCAGCGTCAGCAGCCGCGAGGAGGGCGCGGCGTCCTGGGGACGGGGCTTGATGTCCACCAGCGTGCCGTCGTAGTCGAGCAGCAGCAGTCGCCGTTCGGCTTCGACGAACGCGTCCCGGACCGCTTCGAACTTGGGCGCGGGCCGGTCCTTGCGCATCATCTGTCCCGAAGAAGCTGTCGCTGAGCGCAATCCGTCGATGAAGCGCTCGGCCCAGACGACGGCGTCGTTGCGGTGGACCCGCTCGTGAAGCGCAGCCATGCGCTCGATGCGTGACTCGACGTCCATCTCCAGCGCACGCACGATGGTGTCAGCCGTGCCGACCTCATCGTAGGGATTGATGCGCAGGGCCTCGCCCAGCTCGTGCGCCGCACCGGCGAACTCGCTGAGCACGAGCACGCCGTCACCCTCGTGCTGGCAGGCCACGTATTCCTTGGCCACCAGGTTCATGCCGTCGCGGAGTGGGCCGACCCAGGCGACATCAGCGGCCGAGTAGAGCGCGGCCAGCTCCTGCTTGTTGACCGAGCGACGCAGGTACACGACCGGCTGCCACTCGGGTGTGCCGAAGTCGCCGTTGACCTCACCGACCAGCTCGCTGACCTCGCGACGCAGCTCGGCGTAGGCGGGCACTCGTTCGCGCGAGGGCACCGCCACCTGCACCAGCGTGGCCTTGCCGCGCCAAGCAGGTGACGAGCGCAGCAGCCGGCGGAAGGTGCGCAAGCGCTCAGGGATGCCCTTGGTGTAGTCAAGGCGATCGACCGAGATGATGAGCTTGCGACCGTGGTGGCGGGCGTTGAGCTCGGCCCGACGCTTGGCCACCTTGGCGTCACTGCGGATGAGGGACTTCCACTCGTCCGACTGGATCCCGATGGGTAGGGCTGAGAGCTGGACCATGCGGCCATCGACCTGGACGCTGTCCATCAGGCTCTCGAGGCCCAGCACCTGTAGCAGCGAACGACGGAAGTTGTGAAGATGGCCATGTGTCTGGAAGGCGAGCGAGTCCGCGCCCAGCAGGCCGCGCAGCAGCTCCTCGCGCTCGGGCAGGATGCGGAAGACCTCGGACGAGGGGAAGGGGATGTGCAGGAAGAAACCGATGCGGGCGTCAGGCTCGCGATCCCGGATCAGCTGCGGCACGAGCATCAACTGGTAATCGTGAGCCCAGATGAGGTCGCCCTTGCGCGTGCGCGAGAGCACAGCTTCGGCGAAGCGCTCGTTGGCGTCGCGATAGGCTATCCAGCTCTCGGGCGCGAAGACGACGCGCGTGGGGAAACCGTGGAGCAAGGGCCAGAGCGTGTCGTTGGCATAGCCCTCGTAGAAGGAGCGAGAGACCTTGGCCGGGATCTCCACAGCCACGTAGCCGTGCTGCTCTTCCCACTCCCGCATCAGGCGGGCGCGCCCCTCGGGCTCGCCGGGCAGTGCGTCGCCGGGCCAGCCCAGCCACAGTCCGTGTGTCTGCTCCATCAGCGGCCCCATGGCCGCCACCAGCCCGCCGGCGGACCGCTCGCCGCGCCAGCGGCCGGAGACTCGCTTTGCTGTCAGGGGCAGTCGGTTCGAAACGACCAGCAACCGCTCTTTGGTGCTCATGTGTCCAGCATAGGCCGAACGGCAGCACAGGGACGGACCGGGGTCCACTAGCCAGCACCGCACCGCTCCCCTACCGTGGGTACAGCCTCGGTTCGCCTGTCATGGAGGGTCCGGATGAAGCCACTCGAAGAGCCATTCGCGTCCATCGTCGCGGGGCGCCCCGCGGAGATCGACCTTCGGGGCTTCAAGCTGCTGGGTGCGCGCCTCTTCACCAAGGACCTCGCCTTCCGCGACGACGAACGTGACGCCTTCGGCCTGCGGGGCATGCTGCCCGATCGCGTCCAGACCATCGAGGAACAGGTCCAGCTCGAATGGGAGCACGTCTCGCGCAAGGACGACGCGCTCGAGAAGTACATCGGCCTGGCGGCGCTGCAGGACCGCAATGCGACCCTCTTCTACCGGCTCCTGGCCGAACACCTCGATGAGCTCATGCCCGTGGTCTACACGCCTACCGTGGGCCAGGCCTGCCAGCAGTTCAGCCACATCCTCCGGCGCACCCGCGGCATCTGGATCACGCCCGACGACATCGACCGCATCCCCCGGCTGCTGCGCAACTCGCCCTATGCGGACGTGCGGCTCATCGTGGTCACCGACAACGAACGCATCCTCGGACTCGGCGATCAGGGCGCCGGCGGCATGGGCATCCCCATCGGCAAGCTCGCGCTCTACTCCGCGGGCGGTGGCCTGCATCCCAGCCTGACGCTACCGGTTTCGCTCGACGTGGGTACCGACAACCGCACGCTGCTCAAGGACCCGCTCTACATGGGCTACCGCGCGCGTCGCCTGCGTGGCACCGCCTATCGAGAGCTTGTCGCTGCCTTCGTGCAGGGCGTCGAGGACGTCTGGCCCGGCTGCATCATCCAGTGGGAGGACTTCAAGGGGCCCAACGCCCTGCGCATCCTCGAACGCTTCCGCAACCACGTACCCAGCTTCAACGACGACATCCAGGGCACTGCCAGCGTCACCGTGGCTGGCGTCTATGCCGCGGCCAGGCGCCTCGGGCGACCCATCACCGACCTGCGCTTCGTGCTCGCCGGCGCGGGCGCCGCGGGCGTCGGCATCGCTCGCCTGTTGCGCCGCGCACTCCGACACGAGGGCCTCACCGACGCCGAGATCGATCCCCGTCTGGCCTTGCTCGATTCGAAAGGACTGGTCCACAGCGGACGCTCCGATCTCGATGAGTTCAAGCAGGAGGTGGCGGTCTCGGTCGAGCGTGTCCAGCATCTGGGCATCTCGCTCGAAGGCGACGGACACGCGCGCCTGTGCGAGGTCATCAAGGCCGTGAAGCCGGACGTCCTCATCGGCACCACCGGCCAGCCGGGCTCCTTCGACCAGTGCGTCATCCACGAGATGGCCGAGACCACCGACGAGCCGGTGGTCTTCGCCCTCTCCAACCCCTCGAGCCGGGTCGAGGCCACGCCGGCCGACATCCTCGCCTGGTCCGACGGCCGCGCCCTGATCGCCACCGGCAGTCCCTTCACACCGATCTCGTGGAAGGGCGCGCCACGGCCCGTGGGCCAGGCCAACAACGTCTTCATCTTCCCGGGTGTCGGCCTGGGGGCCGTGGTGGCCGAAGCCACGCGCATCACCGAAGAGATGTTCCTGGTGGCAGCACGTGCGCTGGCCGAGCAGGTCGACGACGAGCGCCTGGCGTCCGGCGCCCTCTACCCGCCGATCGAGTCGCTCAGTCACATCTCGCGCGAGGTGGCCCTCGCGGTGGCCCGAGAGGCTGTCGCCTCGGGTGTGGCCGGCGTCCGGGCGGGCACGGACCTCGAGGCCGTGCTCGACGAGGCCATGTGGTGGCCCTCGTACGTGCCCTACATCAAGTCACGTGCGGCGGTCCACCGGGACGCGATCTACGCTGCACACGAGGCCCTGAACGTCCCTTGACCGGCCGACGCTAAGGGCACTGGTCGAGGTCGCGCCACTTCTCGATGGTGTCGGCGACCTCCATGGTGCCAGAGGCGCTGTACTCGACCGTCACCGTGCGGTTGGGGATCTCACCGCAGCCGGCGTCCTTCTCGACGGCCTCCCATGAGCCGCGGGTGTACTTGTACTCGAGGTTGGTGGCGTCCTCGAACGGGAGCGTGATCGCCCAGGTGCCGTCGTCCAGGCGCGTCATGGGATCGCTGCCGGGACTCCAACCCTGGAAACCGCCGGCGATGTAGATGGTCTCGTCCGGCGAGGTGTGCTCGGGCACGGTCGCGGTGAAGGTGACCTCGACCATACGCTCCTCGGCGGTGACCTCCAGCGGATCCGACGGGGGCGAGAGGTTGTAGCCGGTGTCCTGGGCCACGATCGTGTAGACGTAGGGCACGCCCGACTCGACCGAGGCGTCGAGGTAGACCTCGACGTCGGAGCTGGCGATCATCTCGGCTTCCTCACCTGGCGCACTGCGATAGACGAGGTAGCGGTAGAGGTCATCGACATCCGGCGCCGCCCAGCGGAAGCGCGCGCGCTCGCCGGACACGTCGAGCAGCTCCGGCGTCCCCGGTGCCGGCGGGGCCAACCGGTCCGGGCCGGGAACGATCTCGAGGCTCCCGATGCCGAGCGCGCTTTGCCAGGTCTCGCCGCCGTCGGTGGAGGCACGCGCGGTGGTCGACCATCGACCGGCTTCCTCGGGTTGCACACGGCCCCGGAACACAGCACCGGACCCGCTCGTCCCGACGGCCTCGGCCGGGGTCCAGCGCCAGGCATCCCCGCTGGTAGCGCTGATGGAGGCGGGGGCGATGCCGACCTCGACGATGACGCCCTGCGCCACACGTTCGGCGTCCGCGCTGGCCTGTACCACGGCCTCGACCTCGACCGCTCCGTCGATGGCCGATAGTCCACGTTGGACATGGTCGGTCACGGCACCGGCATCGTCCACGACGCCGGTCAGCCCGAAGGCCTCGATGGTCAGCTGTGGCACGGCCGATACCTCATCGGAGCGCGCCGAGACATTGCCTCGCTCGTCGAGCGCGACCACGACGTAGTGGTAGGGCACGCCGTCGCGTACGGACCCGTCGGTGAAGGAGTCATCGGTCGCTTCGCCCACCACTGCGTAGCCGCCGCCGCTCACGACCGAACGCAGCACGCGGTACCGCACTGCGTCATCGACCGGCTGCCAGGCCAGCTCGACCGTGCCCGGGCCGGCCACGGCTTCGACGTCCGCTGGGGCAATGGGGGCCGATAGGTCGGCCTCGGGTCCCGACACGAGCACGGCCACCGAGTCGGGCTCGGTGGGTAGCACGAGTGTCCCGTCCGTCACGGTCGCGGCCGCTCCACCGCCGAGGGCATCGACAAGGACGGTGCCGTCGGGGATGCGGTCCGCCACCGGGATCTCGAGCTCACGCGGGCGATCGGAGAGGTTGAGCGCGACCACCGCGGCCGCGTTCGGCGAGCGTCGTAGGTAGGCCAGCGTGCGCGCGGCATCATCGGCGAGCAGGAACTCGAGATCACCCTCGCGCAGGGCCTCGTGTGAGGCTCGCGATCTCGCGAGCGTGCGGTACCACTCGCGCAGCTCGAGGTCCTCGGCAGCCCATGGGTAGGGGCGCCGGTCGTCGGGGTCATCGAAGCCGGTGAGCCCGACCTCGTCGCCGTAGTAGATCGCGGCCATGCCCGGGAACGTCAGCTGGATAGCCGCCACCATCCGCTGCGCGGCCAGCCCCTGCGCGAGCGCCCCAGGATCGGTCTTGGCGATGTCGTTGTCCTCGCCCGGGGTCAGCGTCCACAGGATGCGCGCGGTGTCATGGCTGTCGACGAGGTTCATCAGTGCCTGGTAGGCCGGCTCGGGATAGTCCTCGCGCACAGCCTGCATGGCATTGGCGAAGCCCCGTGGCGTGAGCGCCTCGAGCGAACCATCCGGATCGGGTGTGGCGCCGTTGACCAAGGCGATGACCGCTCGACGGAAGCGGTAGTTCATGGTCGAGTCGGCCTGGTCGCCGAGGAGCCAGGGCGTGCTGTCGCCCCACTGCTCGGCGATGACGATGGCCTCGGGGTCGGCAGCCTTGGCCGCGTCGCGGATGGACGCCTGGAACTCGTGGCTCATCGAATCGGCCACGTCCAGCCGCCAGCCGGCCGTGCCGCGCTCGATCCACGTCGGCACGACACCGTCCTCGCCCACGAACATCTCTGTGACCGGCTCGATCTCGTTGAGCTCAGGGATGGAGTCGAAGTTCCACCAGCTCGCGTAGTAGGTGTCATCGCCACCGGGCGCACTGGGCGCGCACGGCTCGGGCTGACCGGGGCCCGGCGGGCGGAAGGTGAACCAGTCGCGGTACTCGGAGTCGGCCGACTCGCAGGCGCCCACCGTCTCGTAGTGGCCGAAGCGGTCGAACCAGGGCGAGTCAGCCGAGACGTGGTTGAAGACGCCATCGAGCACGACCCGGATGCCTCGCGCCCGGGCCTCCTCGATGAGGGTTTCGAACTCCTCGGCCGTGCCCAGGTCAGGGTCCACGTAGAAGTAGTCCGACGTGTCGTAGCGGTGGTTCGAGGGCGACGCGAAGATGGGATTGAGGTAGAGCACGGTCACACCCAGGTCGGCCAAGCCGTCGAGCGACTCGGTCACCCCGGCGAGGTCACCACCGAAGAAGTCGCGGTTGTAGGCCTGCTCGTCGCAGGGCTCTGGCTTGTAGTCACGGCAGTAGGCCTCGGGCAGGTCGTCCCAGGCCTTGTTGGTGATGGGGACGCCGTGGACCTCGCCCTGTCGGTACACCTCGGCGCCGGACGGTCCGGGCGTGGCCTCCGGCGAGGGGTCGTTGGTGGGATCAGCATTGCGGAAGCGGTCGGGGAAGATCTGATAGACCACCGATCCCGGAGCCCAGGCCGGCGCCTGGAAGTCGGGATCGTAGACGGTGATCTGCCAGGGATTCGTGACCACGCCGCTGCGACCGATGCGCCCGCTGCCGCCGTCGCCTGCACGATCGTCCGAGAGCACGCGCGAGGACTGGCCATCCTGGGCCACGATCGAGTAGTCGATGATGGCGGGTCGCGGCCCGGTCTCGACGGTCGCCTCCCAGTAGTCGTAGCCGACTTCGCCCGCGTCCGGTTCGGTGGCGGCCAGCTCCATCGGCTGCGCCCACGCGTCGCCGGTCAGACGGTCGGCCAGGCGCAGCTGGGCTCCAGAAAGATCGCCTGCCGCCGAGCGGAGCCGCACGCGCACGTCGGTCCCAGCCGGCACCGCACCGGTGGGTGCCCGATAGAGGTCGTCGCGACTGTCGTGCTGGAGGTCGGCCTGGCGGATGGAACCATCGACCGCCGGCGCGACGTCGTCAGCGGCGATGGCCGGGAGCGACGAGGCGAACAGAAGGGCGCCCATGAGGACGGCCACGGATGGCTTGCGCATGTTTGACTCCTGCGGCCCGGAGGCGTTGGTCCGGTCGCGAGTGGCAGGACTAGCCCTTGATGCCGCCCAGCGTCAGGCCGGAAACGAGGTACTTGGAGATGTAGACGAAGAGCAACACGATGGGGATGCTGATGAGGATGGAGGCGGCCGAAAGATCGGCCCACTGCGTC
The DNA here is from genome assembly GCA_963731995.1 of uncultured Chloroflexia bacterium. Classification (GTDB taxonomy): domain Bacteria; phylum Chloroflexota; class Limnocylindria; order Limnocylindrales; family CSP1-4; genus JAFMJV01. The sequence continues at coordinate 148,274 of CAVSXV010000013.1, forward strand.
TGGAACTGGGCCTGGAAGCGCTGCACACCCAGGGGCCAGGTGAGCAGCTCTTCGCGACCGCCGATCAGGACTCGAGCCATGAAGTACTCACCCCAGGCAGCCAGGAAGTTGAGCAGGAAGACGATCGCCAGCGCCGGCATCGAGAGTGGCAGGAGCACCTTGCGGAAGGCCTCGAACTCGGTACAGCCGTCGATCTTGGCCGCCTCTTCGAGGTCGAAGGGGATGGTGTCGTAGTAGCCCTTGAGGATCCAGATCGAGAACGGCACCGCCGTGACCGCGTAGGCAAAGACCAGGCCCTGGTACGAGTTCACCAAGCCGACCTGCACGTAGATGATGAAGATCGGGACCAGCAGCATGATGCCCGGGATGAGCTGCGTGGCGAACAGGAAGGTCAGCGCACCGTTGCGCGCACGGAACTTGTAACGACTGAAACCGTAGGCGCTGGTGGCGGCGATGATGAGGCCCAGGGTCGCGGTGCCGACGGTGACCATGAGGCTGTTGAACAGCCAGTTGAGCAAGTCATATTCCGTGAGCACGCGCCAGTAGGCATCGAGCGTGGCGCCTTCCGGGATGATCGCGAGCGTCGGATTGAGCACGTTCTGACCGGGCCGCAGTGACGTGCTGAAGACACGGATCACCGGGAAGACCACGACGACCGTGGCGATGATGAGCACGAGGTGGATGAGGGCTCGCTTGAGCGGTGAATCCTGGCCTCGACCAGGCGGCGTCGTCAGGCGCCCTCGGATGCCGAGTTCCTTGCGCTCCCGGCGAACGTCCACCATGGACTGGACCTGACCGGCCATCAGTCGACCCTCCTCATGACTCGTAGGTCCCCTTGAGGATCTTGGTCTGCCGCACGTACCACAGAGTGAATGCGAGCAGGATGCCGAAGATCACGAAGGCGAAGGCGGCCGCGAACCCGAAGCGGCTGAAGTTGAAGGCCGCGCGATAGAGCGCGCTCACGAGGATCTCGCTCGTCTCCAATTCGTTCTGGTTGATGAAATAGGGCACGTTGATGTTGTTGAACGTGAGGAACACACCGAGCAGGACGGCCGGGATGAGCACCGGACGCAGTAGGGGCAGGGTGATGCTGAAGAACTGCGCCCGTCCGCTGGCGCCATCGATCTCCGATGCCTCGTAGTACTCCTGTGAGATGGACTGCAGACCGCCGAGGGTGATGACCATCATGAATGGGACGCCCAGCCACACATTGGTCAGGATCATGGCCGCGAAATTCATCACCGGGTCGCTCATCCACTGTTGCGGCGGTATGCCGAAGAGACCCAGCACCTGGTTCACGGCACCGAACTGGAAGTTGTACTCCGTCCGCCAGATCTGTAGCGAGATGAAGACCGGGATGGCCCAGGGCAGGATGAGCAGGGCACGGTAGATCGTGCGGCCACGCAGCTTGCGGTTGAGCATCAGTGCCAAGCCGATGCCCAGCGTGACGTGGAAGAAGATGCAGACCACGGTCCAGATGAGCGTTTGCGCGAGGAGCTGCCAGAAGCCGGTCTGCTTGAGCACCGGCTTGGTGAAGACGTCGATGTAGTTCTGGAGGCCGATGAAGATGTCCTTCTCAGCACCCCACGGCGCCAGGGGCGTGTCGTCCATGGTGAGGCCGAAGAAGAGGCCGGGATCCACGAAGTTGCGGATGTTCATCTTCGTGAACGAAAGACTGAACTCGTAGTAGAGCGGATAGACGTACAGGACGGCGATACCGACGATGGCCGGAGCCAGCAGCATGGTGGTCAGGGCCAGCCGCTTGGACTCGTCGCGTCGCCGGACCGCGAACCAGTAGATCGCGCCGAGGATGACGCCGATCACGCCCAGCGCACCGACGGTCTGGATCAGGAGATCGACCGTCAGTTCGTTGTTGTAGACGAGGAAGAGCCCGACCACGACCAGTGGTAGGGCGATCGCGATGGCCGAGCTGCGCGTGTCCTGGCGCCTGGCCATGAGCAGCAGGTAGAGCACCGCCTCCATGGCGGCGATGGCGAGGACGATCCAGAAGAGCGATACGGCAACTTCGCTCAGGGCCGTGAAGGCCTGTTCGAAGTCGAATGCATCGATGAGCTCGTTCATCGTTCCCTCTCGAGCCACCTGTCATCGCCACACGCGTGGCAGGTGCCACGCATAGTAGCGGGACCCCAACCTGCTGGTTGGGGTCCCGCGTCATACATCGTCTCAGCCGAGGGTCTGGTTCACTCGGGGGCGCACTCGCCTCCGGGTGCCACGCCGACGTCAGCGGACGCCTGCATGTTGGCCGCGATGGCCGCCGGATCGGAGGACTCGCTCGCGAAGAGGTCGCGCACGCCAGCGGTCATCGAGTCGAAGACGCAACGCATCTCGAGGTTCGTGGGCTGGGGGACGCCGTTCTTGACCGCATCGGCCGAGCCGGCCAGGAGGGCATCCTCGGTGACCAGCGGGTCGTTGATGGCCTCGAGGTTGCCGGGCAGTCGCCGCAGCTCCTCGACCTGCTTGAGCTGGTTCTCCTTGTTGGTGGCCCACTGGATGAAATCAGCGACCACGGCCGCCGTGGCCTCGTCGGCAAGGGCGTCACTCGAAGCCATCAGGAACTTGCCTGCGGTGTAGGGCTTGGGCCACTCGTGGCCGACGATCTCGGGGATGGGGCCCAGGCCCAGGCTGTCGCCGAAGGTCTCAGCGTAGGTACCGAGCGCCCAGTCGCCGTTGACGATCATGGCCGCGTCGCCCTGCGAGAACAGGCCGTCGGCCACGTTGTAGTCAGCCTCGGCCGGCATCACGCCGTCGGCGTACTTGAGGTCATGCATGAACTGCAGCGCGCCGACCATGGCCTCGGTGTCCAGCGTCGGAGTGACGCCGTCCTCGGCAAAGACCGAGCCGCCGAAGCCGCCCAGGAACGGGACCAGCCAGAACGATTCGGTCTGGTTGAAGACGAGGCCGAACTTGTTGTTGGCCGCGTCCGTGTTCTCGGCCGCGATGGCGATCATCTCGTCGCTGTTGACCGGGCCCTCGGGCACGAGGTCCTTGTTCCAGTACAGCATGAGGTGGTTGCCGAAAGAGGCAGGCACGCCCCACAGCGTGCCGTCAACGGTCACAGCTTCCAGGGCGTTGGGCAGGTAAACGCTGCTATCGATAAGGCCATCGAGCGGGGCGATGGTGCCCGAGGCGGTGAACGGGCCGACATGGTCGGCGACGGTCCACAGGATCTCCGGCGCGCCACCGGCGAGGCTGGACGTGAGGAAGTCCTCGCGCAGAGTCTCGACCTGCTTGTTCACGACGGTGATGTTGACGTCGGGGTTGGCCTCGGAGTACTCGGCCGCAAGGGACTCGACGTACTGGAAGGCGCCCTCGGCCTCGCCCTCGGCGGTCCAGAGGGTGAGATCGGTCTGCGCGGCGACCGGGGTGAAAGCCCCAGCGACCATCGCCATGGACGCGGCGAGTGCCGCGACCTTGATACGGTTGGACATCGCTAGATGTGTCCTCCTCCTTGTGGCCATCCAGGGGTAGCGGACGGCCTTGCCTCGCCAGTAGCGGAGGCAGTCCCCCCGACCGGCTGAGGGATGATACGCCGCCTCTACGGAGTCGGCTACCTCGATGCATGCATTGCCGGGCGGCGGCACGCGTCGTCAAGGCTAGGATGGGCGGCGCCATGACCGACCGACGTATCTCGCTCACCTCGTGCTCCACAACCACAGCCGGTGGGCAACTTCGGCTTCGTCTGAGTGGTGCCCGAGGCGGTGAACGGGCCGACATGGTCGGCGACGGTCCACAGGATCTCCGGCGCGCCACCGGCGAGGCTGGACGTGAGGAAGTCCTCGCGCAGAGTCTCGACCTGCTTGTTCACGACGGTGATGTTGACGTCGGGGTTGGCCTCGGAGTACTCGGCCGCAAGGGACTCGACGTACTGGAAGGCGCCCTCGGCCTCGCCCTCGGCGGTCCAGAGGGTGAGATCGGTCTGCGCGGCGACCGGGGTGAAAGCCCCAGCGACCATCGCCATGGACGCGGCGAGTGCCGCGACCTTGATACGGTTGGACATCGCTAGATGTGTCCTCCTCCTTGTGGCCATCCAGGGGTAGCGGACGGCCTTGCCTCGCCAGTAGCGGAGGCAGTCCCCCCGACCGGCTGAGGGATGATACGCCGCCTCTACGGAGTCGGCTACCTCGATGCATGCATTGCCGGGCGGCGGCACCCGTGTCGTCAAGGCTAGGATGGGCGGCGCCATGACCGACCGACGTATCTCGCTCACCCTCGTGCTCCACAACCACCAGCCGGTGGGCAACTTCGGCTTCGTCTTCGAAGACAACTACCAGAAGGCCTACGGGCCCCTGCTCGACGCCCTCGACCGACATCCCGGCGTGCGCCTGGGCCTGCACTACACCGGGCCCCTGCTCGACTGGTTCAAGGCCGAACGGCCCGAGGTCATCGAGCGCCTGCGGGCGCTGGTCGAGCGTGAGCAGGTCGAGGTCCTCGGCGGCGGCTACTACGAGCCGGTGCTCGCGTCGCTGCGGGAAGACGACCGCGTGGGGCAGCTGACCAAGATGGCTGACGAGGTCGAGTCGCTGGTAGGCCATCGACCCCGCGGGGCCTGGCTCGCCGAGCGCGTGTGGGAGCCGGATGTGCCCCGCGCGCTCGCGAAGGCCGGCTACCAGTACACCATCGTGGACGACGCCCATTTCCGGGCCGCGGCCATTCCCCAGCAGCTGCACTGGGGCCCCTACTCCACCGACGACCAGGGCTTCCGCGTCATCGTCTATGGCTCCGAGCAGGGGTTGCGCTACCGCATCCCCTTCCGTCCTGTCGAGGAGGTCATCGACTACCTCCACGAGCACGCCACCGAGGACGGCCGGCTGGTGGGCATGATGGGTGACGACGGCGAGAAGTTCGGCACCTGGCCCGGCACCTGGGACCTCTGCTACGGAGAGGAACAGTGGGTCGAGCGCTTCTTCAGCGCGCTCGAGCAGAACAGCGAGTGGCTCGAAGTGCTGAAGCCCGCCGAGGCGCTCGAGTCGCATCCGCCCATCGGCCGTGTCTACCTGCCGACCGGCTCCTATGCCGAGATGGGCGAATGGTCGCTACCGGTCGAGGCGCGCCGCGAGTTCACGATGCTGTTGCACGAGGCGATCGAGCGCGGGGCCCCGGAGGCTCGCTGGATGCGCGGCGGCTTCTGGCGCTCGTTCCAGATCAACTACCGCGAGATCAACGACCTACACAAGCAGATGTTGCGCGTCTCCCGCAAGGTCGAGGAGTTGGAGGCTGCCGGTATCGATATGGCCGCGCTCGCGACCATCCGCGACCACCTCTACCAGGGCCAGTCCAACGACTGCTATTGGCACGGGCTGTTCGGCGGCATCTACCTCCCACACATGCGCCTGGCCACGCTCGAGCACCTCATCGCCGCCGAGGACGCGGCCGACCGCGCAGCCGGGCTCACGGGGGTCACCATCGAAGCGGCGGACCTCGACGTGGACGGCTTCGACGAGCTGCTCGTCACCGCACCGGGTCAGGTCGTGACGCTCAAGCCCAACGAGGGTGGCGGGATCGGCTCCTGGGATGCACGCGCCGCACGGCATGCGCTGGCCTCGGTCATGCGCCGCCGGCCCGAGGCCTACCACGACGCGCTCCGAGCGGCCGACAGCGGCGAGCTCGAGCAGCAGGAGGCCGGCGAGGGTGCGGTCTCGATCCACGACCTGATCAAGGTCACCGAGCCCGGCATGAGCAAGCGGCTCTGGTACGACAGCTACGAGCGGCGTTCGGGCCTCGTGCACCTCATGCCGCTGGGCACCTCGGCAGAGGCGTTCGAGGAGGCGACGTTCGAGGAACTGGGTGACTTCGTCTCGGGTGCGTTCAGCGTGGTCCGAGCCGAGGGCAACCAGGTAGTCCTCGAGCGCGATGGCTGCATACTCCGCGGCGACGGCTCGTGTGCGCCGCTGCGGGTACGCAAGGCGCATGTCTTCGGCGCCGACCGGCGGGTGCCCACGCTGGAACTGCGCGTGGAGGTCGCCAACTCCGGCGATCAGCCTGTCGAAGCGCTGTTGGGTGTCGAATGGAGCCTGAACATGCTCGGGGGCGGCGGAAACCCGTCGGCCTGGTACAAGGTCAACGGCGAGACCGACAGCTTCGACAGCAAGCAGATCGTCGAGGCTACCGATCACGTGGGCATGGGCAACGACCACGTCGGGATCGAGATGGAATCGCGTCCCAGCCCGCCGGCGGCCGCGTGGTGGTGGTCGATCGACACGATGTCGCTCTCGGAGGCCGGCTTCGAGACCAACCACCAGGGCAGCTCGCTGCTGTTCACGTGGCCCCTGACGCTCGCACCGGGCGAGCGGTTCTCGGTCACGCTCCAGAACCTGCTCCGCTCGAGTGTGGACCGCGCCGTGGAGGAGGGCCTCTAGGTGCTCCGGGCCTTTCGCCAACCTCCGCGGGGCCAGTCCGACGGGCTCTCGAGCCCGGTCCCTCGGTTCCGGAGCGGCGCGGTGGTCCGGACGCGCTTGTAGCGACTGCCAGACTGTTCGACCGTCGATGAATCACTTGGGGTCCGGGGATACGTCTGTATGACATGAACGCCGTGCCAGAGATGGCTGAGCAAGACCTGGGCGCGATGATCGCCTCCGCAGCGGCCGGCGACGAGTACGCGTTCGCGCGCATCGTCGCCGCGTACCACGAGGACATGCGTCGAGTCTGCTCGTTCGTGACGCGCGACGACGCGCTCGCAGAGGACGCGGTCCAGAGTGCCTGGTCGATCGTCTGGCACAAGCTCGGTTCGCTGAAGCAGCCGACCCGGCTGCGGCCCTGGCTGGTCTCGGTCGCGGTGAACCAGGCCAAGGACTCCCTGCGGCGGCACAAGCGACGGGTCGAGGTCGAACTCCTGGCCAACGCCCGCAACGTGCCCGCCGGGCTGGACCCCGCGACCGGCGTGGACTCGCTCGACCTGCTGGCCGCGATGGACCGACTCGACCCCGATGACCGCGCGCTCATCGCCATGCGCTACGTGGCCGGCTTCGATGCCACCGAGCTCTCGGTCGCCATCGGGCTCAGCCCGCCGGGCACCAGAGCACGCCTTGCCCGCATCCTCGCACGCCTCCGGCAGGAGCTCAGCGATGAGTGATCAGATGCATACCGATGACTTCGAGCGCCAAGTCGCCGATGTCGCCCGACGCGTGGTGGGCCCGCCACGCACGGTCGATGCCCTGGCGGTCGCGCGCCAAGCAGCCACCGATCCCCCCGATAGGAGATTCCCATCCATGTTCAGCGCACTCAAGTTCGTCGCGGCGAGCGTCATCGTCGCCCTCTTCGGAGCATTCCTGCTAGCCGGCATCCTGCCCTCGGGTTCGCTAGACAAAGCGGCGCCAGCGGCTCAGACCACAGAGCCAACGATGGAGCTGGTGACCGGCTGGGTCAACACCGAGGGCACGGATCGTCCGGCCTTCGAGACCCGCATGGTCGTGACGCTGCTCGACGCCTCCAACCCCGGAGACGACCCCGTGCCACTCGGTGAGTTCGTCCTGGAAGCTGCCGACAGACTCGAGGCTCACGCCTTCGCCATCGACTACGACCCCGACCAGATAGACGAAGACGGGACCTACCTGCTCGACATGCGCCTCGAGCAACCGGTCAGCGGCCAGGTCATCTCCAGGGCCGAGGCTCCGGTCCCGGTCATCACCCACGGCCATCCGACGACGGATGTCGAGATCAAGCTCGTAGTCGTTGACGACCCGGGGCCGATCGGGCTGGTCGCCGGCGTCGTCATGGCCGATGCGGACGTCGCCGAGCTCGACGGCCCGGCGCGACTCGTGATCTCGCTGATCGAGGACGGTGCCGACGACTCGGGCACGGCACCGCTGGGCGAGTGGGTCGCAGAGAACACCACCCGCCTGCGGCCGCCGCGCTCATTCTCGCTGGGCTACGACACCGAGTCGATCGACGCGGGCGGCTCGTACGTGCTGCAGGCACGCCTCGAGGACGTCGAGACTGGATCGTTGCTCGCGACCGGGAGTGAAGCGATCGCCGACCTCGGGGACGCTGGCAGCATCACCGTCCACCTGACCGCGCCCGCCGAGTAGGCGGCGCGAGCGGTCGATCACGACACCAGGGACCGCCGCCGAGTCGCGGCGGTCCCCGTCCGTCCGGCGCCGGGATTCAGATCTCGGCGAGGGCCGCGAACGTGTCCTTGAGCTTCGGATAGAGCGTGCGGTAGACCTCGTAGGCCGCGTCGTAGGCGCCGGCGTTCTCGCCAGGAGCGGTCGTGTCGGTGACCTCGACCATGGCCTCGCAGGCCTCCGGCACCGTCTGGTACCAGCCGGCCGCGACGGCCGCGAGGATGGCGCCACCAGTGGCCACGCCTTCGGTGGTGCGCGTCAGGGACAGGGGCACGCCCAGCACATCGGCGATGATCTGGCGCCACAGCGGCGAGTTGGTGCCACCACCCGAAGCACGCAGCTCCAGCAGCGGATCGGGCGCCGTCTCGCTCACCAGCTCGAACACATCGCGCAGCGAGAAGGCCACGCCCTCGAGTACCGCCCGCACCATGTGCCCCAGGCCGTGACGCACGGTCAGGCCGATGAAGGCGCCACGGGCGAGCGGGTCGGGATAGGGCGCACGCTCGCCCGAGAGGTAGGGCAGGAAGACCAGCCCCTCCGAGCCGGGCGGCACCGCGGCTGCTGCCGAGGTCAGCTCATCCCAGCTGGCATCGGGCGCGATCTCGTCGCGCAGCCACTTGAGTGAACCGGCTGCGGACATGGTCACGCCCATCAGGTGCCAGGCGCCGGGCACGGCATGGCAGAACGCCTGGAGTCGGCCGTCCGGCTCGATCGCCGGTCCCGCGGTGGGCACGAAGATGACGCCGCTGGTACCGACCGACATGGCCGCGATACCGGGCACCACCGCGCCCATACCCACGGCGTTGGCGGCCTGGTCGCCGGCGCCACCGACGACCGGGGTGCCGGCGCGCAAGCCCGTGGCCGCTGCAGCCCGCTCGGTCACGAGCCCTACGATGTCGGGGCCCTCGACGGTGCGCGGCAGCATCGCGGGGTCGATCCCGAGCGCGGCCACGACCTCGTCGGACCAGGTGCGTGCCTCGAGATCGAAGAGCACGGTGCCGGCACCGTCGTTGACGTCGAGGGCGTACTCGCCGGTGAGCATGAAGCGGACGTAGTCCTTGGGCAGCAGCAGGTGACGCGCGCGGGCCCAGTGCTCCGGCTCGTACTCGCGAACCCAGAGCATCTTGGTGGCCGTGAAGCTGACCAGCGCGTCGTTGCCGGTGACCGCGATGAAGCGCTCGCGCCCGACCGCCTCGAGCATGGCCTGGCCCTGGGCCGCGGTGCGGCCGTCGTTCCAGAGGATGGCCGGTCGGATGACCTGGTCATCTTCGTCGAGCAGGACCATGCCGTGCATCTGGCCGCCGGCGCCAACCGCCGCGACCTCGTCAGCGGAGCGTCCGGTCGTGGCCAGCACCTCGCGGATCGTCTGCTGGGCGGCAGCCCACCAGAGCCCGGGATCCTGCTCCGCCCACAGCGGGAAGGGTGTCTCGAAGTCGTATTCGGCGGCCGCGATGCCGACCACAGTGCCATCACGCTCCATGAGCAAGGCCTTGGTCCCGGTGGTGGAGACGTCGAGGCCGAGGACGAGAGTGGCTGCGGTCACGGTGTTCCTTTCATGGCTGGGTGCGGTCGGCTAGCGATCGAGCTCGGTCGACAGGACGAGGCGCTCAGCCTCGGCTTCGTCAAGGAGATGGACGGCCCACTCCTCGTGATGCTCCGCGGCATCGCCTGGGTCCAGGTCGGTCAGCGGGCCCAGCGTCTCGAGCTCGGTGAAGTCGCCGTGAGAGTAGACCTGAGCGGAGGCGCCCATGTCCGCGTAGTCGCGGGTCTCGTCGTGGCCGGCGTACTTGACCAGCAGCAGGCCGTCACGGTAATGCCCGACCCAGCCGCGGCGCAGGGTCGTGCCGATCTTGAAGGGCACCTCGAGAGGGTGATCGGCCATGACCGCCGAGCGGACCTCCAGCGCGCCGACATGGACGAGGTAACGGGGATCGTCGTTGCGCGAGTAGGCCCACAGCACGATGTTGCGCTGGCCCTGGAAGCCGCCCTTGTCGAACTCCTCGGTGAGTACCGGCAGGAAGGCCCGGCCCAGCGGTTGCATCATGGTGATGGCCCAGGCCGCGAGCCGTTGTGGACGCTCGGCGCGGTTGACCACCCGATAACGGAAGGAGAAGCGTTCGGGGCCGGTCTCGCGGATCTCGATCTCGCGGTGGGTCTCCGAGACCGGGTCGGGCCGAGTCACGAGGCGCACGCCGTCATCGACCTCCTCCACGCCGACGGGATCGTCGTCCGGCCGGTAGGTGAAACGAGGGTCCTCTGGCGCCGCCCACAGTCGAGAGCCACCGCGCAGGTGGATCACGCCAGAACCGGGACAGTCGAGCGTCATCTCCGGCAGCTCGGCGAAGTGGTTGCGACCGTCCTCGGTGAGCAGTCCCAGCACCCGCGGGCCGACCGAGGTCGTGACCATCAGCCGGATGCGGCCGGACGTGATCTGGATGGCCTCGTGGCCTTGGTACTGCGTCGTCGTGATGGGCATGCCCCGGTTCCTCTCGTCGGTGTCCCGACCGATGCTAGCGAACGCTCACCCTCGTCAGGTAGCGATTCCGCGTTGCGATGCGCCGAGGCGCGCCCACGACATGCACCGACGTCTCGAGCGGCAGGTCGGCCGAGGATGTGCCAGCCATGAACCGGAACTCGCCCGGCTCCACCAGCCAGCTCCCGGGCTCATCGACGAAGGCCAGCTGCTCTGCCGCGACGGTGAAGGTCACGGTCCTGCTGGCGCCCGGCTCCAGGCTCACGCGCGCGAAGCCGCGTAGCTCCTTCACCGGACGCGTGCGGCTGGCAGCGACGTCGCGGACGTAGAGCTGGACCACCTCGTCACCCGCGCGATCACCCGTGTTGACCACCCGGACGCTGAGCTGGACCTCACCATCAGCAGGGATCTCGGCGCTGCTCGCGCGCAGGTCGGAGAGCAGGAAGCTGGTGTAGCTGAGCCCGTAGCCGAACGGCCACAACGGCAGGTTGGAGCCGTCCACGTACTCGACGTTCCAGTTGGTATGGCCGCCGGTGGGGCGGTGGGAGTAGGTGACGGGGATCTGCCCGACATCACGTGGGACGCTCACCGGAAGCTTGCCGCCGGGAGCGGCCACGCCGGTGAGCACATCGACGATGGCCACGGCACCGAACTCGCCTGGCACCCAGGCGTGCAGGATGGCGGCGCAGTGCTCGGCCGCCCACGGGATAGCCAGCGGTCGGCCACTCATGAGCACCAGCACCGTCGGGGTACCGGTCGCGACCACAGCTTCCAGCAGCTCCTGCTGGCGACCGGGCAACCCCAAGCTCATGCGATCGCGCGTCTCGCCGCTGATGGCATCGTTGGTGAGCCCCGAGCGCTCCCCCAGGACCAGGATGGCGACGTCGGATCCCTGGGCAGCGAGAACCGCGGCTGCGATGTCCTGGTCGTCTCCGCCCATCAGGCCGCATCCGCGCTCGGACAGGACCTCCACCCCGTCGAGCCGTTCTCGCAGCTCCGCGAGGACCGTGCGGAACGCGTCCGAGGCCCGGCTCGGCTCGAGCGTGTCCGCGACCGGGGTCCTCGAGGAGAGCTCGCTGCGGTTGCGCAGGAGCGTGTCGATGTGGAGCTGGTGGGCATAGTCGCCGAGCATGTTCCTGGCGTCGTCCGCGCTGGGCCCGATGAGGGCGATGCGACCGACATCGGCAGCGAGCGGCAGGGTCCCGTCGTTCTCGAGCAGGACCAGCGAGCGACGTGCGGAGCCCAGCGCGAAGGCGCGTTCCTCGGCCAGGTCGAGGGCCGCCACGGTCGGGTCGACGTAGGGCGCATCGAAGAGGCCCAGTTCGAACTTCAGGCGCAGGACCCGCGACACCGCGAGGTCCAGGGTGGCCTCCTCGACCAGCCCTTCGTCCAGCGCTCGTCGCAGCGGCTCACCATAGGCCAGCGTCCGCGGCAGCTCCTGGTCCAGCCCGGCGTTGAGCGTCATCGATGCCGCCACGGCTGGATCGTCGGTGACCTGGTGCGAGACGATGAGCTCGTTGATGCCGTCGTAGTCGGCGACCACGATGCCGTCGAAGCCCCATTCCTCGCGCAAGATCTCGGTCAGCAGCTCTCGAGAGGCCATGCACGGCACGCCGTCGATCTCGTGGTAGGCATGCATCATCGTGCCCAGCCGCTCCTGCCGCACCGCCACCTCGAACGGCAGCAGATGCTGCTCGCGAAGCTCGCGTGCTCCGAGGTGGACCGGCGCTCGGTTGAACCCACCCTCGGACATGCCGTGGGCCACGAAGTGCTTGCCGCAGCAGAGCACGCCCTGGGCTTGAGCGCCGCGAACGTAGGCCGCGCCGAGGGTCGCAACGAGGTAGGGATCCTCGCCGTAGGTCTCCTCGGTGCGCCCCCAGCGTGGATCGCGGGCGAGATCGAAGACGGGCGAGAGGACGAGCCGGGCTCCGCGCGCGCGGGCCGCCAACCCGATGAAGCTCGACATCTGTTCGATGCGCTCCGCGTCCCACATGGCCGCGAGGCCGATGGACTGTGGATGGACGACCGAGTCGTAGGCCGTGAGCCCGTGCAGGGATTCCTCGTGCAGGATGGCCGGGATCCCCAGCCGCGTACGCTCCAGCAGGAAGCGCTGGACGTCGTTGCCCAGGCGCGCGGCGGGCTCGGCCGTCAGCAGGGTTGAGCCGGAGATGCGGGTGATCTGCCCGATGCCCTGGGCCAGCACGCGCTCTGCCTTCGCCGGGTCGAAGACCTCGCCGTCGGAGACCTCGGCCGGCCAGGCCGAGCCCAGCTGGGCCACCTTCTCTTCCCGATCCATGCGGCCGAGCAAGTCGGCCGCCCGTTCGGCCGGGCTCAGTGACGCGTCACGGTAGGCCGGAGCAGGAGCGGACGGGACGGAGTTGACGGACATGGGTGGCTCGCCTTTCACGAAGCCGGCGCCTTGCTGGCCGGCCAGATGTCGTGCACCGAGGTGGCACGTGTGGGGTACGGGGGACGTTGATGGCGGCGCCGGCTCATCCCTTGATCGCTCCGCTGGTCAAGCCGCCGATGAGCTGCCGCTCGGCGATGACGTAGAAGAGCAGAGCCGGCACCATCGAAAGGGAGGTGAAGGCCAGCACGAGCGCCAGGTCCTGCGAGTACTGCTGCGTGAAGTTCATGACGCCCAGGGGCAACGTCCACTGGTCGTTGCCGCCGAGGATGAGCAGGGGCAGCAGGAACGCGTTCCAGCTGCCCACGAGGGCCAGGATGCCGACCGTGGCCAGCGCCGGACGCGAGAGCGGCAGGAGCACGCGCCAGAAGAACCCGAAGCGGCTGCAGCCATCGATCGAGGCGGCGTCCTCCAGCTCGACCGGGATGGCGCGGAAGAAGGGCCGCAGGATGATGATCGTGAGCGGGATGCCGAAGGCGGCCTGGGGCAGGGCCACGCCCATCGGGTTGTTCAGCAGCCCGACCGATCGCAGCAGCACGTAGAGCGGCAGGATGGCCGCGGCGGCGGGGAAAAGCAGCCCCAGGGCGAAGATCGTGAACATGGTCTCGCGGCCAGGGAACCTGAAGCGGGCCAGGGCGTAGGCCGCGAGGGCGGAGACCAGGACCACGATGACGACCGTGAAGACCGACACGATGAGGCTGTTCTTGAGCGAGTTCCAGAAGAGGTCGGACTCGAGAATGTCGGTGTAGTTGGAGGCCATCCACGGATCGGGCAGGGCCACCGGATCCTTGCGGATCGCGCCGGTGGTGCGGAAGCCGCCGAGGAAGGCGTAGACGATGGGCACGATGATGACGACGGCCACCGCGAGCATGACGATCCAGCGGGCGGCGCTGCTGAGCGCCGGTCCGAGGCGTTGACGGAAGGTCCTGCGGCCCGCCTGCGTGGTGCGACCCGTCGATGTCGTCATCTCAGTTCTCCGCGGCGGTCATGGCGCCATCGGTATCGCGGCGCATTACCAAGCGCACATAGGCCACGGCCACGACCAGGCAGACGATGAACAGGATCACCGCCACGGCGCTGCCATAACCCATGCGCGTGCGCACGATGCCTACGTCGAAGAGGTAGGTCGCCATGGTGCTCGAGGCGTTGGCCGGACCACCCCTGGTAGTGGCCCAGACGAGATCGAACAGCTGGACGCCGCCGATGATGGAGAGGAAGACCGAGACGCGGATGGTCGGTCCGAGCAGCGGCAGGATGATGCTGCGCACGGTCTGGCGCCGGCTCGCGCCATCGATGGCTGCGGCCTCCTCCAGCTCGCGCGGGATGCCCTGCAGGCCGGCCAGCATGATGATCATGTGGAAGCCGAAGTACTTCCAGGTGATGACCGCGAAGAGGGTGAACATGACGATCGAGCGGTCAGCCAGCCACTCGTGGATGAGGAAGCCGCCGCCCACCGACTCGAGCCCCTGGTCGACCATCCCACCGGGATAGAGCAGCAGTCGCCAGACCACTCCGGTGATGACCTCGGAGATGACGTACGGCGCGAAGAAGATGAGCCGCAGCAGGGTCCGCCCCCGGAACCGGTTGTTGAGCATGAGTGCCAACCAGAGGGCGAACGGGATCTGGATAAAGAGCGAGAGCAGGACGATGAGCGTGTTGTGCCATGCGGCCTGCTGGAAGACGGTGTCGTTGAGGACGCGAGCGTAGTTGTCCAGGCCCACGAAGTCGTTCAGCGGCTCCAGCCCGTTCCAGTCGAAGAGGCTGAACCACATGGCCTGGCCGATGGGCACGAGCACGAAGAGGCCGTACACCAGCAGCGCCGGCAACATGAAGAGGAATGGCAGTGACCATTCACGCCAACGCGATCGGGCCTTTGGCGCCGTACTCGAGGTCGCGGTCATGACTCCATCCGGGTGAGCTAGCGAACGGGCCGGCTCGAGAGCCGGCCCGTTCGTCGATCGTCGTGGGGCGCCGTGCTCAGTCGGCTGCGGCGGCCGCTTCCTCGGTGATCGTCTGCGCGATCTCCTCCGGCGTCTTGACGCCGGCGATGAGATCGGCCACTGCGGCATTGATGGCCCCACCGAGCTCAGGGCTCGTGGCCTGGTCGAGGTAGAGCTGGGCGAAGGTGGCTTCGTTCCGCTTCTGGACCACCTCGGCGAGGATGGGGTCGGTGATGTACTGCTCGGCGCCGTTGGTGGGCAGCAGGGTGCCGTCGTTGAACGACTGCCACACGCTGGCCACGTCCGGGCTCACGAGATACTTGACGAACTCGACGGCCTCCGGCGGTGCGTCGCGACCGATGGAGTAGCCGTCACCACCACCGAACACGTCGGTCAGCAGACCAGCCCCGCCTTCGACGGTCGGGAACTGGGCCCAACCGAGGGCGTTGCCGATCCCTTGGCCCGACGCGCTCTGGGCGCGCTGCGAGCCGATGGCCCACTGGCCCTGGAGCATGTAGGCGGCCTCGCCGTTGCCGAAGACGCCCTGCTGCTCATCATGCGTGGCTGCGAGGGCACCCGGCTGGAAGGGGTCCATGTCCACGAGGCGCTTGAGCTCCTCGCCCGCGCGCACGAAGGCCTCACCGGTCCAGTCGCCCGTAGCGATAGCGTTGTCCAGCGCCTCCTGGCCACCGATTCGGGTGGCGAGGTAGGCCCACCAGAACATGGCCGGCCACTGGTCGCCCGCGCCGATGGAGATGGGCGTGATGCCCGCGTCCTTGAGCAGCTGGACCTGGTCGAGGAACTCCTGCCAAGTCGTGGCCGGCGCCTCGATGCCGGCCTCCGCCAGCAGGTCCGAGTTGTACCACATGCCCACCAGGCCGAAGTTGTAGGGGATGCCGTACTGGCGGCCATCGAGCTGGTACAGGCTCATGGCCCCTGGGCTGATCTCGTCCTTGATGTCCGCGACCGCGTCGGTGATGTCCTGGACCATGCCCGCGTCGACCTGCTGGCGCAGCACGCCACTGCCCCACGACTGGAAGACGTCCGGCGGGCTGCCGGCCGCCATGTCAGCGGAGATGCGGTCCTTGAGCGCCTCGTTCTCAAGGGTGACCACGTTGATCTTGACCCCCGGGTTCTGCCCCATGAAGGCGTCGGCCGCCATCTGCGTGAAGGCCAGGCCGGGGTTCACCGTGTGCAGGTCGTAGACGTCGAACTCGACCTCGTCCTGGGCGACCACGGCGCCGATCCCGAGCGTTCCGGCCAAGATGGCCGAGGCTCCAGCAAGGGCTCCCATGCGTAGATATCGGGACATCCGTCTCCTCCTTGGAACACGCGAGTGTTCGGTGTGGCGCGGCACGGCCTGCGACCGCCCGCAGCTTCCTCCAACCCCTGATTCGTACCACATTTCTGCAAGCGCTTGCAAGGTCTGGTGCCATGTTTGGCCGTCCCTTGCACGTCTATGCGTGCGTAGCCAGTGCTCCTGGAGTGAGCCTGAGCACTTCTTGCGGGCTCGCTTTGATGCAAGCGCTTACGGTCGGTTGCACAGTGATACAGTCGTCATGTGAGGGAACGGACGATGGACAGCGAGCACGGCGAGCCGGTGACCATCTACGAGGTCGCGCGCGAGGCCCGGGTGTCCACGGCCACGGTCTCCCGGGTCATCAACAACCGCCGCCACGTACGTGAGGCGACCCGTCTTCGGGTGGAGACCGCGATGCGCGACCTCGGGTATGTGGCGAACCGACAGGCGCGGGGCCTGGCCGGCGGCCGATCGAGGGTCATCGGCCTCCTGGTCTACGAGCTGGGGTCGTCCTATTTCAATCAGCTGATCCGCGGCATCGACGCGGCCACGGCCCAGATCGGCTACGACCTCATGCTCTACACCACGCACGCACGTCGCGAGTCAGAGGCGCAGCACGCTGCCGAACTCGCCAGCGGACCCGCAGACGGCCTCATCTTCGTGCTCGCGGTGGAGATCGACAACTACGTCGACCGCCTCCGCCGACAGCGCGTGCCCTATGTGCTGCTCGATCATGACCGCGACGTGCCCGACTCCACCTTCGTGACCGCTGCGAACCGGCGCGGTGCCAAGGAGGCCATCGAGCATCTGGTAGGCCTCGGCCACCGCCGCATCGGGTTCATCACCGGCACGCCCGGTACCAGCTCCGCGCGCGAGCGGCTCTCGGGCTATCGGGACGCGCTGCGCGAGGCACACCTCGGGTGGGACCCGTCGCTCGTGGCCAGAGGCGATTTCCTCGAGGCCCGGGGGTACCAGGCCACCATGGAGCTGCTGGCTCTTGACGACCGGCCGACGGCCATCTTCACCTCGGCTGACACGGCCGCGTTCGGGGCCATCAAGGCCATCCGCGCGTCGGGGCTCAAGGTCCCGCGCGATGTCTCGATCGTGGGCTTCGACGACATCCCCGAAGCGTCGCTCGTGATGCCGCCGCTGACCACCGTGCGGCAGCCGCTGCAGGAGATGGGCGCCACGGCCGTTCGGCTGCTCCGTCGACTGATGGACGAGCCTGACGCCACGCCGCGTCGGACCGAGCTGCTCACCGAGCTCATCGTGCGCGAATCGTCAGCTCCTCCGCCGCGGGGTGGCAGCCGCTGATGGCCCACTACGACCTGCCGCTCGATGAGTTGCGGCGCTACCAGCCGGAGCCACGCGAGCCTGCCGACTTCGAGGCCTTCTGGGAGCGGACGTTGGCCGAGGCGCACGCCCACGAGCTGCGTCCACGGTTCGATCCCGTCGATAGCGGCCTGGCCCTGCTCGAGAGCTTCGATGTCACGTTCGCAGGATCCGGCGGCTCACCGGTCCGAGGGTGGCTGCACCTGCCGGCGCGACGAGATGGACCGCTCCCAGGCGTCGTGCAGTTCCAGGGCTACGGCGGTGGGCGAGGGCTCGTCCACCAGGAGGTCCTCTTCGCCCTCGCCGGCTATGCCCACCTGGTGATGGATACGCGCGGCCAGGGTTCGGCCTGGTCTCCGGGCGACACACCCGACCCCGGCGGCAGCGGCGATCCTGCTCATCCGGGGTTCATGACCCAGGGCATCCTCGATCCGGTCAACTATTACTACCGCCGGGTCTTCACCGACGCGGTCCGGGCCGTCGAAGCGCTCCGTGCGCACCCCGGCGTCGATGCCGCGCGTGTGGCGGTCACCGGGGGCAGCCAGGGTGGCGGCATCACGCTCGCGGTCGCGGCGCTCGCGCCCGACCTGCTGGCGGCCGCTCCGGACGTGCCCTTCCTGTGTGACTTCCCACGTGCGACCACGCTCATCGACGAGGACCCCTACGGCGAGATCGTGCGCTACCTGAAGGTCCACCGCGACCAGACAGCGCAGGTGACCGAGACGCTGGCCTACTTCGACGGCGTGTCCATGGCCCGCCGCGCGAGCGCCCCGGCGTTGTTCTCTGTCGGGCTCATGGACCGGACCTGCCCACCGTCGACGGTGTACGCGGCCTACAACCACTACGCCGGGCCCAAGGAGATGGTCGAGTATCCCTACAACGATCACGAGGGTGGAGCGCCCTTCCAGGAGCGGGCGAAGCTCGCCTGGCTGGCCGAGCGGCTGGCCTGAGGCTACCGGCCGTCGACCGCGTCGAGCCCATTGCGGCCGATGACACCGCGGTACCAGTAGGCGCTCTCACGCGGCGTGCGCTCGAGCGTCTCGTAGTCGATATGGACGAGGCCGAAACGCTTGTGGTAGCCATGTGACCACTCGAAGTTGTCCATCAGCGACCAACAGAAGTAGCCGCGCACATCGACTCCCTCCTCGATCGCCGCGTGGAGGGCACGGAGGTGGGCGTCGAGGTACCTGATGCGCCGGGGATCGTGGCAGATCCCATCGATGACGGGGTCGTCGTAGGCGCAGCCGTTCTCCGTGATGTAGACCGGCGGCAGGTCGGCATAGGTGTCCTTCAGGCCGACCAGCAGGGCACGCAGGCCATCTGGGGTGACGGGCCAATCCATGTCCGTGTGCTCGTCTCCGGGTGCGAACCCGGCCGCGTCCTTCAGGCCGGGAGTGGCGGACCAGCGCGCGCCGGGCTGGGCTCGCAGGAACTCGTCCTTGTAGTAGTTGATGCCGAGCCAGTCGAGCGGCTGCGCGATGATCCCCAGGTCCCCGTCCTCGATGGGCAAGCCGCCGAAGGCCTCGAGATCCGCGATGGCATCGTCGGGGTAGCGGCCCAGCAGCAAGGGCTCGGTCCAGACACGGTTGCGCAGCGCGTCGTAGCGCCTGGCACCATCGGCTGCGGCCCCATCGGGGTCGTCGCCGACGACGTGGATGGGCGCGAGGTTGAGCACCACGCCCTGGCGTGGCCCTGGGTCGATCTCGCGCATGGCCCCGACCGCGAGGCCGTGAGCGAGGTTGAGGTGGTGGATGGCTCGGGTGGCCTCGATCGGATCCTCGTGTCCGGGCGCGTGTGAGGGCTCGGCGTAGCCCAGCAGCGACGAGCACCACGGTTCGTTGAGCGTGGCCCACAGCCCGACCCGGTCATGCAGTGCCCCGAAGACGATAGCGGCGTAGTCGGCGAAGCGGTAGGCGGTATCGCGCGCGGGCCAGCCACCCGCATCCTCGAGGGCCTGCGGCAGGTCCCAGTGATAGAGCGTCAGGGCCGGCGTGATCCGCTTCTCGAGCAGGCGGTCCACGAGGCGCGAGTAGAAGTCGATGCCAGCCTGGTTGACCGGACCCGAGCCGCTCGGCTGGATCCGCGGCCAGGCCACGCTGAAGCGATAGGCTCCGAGGCCCAGCTCTGCCATCAGCTCGACATCGTCAGCCCACCGGTTGTAGTGGTCAGCGGCCACGTCACCGGTGTGCCGGTCCCTCACCAGGTCGGTCTGG
The DNA here is from genome assembly GCA_963731995.1 of uncultured Chloroflexia bacterium. GTDB lineage: Bacteria > Chloroflexota > Limnocylindria > Limnocylindrales > CSP1-4 > JAFMJV01. The sequence goes on from CAVSXV010000013.1 coordinate 168,020, forward strand.
TGGCACTGCGTGTCCCAGATGCTCGGCCCGCGTCCATCCTGCTGCACCGCGCCCTCGATCTGGAAGGAGCTGGTGGCGGCGCCCCAGAGGAAGCCGTCGGGGAAGCGGAGTGCGCCGGCGTCAGGCATGGATGGTGTCTCCTTGTGGTCAGCTGGCGTCGACGGGCTGATTCTGCACGCAACCGCCCGGCTCGTCGACGGTGGCACAGGTCACGAAGTGGCCGGGCTCGAGCTCGGCCATGATCGGGTTCTGGTCGGTCGCGGGCGCGACAGCATTGGCCTCGGGAAAGATCTCGTGGTAGATGCAGGTGCCCTTCGCGCGCCCAGCAGCTACGTCGCGCCAGTGATCGAGATCGCGCGCGTCATGGAGCGCCGGCACCGACTCCAGCAGCATCTGCGTGTAGGGGTGCGCGGGCCGGTCGAAGACGGCCTGGGTGGGTCCCTGCTCGACGATGCGGCCCTTGCGCAGGATGACGGCGTTGTCGCTGATGTAGTTGCCCAGCGACAGGTCGTGCGTCACGAAGAGCACGCCCAGACCGCCGGCCTTGAGGTCGCCGAGGAGGTTGAGCACATCGACTCGGGTCGAGGCGTCGAGCATGGAGATGATCTCATCGGCCACGAGGAAGTCCACCTCGATCAGGAGTGCGCGGGCGACGAGCATGCGCTGGAGCTGACCGCCGGACAGCTGATGGGGGTACTTGTTGAGGCAGGCGTCGGGGTCGAGGGCAACGCCCTGCAGCGCAGCCTCCACGCGCCCCTCCCACTCGCTCCCGGCGAGGTCACCGTAGAACGAGTCCTTGACCATGCCGAAGATGCGGTCGGCCTTGAAGATCGGGTTGTATGAGCTGAAGGGGTCCTGGAACACCCCCTGCACCTTGGCCTGGTAGGGCTTGAGCCCGGAACCCTTGAGCGAGGCGACGTCGGTGCCGTCGTAGAGGATGCGGCCGCTGGTGATGCTGGTCAGGCGCAGGATCATCTTGCCGATGGTCGACTTGCCGGAGCCCGACTCGCCGATGAGCGAGATGATCTGGCCCGGCTCAGCCGTGATCGAGACGTCCTTGACCGCGTGCAGGGTGTCGCCCCCGAAGGTGCCCACCCGGTAGACCTTGTTGACGTTCTGGAGCTCGAGCTTGCCCATCAGCTGACCTTCCAGCAGGCCACCTGGTGGCCCTCGGCGATCTCCACGAACGGTGGCCGCTCGAGGCACTGCTCATCGGCGAGCGGACAGCGTGCGCGGAAACGGCAGCCGACCGGCGGCTCGAGCAGGGACGGGGGCTTGCCCGGGATACCCTCCAGGCGCTTCTCCTCGAAGCGCACCCCGACCTCCGGCAACGAATCGATGAGCATCCTCGTATAGGGGTGGCGTGGGCCCTTGATGACGACCTCGGTGGCCGCCTTCTCGGCGAGGTGCCCGGCATACATGACCATGATGGTGTCGGCCACCTCGTGGAGGATCGAGAGGTCGTGGGTGATGACCATCATCGATCTCACGAACCCGTTGTCACGCAGTCCCACCAGCGACTCGGCCACGGCCTTCTGGGTGGAGACGTCGAGCGCGGAGGTGATCTCGTCGGCGATGAGCAGCGACGGGTCCAGCAGCGTAGAGAGCACCATCACCACGCGCTGCTTCATGCCGCCCGACAGCTCCATGGGGTAGAGGTCGAGGACACCATCGCGCAGGCCCACCATGGTCAGCCGGCGCTGGTACTCGTCCGCGATGGTGTCGTACCTGGTGCCGCGCGACTCGATCAGCTCGCGCGACATGACGCCGATCTTGCGCGTCGGGTTCATGGCGCTCATGGCGTATTGGGGCACGACCGAGATGCTGTGGTAACGGAACCTGTCCATGGCATGTGAGTCGGCGATGGGCAGCTGCTGTCCGTCGAGCTCGACGCTGCCAGCGACGTGTCGCATGCGGCCATCGAGGCGGATGAGGCTGTTGCCCAGCGTGGTCTTGCCACATCCGGACTCGCCCGCCAGACCCATGATCTCGCCATCGGCGACCTCGAACGTGACGCCGTCGAGCGCCCGCACGTCCCCCGCCAGGGTGTTGTAGTAGACCTTGAGGTCGTCGACCTTGAGCGTCATCGGCTAGAGCTTCCGCAAACGGGGGTTGAAGACCTGGTCGAGCCCGACGTTCATGACGTAGAGCGAGCCCACGATGAGCACGATGCCGAGGCCGGGCGGGATGAACCACCACCACATACCCAGCTGCAGCGCTGACCAGAGCACGGCGTTGTTCATCATCAGGCCCAGCGAGATGCCGTCAGTGGGGCCGAGGCCGATGAAGTCGAGGGTGGCCGCGATGAGCACGGCATTGCCGAAGAGCAGGATGAAGGTCAGCATCAGGTACGAGCTCATGTTGGGGGCGATCTCGCCGGTGATGATGCGGCGCGTGCCCATGCCGGTCAGCCGCGCGAGGTCCACGAAGTCACGGTTGCGCAACGACAGCGTTTGGGCGCGGATGGCGCGAGCGGCCCAGGGCCAGGCGGTGAAGCCGATGAAGATCGCCTCCACCAACAGGCCCCGCGCGTTGACGTAGGCCACGATGACGATGAGCACCATCAAGGTGGGGATGACGAGCACGACGTTGGTGAGCATGTTCAGCAGCTCGTCGATCCAGCCGCCACGGTAGCCGGCCACGAAGCCGACGGTCATGCCGATGATCGAGGCCAGGCCACCGCCCACGATGCCCACGAAGAAGGTGGCGCCAAGGCCGTGGACGAACTGGATGAAGACGTCCTGCCCGAAGGTGGTGGTGCCGAACCAGTACTCCGAGGAGGGCGGCTGCATGCCCGGACCGATGTACTCGTTGGGGCCGTAGTCGCGTAGCGAGGGGCCCACCAGCGCGACGATGAGCAGCCCGAAGACGATGACCAGGCTGACGAAGATCTTGCGGTCGCGCGCGGCGAAGTAGAGGAACTCACGCAGGCGGCCGATACGCCGCGGCGGCGGAGGCGCGCCCGGTGCCGGCGGCAGCGTAGTGTCGGGGTGGATCTCGGGCACGTCGCGGGGCCGCGGCAGCTCGGTCAGGTGGTCGTGCGGCTGGTTCCTGGTCATGTCAGCCGCTCTCCATGCCCAAGCGCACGCGCGGGTCGACGATGACATACACGATGTCGATGACGAAGTTGGCCAGCAGCACCCCGATGACCACGAACAGGAAGATGCCCTGGAGCAGGAAGTAGTCCTGGTTGATGATGGCCTGGTAGCTGTACCAGCCGAGGCCCGGATAGCTGAAGACGACCTCGGTGACGAGGGCGCCGGTGACGATGACGCCGAGCTGCAGGGCCAGGCCCGTGAGCTGGGGCAGGCGCGCGTTCTTGTAGGCGTAGCTGCGGATGAGCTTGTCGGGTGCGCCAAGCGAGCTGAGGTAGCGGCTGTAGTCCGCATCGAGCTCGTAGATGATGAGGTTGCGCATGCCGATGGCCCAGCCGCCGAAACCGACGAGGAAGAGCGACAGGAACGGCAGGAACCAGTGGTGCAGCAGGGAGCCTGCGAACCCGGGCGTCAGTGCGGGCGCCAGATTGAAGCCGTAGGCGCCGGCGATGGGGAAGATCTGGAAGACCGAGCCCAGCACCCAGGCGAGCAGGATGGCCAGCCACATGTAGGGCGTCGCGGTGAGGATGTAGCCCAGCGGCAGCACGGCCCCATCGAGCCAGCGCTTGCGCGCCGCGAAGGCGCCGAACTTGTTGCCCGCCCAGAAGGCGAGCGTGACGGCAGGGATCAGCAGGGCCAACGTGTATGGCAACGCGTCCCTGATCACACGCGTGACCGGTTGTGGGAAGAGCCAGATGCTGACGCCCAGGTCGCCCTGCAGGAGCGAGGTCCAGAAGTTGAGGTATTGCTGCCAGACAGGCAGGTCCAGCCCGAAGGCGCCGTTGAAGTAGTCCATCATCGCCGCGGCCGCCTCTGGCTGGGCGGCCACCCGCGAGATCATGCTGGTCACCGGATCGCCCGGAGCGAAGCGCGGGATGAGCCAGTCGATCGTCACGGCCACGAAGAAGGTGACGAGGTAGAAGAGCAGCTTGCGGGCGAAGTAGCGGCGCAAGGAACCTCCGGATCGGGCTCATGCGCTGCCCCTCCCCTGGCTCGAGCCAGGTGAGGGGCAGCCGGTTTCGAGGGTCGGGCCTGGCCTACTCGGTGGCCGCCAGCTCGAGTGCGTCGAGCCAGCGCATGCCGCCCATCTGCCAGTAGCCGCCCCAGGTGACGGGGATGTAGTGGTTCCCGTCGGCGGAGGGCCAGTTGGCCCAAACGGCATCGCTCATCTGCGCCCACGCCCCGTTGTACCAGAGCGGGATGATGGGCAGGTCGGTGAGGCTGATGGTCTGGAGCTGCGAGGTGATCGCCTGCATGCCCTCGATGTCGTCCACCGGGGTCAGGTCGAGCTGCTGCACGAGGTCATAGGCCTCTGCGTTCTCGTAGCGAGCGAAGTTGTCGGTGTTCTGGCTATCGAGGATGGGCAGCCGGAACATGTAGTTGTAGTAGTCCCAAGGCGTGTTGCTGAGCTGCTTGTCGTTGACGATGGCGAGGTCGAAGTTGCCGCTGTGGATCTGGTCCGTGCGGGCGTTGTAGTCGGGGAACGCGGTGTGGACCTTGATGCCCGCAGCACCGGCGCTGTCGGCCACGACGCGGATCGATTCCATCCAGTCGGTCCAGCCGTTGGGCACGATGATCTCGAGGTCGATGGGCGAGCCATCCTTGTTCTCGACGAAGCCGTCGCCGTCGACATCGACGTAGCCGGCGTCGGCGAGCATCTGCTTGGCCGCGTCGGTGTCATAGCTGAAGCCGAGCTCGTCGACGACATCCTGGTCGACGAACTGCTCCCAGGTCGGAAGCAGGCCCGTCGGGCTGGCAGCCTTGACGATGTTGCCGTAGACGACGTTGACGATGGTGGGCACGTCGATCGAGGCGGCCAGGGCGTGGCGGAAGGCCGGGTCGTCGAGCGGCTGCTCGGTGGTGTCCATGGCCAGCCAGGCCGTGTTGGCCGAGAGCATGTACGGAGCTTCGGGATAGTAGGTGTGGATGCCATACCCACCGTCGACCAGGGTGGCCACGCCGGGCAGGAAGTTGTTCGACAGGTCGAGACCGCCCTGCAGCACGAGGCCGAGCGCCACGTTGTTGCTGCCGTTGACGATGTCCACGATGTAGGTCGGCTTGGGGTCGAGGCCGAGGGCGTCGGTGCCCCACCAGCCGTCACGCTTCTGCCACACCATGCGGCTGGGATCATGCGTCAGGTACTGGTACGGACCGGTGCCGATGGGCGCGGGGTCAGGGCCGTTGGCGCCCATGATCTCTTCCTCGGACTTCTGAGACCAGATGTGCTCCGGGAGGACCGGCCGGTTGTAGATGAAGTTGCCCCACTGCTGGTGCTGCGGCGAGGCGAAGTTCACCTGCACGGTGAGGTCGTCGACAGCCTCGACCGAGTCGAGGAAGTTCCAGATGCCGCTGTAGGGCACCTGCGGCAGCTTGCCCAGCTCGATGGTATAGACCACGTCATCGCTGGTCAGCGGCTCGCCGTCCGCCCAGGTGATGCCATCTCGCAGCTTGATGGTGTACTGGGTGTCACTGGTCCACTCGCCGGACTCGGCCAGCCAGGGCAGGTACTCGTTGGTCAGCGGGTCGTAGTCGAAGAGCGGTTCATAGACCAACCCGAACGTGCCCATGGCGAAGTTCCAGTCGGTGATCGGATTCCAGTCGCTGGGCGCGCCCCACTGGGTGCCGCTGGTGTAGAGCGTCTCGTTGCGCGGGTACTCGGTCGGCTGGGCCGCCGCCGGGGCCACCGCGGCGAGCGTGAGTGCCGCGGCGGCGGCCAGGCTCACGAACCGTGTGCGGTTCTTCATTTGCTGATCACTCCTCCTGATCGGTCGCATACACGAAAGTGGCTACGTTCATGGTTCGACTCTTCCTGTGGGCAGTCCTCCTTCTCCGTCCGTCCTGCTATCGCGTGGTGGCTGGGCTTCTGGTCAGGGAGCCGACCGTGGACTGGCGGATGAGCAGCTCGGTCGGCAGGATCACGCGCTGGGGCAGCGCATCGGGATCGCTGAGCAGCCGGAACAGCGTATGTGCGGCCTCCAGGCCCAGCAGACGCGTGTCCTGACGCATGGTGGTGAGCGGAGGATCGGACTCGCTCGCCTCGACCACGTCGTCGAAACCGGCCACGGCGACGTCCTGCGGGCACGCGGATGCCGCGCCGCCGGAGCTCCTGGAGGCGCCCAGCGCCATCGTGTCGCTGGCCGCGAAGATGGCATCGACGCCAGCTTCGAGCAACACGCCCGCTCCGTCGACTCCCGACTGGGTCAGATAGTCGCCACGATGGACGAGCCCATCGGTGCTGAGGCCCGCCCGGTGCATGGCCCGGAGGTAGCCGGTCAGGCGCTCCTCCGCGGAGGTGCCTCCCGGACGCCCGGCGATATGGCCGATGCGCCTGCGCCCGAGAGAGATGAGGTGATCGACGACCTGCTCCGCGGCGCGCTCGTTGTGGATGTCGACATAGCTCGCCGAACGGTCCTTGTGGCGGTGGCCGATGAGCACGGTCGGGAGGTCGGAGGCGACGAGACCATCGACCAGCGGATCATCGAGCGTATCGGCGGTCACCAGCAGGCCGTCGAAGAGGCGCATGCCCAGGATGCGCTCGAGCGTCTGCTCCTTCGAGAGGTTGGCCAGCCAGAGCATCATGCCCGCCTCACGCTCGGCGAGGCCTTCGCTGATGACCGTGGAACAGGCCCGAGAAGAAGATGTCCTGGAAGAGGACCTCGGGCGGAACATGGATGACCACGCCGACCACGCCCGATCGGCCAGAGGCGAGGGTGCGGGCCGCGAGGTTGGGCCGGTAGCCGGTCTGTTCCATGGCCGCGAGGACACGCTGGCGGGTGTCTTCCGAGACCGAGCCGCCGTTGAGCACGCGGGAGACGGTGGAGCGTGAGACGCCACTGATGGCAGCGACATCCTCCAGCTTTCCGGCCATACCCCGGTCGCCCTCCTCGTTGTCGGCCCCCGACGCCTCCCTGCGCCTCCCTGATGGGAGCGCTCCCACTATGCATCACCAGTCAAGCGTATGCAAGCGTGCCAAGCGCGGTGGTGGCGTGCGAGAATGATGCGGGAGCGCTCCCAGCACCAGCATGAGTGAAGAGCCCGCAAGCGTGCTTCCGAGGAGGACCTGAGACCATGACAGCGCAGGCGCCGATGCCCTGGGAGGACCGCCCCGCAGGCGCGAGCGGCCCGATGTGGCGCAACAGCGGCAACCCCATCATCGGGCGGGATCTGCTGCCCCGGTCGAACAGCATCTTCAACTCCGCAGTCGTGCCCTTCGACGGTGCCTACGCGGGCGTCTTCCGCGTCGATGACATGACGCGCACCATGAACATCCATGCCGGCCGCTCGGCCGACGGGGTGACCTGGCAGATCGACGAGGAGCCCATCGTCTTCAAGGCGGCGGACGAGAAGACGAAGCACATCCAGGAGCGCTTCGTCCACGCGTACGACCCACGGGTGACCCCGATCGAGGACCGCTACTGGGTCAGCTGGTGCAACAGCTACAACGGCCACGGTCCCACCATCGGCCTCGGCTGGACGAACGACTTCCGGGAGTTCACCCAGGTCGAGAACGCGTTCCTGCCCTTCAATCGCAACGGCGTGCTCTTCCCGCGCAAGGTCGATGGCGTCTACGCCATGTTCAGCCGACCCTCCGACGACGGACACACGCCCTTCGGCGACATCTACTACTCCGAGAGCCCGGACATGATCCACTGGGGCCGCCATCGTCACGTGATGTCGCCGATCAGCTGGACCTGGCAGGGCACCAAGATCGGCGCCGGGCCGACGCCCATCGAGACCGACGAGGGCTGGCTGCTGCTGTACCACGGCGTGCTCACGAGCTGCAACGGCTTCGTCTACTCCATGGGCGTGGCGTTGATGGACCTCGACGAGCCCTGGAGGGTCATCGCCCGTTCCGACGACTACGTGCTCGCGCCGCACGCGCCCTATGAGCAGGTCGGTGACGTGCCGAACGTCTTCTTCCCCTGCGCCGCGTTGACCGACGGCGACCGTATCAGCGTCTACTACGGAGCCGCCGACACCGTCACGGGCCTGGCCCACGGCCACATCAGCGACCTCATCGCCTTCGCCCGCGAGCGCTGAGCCGCCCACCCGCGCGAGCCCTGTCCAGCCGGCGAGCCAGCTCGCTCGGGGGCCACCGATGATCGGTCGACCACGAGCTGGCGGGAGGACTTGGTCAGATGGCCCGCCAGGTGGCCGTAGCCAGATGCCGGCACGCGTGCCGGTGCTCATCGGCCCCACGGCACGCCCGCGCGCGAGTGGATCATGCTCATGGCACCTGGTTCCCGTGCCAGTTTGGCGGGCGGGCAGCCGTGCCCTCCCGTCCACGGCCACGTGCGGGGCCATCTGACCAGTGGGTGGGCGGGGTCCGAGACTCGAACCAGCATTGGCGCGCGTTTCCATGCGCTCCGGGTTGACAGCGGGGGTAACTACATCTACTGTAGATGTAGTTATGGTAGAACCTGAACGGCCATGAGCTACTCCCTGGGTGTGTGGCAGGCACTGCTCGCGACCGTCTTCGTGGCCGACAAGGTCCGCGCCGGTGACTTCGAGTTCGTACCGACGAGCCGACTGTCCGAAGATCTGGCCATCCCCGCACCGAGCCTCTCGCGCTTGCTCCGAGCACTCAGCGGTGCCGGGATCATCGAGACACGGGAGGGTGCCCGAGGTGGTGTGCGCCTCGCGAGAGATCCATCGACGGTGACCCTGCTCGACGTGATCGACGCCATCGATGGCGAGATGCCGTTGTTCCGCACCGATGCGACGCCGCGGATTCGCGGGCGCATCGCCAAGCGACGGCAGCAGGCCTTGCGCGACGCGCTCGGCGACGCTGGCCAGTCGATGCGCGAGAGCCTGAGGGAGGTGACGATCGAGTCGATCTCCCAGCGCTGAGACTCCTGCCGACCAACTGGCGCTCCGGTGTACCCGGGAGCGTCAATCGTCATCCCTTAACTACATCAACTACAGATGCTGTTTATACCACGGAGACGAACATGATCCTCAAGTCCGACGCTCTACCTCATCGCCGCGTTCCAGCTCGGCCTGGGCGTGCTCTTCCTGCTGCCGGGCGTCTTCGCCGATCTGATGGGGCTCGAGCAGGCGCCGCCATGGACCGCCTGGTTGTTCGCGATGTTCGGTGCCCGAGCTATCGGCTTCGGCTACGGCATGGTGCTTGCGGCTCGGGACCCGTTCGCCAATCGCAGCTGGATCGTGGCCATGGTCGCGGTCCAAGGCATCGACTGGCTGGCCACGCTGGTCTATCTCGCCACGGGCGCGGTGACCCTGGCCCAGGTGACGACGGCAGCGTTCGTGCCGCTCTTCTTCATCGTCGTGCTGACACGCCATCTGTTCGCGAGCCCGACGCGTGACGCTCGAGCGGACGCTCTGGCGAGCGAGCGGAGCGCGACCTCGACGACGCCTCCCGAGTCGCGCTGATCATGCCGGGCGACGGCATCCCGGGCGACGGCATCCCTGGCGACCCGAGCTCGTGCATATGTTTGCAGCAGCCGATTTGCTACGATGGTCAGATACCCGCCGCGCAGGCGTACGGGGCTCGTCCAGCAGGCCATTCGGTCGGCAGATGCAAGGGCCCGCGACCTGTCGGAGGAGGAGGTATGCCGGTATGGCAACTGTCACGTTCGATGGGGTCTGGAAGAAGTTCGGCGAAGTCGTAGCCGTCAACGACCTCAATCTCATGATCGAGGATGGCGAGTTCATGGTCCTGGTCGGGCCTTCGGGCTGCGGCAAGACCACCTCGCTGCGCATGATCGCCGGTCTCGAGGAGATCACCGAGGGTACGCTCTCGATCGGCGACCGGGTCGTGAACCACGTCGCTCCCAAGGACCGCGACATCGCGATGGTCTTCCAGAGCTACGCGCTCTACCCGCACATGACCGTGCGCGACAACATGGCCTTCGGCCTCAAGCTGCGCAAGACGCCCAAGGATGAGATCGAGCGCCGCGTCAACGAGGCGGCCGCGATGCTCTCCTGCGAGAACCTGCTCGACCGCAAGCCGCGCGAGCTCTCCGGTGGCCAGCGCCAGCGCGTAGCCCTCGGCCGCGCGATCGTGCGTGAGCCGGCCGTGTTCCTCATGGACGAGCCGCTCTCCAACCTCGACGCCAAGCTGCGCGTCCAGACGCGTGCTGAGATCGCACGTCTCCACCAGCGCCTGGGCACCACCACCGTGTACGTGACCCACGACCAGGTCGAGGCCATGACCATGGGCCAGCGCATCGCGGTCATGAGCGAGGCTCGCCTCCAGCAGGTCGGCTCCCCGCAGGAGCTCTACGACCACCCCGACAACCGCTTCGTGGCCGGCTTCATCGGCAGCCCCTCGATGAACTTCCTCGAAGTCGACGTCACGCGCAGCGGCGATGCCGTCCAGCTCAAGGGCGACGGCATCGACATCCCGCTGCCCGATCGCTACATGGATGGCTTCAAGAAGTTCTCCGGCAACAAGCTCACGGTCGGCGTCCGACCCGAGCATCTCGATGTCGAGGTCGCTCCGCCCAGCGGCAAGCTCAGCGGCAATGCCGACGTCGTCGAGTACCTCGGCAACGAAGAGCTCATCCACATGACCGTCGGCGGACACGACATCGTGGCCCTCATCGGCAGCGAGCATCGCGTCAAGCCGGGCGATGACATGACGCTCAACATCTCGCTCGACAAGGTCCATCTCTTCGACCCCGAGACCACGCTCTCCCTGGACAAGGAACGCGACGAGGCGGACATCCGCCGGGGTGGTGCCGCTCGCAAGGATGCCGCACCCGCAGAGGAAGTCCCCACGGCCGTCTAGACCTATCCTCGGCCGGACCCTCCGGCCATGCACACCACGAGGCGCCTCGCCCAGCAGGGTGAGGCGCCTTTCGATTCGTGAGGCGCTACCGTGGGCACGTGAACGACGAGCTGCTCATGGGCGTGGATATCGGCACGTCCTACTCGAAAGGCGTGCTCACCACGCTCGACGGAGCGATCGTGGCTCGGGCGGACCGGGCCCACGACGTCTCGATGCCGCATCCGGGCTGGGCCGAGCACGACGCCGACGCGGTCTGGTGGTCCGACCTCTGCGCCATCACCCGCGAGCTGGTCACGGCAGCCGGCAGTGCGCGAGTCCGGGCGCTCGGCGTCAGCGGCCTCGGACCCTCATTCCTGCCCCTCGACGAGGCCGATCGCCCGCTACGTCCGGCCATCCTCTACGGCATCGACACGCGCGCCAGCCTCGAGATCGACGAGCTCACCGAGCGCTACGGGGCCGAGCGAGTCCTCGAGCGCTGCGGGGCGGCCATCACCAGCCAATCGGTGGGACCCAAGGCCCTGTGGGTGCGCCGTCACGAGCCCGAGACCTGGAACAGGACCCGACGCTTCGGCATGGTCGCCTCGTATCTCGTCCTGCGGCTGACCGGCGAGTACACGCTCGACCATGTCTCGGCCAGCCTGTGCCAGCCGCTGTACGACATCGAGGCACGCGAGTGGATCCCCGAGTGGGCACAGGAGGTGGCTCCCGGCCTGGAGCTCCCCGAGCTGCGCTGGGCCACGGAGCCTGCCGGCGTCCTCGACGCGGGTGCAGCGGCAGACACGGGCCTGCCCGCGGGCATCCCGGTCTCGGTCGGCACCATCGATGCCTGGGCCGAAGCGACCAGCGCGGGTGTGCGCCGGCCCGGCGAGGCCATGCTCATGTACGGCACGGCCCTGACGCTGGTGCAGATGCTGGCACCCTTCCGCCCACTGGCCTCGATGTGGGGATGTGCCGGCGCGCTGCCGGAGACCTGGACCCTGGCCGGCGGCGTGACCACCAGCGGCGCCCTGACCAAGTGGGTGCGCCGCCTCGTGGGTGACGTGCCCTACGAGACGCTGCTCGAGGAGGCCGGCGCGATCCGGCCGGGCAGCGATGGCCTCCTGCTGCTCCCCTACTTCAGCGGCGAGCGTAACCCGTTCTACGACCCTGACGCCCGCGGCGTCATCGCCGGCCTCACGCTGAGCCACGGCCGTGGCCACCTCTACCGGGCCGTGCTCGAGGGCTCCGCGTTGGGCGTCCGCCACATGCTCGAGGCCATGGCCGAGGCCGGCCACGTCCCACAACGCCTGGTGGCGGTCGGTGGCGGCACGAGAGGACTCCTTTGGCCACGCATCGTCAGCGACGTCACTGGCCGCACCCAGCAACTACCGCACGAGACGATCGGCGCCAGCTACGGGGACGCCTGGCTGGCAGGCGTGGCCGCGGGCCTGATCGACGAGGCCAGCGACTGGGCACGCATCGGGGCCAGCATCGAGCCCGATACCGCGACGCGCGCTGCCTACGACGAACTGTATGCGTCATTCCGTGAGCTGTATCCGGCCACGAAGGCGGTCGTGCATGACCTCGTGGCGAGGACGAGGGAGGCCTAGTCCAGCGGCGGGACCGACTTCCACAGTGAGAGGTCCAGGTCCGGCATGATCTCGCGCAGGCGGCGCGCGTCGTCGGCGTAGTACCCGCCCAGCCACTCGCGTGAGGAGTCGGGCAGCGTGACGTGCTCCGTGGCTCTCTTGCGTGCCCGGGCGATCTCCTGCACCGAGGCGTTCTGGCCACGCAGCCCGAGGAACTCGTACGTGCGGTCGAGCTGGGCCTGGGTATCGGCCACGCAGGCCTCGTACTGCAGCAGCAGCAACTGCTCGCGTGGGAAGTGCTCCAGCCACCACGCGAGCTGCGTGGCGTAGCGACTTCGATCCATGGCCTCCACCACACGGTGCTCGCGAGTGCCCAGCTCGCCGGCGCCGACCTCGCCCTTGAGCGCACCGGCCCGCTTGAGCAGGCCCAGGTTCGAGATGTAGCGCTCGACCGGGTCGCGCATGAGCACGATGAGCTTCGCCTCGGGAGCCACGTATCGGAGCATCGGGGCGACCCAGGGCTGGTACAGGTAGCCGGGCGTCTTCTCACCGACGAGGCTGCCTCCGCGGCCGCGGGAAGTAGCGCTTGTAGCGCTCGAACTGCGACTCGCTCGGCCAGCGGTCCCAGAAGTGGTCGAAGTAGTGCAGCTCGCGGCGCTGGCGGTGCGGGCGGTGGATCTCGAGGTGGCCCTCCAGCAGGCCCTGCCACCAGGTCGTGCCCGACTTCTGGGCGCCGATGATGACGAAGTCCGGCGGTCCTGTCTGCCAGTCGGGTGGCGCGTCCGGCGGTGGCTGCAGCTGGTCGTAGCGAGAGCGGACGGCACCGCCCGTGGGCGCATCCGACCGCCCCAGCGGCGTCGCACGGATGCCCTTGACGATGGCCCGCTTCCAGGCCGCTGGTCGCTTCTTCGTCTTCTTGCTCATGGTCGGTTCCAGCCTAGACGACGCGGCGCCGTCGGGGTCTCCGCGACGACCATCTCGGCCGAAGAGCCGATCGGTGTCTCGCGCTGGGCGATCGAGCGGATAGCCACCTGGTTGCCCACGTCATGCCCGGCGCGCTCCGACAGCAGCCAGCGGACCTCGAGCAGGTCGCAGTAGGCCTGCACGGGGTCGATGTCTTCGCCCATCACCTCGGTGAGCTGACCCACCACCGGTTCGAAGATCTCCAGGGTCCAGCGAGCACCATCGTGGCGCGTCAGGGTGCGGCCACTGGCGCCCTCCTTCGAGTCCCAGTCCCCGGCCCAGCCCATGCCGGCCCAGGCGGTGAGGTCGTTGAGCAGGATGGCCGACTGACCCTCGCCGGCCTCGATGCCGGTGAGTTGGCGCAGGCGCCGGGAGTGGTAGTCACGCCCGGCCACGGCTACGCGCAGGCGCAGGTCGCCCGAGCCGTCCTCGCCCGGCTCCAGGATGACCTCGTCGACGACGTAGCCCAGCTCGTTGATATCCCGCAGGCGCCTGGCCACGCGATGGGCCTTGTCGGGCCGGATGGTCACGTCCGCATGGAGGACGTGCCACAGCTTCTCGTAGCGATCGCGGATGCTCAGGGCAGCCTCGAAGTCGTCGTCCATCTCCTCCATCGACTTGCCGTTCATGATGCCCATGTCAGCGAGGTCACCCGCGACGTTCTCGATGGCGATCTCGATGTCGGCCTCGCGCTGGCCATCCGAGATACGCTCGTGCAGCTCGCTGGTCTCGCCATCGACGAGGTAGGCCTGCAGCCGCTGGCCGTCGCGCATCAGCAGCGTGTTGGCCAGCGAGCAATCGCCCCAGAACATGCCCATGCGATGGATCTCCACGAGCAGGCCGGTCATCGAATCGAGGAGCTGGTCGCGATAGCGCCCGGCGCCCTCGGGCAGGCGCATGAACAGGCGCCGGAACTGGAACGAACGTGAGAGGTAGCGGGTGAGGATGATCGCGCTCTGGTCACCGGTCCGCGTGACCAGCCCGTAGGCCTTGACCGAGGGTGCCTGTCGTGCCTCCAGCTCGCGCAGCACGTCGTACTCCCGCTGGCCGACCTCGATCGGCAGCTCCTTGAGGGCGATGATGTGGCCGTCGACCATGGTGAAGCGCACGGTGTGCCGGCTGGCGCCGACCGGCAGGTCGACGAACTCGAGATCGGGACCGGACCACTTGGCCAGCGGCGTATCCCAGGGCATCGCCACCAACGCCTGGTTCGACTCTCGGAAGCGCATCGTGATACGTCCAGGCTCGAAGGGTTCGATCTCGGATACCGGGATGGCATCGGGATCGGGCTCCTCTGGCCCGCGCATGGGCTCACCGTCCCACGCCAGGGTGGCCTCGGTGAAGGGCTCGTGGCCGATGTGTTCTTCCATCGGCGGCAAGTCTAGGGGGTCCCGCGGCGACCGACCGGGATCGCGGATACGATGGGGCGCATGCCGTCCACCTCGATCCGACCGTCTATCACGCTGCCCGGCCCCTGGCACGGCGTGGTCTTCGACATGGACGGGCTCCTCGTGCACACCGAACGCCAGTGGCTGCAGGCCAAGCTCGAGCTGTTCAAGCGCTACGACCGGGAGCTCACGGCGGCCGACAAGGCCGCGGTCTTCGGTTTCGCAGACCTGCAGTCGGTGACCTACTTCGCGGAGCGGTTCGACCTGCCCTCGGAGCGTGTGCCCGAACTCCAGACGGAGTATCTCGACATCGTCGGGGAGCTGATCGACGGAGGGATCGAGATCACCGCCGGCGCCCCGGAGCTGGTCGACCACCTGCGGCATCGGGTGCCCATCGCCCTGGCTTCGAACACGCGGCGGACGCTGGTGGACCGCATCCTCGCGCACACGCCGTTCGCGGGCTCGTTCGAGGCCATCGCCACGGGCGACGAGGTCCCGCCCAAACCGGCCCCGGACGTCTATCTCCTGGCCTGCCAACGCATCGGTGTGGAACCCAGCTCGGCGGTCGCGGTGGAGGACTCGCCTACCGGCGTGAAGGCGGCGCACGCGGCCGGGCTCACCTGCATCGGCGTGCCCAGCGATCGCGACCATCCGCTGGCCGAGGCCGACTTCGGGGTCAGGGCGCTGACCGACCTGCTCGCCTGAGCGCGCCTCGTTGACCCAAGCCAGATGACCCGCCGGCTCATCCGCGTCGCCATCATCGCGGTGGCTCTGCTGATCACCGCGCTGGCGGTCCCGGACATCGAGGTCGAGTGGTCCGACGACGCCGCAGGCATCGGCATCACGTTGGTGATCCTCGCGCTCGTGTTCGGCTTCATCAACGCCTTCATCCGTCCGATCGCCAGACTCGTCTCGATCCCGCTCAACATCGCCACGCTGGGCCTCTTCTCGGTCGTGCTCAACGGAACATTGCTGCTGCTCGTGGCCTTCGTCGTGGACGTCGTGTTCGGTCCGCTCATCGTCATCGGTGGGTTCCCGCCAGACCTGAGCCTCGAGGCCGTGGGCGCGGCGGCGGTAGGCTCGTTCATCATCAGCGTCGCGAGCGCTGCGCTTACCATCCTCATCCCTGACGCCTGAGGAGGACGGCCATGACCCATCGCAAGGACCGCCAGCTGGTGGCTTCGGGCTCACCCTACGAGCAGACCGTCGGCTTCAGCCGAGCCGTGCGCGTCGGTGACCGCGTGGTCGTCGCGGGCACCGCACCCATCTGGCCCGACGGCCACGTCGATCCCGACCCGGAGGCACAGGCCCGACGATGTCTCGAGATCATGCTCGAAGCCCTCGCTGAGACCGGCGCAGGTCCTGGCGACGTCGTGCGCACCCGCAGCTTCATCACCGAGCCGAGTGTGCAGGATGCCGTCGGTCGGGCACACGGGTCGGTCTTCGGCACGATCCGCCCGGCCTCCACGATGGTCGTCGTGGCCGGCCTCGTGGACGAGCGCTGGTGCGTGGAGATGGAGGCCGAGGCCATCATCGGATCGGCAGCGGAGCTCTCGCCCGGGGATGGCTGAGGCGGTAGCATCGTGGGCATGAGCCGGCGCATCATCGACCTCGATATGCCCGAGCGGTTCGCGACCGGGACGGCCGGCGAACCCGGGGAGCCCACGTTCTTCCTGCAGGCTGTGCAAGGCGGGCAGGTGACCACCGTGCAGCTCGAGAGGGAGCAGGTGTCCGTGCTGGCCGACCGCGTCCTGGCCATCATCGACGAGGTCGAGCGGCGCGGGCTGGCAGCGATCGCTGCAGGCACCGCGGGCATCCCCGACGAACGCCCGCTGGAGCAGCCGCTGCGCGAGGAGTTCCGGGTGGGCACGATGGTCATCGCCTGGGACGAGGACGTGGACCGGCTCGTGGTGGAGGCGCGTTCGGTGACCTTCGATGCCGGCGCCGGAGACGTGGCCCTCCGAGACGACGACGAGTTCGACGACGACGACATCCCTGACGACGCACCCATCGGGCCCGACGTGCTGCGGGTACACCTGACGCCGATCATGGCCCAGCAGTTCGCCCGGCGCGCCAACAGCGTGGTCGCCGGCGGACATCCGACCTGCCCCTACTGTGGCGCGGTCCTGGAACCCACCGGGCACTTCTGCTCGCGCCACTTCGACGACCTCGTCCACTGACCAGCCGAGACGGCGACATCGAGCCGGCGACCACCAGCACCAAGGAGCGGACCATGCGCCGAACACCAACGATCGTCAGTGCCTTCGTGGCGGCCGTGCTGGTCGCGAGCGCCCTGGGGGCACCCGTGACCGCAGCCTCGAGTGACGTGGCGCTGACGCGAATCCTCGGCGGCTACTCGCGGCCGGTGCTGGTGACCCACGCGCCCGGCAGCGGACGCACCATCTTCATCGTCGAGCAGACCGGCAAGATCAAGCGCGCGGCCTACGTCAACGGCCGATGGCGGAAGCTGGGCGTGTTCCTCGACCTGAGCTCCAGGGTCAGCGACCCGCGCCTCAGCGGTAACGGCGAGCGCGGCCTCCTCGGTCTCGCCTTCCATCCGAAGTACGGATCGAACGGCCGCTTCTACGTCAACTACACGCGCAAGGGCCGCGGATCGAGGGCTGGTGACACCGTCGTGGCCGAGTATCGTCGCGCCAACGCCCGTCGGGCTCGGCCATCGTCGGGACGTACGCTCATGGTCATCGACCAGCCGGCGTCCAATCACAATGGCGGGCATCTGGCCTTCGGGCCCGACGGGCTGCTCTACATCGGCAGCGGTGACGGCGGCGGCAGCGGTGACCCCGGAGGCAATGGCCAGAAGCTGACGACGCGCCTCGGCAAGCTGTTGCGTATCGACCCCGTCGACCCGGACGGCGCCGGGCCGCGCCGCTACCGCATCCCGGCGGGCAACCCGCGCGTGGGCCGGACTGGGCAGAACGCGATCTGGGCCTGGGGCCTGCGCAACCCGTGGCGCTTCTCGTTCGACCGGGCCAACGGAGACCTCTGGATCGGCGACGTGGGGCAAGGCGCACGCGAGGAGGTCGACCGGGTCAGCTCGAACGTGTCCGGCAAGGCCGCAGGCAAGGGCCGCAACTTCGGCTGGCGGCGATGCGAAGGATCGCGCCGCTACCCCGATACGGCGGCTACCTGCCGTTTCGGCACGCGACCGGTCCACGACTACGCCCATGGAGCGGGGCGCTGCTCGGTGACCGGCGGCTACGTCCACCGTGGGCCGGGCGCCCCCGCCTGGCGCGGCCTCTACATCGGTGGCGACTTCTGTGGTCGCCTGTTCGTGCTTGACAGCAAGGGCAGGGTCAAGCTCTCCAAGACGACGGACCGGCGCATCTCCTCGTTCGGGGAGGACGCCGCTGGACGCATCTACATGACCGATATCGCGGACGGCGACGTCTACCGCGTCGACCTCAACGGTCCTCGGCCGTAGACGCTGATCGGCCCGGCAGTCGGTACGGTGACTCGAGGCCGTGCGCCTCGAGGAGCGCCTCGTCACGGAGCAACTCCGCGGAGGGTCCGTCGGCTGCGACCGAGCCCTCGTCGATGATCACCGTGCGGGGCAGGGTCTCCGCCACCATCGCGAGGTCGTGGGTGCTCACCAGCAACGTCTCCGGGCGCGAGGCCATGACCGCCATCAACTCCCGACGGCCACGTGGATCGAGCCCCGCGGTGGGTTCATCGAACGCCAGCACGCTGGGGTCCATCGAGAGCACCGTGGCCACCGCGATGCGCTTGCGCTGACCGAGCGAGAGGTGGTGGGGTACACGCCGCTCGAAGCCACTCATGCCCACGGCCGCGAGCGCTCGCTCGACGCGGTGATGCAGCTCATGTTCGGCGACGCCCATGTGGATCGGGCCGAAGGCCACGTCATCGCGCACGGTCGGGCTGAAGAGCTGGTCGTCCGGGTCCTGGAAGACGAGCCCCACGGCGGCCCGGATGCGCTTCACCGTAGCCGGCTCCACGACCGTGCCGTCGATGGTCACCGAGCCGTGGCCGCCGCCGAGGATGCCGTTGAGATGCAGCAGGAACGTCGACTTGCCGGCGCCGTTCGGCCCCACCAGCGCGACCTTCTCCCCGGCTTCGACCGTCAGCTCGATGCCGCGCAAGGCTTCGGTGCCATCGGGGTACGTGTAGTGAAGGTGCGAGACATCGATGTGGCCGGCCGTGGGCGGGGCCTCGGTCATCGCAGGGCCCACAGGTTGACCAGGACCACGAAGGTGGCGATGGCGACGAGCGCCACCGCGAACCAGGCCAGGGAGCGCTGATCGGGTCGCGGCAGCCCGGCCGAGCCGAAGGTGCCCGAGAAGCCCCGGGCCAGCATGGCCGAATAGATGCGCTCCGAACGCTCGTAGGAACGGATGAAGAGCGAACCGACCATCGCCCCGGTCACGCGTGCCCGCCAGCCGAACGAGCCGCCGGAGCGACCCTGGGACGCCGCGGCCGAGCGGGACTGGCGCGCGCGCGACATGCGGCCGGCCTCGTCGGACAGGACCGCGAGGTAGCGATACATGAAGCTGATGATCGAGACCATGACCGCCGGGATGCGTAGCGACCGCAGGCCGTCGACCAGATCGGCGAAGGGCGTGGTGTAGGCCAGCAGCAACGCGGCCTGCACGCTCAGCCACGACTTGGCCATGATCGAGAGCATGTCGCGCAGACCCGCGTCGGTGACGGTCAGCTCGACCGGGCCGAGATCGACGGTCAGCAGCGCGGCGCCGGGACGGGTGAAGAGCAGTGGCACTGCCACCAGCACGAAGGGCAGCACCACCCACGAGCCACGCACCAGGCGCAAGGGACCGAGGCGTGCGAAGGCCGAGGCCGCCACCAGCACGAGCCAGACGAGGGCGTAGGCCGCGAAGGCGCCGACCGGCAGCAGGGCGATGCCCAGCACGGCGGCGAGGGCGAGGATGACCTTCAGGCGGGCATCGGCGCGGTGGGCGGGGCTGTGGCGCGGGATGTAGCGGTCGAGCTCCATGGTGGCCCGACGTCAGTCGGAGTGTCGGGCGCGACGGGCGAGCACACGGCCCAGCAGCCACATCATCGCGAACAGGAGCACCACGCCGATGACCCCGGCCACGATGAGCGAAAGCGTCGAGTCGCCCAGGAAGGGCACGCTGTAGTCCGGCAGGACCTCGAATGCCGGGTCGGTCCCCTGCTCGGCGAAGCCGGCGTCGATGGCGACCCGTTCCAGTCCGTCAGGATCGGACGAGGCGAGGGGGGCCAGCACAGCCACGACCACCACGGCCAACAAGAGCCCCGCGACCCACCAGTAGCGGCGGATCATGACTCGCTCATCTCCAGCGTGGGGCCGGTCGAGACGGCGGGTCCTGCATCGCGCAGCCGCAGCAGGTCGGGCCGGGCACTCTTGATGAGCGCGAGGGCACCCACGGTGATGAGCGCCTCGCCGATCCCGATGAGCGCGTGCGTCCCGAGCATCGCGGGGAGGACCAGGACGAGCGCCGTGGTGCCGCTGATGGCCAGCTCGAACGAGACCGCCACGGCACCCAGCATCACCGCGGTCCAGGCAGCGACCGCCGCGGCCGGCAGTCGGCCCCGCTCCTCTCCGCCGAGGATCCGCGCCACCGAGCGGTAGACCGCATAGCCCCCGATGGTGCCGACCAGTCCCATGTTCACGATGTTGGCGCCCATCGCGAGCAGTCCGCCGTCCTGGAAGAGCAGCGACTGCACCACGATGACGCTGGACATCACCAGCGTGCCGGCCCAGGGACCCAGCAGGATCGCCGCGAGGACCGCGCCCAGCAGGTGCCCGCTAGTGCCACCCACGACCGGGAAGTTGATCATCTGCGCCGCGAAGATGAAGGCCGCGGTGACGCCCATCAGCGGGACCATGCGCTCGTCGAACGAGCTCCCGACCCGGCGCACGGAGATGGCGATGACGACGATGGCCAGCGCCCACATGGCAACCGCGACCGGCACCGACAGGAAGCCGTCGGGCGCGTGCAGGTCGAAGGGCGTCGGGGACTCGAGGATCGGGGCGGAGACGATCGCGAAGGACATCGCTACCGATGCTATTCGCGAGGAGTCGTTATTGCAAGGCCTTGCGATAGGGTCGCGGTGGGCCGAAGGGACTATCCTTCTGGCCATGCCGACAGAGACCCATCCGCACGCGTCCGAGGTCACTTGGGACGAGGTCCGAGAGCGACTCCATGAGCGCGGCCTTCGCTGGACGCCCCAGCGCCGCCTGCTGGTCGACGTGCTGGCAGGGACCGACGGGCACATCACCGGCGCCGAGCTCGTCGAGCGCTGCCGCGAGCAGGATCCGGAGGTCTCGCCCTCGACGGTCTACCGCACGCTCGATGTGCTCGAGGACATCGGCCTCATCCGCCACGCCCACGGGCTCGACGGCCGCGAGGAGTTCCATGTGCAGCCGGCACGCGAGCATGGCCACCTCCACTGCTCGGTCTGCCACCGAGCGTGGGAGATCGGCGTCGAAGAGGTGGCCGACCTGGCCGCCGACCTGGAGCGTACCCGGGGGTTCCGCATGGACCTCGGCCACCTCAGCATCGTCGGCATCTGTCGCGACTGCCAGGAGGAGCAGGAGGAGGAGTCGGGGAGCTAGCGACCGGCGGCGAGCGTGCGGATGTCCTCGAGCAGGATCTCGAGGTCCCGTTCGGTAGCGGTGTGGTTGAGGATGCCCGCGCGCAGCCACGTTCGTCCTCGCAGCCGCGTCGTGGTGAGGAACGAGCTGCCACTCAGCTGGAGCCCCGACTGCAGCGCGTCCTGGTGGACGTCGAGTGCGTCACGCGCGGCCGCGTCCCCGGCGTCGGCGCCGTCAGGCAGATGCCGGAAGCAGACGACCGAGAGGTTCGACGCCTCGGCCAGCTCGAAGTCGGCGGACTCGCGCAGCATCGCCTTCAGCGCATCGGCCAGGTCGACCGTCTTCTCCACCAGCTTCCCGAGTCCGGGTGTACCGAGATGCTTCCACGACATCCACAGCTTCAGCGCTCGCTGCCGCCGCGTGCCCTCGATGCTCAGGCGGTAGAAGTCCAGCTCGTCCGAGTGCGCGTCCGGCGCTCGCGTGGGGTCGCCCGAGCCGCGGTAGTACTCGGGTCGATACGAGAAGACCGTCTCCAGCAGCGAGCCGTCGCGGATCAGCAGGCCGCCGATGTCGTAGGCCTGGAAGAACCACTTCTGCGGATCGATGGTGATCGAGTCTGCCCGCTCCAACCCAGCCATCAGGGGTGCCAGCCGTTCCGACAACCTGGCCGCACCGCCGTAGGCCGCGTCGACGTGCAGCCACATCCCCTCGCGCTCGGCGAGGTCGGCGAGGTCCGGCAGCACGTCGACCGCCCCGGTGTTGGTGGTGCCGGCCGTGGCGGCGATGGCGAAGGGCGTCAACCCGGCCTCACGATCGCGCGCGATGGCCTCCGCCACGGGCCTCGCCTGCAGCCGCAGCATCTCGTCCGCCGGCACCTTCGCCAGCGTGCCCTCCGGGAAGCCCAGCGTATCGAGGCTGCGCTTGAGCGAGAAATGCGCCTGCTCGCTGACGTACACACGAGCGTCCGCGAGATCGGCGCCGCGAGGCGGTGCGTCGAGACCGCGGACGTGACGCAGGTGGACATCCCGGGCCACGTTCATCGACATGATGTTGGCCATCACACCGCCTGACGTGAAGAGCCCGAACGAGCTCTCGCCGAAGCCCACGAGGTCGCACAGCCAGCGCACGACCTCCTCCTCCACGAAGGTGGCCGACGGGCTGCAGTGCCAAACGTCGACGCCCTGGTGCACGACCTGGCTGAAGAGCTCGCCGGTGATCGAGGCCCACAGTGGGATGGGTGTGAAGTAGGCGTACGCCCGTGGATGCCAGGCGTTGGCCTGGTGCGGCGCGAGGCGCGTCCGGAACTCCTCGATCAGCTGGGCCGAGGTCGATGGCTCGACTGGCGCCGGACCCGGCTCGCCCGACGACCCCGAAGAAGACCGAGCGCAGCTCCTCGTAGACGGCCGGCTCACCGATGGCTCGCTCCATGCCGTGGTCGAAGACATAGTCCAGCGCCGCGGACCAGGCCCCCGCTCCAAGCTGCTCGAGGGCCGGCCGCGAAGCCGCTTCGTCTCGCATGTCGAGCAGCTCGGGCTCGGGGTGCCAGTTCTCGCCGGTGCGGGCGCTGAGCTGATCGTCAGCCCCTGCCACGGCTACTCGGCCACGCCGGCACGCTCGACCGTCCAATCCACGACCGCCTCGACGAAACCGTCGATGAACTCGGGCTTGAGCCGTCCATACTCGGTCGGTGCACCGGTCTCGGCAGCCTGGAAGAGATGGTTGGCGTCGGGGATGGTGAAGGCGGTGAGGTCGTCGTTGCCGGCCTCGGCGAGGTATGCCTCCAGCGCGGCCTGATTGGATCCGGCGATGACCTGCACGTCCTTGCCGCCGAAGATGGCCAGTACCGGGACCGTGACCTGGCGCCAGTCGTCGGCTGGGTCGTAGGCGAGGATCGAGCGGAACCAGTCGGAGGTGTAGATGGGCAGCTCGGAGTCTAGCCGGCGCTGCACGAAGGACTCACGGTCCCCGGCCACGAGCTGCGCGTCCGGCTCAAGGCCGTCCCAGATCGCCTCGTAGAAATCACGGGTGACCTGCTCGAGGGCCTCGAAGTCGCCATCGGCTGCCAGGGGCATGGCTTCTGCCGCCCAGGCACCGATGGCCTCGACCTGCTCCGGCGTCGAAGCGGTCGACTCCGCGATGGCGATGTTCTGCTCCACGAGCAGGTCGACGCCGTCGATGACGGCCGGAGCCATCATGCCGATCCAGGCCACCCGCGGGTCCGAGGCACCAAGGATGGCGGAGTACAAGCCACCCTCGGAGTGCCCGAACAGGCCGATGCGTTCGGGGTCGACGTCGTCGCGTGTCTCGAGGTAGTCGACCGCGGCCCGTGCATCCTCGGCCAGCTCTTCGATGGTGGCAGCGTTGTAATCGCCCGTGGAGCCTCCGACACCGCGGTCGTCGTAGCGCAGGACACCGACGCCCGCGTTCGTGAGCGCATCGGCCAGGATGGCGAACGGCTTGAGGGTAGTGATCGGACGCAGCGACTCGTCTCGATCCTGTGGGCCGGAACCACTCATCGTGACCACCACGGGGTGCGGGCCGGGACCGTCGGGCAGCGTCAGCGTGCCCGCCAGCTCCACACCATCGGCACCGCCGGGGAAGGTGACGTCCTCGATGCGGTAGTCGAAGGACGAGGGCGGCGGCGTGGGCTCGGGCGCAAGCGGCTCGAAGGCATCGATCGCCGGCAGGAACACCTCCTCGCGCAGGACATCGAACTCGGCAGGATCCGACTGCAGCAGGATGAGGTTCGTGGTGCCATCGGTCTCCAGGAGGGCCACAGCGGCCGTGACGGCGATGTCGCCGATCTCCACGTCGACCTGGTAGATGCTCCAGTCGCCAAGCGCGGTGGTGTAGACCTCGGTCACCTCGGGGATCTCGTCGAGTCGGAGTTGCGGAAGCAACGCCGTCCAAAGCTGGTCGATGGTCGCGGGTGCCGCCTGGATGGCGATGAGGGCGAGGTCGTCGGGTGGCGTGCCGCGGCTGTATGTGCCGCCACCGGCGTCCTGCCATTCAGCCGGAACGAGCGAGCTGACCCCGAAGTTCTGATCCTCGATGGGCCGGTACTCGGTCGCCTGGGCGAAGGCGGCAGTGGCCGCACCTGCGACAAGGACGAGGGCTAGGAAGATGGTCGAGAGGCGGCGCATGGGTCAGGAGTCCTCCAGGGGTTCGGGTGAGCGATAGGCGATGACCTCGACGTGTTCGAGCGTGATGAGGCCCTCAGGCACGAGGGCGTCGATCTCCGGCAGGACCGCACGCAGCCGATCCTCGAGGTCGACGACCTCGATGAGGATAGGCAGGTCGTCCGAGAGACGCAGCACGCTGGCGGTGTGCAGCCGAGCCGCGCGTCCGTAGCCCTCGATGCCGCGCAGGACGGTGGCACCGGCCATGCCGCGAGCGCGCAGCGTCTCCACGATGACCTCGAAGAGTGGCCGTCCATCGTGCCGGTCCGACTCGCCGATATAGATGCGTGCGAGCAGCGCTTCACCCTCGATCCTCATACCAGCGTCCTCCCGACTGCGAGCCCGGCCACGACCGCGATCAAGCCGATCACGACCGAGCCGACAAGATTGATGAGCAGGTGGCTGAGGTCGCCCTCCTCTACCAGCACCCACGACTCGAGCATGAGCGTCGAGAAGGTGGTGTAGGAACCGATGAAGCCGACCATCAAGGGCACCCGGATCTCAGGTGCCAGCACTCCGCGGTCCATGGCCAGGGCGAAGACGAGCCCGAGCAGGAACGAGCCGGAGGTGTTGACCGCGAGCGTGCCCCACGGGAAGCGTCCACCGGCGAGGTCCTGCACCCAACCCTGGACGAGGTAGCGCGAGACCGCACCGAACGCACCACCCACGGCGATGAAGAGCAGGGTCATGCCCGTATCGTCGCATCGAAAGCGCCAGTACGTTTTGGCCACGTGGCATGTCTTGGCCAGCCCGGCCGGCGGGTCTGGAACGACACCTTCGACGCCCCGTCGCCGATCGAGTCATCGTCGCGTTATCGTCCCGGGCGTACGCTTCGAAGCATGACCGACCCGAAGACCACCAACCCCATGCCTACCACCGAGGACGAATGGCGCGCGCGCCTCACGCCCGAGCGATACCGGATCCTTCGCGAGAAGGGCACCGAGCGAGCGTTCAGTGGCGGATACGTCGATGAGAAGCGCAGCGGTACCTATCGCTGCGCGGGCTGCGGCGCCGAGCTCTTCGCCTCGGACACGAAGTACGACTCCGGGTCGGGCTGGCCCAGCTTCTGGCAGCCGGCGGCGGAGGGTGCCATCGAGTACGAGTCCGACCGCTCGTTCGGCATGGTCCGCACCGAGGCTATGTGCGCGAACTGCGGCGGGCACCTGGGCCACGTCTTCGACGACGGCCCCAACCCGACCGGTCAGCGCTACTGCATCAACTCCGCCTCGATCGAGCTCGATCCCGACGAGGAGCCGTCGGGTCGCGTCTCGGGCTAGCCGCTGCTTGGGGCTGCCGGCACGGTCGGCAAGACGAGCATGAACTTGCCGTCTCGCTTCGGATGCCGGCGCAGGGGACGGTCGTAGGGCAGGTAGTCCTGGGCCAGGGCTCGCGCGGGAACGGCCGCGTTGGGACGACGTGAGGCGCCCCAGATGGAGCTGACCAACGGATACCAGGGATCCTGGATGAAGACGCGGGTGACCTTGTAGTCGTTGGTATAGGCGGGATCGGCCGTGGCCTCGAACCCCGACATGACCCACGCATGAGCGCCGCGCCAGACCACGAGTCCGGCAGGCTTGCCCGTCAGGCGCACGGCCCGGGCGGCCTTGCGGACGGCTTGCTTCCGGGTCTCAGCCCGGTCCACCACGTACGGCCCGAAGCCGTTCGTGTTGAGGAGTCCGGCCCAGTCTTGCAGGCCCAATCCGTGGTGGCCCTTGCGCCAGCGCTCCTCGCCCATGAGGCGACGCCAGAACCCGTCATCATCCTGGTCCAGCCGCCGAGCCTGGAACTGGAGCTGTCGCTGCGACGCGCCACTGCGGTCCGGCTTCCCCGGCTCGATGATGTTGATCATCGTCTGCACCGACGCCGCTACGCACCAGTAGATGGTTCGCTGGGAGACGAAGTCGCCACGCCGGTAGAGGTTCATGCTGAACCGACCGGGTCCGGGAGGCGGTCGCAACTCGCGGCCGTCCGAGCCGTCCACGCCGACGGCCGTCGGCGTGGTCCAGGTGGCGGGCAGGCCGAGCGCATCGATGGCTGCCGAGACCGATCGCTCCACGGACGCCACCCACGGAACAGCGACCTCAGCGGGCGTGGAGGCGGGGGCGGGCGTGGAGGCGGGGGCTGCCGAGTCGACCGGACGGGCGAAACCGATGAGGAGGCTGGCGGCCATCAGCGCGGCCACGAGGGCCATCGCCGTGAGCTGGCGGACCCCGAGGGGTGGAGCGGTCGCGAGGGCGGTCGCGGGCAACGATGCTCGGCTTCGTCTCAGCATGACCTCAGCACCATATGGGACCGACCGTGTCCGTGGCCCCAACGTTGGCCATCCTTAACCCAAGGGTTGCCCACCACTGATCCCGTGCCTGCCGGTGGCGACCTCAGTCCTGGTGGTAGATCTCGGTGGCCGTGTAGTTGCGCCCGGCTCGATCGGTGAAGGTGGTGATCACGTCACCCAGGGCCTGCCCCCAACGAGCAGCCACATCGGTGGCGTTGATGTGCTCGATGACGGTGTCGAAGTCCGGGTAGTAGCGCCCCACGTAGACGACGTGCGCACCGCGACGGAAACCGGTGTAGTCGCGGTAGCCGGCCTCGGCGATGGCCTCGAGCATCTCCGGCCACGGGTTGGCGTGGAGGTTGTCATAGAAGGTCGCCGCACGCGGATCGATGACGAGACTGAAGAAGCCGCGCTCCCACGGTCCATCGGGTGCCGGCGCGTCGGTGTGGAAGATCTCTTCGTACCAGATGAGCCCGCCGCCGGGGGCTTCCACCTGCGCGATGACATCGCGGAACCGGCGACCCCACTGCCTGTTGGCGCGGCCTGTGGCGTACGCCCGGAAGGCGGCCTTGCGGTCGGGTTCGCACTCGGCGTACCACCACACGTCGGTACCACGGCGAAAGCCGCACACGTTGCGCAGGCCGGCGTCACGCATCTCGCCTGCGACCTCGGACGGGACCTCGGCGTGCAGGCGGTCGTACCGCTCCTCGGTGCCAGGGAAGAGCCGGACGTAGTAGAGACTTCGTTCCATCGCGGCTCCATCGTAGTGGCGGGAGCACGTGCCTGCCGCGAAGTCATGAGCGTCCCACCTGGGCTGCCAAGCGCCCGCCGAGGGGCCACCTCAGCCGCCGATCGGCCCCTCAGCCGGGACATGCGGCCAAGGACGCGTCGCACGGAGGCCTCCGCCGGTCAGGTGGACCTCCGGGCGGGACAGACGAAGGAACGAGCAGGTGGCTGCCACGCTTCGCCCGGGCCGCCCGAGACGAACGAAGGCGGGCGCCGGTGTCCCGGCGCCCGCCTCGGCGATCGGAGTGAGCCGCACTTCTAGAGGAAGAGCGGACCGAAGATGAGCGACACGATGGCCATCAGCTTCAAGAGGATGTTGATCGACGGGCCCGAGGTGTCCTTGAAGGGGTCGCCGATGGTGTCGCCGACGACCGTGGCCGCGTGAGCATCGGAGCCCTTGCCACCAAGCTCGCCGGACTCGACCCACTTCTTGGCGTTGTCCCAGGCACCGCCGGTGTTGGCCATGAAGAGCGCCAGCAGGAAGCCCGCGGCGATCGAACCGGCCAGCATGCCGCCGAGTGCCTCAGCACCCAGCACGAAACCAACGATGATCGGTGACAGCACCGCGATGGCGCCCGGCAGCATCATCGAGCGCAGGGCACCCCGCGTGGAGATGTCGACGGCGCGAGCGGCATCGGGCTCGACGCCTTCCAGCCCCTCGCGCAGGCCGGGGATCTCCCGGAACTGGCGACGGACCTCTTCGATCATGGCGCCCGCGGCCTCGCCGACCGCGTACATCGTCAGACCGGCGAAGAGGAACGGCAGCATCGCGCCCAGCAGGATGCCGATGAGTACGGTGGCTTCGGTCAACTGGAGGCCGGTTTCACCGATGCCTGTGACCTCGGTGTAGGCGACCAGCAGCGCGAGTGCGGTCAGGACCGCGGAGCCGATGGCGAAGCCCTTGCCGGTGGCGGCTGTGGTGTTGCCCAGGGAGTCGAGAGCATCGGTGCGCTCACGGACCTCAGGCGGAAGGTGACCCTGCTCGGCGAGGCCGCCGGCGTTGTCCGCGACCGGACCGTAGGCGTCAGTGGCGAGCGTGATGCCGAGGGTGGAGAGCATGCCCACCGCGGCCAGGGCCACGCCGTAGAGGCCGGCGAAGTGGTTGGCCACGAAGATGCCGGCCACGACGGCGATGGTCGGGATGACCACGCTGACGAGGCCGACCGCGATACCGCCGATGACCACCGAGGCCGGGCCCGTGGCTGCCTGCCTGGCGATCCACTGGGTGGGGCGATATTCGTAGGAGGTGAAGAACTCGGTGGTATTGCCGATGACCTGGCCCACGATGAGACCGGTCAGGACGACCCAGAAGAGCTCGAACGGAAGATCGAGCAGGAGCAGGACAGCGGCGGTCGCGACGAGCACCAGGCCCGCTGCGCCAAACACGCCGTATCGCAAGGCCCACAGGAGCTGCGACATCTTGGCGTCGTCCTTGGTGCGCACGAAGAACGTGCCGATGATGGAGCAGAGGATGCCCACACCAGCGACCACCAGCGGCAGCACTGCCAGGGCGCTGTCCCAGGCGACATCGGAGATGGTGAAGAACCCGGCGCCGACAGCGACCAGGGTCAGCGCCGCGACCATGCCACCGACGTAGGACTCGAAGAGGTCGGCGCCCATACCGGCGACGTCGCCGACGTTGTCACCGACGTTGTCGGCGATGGTGGCCGGGTTGCGGGGATCATCCTCGGGGATGCCCGCCTCGACCTTGCCCACGAGGTCGGCGCCGACGTCAGCAGCCTTGGTGTAGATACCGCCACCGACACGGGCGAACAGAGCGATCGAAGAGGCGCCGAAGGCGAAGCCGGCCACGATCGCTGCGTCCTGGAAGATGACCCACAGGGTCGTGACGCCGAGCAGTCCGATGCCGACGACGGTCAGACCCATCACGGTGCCGGTGCGGAAGGCGACACGCAGCGCCGGGTTGAGGCCCACCATGGCCGCCGTCGCGGTGCGGGTGTTGCCGCGGGTGGCGATGGTCATACCGATGAAACCAGCGGCGGCAGAGCCGATCGCGCCCAGCACGTAGGAGATAGCCGTCCACGGACCGGTGCCAAAGCGATCGTCGACGGCGGCATTCGAACCCGCGATCGTCGCGTTGTCGGTGACGTTGAAGTCGATGAGGACCGCGATGAGCACGGTCACGATCACGACGAACACCGCGAGGATCGTGTACTCGCGGCGCAGGAAGGCCATGGAGCCCTGCTGGATCAGGCGACCGACCTTCTGGATGATCTCGGGGCCGGCGTCCTGCGCGACGACCCAGCGGGCCAGCCAGAACGCGGCGACGAGACCGGCGATCGCAGATCCGCCGGCGATGATGAATGCAGGTGTCCCAGCCATCAGCGGGGGTACCTCCTGTCGAGCACGGGCGTTAGCCTCCCTCTCATGTGTCTTGGGGCATAGGTAGGCACCCTTGAGTGCGGGTCAACGATACGGTCTGTGTCGTCCCGGCACGCGTGCCATGTTTCCCCCGCACCCGCACCATCCGGCCCCCGACCTGGTGACCAGTCTACCCACGAGGTAGGGGTCCGCCGAAGCGGGAGCGTCTAGACCTCTGGACTCGCCTCGGCCACTGGACTCGGCTCGGCCACCGCATCGCTCGCGGCCGGAAGCGCCTCGGCCGGGACGACAGGGAACGTGACCTCGGTGGACGCACCCTCGTCGGTCAGGACCATGACGGCGGTGTCGTTGACGTACAGCAAGTCGCCGTTCGCGTCCTGGACCCGGGCCTGGAGGGAGTAGGTGTCGGTCTCGACGATGGCCTCGGGGTCGTAGGGGATCACGAACTCGAGCTCGGTCACCGAAGGGTCCTCGATCACGCCGCCGGCCTCGGCGACCAAGACCGCCGGCGCGTCGGCGAGCGAGGTGTTCTGGAGCTCGATGCTCCAGAACGCACCCTCAGGCAGCACCGCGTCCTCGGGCAGCTCGAACGTGCCGCTCACGGTCGGTCCCTCGACGATCGCCGGGGACTCGCTGGCCGCCGGCTCGGGCGTGGGCTCGGCGGTGGGCTCGGCGGTGGGCTCGGGCGTGGGCTCCGGGGTCGGCTCGGCGGTGGGCTCGGGCGTGGGCTCCGGGGTCGGCTCGGCGGTGGGCTCCGGGGTCGGCTCGGCGGTGGGCTCGGGCGTCGGCTCCGGGGTCGGCTCGGCGGTGGGCTCGGGCGTGGGCTCCGGGGTCGGCTCGGCGGCTGGGCTCCGGGGTCGGCTCGGCGGTGGGCTCGGGCGTGGGCTCCGGGGTCGGCTCGGCGGTGGGCTCGGGCGTGGGCTCCGGGGTCGGCTCGGCGGTGGGCTCGGGCGTGGGCTCCGGGGTCGGCTCGGCGGTGGGCTCCGGGGTCGGCTCGGCGGTGGGCTCCGGCGGTCGGCTCGGCGGTGGGCTCCGGGGTCGGCTCGGCGTGGGCTCGGCGGTGGGCTCCGGGGTCGGCTCGGCGGTGGGCTCGGGCGTGGGCTCGAGGGTCGCTGACACTGGAACCGTGCTCGGCTCGTCGGTGGGTGCGGGCGTGGGATCCTCGGGACGGCATGCCACCACGACGAATGCACCAGCGACGATGAGCGCTGACCACTTCGCCAGGCGTGTGAGACGCGTCTTTTCCAAGGCTGTTGCCCTCCTGCCCTACATGTGCGAGTAAGCCAGCTGGGCCCCCTCTCGGCCAGGCTGGCAGTCGATGATGTGCGGCTACCTTACCTGAGCAGGTCCTATGCGTTGCAGGCAGGCGTGTCGGGGAACAGCTCGCGCACGTTCTCGTCGGTCACCAATCGCAGCTCCGCCTGCAGCACCGGCGGGACTTCCCTGCCCTCCATGGCCTCGGTGAGCGCGGGCACCACGGTGCTTCCAAACCGCTCTGGAAACTGCGCCACCGACGCGACGTAGTGTTCGTCGCACGCGATGGTCTGGCGGATCGCCGGGTCGGCCAGCTGGCCGCTGAACCAGGTGTGCCGGGCGCGGTCACGCTGTTCGGCTGCACTCATGGCGCCCAGGATCGCGTCCTCGGAGACGCCCGCGACCATGATGGGCTTGCCCTTGATCTCGTCGAGCACAGCGCGGAACTGGTTCTGGGCCGTGATGAGGTGTTGAGCGTTGCTCAGCCTGCGGGTCTGCTTGGGCAGCTTGCAATGCTCCTGGTAGCCGGCGCGGTAACCGTCCATGCGCGCACCGCCGATGGGGTCGTCAGCGCCCGACTCCAGTGAGACGTAAGCCTTGACATCGCACTCGAAACGCTTGGCCGCGAAGGCACCGAGAGCGGCGCCCGCAAGCCGACCCGACTCTGCCTGGTCGATCTCGAAGAGCGAGACCTGGCAGGGACCCTGGTCGTAGACGATGCCGATGGTGAGCGCGCCGTCGAGGACCTCGCACACCTCTTCGGTCAGGTCGGGGAAGGGCTGCATGCTGATGACGCCGGTGACGCCGGCCTCGGCCAGCTCAGCGGCGCAGGCGCGCACGCCCGGGCGCGTCCAGCCCGAGTCGCACTCCACGAGCGGCACCCCGGCAGCTGCGGCTGCCTCGCGCACCCCACCACTGATGGCCTGGACGAAGGCCTGCGATTCATCGAGTGAGATGTAGCCGATCGCAGGTGGGGCCGTGGCCGGCTCGCTCGAGAGGTCGTCGCTGATGGCGACGAGCCCGTCGGACTCGTCGGCCGGCTGGATGGTGGCAGCGTCGGCCGTCACGTCGCGGCTCGCCGCAGGGGTCGGTCCCGCCGACGTATCGGTACTGGTGGCGAGGCTCTCGCTGGTGACGGTCACACAGGCACTCACGATGAGGCCCAGCGACAGGAGCAGGCCTGCTGCTGCGGCACGACGACCGTGGGTGGCGAGTCGGCTGTGGTCGGGATCGGAGTTCAGCTGACGACCTTTCGGTAGGTATCGATGAAACGCCCTGCGCGTCGGTCGGCGATGTCGGCGCTGTCGCGCATCCGCGGATCGTGGGGGCGAGGTTGGGATCGACCACGTCGATCGCGAAGCTCATCGAGCTGCCAACGGCGCATCGGTCGGAGGAAGCATACCCACCTCTTCGCGAGTCGCGCTGGCGCGACATCCGCCGTCGAGGGGGCAGCCCCGCCCGGTCACGATCCTTCGCGGAAGCAGGTGCCGCGTCTGGCCGGACACGTGCCAGCGGTGCGGCCGGCCGCTCGGCAGTGCCGGAAGGTCCGGTCAGCCTGCCGCGGCGAGCGCCAGCGCCTCAGCGCCGAGGCTCACGCGCACGGAGATCCCGAAGTGCCGTCGCTCACCGGGTTCCAACATCTGGAGCGTGCCCGCCTCGCGCTCAGCGGCCCGACCGGCCAGCCCGCAGTTGGCCGGCTCGAGGCCCGTGAGATACATGCCCGGCCCGAGCATGCGCCACTGCCACATGCGCGGCAGCTCGCGTGGATCCCAGCTCACGGTGACGCCGATGCCACCGGTGGGTTCGAAGCCCGGGTTCACGATCGAGGCGCTGACGGCCTCGAGCTGAGTGGGCGCCAGCTCGTGGCGGTAGACCTTCTCGACGAAGCCGTCCTCCGGTGCCGGGAACTCGCTGCGCTGCCCGATGGCCCGCGCAGCGTTCTCGTCACGGGGGCTGATCTCGGCCGCCGGGGTGACCAGCACCGAGCCCTCCGCCACCACCGGGTAGCCGAGGTTGGCGTGGTACAGCAGCATGAGGCCGGCGGAGGCGTGGCCCTGGTTCACGACCTCGTCGCGGATATGCACGACGGTCTCGTCCATGGGCAGCGTGATGCGACGACGCAGCAGCAGGTCGGCCCCGAAGACGTCGGTCTCGCGCATCTCGCCGGTGACCTCGGCGACCAGGCGGCCGTCCTCCTCGATCACGCGGTGGGTCACGTTACGCGCGGCGATGTTGCTGACGCGGCCATGCAGTCCGTGGCTCGCGCCTTCGTCCTCCGAGGGCAGCCCCACGTTCTGCAACCCGCAGGTCGTGAGCATGCCGCCGTGGAAGGAGCGCAGCCAGTCCGCGGCATGGAAGTAGGCCGGGTGCACCGCGCCAGTGGTCGATTGCCAGCTGACCTGCTGGCCGCCGGCCCAGACCGGACCGAGGTCGAGACCACGATCGGCCAGGATGAGCGCGGAGATCCCGCCCGCGGCGCGAGCATCGATGACGCGTACGCCGTCCTCGGCCCCGTCGGCGAGGCGGGCGGCACGGGTGGAGACGAGCTGCGACACGTCGCCGACGCGACGTCGCAACCCTTGCAGGTCGGGAGATGCATGCTGGCTCATGCGGCCACGGTACGACATCCGCCATGCCGGAGCGCCGTGTCGACGCACCGGCCCGCGGGGGCGGGCGTGTGCGCGGCTATGATGGCCAGGAGCGACGGCCCATCGGGGGCCCGCAGGGAGGGCCACAACGGCACGATGGCGAGGACGAGCGCGAAGCGGTCCACGAGCCAGGTCATCCGCACCTACGCGGCTGCCGATCGTGCCCAGGCGGAGCGGTCCTACCTGCGCGAGCGTCAGCAGGCCGCCACCCGCGGCTGGGTGCCGAGGTCCCGACGCTGGCGCTCCGAGGACCAGGAGCACGTGCTCACCGTGCTCTACGAATCGGTGGACCTGGCCGACCCCTTCGCCGAAGATCAGCCGGCTGGCGAGCGCATCGCCGAGGTCACCAGCCGGCCGCTCGAGTGGACCGAGGCTCAGGCGCGCGAGCGCGAGAGCTCGCGCCTCGTGGTCGAGACCCTCGACCTCCACTGCGCGGGCGAGCCCCTGCGCCTGATCCGCAGCGGCTACCCCGCGGTGCCACAGGCGCCCATCGACGAACGTCGGGCGTGGGTCCGCGAGAACGCCGACCACATCCGCCGCATGCTGATGTACGAGCCGCGCGGCCACCGCGACATGTACGGCGCCGTGTTACTGCCGCCCTACCACGACGACGCCGACGTGGCGGTCCTCTTCATGCACAACGAGGGCTACAGCACGATGTGCGGCCACGGGATCATCGCGCTGACACAAGGCCTCATCGAGGAAGGCCTGTATCCGGCGCTCACGCCCGTGACCGAGATCCGCTGGGAGACGCCGGCCGGCCTGGTCACGGCCAGTGCCGAGGTCAGCGTTGGCGTCGGTGCAGAGCCGGTGGTGCGCTCCGTGCGGTTCGTGAACGTGCCCGCCTACCTCCACGCGGAGGGCCTCGTCATGCGGCCCCGGGGAGTGCGCCTCTTCGGTGCCGCCGCCGAGCGCAAGGGCCTCTCGGTACAGCTTGCCTACGGTGGCGCCTACTACGGCATCGTCGACGTCGCAGAGCTGGGCCTGCGCGTCGTACCCGAGCAGGTCGAGCAGCTCACGCGGGCTGGTGCGGCCATCACCGAAGCGCTCCGTCGCGATCACTCGCCGATACACCCTACCGACGAATCGCTGGGCTTCGTCTACGGCACGATCATCGTCGACAGTGATCCGGCCTCGTCACCGGACGGACTGGCCCAGGACGCCACGATCCGCAACGTGACCGTCTTCGCCGAGGCGGAGGTCGACCGCTCCCCTTGCGGCTCCGGTACCTCTGCCCTCCTCGCCGCCCGTCACGCGCTGGGTGCCTCGGAGGTCGGTGACACGATCGTCAACGCCGGCATCACCGGCGAGGCCTTCAGCGCCCGGGTCGATGCCACGGCCAGCCTGGGAGGACACGATGCGGTCATCACCAGCGTGCAAGGGCACGGCTACGTCACCGGCCATACGCGCTTCGTGCTCGATGACCGCGACCGGCTCGGCAGAGGCTTCCTGCTCCGCTGAGCGCGCTGGCCGAGTGTGAGGCAGCACACAGGCGACCAGCCAGGCGGCACGGCACCCTGTGCGGCATGCACTACCTACGAACCATCGTGTCCTCCACCGACCAGGGCTGTGCCCACGAGCCCAGCGAGCTGACCACTCCCAGCGGGCAGACCTGCGAGGAGTGCGGCAGCACCCGGAGCCTGCGCATGTGTGCCAGCTGCGGGCACGTGGGTTGCTGCGATTCGCAGGCTGGCGACGCGCGCCGGCATTACCGCGAGACCGGGCACGAGGTGATGGTGGCCATGCCTGTCGAGCGCGGCTTCAGGTGGTGCTACGTGGACGAGCGCTACCTCGACTAGGAGATCCCGCCGAGGACGTGAGGGAGCTGATCTCCCGCGCAGCGCACCCAGGCGGCACACTGCAACCGATGACGACCGCCTTGTGTTCCTGCTTGCGTGTGCACTGATTGCCCGCGGCGGCTGGCCGCCGACCTCGAGCGGGCGTTCCCCGAGTTCCTGGCCCACCACCAGGACCTCGTCTACGGGATCGCGTTGCGTTCGACGAAGCGGCCGGCCGATGCCGAGGATCTCGCCCAGGACACGTTCGTGCGGGCCTATCGGGCACTGCAGGCCTACCCGCCGGGCCGGATCCGCGAGCTGCGACCCCGCGCCTGGCTGGCAGCCATCGTGGGCAACCTGGGCCGCAATCGGGCGCGGCGCAAGGTGCCGGCCACGGCCGATCTCGAGGCCGTGGCCGAGGTCCGCAGCGATGACAGCCCGAGCCCGGAGCGGATCGTCGAGGGGCGCGAGGCGGCAGCGGCCTGGCGCGCGCGGCTCGAGGCCCTGCCGGTGCGCTATCGACGGGCGGTCGAGCTACGCCACATCAGCGGCCTCTCCTATCCAGAGCTGGCCGAGGCCCTCGATCGACCGCTGGGCACGGTCAAGTCGGACGTCCACCGAGGCGTGCGGCTGCTGCGTGAGGCACTCATGAACGAGACGCGGGACGAGAGCCACGAGGTGGCGCGATGAACATGCGGGAGGCGCGAGCCATGGTCAAGACACTACGGTCCACCGAGGCGAAGGCACCTGCGGGTCTGGCTGAAGCGGTCCTCGCGAGCACCGGGCTGGTGGACTCGTGGACCGAGATCGAGGGACCGATCGGACCGCTGTACGTGGCCTGGACCAGCACTGGCATCACCGCCGCGGAGCGTGCCGGCGACCCCGGCGGCTTCGAGACCGAGTACGAGCTGCGACGCGGCCGGCCGGTTCAGCGGGTCTCGCAGATGCCCGAGCGCATGCTGGCGCAGATCAGGCAGCGTTTCGATGGCAAGCCGACGCGAGGCCCCAGGGTCGACCTGGCCACGCTCACCGAGTTCGAGCGCGCGGTGCTCAGCAAGACCCTCGAGATCCCCTATGGCGAGGTCCGGCCCTACTCGTGGGTGGCGCGCGAGATCGGACGGCCCAAGGCGGTGCGCGCGGTCGGAACGGCGCTGGCGGGCAACCCCATCACCTTCGTCATCCCCTGCCACCGGGTGGTGCGGGCGGACGGCCACATCGGCAACTACGGCGCCGGGGGCCCCGAAGCCAAGCGCGAGGTGCTCGAGCTGGAGGGCGTCGACACCACGGAGCTCGAGCACATGGCGGGCAGGGGCGTGCGGTACACCGGGTCAGATACCACCAACATCTACTGCTACCCGTCCTGCCGCCACGCGCGGCGGACATCGGAACGGCACGCGGTCCAATTCCACAGCGCCGCAGAGGCGCGAGATGCCGGCTACCGACCCTGCAAGGTCTGCCGGCCGCTGGAGAACACGCCCTTCGCGGCGTAGGAGTAGTTCACTCCCGCGGCCTGGTCCCGGTCGCTGGCTTGCGGCCGACCGCGGCCACCAGCGGCCCGCGCACCTCGAAGGCCTCGGGCGGCAGGGACGCGAGTCGCTCGGCGAGCGCTGTGATGAGCCGCTCGCGAGCACCCGGTTCGAGCGTGTCGAAGCGCTCCTGATCGTCGTAGTCGACCTTGAACGCCAGATACAAATCGGCCCTCCATGAGTAGTGGAGCTGGTCGGGCACCACCTCGACCGCTTCGAAGCCGGCCTCGGTCAGCTCCTCGAACGCCTGATCGAGCGAGAGATAGTCGCCCGCACGGGGCGAGCGCGAGCCCTCCTCGTCGTCGTCGCCCCCGAGGTCACCGACGAGGCCGTGGTAGGCCTCGTCGGCAGGCAGCACGAGGTCGTCCGCCAGCCAGGTCACGAGGCTGAGGACGCCGCCAGGCCGCAACACCCGCAGCGCCTCCCGCAGCACCGCGAGCCGGTCGGTCGCGAGCTGGAGCATGAAGGACGAGGCGATCGCGTCGACGGCTGCATCGTCGAGGGGGATCGCAGCCGCGTCCGAGGACAGCCACTCGAAACGCGAAGGGTCGGCATCGCCCGCGACACGGGACCGGGCTACGGCCAGCATCGCCTCCGAGGCATCGAGCGCCACGATCCGTGCCGAGGGCCACCGCTCCGCCGCAGCCAGCGCCAACGAGCCGGTCCCGGTGCCCAGGTCAAGGAAGACGCGGGGGTGCGCCTCGAACCGCTCCAGCGTGCGCCAGGCGGGCGCGGACAGCACCGGCTCCCAGTGCTGGAGGTAGCGCAGTCCATCGGGGTCGAGCGAGCGCTCGCTCATACGCGCCCGGACGGGACCGTCTAGGACTCGAGCAGGTCGACGCGGTAGATGCTGCCCTCGAGCGAGACCACGTAGAGCTCACCGTCGTCGTCCTCGCCGAAGGAGACGATGCCCCTGGGCACGTCGAGCAGCTGGTGCGCCGACACATCGAAGCCTTCGCGGATGGCGTCAGCATCGAGACCCCAGATGTAGCCGCTGGCCACGTCACCGAAGAGGTACACACCGTCGAGGTCCGGCAGCAGCTCGCCACGATAGACGTAGCCGCCGGTGACGCCGCGATGGGGCGAGACCTTGTCGTAGTAGTAGACCGGCGGGTCGTACTGCGAGGGATCGCAATCGGGCAGGTTCTGGCAGGTGTCTGCGCCGACCACGTCCGACCAGCCGAAGTTGAAGCCGCGGTTCTTGCGCGTCTCACCGGCGGGGATGCGGTTGATCTCCTCGAAACGATCCTGGCCGACGTCGCCGATCCAGAGATCGCCGGACTCGCGGTCGAAGCTCGCCCGTCGAGGGTCGCGCAGGCCGTATGCCCAGGTCTCGCGGGCGAAGCCCTGGCGTGGCTTGAGCTTGCCGTTCTTGGCACGCTTGACGTACGGGTTGTCCGCGGGGATCTCGTAGCGCGTCCCGCGGTCCACGTCGATGCGCAGGACCTTGCCCAGCCGCGTCGAGGGCGTCTGGCCGTTGCCGTTGGGGTCGCCGGGCGCAGGTCCACCGCCGTCGCCGGTCGTGATGTAGAGCATGCCGTCGGGGCCGAAGCCGATCCAGCCGCCGTTGTTGTTGATGAACTCCTGCTGTTCGCTCAGCAACGTCTTGACCGGCTTGTTGTTGGCCACGCCGCAGGGCTTACCCTTGAACTCGGCCACGACGGAGACGTCCTTGGCCGTCGTGTAGTGCACGAAGAAGCGGCCGTTCTTCTTGAAGCCAGGGTGGAAGGCGATCGAATGGAGACCCTGCTCCGGGCCGATGGCACCGAGTCGCCCGCTGATGTCGAGGAAGGGACGGAGTCGCGTGGTCTCATCGGCCTCGATGATGCGCACGACCCCGCCGCGCTCGACCACGTACCGGCAGCGCTGGCCCTCGATCCCATCGTCGGCGATGTAGACGGGCGCGTCGAAGCCGTCTGCGAAGAGGTCCAGCCGCAGGGTGACCTCGCTCGGGTCGAACTCGGGATAGGGCGTCGGCTCGGGTGTCGGCTCGGGTGTGGGCGTGGGTGAGGGCTCGGGCGTGACCTGGGCTACCTCGTCCTTGACCTTCTCGTCGTTCTTGGCCTTGTCCTGACCGAACGTGGCCGCAGGGATGCCGGCGGCCATGACCAGGGACAGCGTCAGCGCGAAGGCGACGAGTCCATGCAGGCGGGAACGGGTCTGGATCATGAAGCCTCCGTGACGACGTGGAGGATGCGTCCTCCACAGTCAACGGCGCAGAGCCCACGGCTCTGGACGACGCCGCACGACACCAGCGTGCCATCGTTCGCGCTGATCGGCAGGAACGCGGCCATCGCGGTCGCGCCCTCGTCCCCGGCCGAGACGCTGGCGGTGGCGGCAAAAGCCACCAGCCCGACGATGATGAAGAGGAGCACGCCGAAGACCGCCAGGCGGCCGACGGCTCGTTTCGCCGAGCGCTCGCCAGGGGGTGGCGGCGCCTCGGGTGTGGGCGCCCGTCCGCGCCGGTCGAACTGCTCGGGATAGGCCACGGCGTCCCGCGAGATACGGTCGAGCACCGCTGGGGCCACGTCAGGCGACCACTGCAGCTCGGCCACCACGAGCGAGACGGCCACCGTGCCCAGCTGGTCGTCGGACAGGCCTGAGATGGAGCCCGGGTGTCGTTCGACGCTCATGCGCCCACCGCCAGTCGGGCGCGCAGGCGCTTGAGCGCGACCTCGAGGTGTTCATCGACGAGGCCCGAGGCGATCGACAGGGCGTTGGCCGCCTGGTCCCGGGAGAGCCCGAAGAGATAGCGCGCGGCGATGACCAGCCGATCCTCCTCGCCCAAGCGGTCGAAGGCCTCGGCGAGGACCTGCCGCTCCAACGGCGTCATCTGGGCGGTCCCGGCCAGACCGCTCACTGCCGAAGACGGGAAGTGGGGGGCTGCCTGGCGCTCGACCGGCCGATCCGAAGGGGTCGGCCGGCCGGACTCTCGACGCTGCTGTCGCGATTCGGCGGCCGCGATGCGGATGAGCCAGGGCAGCAGCCCGATGCTGTCCTGATACGAGGGCAGCGCCCGATAGGCCCGCACGAACGTCGAGAGGGCCGCGGCCTCTGCGAGGTCGGAGTCATGTACCACCAGCCAGGCCACGCGATAGATGGCCTCCTGGTGCCGGCGCACGAGGCGTTCCCAAGCGTAGAGGTCACCACGACGAGCGGCCTCGACCAGCGCGGTGTCGGCAGGCTCGCCCGGAGCGAAGGTCGTCCCGGTCATGTCGTCACGATGGTAGCGGTAGCCACCGGTGTACTGGCTACCGGCCCGTTCGTACTGGTCCGGTCACCGCTCGATGGCGAAGGGAGCCTCGGGCTCGAGGTCGAGCTCGGCCACGGCCTTGGCCACCAGCTCGCCGTCAAGCGCCCCCTGCCGACCCAGTTCAACGAGCACTGCCGCGGTGATATGCGGGGCGTCGATATCGAAGAACCGACGCAGGGCCTCGCGGGTGTCGCTGCGGCCGTAGCCGTCGGTGCCCATCGAGCGCCAGGCCGGGGACGGGACCCAACGGCTGACGAGGTCGGGCCAGGCGGTGATCCAGTCGGACACGGCCACGATGGGCCCGGCCTTGCCGGGCTCCTCGAGCACGCTGGTCACGTGGGGCATGCGCTCCCGGCCCGGGTTGTGCAGGTTCCAGTGCTCGACCTCGAGGGCCTCGTTGCGCAGGAGCTGGAACGAGGGCGCGCTGTAGACCTCGGCGGCCACGCCGTACTGCTCGGCGAGGGTCGCCTGCGCCGCGAGTGCCTGCTGCATGATCACGCCGGAGGCGAGGATGGTGGCCCGCGGGGCGTCGGGCGGGAGCTCGGGCGCCTCGGCGAAGCGGTATAGGCCGCTGATGATGTCCTCGTCGGTGACGCCCGCGGGACGCTCCGGCATGACGTGGTTCTCGTTGTAGAGCGTCACGTAGTAGAACACGTCCTCGGGGTCCGGTCCGTACATCCGCTCGATGCCGTCCTTGACGATGGCCGCCGTCTCGTAGGCGAAGGCCGGGTCGTAGACGCGGCAGGAGGGGAAGTGCGACGCGTGGACCAGGCTGTGGCCGTCCTCGTGCTGCAGACCCTCGCCGTTGAGCGTGGTCCGCCCCGCGGTGGCACCCATCATGAAGCCACGGCCGCGAGCGTCCTGGAAGGCCCAGATCTCGTCCGCGGTGCGCTGGAACCCGAACATCGAATAGAAGATGTAGAACGGGATCATCGGCTCGGCATGGGTGGCATAGGACGTGCCGGCCGCCTGCATCGAGGCGGTCGAGCCGGCCTCGGTCAGGCCCTCCTCGAGGATCTGGCCGGCCATGTCCTCGCGGTAGGTGAACATGAGGTTGGAGTCGACCGGGTTGTAGAGCTGGCCCAGCGCGGAGTAGATACCCACCTCCTGGAAGAGCGAGTCCATGCCGAAGGTCCGGGCCTCGTCCGGGATGATGGGCACGATACGCTCGCCGACACCCTCGTCACGAAGCAGGTTCCGCAGCAGCTTGGCGAAGGCCATCGTGGTCGAGACCTCCTGGCTGCCGGAGCCGCTGGCGAACTCGCCGTAGACGGCCTCGCCGGGGGTCTCGAGCGGCTTGCTGATGACCACGCGGCGCGGCGAATAGCCGCCCAGCGCGGCGCGGCGCTCCTGCAGGTACTGGATCTCCGGGGAGTCGGGGCCCGGGTGGTAGTAGGGGACCTCGTGCAGAGCCTGGTCGGGGATGGGCAGCTCGAGGCGGTCGCGGAAGACGCGCACCTCGTCGTCGTTCATCTTCTTGGCCTGGTGGGTGATGTTGCGGGCCTCGACCGAGGAGCCGAGCGTCCAGCCCTTCACCGTCTGGGCCAGGATCACCGTGGGCGCGCCGTTCGGCTCGACCGCCTTGGCGTAGGCCGCGTAGAGCTTGCGGTAGTCGTGGCCACCGCGACGCAGTCCCTTGAGCTCGTCGTCGGTCTTGTCGGCGACCATGGCCGCGAGGCGCGGGTCGGCCCCGAAGAAGTGCTCACGCATGTAGGAGCCCGGCTCGACCGAGTACTTCTGCCACTCGCCGTCCACCACGTCCGCCATGCGCTGCACCAGCACACCGCCCGGGTCGCGCCCCAGCAGCTCGTCCCACTCGCGGCCCCAGATGACCTTGATGACGTTCCAGCCGGCGCCGCGGAAGACGGACTCGAGCTCCTGGATGATCTTGCCGTTCCCACGCACCGGGCCATCGAGACGCTGCAGGTTGCAGTTGACCACGAAGACGAGGTTGTCGAGGCCCTCACGGCCGGCGATGCTCAGTGCGCCCAGCGACTCCGGCTCGTCGGTCTCACCGTCGCCGAGGAAGGCCCAGACACGGCTGTTGCTGGTGTCCTTGAGGCCACGGTTGTGGAGGTAACGGTTGAAGCGAGCCTGGTAGATGGCGGCCAGCGGGGAAAGGCCCATCGAGACCGACGGGAACTCCCAGAAGTCGGGCATCAGGCGCGGATGCGGGTAGGACGAGAGACCCTCTCCCGGCACCACTTCGCGGCGGAAGTGATCGAGCTGCGACTCGCTCAGGCGGCCCTCGAGGAAGGCACGGGCGTACATGCCCGGAGCGGCGTGGCCCTGGTAGTAGACCTGGTCGCCCATGCCCTCGGCGTCCTTGCCCCGGAAGAAGTGGTTGAGTCCGACCTCGTAGAGGCTGGTCGCGGAGGCGAAGGTGGCGAGGTGGCCGCCGATACCGGGCGAGGTCTTGTTGGCCCGCAGGACCATGGCCGCGGCGTTCCAGCGGACGAGGCGCCGGATGCGCTTCTCCATCTCCTCATCACCCGGGAAGGGAGCCTCCTGCTCCGGGCTGATGGTGTTGATGTAGCGGGTCTGCGTCAGCGGCGGCAGGCCGATGTGCAGCTGACGGGCGCGCTTGAGGAGCTTGTAGAGCACGAACTGCGCACGCTCCTTGCCCACCTCTTGCGCGAGGGCATCGAGCGAGGCGATCCAGTCCTGCGTCTCATCGGGATCGGGGTCGGGTGGAAGAAGTTTGAAGTCGCCGTAGGGATCGAACATGTCGGCCGCATCGTAGGCGATGCCGGGTCTATCCGTGCTGGACCCCTCACCTGAGCACGACGAGCCATCACCTCG
The DNA here is from genome assembly GCA_963731995.1 of uncultured Chloroflexia bacterium. GTDB lineage: Bacteria > Chloroflexota > Limnocylindria > Limnocylindrales > CSP1-4 > JAFMJV01. The sequence continues at coordinate 211,199 of CAVSXV010000013.1, forward strand.
GCTGGCGCAAGGTCACGGTCCCGCCACGGTGCTGGCGGCGTATCCTCCCCCGACATGAGCACGACCGACGGCGCCGCCACGGCGGCCTCCACTACGACCACCACCACCACCGGCCCTGGAGCCGCTCCGGCCGCCGCGACCGCCAAGGCCGTCCCGCTCACCGGCGTGGCCCTCGGCATCGACGTGGGCGGCACCGGCACCAAGGCCGCCATGATCGACCTCGCCACAGCCGAGCTGGTCACGACGCGCTTCCGCGAGAAGACACCGCAGCCGTCCGAGCCGGCCGCCGTCATCGAGGTCATCGCCACCATCGTGGAGCGCGTGCTCGACGAGTACGGCCCGGTCGACGAGGTGCCCATCGGCTGCGGCCTGCCCGGCCCCATCAAGTTCGGAGCCATGAAGATGGCTGCCAACCTTGACAAGGGCTGGGTCGACTTCGACGCCACCGGCGTGATCAGCGAGAAGCTGGGCCGGCCGGTTCACGTCATCAACGACGCCGATGCTGCGGGCATGGCCGAGCTGGCCTATGGCGAGGCTCACGACCGAGACGGCACCACCATCCTGCTCACGCTCGGCACCGGTATCGGCAGCGCGCTCATCAGCGAGGGCCGGCTGGTCCCGAACACCGAGCTCGGACACCTGAGCATGCACGACCAGGCCGCCGAGACCCTCGTCAGCGGCGTGTCCCGCGAGCGACGTGGCCTCAAGTGGAAGCAGTGGGCCAAGGAGTTCAACGAATACCTGGCCATGCTCGAGTTCTTCTTCTGGCCCGACCGCATCATCCTCGGCGGAGGCGTGAGCAAGCGGTCGGACAAGTACTGGGAGTACCTCGACACGGGCGCCGAGCTGGTCAAGGCCAAGTACCTCAACACTTCGGGCATCATCGGCGCCGCCTATGCCGCCGGCCTGGCCGCCCACGAGGAAGCCGCCCACAAGAAGCCGGCCCCGCGCCGGCGCTCGACCCGGCGGACCACCGCCAGGAAGCGCGGCTAGGCGCGACACTCGGGTCGCCCGTGGTGCAGATCCACCTGCTCGACGCCACCTACGAGCTCTTCCGCGCGCACTTCGGCCGTCCGCCGCGGGCCGGGGCGAACGGCGAACCGGTGGGCGCCACGCTGGGCGTGGTGGAGTCGGTGCTGTCGCTGTTGCGCGAGGACGGCGTCACCCACCTCGGCTGCGCCACCGACCACGTCATCTGGTCCTGGCGCAACGACCGCTACGACGGCTACAAGACCGACGAGGGCATGCCCCCGGAGCTGCTGGGCCAGTTCGAGCTCGTCGAGGAGGCGCTGCGGGCCGTGGGCGTGGTCGTCTGGCCCATGGTCGAGTTCGAGGCCGATGACGGGCTGGCCGCCGCGGCCGTCCGCTTCGCCGACCATCCCGACGTCGAGCGCGTGATCATCCTCTCGCCCGACAAGGACATGGCCCAGTGCGTGCGCGAAGACGGCCGGGTGGTGACCTTCAACCGGCGCGAGGGCCGCTTCTTCGATGCCGACGCGGTGGCCGAGAAGTTCGGCGTGCGACCGGCGTCCATCCCCGACTACCTCGCGCTCGTGGGCGACGCCGCCGATGGCTTCCCGGGGCTGCCGGGCTGGGGCGCACGCTCGACGGCGACGGTGCTGACTCGCTACCCGCACCTCGAGGACATCCCCGACTCGGTCAGCGCCTGGGACCTCAAGGTGCGAGGTGCCGCGGGCCTGGCCAAGGCGCTGCAGGAGCATCGTGATGACGCCCTGCTGTTCCGGGAGCTGGCCACCCTGCGCACGGACGCGCCCATCCCGCAGTCGGACCCCGAGGAGCTGCGCTGGCGGGGCGTCGATCGGCCGGCCTTCGAAGCCCTGGCCGCGCGACTACGCTCCCCTCGCCTGCTGGAGCGGCTGCCGAGCCACGGGTAGGCGGGCGGGGCGACCCTCAGCCGTCGGCGAGCAGGTCGAGGATCTCCTGGTGATGGGCCGGAGCCGCCGCCACGATGCCGATCGACTTCGAGGGCATGCCGATGTCGAACCAGTCCGTGCCCCGGGCCGAGGTCACGACCGCGCCACCCTCGATGGCGATGACGCCGGCTGCGCAGATGTCCCACACCGAGAGCTTGGTCCACTGCGCGTAGGCATCGAAACGCCCGTTGGCGAGATAGGTGAGCGAGAGCGTGGCGCTGCCCATGGCGCGCGTGATGCGGACGCGTTTGCGGATCTCCCGGTACTGCGGCCCGAACCCACGGCTGGGCAGTCCCAGCGAGCACCACCGCGTCGCTCAGGCGCCTGCCGGGGTTCCGGATGCGGCGCTCGTTGAGATAGGCACCGCCGCCCGCGACCGCGGTGAAGAGCTCGTCGCGGGTGGGATCGAGCACGACGCCCAGCGTCGGCTGGCCATCGATGCAGAGCCCGATGCTGACCGCGAAGAAGGGGATGCCGTTGGCGTAGTTGACGGTACCGTCAAGGGGGTCGATGACCCACAGCCGATCGGTGGCCGCGACCGACTCGCCCGACTCGCCTGACTCCTCGGCCAGGAAGGCATCGTCCGGAAAAGCCTTCGCCGATGATCTCGAGGATGGCCTCCTCGCTTCGGTGGTCGGCCTCGGTGACCACGTCCTTCTCCGACTTGAAGTCGACGTTCTCGAGGTGCTCGTAGAGGCCCATCTGGATGGCGGCCGCCGCGCGGGCAGCCTCGACCGCAGTCTGCAGCTCACGGGATAGGTCGAGGTCGGGGCACGTGCTGATGCTAGCGGGTCAGGCCACCGTCCACCGGAAGGTCAGGTGCAGACGACGGTCAGCGACTCCAGGTCGTACCCGGGCAAGGCGGCCGGGGCGCTCAGCTCACGCTCGAAGGTGACCGTCTCGCCGCCCGCCAGGGCCACCGTGCGGAAGGCCAGGTCGTCGGGGCGGGGCACCCCGTCGCGGGTGATGCGGCAGTCGGCCACGCCCTGGTCCTCACCCTCGTTGGTCACCGTGTAGGCCAGCGAGAGGCCGCCCTCGGGGCCGCTCGATACGCTGGTGATCACCGACGCGAAGGGCCCGGTGGTGGTCACGGCCAGGCCGGCGATGAGGAACAGGCCCACCACGCCGAGGACGATGCCGCCGAAGATGGTCGCGTGCATCTGGGTGGAGCTGGGTCCCGACAGGTGGCCCCGGTTGTGCTCCTCACAGAGGCCCACACCGGGCGCGGTCTCCCGCCCACAACGGAAACAGTGGTCGACCGGCACCGCGTCCGGCTCGGGAGCGAGGAAGCCCTTGTCCCCCGGGGCTTCGGTCGGGTTCGCTGACCCAGTCATCGGGATGAATGTAGCGCGTCCCGCGATAAATCGTCAGCAGCGCGCTCATACAAGGTCCAGGACCCGCTCCAGCTCGTCGGGACCGAGGTCGTGGATCACCAGCTCGGTGGCACCGTTCTGGGCCCAGCGGGCAGCCAGCTCGGCGATCGGCTCGACGACCTCCGCGTGGTCGATCCCGACCACGACACCGACCTCGGAGGGCGTCCTCCCGGCCGCGGACAGGGCGGCATCGAAGACCGGCCGCAGCTGCTGGTATACGTCTGCGAAGCAGGTCCAGGCATCGCCGGCTCGGGCGGCCAGGCGAGCACCAGCCGGGCGCATGCCCGCGACGGTGATACGCGGCGGCGGCAGCGGCACCGGGAATGAGCGAGCCTCGCGCAGTTGGTAGTGGTGCCCCGTCGTAGTCCACGGGGCCACCGCCGAAGAGGGACCGCAGCACCGCGATCGCCTCCTCCAGACGCTGGGCACGCTCGCGCGCGGGCGGGAAGTCGATGCCGTAGGCCTCGTGCTCCACGGGGTGGCCGCCGATCCCGATCCCCAGCTCCACGCGTCCCGGCGCCAGGTCCGCGAGCGTGGCTACCATATTGGCCAGCACCGCCGGATGACGGTTGATGTTGTTGGTCACGAACGAGCCCACACTGATGCGTTCGGTGGAGACCGCGGCCGCGGTCAGGGTCGTCCAGCACTCGAGCAGCGGATCGTCGAGGTCCCCACGACTGATGAAGTGGTCCCAGATCCAGGCGGTGGCGAAGCCGGCCTGCTCGGCGCGACGCGCGGCCTCGATCCACCACGCGCCGGAGACACCGATGGCGGTCGGGTTGAGGCCGACCGGGATGGCGAAAGGGGCGGACATCTAGATGGAGAGCCCGGCCTCCAGGGCCACGCGGATCATCACGTCGGTGGCCTTCTCGAGGGCATCGAGCGGCAGATAGGTCTCGCCGATCTCCTCCTCCTCGGACATCGTGTCGCTGACGGTGAGGATGCACGCGGCACGCACATCGGCGCCGGCAGCCTGGGCCCGCGATGCGAGCGTGAACAGCGCAGCCGCCTCCATCTCCACGCCGAGGATGCCGCGGGCACGCCACTTGGGCACGTAGTCAGGGTCGGGGTTGTAGAACACATCGACCGTCAGGATCGGACCCACGTGCGTGTTGGCGCCCTGGGCGCGTGCGGCATCGACCAGCGCGCGGGTGAGCTCGAAGTCGGCGACCGGAGCGTAAGGGTCGCCATGGAGGTAGGTCGCGGTGGAGCCGTCGGCAGGCGTGGCGGAGGTGCCGACGATGAGGTCGGCCGCGCGAACGCCGCGTCCGATGCCCCCGGTGGTACCGACGCGGACGAAGCGCTTGACGCCAAGGTTGAGCAGCTCTTCTACGATGATCGAGGTCGAGGGTGTGCCCATGCCGCTCGTCTGCACGCTCACCGGCTGGCCCTGGTACGTACCGCTGTAGCCGAGCATGCCGCGATGCTCGTTGACCAGCCTGCTGCGCTCGAGCCCGCCGTCGAAGAGCTCGGCGATACGCGTGGCGCGGTTGGGGTCGCCGGGCAGCAGCACCAGCGGTGCGTAGTCGCCGACCTCGGCTCGCAGATGGATCTGGGTCATGTCTCTCTCCCCCGGCAGCGGCCGTGGCTTCCTCCGATAGAGAGGGAGTCTAGCCTCCAACGCGCCGTAGAATCGGACCTGCGGGAAACGCACGAAGCACGAGGGCGAGGTAGCGGTGGCGGACCGGATCGATGGATGGGCGCGGAAGATGCTGGAGCGGGCGGGCGCCTTTGGGACGCTGGCCACGGTCTCGGCCGACGGCTCGCCCTTCCCGGCGGTGGTCTGGTATCTCGTCCGCGGCGACAGCCTGGTCATCAACTCGAGAGTCGGGCGAGTGTGGCCGACCAACCTGTTGCACGACCCTCGGATGAGCCTGGTCGTCGAGGACGGCTACGACTGGGTCGGCGTCCGCGGGCGGGCCGAGCCCGTCACCGACGGGGCCACGGCCCAGGCTGATATCGCGGAGATGGCTCGCCGCTACCACGCGGACGAGCCCGAGCGAGCCGCGCGCCTGATCCGCACGTTCGAGTCGCAGGAACGCATCAGCTTCATCGTCCGCGTCGAACGCGTGACCGAGCACCCCGACAGATGAGGCCTGGCGATGACCCACGTGTGGTGGTGCTGGCCGGAGGCTACGGTGGAGCAAAGCTCAGCCACGGCCTCGCCCTCGCCTCGGCCGCACGCGTGGCAGAGGGCCTGGCCGCGCTCGACCTTGCGGTCGTGGTCAACACCGGCGACGACCTCGAGCTCCACGGCCTCAGCGTCTCGCCCGACCTCGACACGGTCATGTACACGCTGGCCGGCCTGGCCAACGACGAGACCGGCTGGGGCGTCCGCGACGAGACGTGGTCGACCTCGGCCATGCTCGCACGCTACGGGGCGGAGACCTGGTTCGGGCTGGGCGACCGCGACATGGCTACCCACGTGCGTCGCAGCCAGCTGCTGCGAGACGGGCTCAGCCTGACCCAGGCCACGGCCGAGCTGGCGGCCCGCCTGGAGGTGCCCGCGCGGCTGTTGCCCATGACCGACGACGTGGTGCGCACGGAGCTCCGCACGCCGGACGGCTGGCTCGAGTTCCAGGAGTACTTCGTGAGGCGCGCCCAGGCCGACGAGGTGCTCGAGATCCGACGCCGCGGCATCGAGGCGGCGCGGCCCACCGCGGAGGTCCTCGCCGCGGTGGCGCAGGCGCAGCTCATCGTCATCGCACCCTCGAACCCCTTCGTCTCGGTGGGCACCATCCTCGCGCTGCCCGGCATGCTCGGGGCCCTCATCGAGGCACCCGCACCGGTGGTGGCCGTGAGCCCGGTGGTCGGCGGTGCGGCCCTGCGCGGACCGGCCGACAAGATGCTGCGCTCACTCGGCGGCACCGCCTCTGCGGCCGGCGTGGTGAGCCACTACCGCGAGCACTACCCGGGACTCGTAGACACGTTCGTGCTCGACGAGACCGACGCGCTCGAGGTCCCCGCAGCCGAGGCCTCGGGCGCACGGGTCGAGCTGTTGCCCACAGTCATGCGCAGCCACCACGACCGGCGAGCCCTGGCCGGGGCCATCATCGGCTCGCACCTGCGCGGCTGACCGCGTCCCGACTGCGACTACCATCGTGCTGTCATGACCGCCGACCGACCGACCCCTGTGACCGCGCTGGAGCCGATCCACGTCGTGCTGCCGATGCGCACGGTGTCAGGGGGCAAGGCCCGACTCGGCGAAGTCATCGATGCCGAGGAGCGCGAGGAGCTGGTGCTGGGCATGCTGCTGCACACGCTCAGCGTGCTCGGCGACTGGCCCGTCTGCCGTCGGATCCACCTCGTCAGCCCTGATCCGGTGCTGAGCGCGGCCACGAGCGCGGCCGGGGTGGACGTCGCCGTCCACCGCCAGCAGGGCGAGGGCCTCAACGAGGGCATCCGCCTGGGCGTCAGCGCAGCACGCACCGAAGGCGCCGCCAGCCTGCTGGTGCTGCCGGGCGACCTGCCCCTGCTGTCGGTCGAGGCGCTCGACGAGCTGCTCACCGCCGCCGACGCGGGCGTGGTCGCAGCGGCCGGTGGACCGCTGGTGGCCATCGTGCCATCTGACGCGGGCGGCGGGACCAACGCCCTGCTGCTGCGGCCGCCCGACGCCATCGCGCCCGCGTTCGGCCTGGGCAGCTTCGAGGCGCACCTGCGTGCGGCCGAGGCCGCCGGTGTCGCGGTGCAGGTGGTGACCGATCCGCTCCTCGGCTTCGACCTTGACACGCCCGATGACCTGGAGCGACTCGACCCGGGACGTTTCCGCGAGCTGACCGCGCTGGGTCGCGGCGCGGTCGATGGGGTCGGCGTGTGAGCGCTCGCCTGATGGCGGTGGCGCTGCCGGCGCTGCCGGAGATACGTCCCGGTGACGACCTGGGGCTCCTGGTCGCCGAGGCCTGGCGGACGCTCATCGCCGAGGACGCGTCACTGGCACCGGCGGCCGGCGACGTCATCGTCGTGACCCAGAAGGTGGTCTCCAAGGCCGAGGGCCGGGTGGTCCGCCTCGCCGAGGTAGAGCCGCGTGCCGAGGCGGTCCAATGGGCGCGCGCCTGGCACAAGGACCCACGCCAGGTCGAGGTCGTACTGCGCGAATCGGCGCAGGTCGTGCGCATGGAGCGCGGCGTCATCATCAGCCGCACCCACCACGGCTTCGTCTGTGCCAACGCCGGCGTCGACGCCTCCAATGTGGGGGCGGACGACGTGGTCACGCTCCTGCCCGAGGATCCCGACCGATCCGCGCTCGGCCTGCGCAGGGCGATCCTCGAGGAGCTGGGTGTGGACGTGGCGGTCGTGGTCTCCGATTCGTTCGGGCGGCCCTGGCGGCTGGGGATCACCGACGTGGCCCTGGGGGTCTCGGGCTTCGCGCCCCTGGCCGACCTGCGCGGCGAGCTCGACACCGAGGGCCGCGAGATGAAGGCCACGGTGGTGGCCGTGGCCGACCAGCTGGCGTCGACCGCGGAGCTCGCGAGCGGCAAGACGAGCCGGCGGCCGATCGTGCTCATCCGGGGCGTGGACCTGCCATCGGGTCAGGGGTCGATCGCCTCGGACGTGGTCATGCCTGTCGCCCAGGACCTCTTCCCGTAGTGCTGTGAGCAGGGTCATGCCCGGGCCTCGCTAGACTGCGAGTCATGAAGCTCGGACTGCAGATCAGCTCCTTCACCTGGCCCGGGGGCGATCGCGCCATCGGTCCCACCCTTGCCGAGATCGTGCGCACCGCCGATGACGCAGGCTTCGATTCCATCTGGGTCATGGACCACTTCCTCCAGATCGGCTCGGTCGGCAAGCCCGAGGAACCCATGCTCGAGGGCCTGACCGCGCTCGGCTACATGGCCGCCCACTCGAAGCGCGCCCGCCTGGGCCTGCTGGTCGGTGGTATCCACTACCGCACGGCCGGCCTCTGGATCAAGGCCGCCACCACGCTCGACGTGCTCAGTGGCGGTCGCGCCTACTTCGGCATCGGCGCCGCCTGGAACGAACAGGAGTCGCGGGCCTGGGGCTTCCCCATGCCGCCGCTGGGTGAGCGCTTCGAGATGCTGGAGGAGACCCTCCAGCTGGCCCACGCGGCGTGGACCGGCGAGCAGGGCGCGCGCGAGCGCTTCGACGGCCGCCACTACCAGGCCACCGACCCGCTCAATGCGCCCCAGGCCCTGAGCCGGCCGCACCCGCCCATCCTCATCGGTGGCGGGGGTGAACGGCGTACGCTCAAGCTGGTGGCCAAGTACGCCGACGCCTGCAACGTCTTCGGCACCGACCCGGAGCAGCTGGGGCACAAGTACGGTGTGTTGCGGCGCCACTGCGAAGCCGTCGGTCGCGACTACGCACAGATCGAGAAGACATTCCTTGCCTCCGTGTCGATCAGCGCCGATGGCGCTCGTCGCTCGCTGACGCCGGACGCCATGGTCGAGCGCCTGGGTCGCACAGCCGAGGTCGGCGCCCAGCACGCCATCGTGGGCATCCGCGGCGTCGAGGACCTCTCCAAGCTCGAGCTCATCGGCCGCGCAGTGGTGCCGCAGCTACGGGGGCTCGGCGAGCCCTCGCCCATCGACTGAGGCGAGCTCCGTCACATCGCCGAGACGGGAGCCGTTGGATACTCCCCGGGGGTATCCTCGAGGTGTACGATGAGAACGATGAACGACAACGAAACGAACTTCGGAGGCCTGCAGATCCTCGAAGACGGCGACGCCCAGGCGGCACCGCTGGCGTCGCTGGCCCCGATCGCGATGGAGCAGCCGGATGACGCCGATCCGGCGGCGGGCTCATCCGAGGGCGCCCATGTGCGTGTGCTCATCATCGGCAGCGGGCCGGCCGGCCTCACCGCTGCCATCTACGCGGCCCGCGCCGACCTCGAGCCGCTGGTCATCGCCGGCTTCGTGCCCGGTGGCCAGCTGATGATCACCAGCGAGGTCGAGAACTTCCCGGGCTTCCCCGAGGGCATCGACGGCCCTGCCCTGATGGCAGCCATGCGGGCCCAGGCGGAGCGTTTCGGCGCGCGCCTGCACGACCTCGATGTAGAGTCGGTGGACTTCAGCGAACGCCCCTTCAAGGTCACCGCCGGCGGCACGCGGTACACCGCTGACTCGGTCATCGTGGCCACCGGCGCCAGCGCCATCTGGTTGGACCTCGAGAACGAGACGCGGCTGCGTGGCCGTGGTGTCTCGGCCTGCGCCACCTGTGACGGCTTCTTCTTCCGTGACAAGCGGATCGCGGTCGTGGGCGGCGGCGACAGCGCCCTCGAAGAGGCTCTCTTCCTGACCAAGTTCGCCAGCGAGGTCGTGCTCATCCACCGGCGCGACGAGCTCCGCGGCAGCCGCATCATGCAGAACCGCGCCCTGACCCACCCCAAGATCAGCGTCGAGTGGAACACGCAGGTCACCGACGTCCTGGGCGAGGACAAGATCGAGGGCCTCGAGCTGACCGACACGATCTCCGGCGAGAAGCGCGAGATGCCCATCGAGGGCCTCTTCATCGCCATCGGGCACAAGCCCAACACGGACGTCTTCAGGGAGCACCTCGACGTGGACGACAAGGGCTACCTCAAGGTCGCGAACCACACGCAGTCGAACGTCGAGGGTGTGTTCGTGGCCGGTGACGTCCACGACCATCGCTACCGCCAGGCCATCACCGCGGCCGGCGACGGCTGTCGCGCCGCCATCGATGCGGAACGCTGGCTCGAAGAGCAGTCGGCCGAGGGTACCGAGGCGACCGAGGGCGCGAGCGAGGCGGTCTCACTCGCCTGATCCAGTCCGCTCCCGGCCCCTACTCGCCGGGGTAGCCCATCTCCGGCAGTCGCCGGCCGAGCAGCAGCTGCAACGCCGTCTGTGCACCGCTATCGATGTGCTCACGCCAGCGTTCGGCGGCTCCGGCGTCGAAGCCGGCGGACCCGACGCGGGCGCCCTTGGAGGTGACCTTCTGCTCGAGCATGCGGGCCTCGAACGCCACACCGATGAACTCGCACAGGTCCTCGAGCGTCGACTCCGGCGCGGACACGAGGTCTTCGAAGCGCACCAGGCGATAGTGCTCGGGGTAGCAGCGAGAGAGCACACGATGCCGGTGCACCGCCCTGGCCCACGCCCAGGTCACCTCGAGCAGCACGAAACCGGCCATCAGCGATGGCACGACCGCGAGCTGCCGATAGGGGAAGCCGACCGCGTGCCCGGACCGGCGACGCAGCTCCGAGACGTAGATGGCTCGCGGGTCGCGCAGGCAGTGGATCACGCGTCCATCGGGGAACCAGTCGAGCAGCTCGTCCACGTAGCCGAGATGCGCCGGCGTCTTCTCGCCCATGACGGCCTTGCCGCGGCGCTCGGCATAGATGCGCAGGAAGGCCTCGAAGAGGCCGCGCTCGGTACGGTCGGAGGCGAGCAGGTAGGCCTCGATGTCCTGACGCGGGACCCTGCCCGTGAGCCAGCGCCAGTAGGGGCTCAGCTCACGGAGGCGAGAGCGTCGTTGCAGCCCGTCCGAGTAGATGAGCTCCACGAGCGCGTGCACGGCCGCGTCGTCGTGCAGGTCTCCCAGCCGGCCGAAGTAGTGGCGCGTACCCTCCCAGGGGAGCAGGTGGCCGAGGTAGTGGTTCTCGGTGGCGATGCCGATCCGGCTGTGCTTGTCGAGCACGCGGCGCATGAGGGTCGTGCCGCTGCGGCTGACGCCCACGATGAAGATGGCCTCGGGCTCGCCAGGGAGCCGCTCGATTCGGTCGCTCACGTGCTCCCGAGTCTAGCGCTGGCCACCTGATGGGCTTCGGCCGAGGCGGGCGTGGCGGCTTCGCCGGCACCGACTTCGAGCCGGTGCCGGCCGAGCGTCGAGGTCAGACCTTGCGGCGCATCGCGGGCTTCTTCACGCCCTATCGCTGGCAGGTGCTGCTGGTGGTGGTCTCGATCACGGTCACCAGCCTGCTCGGCGTGGTCACCCCGTTCCTGCTCAAGCAGCTGCTCGACGTGGCCATCCCCGAGCAGGACTTCGGCATGCTCAACGTGCTCGTCGCGTTGATGATCATCATCCCCGTGCTCAACGGGCTCATCGGCGTGGGCCAGACCTACGTCAACAACCGCGTCGGCCAGTCGGTCATGCAGGACCTGCGCGACGCGGTCTACGCCCACCTGCAGCGGATGCCCCTGCGCTTCTTCACCGAGACCCGCACCGGCGAGATCCAGAGCCGCATCGCCAACGACGTGGGCGGGGTGCAGTCGGTCGTGACCGACACCGCCAGCTCGGTCTTCAGCAACCTCACCATCGTGGTCATCACGCTGCTGGCCATGGTCCTGCTCGACTGGCGCCTGACGGCGATCTCGCTGACCATCCTGCCCTTCTTCCTGTACCTCACGTTCCGCGTGGGCAAGGTCCGGCGGGAAGCGTCCAAGCAGACCCAGAAGTCGATGGCCGACATGTCCGCCATCACCGAGGAGACGCTCTCGGTCAGCGGCGTCCTGCTGGCCAAGACCTTCGGACAGCAGGAGGCGGCGGTGGGCCGATTCCGAGAGGCCAACGCCCGCCTCGCGAGGCTGCAGCTGCGCCAGTCGCTGGTGGGCCGCTGGTTCTTCATGCTGGTGGGCACGGTCTTCAGCGTGATGCCCGCGATCGTCTACTGGATCGCCGGCCTGCTCGTCATCCAGGGCGACCCCACCGCCCCCAGCGTCGGTGACATCGTCGCCTTCACCACGCTGCAGGCGCGGCTCTTCTTCCCGCTCGGACAGCTGCTCAACGTGCAGGTCGAGGTGCAGGGTGCGCTGGCGCTCTTCGACCGCATCTTCGAGTACCTCGACATGGAGCCGGAGATCACCGACAAGCCCGATGCCCAGGCCCTGCGCGCCGGCACCCTCGAGGGGCGTGTGCGCTTCCGCCACGTCTTCTTCGCCTATCCCGATGCCCCGGCCGATGAGTCGGGCAACGTGGGCACGACGCCGTTCAGCCTCACTGACATCGACTTCCAGGTCGAGGCCGGACAGCTGGTGGCGCTAGTGGGGCCGTCGGGCTCGGGCAAGACGACCTCGACGTACCTGCTGCCACGGCTCTACGACGTGGAGTCCGGCGCGGTCGAGATCGACGGGCATGACGTCCGCGACGTGCAGCTGGCCAGCCTCGGCGGTGTCATCGGCTTCGTGACCCAGGAGGCCTACCTCTTCCACGCCACCGTGCGCGACAACCTGGCCTATGCCAAGCCGGACGCGAGCGACCAGGAGCTGCAGGCGGCTGCGCGGCTGGCCGCTATCCACGACCGCATCCGGGAGCTGCCCGAGGGCTATGACACGGTCGTGGGCGAGCGCGGCTACAAGCTGTCCGGCGGCGAGAAGCAGCGCATCGCGTTGGCCCGTGTCTTGCTCAAGGACCCGCGCATCCTCGTCCTCGACGAGGCTACCAGCGCGCTCGACACCGTCAGCGAGCGGCTCATCCAGCGGGCCATCGAGGCCACCATGCGCGGACGCACGACGCTGGCCATCGCGCACCGCCTCTCGACCATCCTGCGCGCCGACCTCATCCTCGTCTACGAGCGCGGGCGCATCGTGGAGCGGGGCACGCACGCGGAGCTGCTTGCCCTCAACGGCACCTATGCACGGCTGTACCACGAGCAGTTCGAGGCCCACGCGCCGGGCTTGAGCTGACGGCCGCTTGCCCGAGGCGCAGCCCGGCCAGTCGCATGGGCCCATCATCGGACAACGTCCGGCAGGGGTGGCGAAGCGCGCCGCGCCGTACCCTAACCACATGACGAAGCATGTGACCGTTCGCTGGCACGGCGAACTCGACTTCGACGGCACCGCGGAGTCCGGCGCCATCGTGCCCATGTCTGACAAGGACGAGGTCTTCGGTCCGAGCCAACTCGTGCTCGCTGCACTCGGCGGCTGCACGGGCATGGACGCAGCCTCGGTGATGACCAAGAAGAAGGTCGCCTTCGAGGAGTACCGCGTGGAGGTGGAGGGTGAGCAGCGGGAGTCGTACCCGCGGTCCTACACCTCGATCACCGTCGAGCACATCGTCCGAGGCGAGCACATCGCCGACAAGGCCGTGGCCCGGGCCATCGAGCTCTCGGCGCGCAAGTACTGCATGGTCGGCGCCACCATCGCCAGCGGGGACTGCACCATCAACCACCGCATGCGCATCATCGACGCAGACGGCGAGCGCACCTGCGACTGCCTCACCGTCGGGCCCAGGGGGGCCAGCCTCTCCCACTACGAGAACGCCTGACGAGGGCTGGCTACATCTGCGCGAAGCGTGGGCCCTCGCCGCCCTCAGGTGGCTGCCAGGCGATGTTGTCGAACGGGCATTTCACCGCGCAGGTCATGCAGTGGAGGCAGTTCGAGGGGCTCAGGACCACCCGCTCGCCGTCCCAGCGGTAGACCTGACCGGGGCAGAACGACTGGCACGAGGCCGCGTACTCGTCCGCGCAGGTGAGGCACTTCGAGGGATCGGAAATGACCATGTGAGCGGCCTCGTCCTCGCGATGCAGGGCACCGGTGAGACTCACGAAGGTGGCGCCGTCCATGCCGCCCGGATCTTCGCGCCCAAGCCGCGCCCCGGCCTCCGTGCCCTGGCGGTCGAGCTCCATGCCAAGGCGCATCGGCAGCAGGTGCGCGATCTGTGACAGCGGCGCGCCGGGGTACAGACCCCACCTGAACGCCTGACGATAGTTGCGCGCGTGGCGCATCTCTGGCAAGACACCGCTGGCCTCGAGTCGGTCCTGGTAGCCCTTCAGTGGGATCTCGCCGTCGCCGGCCGCCGCGAGGCCCTCGGCGATGGTCTCGGCTGCGGCCATGCCCGACCACATCGCGTTGTGGATGCCCTTGATCTTCTCCATGTTCACGAAGCCGGCGCCGTCACCCACGACCAGGGCCCCGGGCACGTTGACCTTGCCGATGGCGTAGTAGCCGCCCTCGGGGATGGTGCGCGCGCCCGTGGCGATGGTGACGCCGTCCTTGAGCAGCTCGGCGACGAAGGGATGCGACCGGAAGCGCTCGAACTCCCGCTGGGGGTTGAGATCGCCGTACTTCCAGTCGAGGGCCATGATCAGGCCCACCGCCACGGTCCGCTCATCCATGGCGTACACGAAGCCACCACCGAAGACGTCCCGCGGCAGCGGATAACCGAGGAAGTGGGCGACTCGGCCGGCCCCGAAGGGATGCTCATCCCTGAATTGCATGACGGCCTTCACGCCCAGCGAGTAGGCCTGCGGGTTGACGCCCGCGCCGAAGCGCTCGCGCAGCCGCTGGGACAGCACACCATGCGTGCCATCGGCGAGGACCGTGACCCGTGCGCGGATCTCCTCGGCCGGGCGGTAGTTGGGCATGTGGCCACCGTCGGCATCGAGCCCGACCTCGCCGAGGCGCACGCCTTGCACGCGACCGTCCTCGATGATCAGCTCACGTGCGCTGAAGCCGCTGTAGACCTCGACCCCCTCCCCGTCGGCGACCGTGGCCAGGTAGTCCACCAGCCGCGAGATCGACACGATCGTGTCGTCGCTATGGTCCATGGCGTCGGGCGCTACCAGCTCGGGCACCTTGATCGCTCGCGAGCCCAGCAGGAAGTAGAGGTCGTCGCGCTCGACGGGGCTGATGCGCTTGGCCAGCAGGCGATGCTCGCGCCAGCCGGGGGTCAGCTCGTCGAGCGGCCGCGGATCGACCACTGCCCCACTGAGGTTGTGATGACCGGGCTGCGGAGCCTTGTCGATGACCGCGAGCGACAGCTCGCGTCCAGCCTCGTCAGCCAGCCGCTTGAGCTTGAGGGCGGCGGCCAGGCCGGCAGGCCCGGCACCGACCACGAGGACATCGAGTGGCGGTCTCATGCCTGTACCTCCAGCGCGCTGGTCAGGGCCGGGATGACCGTTTCGATGTCACCGACGACGCCGAGATCCGCGTAGTCGAAGATCTTGGCCTTGGGATCCTTGTTGATGGCCACGATGATCTCGGACGACTGCATCCCGGTGACGTGCTGGATGGCGCCCGAGATGCCGATGGCGAAGTAGAGCCGCGGCTGCACGGTCTGGCCGGTCTGGCCGACCTGGAAGTCGTGCGTGGTGCAGCCGTCCTCCACGGCCATGCGCGAGGCGGCCACCTTGGTGTCCACGCCGAGCAGCTTGCCCACCCCCGCCGCGAGTGGCTCGAGGTATCGCTCGAAGTCAGCCTTGGAGTGGAAGCCGTGCCCGCCGGCGACGATGACCTCCGCGTCGCGGATGGAGACCTTGCTCGCAAACGACTCCACCGGCGTGGCCTTGAGGCCGATCACCGAGGCATCGAGCTGCACATCGGGGCGCACGATCTCGCCGCTGCGGCCCGGGTCGGCCTGCGGCACCTTGAAGACACCGGGTCGAACGGTAGCCATCTGCGTCTGGCTGTCCTTGGTCATGATCGTAGCCATGACGTTGCCGCCAAGTGCGGGTCGCGTCTGTTCGAGGATGGCCACCAGGTTGGTGGCGCCCTTCTGATAGTCGCCGATCTGGAGCTGGGTGCAGTCCGCGGTCAGGCCGCAGCGACTGGCATAGGCCACGCGCGGCGCGAGCTCGCGGCCCAGCGGGGTGGCGCCGAAGAGCATGGCCTGCGGCTTCCGCTCGAGGACGAGCGCGGCGAGGGCCTCCTTGTGGGCCACGGGGTCGAAGCCCGCGAGCAGCGGGTCCTCCAGGACATAGACCACGTCAGCGCCGGCCGCGATGAGTGCTGCGGGGCGATCACCGGCATCGTCGGTAGCCAGCACTGCGCCGACCTTCTCGCCCAGACAGTTGGCGAGCCCGCGCGCGACGCCCACCAGCTCCAGCGAGACCGCGCGGACACCCTCGCCCTCTGGCTCAGCGTAGACCCAGAACTGCCCGTGGTAGGTGGGTTCCCGGTCGCCGATGACGTAGGGCTCGTCGTCGCACGAGACGGTCGCTCCGGGGCCGGCATGCTCGTAGGCGCTCTTGATCCTGGTCACCAGCTCGGCGGGATCGCTCACGAACTGGCACACCTTGGTGCGTGCTTCTGATGGGCTGAAGAGGTGGTGCACCTGCGTCCACGAGCCCTTGAGGCCGATGCGGGTCCGATCAGCCTCGACCGAGGCGGCGTCCCACTCGTGGATCTCGGCGATCCGTGCCTCGCGCGCCGCGGCGAAGGAGCGGAAGAGTGGCTTGGTGGCCGCGGTCAGCGTGATGAGCACCGGCCAGCGCATGGGCTTGACATCCTCGGTGCCCTCCGCGGCGATGCGTCGCACGCTGAGCTCGGGCTCCTTGCGCAGGCCCTGGGCATAGGCGATGTGGTCGATGCCCAGCTCTTCGGCGATCTGCGGTGGCACCTGCGCGGTGTCGCCGTCGACCGACTGCATGCCGGTGATGATGGCGTAGTCGCGGGAGCCGTCGAACATCTCGTGCTCGACGCGGCGGATGGCCTGCGCGAGCGAGTAGGCGGTGGCACCGGTGTCGGCACCGGCGAAGGCCTTGTCGGTGAGCAGGATGGCCACTCCCGAGACGCGGCTGAGGCAGTCGACGAGCATCTCGCGAGCCGCCGGCGGGCCCATGGTCAGGAACACCACGCGGGCGTCAGGGTCGTCCCGAACGAGCTCCTCCGCGAAGGTCAGGGCGTGCAGATCGAGCGGGTTGATGACGCTGTCGAGCATGGCTCGACGCAGGGTCCCCTTCTCTCGATCCCAGGCCTCTTCGGGGATGTTCGAGATATCCGGCACCTGCTTGACGAGGACGATGGCGTCCACTAGGCGTCCTTCCGCGCGGGCGACGTGGCCGCCCGTGCCAGCTCGTCGGAGCACATCATCAGATCGGATCTCCTCGGCGCAGCAAGAAGCGCGGCGGGCGGAACACGGTTCCGTCTCGCGTGTGGTCATCGTCCACAAGCCACGGTATCGAGGGAACATGGCCTGATGGATGTGCCGGTACGCGCCGAAGCGGGGGCCATCGGTCCCGAAGGCTGCCAGGGAGTGTTGACCGTGCGCACCGCAAGCGTCGGCAACGAAGTCCCTCGCAGCGACAGGCTGACACCATGCGCGCATGGAATACGGTCGCATCGTCGGCGAGAGCACCGGGACCGCCGGACGTGGCGGCGGCACCGGCGACGTCACCGGTCAGGTCATGGACGCCATCTCTGATGCCATCGACCAGGTGGCAGCCCTGCCTACTGAGGTGCTGCTCGGCGCCGCCATCGTCGGCATCATCGCGCTGGTCCTGATCCGGCGCTAGCCGCTGGCCTCCAGGAGACGCGGCAGGGGGCGGGTCTGCTCCTCGCCCGGAGGTCTAGTCCTCGCCCGGAGCGTCGCTGGAACGGGGGTCTCGCGCCCAGCGATCGAGCACGCGCTCGCGCAGCAGCCGGATCTCATCCCTGCGGGCCTTCTTGCGCGGCAGCTCGTAGAGCTTGGCGGCCGTGAGGATGCGGTAGTAGGTGCGTGTGATGGCCACGGCCAGCCCCATCGTGCCGTCGCGGTAGCCGCGACCCTTGAGGTACTGACGCCAGAAGTACCTGGCTGCCTCTCCGAACAGGGCGCGCGGGCCATTCACGCGGCGACCGCTGGCGTAAGCCTGCCGAGCCTCGATGTCGGTGTAGCGATCGACCTTGCGCACGAGGTCGCTGAGGTTGCCGCCCGGGAAGTGCCAGATGGCCAGCGCGGGGTCAGCCGCGAGCTTGTGGCGTCGGGTGCCCGGCGCGGGCACGATCGACTTGTGGATACGGTCGGTCATCATCAGTGAGCCAGGCCGGAAGAAACGCGCGTGGCGGCTGGGCCAGTTGTTGCCGTGCCTGATCCAGCGGCCGAGGATGAGGTTCGCTCGCGGCACCAGCACGACGTCGATCGGCGGGTCCGGCTCGACCAGCTCCCGCAGGTGCGTGGCCAGGCTCGGCGGGATCATCTCGTCGGCATCGAGGATGAAGATCCAGTCCCCGGTGGCCTTGCTGACCGCGAACCGGCGAGCCGGGTCCGCGATACCGCCGGTGCGATCGTGCTGATAGACGATCGCGCCCATCTCCTCCGCGATCCTGGCCGTGTCGTCCTCGCTGTGCTGGTCGACGACGATGACCTCATCGCACCAGGGCCGCAGCGTGGACAGGGCGTAGTGCAGCTGGTCGGCTTCGTTGAGGGCGATGACGACGCCGCTGATCCTGGCCATCCTAGAACTGCACCTCGCCCACGGCCTCGGGCGCCTTCTCCAGCCGCTCCTGCTCGGAGTGGTCGATGGGCGCGAGATCGGGGTCATGCTCGAGGCCCAGCATCTCTTCCTTCAGGCGCTGGTACTCCTCCGCGCGGCCGTGCGAGGCCAGCTCGTCCCACTGCTTGGCCTGGACCAGGAAGCGATCCATGATGCGCACCATCGAGACGGCGATGCCGGCTGGGCCGTCCTTGTAGGCACGACCCTTGACGAACTCCTTCCAGGCCTGACGCAAGGCCACCCGGAACCAGCGGCGCGGGCCGGGCCTCTTGCCCCGGCGTGCGCGCTGCCAGGCCTGCACAGTCGTGTAGCGCTGCGACTTCCAGACCACGTCGGCGACATTGTGATAGCTGTAGTGCCACAGGCAGCACTCTCGGTCCATGGGCAGCATGATCTCGGTGGCGCCCTCAGCGGCGTGGAAGCCACCGTGCATCTCGACGCGGATGTCGATCCAGTCCTTGTGGAAGAAGCGCCGTTTGGCGTTGGGCCACCACTGGCCGTGCTCCATCTCCACGCCCAGGATGATGTTGCGCCGCGGGATGCGGACCACGTTGGCCTCGCCGGTCTCGGCGATCTGGCGCAGCCGCTTCCCCAGCGCCGGGTGCACGACCTCGTCGGAATCGAGCACCATCACCCACTCGTGCTCGGTCATCGCGACCGACATCTCGCGGATGATCTCCACGTAGCCGGTGGACTCGACCTCGATCACCCGGGCGCCGCAAGCGGCCGCGATGCGCTGGGTGTCGTCGCTGGACTGCTGGTCCACGACGAGCACCTCGTCACACCAGGACTTCAGCGATTCCACCGCGTAGCGGATGGTCTCCGCCTCGTTCCAGGTGTTGATCAGCCCGGAGATCCTGACGGCCATGGCTAGCGCGTCCGTCCGCTGCCGTCGAGCTCGCTCAGGAGGTAGTCGGCAGGTGGCGCTCCTCTGGACCCGTATAGATCACGTCGGGTCGGATGAGCTTGTCGACGCCGGCCTGTTCGATCGAGTGCGCGGTCCAGCCGGCGGTGCGGGCCATGGCGAAGGTCGCCGGGAACAGATCGGGCGGCAGACCGACGCCCTGGAGGACGGCTGCGGTGTAGTACTCCACGTTCGTCTTGAGCGGACGGTCGGGGTAGCGCTCCTCGAGCACGCGCAGGGCCACGTCCTCGACGGCCACCGCGAGGTCCAGCCAGTCGGCGATGGAGCTCATCTGCTCGGCGACCTCACGCAGCGCAGCAGCACGCGGGTCGTAGGCGCGGTAGACGCGGTGTCCGAACCCCATCAGCCGCTCCTTGCGGTCGATGGCCCCGTTGATCCACTCCTCCGCCGCCTCGGGCGAGCCGATGGCGTTGAGCTGGCTCACGACCTCCGACGGTGCGCCGCCGTGCAGCGGGCCCTTCAGCGCGCCGGTGGCACCCGACACCGCGCTGGCGATGTCCGAACGGGTCGAGGTGATGACACGGGCGGCGAAGGTGGAGGCGTTGAAGCCGTGATCGGCGCCGACGATGAAGTAGGCGTCGAGCGCCCGCGCGGAGGCCTCGTCGGGGACCTCGCCGTTGAGCTGGTAGAGGAAGCCGGCGGTGGTGTCGAGCGCAGGATCCGGCTCGATGACTTCGAGGCCCTGCCGGAGACGACCGAAGGCGGCCAGTGCGGACGGGCCCATGGCCGTGATCTCGCGCGCCTGCTCCACGGTCGGAGGCCAGACGAGGCGGTTGGTCGCGCCCCACACGGAGAAGGCCGTGCGCAGTGCGTCCATGGGGTGCGCGCCGTCGGGCAGGTTGCGCAGGGCGGCCAGCGTCGGTGCGTCCAGCGGCCGCAATGGGAGATGTGCTTCGGGCAGCCACTCGTCGGCCCACAGCAGATGGGCGACCTGGGCGAAGCTGCCTTCGCGCACGAGCTCTCCGATGGGGTAGCCGCGGTACAGCAGCCGACCATTGGCGCCATCGACGAGGGAAAGCGCGGTCTCCCCCGCGAGCACTCCCGCGAGACCTGGTGAGTAGGGTCGTTCTTCCGTCGTCATGGCGCGCAGTCTAGTCGCCTCGCCGGCTGTCGTGGTGCGCAGCGGGCCGATCCGGCGAGCCTGCGTCCACGTCGACACCCGCCAGGCGCAGCTCGGCGAAGGCCTTCTCGCCGTCGCCCGGCGCCAGATCGACCGCCCGCACGCCAGCCGCGAGCACGGTCGTGGGGTATCCCCGGGTGCGCCCGTCGAGGGCCGTGGCCAGCACGCAATAGTCCGTGGCCAAGCCGGCCACGACGAGCTGCTGTACGCCGGCTGCCTTGAGCAGTTCGTCCAGCTCGGTGGGCCGGGTCTCGCCGGTCTCGGGGTCGCGGGTGGTAAAGCCGCTGTAGCCGTCCTCGCCGTTGACGCCCTTGCGCACGATCGGTCCCTCCACGCGCAGGTCAGGGTGGAACTCCGCGCCCCACGTGTGGGCCACGCAGTGGACCGGCCAGAGGCCCCCGTCCTTCTCGAAGTGGGGCGTCGACCGAGGGTGCCAGTCCTGGGTATAGAACACCTGTGCGCCGGCCGCGAGCGCAGCCTCGATCTCGGCGTTGATGACCGGGATGACCTCGGCCCCACCGGAGACCGGGAGACCGCCTGATGGATCAGCGAAGTCGTTCTGGACGTCAACGACGATGAGCGCGGTCGCGGGGTCGTAGCTGGACACCGCTCGATGGTAGCGCGGCGTCACCCGCAGCAGGACCGGGCACGAGCGATGGTGGGGCCGAAGTGGTCTAGCATCGAGCACACGTGACCCCATCGCCGCTCAAGGCCCAACCGACCACCCACTCCGCCAACGACCCGCAGACGTGGGCCATGTTCCTGACCCTCTCGGTCATCTGGGGCAGCTCGTTCATGTGGATCAGGATCGGCCTCGAAGCGGGCGTGGGCCCGATGGCCATCGTGAGCATGCGCACGCTCTTCGCGGCCATGCTGCTGGTGGCGGTGTTGGCGGCCAGGCACGGTCGGCTGCCGCTGCGCCTGAGCCTCTGGAAACGCATGTTCTTCCTCGGTGCCACCAATATCGTGGTGCCCTTCGCACTCATCGCCTGGGGTCAGCAATACATCCCCAGCGGCATGGCCTCGATCCTCAACGCGATGGTGCCGCTGTTCACCATCGTCTTCGCCGCGCTGGCCCTGGCCGACGAGCACATCACTGTGGCCAAGCTGGGCGGGCTCGGTGTCGGCTTCGCAGGCGTCGTCCTGCTGGCCCTGCCGAGCCTGGAGGCGGCGGGCACGAGCGATGACGCCGCGTTGGCCGTGGTGGGCATGCTGGCGGTGGCCAGCGCGGCCGTGTTCTACGCGATCGCGTCCGTCTACACGCGGCGCCGGATCTCCGGCATGCCCATCATCGAACAGTCCGATGGCTCGTTCCGGGCGCCGCTTCCGGTGGAGATCTCACTCGGCTCGACGGTCGCGGCGTTCCTCATGATCACCGCCGTGGCACTCATCTTCGAGCGGCCCGAGGGCGGGTTGCTGGCCATCCCCGGGAGCGCCGTCGGCTGGGTGGCGATGATCTGGCTGGGGGCGCTCGGGACCGGCGTCGCGTACCTCATCTTCTTCCGGATCATCGAGCGCTGGGGCGCGACTCGCACGACCCTCGTGACGTACGTCATCCCGGTGGTCGCCATCGTGCTCGGCTTCCTCTTCCTCGACGAACGCCTGCGGCCCCGCGAATTGCTAGGGGCTGCGCTCATCATCGGTGGCGTCGTGCTGGTCAACGCCAACGTCGGGCAGAAGCCGCTCTTCGCACGGAGGCAGGTCGAAACCGAGGCCGGGGCCCAGCCCGACTGACCGCCCGGGCCTGGAGGACTGCCACGCCATCGGGCTTGACACGCCGTCGGGCTTGACACGCCGTCGACTGGTCGCCGCAGGGTTGCTCGCCGGAGGTGGTGCTGCTCGCGGTGGGCCTGGTCGCCGTGGGGTTGCTCGCCAGACGTGGTGCAGCGCGCGGTGGGTCTGCTCGTGAGAGAAGCAAACGCGACGGGCCAGCGGCCGGATCTGCCGTCCTCGTTCGCCTTGCGAGCAGGATCGGCAACGCTGTTCACGACACGAGCAGAAGGCGCCGATCCGGGTGCCGCCCCGTCGAGATCGCTCACGGGGCGAGCAGCCGCGGCCGACGAGCGGAGGCACTCGGCCGGCGGAAGGGAGACACTCGGCCGGCGAACGGCGGCAGACCCTCGGCCGGCGGAAGGGAGACACTCGGCCGCCGAACGGAGACCCTCGGCCGCCAGCAGCCGCGGCCGACGACGCGAGACCCTCGGCCGCCGGTTGACGCGACCATCGCCGGCCGCGACCATCGGCAGGTGACGACCCGGGCGAACGTGAACGCACACAGCCGGCTGCCCTCCGGCGTGGTCACCTTCCTGTTCACCGACATCGAAGGCTCGACGCGCCTTTCGCAGTCGCTCGGCGAGGCGTTCCCCGAAGTCATCGATCGTCA
Source organism: uncultured Chloroflexia bacterium (assembly GCA_963731995.1). Taxonomy (GTDB): domain Bacteria; phylum Chloroflexota; class Limnocylindria; order Limnocylindrales; family CSP1-4; genus JAFMJV01. Next base: position 234,040 of record CAVSXV010000013.1, read on the forward strand.
CCACGCGCTCATGCGCAGGGCCATCACCGATGGCGGCGGCACCGTGATCTCCACCGAGGGCGACGCGTTCTTCGCGGTCTTCGTCGATCCGCTCGAGGCGGTCGTGGCCGCAGCCGACGCACAGCGCCACCTCGCGCGCGAAGCCTGGCCGCGAGGACCGGCGGTGCGCGTACGGATGGGCCTGCACACCGGCCTCGCGCGGCGCGGTGGCGACGACTATGCCGGGGTCGAGGTCAATCGCGCGGCACGCATCTCGGGCGCGGGTCACGGCGGGCAGGTGCTGGTCTCCGCGAGCACTGCCGGCCACGTCGCGGACACCCTCCCCGACGGACTCGGGCTGCGCGATCTCGGCGCCATCGTGCTCAAGGACTTCGAGGTCGGCCAGCGCATCTGGCAACTCGAGATCGCGGGGCTGCCGCACGAGTTCCCGCCCCTGCGTGCCGTACGCCCGGGCCGTCTGCCCCAGCCACTCACCTCGTTCCTCGGTCGGGACGAGGTCGATCGTACCGCGCGCCTCGTGCGCGAGCGACGGCTGGTCACACTCACCGGACCGGGCGGCACCGGCAAGACACGCGTTTCGATCGAGGCGGCGCGTGAGCTGCAGCCGGAGTTCGCCGGCGGCACCTGGTTCGTGCCGCTCGAGACGATCCGCGACCGCGCCCTGGTGTTGCCCGAGATCGCCGACCAACTGGGCATCGCGGCCAAACCGGGCCAGCCGCTGCTCGAGAGCGTGGCCAGGGCCGTCGGTGACAGCCCGACCTTGCTGCTGCTCGACAACCTCGAGCAGGTGGTGGCAGCCGGCCCGGAACTCGCGGGCCTGCTGCAGTCGACACCTGGCCTGCACATCCTCGCGACCAGTCGCGAGCCACTCCGGATCGAAGGCGAGCAGGAGCTGCCGGTGCCGGTGCTGGACGGCGACCTGGCGGTCAAGCTGTTCATCGAGCGCGCCCGGCAGGTGCGCCCCGACCTCGACCCCGACGCGGCTGAACGCGAGCAGCTGCGCGAGCTGGTACGACGCCTCGACCACCTGCCCTTGGCCATCGAGCTGGCGGCTGCGCGCGCACGACGGCTCAGCGTCGCCGCGCTTTGCCAGCAGGTCCCGGCCTCGCTCGCCGACCTGGGCTCGGGACGACGGGATGCGGCCGATCGCCAGCGGACCCTGCGCGGCGCGGTGGCCTGGAGCCATGAGCTGCTCGACGACGGTGAGCGCCTGACGTTCGACCGCTTCGCGGTCTTCTCGGGGGGAGCCGAGCTCGGGCAGGTCGGTCCCGTCATCGATCCGGAACGTCCTGCCCACGAGATCCTTGACGATCTTGAGTCGCTGGCGGACAAGAGCCTGCTGGTCATCAGTGACGGCTCCCACGATGTTCCACGGGCCCGCATGCTCGAGACGATCCATGCCTATGCTGCGGAGCGCCTCGAGCAGGATGTGCAAGCGACAGCGATCAGGGCGCGGCACGCCCGCGCCTTCCTCGAATTCAGCGAGACCATCGAACCCGAGCTCAAGAGCGACCGGTCCGATGCCGCGCTCGCGCGCGCCGAGGCTGAACACGACAACATCCGTGCGGCACTCGATTGGGCGCTCGAGCACGACCCTGCGCTGGGTCTGCGCATCGGCGGCGCCATCTGGCGCTTCTGGCAGCAGCGATCCCACCTCGAGGAAGCGCAGCGGCGGCTCGAAGCCCTCCTCGATGCGGCCGACCGAGAAGCGGATCCATGCGCGACCGGCCGAGGCTACACGGCGCTCGGCGGGACCCGCTACTGGCAGGGCGACTACGAGACCGCCCAGCTGGCCTACGAGCGCGCCGTCGATCACTACCGCACCTGCGGCGATCAGCGCGCCCTGGCAGGTGCGCTCTACGACCTCTCGTACCCGGTCGCCTTCCGCGGTGACCATGCGGGCGGGAGGGAGCTCAACGAGCAGAGCCAGCGCATCTTCGAAGCCATCGGCGACCGGGCGGGGATCGCCCTCGTGAAGGAGGGGCAGGCCTTGCTGGCGGTGATGGCCGGTGACTACCGACGGGCGCGCAGCCTGCAGTCCGACGTGATCGACTACGTTCGCTCGAGCGGCGGACTGTTCCAGCTCTCGGACAACCTCGGCCTGCTGGTCGTCATCGAGTCCCGGCTCGGACAGATCGCGGAGGCACGGGCCCACCTTGACGAGATGCGGGAGCTGCAGCGCCGTCTGCGTGATCGCTCGGGCCTGGCGGCGGCGCTGGAGGTCCGCGCCGTGCTGGCGGTCAGCGAGGGCGACGATGAGACGGCGGCCCTGTGCGCCGGCGCGCTGCAGGGTATACGCGACACGGGTGCCGGCACGCTGGTGCCATCCGAGACCTTGGACTTCTACGACGTGTCGGACGTGGCTCGTGAACGGCTTGGGCAACGCTACGAGGACTTCTTCGAGGCCGGGCGTGCGCTGGCCCCCGAAGAGGTCTTCCTGACCGATGGCCTGGCGGCGGACCTCGCTTGAGCTCCACCCGTGGCCGTGCCTACGTCGGCACCAGCGGCTTCTCGTACCCTGGGTGGGTGCCCCGCTTCTATGCGCCGGGCAAGGCCAGCCGCAAACTGCTCGCGGCCTACGCCACCCGGCTGCCCGCGGTGGAGCTCCATAACACCTTCTTCCGACGGCCGAACGAGCAGCAGATCCAGAAGTGGATGCGCGAGACCGGTCCCGACTTCCGCTTCTGTCCCAAGGCCCAGCGATCGACCTCCTGGCGGGCCTTCGGCGAGCCCGACCCGACCGAGTCGATCCGCTGGCTGACCGAAGCCCTCGAGGGCTTCGGGGAGCGGCTCGGCAGCGTGCTGCTATCGCTGCGGGCCACGGTCCAACGCGACGACGAGACGCTCGAACGAGCGCTGTCCGCCTGGCCCACCGCGGTGCCGCTGGCCCTCGAGCTGCTCCATCCGAGCTGGCATGTCCCAGCCGTTCGAGAGCGAGCCGCGCAGCATCGAGTGACCCTGGTGGCGACCGACCTCGAGGGCCGCGACGAACCGAGCCTGCACGACGGCGGCGGCTTCACCTACCTGCGGTTGCGCCGAACGGCTTACACCGACGCTGACATCGAACGTTGGGCGACACGGCTGGAGGCGATGCTGGCTGCTGGGACCGATGTCTTCGTCTTCTTCCGCCACGACGACGACGGGCAGATGGCGCTCCAGGCCGAAGCCATGCTGGGACGCTTGTCGGCCTTCGTGGGACGGTGACCTCGACGGCGTAGGATGGGAGCACTTCCCCGCTTTCGAGACACATCGCGCCCTGCGCGCGCAAGGAGACGCCATGAACGCACCCGACGAGACCGTCGCCAAGGCCCTGCAGTCCACGCTCGCGGAGCTCATCGACCTGGCGCTGCTGGGCAAGCAGGCCCACTGGAGCGTGGTCGGGCCGCAGTTCCGCTCGGTCCACCTCGAGCTCGATGAGATCGTCGACCTCGCGCGCATCTCGTACGACCGCGTGGCCGAGCGCCTGGCCACCATCGGCGTGGCGCCCGATGGCCGTGCCGAGACGGTCGCCAACACCAGCGAGCTGCCGCCCTTCCCCGAAGGCTTCGTGCCCGCCACCGAGACCGTGCAGCGCGTGACCCAGTCGATGGACACGATCGCTCTGCGACTCAAGGAGCGGATCGTCGCGATCGGCGACGACGACGCGGTCAGCCAGGACATCCTCATCGGCACCACTGATGAGATCGAGAAGGCTGCCTGGATGCTGCGTTCGCAGCTGACGATGTAGCCACCGGCGCGAGGTGCGCCGACCAAGACGACGAGCGGCGTCCACCATCGGAGTGGGCGCCGTTGCCGTTTGCGCAGCTCTTGGTGTGGCTTCTGGGCATGGGCCATGGCTCCCGCGGCCAGCGGCGCGGTGGGAGCAGCGCCTCGCGGCACCGATCGTGCCCCGTTCCTTCGGCGCGGGGATGGACCGGCCGGGACCGACATTCCACGATGGGTGCGGGAAGTGCAGTAGCGCCTTGACAACGGAGGGCTCGGTGCTATCCTCGCCACATATGAGCAGTAGTCTGCACAAATGAGCATGCCAACCCAGATGGGCGACACGCGCCTGATGCTTCGTGCTGCCCAGCTCTACTACCACGGAGACCTGACCCAGGACGCGGTCGGCAAGCGCCTCGGCGTCAGCCGCTTCAAGGTGGGCCGGCTGCTCGACCGGGCCATCCGTGAGCAGGCGGTACGCATCGAGATCGTCCATCCGGCCGCACGGCTGGTGGCCCTCGAGGACGCACTCGTCGAGCGCTTCGGCCTGGACGACGCGGTGGTCGTCGATGTCCCCGCCCCCGAGGATGAACAGCTCGCCCGTGAGCGTGTGGCCGCGGCGGCCGCAGAACTGCTCACCGTGATCGGCCCGTCGGGCGTCATCGGCGTCTCCTGGGGTCGCACCATGATGGAGCTGGCGGCCCGCCTCCAACCCGGCTGGACCAGCGCCGACCAGATCGTCCAGCTCAACGGCGCCATCAGCCGCTCCGCCCAGCCCACGCGCTACCAGGAGGTCGTCGAGCGCTTCGGGACCACCACCGGCGCCGCCATCCAACTGATGCCCGCGCCGGCCATCGTGGGTACACCAGAGCTGCGTGCGGCACTCGAGGCGGACCCCTCGGTGGCCAGACCGCTCAAGGCCGCCCGCCACGCCGGCAGCGCCGTCTTCGGCATGGGTGTCATGGGTGCGGAGTCCGTGCACGTGGCTTCGGGCTACCTCGACCGCGGTGACCTGCAGCGCCTGACCAGGGCCGGCGCCGTCGGGGACGTGCTCGGCCGCTTCATCACGGTCGAGGGCCAGGTCGCACTGCCCTCCCTCGACGAACGCACGGTCGGCTTGCCCCTCGGCGAACTGTGCGGCAAGCACACGGTCGGCCTCGCTGCCGGCCCCGGTCGCGGCCCGGTCGCCGTCGGAGCCCTGCGCACGGGCTGCATCAAGAGCTTCGTGACCGACGAGGCCACGGCCGAGTGGGTACTCGCACATGACTGAGCCACGGACACCATCGGCGGATGAGGTACGAGCCCTGGTCCGGCGCATCGTCGACCAGACACTGGAGGCCGACCCCGGACCCGCTCCCGCAGCCGAGGGCCGAACCGGCGTGGCCATCGCCGGCGACCACGGGGGCTGGCGCCTGAAGGACGCTATCCGGACGTGGCTCGAGGAGCACGGGTACACCGTGCGCGACTGCGGCACCCACAGTGACGAGGCGGTCGACTATCCGGACCTCGCTCTCGCGGTGGCCCAACTGGTCGCCGACGGTACCTGCAGCTGGGGCATCGTCGTGGATGGCGCCGGCATCGGCTCAGCCATGGCGGCCAACAAGGTGCCCGGCGTGCGTGCCGCCAACTGCCACGACATCTCGTCTGCTCGCAACAGCCGCGAGCACAACTACGCCAACGTGCTGACACTGGGTTCGGGCTTCCTGGGCACCGCACTGGCGCTCCAGGTGGTCGAGACCTGGCTGGACACCGACTGGGGCGCCGAGCGCCACGGCCGCCGTGTCGACAAGATCACGGCCATCGAACGCAGCTACACCGGTGTCCCCGGGGGAAAGGACCGATGACTGACTCCAGCAACGACCGCGACGCGCTCGTGGAGGCCATCACCCGAGAGGTGCTCGCCGCCCTCGGCACGGGCGCTGCCCAGAGCGGGGACGACCCCTGTGCCGGCTGCCTGCGGAGCTGCGCCTCGGACTGCGCCACCAAGGTGCGCTCGCTCATGGCTGAGGGCGCCGATCGCATCGAATACCACGGTCCTGCGGCCGACGTGCCCCTCGACCTCGCGCGCTACATCGACCACACGCTCCTGAAGCCCGACGCCAGCGCCGCCGATATCGACAAGCTCTGCGACGAGGCCGCCCAGCACGGCTTCGCCTCGGTCTGCGTGAACCCCACCTGGGTGCGCCGTGCTGCGGTCCGGCTACGTGACACAGACGTGGCGGTGGCCTCGGTCATCGGGTTCCCCTTCGGGGCCACCCCCTCGGACGTGAAGGCCTTCGAGGCTCGCCGGGCCTGCCGCGACGGCGCTCGCGAGATCGACATGGTCATCAACATCGGCGCCCTCAAGAGTGGTGACTTCGAGCTCGTGCGGTCGGACATCGCACGTGTCAGCGACGCCTGCCACGAGTCGGGCGCCATCAACAAGGTCATCATCGAGGCGGCGCTGCTCTCCGACGCGGAGAAGATCATCGCCTCGCGCCTGGCGAAGGAAGCCAGGGCAGACATGGTCAAGACCTCGACCGGCTACGCCAAGGGCGGAGCCACCATCTACGACGTCGCGCTCATGCGCGAGACGGTCGGACCCAGGATGGGCGTCAAGGCAGCCGGCGGCATCCGCACGGCTGAGGATGTACAGGAGATGATCGCGGCCGGTGCCACCCGCATCGGTGCCTCGGCCGGCGTCAAGATCGTGAGCGGACAGGGAGGCGCCAGTGGCGGGTATTGAGCTCCGGGCCTATTCATTCATCGACAGCCTGCAGGCCCAGTACGCGGCCTTCCTGGGCACCGTCGCGCAGGGCTTCCTGCCCCTCGCGGGCGACGCCTCACTGTCGATCGAGATCTCGCCCGGCATCGAGATCAACCGACTGACGGACATCGCCCTGAAGTCCACCAACGTCAAGCCGGGCATGCAGATCATCGAGCGCTACTACGGCATGCTCGAGATCCACTCGCCCGAGCAGTCCGAGGTGCGCGCTGCCGGCGCCGCCATCCTCGACGAGATCGGGCTCAAGGAGACCGACCGCCTCAAGCCGGTGGTGGCCTCGAGCCAGATCATCCGACGCATCGACGACCACCAGGCGCAGCTCATCAACCGCACGCGCCACGGCCAGATGCTGATCCCGGGCCAGACCCTGTACGTACTCGAGATGGAACCGGCGGCCTACGCCGCGCTGGCGGCCAACGAGGCGGAGAAGGCGGCGGACATCAATGTCCTCGAGGTCCGCAACTTCGGCTCCATGGGTCGCATCTACCTCGGCGGCGAGGAGCGCGACATCGACGTCGGCTGGCGCGCCGCCCTGGCCGCGGTCGAGGGCCTGGAGGGTCGCGACGCGAAGTAACGGCCGACCGATCCACACACGAGACCACTGAGCAAGGCACCGAACAAGGGAGAACGAACAGATGGCAGAAGCTCTGGGAATGATCGAGGCCCGCGGGTTCACCGCGGTGGTCGAGGCCGCCGACGCGATGGTCAAGGCCGCCAAGGTCGAGCTGGTCAGCTATGAGAAGACCGGTGGCGGATACGTCACGGCCGTGGTCCGCGGTGACGTCGCGGCCGTCAAGGCCGCGGTCGATGCCGGCGTGCGCAACGCCGAGAAGGTCGGTGAGGTCGTGAGCAGTCACGTCATCGCCCGCCCGCACACCAACGTCGACCTCGTCATGCCGTTGGGTCGGCTGGCTGAGGCTGAGGCCGAGACGGGCAGCAAGAAGAAGTAGCGACGGAACGGGCGTCGGGCCTCCGGCTCGGCGCCTAACCCGGAAGAGGCGGACCAAGCATGTTGCTCGGACGAGTGACCGGCACGGTCGTGGCTAGCCGCAAGGAACCACTGACCGAAGGCTGGAAGCTCCTCGTCGTGCGCCAGCTCGACGCGGAGGACAAGGAGACCGGCGGCTACGTCGTCGCGGCCGATGCGGTCGGGGCCGGCGTAGGCGAGGTCGTGCTGTACGCGAGCGGCAGCTCTGCGCGCAACACCGAGACCACCAGGGACAAGCCCTGTGACGCGGTGATCATGGCCATCGTCGACCAGTGGGAGGTCGAGGGAAAGGAGATCTACCGCAAGTAGCGGGACCCTCAGATGATGGACGAACGCGAGATCGCACAGATCATCGAACGGGTGCAGCAACGCCTGGCCACGGTCGACGGGGCACACCCGGGCAGGGGGCTGCAGGCGGGCGCCGAGCTGGCCAAGGCAGCCGAGGTCGAGCTGGGCGATGGCATCCATGCCACCGTCGACGACGCGGTGGCCGCGGCTGAGCGCGCCTTCCGCGCCTTCGGCGACCACGGGCTCGAGCGGCGGGTGACCGTCATCGAGGCGGTGCGTGCGGCCATGCTCGGGCACGCCGAGCAGCTCGCGCGCATGGCCCATCGCGAGACGGGCATCGGACGGTACGACGACAAGGTCGTCAAGAACCGCCTGGTCGCGACCAAGGCGCCGGGCCCCGAGGACCTCGAGGTCCAGGCCGTGTCGGGTGACAACGGCATGATGGTCACCGAGTGGGCGCCCTTCGGCATCGTCGGCGCCATCACACCGGTCACCAACCCCACCTCGACCATCATCAACAACACCATCAGCATCGTCAGCGCCGGCAACGCGGTCGTCTTCAACGCGCATCCGTCGGCCAAGGCCTGTTCGGCAGAGACGATCCGGCTCATCAACCGCGCCATCGTCGCTGCGGGCGGCCCACCTGACCTGGTCACGGGTGTCGCGATCCCCACCATCGACAGCGCCCGCGCCGTGATGAACCATCCCGGGGTGCGCGTGCTGCTCGTGACCGGTGGCCCGGGCGTCGTGCGCGAGGCGCTCAGGACGGACAAGCGGGCCATCACCGCCGGTCCGGGCAACCCGCCTGCGGTAGTCGACCAGACGGCGGACATCGAGAAGGCCGGCCGGGACATCGTGCGTGGCTCCTCCTTCGACAACAACATCGTCTGCATCGACGAGAAGATCGTGCTCGCGGTCGACACCATCGCGGACCGGCTGCTGCGCGCGATGAGCCAGAACGGCGCCTACCTGCTCAAGGAGCACGAGCTCAGGAAGCTGGAGCGGGTCATCTTCAAGGAGCTTGGTCCGCCCAACAAGCCGGGCGTGATGAACCCCGCCTGGATCGGGGTGGACGCCTCCAGGATCCTCGCCGAGATCGGGGTGCAGGCGGACCCGGAGCCGCGGCTGCTGGTGGCCGACGTGCCGCGCGAGCACAGCCTGGCCTGGACCGAGCAGATGATGCCGGTGCTGCCTGTCGTGCGCGTGGGCCACGTCGATACCGCCATCGAGCTGGCGGTGCGCATGGAGCATGGCTTCCGCCACACGGCCTCCATCCACTCCAGGGACGTCGAGACCATCACGCGCATGGCTCGCGCCATGAACTGCTCCATCTTCGTGGCCAACGGGCCCAACCTGGGCGGGCTGGGCGCTGACGGCGAGGGCTTCACCTCGTTCTCCATCGCCTCCCCCACCGGTGACGGCATGACCCGACCACGCACCTTCTCGCGCGAGCGTCGCGTGACCGTGGTCGGCGCGTTGAGGATCGTGTAGTGGCGGCGCGGCCCATCGAACCTGCGCTCGGGCTGCTGGAGCTGGAGTCCATCGCGGTCGGCATCGAGGTCGGCGATGCGATGGCCAAGCGCGCGCCGGTCGAGCTGCTGCGCGCGGGCACCGTCCATCCGGGCAAGTACCTCGTGCTCGTCGGCGGCGCCGTAGCCGATGTCGAGGAGGCGCTCGAGGCCGGGCGTGAGATCGGCGGGCTGTCGGTCCGCGATGTGACCTTCCTGGCCAACATCCACTCCGACGTCGTCGACGCCGTGCGCGGTGCGCGGCGGACGGCCCAGGCGGAGGCCCTCGGGATCATCGAGACGGCCACCATACCGGCGGTCATCCGCGCCGCCGACGCGGGGCTCAAGGGCGCCGGGGTGCGCCTCCTCGAGCTGCATCTCGCAGACGACCTCGGCGGCAAGGGCTACCTGCTCTTCGACGGCACGGTCACCGACGTGGAGGCCGCGGTCGAGATCGGCGTCGATGCGGTCGGCGGGTCGCGCGGCACGCATTCACGGGTCATCGCCCAGCTGCACGGGGAGATGGCCGCTGAGCTGGCCGCCGACGGCCGTTTCGCGGCAAGGGTGAGGGAGTAGCGATGCAGCTTGCACGAGTGACCGGCACGCTGGTCGCCAGCACCAAGGTTCCCGGGCTCGAGGGTGTCAAGCTGCTCATCATCCAGCCGCTCGATCGGCACGGACGCCCGCAGGGGACACCTGTGGTCGCCGCCGACGCGGTGCACATGGCCGGTCCCGGCGAGCTGGTCTACTTCGTGGCCGCGCGGGAGGCGGCGCAGGCGCTCGAGGACACGTTCGTGCCCGTGGACCACGCCATCGTCGGCATCGTCGACGAGGTCACGACCCTGCCGGGCGCGGAGGACCAGGTGTGAAGATCGGACGGGTGGTGGGCAACGTCGTCTCGACGATCAACACGCCCCACTTCGATGGACGCACGCTGCTGCTGGTCGACCTCCTGGCACCCGACGGGACGCCGTCCGGCGGCTACCAGATCGCGGTCGACAACATCGGTGCGGGCGCCGGCGAGACGGTACTCCTGCTCGACGAGGGCAACGGCGCGCGCCAGGTCCTCGACGCCCCCGGTGCTCCCATCCGCACGGTCGTCATCGGGATCGTCGACGAGGTCACCTCTGTCTGACGCGCCCGGCCCAGGCGGAGCCCTCAGGCCGCCACGGCCTCGGCTGGGCCTTCCGGGTCCGACGCGTCCATCACGCGGATCCGCAGCAGCTTCACCGCCTCTGCGACCACGAGGACGCCCAGCGACAGCACGATGCAGATGGCCCACTGGTCGATGGCCAGCCTGGTCGTGTCGAGCAGCCGGTTCAGCAGGCCCAGCTCGGCCGCGGCCACCGTCACCAGCAGGGCCAGGCCCACGCCCTTGAGCAGCGACGGGTTGTCCCGCAGGTCGAACTCGAAGATCGAGCGACGGGGATCGGCCGTCTCGAGCGCGAACCAGACGTTGGCCAGGCTGAAGGTGGTCAGGCCCATGGTCCGGCCCACGACCTCGCCGTACTCCGCGGTGGCCCACCAGATGACCCCCAGCGTGCCCGCGGCCATGACCAGCCCGATGGCCACGAGGTAGGTGAAGAGATTGGTGGGCAGGATGGGTCGCTCAGGGGGACGCGGTGGGTCGTCCATCAGGCCGCCACGCGACTTGCCATAGCCGAGGCCGATAGCCAGGAAGACCGTGACGGTGAAATTCACCCAGAGCGTCTGGACGGGCGTGAAGGGGACGCCCTCGGCGATGAAGAAGAGGCTGGCGCCAAGGAAGGTGGCGATGAAACCGAAGAGCCCGGCCATCTGGTAGCGGATATAGCGCAGCAGGTTGTCGTACAGGGCCCGGCCCAGCTCGACCGCCTTGACGATGGTGGAGAAGTCATCATCGGTCAGGATCATCACCGCGGCCTCCTTCGAGACCTCCGTGCCGGTGATGCCCATGGCCACGCCGATGTCGGCACGCTTCAGCGCCGGGGCGTCGTTCACCCCGTCGCCGGTCATGGCCACGATGTTGCCCTTGCGCTTGAGGATGTCCACGAGGCGGACCTTGTCCTCGGGGGCGACGCGCGCGATCACGCCGATGTCGTCGATCTCCCGCTCGAGCTCGTCGTCGCTCATGGCCTCGAACTCGGCACCGGTGATGGCGCGACCGGTGATGCCCAGCTGGCGCGCGATGGCCTCGGCCGTGACCGCATGATCACCGGTGATCATGCGCACAGCGATGCCGGCGGCGTGAGCCGTGGCGATGGCGTCCCTGGCCTCGGGCCGCGGCGGGTCCACGATGCCGACGAGCGCCAGCAGCGTCAGCTCCGATACCAGCGGCAGCAGCTCGGCCGAGGGGTCGAAGGTGGCCGGATCGAGATCGCGCTGGGCGGTGGCCATGACGCGCAGGCCATCGCGGCCAAGGCGCTCGTTCTCGGCGAGGTAGGCCTCGCGGACCTCATCGAGCGGGACATGGCCGCCGCTGCCGTCATCGGCCGACGCGGCTCTCGCGAGGAGCTGGTCGGGGGCTCCCTTGACGTAGCAGCGGATGACGTCCCGGCCGTCCTCGTCCTGCATGGCGTGGAAGGTGGCCATGAACTTGTAGGCAGCGTCGAAGGGCACCTCGGCGAGGCGCGGGTAGCGCTCCCGTGTGAGCAGGGGGTCCACCCCGCCCTTGGCCGCCAACACGACGAGGGCACCCTCGGTGGGGTCGCCCACGAGCTCGCCGTCGCGGGCCACCGCGTCCGCGCACAGGGACATCGGCATCAGGTAGCGCTCGAGGGGCACCTCCGCCTCGCCCGCCGCGTGGGTGATGGCACCGGTGGTGGCGTAGCCCTTGCCACTGATGTTGTAGCGCCGGCCGACCACGGCCATCTGCACGGCCGTCATCTGGTTCAGCGTGAGGGTGCCGGTCTTGTCCGAGTTGATGGCCGAGGTGGAGCCGAGCGTCTCGACCGAGCGCAGACGCTTGACGATGGCACCGGCCTTGGCCAGCGTGGTGGTGCCGTTGGCCAGGATGGTGGTGACCACCGCCGGCAGGCCCGTGGGGATGGCCGCCACGGCGAAGGCGATGGCCGTCAGGAAGAGCTCATCGAAGGGCTGGTTGCGCCACAGGCCCAGGCCGATGGAGATGAGCAGCGCGACGCCGGCGATGATGAGGATCTGGTTGGTGAGCGCGTTGAGCTGCTTGGTGAGCGGCGTGACGTCCGCGCTCGCGACTCCCAGCATGTCCGAGATATGGCCGACCTCGGTGCTCATGCCGGTGCCGGTCACGAGGATGGTTCCGGCGCCACGCGTGACCTGGGTGTTCATGAAGCCGAGGTCGACACGGTCGCCCAGGGGGGCGTCGGCAGCCACGGGCTCGACCTGCTTGGGGACAGGCGCACTCTCACCGGTGAGGGCGGCCTCATCGATCTCGAGCGTGGCTGCCCGGACGATGCGCCCGTCGGCAGGGACGAGGTCACCGGCCTCGATCATGACGATGTCGCCGGGGACCAGCTCCTCCATGGGCAGCTGCTCGACCTGGCCGTCGCGCAGGACCCGGGCCTTGACCACCATCATCGACTGCAGCGCCGCCACGCTGGCCTCGGCCTTGCCCTCCTGGTTGAGTCCCATGAAGGCGTTGAAGAGCGTGAGCCCGAGCAGCAGCACGCCGGTCCAGAACTGGCCCGGCAGCAGCAGGCTGGCGATGCCGGCCACCAGCAGCACGATCTGCATCGGCTCGCGGTACTGGCGCAGGAAGGCCTGCCAACGCGGCTCCCTGGACGCGGCGGTCAGCTTGTTGGGCCCGTACTGGGCGCGGCGGGAGGTGACCTCGGAGCCCGATAGGCCACTGGTCACCTCGACCTGCTGCCGGGAAAGCGCCTCCTCGACGCTCAGGCCGTGCCAGGCGACGTCGCTCGGCGGGATCGCCGCCGTGTTGGTTTGCGGTCCGGTCATGACGGCCTCCTTGGAAGACGCAGCTCTCTACTTGCCCTTGGACTTCCTGGTCTTCTTGCCCTTCTTGCCTTTGCCGCGCTTGCTCGGTGTCGAGGACGTGCCCTCGGCCTCGAGCTCATCCCTGGCCGCCAGCAGCGCCTCCCGGGCCTCGTCCGAGACGGTCGGGTACTGCGGGTCGATCTCGATGAGCGCACCCGCGATGACCGCGGCGGCGGCCAACCGAGCGTAGGGCTTGTCATCGGCCGGGATCACGTACCAGGGCGCCCACTCGGTGCTGGTGTGGCTGAGGACCTCGCTGAAGGCCTTCTGGTAGTCGTCCCAATGGGCCCGTTCGCGCACATCCGAAGCGCTGAACTTCCAGTTCTTCTCGGGCTCGTCGATGCGATCGAGGAAGCGCCGTCGCTGCTCGTCCTTGCTCAGGTTCAGGAAGAGCTTGACGATGCGGTAGCCCTGGTCGCTCAGATAGCGCTCCCAGTCGTTGATCTCGCGGTATCGGCGCTTCCAGATGTCGCCCTTGCGCGCAGAGGGCGGGAGCTGCTGCCGATCGAGGATCTCGGGGTGCACCCGCACCACCAGGACCTCCTCGTAGTGGGATCGATTGAAGATGCCGATGTGCCCGCGGGCCGGCAGGCGGCGGGCGAAGCGCGACAGATAGTCGTGGTCAAGCTGCGCGGCCGAGGGCGCCTTGAAGCTGTGGACCTCCACGCCCTGGGGGTTGACCCCGCTCATGACGTGGCGGATGGTGCCGTCCTTGCCGGCAGCATCGATCGCCTGCAACACCACCAGCAGCGAGTAGGTGTCCTGCGCCGCCAGCCGGGCCTGGTACTCGGCCAGCAGCTCGACGCCTTCGGCCAGCAGCTTTCTGGCCTCGGACTTGCTGCGTTCGCGATCCCCGCTCGTGTCGAGGTCGCCTGGCAGTCGCACCTTCCGGCCCGGCTTGACCTTGAACTGTGCGGCGAACCCGCGGACCCGTTCGGGATGGATCTCTGGCATGTGGCCTCCCCGAGGATGGCCTCGACGTCGATACTCTCACCGGCGACGGCACGTCCGGAGTGTAGTGCCGTCGGATCTCACCGTTGCGGGCCGCCGGCCGCCAGGGTCGTTCCACCGGCCGAGGTCGCCGCCTCGGCCGGGCGGAACCATCCGGGCAGCGAACGGACGAGCTGCGGGTCGCCGAACAGGCGGACGTGGCGCGCGGCCAGCGCCGACCGCCAGCCCAGCTGACCGCGTGCGAGCGGGTACAGCGCGTTGCCGTCGGCCTCGACGTACACGTAGCGGTGAGCGGGTAGCAGGGGGTCCTCGATGCAGAGCGATGCGTCCGCACCGCGTTCCAGGACCAACCAGGCTTGCTGGCTGCGCGGACCGCCGGGCTGAAGGACGAGGACGGCGGCAGGGTCGGGCGAGTTGGCCGGGTCCGCACGTCGGGACAGCCAGAAGGTGATGACATCGGGGTCAAGCTCCGCGACGGCCGGATCTTCCGGTACCCACTGCTCGGCCCATGCGTTCAGCGCACGTAATGTCGGCACGAACTGCTCACCCGCGTGCGTGAGCCGATAAGGCGCGGCCTGACCGCGGGGACCCGTGGCGCGCACCACCAGTCCCAGGTCCTCGAGCACACGCAACCGACGGGAAAGGACCGAACGATTGATGCCGGGCAGGCTGCCGACGAGGGCATTGAAGCCGCGTGGTCCGTGCAGGGCGAGCTCGCGGACGATGAGCAGGATCCAGCGGTCCGCAAGGTGCTCGACCGCCTTCTCGAAGGAGCAGAAGTCGCCCACGTTGTGCATCCGGCGATTTTCGCACTCGCGTCGAGAGTGACCAGTCCCTCGGAAGGACTGGCTGCCCGGGAGGTTGGCTCGTAGCGTCGTGACAGGAGGTGACCAAAGCACATGTCAACCAAGATCGACACCGTCATCATCGGCGCCGGACAGGCGGGCCTCGCGACCGGGCACGAGCTCGCGAAGCAGGGGCTCACGTTCGAGATCCTCGACGGGCTCGCTCGCGTGGGCGACGCCTGGCGCGAGCGATGGGAAGGTCTGCGCTTGTTCACGCCAGCTCGCTATGACGGGCTTCCGGACATGGACTTCCCGGCTCCGCCGTCCTACTACCCCACCAAGGACGAGGTCGCCGACTACCTTGAAGACTACGCCCGACAGATGGGCTTGCCGGTCCAGACCGGGGTCACCGTGCAGCGTCTCGCGGACGGGAGCCGCTCACGCTTCAGGGTCGAGACCGGCCAGGGGTCCATCGAAGCGGACCGAGTGGTCGTGGCAGCCGGTGCCTGGCGCGAGCCGCGCATCCCGGCGTTCGCCGCACGCTTGGCCGACGACATCGAACAATGGCACTCCAGCGCACTCCGCGTTCGCTCCCAGGTGCGTCCGGGTCGCGTGCTCGTCGTCGGGGCCAGCAACTCCGGGGCGGAGATCGCCTACCTGGTCGCACCTGAGCACGAGACCTGGCTGGCGGGACGTGACGTCGGCCAGGTGCCGTTCGACAAGTCGGGACGGGTGGCGGGATTGATGGACCGCGTCCTCTGGTTCCTGGTCAACCGCGTGTTGACCGTGGACAACCCCCTCGGCCGAAGAGCCCAGCCGTCGGCGCGCGGGCGAGCCACCCCTCTCGAGCGGGTGCGCAAGCGCGATCTCGAGGCCGCAGGCGTCAAACGGATCCAGGGTCGCGTCGTGGATGCGCGGGATGGCCTCCCGCAGCTCGCAGACGGTGGGACTCTCGACGTCCGGACCGTGATCTGGGCGACCGGCTTTCGACACGACTATCCGTGGATCGAGTTGTCTCGACCGGCCATCGGAACGGACGGCTGGCCGGTCCACGACCGAGGGGTCTCCACACGCATCCCCGGGCTCACCTTCGTGGGCTTGCCGTACCAGACCTCGGCCGCGTCACCGCTGCTTGGGGGCGTCGGTCGTGATGCACGGTTCATCGCGCAACACGTAGCCGCGGACGCGCGCGCCACCAGCCGGTCGCTGGCACCCGAGGCGACAGCCTAGCCGCCGGTGACGAGCGCCACCAGCTGTGAGCGCCAGTCGTCGCCGGCGGCCTCGCGGGCGATGATGACGCCCTCGCGCAGGCTCGCATTCGAGGCTTCGAAGGCCTCGAGGTTGTAGCAGTCGAGCGCGGCCTCGATGAGGCTGGCGCCGGCGGCCATCTGCAGGACCCGGCGTTCACGCAAGCCATAGGCCTCGACCAGCTCGGCAGATGGGGCAGCCTTGACGATCTCGATGGCGCGAGCCGTCCGGGCAGTATCGATAAGGCCGTCATCGGGCGTGTCTTCGTCGCCTTCGTCGCTGGTGAGCCGGATGAGGTTGGTGCCCGATCCGCCGACCACGATCCCGTGTCGGGGCCGGCCGGTGGGCAGGCTGGAGAAGAGATGATGGGACTCGGCCCGCAGCTCACGCACCTCGTCTTCGGTGGGCGGATCGTCCTCGACGTGCTGTGCGGTCAGGCGCGCGGAGCCGACGGGGATGACACCGATGACCGGGTCGGCGTCGGGCTCCAGCAGGATGATCTCCGAGGAGCCACCGCCGATATCGAGCACCAGCGTGGGTTCGGTGACCGGCTCGCCGTCGAGGACGCCCAGCACCGTGAGCAGCGCTTCCTCGTCGTGGCTGAGCACGTGCAGCGGCAGCCCCAGCGCCTGCTCCACGGCCTCGCAGAAACGGGAGCGGTTGGAGGCGCGACGCAACGGCTCGGTGGCCAGCAGCGTGATCGACTCGGCGCCCTCGTCGCCCGCAGCGTCCACGTACTCGGAGATGGCCTCGATCGTCGCGGCTGCTCCATCGTCGGGGATGCGGCCCACGATATCGACCATGGCGCCCAGGCCCAGGAGCACCAATTCGTCCCGCAGGACCTCACCACCGAGCTCGGTCAGGAGCAGATGGACGCTGTTGCTGCCGACGTCGATGGCGGCAGCGATCCGGACCTGGTCGCTCATCACTGGTACCCCGCGCTACGTGCGGGGAAGGGTACGCCCTCCATCGACCAGGAAATGGACGAACCAGTCACTGATGCGCTCGACGTTCTCGATCCGCCGGAACGGGGCGCCGCTGCGGGTGAGCTCGTGGCTCTCCCCTGGCGTGCGCATCAGGCGCACCGGTCGACGCAGCGAACGAAGCACGCTGAAGAGCTGCTCGGCCTGGGTGATCGGGCAACGCAGGTCCTGCTCCGCGTGCTGGATGAGCAACGGCGTGTGGATGTCAGCTGCGTAGGTCAGTGGGCTCATCTCACGGTAGAGCTCGGGGTCCGACCAGGGCTGGGCGTCGAGCTCATAGTGGCCGAAGATCGGGCCGCCAAGGTCGCCGCTGGTCATCTCCACGGCCATGTCATACACGCCACGGCAGGCCACCGCGGCCTTGTAGCGATCGCTGTGCGAGATCATCCAGGCGGTGAGATAGCCACCGTAGGAGCCACCGGTGACGCCGACCCGCTCTGGGTCGATCGAGCCCG
This sequence comes from uncultured Chloroflexia bacterium, assembly GCA_963731995.1. Taxonomy (GTDB): domain Bacteria; phylum Chloroflexota; class Limnocylindria; order Limnocylindrales; family CSP1-4; genus JAFMJV01. The sequence continues at coordinate 251,666 of CAVSXV010000013.1, forward strand.
TGGCCGCCAGCTTGTCCAGCCCGGCCTCGATGTCCGCCTGCGGACCCGGGCCCCAGTCGCGGAAGTTGCCCGCCGCCAGCGCCTGGCCGTAGCCGGTCGAGCCGCGCGGGTTGCAGGCAAAGACGCTCAGTCCGCGAGCGACGAGCACCTGCCATTCCCACATCAGTGAGAAGCCATAGAGGGTGGCCGGGCCACCGTGGATCTCCACGACCACCGGTGCCGGCTTCCCGCGCCGTACCGGCGCCTCGTAGAACCAGCCCTGGATGCGGCGGCCGTCCACCTTGGCCCAGATGACCGTGGGTGCCACGATCTCGATGCCCTTCCAGGCCTCGCCCATGAGGTCGGTCAGTCGGCGCAGGCCCCTGGACTTGACCGGCGAGACCGGGGTCTTGCCGGAGGCCGGCACATCGAAGGCGAAGATGTCGGGCGGGGTGGTGGCCGTGCCCCCGATGACGGCGGCCACCAAACCTGGGCCGGCCGCTGCGATCGACGGACGCACGAGCATGTGCTGGCCCCTGGTCAGCCGCTCCACGCGTGAGTCCTCGAGGCGCACGCGCCACAGCTCGTACGAGCCCTCGGTGGGCGCGCTGAAGTAGAGCTCGGCGCCATCGGGCGACCACTGCACGCCCGCGGATGGAGCGCTGTAGAGGTCGCTGTTCATGGCCGCATCGACGAAGAGGTCGGCCTCCGCGGTCAGGTTGCGGCCCTTCTGCATGGCTCGCGGGCGGAAGACGCAGACATCCTCACGGGTGGGGTTGCCCGACTCCATGCGGTGGCCCACCGCGGCCAAGAGCTTGCCGTCGGGGCTCCATGCCGGCTGGCCGAAGGCCCGCTCCTCGCCGGCCGTGACCCGCACCGGCTTGCCACCGTCAGCATCGACGAGGTAGAGGTCGGATCGCCAGGCCAGGTCAGCGTCCCGGCCCCGGTCGGCAGCGAAGGCGATGTGCCTGCCATCGGGGCTCCAGGCCGGCTGGTGGTCGACGCTGCGGCCGGAGGTCAGGCGACGGACGGCGCCATCGGCGACCTCGACCAGCCACAGGTTGGACTTGTGCTCGTAGATGAAGCCGGCGCCGTTGTGCTGGTAGCTGAGCTCGTCGATGAGGCGCACGTCACGCCGGGGTGCCGCCGGGTCGACGGCCTCGGGTTCGGCTCGCGCCGACGAGGTCGCGGCTGAGACCAGGCACAGGCGCACCCCGTCGGGGCTCCAGGCAAGGTCGGTGACATCCTCAGGCAGGTCGGTCAGGGGCTGCGCTTCGCCACCCGCCAGTGGCAGCAGCCAGACCTGCATCGTCCCCTGCGGCAGGTCTCGGCCGACCGCGTCCTTGAGCCCGGTCGCTGGCGCCGAGGCGAGCTTGAGGTCGGCGCTGTCACGGGCGGCACCACCCGCGCGCAGCACCGCGCCCCGGTCGCTCAGGAAGGCCAGGAAGCGGCCATCGGGGCTCCAGCATGGGGTGTGGTCGTGATTGGCGCCCAGGGTCAGCGGTCGAGGGTCCTCGGAGCCGTCGGTGGGGACGATCCAGAGTGCGCTGCGGTAGCCGGCCAGATCGGGCGCGGGCTCCTTGACCACGAAACAGACGGCGCGCCCGTCAGGCGACAGGCGCAGGTCGGTCGGGACGCGCAACGACGCGAGGTCCGCAGCGGCTGGCTTCCTGGGCATGAAACGAGTCTAGGCCGGTTCGCGCCAGACCGGACAGGTCATGCAGTGACCGCCGCCACGGCCGCGCCCAAGCTCCGAGCCGTTGATCTCGATGACGCTCACGCCGGCGCCGCGCAACCGGGCGTTGGTGTACTCGTTGCGGTCGTAGGCCACGACCACGCCCGGCTCGAGCGCTACCACGTTGTTGCCGTCGTCCCACTGCTCGCGTTCCTGGACGTAGGCGTTGCCACCGGTGGGGATCGTGCGCAACTCGGCGAGGCCCAGGGCCTCACGCACGGTCTCCAGCCAGCCCTGCCGCTCGACGGTGACCTCGAGGTCGTGCTCGCCAGGTCGGTAGCTGATGGGCTGGATGGCCTCGACCGCGGGCGCATAGATGGTGACGAGGTCGCGGTCACAGAAGCTGAAGATGGTGTCGAGGTGCATGGAGGCTCGCTCGGCGGGCATCTTGGCCGCGATGATGCGCTCGGCCGCGCCGGCCTCGAAGAGCCTCAGCGCCAGCTGGCTGACGGCCTGGTAGGTGGTCCGGTCGCCCATGCCCACGAGCACCACGCCCTGCCCCACCGGCATGATGTCACCGCCCTCGAGCGTGGCGCTTCCACGGTAGCCGTCGTCGAGGTCACCCCACCACACCCGGAAGTCGCCGTCGCGGAACTGGGGGTGGAACTTGTAGATGGCCGCGAGGTGAAGCGACTCCGGTCGGCGGGCCGGCCGAGCCATCGGATTGATGGTCACGCCACCGTAGATCCAGGCCGAGCTGTCGCGGGCGAAGAGCTGGTTGGGCAGCGGCGTCAGCACGAAGTCCGAGGGCGAGTAGGCCTGCTCCAGCCAGTGCCGGAACTCATCGGGCAGCTCATCCACGGCCACGCCGCCGATGAGGTGGCTCACCAGGGCGGCCGAATCGAGCTCGTCCATCCAGGCGCGCAGCTCGGTCACACCGCGCACACCGATCTCGTCGGGGACCAGCTTGCGGTCGAGCACGAAGGCCCGTCCCGCGGGGTCGTCGACCACGGCCTTGAGCAGCTCGTGAACGCGATAGACGGTGATCCCGAAGTCATCGCGCATGAGCTGGACGAACTCGTCGTGGTGGGCCCGCGCCTTGCGTGTCCAGATGACGTCGTCGAAGAGCAGCTCGGCCGCGTTGCTGGGCGTGAGCCGGCGCATCTCGAGTCCCGGGCGATGGACGATGACCTTGCGCAGCCGGCCGACCTCGGACCAGGCCCCGAACTCGCTCACGCGGTCCTCCTCGTGGCCTGGCGTCTAGGAGCCGAGCGTGGCCACCATCACGGCCTTGATCGTGTGCATGCGGTTCTCGGCCTGGTCGAAGACGATGCTCGCGGGTGACTCGAAGACCTCGTGACTGACCTCGAGGCCATCGGGCATGTCGGTGGCGGCCATGACCTCGCCGCCCACGGTCGTGCCGGCATCGTGGAAGGCTGGCAGGCAGTGCATGAACCTGACGTCAGCGTTGCCGGTTCGCTCCATCAGCGAGGCGTTGACCTGGTAGTCGCGCAGCAGCTCCACGCGCTGGTTCCAGACCTCCGCCGCCTCGCCCATCGAGACCCACACATCGGTATGGATGAAGTCGACCCCGGCGACACCCTCGTCGATGTCGTCGGTGATGGTGATGGTGGCGCCGGTATCGGCCGCGATCTCACGGGCCAGCGAGACCACCTCCGCCGGTGGCGCCAGCTCAGCCGGGCCGACCATGCGCACGTCGCTGCCCATGAGCGCTCCGGTGACCAGCAGCGAGCGGCCCATGTTGAAGCGCTGGTCGCCCACGAAGGCGAACCGCAGCTGGCCGTACTCCTTGCCGCTGTGCTCGCCCATGGTCAGGAAGTCCGCCAGCATCTGCGTCGGATGCCATTCATCGGTGAGGCCGTTGTAGACCGGCACGTTGGCAAAGGCGGCCAGCGTCTCGACCGTCTGCTGGCTCTTGCCCCGGTACTCGAGCGCGTCGTAGTAGCGACCCAGCACGCGAGCCGTGTCCTCGGTCGACTCCTTGTGGCCCATCTGCGAGCCGGACGGATCGAGGTAGGTCACGTGCGCGCCCTGGTCGAACGAGGCCACCTCGAAGGCACAGCGCGTACGCGTCGAGGTCTTCTCGAAGATGAGGCCGATGTTCTTGCCCACCAGGCGCGGCTGCTCGGTGCCCGCGTACTTCGCTGCTTTGAGATCGGCCGAGAGCTTCAACAGGTAGCGCAGCTCGGACGGGCTGAAGTCGATCTCCTTGACGAAGCTGCGGTTGCGCAGGTTGTAGGGCACGGGTGGATCTCCTGTCGAAGGAACGGCCGCCTCGCGGGCGCGTGGTGAGTGGGGCTAACGGTAGGTGATGCCGTCGAACTCGGTCGAGACGATGGTCCCGGCGCGGCCCTTGAGCATCTCGTCGATGTCGGTCAGTCCACCGATGGCGGCGCGCCTGCCGGGGGTGGCCGTGGCGAACTCGCAGGCCGCCTGGACCTTGGGCAGCATGGACCCTGCCGCGAAGTGGCTTGACAGCTCCAGCAACGCATCGGGATGGGCATGGGCCACGGCCCGCTGTTCGGGCTTGGCCCAGTCGACGTAGGCCGCATCCGCATCGGTGGCCATCACGAAGTAGTCGGCCTCGATGCCCGCCGAGAGCAGGGCCGAGGCATGGTCCTTGTCGATGACAGCCTCCACGCCGACCAGCTGCTTCTCGGGACCGTACGGCGTCGGCTCGGGACGGTCCACGTACATCACCGGGATGCCGCCGCCGCCGGCGCAGATGACGATGGAACCCTGCTCCAGGAGCCAGCGGATCTGGCGCAGCTCGAAGATCCGTCGTGGCTTGGGTGAGGCCACCACCCGGCGCATGTAGTCGCCATCGGCCTTGAACACCCAGCCCCGCTGCTTGGCCATGGAGCCAGCCAATTCCTTGTCGTAGATGGGCCCGATGGGCTTGGAGGGCTCAGCGAACGCAGGATCGGCCGGGTCGACCTCGATCATCGTCAGCAGCGTCGCGACCGGGCGCTCGAAGGGCACCAGGTTGCCCAGCTCCTGTTCCACGAGATACCCGATCATGCCCTGGGTCTCGGCACCGAGGACATCAAGCGGGTACGTCGGCACCTCCTTGTAGGCCGCGCCCTGGAGCGCCAGGAGGCCGACCTGCGGGCCGTTGCCGTGAGCCACCACCAGCTCGTTCTCCTGGGCCACCGAAGCCAGCTGCTCCGAAGCGGTCCTGACGTTCGTCCGCTGGTTCTCGGCCGTCATGGCCTGACCGCGGCGCAACAGCGCATTCCCTCCAAGGGCGACGACGACTCTCATCTCTCACTCACCTCCACTCGTGACCACGCCGGCGGCGAGCCGCATGTGGTACGCGGGCCACGGGCGGGCCGACCGGCGGTCTGGGCCAGCGGCGCGGGCGTCGGGATCTCGAGCGCGGCCTCGCCGAACGTCGAAGGTACCACGCTGGCCAGTAGCTCCAATGGGAGGATGCGCGCCGCTGTGGCACAGTCCCCTGCATGACCACCGACCTCCGCGGCGACGCCATCAAGCCCACCGACATCCACGCTGACCGGCCCGCCCGCCGGCTCACCATCGACTGGGCTGACGGCCACCAGAGCGCCTTCGACCTGACCGCGCTGCGCTGGCTCTGCCCCTGCGCCTTCTGCCGGGGTGAGGCCGGACAACCCGGCTGGCTCGACTCCGAGCCCACGCTCAGCGACGAGCAGGTGGAGCTGGCGGACATGTCGCTCACCGGCAACTACGCCCTGCAGCCGGTGTGGGCTGACGGGCACAGCAGCGGCTTCTACTCGTTCGAGCACCTGCGCCGGAACTGCCCGTGCCCCGACGACAGCGCGCGTCGCCTCGCGGAGGATGCCGAACGGCCCTGATAGCATCGGGTCTGTGACGACCTCCGATCCAGCACGCCCTCGAGGTATCCGGCGCAAGTCCCGCGAGCCCAGCTTCCCCTTCATCACGCGGGAGCTCAGCTGGCTCGACTTCAACGAGCGTGTCCTCTACCAGGCGGAGGACGAGCGCAATCCGCTGCTCGAACGCGTCCGCTTCCTGTCGATCTTCACGAGCAACCTCGACGAGTTCTTCCAGGTGCGCGTCTCAGGTCTGATGCAGCAGGTGGCCGCGGGCCACTCCCGGCCCACGCCCGACGGACTCTCGGCCAGCCAGAAGCTCGATCGCATCCGTGGGCGCGTGCTGCAGCTGCAGGCCCAGCACTCCGACACCTGGGACCGCGTCCGCGAGGAGCTGGCGGAAGAGAAGATCCGCATCATCGCGCCGGAGGAATGGGTACGCCATACCGAGCTGCGTGAACGCTTCATCGACGAGATCTTCCCGGTGCTGACGCCGCTCGCGGTGGACCCCTCGCATCCGTTCCCCTACATCAGCGACCTCTCGTTGTCGCTGGCCGTGACGGTCCGTGACCCGGCCACCGGAGAGCGCCGCTTCGCGCGCGTCAAGGTGCCCCCGGTACTGCCGCGCCTGTGGGAGGTCGCACCACGAACGTACGTCCTGCTGGAGCGCATCATCGCGGCCAACATGGGCGTCCTCTTCCCGGGCATGGAGGTGGAGTCGCACTTCCTCTTCCGCGTCACCCGCAACGCCGATCTCGACATCGAGGAGGACGAGGCCGACGACCTGCTCCTGGCCATGGAGGAGGAGCTGCGCCGGCGACGCTTCGGGGCGGTCGTGCGCCTGGAGGTCGAGCGTTCCATGCCGCACGAGACGCGAGCGCTGCTCCAGCGTGGCCTGGGCCTCGATCCAGCCAACGTCTACGAGATCCGGGGCATGCTCGATCTGCGCGGCCTCGAGACCATCGCCAACCTCGACATCCCCGAGCTGCAGCCGGAGCCGTGGAAGGCGGTCACGCCGCCGCGGCTGACGCTGCGCGAGGACGAAGAGGAGCAGGGAGTCGACACCTTCGCCCGCATCCGTGAGGGCGACATCCTCCTGCATCACCCCTACGAGTCGTTCAGCAACTCCGTCCAGCGGCTCATCCAGCGGGCCGCGGATGACCCGGACGTGCTGACCATCAAGATGACGCTGTACCGCACCAGCGGCGACTCGCCCATCGTGCAAGCGCTCATCCGCGCCGCGGAGAGTGGCAAGCAGGTGGTCGTGCTGGTGGAGATCAAGGCCCGCTTCGACGAGCGCGCCAACATCGTCTGGGCCAAGGCCCTGGAGCGGGCCGGCGCCCACGTGGCCTATGGCCTGCTGGGCCTCAAGACCCACTCCAAGTGCGCGCTCATCATCCGCCGCGAGTCGGGCGGCCTGCGCCGCTATGCCCACATCGGTACCGGCAACTACAACCACAAGACGGCACGCATCTACACGGACCTGGGCCTGCTCACCGCCGACCGGGTCATCACCGCCGACGTGACCGACCTGTTCAACGTGCTCACCGGCGTCGGCAAGAAGGACCACTACAAGGAGCTGCTGGTCGCACCCAAGTCCATGCGCCCCGGGCTCGAGGACCTCATCGACGGCGAGATCGAGCGGCATCGAGAGCATGGCGACGGACGCATCATCATCAAGTGCAACGCCTGCGTGGATCCACCGATGATCCAGAGGCTGTACGCGGCCAGCGGGGCCGGTGTGCCGATCGACCTCATCGTGCGCGGCATGTGCTCCCTGCAGCCGGGCGTGCCCGGGTTCAGCGAATCCATCCAGGTGCGCTCGATCGTGGGCCGCTATCTCGAGCACTCACGCATCTTCGTCTTCGGCCAGGGTGACCGCGAGCGCTACTTCATCGGCTCGGCCGACCTGATGGAACGCAACCTCGACCGTCGCGTCGAGGCCATCACCCCGGTCAAGGACCCCGAACTCGCGGCGCGGCTGCGCGAGATGCTGGAGATCATGCGCCGTGACGACCGGCGTGCCTGGACCCTGGGCCAGGACGCCGAGTGGACCCGCGTCGAGACGACCATCGAGGGCCCGCCCACGACGGACACGTTCGAGGCGCTGATGGCCCGTGCGGTGGAGAGCGCATCCTCGTGACCGACACTCGCGACGGTGACCCGGCCGAGGGTGCACTGCCACCGGCCTCTGCCACCAGCCGTCCGAAGCCCGGCATCCCGCGCGAGGTCGAGCTCAAGTACCTCGTGCGCGACCTCGAAGCGCTACGTTCGTGGCTGGCTCGCGATTGGGGTGGTGCGCTCGACGGGGTGGAGTTCGGAGACGAGCGCACGGTCGAGGTCGAGGACCGCTATATCGACACGGCATACGGCGCGCTCGGACGGGCCGGCTTCGGGGCACGACTGCGACGCGAGGACAATGGCCCCTACACCGTCACGGTCAAGTCCTCGTCGCACGACCGTCCCGGCGAGGACGACGACGATCCTGAACCCACGGCGCTCTCGCAACGCGTCGAGGTCGAGGGCCCGGCGAACGAGCGCCTGGATCCTGACGGCTGGCCGTCGAGCGCAGCGCGCGAGCTGATCAACGAGGTCCGCGACGGCGCCCGGCTGCGAACACTCTTCACCATCAACCAGCGACGCGAGAAGAAGACGCTGGCGCTCGACGATGGAGCGGTACTGGTCGCTCTCGATCGTGTCTCGGTCTTCCGTGGCGCACGGCCCCTGGCCTCCTTCTCGGTCTTCGAGGTCGAGGTGGGCACGGGCAGCGGCGCGAACCTGGTTCGTCTGGCCGAGCTCGTCGAGGCCACCGGCTACGTCTTGCCCGAGCCACGCTCCAAGGAGGAGATCGCCCGCCATTACGTGGCCCAGGCGGCCGAGGATCCCAACCATCGCCTGCCGCGGGTACCGACCTCGCCGGGCATCAAGGCGGACGATCCGCTGGGAGCGGCCGGACGCAAGGTGCTGCGCATGCATCTCGCGCGCATGCTCCAATTCGAGGCCGGCACCCGCGCGGGCGACGATCCCGAGGATCTGCACAAGATGCGCGTGGCCACGCGCCGGATGCGTGCGGCCTGGCGTGTCTTCGATGGAGCCTACCGGCCCAAGGTCCAGCGCCGCTACGTGAGGGAGCTGCGCACGATCGCCCGCGTGCTCGGTGACGTGCGCGATATCGACGTCCTGCTCGAAGACCTCGAGCGTTACATCGGCGACCTGCCTGCTCCCGGACGCGACGCCGTCGAGCCGTTGCGGGCGGCCTGGCGCCGGCAGCGCGAGCTCGCGCGAGCGCGATTGGTGGCCAAGCTCGACTCCAAGAGCTACCGCGAGTTCGTGGACGACTACCTGGACTTCACCGAATCACCCGGCGCAGCGGAGATCCTGACCCCGCTGGGCCGCCCCAGCCTGGTGCGTGACACCGCGGGCTCACGCATCCTCTCGGCGTACGAGCACGTGCGCGCCTACGACACCATCATCACCTGGGCTGACGTACGCACCCTGCATGCCCTGCGCATCGAATCCAAGCGCCTGCGCTACACCCTGGAGTACTTCAGCGAGGTCCTGCCGGTCTCCTCCCGCAAGCTCATCGTGCAGGTGACCGAGATGCAGGACCACCTGGGCTTGATGAACGACGCCGACGTGGCTGCGACAGCGACCCGCGAGTGGCTGAACCTGCATGCCCCGCACCTGCCCTCGACGTCGCGTGAGGCGGTCGGGCTCTACCTCGACTCGCGCGAGGCCAGCGTCGAGCAGCTGCGGCGCAGCTTCCGTCCGGTCTGGCGGCGGATGACCGGCATTCCCTTCCGCAAGGCGCTGGGCCTGGCCATCACGCAGATCGGCTAGGGCTGCGTCGAGGGCCTATTCGGCTCTCTTGTCGGTCGCCGCCCTGGTCGCCGCCGGCTTCCTGGGCGCCGCGGGCTTGCCGGTGCTCGCGGGCTTGCCAGTGCGGGACGTGCTCGCCGGCTTCCTCCTGGTGGCAGGCTTCCGGGTGGTCGCCGGCTTCCTGGCCACCGGCTTGGTCCGCCGGCCCCGGCTTGGCGGCCTTGTCCTCCCCTTCGGCCTTGTCCTTCCCTTCAGCCTCGGACGTCGCGGTCTTCTCGACCTCTGCCAGCTGTGCCCGGATCTCATCGACGATGATCGACATCGCATCCACCCGCGCCTGGGCACGGTCACGCTTGGCGACCGCCTTGTCCAACCTGGCCTGTGCCTTGCGCAGCTGCTTCTGCAGCGACTTGGGCTTCTGCGCAGGCTTGTCCTTCGAGCCGCCCTTCTTCTTGGCCATGGTGTCCCTTTCATACCCGCGTACGGCGAGCCGCAATTGTACGGACTCCAAGCCCGTTCACGCGTTGCCAACGAACCAGCGATCCCGGGTCATCGAGCGGACCGCGCGGTCCGGACATGCTCGGCATCAACGATGCAGCGACCGAACCCGAAGCAGCCGGCCCGGCTGCTCACGGTGCGGGGTCTCTGGTATCGCCTGGAGCAGACCCCGTTAACCGAGCGTTAACAAGGGAACAACCGGCCGTTCATCTGCCGTGCCGACAGTCATCCCGTCACACGATCGGGCCTGCGACGGCTCCGGACCACAGATGATCCAGGAGGGAACACACTCATCATGCGTATGAGCAAACGCTACAGCGCCGCCGCGATCGGCACGGCCGTGCTGGTCACGGGTCTCGCTGGCGGCGCGCTGGCCCAGGACGAAAGCGGCAGCATCACGATCTCCGGCTCCTCTACGGTAGAGCCCATCACGAGCTTCGTGGCCGAGGCCTACGCGGGCGTGAACCCCAACGTCACCATCTCGGTCGACGGCCCGGGCACGACCACCGGCTTCGAGCTGTTCTGCAACGGCGACACGGACATCTCGGATGCATCACGCACCATCAAGGACTCGGAAGTCGAGAACTGCGCCACCGGTGGCGTCGAGCCGGTCGAGCTGAAGGTCGGCATCGACGGACTGGCAGTCATCGTCAGCACCCAGAACGACGCGATCGAGTGCTTCAACTTCACCGACCTCTACGCCATCTTCGGCATCGAATCCGACGAGCTGCGCAGCTGGGAGGACATCGCCGCCTTCGCCGCGGAGCTCGGCTCGGACACCACGGCCTGGCCCAGCGGCGACATCGCCATCACGGCCCCCGGCGATGAGTCCGGCACCTGGGGCTCGTTCATCGAGATCACCCTCGAGGACATCCAGGCGGCGCGCGCCGAGGCAGGCGACGTCGATCCCGAGGCCGAGCCGTACACGCGCCAGCCCGGCGAGACCTATGTGGCCTCGCCCAACGACAACGTCATCATCGACGGTGTCGCCAACAACCCCAACGGCATCGGCTTCGTGGGCTACGCCTACGCCATCAACAACGCGGATCGCGTGCGCATGCTGCCGATCGACGGCGGGGACGGCCAGTGCATCGGCCCTGACCACGAGACCGTCGCGTCCAACACCTACCCGATCTCCCGAGACCTCTACATCTACCCGGCCGTGAACCGGGTCGATCCGAGCAGGGACAGCTACAACTCGGCGGTGGCCCCGTTCGTCGACTTCTACCTGAGCGATGAGGGCATCCAGAACGTCGAGGCTGCGGGCTACGTCTCGCTGGCGCCCGAGGCGCTCGAGGAGACCCGCGCTGCCTGGGACGAGGCCAGGGCTTCGGTCGGCGGCTGACGCTCATCACCAACGCCTCTCTCCCAACGGCCGCAGAGAGGACCGGACCCACGTCCCGGGGTCCGGTCCTCCGGCCGTTCAGCCAAGACCTGTAGCGAGCGACCTCGATGGCCGGGAACCAGCAGCTCACGATCGCAGACCTGAGGGGCGATGCGGCGCGCCGAAGGCGCGAGCGGGTGATCCGCTACCTCTTCTTCGGAGCGGCTGCGCTGGCCATCGTCATCTCGGTCGCCATCGTCCTGTCATTGCTCGGCGACACCATCATCTTCCTGCAGGGCATCGATCCGGGTGCCCTGCTCTCGGATGTGTGGCAGCCTCGCTCGGGCGAATACAGCCTCGCGGCGATCCTCTCGGGCACGTTCGTCATCGCGGTCATCGCCATGCTCGTGGCTGCGCCGCTGGGACTCGGTGCCGCCATCTACCTCGCCGAATACGCGAGTCCCCGGGTACGCGGATGGCTCAAGCCCATCCTCGAGATCCTGGCCACGATCCCCTCGGTGGTGCTGGGCTTCTTCGCGCTGACCGTCATCAGCCCGACGCTGATCCAGAACATCTGCCCGGGCAACACCCCGGTGTTCAGCCTCGCCAGTGCCGGCGTTGCGGTCGGCATCCTCATCACGCCCCTCATCGCCTCGATCTCCGAGGACGCCATGTACGCGGTCCCGCAGAACCTGCGCGAGGCCTCCTTCGGGCTCGGTGCCACGAAGCGCACGACCAGCCTTCGGATCGTGGTGCCCGCGGCCGTGTCCGGCATCGTGGCCTCCCTCATCGTGGGCTTCTCGCGGGCCATCGGCGAGACCATGATCGTGGCCATCGCGGCGGGCGGTGTCGGCGGTGCCTCCATCAATCTCAATGCCTGCCTGCCAGGCCAGACGATGACCGGCGCCATGACTGTCATCGCCATCGGCTCGGACGCGGTCGGTGGCGGGGTCGCCTTCCACAGCCTCTTCTTCGTGGGCTTGCTGCTCTTCTTCATGACGCTGGGCCTCAACGTCGTGAGCGAGGCCTTCGTGCGCCGCATGCGCAAGGGGTACTGAGATGACCGTGACACCAGAGACGGTCCAGCGGCCTCCGCAGTCCGCGACCGAAGCTGTCGAGCAGGCGCTCACTGGCCATCGCCGCGATTGGCGCAGCGTCGTCTTCGAGCTGGCCATGCTGCTCTCGCTGTTCATCGCCCTCGGCGTGCTCGTGTGGCTCGTGACCGACATCTTCATCCGCGCCCTGCCGGTGTTCCAGGAGCGCGGCCTGGTCGACTTCATGACCTCGCCCATCTCATCCAACCCGCTCAATGCCGGCATCAGCCAGGCGCTGTTCGGCTCGATCCTCCTGATGGTGTTCGTGGCCGTGCTGGCCATCCCCATCGGTATCGCTTCTGCGGTGTATCTCGAGGAGTACGCCCCGGACAACCGGCTCACGCGCTTCATCAACACCACGGTCCGCAACCTCGCGGGTGTGCCGGCGGTCGTGTACGGCCTGCTCGGCATCGCCGTCTTCGTGGTGCTCTTCGGGGACTACACCGGGGGCCGCAGCATCATCTCCGGTGGCTTCACCCTGGCCATCGTGGTGCTGCCCATCGTGGTCATCGCCTCGGCCGAGGCGCTGCGCGCGGTGCCATCATCGATCCGCGAGGCCGGCTTCGGCGTGGGTGCCACCAAGTGGGAAGTCATCCGCTCCCACGTCCTGCCGTACGCCCTGCCGGGGATCCTCACCGGCACCATCCTGACCATCGGCCGGGCCTTCGGCGAGACCGCGCCGCTGCTGCTCGTGGGTGCTGTCACCGGCTTCTTCAACGTGGCTGCCAATGCCAGCGTCGTGGAGCGCCTGCAGGGCCCGTACACATCGCTGCCGACGATCATCTTCAGCTGGTCGCGGCAGCCACGGCCAGAGTTCAGGGAGTTGACGGCGGCGGCCATCATCGTGCTGCTCGTGCTGGTGCTCATCATCAATGGCATCGCCATCATCCTGCGCAACCGATACGCCAGAAAGTGGTAGACATGACCAGTGAGATACCCACGATGACGCACCAATCGCCAGCGGGTCCCGAGGCATCCCTTACGTCGGCGATCCCGCCGAGTGATGGGACGGGCCCTGGCCTGAGCGTCGCCGGAGTGGCGCAGGCAGAGAGGGTGACCGCCTCGGCGGAGGCTCGCGAGCACGTGTTCGAGGTCCGGGACTTCAGCGCCTATTACAGCGAGTTCCGGGCCATCCGCGACATCGACCTCGACGTGCCCAGGAACCAGATCACGGCCTTCATCGGTCCGTCCGGTTGCGGCAAGTCCACGCTCCTGCGTTGCTTCAATCGCATGAACGACCTGGTTCCGGGCGCGCATATCAAGGGCAAGATCTACTACCACGGCGTCGACCTCTACGACTCCCGCGTGGACGCGGTGGAGGTGCGCCGGCGCATCGGCATGGTCTTCCAGAAACCCAACCCCTTCCCCAAGTCCATCTACGACAACATCGCCTTCGGGCCCAGGATCGCCGGCTACAAGGGCGACATGGACGAACTCGTCGAAGGGAGCCTGAAGCGGGCCGCCATCTGGGACGAAGTCAAGGACAAGCTGAAGCAGCCGGGGACGGCGCTGTCGGGTGGTCAGCAGCAGCGGCTCTGCATCGCCCGCGCCATCGCGGTCCAGCCCGACGTCATCCTCATGGATGAGCCCTGCTCGGCCCTGGACCCGGTGGCCACCCTCAAGATCGAAGAGCTGATGTTCGAGCTCCGCGACGACTACACCATCCTCATCGTGACGCACAACATGCAACAGGCAGCGCGCGCCTCCGACGAGACCGTGTTCCTGACCATGGGCGACGACCGCGCGGGGTACCTCGTGGAGAAGGGCCCCACCAACGAGATCTTCACCAATCCCAGGAACCAGCTGACCGAGGACTACGTCTCCGGTCGCTTCGGTTGAGGAGGCTGCCATGACCGATCCCACTGGACGGCCTGCTGTCGAGCCCGTCTCGCCGCCAGGTACCGCAGAACCGCAGGGTTCCCGCACGGACCTCGAGGTCCATCCTGCTGTGGAGGTGCCTCGGCCGTTCACGCGTGACGCCCTCGAAGCCGAAGAGCGCGAGATCAAGGACGGCATCCTGCGCATGGGCAGCCTCGTAGCCGAGCGCATCATCGCCGCCATCGTGGCGCTCGAGAACCACGATGCTGAGGCAGCCACGGCCATCATCGAGAATGATCGCGACATCAACGCCCTGGAGCACGAGGTCTCCAGCCTCATCACGAGGACCATCGCCACGCAGCAGCCGGTCGCGCGCGACCTGCGCTTCCTGCTCACCCTGGACCACGTGGCCTATGACCTCGAACGCATGGGTGACTACGCCGCCTCGGTGGCCAAGCAGGCCCGAAAGCTCGCGCCATACCCGCCCGTCAAGGACTACGTCCACCTGCCGGAGATGGGTCGCCTCGCGGCAACGCTCGTGCGGGACGTGCTCGAGGCTGTCGTGGAGATCGATGCCGACCGAGCCAGAGTCGTGGCCGAGCGCGACGACGATGTCGACGAGCTGTACCACACGATCTTCGCGGAGTCGCTCGAGCTCATGCGCGCCGACCCGGCCAACGTCGACCCGGGCATGCGCATCGTCTTCGCGGCGCACTACCTCGAGCGCGTGGGTGACCGCGTGACCAACATCGCGGAGGATGTGGTCTTCCTGGCCACCGGCGAGGTCACCGAGTTGAACGACGATTGATGGCCGGTAGCGACGTGGCAACGCGCCACGACGACCGCATCGTACGCACCAGCGTGCTCTTCGTGTGCACGCACAACTCGGCTCGCTCGATCATGGCCGAGGCCCTGCTGCGCGACCGGGGTGGACACGCCTACGAGGCGTTCTCCGCGGGCACCGAAGCTACCGAGATCCGTCCCCTCACGCTGCAGGTGCTGAACGAGGCCGGCATCTCCACGCAAGGCCTGCGCTCGAAGTCGTACCGGGAGTACCTCGGACGCACCTTCGACTACGTCATCACCGTGTGTGACGCAGCACGCGGGGCCTGCCCCGTGTTCCCGGGTGAGGGCCAGCGCTACCACTGGAGCTACGCCGACCCATCGGCTGTCACCGGTACCGAAGCAGCGCGGTTGGCCGCCTTCCGCCGCGTGCTCGCGGCCATCAGCAGACGCATCGACCTGTTCCTGAACGAAACGGCACCGGCTGGCGTCTGACCCACGACGGCGACACGGCCGTCCTTCCACTACCACACGAAACCCCTCGGGGCCGAGTGGTTCCGACCTGTCTGGGGTCGCGCCGGGGGACCAGACGTGCCACCCTAGGCCGATGACCGAGCCACACTTCGAACGCTCCGACAAGGTGCGCGTGCACCTGCTCCGGCACGCCCACGCAGGGGACGCCTTCGAGTGGATCGGCGATGACGACCTGCGACCGCTGACCGACAAGGGTCGCAAGCAGAGCCAGCGGCTCGGTGAGTTCCTCGCGAGCCACGGCGTACGGCCCGACGTCATCGTGACCAGCCCTCTCGTACGTGCCCAGCAAACCGCGGAGATCGTAGCCGGCGTCCTCGACATGACGGTCAAGACCGACAGCCGGCTCAGCGGCGGTTTCGGCAAGCGTGAGCTGTGGGCCTTGCTCGACGAGACCGGGGCGCGCGAGGTGATGCTGGTGGGCCACGACCCCGACTTCAGCGCGCTGCTGGCCTACCTCATCGATACGGCCGGCATCAGCATGAAGAAGGGCGCCCTGGCGACGGTCGATCTGCACACCAAGCTGGGCGACGGTGAGGGCGAGTTGCGCTGGCTCGTGCCGCCGGACCTGCTGAGCGCGGGCCAAGGTCAGTCCGACTAGCCGTAGTTCGGCGTGGTGTGCTCTCGATGCTATCGTGGCACTTGGTCGCCGGTACGCCGCAACGTGCCGACCCACTTCGGACATCGCCAGAGAGGAGCCGCCGTGGAGCTCATCCTTGCCTACATCGACCCGGGATCGGGCAGCCTCGTGGTGCAGGCCCTGATCGCCGGGCTGGTGGCCGCGCCCGTCATCTTCCGCAAACAGCTGGCTCGCCTCGTGCGGGTCGTGCGTGGGGCCGAGGCGCCGAGCACCGAGACCACCGGTCAGGACGACACCGACAAGGGTGCCTGAGTCCGCACCCGCGCGCGATCCAGGCTCGTACCGCGATCCAGCCGGCTTCGTCTTCCGACGAGACGGCGTCATCTACCGCCAGATCGATCCGTCCTTCGCGGACGACTGGCAGGGCTACCTCGACTCCGGGCTCTACGATCGCCTTCGCG
Source organism: uncultured Chloroflexia bacterium (assembly GCA_963731995.1). Lineage (GTDB taxonomy): Bacteria > Chloroflexota > Limnocylindria > Limnocylindrales > CSP1-4 > JAFMJV01. The sequence goes on from CAVSXV010000013.1 coordinate 268,058, forward strand.
AGGAAGGCATCGTCATCCCGCACACCGAGGTCGATCCCGACCTGGCCGCGGAGCCGCCGGCCCACCGTGTCATCCGGCCGGAGCCGGTCGAGCTCATCTCGTATCCCTACGAGTGGTCCTTCAGCCAGCTGCAGGACGCGGCGCTGTTGACGCTGCGGGCCCAGTCCCTGGCAGCCGCGGCCGGGTTCACGCTGCGCGATGCCTCCGCCTACAACGTCCAGTTCCAGCGGGGCAAGCCGCTGCTCATCGACTCGCTCTCGTTCGAGCGGGCCGAGCGCGACCGTCCGTGGGCGCCGTACCGCCAGTTCTGCGAGCACTTCCTCGCCCCGCTGGCCCTGATGGCCAGGGTCGATGTGCGGCTCGGTGGGCTCCTGCGTGAGTACCTCGAGGGGGTCCCGCTCGACCTCGCGGCCCGCCTCCTGCCGGGCCGCACGCGCCTGAGCTTCGGGCTCGGGCCCCACATCCACCTCCACGCGCGCGCCCAGCGCCAGCACGCCGACGACAATGCCGCCGCCGACGCGAAGCCCGAGGCCTCGATGTCGTCGCAGAAGCTCGCGACCCTCATCGAGAGCCTGCATGACACCGTGGCCGGCCTGTCGTGGGAGCCCGAGGGCACGGCCTGGGCCGACTACGCCGACCACACCAGCTACGGGGACACCGCCACCGAAGCGAAGGCGCGGGCGGTCACCGACGCCCTCGAGGGGATCGACGGGCAGTCGGCCTGGGACCTCGGCGCCAACACCGGCCGCTACAGCCGCATCGCCGCCGAGGCCGGCTACCGCGTCGTGGCCCTCGACGTCGATCCGGCAGCGGTGGAGCGCGGCTATCGTGCCATCAGGGCCGATGGCCGCACGGACATCACGCCATTGCTCGGAGACATCACCGCTCCGAGTCCCGCCTTGGGCTGGGCCAACGCCGAGCGCGCGAGCCTGCTCGAGCGGGTCGACACCGAGGTGGTCATGGCGCTGGCGCTGGTCCATCACCTGGCCATCGGGGCCAACGTCCCGCTGCCCATGATCGCCTCGCTCTTCGCCCGCATGGCGCCACATGCCATCGTCGAGTTCGTGCCCAAGGCGGACCCGATGGTGCAGCGGCTGCTGGCGTCCCGTCGCGACGTCTTCCCCGACTACGACGTCGAGGGCTTCGTGTCCGCGTTCGAGCCGCACTTCGAGACGGTCACCAGGACCCCCATCGCGGGCAGTCAGCGAACCGTCTTTCTCCTCCGGCGCCGGTGAAGACGGGTTTCGCCCCGGACGACTACTCGGCCCCCTCTGCCTTGGATGCCAGCGCCGCCTCGAGCGCGTCGATCCGGTCGGTGAGGTCGTACAGGTCGTATGGTCTCGCGGAGTTCGAGGCCAGGACCCGATCAGGTCGATCAGCGATATCGACGCCGAAATAGCGACGCAGCAGCTCCGGGTACGTGTTGACAGCTGACAGGTTGCGCCGCAGGGGCGGCTCACCCTCGGGTCCGGGCAGATACATGGCGTTGAGGATCTCGAACTTCGAGAGGACCTCGGCGTCGGTCGCGGTCGTCCAGTCCCAGGTCTTCTGGCGGCCATCGTAGCCGGGGGGATAGGGACCCTCGTCGGCCTGCAGGACGATGATCGGGCGTTCGTCGGCGGGCCGATCGAGGAGGGATCCGATGAGGCTGCGGAGGCGTTTGTTCGTGTACCTCAGCTGCGTCTCGTAGGTGGCCCTGTCAGGGTCATAGCTTCCGTCCTCGAGGAAGACGTATGGCTCGTGCGGCAGCAACACGTGCGCGAACACGTACTTGGGTCCGGGGTCATCCACCAGCGACTCCAGGACATGCCATTGGTACCTGGCATTGTCGGCGTGTTTGCTTTCGTTCGTGACCGCCGGGGAGGGTAAGGGCAGGAACGGCAGGATGCTCGTCTCGTACATGAGCGAGCCGAAGCTGAGGTCGGCGCCCTCGAGATAGTAGGACCGGTCGGCGATGTCCGATCGTTGGCTGCCGAGGAACCAGGAACCGAGATGCACGTACTCGTAGCCAGCCTCGCGAAGGAACGCACCCGCCGGGTTACGTCGGATCCGTGCGGACAGCGGTTTGAGGTTCTCGCTCTCTGGCCCCTGACTCTCGACGATGTCGTCCAACGGGTGCATCCCGAGCGTCGATGCCAGCGACATCAGCGTCTTGGTGTAGTTCGCGCTGGCGTCATCGACGACATCGAAGCCCTGGTCTCGGAGCCAGCCGACGAACTCGGAGTTGTCGATCCCGAAGCGGGCCTCGAGCGCGATCTCCGACCCGTATCGATCGAGCACGATGTGGTAGATGTCCCGCGCTGGAGCGCGGCCTTCGGTCGTGCCGACGGTGCCCTGGGCCTGTGCGCGGTCGGCCGAGGAGAACTCGGCCGCGACTCCGTCCGCTGCTGCCGCGGCCGCCAACACGACCAGGGTCAGAGCGACGAAGTTCAGCAGGAGGGTGACCTCACCCAGGCGTGGCCCGATCCGTCTGGAGAAGTACCACGCACCCAACACGAGGGCTGCGCCGACCGCGACCATGACGACCAGGGCGTCCTGGATGACCGGCTCCAGCAGTTCCATCAACAGCCCGAACATGAGGACCACCACGACACCGGCTGAGACGACGATCCCGGCCCGTGTCGCATCGTGCAGGAGCCACGTGAGCAGGACCAGGGCGCCGAGCGCCACGACCTCGATGATCAGGAGCGGCACGACCACGTCGCCCACGGGCACTTCGTACCTGTTCTCGGCGTACATGCGGACGACAGGGTAGAGCGCGAAGAGGGCCGTATGGAATGGCACGGTCGAAGCCAGACTGGGGCGGCGTTCGACCGAGGGGGTCACCACGGCAGCGATTCTACGGCAGGGCGATCCCGCGAGACGATGGGAACTGGTGGGCTAGCGACAGCCCGCCCGGTTCCCGCCCGCTTCTTCTGCCCTCCCGGGTCGCGGGACCAGGGCCGGCGCCTGGAGCTGCGCCGCTGGCCGTCGCCGGTGCTGGCCGCTGGCCGCTGGCCGCGCGAGGCGATGTCTCAGTGACCCGAGAACGACGACGAGGCGAACGGCAGCGAGAAGCTGAACGTCGAGCCCTCGCCCTCGACGGAGTCGAGCCAGATGCTGCCGCCGTGCGCCTCCGCGATGTGGCGAGCGATGGCCAGACCCAGGCCCGTGCCCCCTTGGCCGCGCTGGCGGGCTCGGTCGACCTTGTAGAAGCGCTCGAAGACCCGCTGCTGGTCCCTCGGCGGGATGCCGACCCCGTGGTCGATGACCGAGACCACGGCCGCGTCGGGATGCTCATCGGCTGCCACCGTGACATCGCCCCCGTCGGGCGAGAACTTGATGGCGTTATGCAGCAGGTTCAGGAGCAGCTGGTCCAGACGCTCCTCGTCGCCGCGGACCGGCGGCAGGTCGTCCGGTACCCGGACCACGAGCGTCACACCCTGGCGCTGGGCGAACGTCTCGACGTGTCGCAGGCTGGCGCGCACCAGCGGCCCCAGGGCGACCTCGTCGTGGCGCACCCGCACCGCGGCGTTCTCCATCCGCGAGAGGTCGAGCAGCTCGTTGATCATCTGTACCAAGTGGCCGCTCTCGACGTCGATGGTGGCGACGCGCTCTCGCACCCGCTCGGGGACGTCGAGCTCCGCCAGCTCGTCGCTGAGCATCTCGGTGAGCAGACGCACGTTGGCCAACGGCGTCCGCAGCTCGTGGCTGAGGTTGTCGATGAACTCGTTGCGGATGCGCCGCAGACGCTGCAGCTCGGTCACGTTCTCGATGGTGACCCAGGCACCGCCACCGGACGCAGGGCGAGCTCGTACGACGAGGCTGGCGCGATCGCGCGAGTCCGATTCGTGGCTGCCGACCTGCCCTCTGCTGGCCGCGCGCACGAGGGCCTCCAGACGGTGATCGACGAACGTCTCCATCACCGACCGGCCCACGAGCGAGCCCGGACGGCGCTCGAGGGCGCGGTGGGCGGAGAGGTTGGCGGTCTGGACGCGGAGCTGCGGATCGAACCGGATCAGCCCGATGGAGGCCTGATCGGCGACCTGAGCGATCTCATCAGCGAGATGGTCGAGGGGCTCACCTGGCATGGTCGTAGGATAGGCTCGCCGTCGTTCTCATCCAGCCTGCCAGGCGTGAAGCGGGGCCGGGCTACTCGGGCAGACGCAGGACGTAGCCGACGCCTCGGACCGTCTGCAGGTACTGGGGCCTGCTCGGTTCCAGCTCGATGGCCGAACGCAGCCAGTGGACGTGCACGTCGACGGTACGGGTCTCACCCGCGTAGTCGTAGCCCCATACCTGCTCGAGCAGCTGGTCGCGACTGAAGACGTGACCGGGGTTACGCACGAGGAAGGCCAGCAACTCGAAGGCCTTGGGTTTCATCGGTAGATCAGCGTGATCACGCACCAGCCGATGACCGGCCAGGTCAACGGTGACCGCGCCGAGCCGGACGGGAGCGGGAGCGGCCTCGCCCGAGTCCATGGACTCGCCGGCGGTCGACGGGCTCGCGTCGAGCCGGCGCAGCTGGGACCGGATGCGAGCCATGAGCTCGCGCAGGCTGAAGGGCTTGGTGACGTAGTCATCGGCGCCTAGCTCGAGGCCCACGACCTTGTCGATCTCGTTGTCCTTGGCCGTGAGCATGATGATCGGCAGCGACGACTCCCGACGCACGATCCGACAAACCTCGATGCCACTCACCTGCGGGAGCATGAGATCGAGCAGCATCAGGTCCGGCATGACCGCACGAAACTGCTCCAATGCCTCCTTGCCGTCCGCGGCGGTGGCCACCCGCAGGCCATCCTGCTCGAGCGCCTCCGCGAGCGTCTCGCGCAGCGTGGGCTCGTCATCGACCACGAGGATGGTGCGGACCATCGTCAGCCGTCGAGACGTGCGATCGGACTGGGTGCTCGCATCCACCACTCGCGAAGATCGCGGCAGCGACCCTCGTCGTCGAAGCGGCAGACGAAGATGTTGCTGAATTCCTCACGCGTGCCATCCTCGTGGGTGTAGCGCGTGGAGCCCACACCGACGTGCACCTGATCCTCGATCACCAGCGGCTCGTAGGCCGCCTCCCAGACGAGGTCAGGCTCATAGGCGTGCTCCAGCCAGGCCTTCACGACAGCCGCGCGACCCTCGGTCGCGGTCTGCCCACCATCCTGGCTGTAGGTCACGTCCTCGCTGAAGAGATCGCCGATGTCAGCAGGGTCGCCACTGCGCCAGGCCGCCAGATAGCGGTCCAGCCAGCTCGCGAAATCGTCGCGGGAGAGATGCATGTCAATCCTCACTCGGCAGGGCGGTGGCCAGCACGGTGGCGGCCTTCAAGCGGTCGATGGTGGTCCCGTAGCCGATGGCGACCATGACGTCGAACAAGGGCGGGGTGGCGGCCCGTCCGGTGATGGCCACACGGATGGCCATGAAGAGGTCGCCGACCTTCCAGCCGTGCTGCTCACAGAGCGCCCGCAGGGCTGGCTCCAGCTCATCAGCCTCGAAGCTCACCTCGCCCAGGGCCTCGATGACCCGGCTGGCCTCGGCCAGGCCGATGGTGGTGGTGGCAGCGTCCCAGCGCCTGGGCACGAGGATGGCCGGGTCCACCTCGATGTCCTCGATGAACACGAAGTCGAGCATGGGTCCGATGGCGTCGAGGCGGGGCAGGCGCTCGATGACCATGGGCAGGAGCGGTGCCAAGGCGTCGGCGGTGGGTCGGCGCACGCGATGGCCCTCGGCCGCTGCGACCTCCACAGCGGCCGCCAGGAACGGCAGCGCCCGCTCCACGAGATCGACCTGCGGTAGCCGGCGGATCCACTGCCCGTTGAGCCAGTCGAGTCGCTCGGCGTCGAAGATGGCGCCGGACGGCTGGACACGGGAGAGCTCGAAGCGCGCGGCCAGCTCGTCGAGGCTGAAGAGGTCCTCGTCATCGCCGCTGCTCCAGCCGAGGAGCGCGAGGTGGTTGACGATGGCCTCCTTTACATAGCCTTGCTCACGATAGGCATCCATAGCCGTCTGGCTCTTGCGCTTGGACATCTTGGAGCGGTCGGGGTTGAGGATCAGCGGCAGGTGCGCGAAGAGCGGCGGTTCGGCGCCGAGCGCGCGGAAGAGCAGCACGTGCTTGGGCGTGTTGGAGAGATGGTCCTCGCCACGGATGACGTGGGTGATGGCCATCGCGATGTCATCGACCACGACGACGAAGTGGTACAGCGGCGAGCCGTCCGAGCGGGCGATGACGAGGTCACCGCCGAGTTGCGCGGTATCGATGCTGACGTGGCCACGAACGAGGTCGTCGAACTCCACGACCCCCGTCCCGATGCGGAAGCGGACCACCGACTCGCGGCCCTCTGCGCGCCTGGCCTCGCGTTCAGCCTCGCTCAGCCCGGCACAGCGGCCGCTGTAGCCGGACAGCTCCGGGTCAGCCTGCTTGTCGGCAGCCCGTTCCTCGGCGGTGCAGAAGCAGGGATAGGCCTTGTCCTCGGCCAGCAGGCGCTCGATGGCTTGTACGTACAGGTCCCCGCGCTCGGATTGGCGATAGGGACCGAAGGCGCCGACGGCATCCCGACCAGCCACCTCGGGACCCTCGTCCCACTCGATGCCCAGCCAGTGCAGCCCGTCGAGGATGTCCTGCTCGAATCCCACCGTCGAACGCGCCTTGTCGGTGTCTTCGAGCCGCAGCACGAAGGTGCCACCCGTCTGGCGCGCGAAGAGATAGTTGAACAGTGCGGTCCGGGCCGTGCCGATGTGCAGCGGTCCAGTGGGGCTGGGCGCGATACGGCACCGCGTCGTCATCTTCGGGTCTTCTCCTCTTCATCGGCCGCGATCTTGCGTGCTTCGGCGCCGGTCACCACCTGCGTCCCACGGTAGCGCCACACGCCGCGCGAGGGGAGGTCGTCCGTACCGCGCCGGAAATGCTTCCTCGCCGCGGCAGACCAGGCAGCACCGCTGGAGCGGTCGAACACGTCGAAGTCGCCCGGGGCCTCATCGTCCGACGGTGGCTGCGACAGCGGCTGCGCTCTTGTGGTCGATGCGGGCGGCCGAGCTCCGGGCCGGAAGTCTTCCCACCAGGGCACGTGCTCGGCCGACCAGGTGCGTGACCGCGGCGTGGGCCTCCGGGGCCGTCGTCGGATCCGCGTCGAGCCGGGCTTCGGTCGCCGCCTCAGTGTGGCGGCACCGGCCGTGGGCCGGCGACTACCGGCTGCCCGGACCGGCCCGGGGGCGTGGGCCCGATCCCACTCGTAGCGTCGACCCGGATCCGACAGGAGCTGGTAGGCCTCCTGGACCGCCAGGAAGCGCGATTCGTCGCCGCTCGAGCCATCGGGGTGGTAACGCTTGGCCAAGCGGCGATGCGCGGCCTTGATCTGGGCCGGGGTAGCAGCACGAAGGACACCCAGGATGCGGTAGGGGTCGCTGCTCGGCTGGAGGTGCGCCATCGCTTGTCGTGAGCCTCGCTACGGACGTTGGCCCTGGCCGACCAACTCGAAGTGCGCGACGGCGCTGGCGGCCTCGGCTCCCCCCGGGGCACTGACGGTGGGGTGATGATAGGCGGCCAGCGCGCGCAGGTCGCGATCGTCGAGGACCCCGACCTGGGCGAGCGTCTCCACCGAGGTGGCCTTGAGCGCTCGGCGCGACTGATCGCCGTCCTCGATCTTGATGGCGATAGCGCTGGCCTCGACACCATCGGCAGCCAGCAGGCCGATGGCCCGCATGCCATCCGCGCCGGCCTTGACCACCAGCCGGCCCGGCCGACGACGCATGAGCTCGGTGTCGAGGTTGTCGTAGGTGCCGCCGACCATCTCGGGCGCGCCCATCATCGCGTCCCGGACCCGCAGCAGGGCCGGGGCTGACTCGGCGCGAGCACCGTCGACCGACGGGCCCTCGGGGTCGGCCAGCATCAGGTAGGCGCGGGCCAGTTCCAGGAGCGTGGTCTCGTAGGTCAGCAGGCCGCAGTTGTCGATGGCGGTCTTGAGTGTGTCCGGGTCGCGCCCGAACAACCGGGCCACGGTCTGGAGCACGGCGGCCTGACTGGGGTGCCTCGGGTCGGCGTAGTCCTCGAGCGACCAGCCGGCGTAGGCGCTCAGGAGGATCGACGCGGCGTGGAAGCCGGAGCAGCCATGTCGTACGGCGCCGGGCGTCTCCCCATCACGTGCCAGGCGGGCCGCGGTGAGGGCATCGGCGGGCGCTCCGTCGGTGCCGCACTGCAGCAACGCCTGGGTCACGTTCGCGCGGCGGAAGATAGCCTGCAGCGTCCGCACGTGCTTGTCCTCGCCGGTATGCGAGGCGCACATGATGGCCAGCTCCGACGGTGTCAGGGCCAGGTCGTCGGCGGCACCGGACTCGATGAGCGCGACCACGCTGAAGGGCTTGACCGTGGAGCGGAGCATGATCTCCGTGCTCGGGGCGCCCACGACCCGGACCGCCTTCCCCGAAGCGTCCACCTGCACGATGTGGCCACGGTGGCGGCTCTCGACGGTGTCGCCGCGCCGGACCTCTACGAGCACGGGCGGTGCCGAACCCTTGCGCGTTCGCGAGGAGCGTTTCCGCGGGCGTGGCGAGGCAGCAGCGGGCACGTCGGGGGCATCACCGCCCTCGCTGGGGAACGGGGGCAGGGACGGTCGTTCAGGCACGACCCGATGGTATCGCGGGTGCGCCCGACCGGTGAAAGGCCGGGGCCGTAGAATCAGGACTCGCCATCCTGTTCGTACCTCGGAGGCGGCACGTGCCCGACCAGCCCAACCTCTTCGTCTCGAAGCATCCCGCAGTACTGCACAAGCTGGCGCTGCTGCGCGACGAGCGGACCGAACCCAAGAAGTTCCGGGAGCTGGTCCGCGAGATCAGCTGGCTCGTGGGCTACGAAGCCCTCGCTGACACGCCCCTCAACAAGATCGAGATCCGGACGCCGCTCGAGGTGACCACCGGTCACGAGCTGGCCGAGCGCATCGGGCTGGTGCCCATCCTGCGGGCCGGCCTGGGCATGGTCGATGCCTTCCTCGAGCTCTTCCCCGTGTCACAGGTGTGGCACCTGGGCCTCTTCCGCGACGAGCGTACCCTGCGACCGGTGGAGTACTACAACAAGCTGCCCGACCAGACCACCGTCGACACCTGCCTCATCCTCGACCCCATGCTCGCGACGGGCGGCTCAGCCACGGCCGCCATCGAGGTGCTCAAGGACTGGGGTGCCAAACGCATCAAGATGGTCAACCTCATCGCCGCCCCCGAGGGCGTGGCGGCGGTCAGCGAAGCTCATCCGGACGTGGCCATGTACTGCGCGGCCCTCGACCGCCAGCTCAACGAGAAGGGCTACATCCAGCCCGGGCTCGGCGACGCCGGTGACCGCCAGTTCGGCACCGGCCTCTAGCGACGCCTGACGTCGACATCGCCGGCATGGCACAGGATCCACGCCCGGCCCTGCTGTGCATCACGCCGGCCCCGGCCATCGATCGGACCGCACATGTGGAGCGCATCGCACACGACGAGGTGCTGCGCCCGGTCGAGATGTTCGTGCTGCCCGGCGGCAAGGGCGTGAATGCTGCCCGCGCAGCAGTGGCCCTGGGCGGTCGGGTCATCACCACCGGTATGGCCGGCGGTCATGCTGGGCGCTGGATCGTGGAGGGGCTCGCGGCTGAAGGCCTCGAGCCGCACTGGTCGTTCGCCAGGGCCGAGGCCCGGACCGCCTATGTGATCGTCGATGCGTCGGGCGAGTCCGTGCTGGTGTACGAACGACCGACCGTCGCGACCGCTGATGAGTTCGCGTCGTTCCTGCGCCTGCTCGAGGAGCGGCTGCTGCCCGCCAGTGCCCGCGCAGTGGTGGCCGGCTCCATCCCCGCCGGTCCGCCGGCATCCGGCCACGGCGCCATCGTGGAAGCTGCGCACCGAGCGCGGGTGCCACTGCTGGTGGACGCCTCCGGACCGGGACTGGTGGCTGCGCTCGCAGCCGGCCCCGACATCGTCAAGATCGGCCGCATCGAGGCGGTGGAGTCGGGGATCGTCGAGGCAGACGCTTCGGCCGTGGATGCCGCCGTGGCGCTGGTCGAGCGTGGCGCGCGTCTCGCCGTGGCCACCGACGGTGCCGACGAGGTCGCCGCGGCCGACAGCACGACGGTCTGGCGCCTGGCCGTGCCCCGGCTGCGGGCAGTGAACCCGGTGGGCTCGGGCGACAGCTTCAATGCCGCGCTCTCGCTGGCACTGATGGATGGTGCCGACACCCGGACGGCACTGGTGAAGGGCGTCGCCGCAGGGTCAGCCAATGCGCTCACCAAGAGTGCGGCCTCGCTCGACCCGCGCATCGCGGCCGGGCTCGAGGATGATGTGCAGGTCACGACCATCGAGAGGTAAGCCAGACATGGACCGACTCAAGGGACGCGGGGTCATCATCACCGGCGCCACCGGCATCGCTGCGGCCTCCGCCCGACGATTCGCGGCCGAGGGCGCGACGGTGGCTCTCGTCTCGCGCACCGCAGAGTCGGTGGAGGCCTTGGCCCAGGAGGTGATCGATGCGGGTGGCCGTGCCTATGCCGCCACGGCCGACCTCACCGACCTACCCGCGGCGCAGGCGGCGATCGCGTACGCCATCGATGCGCTCGGTCGCGTCGACGGGCTCTTCAACGTGGCCGGCGGCTCCGGCCGGCGGATGGGCGATGGCCCGTTGCACGAGCTCACGACCGAAGCCTACGAGGCCACGATGCGGCTCAATGCCACCACCCACGTGACGGTCACGGCGCCGGTGCTGCGGGCCATGCTGGCCCAGGAACCGGACGCCGATGGGGCTCGGGGGGCCATCGTGAACATGGGCTCAGTGCTGGCCAGCGAGCCGGTGCCGGAGCTCTTCGCGACCCACGCCTACGCCACCTCCAAAGGGGCGGTGGCAGCGCTGACCACCACGGCCGCGGCCTACTACGCGCCACACGGCATCCGGGTCAACATGGTGGCGCCGGCCCTGACCGTCTCGCGCATGTCCCAGCGCGCGCAGACGGACGCGGCCACGCTGGCCTTCTCCCGGCGCAAGCAGCCCCTCGCGGGCGGCTTCATCCCGGCCGAGGACGTGGCCGAGGCGGCGGTGTACCTTCTCTCCCCGGAGTCGCGAGCGGTGACCGGCCAGACGATCGCCGTCGACGGCGGCTGGTCGGTGCTGCCGATCGGCGACTGACGCCGGCAGGCGCGACCACGGCACCACGGCACTGCCACCCCAGGAGGACGATCGATGGCCCAGCCCTACCAACCCACTCCCCTGACGACCTCGGTCGTGGGCTCGCACACGCACCCAGGCTGGCTGGACCTGGCGGTGGCGGCAGCCGATCGTGGGGAGCTGGGCCCGCGGGACATCCGCGAGTTCGGTGACGATGCGGTCGACACCGCCATCCGTGACCAGGAGGACGCCGGGGTCGATGTCGTCTCGGAGGGCGAGATGCGCCGGGTGGGCTTCTTCACCGCGGAGTTCTACCGCCACCTCACCGGCGTGAGCCCACTTGAGCCCGAGCGGCGCCTTGGTCCGGCGGGCCACGACCAGCAGCACCGCTTCGAGGTGCTCGAGGCCATCGAAGCCCCGAACGGGCTGGGTGTCGTGGAGGAGTTCGAGTACGCCAGCACCCGGACCACGCGGCCCATCAAGGTCACCATCCCGGGGCCGTTCACGCTCTCGGGCCGTCTCTCGTATGGTCCCGGCGAGATCTACCCCGATCGCATCGCCGCAGCACGGGCGTTCGTACCCATCCTCGCCGCCGAGTTCGAGCGACTGGTCGAGGCCGGCGCCACGTACATCCAGATCGACGAGCCGTCACCGGCCATCCACCCCGAGGCTTCGGACGAGTTCGCGGCGCTCTTCAACGATGCCGCGGCTGCGGTGCAGGGCCGGGTGACGCTGGCGGCACACCTCTGTTTCGGCAACTTCTACGGGCGGCCGCTGTCGCGACGGCTGTATCGGCCGGTGCTGGAACAGGCCCTGGCCTTCGAGGTCAGCGAGTTCGTGCTCGAGTTCGCCAACCGTGAGATGGCCGAGCTGGACGTGGCTGCCGACATCGCCGCTGCCGGGCGGCACCTCTCGGCCGGCGTCATCGACGTCAAGAACTACTACCTCGAGACGGCCGACGACGTGGCCTGGCGCATCGACCGACTGTTGGAGGCGGGCGTGCCCGAAGCGCGGCTCTCGATCGTGCCCGACTGCGGCTTCAGCCAGACCGCACGCTGGGCCGTAAAGCCCAAGCTGGCCGCCATGGTCGCCGGCCGCGACCTCGTCCGGGACCGCTCCGCGTAGCACCCGGGGCCGCGCTCCGCACAGCTTCGGGGCCTGCTCCGCGTATCACCGACCCACCGCGCGCTACGGGTGCCATCGTGCTCCCGCGGCGGGTGCCGTCGTTCGTTGCCGGCCGTTGTCCCGTGGCCGCTGCCACTCGACCGGCGGACGGGCACTCCCTGGTCGCTTGTCCCAGCAGCCGGCCCATCCGACGCCCGAGCACGGGCGCTGGGGGAGCCGGCCGGTCGAGTGGCACCGGTCATGGGACAAGCGAACCCGGGGAGCCGCGCCAACGCCGCGCGACCGGACGAGGCCAGCGATGTGGCCGCGAGCCATGCTGAACCCGCGCCTCGCGGTTCGCGGTTCGCGGTTCGAAGCGTCGTCCGTGGCCGGGAGCGACGCCATGACGAAGGGCCGGCCCCGAAGGACCGGCCCTTGTCGTTCTTCGATCCGCGGCGTGATGGCCGCGATGGGATCGCTGGCAGCGAACCAGCAGTGGCTACTCGCCGCCCTCGGTCACCTCGACCTCACCCTTGGTGTAGTCCGCGCCGAAGAGATCGACCTCGTCGCCGAGCAACGCCCACGCGGCCTCGGTCAGGTCGGTGCGCACCGCGTCGGGGCCCGGGTCCTCGCTGATGAGACCCGCGTCGAGCATGATCTGGATGGTCGTGTCGTAAGTGTCCTGCGGCACGGCGCCGATGCCATCGGGGGACGGCCAGATGAGCGGGTTGATCTCGTTCATCATCCAGCGCTGGTGGCCCATGCCCAGCGTCGAGCCGGCGTCGACCGTGAACTGCACGCAGTCCTCAGGGTTGTCGCGGCAGAACGCCCAGCCCTTGTAGGCACCGGCGAGGAACTTGGTGGCGATCTCCTCGTTGCCGTCCTCGGCGAGCCAGCTGGCGCGCGCGTGGATAGCGTCCTGGAGCATGGCCGTGCCCACATCGTTGTAGTCGATGACCACGAGATCCTCGGGCTGGTACAGCTCGCCCGTGTCGGGGTTCACCGTCTCGAGCACCTGGGCGTACTCGTTGTAGGTCATGGCCTCAGCCGCATCGACCTCGCGGTTGAGCAGCAGCGACATATCGAACGGCTGGATGACCCGCTCGAAGTCCTGACCCGGCTCCAGGCCGGCCGCTCGTGCCGCCGCGGTCACCTCGAACTCGTTGCCGAAGTCCCACACGCCGATCTTCTTGCCGGCGAACTCCTCGGGCGAGTTGACGGGGGCGTCAGCCCACGACACCGAGAGCGTGCCGGAGCGCTGGAAGGTCTGACCGATGTTGACCAGGTCCGAGCCCTGGTCGCGGACGGCCAGCACGCGCGGCACCCACGAGACAGCGAACTCGGGACCGGTCGGCAGCGAGCCCTCGACCTGTGGGGCGACATCGGGGCCACCATCGACGATGGTGACGTCGAGCCCCTGCTCCTCCCAATAGCCCAGCGCGTCGGCCGCGAAGTAGCCGGCGAACTGCGCCTGCGGTACCCACTGGAGGACGACGCTCACCGGCGTCAGGTCCTGTGCGGCTGCACTGCCGATCGAAGATGCGACCAAGAGACCAGCAGCTCCCATGGAGATGCCGACGTTCCGTGTCCTGCTCATTCACCCACCTCTGTTGCGGGCTCACCCCTGACCCGACAGCCGGGCCGAAATGGTGCCCTCCTCTATTGGATGCGCGAACCATAGCGCAGAAAGGCGCAGCAATCGAGTGGGTGAATGGCTGCGGTCAGGTTGCGCCAGCCGGTCGCCCGGTCGCGGCCTCCTGCCCGTGGGCAGCGAGAGATGGCTATTCGGGCGTGTCGTGGATGTGCCAGTACCAGGGGATGACCGCGCGCTCGATGAGCGTGACCGCGACGTAGGCGAGGATGGCCACGGTCGCGCCGATGATGATCGCCGCCCAGGCCACATCGAACTTGCCGCCACTGATGGCCTGCAGCACGACCCGCCCGAGCACATTCGAGGTGCCGCCGAAGAACTCGCCCACGATGGCGCCGATGAAGGCCAGCGTGGTGCCGACCTTCAGGGCCGTGAAGAAGAAGGGCAGCATGTGGGGCACGCGCAGCTTGCGCAGGACCGTCGTGTCATCAGCGGCATACGAACGCATCAGCTCGAGCTTGGCGGGGCCGACCTCCACGAGGCCGCGGGTGACGTTGATGACGATGGGGAAGAACACCAGCAGAGCCGCCATCGACATCTTCGAGAGCGGGTTGAGCACGCCGAACCAGTTGTTGAGGATGGGCGCGACCGCGATGATGGGGATGGTCGAGGCGCCGATGGCCAGCGGCAGCAGGACGTCGCGGGCGATGGCCCAGCGCGAGGTCACGAAGCCCACGGTGAGGCCCGCCACGGTGCCGATGACCAGCCCGCCCAAGGCTTCGATGACGGTGGCCATGGCCGAGGACGAAAGCAGATCCCACTCCCGGAAGAGCGCGCTCCAGATGGCGGTCGGCGTGGGGATGGGGTTGAAGAAGCCGCCCCCACTGGCCCAGATCTCCCAGGCGATGATCACCGCGATGAAGACGATGATCGGCGGAGCCCAATGGCGCAGGCCGCTAGTCAGCGCGGATGGCAGCGGGGAGCGAGCACGGCTGGTGGACACCGTCATCCGAAGGAACTGTCCGAGCGCGCGCGAGCAGCGAGGTCCCCGCCGCCATCGGGCCGGCCACGGATCGCCTCGCGGACCTCGGTGACCAGCTCGTAGTAACGGTCCTCCTCGCGCGTGCTGTCATCGCGCGGGTAGGGCAGGTCGATCTCGATGGTTTCGGCGATGCGGCCCGGGCGCGGACTCATGACCACCACGCGCGAGGACAGGAAGACGGCCTCGGGGATGGAGTGCGTGACGAAGATGACGGTCGTCTGGGTCTCACTCCAGATGTCGAGCAGCTCGCCGTTGAGCCGCTCACGGGTCATCTCGTCGAGGGCACCGAAGGGCTCGTCCATGAGCAGCAGCGACGGTTGCAGCGCGAGCGCACGGGCGATGGCCACACGCTGCTGCATGCCGCCCGAGAGCTGATGGGGATAGTGCTTGGCGAAGCCGCCCAGCTCCACCAGCTCGAGCTTCTCAGCCACGAGCGCGTCGCGCTTGCCCTTGGGATAGCCGGTGACCTCCAGTGGCAGTCGTACGTTGGCCTCGACGGTGCGCCAATCGAAGAGCACGGGCGCCTGGAAGACCATGCCGTACTCGCGATCGAGCCGGGCCTGGGTGGCGGGCTTACCGTTGACCTCGACGGTGCCCTCGGTGACCGGGATGAGGTCGCCAACGGCACGCAGCAACGTGGACTTGCCACAGCCTGAGGGGCCGATGAGTGAGATGAACTCCTGCTGTCCGACCTCCAGGTCGATACCCGTGAGCGCGACGGTGGGCTCACCGTCCTTGACGGGGAAGACCTTTTCGACACCGGCCAGGCGAACGGCCGGTACGACTGCTTGTTCCATGGACGTCACGCTCCCTTGGCCGACGCGGAGCCGGACTGACCACCCGGCGAGCGCGCGCTGCGCTGGCGGGTGCTGACGACCTCCGCGATGCGGACCATCACGAAGAAGAGGATGCCCGTGAGGGCGGCGATGAGGATGGTGGCCCACAGCTTCTCGGGGCCGGAGATGTACTGCTGGTTGAAGTTGATGATGGCGCGGCCGAGGCCGTCCTTCACGCCGCCCGGGCCCTCGCCGATGATGGCGCCGACGATGGCCGCCGCAGCCGCCACCTTGAGGGCCGTGAAGAAGTAGGGCAGCGAGGCCGGCAGGCGCACCTTGCGGTAGATGTCCCACTTGCTCGCCGCGAACGAGCGCATCAGCTCTAGCGAGCGCGGGTCGGGCGAACGCAGGCCACGGGCCTGGGCCACGGTCACCGGGAAGAAGGTGAGGTAGACCGCGATGATGATGACCGAGGTGGCGCCACGGCCCGCAGCGGCCGCGATGATGGGCGCAAGGGCCACGATGGGGATGGCCTGGCTGGCGATGACGTAGGGCATGAAGGCTCGCTCGGTCAGTCGCGAGTGCACGAAGATCGAGGCCAGCGCGACGCCCACGAAGGCGCCGATGGCGAAGCCGATGACGGCGTTCCGCCAGGTGGAGAAGGCCGCGCCGACGAGGTAGATGAGCAGCGAGTCATCCTGGTTGCGCTGCACCGGCTGGGACAGTGCGTAGAAGATGTCCCACACGTGTGGCAGTTGCAGGTCGCTGGCCTGGATGAGGTGGAACGGCGGCTGGTGGAAGTAGTCCCGACCGGTGCCGAGCACGTCGTCGAACCGCCACGGATCACCGAAGAGCCACTTGAACAGCTCCCAGACCAGGAAGACGAGGGCAAAGAAGATGATGAGGGCGAGGGCGGTTCTCGTGAGCCGGCCCAGCGGTGAGGTCCAGCGGCCGACGATGGCCTCGGCACCGGAACTGGAGCCCTTGGCGATCTCGTCGGCCGTGCCCTCGAAGTCGAGGGTCTCCTCGATGGCCTCGGCGTTCGAGAGGTCGTCACGCTCCGTGCTCCACGAAGCGGATTGGTTCGGCCCCAGGGCGCGATAGGGCATCGGCTTGCGCCGCTCCTCGGTCGCGGTGGGATCGTCGGGCGAGCCGGCCGGCTTGCTCCGCTCCTTGCCCTCGTCGCTCATGCCATCCTCGTGTGCCGGCCCCCGCGTCGCACGCTAGGCGCGCACGGCCTTGTCGGCCAGCTCGAGGGCACCGTCGATGATGTCGAAGCCTTCGGCCATCTCTTCTTCGCTGATGGTCAGCGGCGGGTTGGTGTGGATCATGCCGAAGCGCAGGAAGGTGAAGAGCCCATGCTCCTTGAAGTAGGCGCCGATGGCCTTCATCTCGTCGCTGGTGCCGTTGTACGGCGCCATCGGCTCGTAGGGGTCGTGGCTGCGCACCAGCTCGATGATCCCGAACATGCCCTTGTTGCGCGTGCGTCCCACGCTGGGGTGCGACGCTGCGAGCCGACGATGGTGCTCGGCCATGACCTCGCCCATGCGCCTGGCCCGGGCGATGAGATCGTCCTGCTCGTAGACCTCGATGACCGCGAGGGCCGTGGCGCAGGCCAGCGCGTGGCTGTTGTAGGTGAGGCCGCCGATGAAGGGCTTGGTGGCCCAGGTGTCGGCGATCTCGCGACTCATGCCCACGGCACCGAGCTGCACGTACGAGGAGGTCAGGCCCTTGGCGATGGACATGAGGTCAGGCACGACGCCCCAGTTGTCCACGGCGAACCACTCGCCGGTGCGGCCGAAGCCGCTCATGACCTCGTCGGCGATGAGCAGGATGCCGTGCTGGGTGCAGATGTCCCGCACGCCCTGCATATACCCGTCGGGCGGGATGAGGATGCCGTTGGTGCCGACGATAGGCTCCATGATGAAGGCCGCGATGTTGGCCGGGCCCTCGTACATGATCACGTCTTCGAGCTCGCGCAGCGCGACATCGACCGGCTCGGGATCGGGCACCCCCCACTTGTGGAAGTCGGGTGCGCGGACGATGCCGGAGATACCGATCTCAGCCCCCCAGCGGCGCGGGTCGCCGGTGGCCACCATCGTGGCGCCCGAGGCGCCGTGGTACGAGCGGTAGCGGGCCAGGACCTTCTGTCGTCCGGTGTAGTGGCGGGCGATCTTGATGGCGTTCTCGTTGGCCTCGGCGCCGCCGTTGGTGAAGAACCAGACGTCGAGGTCCCCGGGCGTGATCTCGGCCAGCTTCTGGCCCAGACGAGCGCGCGGCTCGGTGGCCGTGTAGGGGTGGACGTAGCAGACCTTCTGCGCCTGGGCCGCGATGGCGTCGATGACGCGCTGGTCGCCGTGGCCGATGTTCACCGACATCAGCTGGCTGTTGAAGTCGAGGATGCGGTCGCCGTCGGGCGTGTACATGTAGACGCCCTTGGCGTATTCGACGGGCATGGGCACGACCGCGTCCTGCGCCACCCAGTCGAACATCGTGTGCTTCTTCGACAGCGCCGACATCTCCTCGGCACTCATGAACTCGCGGCTCTCCTCGACCATGCCTCACCTCGGTTCCACCGCGCGCGACCTCGGGGGCGGATCCAGAACCCCGGAGTGTCACTGCGCCGGTTCGTGCGCGGACTATGCCACGGGCAGGCGCTCATGTGGCTGCCGGCACCACCGTTGGGGTAGCGCTGGCTGCAATCGCGCCCGAGGTGTAACCGCGCGGCATCCACCGTGCGACCGACCGATCCGGAGAACGCTTGGCGCTAACGCCGACCGCTGCCCGAGGCCAGGATCTCCGCTCGCAGCCAGTCTGGCGGCTGCACTCGCACGACCTCCAGTGTCGGGCCACCGACGGGCGTTCGCAGCGCACCCATGTCGGGCGCTGCGGTGCAGCGTGCACCGTGCGCGGCCGCGACTCAAGAGGCGGACGGCCCCTCAGCCTTGACCGGCGAGGGCCTCGCGGAGGGCGGAGCGGACGTCGATGACCTCGCGGTGACGGGATCTGTGCTCGGGGATGGCGCCGGTGCATCGGCCGGAGCGGCGCAGTCCCCCACCAGGACCAGCATGATCGCGACGGAGATCAGGCCCAGGGTGCCAGCCGCGCCGAGCCACGTACGCGGACGCTTTGGTGGACCCCCAGGCTCCTGCCGCAGCTCGCTCTTGACCAGCTCCTCTATCGATCGCTGCTGGAACCCGCGACCCCACATCAGCGTGTCGCCCCGTTTCGTCGTGCGAGTGGGTCAGATGGTGCGGGCCGCGCGCTGGGGCCTCAAGGGTCCGATGGCCCCAAGCCACGAGGCTCAGGCTGAGGGCAGGTACCCGTCCTCGAAGAGCACCTCGATGACCGGGGAGCCGGCCAGGAACGCCTCGACCTCGTTCGGCCGGTTCCAGGCGTTGCAGGCGGTCTCGACGACCGATCGACGCTCGGCCTCCTCGGTGACGATACGGGCAGTTGCCGGCAGGTCGGCCACGACGCCACGTTTGAGGTGGAACGTGAGACGCGGGTCCGCCTTGAGGTTGGCGAGCCAGGCACGGGTGCCGGGCGAGCCGGTGATGTAGACGCGGCCGTCCAGGTTGAAGAAGACGATCTCGATGCGCCGAGGCTGGCCGGACGAGCGTCCGGTGGTGGTGATATCGATGATGCCGCCCTGCGCAAGGGCCTGGGCGATGCGGTCGTGGTCGGACATGGTCTACCTGTGCGAGCGTTGAGTCTCAGGATACTGGGTGGGGGTATCGTCCGACAAGGACGCTTCGTGCCGCGACGGTGCCGCTGCTAGCGGATGGTTCAGCCAGCGAGGAGCGTCTGGAGCGCTTGGTTGGTCCCCAGGAGATGGGCGATCACGATGCCACGGCTCGATGTCGGCACCTCCCCGTCTCGCCGACGGCTACTCGACGGCCGTCTCGTCCTCCAGCTCGCGACCGATCTCCTCGGTGCGCCGGTAGGCTGCGAAGACGGCCTCGGAGAGCACCGTTCGGAGCCGCCCCTTCTCCATCTCGGCGATGGCCGCGGCCGAGGTGCCGGCCGGCGAGGTCACCATGTTGCGCAGGTAGGCGGGATGATCACCGCTTTCCTTGGCCAGGAGCGTGCCGCCCAGCAGCGTCTCGATGACCAGGTCGTGGGCGATGTGGCGCGGGAAACCCAGGTGGACGGCAGCGTCGATAAGGGCCTCCATGACCATGAATACGTAGGCCGGGCCGGTGCCGCTGACCGCGGTCGACATCGAGACGTACTTCTCGTCCTCGACCTGGATCTCCTTGCCCAGGCTCGAGAGCAGGGCCGCGGCCTGCTCGCGCTGTAGCTCGGTGACCTGCTCGGTGGCGCACCAGACGGTCATGCCCTTGCCCAGCTGGGCCGGCGTGTTGGGCATGGCCCGCACGATGGCGTCATGGCGCATGGCATTGCCGAGGGCCTTGGTGGTACAGCCCGCGAGGATGGAGATGACCAGCTGGTCAGGGCGCAGCACCGACGAGAGCTCGCGTCCGACCCTGAGCAGCATCTGCGGCTTGATCGCGAGCACGACCACGTCCGCCCCATCGATGGCTTCGCTGTTGGAGCCGGTCGTGCCGATGCTGTACCTGGCCTCGACCGCTTCGCGACGCTCGGCCCGCGGATCGCTCGCGACGAGCTGGGCGGCCGCGACGTGGCCGCCCGAGATCAGGCCGGCGATCATGGCTTCGGCCATGGCGCCGGTGCCGACGATCGCGATGGTCGCTTCCTTCAGTGGTGACACGCTCGCGAGTATAGGCGGCGCGGCCCTCAGGACGCGGGCGCCAGCGCCTCCAGCGTCGCGGTCGGCAGGTCCGCGCCATCGGTCCGCCCAGCGGGATGACCGCCACGTGGTCGGCGCCGGCGGCGTGGAACTCGGCGATCCGCGCCCGGACCTGCTCGGCCGAACCCCAGGCCACCAGCGAGTCGACGAGGCGATCCGAGTAGGGTGGCTCCCAGTCCGCGGGCCCGAAGCCCTGGGCGGTCAGGCTGCGTTGATAGTTCTCCGCGCGACAGTAGGGCTGCATCCAGGTTCGAGCTGCTGCGCGAGCGGGTTCGTCAGCCCCGACGACAGCAGCAAGGGCGGTGGCGATGATCGGTCGAGGTCGATCGGCGGGAGCAGCGCCATCGAGTACCTCACGCATCCAGGCGATGCGCTCGGCGGTGACGAAGAAGGGCAGCGTGCCGTCGGTGGCCGTGGCCGCCAACTCCAGCAGGCGGGGGCCGAGAGCAGCGATGAGCACTGGTGGCTGGGTCGGCGCCCCATCCGGGCCGTCGATGACCGGTCCCCGGTAGGGCATCCGCTCGTAGGCCTCGAGGTACTCACGCATGCGCGTCAAGGGCTTCTCGTAGGTGTGCCCGCGCAGCTTCTGCACGAGGTGGACATGGGAGACGCCGAGCCCCAGCACGAAGCGGCCGTCGGTCAGCTCGTGGAGCGTCATGGCGCCCATGCGCGAAGCCATCGGGTCGCGCCCGAAGATGTTGACGATGCTGGTGCCGAGGGCCATCGAGCCCGAGACGTCGGCCACAGCCGCAAGCTGCGCGAAGGGGTCGCGGCCGGAGCCCTCTCCCACCCACAGAGAGCCGTAGCCAAGCTCGGCCGCGCGAGCCACGAGCGGGCGGAGCTGTGCCGCAGGGGCGGAGCCGACGAGCCCCCAGATCCCAAGCGGGCCGATAAGCGTTCGAGTGTCAGTCATGACCAGAGTCTATTCCGGGGCGATAGCCTCGCCGAAGACGAATGCGCCCCGGGTGCCCGCGACCTCCACCGGTCCGAAGCCTTGTGCCACGAGGTGGCCGCCGAGGGCTTCTGCGTCCCAGGCTCGCAGGTCGCCACGGGGGCCGTCGAGGACCTCGTTGCCCTGCGCCTCCACGAAGACGAACGAACCGCCCGGTCGCAGCCAGGAGGTGACCGTGGCCAGGCGCGCATCGATCGTCTCGGGCCGATCTTCGCGACCCAGCAGGTAGGCCGCGAAAACGACGTCCACGCGCTTGTCGGGACGCGCCAGCGGATCGCGCTCATGCAGGTGCGCCAGCAGACCGTGGGCCATCAGCCGCGTGCGCGCCGCATCGAGCGATGCGCCGTCGCTGTCGTAGACCCACAGCTCACCCTTCTCCGCGAGCAGGGCCGTCCACCAGCCCATGCCCGCACCCAGCTCGACCAGGGTGCCACGGAGGCCGAGCCCATCGAGCCAACGGGTGACCTCGTCGAGCTCCATGGTCCAGGGTCCGTCGTGGATCGGGCCGCGAGCGTAGCGGCCCCGGCGCAGGTACCAGTCTTCCCAGTCACCCGCTGGACCGGCCGTCCCCGCAGCGTCGGCGGCCGCGGCAGCAGCACGGTCTCGCAGCGCGATGCGGAGCCGGCTGCGCAGGAACCCGTTGTCGTCGGCCTTGGCCAGGCAGTCGGGACAGAGGGCGGCCCAGCCCTCCAGATCGTCGTCGGCGCGCGTTCCCCACGCGCGACCACACCAGAGGCAGTCGAAACGCCGTCGGAAGGGCATGGCCCTAGTGTCTCAGGGCTGGCCAGCCTCCGGATCGGGCAAGGACCTCCCGGCGATGCCGATGGGCGCCAGCGGGCGCCAGGCCTCGACCGGTCCGGCACCCGCGAAGATCTCCGGATAGCACAGCTCAGCGAGCACCGCGATGCCTTCGACCACGCGCGGGCCGGGTCGGTCGAAGAGGCCTGCGCCATCGACCGCGAAGAACTCACCGTCGCGGACGGCCGACAGCTCGTCGAACCAGGGCGGCAGCGCTGCCGACTCGAGGGCCGCCTCGGCGCCGGCGGCATCCGTATCTCGTAACGCCAGCACCAGCACCTGCGGATCGACCTCCTGCACCTGCTGCCAGGTGGTGGGTGTCGCCGCGTCCCCTTCCCTGCCGAGCAGCTCCCAGCCACCGGCACGACGGACCATCTCGGGTACCCAGCGGCCCGCAGCACACAAGGGGTCGAGGTTCTCGATGACCACCACGCGTCGCATCGCGGGCCCGAAGCCGATGTCGATGGCACCGAGGCGCTCACGCAGCATCTCGACCAGACCGACGGCCTCGTACTCCGATTCGGTGTAGGCCCCGACCGTGGAGACGCTGTTGAGGATGCCCTCGACGGTGTGGGCGGCGAGCGCCACCAGCGTGGTCTCGTGGGCCATGCCACCGACGACATCGCTGACCTCGCCGTAGTCCACGACCGGACGGTCCTCCGAGCCATCGGTGAGCACGAGGTCGGGCTCGAGCTTGGCCAGGAGGGCGCCATCGAGCGAGCGTTCGGAGCCATCGGGATCGGGCCACGGTCACGATCGGCACATCGAGCGCCTCGGCGGGATAATCGCAGCGGTGCGTCCGGCCCACGAGCTCGTTCCCGAGGCCCAGGGCATAGACGATCTCGGTGGCGGATGGCGTGAGGGAGACGATGCGCATGGCCCGGCCATCGTCCCACGCCTCGAGCGACATGTCCCACGATGGTGCGGGGCTCAGGAGCGATGCAGTAGGCTTCGGCCATGACCGCAGCCGCGGTCGATGTCCACGAGGTCTGGAAGCGCTACGGCGACACGGACGTGGTCATCGACCTCTCCTTCGACGCGCAGCCCGGCGAGGTGCTCGGCTTCCTCGGTCCCAACGGCTCCGGCAAGACCACCACCATGCGCATGATCCTCGACATCGTGCGCCCGGGCCGGGGGCACATCGAGGTCTTCGGTGAGACCCCGGGCGTGGAGCATCAGAGCCGCGTGGGCTACCTGCCCGAGGACCGTGGCCTGTACCGCGACGTCAAGATCATCGACACGCTGAGCTATTTCGGGGCGCTCCGCGGCATGCCCCGCAAGGTGGCCCACGACCGGGCCATGGCCCTGCTCGACGAGATGGGGCTGGCCGACGCGGCCGAGAAGAAGGCCGCCGAGCTCTCTCGCGGCATGCACCAGAAGGCGCAGCTCATCGCGACCATCCTCAACGATCCCGACCTGCTCATCGTCGACGAGCCCTTCCAGGGTCTCGACCCGGTCAACGCCGACATGCTCAAGGGCGTCGTCCGGGCCCAGAAGGACCGGGGCGCGGCGGTGGTGATGAGCACCCACGACATGGGCGATGCCCAGACGCTGTGTGACCGGATCCTGCTCATCGACCATGGGAAGCGACTGCTCTACGGCACGGTCGACGCAGGTACGTGACGCGTTCAGCGACGGCGCGGTCGAGGTGAGCGGCACCGACATCCCTCGCACAGCCGACCGGCTCCAGAGCGTGACCGACATCACCGAGGTCGACGGTGCGGTGCGCTTCCTGATCTCCGAGGGTGCCACGCCGCAGGACCTCTTCCGTGAGCTGGCCACGACCGGCGCCCAGGTGGAGCGTTTCGCGGTGCAGGCGCCCAGCCTCGACGAGATCTTCATCCGGACCGTGGCCGGTGACCCGCGCGCGGAGGCGGTGCGATGAGCTGGGCACAGGGGGACACGAGTCGCGGCCGCTTGACGACCCTGGTGGCCCGCCGCGAGTACCTGCGCACGGTGCGTCGGCGCGGCTACATCTTCGGTACCTTGCTCCTGCCATTGGGCATCGCGGTCCTCATGGGCATCTCGGTGTTCTTCTCCACCAGCGGCTTCGAGACCAGCAGCGAGGCCAGCGGCACGATCGTGGTGGTCAACGACTCGGACGTGGCCATCAGCGACTTCCAGACCGACCGGGCCAGCCTGCGCACGGCCAGCCAGCAGGATGCGGCGGCACAGCTCGAGGACGGCGAGATCAGCGAGTACTACGTGGTACCTGCCACGTTCCGCGAGGAGGGCGTCGATCACGCGCGTCGAGACCGGGACCGGCCTCGACATCTCGCGCCTCGAGGGCGCGCAGAACAACGAGGCGCTGCTGCGCTACATCGTCCGCAGCGCCCTGCTGACCGAGGCCGGCGTCTCGCCCGATACGCCGCACGCATCCTCCAGGGCGTCACCGTCAACGTCGTCACCGTCGAGGGCGACGAGGTCTCCGGCGCGGACATCGCGGCCGGCTTCGCGCTGCCGATGGTCTTCGTGGCCATCTTCATGATCAGCATCTTCATGACCAGCGGCTACCTGCTCCAGTCGGTCACCGAGGAGAAGGAGAACCGCGTCGTGGAGATCGTGCTCAGCAGCGTCCCGGCCACGCCGCTGATGGCCGGCAAGATCCTCGGCCTCGGCGGTGCGGGCCTGACGCAGGTCGGCATCTGGGTCGGCTCGGCACTCATCGCCGTGCCGCTGCTCTCGAGCCAGATCCCGGACCTGGGCCGCATCGAGCTCGACCCCACGATGCTGATGCTGGCGCTCGCCTACTTCGTGCTGGGCTACCTGGCCTTCGGCGCCATCTTCGCCGCCATCGGCGCCATCGCCCCGGGCAACCGTGAGGCCCAGCAGTACTCGGGCTTCCTCGGTTTCGCCGCGGCCATGCCCTTCATCGTCTTCTCGCGTGTTCCTCGCCGACCCGCTATCGCCGGTGGTGTACGCGCTGGCGCTGTTCCCGCTGACCGCGCCGACATCGATGCTCATCGTGCTGGGCATCTCCGAGCAGATCCCCTGGCCGCTGGTGGGCGCCTCGCTCG
This sequence comes from uncultured Chloroflexia bacterium, assembly GCA_963731995.1. GTDB lineage: Bacteria > Chloroflexota > Limnocylindria > Limnocylindrales > CSP1-4 > JAFMJV01. Next base: position 293,201 of record CAVSXV010000013.1, read on the forward strand.
CCAGCCTGACGCTGTTCGCGTTGCTCGCGACCTGGGCCTCAGCCCGGATCTTCCGTGCCACCGTGCTGCTCTATGGCGTCGCGGCCCTCACTGCAGCAACTGGTCAGCGCGGTCCGCTCACCACGCTGACCCGTACACGCGAGCGCCGTCGCGCCGGGACATCGAGCAGACCCCGCGTCGCGGCGGGGTCTGACCCTCGGCTGGAGCGGCCCCGGAGTCCGGGGTCCTATGTCAGGCCGGCTTGAGCTCGTTGAGCATCGCGCGCGCCGCGTCCTTGTCCTGGAACCAGAGCGCGTTGAGCTCGGTGTACTTGGCCTGGTCGGCGGGCACGCTGTCCTCGGGGAAGATGGCCGCGACTGGGCACTCGGGCTCACAGGCGCCACAGTCGATGCACTCGTCAGGGTCGATGTACAGGGTGCGGTCCACGCCCTCGTCGAAGTGGATGCAGTCCACGGGGCAGACGGCCACACAGGCCTGATCCATCACGTCGACGCATGGCTCGGCGATGATGTAGGTCATTGGCGCGCTCCTTCGCTCTTGTTCCTCCGGGAGGGGCCCGGGTTGGGGTCGGTACGTGGCCCGCTCATCCTACCCCCGAATTCGGCGTGCGTGTGTGCGCTATGGACCGGTCCGGGGTGCGGTTCGTCCCGAATCGGGGCCACCGGCGAGGCCGCGCCACCTCATGGGATCAGGCGCTGATCGAAGTATCTCGCAGGTCGACCCGACCGACCATGCCCTTCTCGATGTGGCCGGGGATGTGGCACAGCAGCGAGAGCTGCTCGTCGCTGGGCACCGCATAGTCGACGCTGGCCTGTTGGCCCGAGCGGAGGTAGACACGCAGGCCGCCAGTGCCGGGCGGGACGCTCGCGGGCGGCGCCGTTGCCAGCAGGTTGGGCGGCGTGGCTGCCGCATCAGCTTCACTCCAGGCCTGCTGCACAGCGGCGTCGCCGAGGACGAAGTCGTGGACCTCGAGGCCGGCGTTGAAGACCGTGAACCGCACGGTCTCGCCGGGCACCAGCACCACCGGCGTGGGATCGAAACGGTAGTCGCGCATGATGACGGTCACCGGGCGCGGCTCCGCGGCCGTGCCCGCGGTCGTGATCTCGACGTCGGGCGGTGGCTCGCTGGGACGCTGCATGCCGATGAAGTACGAGCGTGGTGGCCACGATCGCGAAGACGATGACCACCACGACAGGCGCTCGGGAGACGGGTTGCTGCACCGGCGCAGCGTAGCCGCTCTCCGCCTGATCGGCCGCGGCGCCGGAGCGCTATCGTCGCGCCATGGCCCCCGACGACGAACCGACGGCTGCCCTGACCTCGCGCGCGGCGGTCATCGCGACCCTGCTGCTCTTCGGCGCTATCGTGCTGCTCGCAGCTCTGACGCAGCTCTGATCCGCGCGTGGCCGCGAGGCCCGGGAACTCCGGGGATGGGCCGCGGCCCATCCCCCTTGCGGACAGCCGTCTGCGCTAGCTCACACCCCAGCGGACGGGCGCCGTCAGGATCGGCTCGGGTGTGGCCGCGATGAGCTCCGCCCCGACGAGCGCCATCACGGTGAGTGCCAAGGCCAGCGCCAGGAGCGTGAGGGCGCCGACAGAGCCCAGGCGCTGCTGGAGGTGGATCAGGAGTCCGCTGGTGGTATACATGGTCGCCATCCTTCTGTGCATCGGTGGGTCGATGCAGGGAGGCTAGGAACAGCGTCTTCGGTGACGCTTGGCGACCACTTCACCGCGACTTAGCCGGATGTGGACAAGTGGCGCATCGACTCGCGGACAGACCGAAGGCGCCTTCCTCGCGGAAGGCGCCTTCCTGGCGTTGCCTATCGGCGGCCGAAGTGGCCGCGGCGCTTACCTAGCGGCGAGCGCGGAAACAATCGTTGCAGTAGACGGGGCGGCTGCCGGTCGGCTGGAACGGCACCTGCGCCGTCTTGCCGCAGTCAGCACAGACCGCGTCATAGAGCTGGCGTGGGGGCCGGTCGTACCCGCCCCCGCCGCCGCCACCGTAGCCACCGCTGCTGCCACCGTAGCTGCTGCTGCCGCCACCGTAGCTGTCATCACCGTAGCCGCTGCCAGCGTTGCGCTGGGCCTTGCGGGCCTGGCGACAGGTCTTGCAGCGCTTGGGCGAGTCGGTGAAGCCCTTCTCGGCGTAGAACGCCTGCTCTGATGCGGTGAACGTGAACTCCTGTCCGCAATCAGCGCAGACGATCGTCTTGTCCTCGTACACGAACGAACGAACCTCCTAGGTTCCTAAACTCTGACCAGGACCGTTCGAGCGAGATACGGGACCACGTTGGAGCGTTCCTGAGATTACCGACTCGGACTATAGCGACCGCGCACCGAGAACGCTAGGCGTCTATCACCACCGGAACGCACGTATCCACATGCACTCACATGTGCGGTTCGTAGTCGGGGGCCAGGACCCGCTCCGGATCATCCTCGAAGTCCAGCTTGCAGCCCTTGCCACAGAAGTAGTACCTGGTGCCCTTGTAGTCGCTCACGTGCTGCGCTTCCTCGATGACGACCTGCATCCCGCAGACGGGGTCGATAGCGGTGCCGCTGGGCGTTGCGTTCTCGTTCATGGACGAAAGTCTACGACCAACCCGCCCATCGGCCCTCGCGCGTATCCTCAATACGGTGAGCGACCGATCGAACCACCCCCGTTCTGACCGTACTCCCGACGATCGCAAGCTGCTCATGCAGCGGCCGGTCGCCGACACCTCGTTCCTGGAGTCCGACGCCTGGCGCGCGCTGCGTATCATGGGCGAGTTCATCGAGGGCTTCGACGCCCTCGCCCGACTCGGCCCGGCCGTGAGCATCTTCGGCTCCGCGCGCACGAAGCCGGACGACCCCATGTACCAGACGGCACGGGAGCTGGCGGGCAAGCTCTCCGACCAGGGCTTCACCGTCATCACCGGCGGTGGCCCGGGCATCATGGAGGCGGCCAACCGCGGCGCCAAGGAGGCTGACGGCGTGTCGGTCGGACTGGCCATCGAGTTGCCGCACGAACACGGGCCCAATCCCTACGTCGACATCGCCCAGTACTTCCGCTACTTCTTCGTGCGCAAGACGATGTTCGTGAAGTACGCGCAGGCGTTCGTCATCTTTCCCGGTGGCTTCGGCACCTTCGACGAGCTCTTCGAATCGCTGACGCTGGTCCAGACCGAGAAGATCGACCACTTCCCCATCATCCTCTTCGGCAAGGACTACTGGTCAGGCCTCATCGACTGGATCGGCTCCGAGGTCGTCCAGCACGGCAACGTCTTCGCGGGGGACCTCGACCTCCTCAAGGTCTCCGATGATATCGACGAGGTCGTGAGCATCATCACCGAGTCGTATCGGACGCGCGATGACGGGTCCGAACGGGAGGACATCTGAATGCGTATCGCGATCGGCACCGACCACGCGGGCCTGCCACTCAAGCAGATCGTGGTGGCCTGGCTGGAGGCGCACGGCTACGAGGTCGTGGATTTCGGCGTGAACTCGCCTGACAGGGTGGACTACCCCGATCTGGTCGCGCCGACCGCTCGGGCGGTGGCCTCGGGCGACTGTCGCTTCGGCTTCGTCTTCGGTGGCAGCGGCACCGGCGAACAGATCGTGGCCAACAAGATCAAGGGCATCCGTTGCTGTCAGGCGACCGAGCCGGTGACGGCTGCGCTCTCCCGACAGCACAACGACGCCAACGTCCTCTCGATGGGCGCGCGCATCGTGGGTGAGCAGCTCGCCATCGGCTGCGTCGAGGCCTTCCTCTCCGCGGAGTTCGAGGGTGGTCGCCACATCCCACGCGTCGAGAAGATCATGGCCCTCGAGTCGGAGTAGGCCCGGCTCCAAGAGCCGTCCGCGTGGCAGCGTGGGGACGTACCGGCGGGGTGCGTGCCACTCGCGTGCAGGCGCCCGGCCCAAGGTGTGCCGGGCGCGTCGAAGTGAGGGCCGGCTCGGCGGTGTGCGTGCCTGGCAGGCAAGTGCCACGAGCCGCCAGCGGTCGCTACGGCTAGCGCCGGGCTCTGGCTGCTCGCTTCCGGGCTTGGCTGGCGCGGTGTACCTTCGTCTTCTCGAGGTACTCGATCGGGTCCGGCATGACGCACGAGGTCTCTCCGGGATCGAACTCGACCCTGCCCATCGCGGCGGCCGTCTTGCGGGCCGCGGACTCGAGGTCGTCGTTGCGCAACCCGATGCCGGTGATGGTGTTGCTGGCCGATCGCCGGGTCCAGTTGCCGTAGCCTGCGATGCGCTCGGCGATGAGCCCGAGCTGCGCCTCGAAGTATTCGTCGGGCACGTCGTCACGACTGAGGGCCAGCAGGTTCATCAGGTCCCAGCCGGCCTGGGCGGTGCGGTCGCGGTCCGAGGCGATCCAACGCTCGGCTCGCTCGCGGCGACCGGGCGTCTTCGAAGCGAGCTCGGCCACGAAGACATCCACGAGGAAGTACGAGTCGATGGCCTCGAGCCAGGCGTCGAGCTGTTGCTCCGAGACCCTGGACGCATCGGCCACCATGCAGGCCAGCAGGCGTGCGTCGGTGTTGCCGCTGGCCCACAGCTGCTCGGCGAGCGCTTGGTCGATGCCGATCCGCTTGGCCAGCGGACGCAGCTCGCCGAACTTCACTCCGAAGAGCGGCTCGCTCGCGCCGTGCCGACGGTACGTCTTGCGGGTCTGCTCGCTGCCGGCCGCCTCCAGCTCGGCCATGGCCTCGGCGTACGTCACCATCAGCCGGGCAGCGGCTCCTCGAGCTGGGTGGCGATCGATTCGGCCCAGGTGGCGATCTCCGTCCAGGGACGGAAGTCTCCGTCGGGTGCGCGCACCAGCGCCACCAGCGCCCGCTCGCTGATACCGAGGTCGGAGCCCTCGATGCGACCTGGGAAGAGTCGATGGCCACGCGCGCCGAGGCGCTTCACCACTTCAGCCACCTCGGCCGGATTCTCCAGCGGCCGGGGCGGATCCCCGACCGGTCCACTCGAGAACAGCCATACCGGGACCCGCTTGAGCTCACCCTCGTGGACCTCGACGAACTCGCGCGCGGCGCGCATCCAGTGTCCGGAGTAGACGCCACTGCCGATGACGACCGCGCCGTATGGCCCGAGGCTGGTGACCTCCTCGATGCGCAAGAGCTCGACGTCGAGCCCGCTCGAACGGATCGAGGCCTCGATGACCTGACCGATCTCGGTGGTAGCGCCGTGCTTGGAGGCGACGGCGACGAGGACCTTCATCAAGTGGATACTCCGTGTCGGGGCCTGACCTGCCCCAGAACGATGCCCGCTGGCGCTCGATCGGCGTAGTGCCGAGGGTACCGTCCTGCGTGGGCCGACGGTGGCCTGTGTCACAGCCTCGACATCAGCCAGGCGTGAGACTGCTGGCCAACGACACCAAGGAGGCAAGGACCTGCGATGGTCGCGACCGCGACAGACGCTGCCGCCTCGACCCCGGATCGCCGCGAGGAACCGATGCCGCCGGGGCGAGCACTGGTGGCCATGTCTCGTCCCAGCCAGCTGGCGCTCATCTGGGCCATCTACGGCGCCGGCGTCCTGCTGGGGGCATCACGCGCCGCCGCTGCTGCCGATGCGTGGACCGTGCTTGTGGGCGCGCTGCTCATCGGCGGCGCAGCCGTGTCGGCCCACCTCGTCAACGAGGCCGAGGACGCCAGGACCGACCGCCTGACCACGCGCACACCCTTCTCCGGCGGCAGCGGTGCCCTCGCAGCGTGTGGGCTCGATGCATCGGTGCCACGGCGGGCGGGTTTGGCCCTGGCCGCCGCCGTCGGGGCGGCCACGTGGCTGGCCTGGGTGGCACTCGACCTCCCCGCCCTGGCCACCACGTTCGTGCTCGCCGGGCTGGTGGGTGCGCTGCTCTACTCGCTGCCGCCCCTCGCGGCCATGCGCCACGGCTGGGGCGAACCACTCAATGCACTCCTCGGTGGCCTGCTGCTGCCGCTCGCGGGCGTGGCTGTGGTGACCGGCTCGGTTGGTGTTGCCGACCTGCTGGCCTTCACCCCGTTCGCGCTCGTCGTGCTCGCCAGCGTGATGGCCACGGCCTGGCCGGATCGCGAGGCGGACGCCGCGACGGGCAAGATGACCCTGCAGGTCCGCCTGCGGCCGGTCGCGTTGCGGCGGGTCCACGCGGGGGTCTCGCTCGCGGCCGTGCTGGCGATCGTGTCGGCGGCGACACTCGATGCCGCGCCGTTCGCGCTGAGCGGCCTGGTGGTCGTGCCTGCCCTGGCGCTCGGCATCGTGTCGTACACGCGTCGGACGTCGCCGCTGCCGAACGTCTTCGCCATGGTCGGGCTGGCGCTCGTGCTCGTGGCCGCCAACACGACGGGCCTGCTCACCGGCTGGGACGGATGACGCGCCAGGAGCCGAACGAGCTGGCGGTCGAGTACCTGCTCGCGACACGCGGCGACAGCTCACGGACCGCTGAGCTCGAGCGATCGCTGGCTGGGATCCCGGAACAGCAGCTGCGGGACTCGCTCGCGGACGATGCGGCCCGGATCGCCTTCTGGCTCGATGTCTACAACGCTGCCGTGGTGCGAGCCGGATCGGTAGAGCTCGAGTCGCCGCTGGTCCGCTTGCGGCACTTCAGCCGCTCCTCGCTCGTGGTGGCGGGCCAGCGCCTCTCGCTCGACGCGGTCGAGCACGGTCTGCTGCGACGGTCGCGCTGGAAGCTGGGCTTCGGCTACCTCGGCAATCCTGTCCCGGGACGCTTCGAGCGGGCGTGTCGCGTCGGGCAGGTCGACCCCCGCATCCACTTCGCGCTCAACTGCGGTGCAGCGTCGTGCCCGCCCATCGCGGCCTACGACCCCGCGCGCCTCGATGATCAGCTCGTCATCGCGAGCGCCAGCTACCTCGGCACCGAGGCCGTCATGGACGCGGACGGCTTGCGGGTCCCGGCGCTGCTGCTGTGGTACATGGGCGACTTCGGCGGCCCCAGGGGCCTGCGCCGGCTACTGCGCGATGCCGGAGTGGAGGGCTGGCAGGGCCCGATCCACTTCAGCGCCTACGACTGGACGCCGACACCGGGCCGTTGGCTGGCGGGCCGCGACTGACCTGCGACTGGCCCTCGCTAATCGTCGAGGTCTTCGAGACCTTCGGCGATGTCCATCAGCTGTTCGGCGTCTCGGATGAGCACCTGGTGCTTCTCGGTGTCGAGCAGCCCTCGCCTGCGGAAGTCGGCGAGCGTGTGGGCCAGCGTCTCGCGCGTGGTACCGATCATCTCGGCCAGCTCCTGCTGCGTCAGGCGTGCTTCGATGAGCGTGCCGCGCGCGGTCTTGACCCCGAAGCGGGCAGACAGGTCCACCAGCTTGCGGGCAAGGCGCTGGCCGACCCGCTGGTAGGCCATCGACTCCAGCTCCGACTCCGCATCTCGCAGGCGTCGTGAGAGGTAGCTGATGATGTTCACGCCGATGCTCGGGAAGCGCTCCACGAGCGAGCGCATCTCGTCGGGGCTGATGGTGCAGATGACGGCTTCGTCGAGCGTCTCGGCGAAGGCTTCGGGGATGGGATCCTGGCCGAGCAGGCCCATGTCACCGAGGATCGTGCCCTTGTCGTAGATGTCGAGCGTCAGCTGCTTGCCGTCGGGCGTGACCCGGTAGACACGCACCTTGCCCTTCTTCAGGATGTGGATGCGGTCGGGCGGATCGTCGGGCGACATGATGCGTTGGCCGGCTGTGCACTTGGTCATGGTCGTGGCGTGACCGATGGCGCCGATGTCCTCATCGGACAGGCCCGCGAAGAGGTCGACCTCGCGCAGCAGGCCGAGCTTCTCCTGCAGCGAACGTTGCTGCGCGCCCGTGATGCTCACGTCAGGCCCCCAGTCGCACGATCCGGCCCGTGGCGAAGGGTGTGTCCACGGTAAGGCCGATACGTTCGTAGAGTGATGCCGGCAAGCCGATGTCGGCAAGGTACAGATCGCCTGCACGCTCGCGCCCGGCTGCGCTGAGCAGGCCATGCTTGGGCAACCCCAGGGTCAGGGTGGCAGCCGCGCGGATGGCAGGTTCGGCGGCCTCGCCGGTGTCCGGATCCAGGCCCGAGGGCAGATCCAGGCTGACGATCCGGTCGTGCGCGAGCCGAATGCTCTCGACCAAGGTGGCCACCTCACCATGTGGAGCACCGCGTCCGCGATAACCCAGGATCGCGTCGATGACCAGGTCCGCGTGGGACAGCTCGTCATCGATCTCCGCGTCGGTGATGTCGTAGACGGCCATGCAGCAGGACACGCCCATCTCCAGCAGCGTGGCCAACTGGTGACGACCGGCTGCTGCGAGCCGGCGAGCCGGCCGCGCGAGGATCACCCGGACACGTGCGCCACGGTTCACCAGGTGTCGCGCAGCCACGAGCCCCCCGCCGCCGTTGTTGCCCGGGCCCACGGCCACCAGCACCCGATGCTCGCGAGCATCGCCCCCGAGGCGCGCCACCGCCAGCTCGGCGAGATGCGATCCGGCCTGCTCCATCATCTGCAGCAGCGAGATGCCGAAGACGTCGGTAGCCAGACGGTCGACCTCGGCCATCTCGGCGGCGGTCACGGCCGGGAGGGCAGTCGGCGAGATGACGGGGATGTCGTCGGTGGCGGTGTCAGCGGGGCTGGGCGTCGGGATCATGCGCTCGACTCTAGGCCCTCCGACCACGTCGAGACCGTGATGCGCCTCACAAGTGCTCGCGTCTAGCCCCGCAGCAGGGTGCGTAGCGCCTTGGCCAGCAACAGCACCGCGAAGGCGATCGAGACGATGAGGCCGGCGTTCTCCCACCACTGGCGGATGCGCAGGAAGGTGGCGCCGTCTTCGTCGATCTCGATGAAGCCCAGTGGGCGCGTGAAAGCGCCGCCGCCGGCCCCGGCTCCCGCTCCAGCATCATCGCCGTTGGCGGTTCCCGGGGAGGAACCGGCACCGGCTCCGGTCCCGATGATCACCTGGGCGACGGGGATGACCGTCACGCCCTCGCGCTCCACAGGCTCGCCGAAGACGGCCTGGGCACCTGCGTGCAGCCCGATCTTCTCGGCCACCTGCTCCAGCAGTTCGGCGGCTCCGTTCCGGGCGGCGTGCTCGGCATCCTGGTGGGCTTGCGACTGTTCGTCGGTCATCGGTTCGGTCCTCATCGTTCTGTCAGAGCGGACGAGCGTCCGTGCGCCTAGCATGACGCCATGATCGACCCACGCAACCGGCCTGCCCTCTATGGCTCCCTGCTCGCCGGCGTGGCCACGTTCGTCCTGCTCTGGCTCCTGGGGTTTTCGCCGATCCTGGCCTGGGTAGCCGGCTGGACGCTGCCGGCGTTCGCCATGTACGGCATCGACAAGCGCCAGGCCGAGCGCGGAGGCTGGCGCGTTCCGGAAGTGCTGCTGCATGGCCTCGCGCTCATCGGAGGCGTCATCGGGGCGTGGGCCGGTCGCGCGGTCTTCCGGCACAAGACACAGAAGACGCAGTTCACGGTCGTGCTCGTGGCCGCGAGCATCCTGTGGGCCATCCTCGCCGCCTGGGCGCTGCTGGGCTGACCAGCGATACCATCGACTCGAGGACCGTGATGAACCTGCGCACCCGTCTCTTTGCCCCGATCGTGGCCGGCCTGCTCGTGGGGGCCGGCGCCAGCGCCGTAGTGGCCCAGGAGCCGCTGTCGGTGGCCGATGCCAACGGGGACCAGGTCGTGTTCGAGGACACCTCTCGCACGGTCACGCTCGGTGGTGTCTTCACCGAGACCGCCTACGCCCTCGGGGCGCAGGACCAGCTGGTGGCCGTGGACGCGTCGAGCTTCTACCCACCCGAGGCGCTCGCCGAGAAGCCCGACCTCGGCTATTACCGCTTCCTCTCGGCCGAACCCGTCCTGGCCCAGGACCCGAGCCTCATCATCGGCAACGAGGAGACCGGCCCACCCGAGGTCGTCCAGCAGCTGCGCGATGCCGGCGTGCCCATCCTGCTGCTGCCGGACAACAACGACGTCGGGGCGGCGCGCGACCTGATCGACACCCTGGGCACGGTCTTCGACAAGGAGGCCGAGGCGGCGGCGCTCGTCGAGCAGCTCGATGCGGACGTGGCTGCCGCCGAGGAGCTGGTGGCACGGGCTACCAGCAGTCCGCGCGTGCTCTTCGTGCTGCAACCGCCGGAGGCTCCGCTGCTCATCAGCGGCGAGATCAGCGCGGCCGGCAACATGATCACCCTCGCCGGAGGCTCACACGTCTTCCCCGGCTTCCCCGGCTACCTGCCGATGACGCCCGAGGGCATCGTCGAGTCCGCGCCCGAGGTCATCCTCACCACCACCGCATCGGTGGAGGAGCTCGGCGGCTGGGACGCGGTCAGGGAGCACCCCGGCATCGGCCAGACGCCGGCCGCCGAGAACGGCCGCATCTACGCCATGGATGATCTCTACCTCATGGGCTTCGGTCCCCGTACCGGCCAGGCCATCGCCGACCTGGCGCTGCTGTTGCATCCGGAGCTGGAGCCGTAACGCACCCGGGGCTGCGGCTCACGGTCCTCGCGGTCGTCCTCGTGGTCGCCATCGTGGTCGCCATGGGCATCGGTGCGGTGTCCATCGCCCCGACAGAGGTGCTGGCCATCCTCGCCGGCCGGCTGGGCCTCGAACTGGGGGCCGACTTCAGTGACCGCCAGGAGACCGTGCTCACCGCCATCCGGGTACCGCGCGTGCTCGCGACGGCGCTGGTGGGAGCCGCCTGGGCGACTGCCGGCGTGGCCATGCAAGGCCTCTACCGCACGCCGCTCGCCGACCCGGCGCTGGTGGGCATCGGCGGTGGAGCCGCCCTCGGCGCCACGCTCGGCATCGCGGCCGCGGTCTCGCTCGGGATCGTGGCCGGCTACGCCGGCACCGTTCTCATCATCGTCGTCGCCTTCCTCGCGGCAGCCGCGGCGGCCGCGATCGTCTACCGCGTGGCCTCGTCATCAGGCCGGGTGGTGGTGGCCACGATGCTACTGGCGGGCATCGCCCTGTCGGCCTTCTTCGGGGCCGTGACCGCGCTGGTCGTGGCCGCCGGACGGACCGCGGAGCTGGGCAGCGTTCAGTTCTGGACGCTGGGTTCCTTCGCCGGCATCGTCGGGCGCGATGTGGTCGTGGGTGCCCTGCTCATCGTCCCCTCGGTCGTCGTGCTGTGGTGGCTCGGACCCCGCCTCGATGCGCTGGCCCTGGGTGAGGCGGAGGCGGGCCATCTCGGTATCGACGTGACACGGCTGACGCGGGTCGTGAGCGCGATCTTTGCGCTGCTCACCGCCGTGGCCGTGGCTACCGCCGGCGTCATCGCCTTCGTGGCCCTGATGGCGCCCACGCTCATCCGCAGCTTCGTCGGACAGTCCCATCGCGGCGTCGTGATCGGTTCGGCGCTGCTGGGCGCCACATTGGTCGTGGTCGCCGACGTGCTGGCTCGCAGCCTCTTCTCGCCGGTCGAGCTCTCGATCGGTGTCATCACCACCCTCGTCGGCGCGCCCTTCTTCCTGTGGCTGTTGCTGCGCGACCGCGGGCTGTTGGCCCGATGACCTACCGCGCGTCCGAGGTTCACGTGCGCATCGACGGGGCCACCCTGCTCGAGGGCGTCTCGCTCGAGATCAGGCCGGGGGAGATCGTGGCCCTGGCCGGTCCCAACGGCGCCGGCAAGACCACGCTCATGGGTGTCCTCGCCGGCGACCGCACACCGGCGAGCGGCTCGGTCTCCCTGGACGACCGGCCCCTCGCGGAGTGGCCCACGGCGGAGCTCGCCCGCCGGCGTGCCGTGATGAGCACCGACCGGGACGTAGCCTTCGCCTTCAGCGCCCGGGAGGTCGCGATGATGGGCCGCCTGCCGCTCCACGGCGGCGATCCGGTTGACCTCGATCGATCGATCATCGACGAGCTGCTCGCGGCGGTCGATTGCATGGACCTCGCCGACCGCGTCTACGCCACGCTCTCGACCGGCGAGCGTCAGCGGGTCAGCCTCGCCCGGGCCGTGGCCCAGGTGACCGATGGCGCCGCGTCATCCGAGGTCGGCGACCGGTACCTGTTGCTCGATGAACCCACCTCGAGCCTGGATCCGGCGCATCAGCACACGGCCATGCGCCTGATCCGCCGCACCGCCGATGCCGGGCGTGGCGTGCTCGCGATCGTCCACGACCTGAACCTCGCTGCGGCCTACGCCGATCGGGTCGTGCTGATGCACCGCGCGCGGGTGGTCCGGACGGGCACGCCGGCGGAGGTCCTGCGCGCCGACCTGCTCGAGTCGGTGTTTGACATCCCGATGCTCGTCATCCCCCACCCGCAGCTGGCCCATCCACTCGTCATCGCCGAGCCCGACGAAGGCTGAAAGGAGCGCCGGTGCGCCGGTGCGCCAGGCTGGCTGGGACCCCATGCGCCGGGGCTTGCGCTCGGTCGGGACGGGGTCTAGGTTTCCGCCCATGCGATCGACGACACTCACCACCATCGCCCTCGGCATCAGCCTCGTCGGCGGCCTCCTGCCGCTCGGCGCCATGGCCCAGGACCCGCTCGATGCGACCCGGACCGGAACCCTCAACGAGCGCCTGACGGTGGCGGTCGCAGACGATGCCTCGGCCCTTGCAGGTGACCCACACGCGAGCCGCGAGTATGTAGCAGCGCGGACCGGCTACGCGGAGTACGACGGCGTCCTGAAGGGCGCGCTCGGCACGTACCTGACCGGGACCGGCAACGGTGCGGACCAGGCCCTGTTGCTGGCCGAGCTGCTCGACGCCGGCGCTCCCGCGCTCGCGACCCGCTTCGCGGCCTGCGTCCCCGGCGAGGCGCTCGCAGCGGAGCTCAGCGCTCAGGCGGCGGACAGCGAGGCTGGCCGCGGCCTGGCACTCGATCACCTGGAGGAGATCCGGGGCCAGATCGAGGATCCGGAGCTGGCCACAGCCGTGAACGAGGTCCTCGAGCTGCGCTCCGACTTGCAGCTCGATGCGGCCGGGGATGCCGATCGGCTGTCGGCGGCGCTGTTCGACGCTGGCTACGTCGCACCGGGATCCGAGGCGAGCGGAGTCAACACCCATGTCTGGCTGCAGGCGCAGATCGACGGCGAGTGGGCCGACCTCGACACGACATCAGCCGACGGCTCCGCTCGCTGCGAGGCCGAGCGCACACTCGAGGCACTCGACGAGACACAGCAGCATCTCGTCCGCTTCGTGGTGAGCGCTGAACAGCGGACCGACGGCGTCCTCAAGACCAGCGAGCTCATCGACGCGGACTTCCCCACCGCGGACCTCGCAGCGTCGCGCATCTCGTTGCTCTTCGCGGAGCCGGCCGACCTCATCGAGGAGGCCGACCCCGCGGGCGCCTTCGCGACCTACACCCCGCTGCTACGCATCGACGGCGAATCGCTGCCGGCGAGCGGATCGATCGAGCTGCCGCGGCCGGCTGAGACCCTCGGCGGTGGCATCGCCGACACCGTCGGCGGGCTCGGCGGGCTGTTCGATGAGCTGCCCTCCTCGATCGAGGAAGACGAGACCGACGACTCATCTGGCGGGCTCTTGGGTGGCGATGATGGTGGCCTCTTCGGCGGGCTCGGCGGGGCCGAGGAGGTCAGCGCGGCGGAGCCGACGGCGATGTGGCTCGACATCGAGCTGACGAGCCCGGACGGTGACGTGGTCACGAAACGGATCGAACTGTTCGACCGCATCGGCGTGGTCGCCCGGGCCGCCGGTGACGAGGCCAGCGCAGGACTCGAGCCGCTTGACGAGGTGGCCGGTGAGTACGCTTCGATGGCGACGGTATGGCAGGTCGGGCTACTGGTGGGTGAGGCCACCGCGGCGGAGGCTGCCGAGCTGGGATCGCTCGACCCGACCTCGATCGACAGCTATGCGGAACAGATGGACGCGCAGCTTCGGTCCTTCCCGGCCATGCATCGCGACATGGGCGGCAAGGGCACGTTCCCGGCGCTGCTGATCGCGTCGCTGGGTCCAGCCCTTGACCCCGATGGCCAACCCGTCACGTCGCTCGCGTTCGATGCTGCATACATCCCCTCCGTCCCAGCGCCGGACGAACAGGCGGCGGCGCTCGACGCCGTGGCGGTGATGGCCGCCGAACGCATGCTGGGCGCGGTCGCGGGTGCCGATGAAGGCACTGCCGGTGATAGCGGCGCGATCCTCGCCGGGGCGTGGGCAGAGGGCATCGAGTTGGTGTCCCTTGCGCCCGGCGACAGCGCCGATTCCGTCACAGCCTCTCCTCGCGCCCTGGCCCGCATCGGGGCTCGGCTGCAGGACGGGCACTCGGTGCTGGTACCGGAGAGGCCGGTCAGCGTCGACGGTGTCCCAGCCTCGGCCTGGTGGGCGATCGACCCGGCCACGGGCGTGGTCCGTGATGAACACGAGAACGGCCGCCATTCGGAGAGCGCCGAGTACACCATCAACACGGGCCAGTCGCTCTCGACGATGGACCGTTTCCGGCGCTTCGGCTGTCGCATCGCGCGACCGGTGGCCACCGCGGCCCTGCTCCTCTTCCTGGGCACCGGCGCAGGCGGTGGTTCGCCCTTGTACGAACCGCTGTCCGAGGTGGTCGAGGCGGCCAACGCCGCGCGCGAGGCCGAGGCCGGCCGCAAGGCCGCCGAACAAGCCGCCTGCGCACTGGGATAGGGGTAATCGGCGTGACGCCTCGCGCGTGAGCTTCTCGCGGGGCCGCGTGAGATCGAGCGCGTGCGAGTGCGTCAGGATGCGACCCGCGACTACCTCCGTCAGATGCGCTCGGTGCCGTGCGATGACTGCGGCGGGGTGTTTCGTCCACACCAGATGGACTTCGACCATCGGACGCCAGCGGGCAAGTCATTCCGGCTGACCGCCGGCGCGGCGATGCTCGCGTCTCGTGACCGATTGGATGCTGAGATCCGCAAGTGCGACATCGTGTGTGCGAACTGCCATCGCGTACGCACGCAGCTTCGCCGACCAGCCAGCAGAGCTTCCGATCCAGGGCGAACAGCGTCGCGGGAGCTCGAACGCAAGCGGCGCTACTGGAAGACACGGGCGAGGATGCTCGACGATCTGAAACGACGTGAATGCGCCGACTGCCATCGCCGCTTCCCTGTGTGTGCGATGGACTTCGACCACCGTGACCCCAAGCGACAAGCGATACACGGTCAGTCGCATGATCGGACGGGCCGGCAGTACGCGAATCATGGCTGAGGTAGCCAAGTGCGATATCGTGTGTGCGAACTGCCACCGTGTTCGCACGTATCGTCGACGCGAGGCGGGTTCCCCCGAGCGGGAGTAGCTCAGTTGGTAGAGCGCTAGCCTTCCAAGCTGGATGTCGCGGGTTCGAATCCCGTCTCCCGCTCCAGAACACCCGTACTCGTCAGAGACGCTGGCTATGCAGGCTTGTCTCCGATCTTGAGATCATCTATTCGCGAGCGAGCCAACGGGTCGGTCTGAGCGAGGTGAGACCAGCGCCGCGACATCGAGAGACCGGCGAACATGGGAGTCTATTCAAGCGGACCCGCCCATTCGACGCTGAACGCCCGGGTCAAGGCAGAGCCGCGATCACCAAGGCCGCATCCTCCTCGGACATCGTGAACACATGGGCGGTGTCACCGTCGAAGTACAGGACGCCGCTGATCTGGTCGCCCGCGGCCATACGCTGTACATCCCTGCCACCGAGGCTGATGTCCTCGAGCACGACGTCTCCGGCCTGGTTCCGCATGAAGTCGATGAACCCTGTGCGCAGGGCGTTCTCGTCGACATCCACGATGCGTAGCGCGCCGTAGAACCCGAGTTCGTCCGTCGTACCAGGTTTGAAGGCCCTGACGTTCAGGATGAGCAGCTCGCTGGGCTCAGCGCCGGTCGCATCAAGGATCGGCTGCCAGATCGCTGCCTGTGCCTCATCACGCTCGATCAGCTCCTCGGCGGTCGCCACGTCCTGGTTTCGGCCCCACTCGATCCCGTCGACATCAGGCACCCCGAGCTGAGCATCGGCCAATTCGACGGCGTCCAGCAAGCGCGGTGCCGCGACTTCGGCGACACCTATGACCAAATCATTCGGATCGAGTCCCAGCTGCCCCTCAGGCACACTGACTGACACACTTAGCGACTCCGGTCCCAGATCGACCAGTAGCTGGACACCCGGCGGGACATTGTCGGGCTGCTCCACGAGATAGGCGGGGCGTCCCGCGACGGTGAGATCGAGGCCCCCCGGCAGCTGCTCCCGCGCGAGCTCGACCGTGGCCAAGTCGGACAGCCCGAGGCCGAGCTGGTAGAACTCCGCCTCAGCCTGAGCGCTTCCAAACTGGCAGAAGGTGCCGCCGAATGCCGATCCGTCGCTAGGCTCCTCGAACCGCAGCGGACTCAGCGCATGGATCTCCGCGAGCGTGATCGTATCGCAGAGGGACGACTCATCGGTGTCGCCTTCGGCTGCGAGCAGGGTCGTGGTGGGCACGGCCATGACCAGTGTGACGGCGGCTATCACGGCAAACGCATGGTGGGGGACTCGGCGCATCGGTGTACCTCTCGCTGCCACGGTGGGGGCTGTAGGCCAGCTGCGACTCCACAGACGGTACACGCAGACGCAAGCCGGCCGCAGCTTGATGTCGGCAGGAAGCGATGCGGCGTTGTCGGGCACCCGAAGCCACGACTTCGATGTTTCCGGCCGGAGCGCAAACGATGACGACGGATCCGATCGTTTGCATGTGGTCGATGGAACGTTCGCGAGTTGACCCGAGTCGACCGACCAGACTACTCGTGCGAGGGCGAGGAAAGGCCGGAGACCAAGGGAACGAGAGGCCTGCCAGTGCTGAGGTGAACCCGGGACTCGAGGGTGAAGCCAGACACCACAACTGGACGCGAAATGCTCGGGTGTCTGAGCATGGTGCCACTGCGCTTAGGCGTATCGGCCTTCCAAGCTGGATGTCGCGGGTTCGAATCCCGTCTCCCGCTCCAAGCCCCTCTTGGCGCTTATTGCGACACGAAAACTGTGTCCTCATGGTCCTTGGAGGGAGCGAACTGCTAGACACCGCCTCGATCGGCAACAGGCGGCGCGGCCCTCGTGGGGCACGGCCTCCAGCCCTGAGCGCCAGCACGCGTCAGCGGCTGTTCGTGGCGACTGCCTGAAAGAGGACGCAGGTCATCGGTTCGGCGTTTCGCCGACGAGGGTCTATATCGACACGTCGTCGCTCCACTCGCCCAACACTGTCCGACCACTCGTGGTCTCCATCGGGAGACTCGATCCAGGCCGAGTCGGACGGAGCGAAAGTCCGGCTACCAGGTGCTTGACAGGGCAGTTACTATGACACTTACACAAAGTCCCTCAGGAACACCCGGTGTCCAGACCGCAGACCACGCGAGACCTCCGCCGCTCCAATCGGACCGCGCTCCTTCGCGAACTCCTGTTCAAGGGAGCGACCAGCCGCCAGGCGCTCGCTGATACGACCGGTCTCTCCGCGGGCACCGTGGGCCTGGTGGTCTCGGAGCTACTCGACGAAGGCCTGATCGTCGAGGTCGGTTCGGAGGAGTCGAGCGGCGGTCGTCCTCGAACGATCCTGCGTGTCGCTGCGGATCGCGCCATCTCGGTCGGGGTCGACGTCGGCGAACGCGGCTTGCGCGTCGAGGTGTTCGATCTGGCTTGGCAGCGACGAGCCGAAGTGTTCGTGGATCTCAACGCGCGCACCTCGGACCCATCGGTGATCGTGGATCGGATCGCAGGCGCCTTCCGCGACGTCCTGAGCAGGGCCGTGCCAACCGGCGCCGAGCTCCTGGGCGTCGGTGTCAGCGTGCCGGGAGTGGTCGAGCCCGGTGATGCAGCCAGGATCCATGCCCCGGCCTTCGGATGGGATGGTCTTCCTCTCGGGCGTCTCCTGCGGGAAGCCCTGGGCAGTCCGGTCGTCGTGGACAACGGAGCGAAAGCGATGGGGCAGGCCGAGTCGTGGTTCGGCGCAGGCCGCGGTGCGGCCGACGCTGTCATCGCGCTTCTCGGCATCGGTGTCGGCAGCGCGGTCTTCACCGAAGGCCGGCTCTACCGGGGATCTCGGAGCAGCGCAGGTGAGTGGGGGCATACACCCATCGTCCTCGATGGCGAACCCTGCCGGTGCGGGTCGCAGGGCTGCCTCGAGGCCTATGTCGGCGAGTCCGCGCTGCTGCAACGCTGGGATGCCCTGCTGGGCCGCGAGGCCTCCGAAGCCGTGCCCGACACGGCGCGGATCGGAGAGCTGTTTGCTCGTGCCGCGGATGATCGCGGTGCTGCCACGGTCTCCGCCGATTTCGCCCGCCATCTCGGAGCGGGCTTGGCCACGCTGATCAACCTCTTCAATCCCGAGAAGATCGTCCTCGCCGGGTCGGTCGGGCTACGGATCACGCCCCCGGTGCTCGATGACGTCCGCTCTGCCGCGGAGCGCTATTCACTCGCACAGCCGTTCAAGTCAGTGCAGATCGTCCAGGGCCAGCTCGGCGATGACGCAGTCGCGCTGGGAGCTGCGACGCTCGTGGTCCACCATCATCTGGCCCGGGGATTCAGCATGTCCGCGCCACTCGAGCGGGTCGGAGCGCAAGTGGGATCCAGCTCATGAACGAACAGCCCCGATGGCCGATGCTCACTTCACCCGCACGACCAGACGACCTGGATCTATCGCGATTCCCCGATGGCTTCCTATGGGGTGCCGCGACCTCTGCCTATCAGATCGAGGGGGCCGTGAACGAGGGCGGTCGGGATCGGTCGATCTGGGATACCTTCGCCCACACACCCGGGAAGACGGTCCACGGCGACACTGGTGACATCGCCTGCGATCACTACCACCGCTGGGCGCAAGACGTCGATCTGATCGCCGAGATGGGCCTCTCGGCGTACCGGCTCTCGGTCTCCTGGCCGCGTCTGCAACCGGGCGGAGAAGGCCGCCTCGATCCAGCGGGTGTCAACCACTACCGCACCCTTCTCGCTGGGCTCCGTGAGGCAGGCGTGCGACCGTTCGTGACCCTCTATCACTGGGAGCTACCGCAAGTGCTCGAGGATCGCGGCGGCTGGCCCGATCGCGACACGACTGCGCGCTTCGCTGACTTCGCCGCCCAAGCCGTGGCCGTGCTCGGTGACCTCGCCGATGACTGGATCACCCTCAACGAGCCGTGGTGCCAATCATTCCTCGGGTACGAGAGCGGCATCCATGCCCCCGGACGGCACGATCTTCGAGCCGCTGTGGCCGCCGCGCACCATCTCAACCTCGCCCATGGACTTGCCGTGCAGGCGATCCGAGCGGAACGGCCGGAGGCGAAGCTCGGTATCGCCAACATCGTGACCGACGTGCTGCCCATGTCGGAGAGCCCCGAGGACCTCGCAGCCGCCGATCGATACGACACGAACAGCAACCGTCTCTTCCTGGATCCGGTTCTGCTGGGTCACTATCCCGCGGCCGTGCATACGCTCTACGACCGGCTGGGCTTCTCGACGCTTCTGCGAGAGGGTGATGAGGCCATGATCGCAAGCCCGATCGACTTTTTCGCGGTCAACCACTACCAACGAGTGCTCGTCGAGGCTGACCCGACCGATGGTCATCTCGGTGCTCACGGGACGCCGGCGGAGCCAGCGACCACGTCCCTTGGCTGGTCTGTGACTCCCGACGCGCTGCGAGACGTCCTGCTGCGCATCCACACGGACTACCCGCCAGTCCCGTTATTCGTGACCGAGAGCGGTGCCTCGTACAACGACTACGTCGACCCCACCGGTCAGGTTCGCGACAGCGAACGCATCGACTATCTGCGGGGCTACTTCGATGCCGCCGCAGACGCCATCACGCAGGGCGTCGATCTACGTGGCTACTTCGTTTGGTCACTCATGGACAACTTCGAATGGGGGGAGGGCTATAGAAGTCGGTTCGGTCTCGTCTACGTCGACTACGAAACGCAGCGACGGATCCCGAAGGCCAGCGCGAGCTGGTATCGCGACCTCATCGCTCGCCATCACCTGACCTCGGGGACGCCTCAGCCGACCGATCGCAACAACGGTCGCCTGGACGAGACTCGGCGGCTGACCAACACACAGGAGGAGTACTAGCAATGGGAACCTTGACCACACGCTCACGTCTGGCAGTAGCGCTCACCGCGCTTGCCATCTCCGCGACGTCGGTCGCACCAGCCATGGCGCAGGATGCCGACGACTCCATCGACGGGACGACCGTCGAGGTCTGGACGATGGAGGACGCTGCCAAGTTCAGCGACCTCGTGAAGCCATTCGAAGAGGCCACCGGCGTCAACGTCGATGTGGAAGCTGTGCCCTGGGGCGACGTCGGCAACAAGCTGACGACGGCCGTGGCCTCGGGTGGCGGTCCCGATGTCAGCCAGGTAGGGCTCTCGCTGCTGCCGACGTTCGTCAAGGCCGGCGCCCTCGCAGACCTCACACCGTATCTGGCGGACCATCCCGGGCTCGATAGCTCGAACTTCCCCGAGGCCGTCTCTGCCGCCAACCTCAGTAGCGACGGCACCGTCACGAGCGTGCCCTGGGTGGCTGATACTCGGGTCCTGTTCTACCGGACGGACATCCTCGCCGACGCCGGGCTCTCGGGACCTCCGACCACCTGGGACGAGTTCACTGCCGCAGCTGAGCAGATGGCTGCGACCGACGGCTCGGACTACGGCTACTACATCCCGCAGTGGGATGCACCGCTGCCGATCCAGTTCACCTGGCAGGCTGGCGGAGACGTCGTCGGGCCCGACGGCGAGGTGACCCTTGACACGCCCGAGTTCCGCAAGGCCGTCGACTTCTATCTGGGCTTCTTCGAGAAGGGCCTCGTGCCGACCGCGTCCGACTGGGACCAGGCCGCGGGGTTCATCTCCGGAGCCGCGCCCATGCTCATCTCAGGTCCATATCTGGCAGCCATGCTCCAGGATCAGGCACCCGAGCTCGACGGCAAGTGGGCTGTCGCGACCTTGCCCGCAGATGTCACCGGCACCGCACTGTTCGCCGGTTCGAACATGGCCCTCTGGGAAGGGTCCGACAATGTCCCCGGCGCGCTCGCGTTGCTCGAGTACCTCTCGGCCCCCGAGACGCAGGTTGCATGGTTCGAGGCGACCAGCCAGCTGCCTACCAACCTCGAAGCTGCGGCGAACCCTGCCGTCACCGCCGATCCGAACGTAGCGGTCTATGCCGAGCAGCTGCTGGACGCCAAGCTCCTGCCCATGATCCCCGTGTGGGACAAGGTCGGCGCTGAGATCCTCACCTCGCTCAACAAGATCGCCCTCGAGGGCGCGGACAAGGAAGCGACGCTCGCGGCCCTGTTCGAAACCGTCGCCGGTATCGAGTAGCTAGTTCGCTCGGGTGTTACAGGGCGGGTGCACGTGCACTCGCCCGGAACACCTGCTCGGAGCGACCTGAACGATGACCCTCATCGACCGCAGCGCTCGAGTCGCACGTTTGGCCACCAGCCCCCGGCGACGTGGCGCTGCGGTCCCGTATGCCCTGGTAGGACCGGCGTTCCTGCTGCTGATGGCGTTCGGCGTCCTGCCCATCGTCGTCGCTGTATTCGTCAGCCTCACCGATCTTGACATCGGCGGACTGGGCGACTGGTCGAAGGTCAGCTTCATCGGGCTCGAGAACTATCGAACGTTGTTCGCCGACTCCGACTTCTGGGTCTCGCTCGGGAACACCGCCTTCTTCGTGGTCATCGGCGTGCCTACCATCGTGGCCCTCTCGCTGCTCATCGCGCTGGGCCTCGACTACTCGCAGTCTCGCTACTTCCGTGCGCTGCGCTCGTTCTACTTCCTGCCCGCCATCACTGCCATCGTGGCCGTCTCGCTGATCTGGGGCTATCTCTACAACAGCCAGTTCGGCCTGCTCAACTACCTGCTCGGCCAGGTCGGCCTGGGGCCCGTCCCCTGGCTGAGCGATCCCTTCGTCTCCAAGCTGTCCGTGGCCATCGTCGCCATCTGGCGAGCCACGGGGCTGAACATCATCATCTTCCTCGCGGCCCTCCAGGGCATCCCCCGCGAGTACCGTGAGGCGGCCGCCATCGACGGCGCCTCGGGCTGGCGCACCACGCGCTCCATCGTCATCCCGCTGCTGAGCTTCGCCATCCTCTTCGTCTCGATCACCACGCTGATCGGCTGGATGCAGTTCTTCGACGAGCCGTTCGTGCTCCAGAAGTGGCCGGCCAACGCCACCACCTCGGCCTCGCTCTACATCTACTTCGAGGGCTTTCGCTTCAACGAATTCGGCTTCGCCTCGGCGGCGTCGGTCGTCCTCTTCGCGCTCATCCTCGTGGTGACCGTCGCTCAGCTCAGGCTGCGGAGGATCGGTGACGATGGCGCGTAGGCTCAAGCCGCGGACGGTGGTCATCGGCGTCCTGCTGGGGCTAGGCGCGATCATCACCTCGTTCCCCTTCGTATGGATGGTCACCTCCTCGCTCAAGCCGCTGAGCGAGTCGCGCCTCATCCCACCGACGCTCCTACCGCAGCAGCCGACCCTCGACTCGTACGTGCAGCTGTTCACGGAGCTCGACTTCGCGCGCTACCTGCTCAACACGCTCATCGTGGTGGGCATCTCGTTCCTGGGCATGTTCCTCATCGCCATGGCCGGCTACGGCTTCGCCAAGTTCCGCTTCCGCGGACGGAACGTGATGTTCCTGCTGGTGCTGTCGACGATGATGATCCCCATCCAGGTCACGATGATCCCGACCTTCCTGATCCTCAACAGCGTCCACCTGACGAACACGCTCGTGGGGGTGGCGCTGCCCACGCTGGTCAGTGGCTTCACGCTCTTCCTCGCACGCCAGTTCATGACTACCATCCCCGATGAGGTCCTCGAGGCCGCGCGCATCGAGGGGGCCGGCGAGCTACGCATCCTGCGCTCGATCGTCCTGCCCATGTCGCGCCCCATCCTCGCGGTCATCGGCGTCCTGACCTTCATCACTGCCTGGAACAGCTTCCTGTGGCCGTTGATCATCGCCACCGATTCGGACAACTACACGTTGTCCGTCGGGCTCAACCTGCTGAACCAGCAACTCACGGTCAGTCCGCCGCTGCAACTGGCGGGCGCTTCGCTCATGGTCATCCCGATCCTGATCGTGTTCGTGGTGCTGCAACGCCATATCGTCCAGGGCTTCACGATGTCGGGACTCAAGTGACCGGGCTCACGACGGTGACCTTCGATGGCTTCGTCCATGTGGGGGGCGGGTCGCTGCTTGACGGCCTGGGGCGGCCGCTCCTGATGCGCGGCGTGGGGCTGGGCAACTGGCTCCTGCCCGAGGGCTACATGTGGCGCTTCCCACGCGAGGGTCCGCAGTCGGCGCGCGAGATCGAAGCGCTGATCGGGGACCTTGTCGGCGTCGAAACCGCGGCCGAGTTCTGGCGTGGCTTCCGCGACCGATTCATCGGCGAGCTGGACATCCGGCGAATCGCAGAAGAAGGCTTCGATCATGTGCGCCTGCCCTTGAACGCCCGGCTGCTCATCGACGACGCCGGTGATCTGCGACCCGAGGGCGTGGCACCCATCGAGCGGCTGATCGAGTGGTGCCGTCGGTACGGGCTGTGGGTCATCCTGGACCTGCACGGCGCACCAGGTGGGCAGACCGGCACGAATATCGACGACTCCCCTCGCGGGCTGCCCGACCTCTTCCTGCTTGGCGGTGCCTACCGGGAACGGACCATCGCGCTGTGGGCCCATCTCGCGGAACGCTATCGCGAGGAGACGGTGATCGCCGGATATGACCTCCTCAACGAGCCACTGCCGCATGAGTACGGGCCTCGTTTCGCGGCCGAGCTAGTGGGCCTCTACCGCGACCTCACCTCTGTCATCCGCTCAGTGGATCCGAACCATCTGATCATCTATGAAGGCACTCGCTGGTCAACGGATTGGAGCATCTTCACCGAGGTCTGGGATGCCAACTCGATGCTCCAGTTCCACAAGTATTGGTCAGCGCCTGACCGGCCCAGCATCGCGGAGTACGTGGAGCGTGCCGAGTCACTGTCCCTGCCGATCTACATGGGTGAGGGCGGCGAGAACGGCTTGGGCTGGCTGCAGACGGCATTCGGGCTCTATGAAGACCTCGGGATCTCGTGGAACTTCTGGCCCTGGAAGAAGCTCGAGACGTGGTCGTCGCCGGCCTCGATATCGGCACCCGATCGATGGCAGGAGATCGTGCGGTTCGCGGTGGGCGAGGGACCCCGACTCCCGGCCGCTGTAGCCGCTCCGCTGCTGGATGACCTGCTTGACCGGATGCCGCTCGACGACTGTGATTACCGCCCCGAAGTCGTCAGCGCACTGTTCCACCGTGTCCCGGTCCGGCTCGCGCCTGAGGCGTTCGGGTTCCTCGGGGAAGGTGTCTCCTACAAGACGAGCCGCGCGCGGCCACTGCACCAGTTTCGCAGCGACGACAACGTGACGATCAACCCGTCGGGCAGGCGGCATGGCGACATCACGTTCGACCACTCCGATACGCCCGAACAGACTCAAGCCGGCCTCGAGGTCGTGCTCGAGGCCGGTGACTGGGTCCAGTACTCCATCGAGGTGGCGGAGGCGTCCCGGCTCGACCTCGAGATCGCCGTGCAGGTTGCTGGGCCAAGTCGGGGCGAGCTTCCCATCTTGCGACTCGATGGCAGGAGCATCGCCGCGACGTCCAGAGATGGCCACGTGTTCGGCACGACCAATGAGATCATCTCGACCGGCCGCCACCTGCTCCGGATCGAAGGGAGAAGTCCGCACACCGTGATCAGGTCGATCACCGTCGTGCCCTCCAGCGCTTCGTCTGACCGCGGCCAGACTCGCAGGGCAGCATCATCGCCGTGACCAGACGGTAGCTGGACAGGATCCGGTCGGCGCGATAGGCCGCGGGAGATGAACTATGGACCAGCGTGGACTCACGGCCTGAAGATCAAGTCCCGTCTGGCTGCGTTCGCTTCGTAACGGCCCCGGTCAGCCGAAGGCCGGGGAACGGCTCGAGCAGACCGATCTCGATGGCGCGGTCGATGGCCTCGCTGCGACTCGACACCCCAAGCTTCCCGTAGATCGCGACCGCTTGGGTCTTCACGGTGGTGCGTGACACGTGTAGGCGGTCGCCGATCTCCTCGAAGCTCAGATGGGTGGAGAGCATGGGCAGCACTCGCAGCTCGGCTGGGGTGAGCGTCGAGGGTCCTCCAAGCGTGCGCGCCGCACCATCGACGCTTCGTCGTAGCTCCACCAGCTCAGCGGACAGCACTCCCAGGTCAGGACGGTGGCGGGCGATGCCCTCGGCCTGTGCCACGACGGTCCGGGCGCCACCCGGGTCGCCGATAGCGAGGTAGCCCTTCCCGAGCTCGACAAGTGCGGATACCGAGCTCCAGGGCAGGACGTGTGAGGCCAGCGATCTCACGACCTGCGCGTGCACGAGCTCCGTGCGAGCGGTCGCCGGGTCGCCATTGCGGAGAGCGACGCGAGCCAGGACGGCGTGCACGATGAGTGCCGTGGCCATCTCGCCCAGTCCGACCCGTCCGAACCAGTCGTGGCTCTCCCGGGCGTACCCCTCTGCGTCGCCCCACTCGCCCGCGGCCATGGAGATGGACGCGCGGCCCGCGAGGGCCAGACCGGCGGACGTGCCCGTCCTCCTGGCCACCAAGACGGACTCGGCGAACGCAGCGTCAGCCAAGGCGCTCTCCTCGCGCAGCAGGTGCGCGGAACCGAGCAGATAGAGCGCGACGGAGCGCCAGGGGCTCCCCGTCTTCTCAGCGGCGACCGCGAGGGACGCATCCGCGAGCATGCTCTCCACGCCGCGGCGGGCCATGGCCGCCCGCAGCATCGCTCTCGCCGACTCGAACGATGCCGAGCCATCGCCCGACGGACCGGTGAACACCGATCGCTCGGCGATATCGGCCATCCGATCGGCCATCTCGGGCCTGCCGTTGATAGCGTCGAACCAGGCCCTGATGACAGCGATCTCTGGTCGCCGACCGATGATCTCGTCGTCGAAGCTCCGCAGCCATCGGTCGACTCGCTCGGTGAGACCGCCGTAGTGCGCCAGCACCGCCGACCGCAGGACGAGGGACGCCGTGGCATCCAGGTCGCCCCCCGCGAACGAGTGCTCGACCGCGAGTACGTTGTGACCCGTGGCCTCGAACGCCGCCGCCGCTCGGCGATGCAGCTGCGCTCTCACACCGGGCTCGCGCCGTTCGAGCTCCGCTTGCAGATAGTCGCGCAGAAGCTGATGGTAGCGGTACGACCCTGGCTCACTGTCGACCTCGGAGATGAGCTGGTTCTCGCGCGCCAGGGTCTTGAGCCGCGCTGCGGCTCCCGTCACTCCGGCGATGGCTCCCGCCATCTGCCCCTCCACGACCTCGAGGATCGATGTGCGCGTCAGGAGCGCGAGATCGTCACCGCTCAGCTCGCCGCCAAGGACCAGTCGCAAGTAGTCAGCGATGTAGCCGTCCTCGCCCCGCACCGTGGGCCGCCGGGCGCCTTCCTCGGGGCCACGCTCGGCGGCAAGGGTCGAGAGATAGATCGCCGCCGCCCACCCCTCTGTCCGCGCCGCCAACGAGCGCGCCTCCGCTTCATCCAGCTGGAAGCCAATGCCGGCAACGAGTGCCTGGGTTTCACCCGCGGTGAACGAGAGCGCGTCTCGATCGAGCTCCACCAGCTCTCGCTGGACGCGGAACCGCATGAGGGCGATATCCGGGATGGACCTTCCCGCGATGACGACCTGGACCGAAGGAGGCCGGTACTCGAGGAGCAACGTCAGCGCGTCGAGGCAACGTCGGTCGGTGAGCCGGTGCATGTCATCCAGGACGATGATGCCCGGCCGGGGCCATCGATGGAGCTCGGATGCGAGGCGGGGCACAGCCCTTGCAAGGACGCGCGGGCCAGGCGCGGTGAGCATCGAGCCGATGGAGGCGTCGATGGGCTCGATGCGATCGATGGCCGCGGCAAGATAGGTGAGCAGGACGCTCGGCTCGTTGTCGAGCTCATCGAGGGAGAGCCAGGCGGTCGGTCGATCGTCGTGAGCCACCCAGTCGGCGAGCAGGACGGTCTTGCCGTAGCCGGCGGGGGCGACGATGGAAACCACCGTCGCCGTGCCCTCAGCGGCGAGCGTCTCGCGGAGCCGGACCCTTGAGACGATCTGTGCGCCCATGGCGGGCGGGCGGAGCTTGGCTTCCATCAACTGAAAAGAGGGCTCGAAGCCGACCGCGGCAGAACCGGGAGCGCTGCCTTCGCGTTCGGGTGGCCGCCCACCGGCCGTCGTCTCCGCCATCGCCTCCTGCCGCATCGGGAGCTATCGCAAGACGACCCTATCATCCGGCGGAGCGGCGGTGCTGGCGATCGAGGTACGGGCGATCGCTGGGGCGGTTGGCGCGAGAGGAACAGGGATTGGCTATCCGTCGCGTGTTTCGAGCGCAGCGTCGACGTCGTAGCCGGCAGCGAGCGCGATCTTGGGAGCCGCTGAGGCGACTTTCGCGGAGCCGACCGAAGCCGCGACCGCGTAGAGGACACCGATCAGGTCATCAAGGGTGGACCCGGCGTTGAGCGCGGTCTGGACCGCATCCCGGTACGCGGTGGATGGGGCATCGAGTGCCACCAGAGCGCCGATTCGAACCAGTGCCTCGGAGCGCTGGTCGAGCCGGACCAGGCTCGCCTCATCGTCATCGGGATCGAACATCGAGGCGAGGACCCCCGGGTCCCCGATCGTGAGACGGCGGAACGTTGTCTCCGCAGGTCGCATGCTCGATCCTCCACCTGATCTCACAGGCACAGCCTGAGGCCGCGCCATCTGTTGATTAGGCGCGCCTTGCCGCCGGACTACATCGTCCGATATGGACGATGACCGCGTGCCAGTGGCGACGTTGACTGGTAGGTGGCTTGGCAGCGCTTGGTCATCGGATATTCGCGCTCGCTCGGCCGATCGTGGTTTCGCGGCGTCAACGACCGCTGAGCCGAAGAGACCAGGAGATGGAGGGCCGACAGTGGCAACGATCACACCCAAGCGCATCCACCAGTTCATCGAGCCGTTCCGAGTGGAGCCAGGACGCCGAGTCCGCCTGCCTCGCGATTTCGATCCGGCCAAGGTCACGGCCGAGGCCACCAAGGCGGAGAAGAAGGACGTCCTGGCCTCGGGCATCGAGCTGCTGGCCGAGTACCAGGCCCGGCTGGCGGCCCAGGACACCCACGGTGTGGTCGTGGTCCTGCAGGCCATGGATGCCGCGGGCAAGGACGGCACCATCCGCCACGTCATGAGCGGCGTCAACCCGCAGGGCGTCGAGGTCAACGGCTTCAAGATCCCTTCGGCCGAGGAGCTGGACCACGACTACCTGTGGCGCTATCAGCTCAAGCTGCCCGCGCGCGGCCACATCGGCATCTTCAATCGCTCCCACTACGAGGAGGTGCTCGTCGTCCGGGTCCACCCGCAGATCCTGGCCGGCCAGAAGATGCCGCCGGGCTCGAAGAAGGGTGACGTCTGGAAGCGACGCTTCCGTGAGATCAACGACTGGGAGCGCTACCTCACTGACCAGGGCTATCGCTTCGTCAAGATCTTCCTGAACCTCTCCAAGGAGGAGCAGCGACGGCGCTTCCTGGCGCGCATCGACGAGCCCGACAAGAACTGGAAGTTCAGCGCCAACGATGCCAAGGAGCGGGCCTACTGGGACGACTACCAGAAGGCCTTCAGCGAAGTGCTCAGCAACACCAGCACCGCGTGGGCACCGTGGTACGTCGTGCCCGCCGATGACAAGCCCTTCGCCCGCGTCGTGGCGGCCGGCATCATCGCCGACACCCTCATCGGCATCGACCCCCGGTACCCGACGGTCAGCGACGAGGATCGGGCCGATCTCCAGAGCGTCAAGGCCGAGCTCATGGCCCAGGCGCCCGCGGGTGCGGAGCCCGACCCCATCGAGGCTGAGCTCACAGCCAAGGCGGACAAGAAGCCGAAGGCCAAGAAGGGGAAGAAGGCCAAGAAGGGGAAGAAGTCATGACCGCTGCCACGTCATCCGCGGCGGCGAAGACCCCGGCCGAGGCCGATACCACCGCCTGGTTCGCCCTGAGCCCAAAGGAAGCGCTCCAGAAGCAGGGCGTGGAACAGGATCAGGGCCTGGCGTCCGCCGACGTCGAGTCGCGACGGGCCAAGTACGGCGCCAACAAGTTCACCGCGGCCAAGAAGGCCACGCCCCTGCAGGTGTTCCTCCGTCAGTACGCCGACCCCATGCAGATCGTGCTGGTCATCGCCGGTGTCGTCTGCCTGTTCCTGCCCGACCAGTTCTTCACCGGCGTGATGCTCATCCTCTTGACCCTGTTTAACGCGATGATGGGCATGAACCAGGAAGGCAAGGCCTCCTCGGCTGCCGATGCCCTCACCCAGAAGATGGTCGTGACCGCCAAGACACGTCGGAACGGCGACCTCGTCGACGTGCCCATGGAGCAGCTCGTCCCGGGCGACATCGTCAACCTGCAGGCGGGCGACCTGGTGCCGGCTGACTCCCGGATCCTGGACGCTGCCACCCTGGAGATCGACGAATCAGCCCTCACCGGCGAGAGCGTGCCCACGCCCAAGTCGGTCGCTGCCGTCGCTTCCGACGCGGCGCTCGGCGACCGGGTCGACATGGCCTTCATGAACACGCAGGTCACCAGGGGCTCGGGTGTGATCCTCGTGGTCACCACGGGCATGGATACCCAGGTCGGCCGCATCAGCGGGATGCTCTCGTCCACGGTCACCGAAGACACGCCGCTGACGAAGCAGATCAACGGCCTGACACGACAGATCCTGATCCTTGCCGGGTTCGCGCTGGCGGCCTCGCTCATCCTGGGCATCTATCGCGGCGCGGCCCTCGAGGAGCTCTTCCTGACCGCGGTCGCGTTCATGATCGCCGCCATCCCGACGGCTCTTCCGGCCATCAACACGGCCATCCTGTCCAAGGGCTCGCAGATGCTCGCGGCAGCTGGCGCCATCGTCAAGCAGCTGCGCTCCGTCGAGACGCTCGGTTCCACGTCCGCGCTCAACTCGGACAAGACCGGCACGCTCACGATGAACCAGATGACCGCGGTCCAGCTGTCCATCGCGGGGCGCCGTTACACCATCACCGGTACCGGCTACTCGACGGAAGGGCAGATCACCCAGGCCGCCGGCCAGGCCCCGGTCCCGCTGGAGCCGTACCTGCTGCCCATGGCCCTCTGCTCCGATGCTGAGGTCCGTGACGCGAAGCTCACCGGCGACCCCACCGAGGGTGCGCTCGTCGTGCTCGCGACCAAGGGCGGCATCGACGTCGACGGGACGCGTGACGCCTACCCGCGCATCGCGACGCTGCCGTTCGACGCAGCCTACAAGCTCATGGCCACCTTCCACGACTGGACCGACGAGAAGGGCAAGAAGGTCGTGCGTGCCTACATCAAGGGCTCACAAGACCAGATGCTCGAGCGTGCTGCGCTCGTCAGCGGCCAGGATGGCAAGCCTGTCCCGGTCGCGACGCTCCACGACGCCTACCTCGCTGAAAGCGATCGGATGGGCCAGCAGGGCATGCGCCTCATGGCCACCGGCTTCAAGGACCTCGACCCGAACACCTTCGACCCCGGTGCCGATCTGCTGAAGGCCATCGAAGGGATGACGCTGCTGGCGCTCGTCGGCATCACCGATCCACCACGGCCCGCGGCCAAGGCGGCCATCGCCGAGGCCCATGCGGCCGGCATGCAGATCCGCATGATCACCGGCGACGCCGCCCTCACCGGCGAGGTCGTGGCCCACCAACTGGGCATCACGGGCAGAGGCATGACCGGTGCCGAGTTCTCCGCCCTGAGCGACGAGGACGCGCGCCGCGAGGTCGATGACATCGGCGTCATCGGCCGGGTCACGCCCGAGGACAAGGTCCACCTCGTGGACGTCCTCCGGGAGAAGGGCCATATCGTGGCCATGACCGGCGACGGCGTGAATGACGCGCCGGCCATCAAGAAGGCCGACATCGGCATCGCCATGGGCATCACCGGCACCGCGGTTACCAAGGCTGCGGCCGACATGATCCTCTCCGACGACAACTACGCCACCATCATCAAGGCCGTCAGCATCGGCCGCAACGTCTACGACAACCTGGTGCGCTTCATCCGCTACCAGATGGCCGCCTGCTACGGCTACATCACCGTCTTCCTCGGTGCCGCCCTCCTGAACATCCTGGGCGGTGTCCCCTTCCTGCCCCTCCAGACCATGTGGCTCAACTTCACGGTCAACATCTTCCAGGCCATCGGCCTCGGGTTCGGAGTGCCACGAGACGGCCTCATGAAGGAGAAGCCGCGGCCCAAGGACCAGAAGATCCTGCCGCCCCAGCTGACCGCCTGGCTCGTCGTCGTCGGGCTGGTCATGGGCGCTGGCACGCTCGGCGTCATGGCCTGGGCGGGCGGCGAATATGGCGACACGGTCGCGCGCACGATGGGCGTGACCACGTTCGCGCTCTTCCGCATCGTCTCGTCCCTGGAAACGGCCGATGAGCGGCGGTCGATCTTCAGCGGATACATCCTGAGCAATCCCACGCTTCTCAAGGGAACCGGCCTTTCGATCCTGTTCATCGTGCTCGCAACCGAGCTCGGCATCCTTCAGAACCTGCTCTCGATGGTCAACCTGACCGGAGGGCAATGGCTCATCTGCATCGGTGTGGCGCTGACGCTGTTCGTCGTGGAAGAGCTCCGCAAGTTCTTCAAGGTCCGGGCTGGTCATGAGCTGCCGGAGCCGGCGGCCGTCGCCCCTGCGGCCGGGGCAGCCGCCACCACCTAAGCCGACCGAGGAGGCGATACCCGGCAAAGCAGGGACATCCCCGTCACACGCGATAGATCCATGAACAAGAAGGGACCAACCAATGTCTGACAAGCACGTCACCGGACCCATCCAGGTCTTCGTCGTCGGCTTCGACAAGTTCGAGGCCACCGGCCGTATCCTGGCCGAGCTGCGCCGGGTCCGAAAGCGCGGTGTCATCCGCGTCATCGACACCCTCTTCGTCCAGAAGGACGCCCACGGTGACATCGAGAACACGATGCACCTGACCGACCTCTCCGAGGACGAGCGTATGCGCCTGGGTGCCATCGCCGGGGGCCTCATCGGCCTCGGTCTCGAGGGCGGTCTTGAGGGCGGTCTCGAGGGCGCCGAGGCCGGTGCCCTCGCGGTGGCCGAGCGCGACGCCGGCCTGTCGGTCGACCGTCTCATCGAGCTGGGCGAGTCCATCCCCGCCGGCGGTGCCGCCGCCATCCTCGTCATCGAGCACCACTGGGCCACGGACCTGCGCGACGCCATCGCCGAGGCCGGCGGGCGCACGCTCATGCAGGCGATGGTCGCGCCCGACGCGCTCGCGCTCGTGGGCGAGGAGCTGCGTGTCAAGCTCGAGGCCGAAGAGGCCATCGAGGTAGCCGAGGCGGTCAAGCTGGCGGCCGCCATCGACATCGTCCAGACGCTCGAGGAGGCTGAGCTCATCGAGGAGGCCGCGATGCTCGAGGCCGCCGAGGTCGTCGCCACCGCCATCGCCATCGAGGATGCCGCGGTCGAGGACGTCGTCGACACGCTCATCGCCGCCGAGCTCATCGAGGAAGAGGCCGAGGCAGAGGCCGCCGACGTGGTGCGCATGGCCATGGATGTCGAGGAAGCCGCTGTCGAAGAAGCCGAGGACGCGGTCGCAGCCGCAGACGCCATCGAGGCCGCCGCCGCCCTGCGGGCCATCCGGGCCCTCATCGCCGAGGAGGTCATCGAGGAGGCGGCCGCGGAGCGCGCCGTCGCCGCGATGGTCACCGCCGAGCTCATCGAGGAGGAGGCCGCCGAGGAGGCGCTCGCCACCGTCCTCGCGGCCGAGGAGGTCGAGGCAGAGGCCTAGACGACTGCATCCAACCCCGGCCGTGCGCGACCATGCGCACGGCCCAGGAAGCCCACGAGAGACAAGGAGACACGAGATGACAGACGATCAGCAGACCCCCCAGGACGTCGACGCCGTCGTGGCCGCCGAGGCTGACGACACCGGCGCCACCGTGGTGGCAGCCGTCGGCGACGAGACCGGCGTGCAGGCCGTCGGTGCGGTCGTGACCGACTACGACTACGCCGCCATCGTGGCGGCCTTCAACGACGAGGACGCGGCCATGACGGCCTACAACAACCTCCAGGATGCTGAAGTCGAAGGTGGCCTCGGCATCGAGGGCGTGCTCGTCATCAAGACCGACGATGCGGGCAAGGTCAAGATCCAGAAGATGACCGACCACAGCACCAAGACCGGCGTCAAGTGGGGCGCGGTCGGTGGCGTCGTGCTGGCCGTCTTCTTCCCGCCCACGCTCATCGCCGGGGCGGTCGGTATGGGTGTCGTCGGTGGCGTGCTCGGCAAGCTCCGTCAGGAGTGGCACAAGTCCGAGGCCGGCGATGCGCTCACCGGCGCCCTCGGGCCCAACCAGTCGGGCATCCTCGCGCTGGTGTCGGCCAACGATGTGGCTGCGGTCAAGGCCAAGATGCCGGACGCCACCAGCGTGCGCAGCGCCGGTGTCGACGACGCGACAGCCAGCTCCATCAAGGACGCGGCGGCCAAGGCCACTTCCTGATCCCCCGATAGGAAACCGGCATGAGCCCGGGTCGGCCCAAGTCGGCCCTCCCGGGCTCGGACTATCTGCGGAGCGCGTCGATCCTGCCAGCGGCGCGAGAACGCTGCGTGAATGGCGGCTACGCTCAGAGTGCCCGGGCCTCGGTTCCGGGCCCATGCTTCACATCCCGGAGTGAGGACACCCATGACTGATGGCAGCGTCGATGCCGATCAGGGGGCGCGCCCCCCCGAGGACCTGCCGCTGGATCGCTTCAACGCCTTCTCCGATGGCGTCTTCGCCATCGCCATCACCCTGCTCGTGCTTGAGCTGCCGGTCCCGGTCGGACCCGACCTGCTCGAGCACCTGGTCGAGGAGTGGCCGGAGTTCCTGGGCTATCTCATCAGCTTCGCCTTCATCGGTGGCAGCTGGATGACCCACGCCCGCACCACGAGGCTGATGCAGGGCAGCGACACCCTCGCCGCCGGACTCAACCTCCTGGCCCTGCTGTTCATCGCCCTGCTGCCGTTCTCGACCAACCTCATGGTGAGCAACCTCAGCGGCCCCGATACGGGGGTGGCGGTGCTCGTCTACGGCCTCAACGTGTTGGTCGCGTCGGTGATGCTGACCTTGCTGATGGCCTACCTCGAACGCCAGCGGACGCTGCTGGGTGGCGAGATCGCCGATGAGACACTGGCCGCGCTGACCCGGCAGCGCAGGATCTCCAACGGGGTCTGGCTGATCGCCGTCGTCGTTGCCCTGGTCGCGCCGCCGCTGGCGGTCGGCCTCTATGTGTTGGCCACGGTGCTGATGTTGGCCCTGCCGTTCCTGCGGGTGCGCCGCATGTGATCCCGCGGTATCGCTAGCTCATCGAGCGCAGCTGACTGGGACGACCCGCCTGGTGTCAGGACGCAGACGACGAACCGTCTGCCTCGGTCGCGGGGACGGTCTGGGTCCAAGTGTCGACCGACGAGCCTCGGCGCGCCGAGAGTCGGATGCGCTCACTCAGATAGGGACCCCGGTGGT
Organism: uncultured Chloroflexia bacterium; assembly: GCA_963731995.1. GTDB lineage: Bacteria > Chloroflexota > Limnocylindria > Limnocylindrales > CSP1-4 > JAFMJV01. The sequence continues at coordinate 327,554 of CAVSXV010000013.1, forward strand.
ACCTGTCGCCAGCTTGCCGCAGTCCGTTTTCCAGACGCCCCAAGGTCGCGAGAGCGTTCCTGCTGGGGCATCCTCCTATATGGACGATGACGCGCCATGCAGGAGGGAGTCCAATCGTGACAGTCGCATCAGCCACGACTAGTGGCCGACCACTGCCAGGAGACATGAGGAGCCGAACATGCCACTCGGACCACGAAGAAGAGCGATGCGTCGCCGTCGTCGCCGTCGCGTGCTCGCAGGCGGGATGATCGCCTACGGGGCCTACAAGATGACCAAGCAGCAGGCTGACCAGATCCAGCAGCACACCGGGGTCGATCCCGAGGAGATGACCGACGAGGAGCTGGCGCAGGCGCAGGACCAACTGGGCATCGCGAAGCAGGAGGTCACCGAGGCCGACACGGACGCCGGGTAGGCCGCTCCGGGTCATCATCTTCGGCATCGAGGCCGCGGCAGCCGGGACCACCTCCTCCTCCGAGGTCGCTGGTCCCGCATCCCTTGCTCGGTGCAGTACCGATGCGTCCCTCGGCCGAGTATCGTCAGCGGGCGCCGCTGCCACAATGACGGGGTGAGCAGCACCTTCTTCAGCTTTCAGGACGTGACCGTCACATTCGGCTCCAGCGACATCCTGAGCGGAGTCGATCTCGATATCGCCGGGGACGGGATCACCGTGGTGCTCGGTCCATCCGGCTCTGGCAAGTCCACGCTGACGCGGCTCACAAACCGCCTGCTGGACGCCACGGCCGGCACCGTCAGACTGCGTGGCACCGACGTTCGAGACCTCGACGTGCTGCAGTTGCGTCGCACCGTGGGCATGGTCTTCCAGCGGCCGACGCTCTTCGACGGCACGGTCCGGGACAACCTCGCGGCGACCGGCATCGACGACCGCGACGCGCACGAGGGGATGCTTCGCACGGTCGGTCTGGACCGTGCGTTCCTGGACCAGGCCGGTTCCACGCTCTCCGGCGGCGAAGCTCAGCGGGTGTGCCTGGCTCGGGCCCTGCTGATGCAGCCCCGGGTCCTCGTCGCCGACGAGCCCACATCGTCACTCGACCACGACGCCACCCTGGTCCTCGAGGCGCTGGCGCGGGACCTCGCCGACGACGGTGTACCCGTCCTCTGGGTCACCCACGATCTCGCCCAGGTCGAGCGCATCGCCGATCACCGGGTGACGCTCGAGGCCGGCCGGGTGGTGGAGTCGTGAATGGGCCGGTCGAGCTCGTCGGGGCCGCCGCCTCCGGGCTGCTCGTGCTCGTGGCCATCGGTATCAGCTGGTGGGCCGGGCTGCGCCTCGAGCGCGACCTCATCACCGCCGCGCTGCGAGCGGCGGCCCAGCTGGCGCTCCTGGGCCTCGTGCTGGTGGCCATCCTCTCGCCGGGCCAGCCACTGCTCCTGTCGTGGCTGTGGGTGGCGGTCATGATCGTCTTCGCGGCCTGGACCGTGCAGCGACGAGTGCCGCACGTGCCCCGCATCTGGCTGCTCTCGATGGGCGCCTTCGCAGCTTCAGCCGTGGTCACCCTGGGGATCCTCTTCGGGGCGGGCGTCTTCCCCCTCGACAGCACGACCCTGGTCCCCCTCGCCGGCCTGATGATCGGCAACTCCATGACCGCGACCGTGCTGGTCGCCCGCCGCATCACCGCGGAGTTCAAGGACAAGCGCCTGGAGGTCGAGGCTCGGCTCGCTCTCGCCCAGCCCTCGTCGGAGGCGGCCCGACCCTATCTGCGCGAGGCCCTGCGGACAGCCCTCATCCCGCAGATCGAGACCACCAAGGCCGTGGGCATCGTCTTTCTGCCGGGCATGATGGTCGGCCTCCTGCTCGCGGGCGTGACCCCGCTCGACGCGGTCCAGGCCCAGCTTGTGATCATGTACCTCGTGCTCGGCTCGGTAGCCGTCACCACCAGCGTGGTCGCGCTGGGCATGCGCCGCATCCTCTTCACACCAGCACACCAGCTGCGGCGGCTGGTGAAGGAGTAGCCCGATGCGAGCCATCGTCCAACCGGGGTATGGCCCGCCCGAATCGGTCGAGCTGCCGCGACATGCCCATCCCCAGCCCGAGGGACGGGCAGGTGCTCGTTCGGGTGCACAGCTCGTCGGTCAACGCCGCCGATGTCGAGACCCTCGACGGATTCTTCTTCGTGCGCATGGTCGCGCCCTTCCGGCCGGCACACCGGGTGGTCGGCTCCGACATCGCCGGGGTGGTCGAGCGCGTCGGCGCCGGGGTGACCGACCTGGCGCCGGGTGACGAGGTCATGGGTGACCTCTCCGAGCACGGCTACGGCGCCTTCGCCGAGTACGCCGTCGCACCAGCTGTCGCGGTCTGCCGGCTGCCGGCCGGACTGCCGCTCGAGGATGCCGGCGCGGTGCCATCGGCCGCGTGGGTGGCCATCAAGGCCGTGCGCGACGTCCAGCCGGGCGAGCGCGTCCTGGTCAACGGTGGCGGCGGCGGGATGGGAACGTTCGCCGTGCAGATGGCCAAGGCGCGCGGAGCTCACGTCACCGGCGTGGACAGCGCGGCCAAGCTGGAGCTCATGCGCTCGCTCGGCGCCGACGAGGTCGTCGACTACCGCGCCGACGACGTGGTCTCCCTAGGCGACCGCTATGACATGGTGCTCGATGTCTTCGCCCGCCGCTCGGTGGCTGAATGGCAGCAGGTCCTGACGCCCACCGGCAAGTACCGCATGGTCGGCGGATCGGCCTTCCGTATCCTCGCGGGCTTCCTGCGTGGACGCAGGCTCTCCCGGGCCGATGGGCAGAGCCTGGGCCTGCTCATGGGCTGGCCGCAGACGCGCCTGGACATGGAGGAGACGAACGCGCTCCTCGCGAGTGGGCAGGTGCGATCGGTGATCGGAGACCACTACCCGCTGGAGGAGGCCATGGCGGCCCTGCGGCAGGTGAAGGATGGTCGCGCCATGGGCAAGGTGGTCGTCGACATCGGGGCGTGAGCGAAAGGTCGTTCACGCAGCTGACGGGGCTGCGACGCCGGGCGCCCTGCCAACGTGGACGGGTACTCGACCTCTGTAGGCCGATCGACCGGTGGAGCCCTCGGTGACCCCGATCCGTCCCGCCCGGGATGCCATTCGACCGGTGGGGCCTCGGTGGCCTCCATGCGTCCCACCCGGGATGCCATTCGACCGGTGGGCCGGCCTTGTGGGGCTGCTCGGCGGCCATTTGGCCCTCCCCAGGAGACAAGCAGCGAACGAGACCGAGCCCGACGGTCGAGTGGCCTCCCATACGGGACGACCCGAGGCCAAGGACGCTGAGCTGCAGGACCGGCCGGCACCCGGGCATCGGCTGCAGGACCGGCCGGCACCCGGGCATCGGCTGCAGGACCGGCCGGCACCCGGGCATCAACTGCAGTGCCGGCCGGCACCGGGCATCAGCCCTGCTGGAACCGGCCGGGGCCAAGGCCGCGTGAGCCGATCCCACGAGCCTCGGGCCGGATCTACACCTAGGAGTCCGAGATCAAGATGACCGTCTTGCCCTGTGCGTGGCCGCTGGCCACATGCGCCAAAGCCTGCGGTCCCTCATCCAGCGAGAAGGTGCGATCCATGGCGGGCTTGAGCTTGCCCTCATCGACCAGTGCCTTGAGGGCCAGCGCATCAGCCCCGGTGCTCTGGGAGATGAAGGGCCGGAGCTGCTGCTTGTTGATGATCGAGGTCAGCAACGCCTTGACCACGTTGTCGACCCCGCCGAACCAGCCGCTCACGGAGGCGCCGTTCGAAAGCAGCTCGCCCTCCGGTGTGAGCAGCTGCCGCATCTGCCCCATGGGGTAGGCGGCCACATTGTCGAGGATGCGATCGTAGCGCTCGCTGCTTCCGAGGTAATCCTCGGTCTCGTAGTCGATCACATGGTCGGCCCCCAGCGAACGCACCATCTCGACGTTGCGGGTGCTGCACACACCGGTGACCTCCGCGCCCATGGCCTTCGCGATCTGCACCGCGAAGCTGCCGACACCGCCCGAGGCGCCGATGACGAGCAGCCGCTGCCCGGGCTCGATCCTGAGCTGGTCGCGCAGCGCCTGGAGCGCTGTCTGGGCTGAGACTCCCAGGGCTGCGGTCTCGGCGAATGAGAGCGACGCCGGCTTGGGTGCGAGCTTGCCGGCCTTGGCCACTGCGTACTCGGCGAAGGCTCCGGTGCCGTTGCCGAACACCTCGTCACCGACCTTCACGTCCGAAGCCGAGCTGCCCACGGCCTCGACCACGCCGGCGAGGTCCATACCCGGGATGGGGTTCCTCGGCCGGCGCAGGCCGAACATCGCCCGCATCGACTTGGGCACCCCGCGGATCACGTGGCAATCACCGATATGGATCGACGCGACGTGGACCCGCACGAGCACGCCGTCGTCCGGCAGCTCCGGTCGATCGACCTCGCGAACCGATAGCACCGCCTCCGGCTCGCCGTAGACCTCCTGGAACAATGCGCGCATCTTCGCTCCCCTTCCACTAGGTCCTGGCGAGCTGACACGACCACACGGTCGTTCGTACGGTCGAGACCGGCTCAGGCGGCCGGGCGCCTCGCGATGACCAGTGTATCGAGCGCGGTCCGGGTGCCCTCCTCGGTCTCGACACGCCGCTTGGCGACCTCTGCCACGTCGATCTCGAGCGGCGACAGCGCCGCCACCGTCTCGTCGAGGTCGTAGCAGCGCTCGGGGGTGGGCGGTCCGCCGTAGCCATGCTCGATGTTGGCCCGGTCGTGGGCGACCACCAGGATGCGTCCGCCGGGTCGCAGCCAGGTGGTGGCGTGCTCGAGGACCGTGCGCACCTGTGCGGGCGGCAGCTGGAGGTAGGCGATGACGACCAGGTCGACGGGCTCGGCCGGCGTCCACGTCGAGCGCATCGGCCTTGACGGTGACCACGCGGTCGGACACGCCCTTGTCAGCGGCCAGCCGGGCGGCCTTGTCAAGTCCGCCACGTGAGAAGTCCACGGCGCTGACGTGCCAGCCCCGAGTGGCCAGCCAGACCGCGTTGCGGCCCTCCCCGGCCGCGAGGTCGACCGCGGTGCCCGGCACCAGACCGCTCACGTGCCGCTCCACGAACTGGTTGGGCTTCACGTCCCAGAGGTACTCACGACCCGCGTAGCGCTCATCCCAGCGCTCGACCGAGGCGGCGACCTGGCACTCGGGGCAGAGACCATAGAGCTCGAGCCGATGTTTCTGGACGGTCCAGCCGGTCTTGCGCTTCCATGTCCGCGATGGCCCCGCCCAATCCCAGGTCCTCGACCTCCGTCACGCGCGCACAGCGCTGGCAGATGAGGTGATGGTGGTGGTAGCCCGGGAGACAGGGCACGTAGGCATGGTCGCCGTTGGGCAGGTCGATGCGCTCGAGGAGCTGGAGCTCGGTGAAGAGGTCGAGGGCGCGAAAGATCGTCGCCCGGCCGATGTCGGCATCGGTGGCCTGGGCATCAGCGATGAGGTCGTTGGCGGTGAAGTGGCCGCTGCGGCCCGAGACGAGCTCAGCCACCACGCGTCGCGGCTCGGTCAGCCGATAGCCCGCTTGGCTGAGAGCGTCGACAAGGGGTTCGTTCATCGTCATCTCCACACCATGTTAACGAGATTCAGTCTCGATTGCGTTCGAGCCCTCCTCGGATCGACCGACCCGGTTTGGCTATGCTCGGAGCAGCGGCGAGCCGTATCGCGCTTGCGAGCAGGGGGAACGATGACCGACACACTGGGCGAGCACGCCTTCACCGTCCATCTCGATGCTTCCTACGAGGAGGCTCGAGAGCGCACCGAGGCAGCACTGCAGGAGCAGGGCTTCGGCGTGATCACGGAGATCGACATGCGCGCGACCATGCACAACAAGCTCGACATCGACTTTCGCAGGTACGCCATCATCGGCGCCTGCAACCCGAAGCTCGCGTTCAAGGCGCTCAGCACCGAGCCGCAGGTCGGGCTCCTGCTGCCCTGCAACGTCATCGTCTACGAGGACGACGACGGCCGTGGCACGACCGTTTCGGTCGTTGATCCGCTGGGCATGCTCGGCGATATCGAGGTGCCGGCGCTGCGTGCAGTCGCCGACGAGGCGCACGGCCGGCTGGCGAAGGTGGCGCAGGCACTCGCCGGCTGACCGAACGACCCGTGTCGACAACGCAAGAGGCCGGCCCCGTGAAGGGCCGGCCTCTCTGGCGTCTGGAGGCGCGTCAAGCGCGCCGCGCAGCGTTAGACCAGGCGAACGCGCTGGGCCTGCGGGCCCTTCTGGCTCTGCCCGATCTCGAACTCGACCTTCTCGCCGCCGACGAGGCGGTCGAAGTCGGACGAGCTCTCGAGCTCGTTGCGGTGGAAGAAGTATTCCTTGCCATCATCAGCGGCGAGGAAACCGAAGCCTCGATCAGAGACGAGCTTCTTGACAGTACCTGTGGCCATCGTGGCCCTCCTTGGGGATCCCGAACGAAAGACGAAGAGCGCACGGTCCGTTCGAGAAAAAGGGCGACCACGCGGGCGAGCTGCGACTTGCAGCGACCTCAAAGAGTACCACTCAACTCGAATGTGGGTTCGACCGGGACCTCCGACCCGGTGCACCTGCGCTGCGGCGCGCTTCCGGGCCGATCACTCGGGCCACGTGGACGCGCTCAGCTCCACCACGCGATCGACGTGCGCGCCGATGGTGGGACGGTGCGAGATGACCAACACCGTCTTGCCCTCGAGCCACGGGTCCATGGCCGACCACAGCGCCGCTTCAGTGGTGCTGTCGAGGTCGGCGGTAGCCTCGTCGAGGACCACCACCGGTGCGTCCTTCAGCACCGCTCGTGCGATCGCCAGCCGACGCCGCTCCCCGCCAGAAAGGAGCGTCCCGTCCTCACCCACGACCGTGTCGTAGCCACTCGGCAGCGACGCGATGAAGCCGTCAAGCTGCGCGATCTCGCAGGCCCGGTCAAGGTCCTCGAGCGTCGCGTGCGCATCGGCCACCATCAGGTTGTCCGCGACGGTGGCATTGAAGAGATGGACGTCCTGCGGCACCACCGCGAGCTGCGCACGTGTCACCTCCTGGTCCAGCTCGTGCAGCTCCCGACCCCCCAGTCGGATCGTGCCCACGTCGTAGTCCCAGAAGCGCAGCAGCAGCGAGACCAGCGTCGACTTGCCGCTGCCCGACGGACCGACGAGCGCCACGCGCTCCCCTTCCCCGATCCCGACGCTGAGATCCCGCAGCACCCACGGCTCGGACTCGCCGAAGCGGAAGGACAAGCCCTCGATCTCGAGCGCGTGGGCGTGCGGGGAGCGGCGCCGGCTCGGGCCGGATCGATCACCGGCGCCTGCTCGTCGACCAGCTCGAACACGCGTCTCGCCGAGGCCTTGGTGCTGTCGTAGAGCTGCAGCGATCGCGACAACGGCTGCACCGCCTCGAAGGCCGCGATGGCGGCCAGCGGGAGGGCTGCGAGGAACACGCCTTCGAGCTCACCGGCAGTGACCATCGGGATGGCCAGCGCGAGGATGACCAACCCCGCGAGCGACGCGAACAGGCCCGTGAGCGCGTTGGCCACACCTTCGATGGCACCGAGGCGCTGTCGGGCGCCATCAAGTTCCGCTGCGCGAGCCAGCAGTCGGGCGCGATGTCCGGCCGCGGCATCGAGGGCCACCAGGTCTGCCACGCCACCGACCTCGTCGATGAGCATCGCGCCGACGTCTCCGCGGAGGTCGGCCAGCGCAGCCGACGGAGCGGCCGAGAGCCAGCGGGAGACCAGCGGTAGCACCACCCCGGTGAGCACCAGGAAGAAGGCCAGCGCGAGCCCGATGGCCAGGTCGAACAAGCCGTAGACGACCGAGACGCCGGCGACCACGACGGCGGCCACGACCGGCGGCACCAGCACCCTGATGTAGAAGTCCTCGAGCGCGTCGACGTCGTTGACCGAGCGCGTCAGCAGGTCGCCGCTGCGCCGGTCGATGAGCCGCGCCGGCGCCAGCGGCTCGACCGCACGGTAGAACCACACGCGCACGGTCGAGAGGATGCGGAACATGGCCCGGTGCGTGGTGTAGCGCTCCAGGTAACGGAAGGCCGCCCGCGAGATGGCCAGCACGCGCACGCCGGTGACCGCCAGCGCCAGCTCGGCCACGCCGGTAGCGATGGCGGCCTTGGAGATGAGATACGCCGACAGGCCCATGAGGGCCACATTCGAGGCCACCGCCACGACGCCGAACAGCCCGCCCGCCACCAGCCATGGCCAGTGCGCGAACACCAGCCTCGAGAGGCGGCGCAGATCGCTCATGTGTCCACCTCGCGGTCCTCACCGAAGTCCTCGACGAGCCGCTGGTACGCGCCGCCGGCGGCCAGCAGCTCGGCCGGGATCCCCTGTTCCACCACCCGGCCGGCGTCAAGCACCACGACCCGGTCGGCTCGCTGTGCCAGCCGCAGCCGGTGGGCGATGAGCAGCACGGTCCGGTCCGCGACCAGCCGGTCCAGCGCGTCGGCGATGGCGATCTCACTGGCCTCGTCCTGGTGCGAGGTGGCCTCGTCGAGGACGAGCACTGGAGCGTCGCGCAGGTAGGCACGGGCGATGGCCACACGCTGGCGCTGCCCGCCCGACAGGCGCGCGCCGACCTCGCCGACCTCGGTGTCGAAGCCTCTCGGCAGCCGCTCGATGAACTCGGTCGCGTTGGCTGCTCTTGCCGCCGCAGCCACCTCCTCGTCGCTGGCACCGGGACGCGCAAGGCGGATGTTGTCCGCGATCGAGCCAGCGAAGAGGTACGGCCGCTGTGGGACCCAGGCGACCGCGGAGCGCCAGGCCGCGAGCTGATACGCCTCGAGCAGGCGGCCGTCGACGCTGATGGTGCCGCGGTCTCGGTCGATGAAACGCAGGAGCAGGCTGCTGATGGTGGACTTGCCAGCCCCGCTGGCACCCACCAACGCCACCGACTCACCCGGGCGCAGCTCGAAGGTGGCGCCGTCGAGCGCCGGGACCTCGCGGCCCGGGTACGTGAATCGGACGCCGTCGAAGGTGATGCGGGGAGGCTCGGTCAGGGCGGGCTCGATCGGTCCCGCGGCCACGCCGGTCATCTCGACCACGTCGGACCCGCTCGGCGTCGGCTCGTCGAGGATCTCGAAGGTGCGGGTGATGACCGCCCGGCCCGCGGTGCCCACGTGGAAGCGCACCGCGAGGGCACGGAGCGGCAGGAAGAACTCGGGGGTGATGAGCAGCACCGCGAGTGCGCGGTCGAACGCGATGGAGCCCTCGAGCAGGCGCAGCCCGATCTCGACAGCCACCAGGGCGATGGCGATGGTGGCGCCCCACTCGAGCACGAGCGAAGTCTGGAAGGCCGTCCGCAGCACCTCCATCGTGGCGTCACCGTAGCGACCGCTGATGTGGCGCAGGTTCTCGAGCTGCTCACGACTTCGCCCGAACATCTTGAGCGTGCCGATCCCGCGCAGGATGTCGAGGAAGAAGGCGCTGAGCGTGCGCATCTCCATGAAGCGCTTCTCGCTGACCACGCGTGTGCGACCACCGATGACGACCAGCAGGAGCAGCAGCAACGGGCCGGTGAAGAGCAGCACCAGCACTGACAGCGGGTCCAGCACGAACACCAGCAGCAGCACCAACGCCGGCACGATCACCGCCAGCCAACGGGCCGGCAGGAACTGTGTGATGTAGTCCTCGATGGACTCGAGGCCGCCGATGAGCACGCCGCTGAGCTCACCTGACCGCTCGTGGCTGGACCAGGTGGGACCCAGGCGCAGCAGTTGTGCGGTGAGGTCGGCCCGGAGCGTGCCCACCAGCTGGTGGGCCGAGCGGCGAGCGGCCAGCTCCCCGCCCGCCCCGAGGGCCGTGCGCAGGAGCAGCAGCAGCAGCGCCAGCCCCAGCAGCGGCAGCACATCGTCGAGCGTCTGTTCCTGGAGGAACACCCCGGCGACTGCGAGTGCCACCACGAGGAGCTGCGCCACCAGGGCCAGCGTGGCTCCGACACCGGCGGCCACGGCGACGGTCAACCAGCGGCGGGCACTCCGGTCATAACGAAGCAGCCGACGCTCCGGAGAGGCGTCGGCTGTCCGTGATCCGATCATGCGCGGCCGAGCCCGCTCACGGGGCGTCGACCACGGCCGCTAGTAGCTCGTGTTGTCGACGGCGACCTTGCCCCGGAAGATGTAGTAGACACCCGCCGTGTATAGCAGCACGAAGGGCATCCCGATGAGGGCGATGATCAGGGCCACCACCAGCGTCGGCTCTTCCGAGGCGGCGTTGAAGATGGTCAGGTTATAGGCCTGGTCGATGGTCGAGATGAGCAGGTTCGGGTGCATGCCGATGGCACCCGCCACCAGCAGCAACAAGATCATCAGCGAGGAAGCCACGAAGGCGTGGAAGTAGCGCGCGTGCTGAACGAAGTACCAGACCACGACCATGGCGCCGAGTGCGGCCGCCGGGAAGATGACCGGCCAGAGCTGCTCGATGTAGCGATCGGTGAAAGGCAGTCCCTGCACCAGCGCAACGACGACCAGCAGCGTGTTGAGCACCACGAAGATGCCCATGAGGTACGGCAGGTAGCGCGTGATGCGCGCCTGCAGTTCGTCTTCGGTCTTCATGATCAGATAGATCGCGCCGTGCATGGCGAACATGGCCACCGTGGCCACGCCCACGATCAGGTTGAACGGTGTGAGCAGCTCGAGGAGGTTGGTCTCGATCTCCCCGTCAGCGCCCAGCGGCACGCCGCTGACGACGGCACCGAAGGCGACGCCGAGTAGCAGCGCCAGCAGCAACGAAGAGAGGCTGAAGGACCAGTCCCAGACGGTCCGCCAGCGCGGGCTCGTATGCTGCGAGCGGAACTCGAGCGTGACCGCCCGGAAGATGAGCACGACCAGCACCAGCATGAAGGCCAGGTAGAGCCCCGAGAAGAGCGAGGCATAGGCGAACGGGAAGACGGCGAAGAGGACGCCACCGCCGAGGATGAGCCAGACCTCGTTGCCATCCCAGACCGGGCCGATGCTGTTGAGCAGCGCCCGCCGCTCGGGATCGGTCCGGGCCACGACCAGGTGCAGGATGCCCACACCCATGTCGAAGCCATCGAGGATGAGATATCCGCCGACGATGATGACGAAGAGGATGTACCAGATCTCGTTGAGGATCATCGTGTCATCCGCTCCTCTCCACGGCCGCGGGCGGCGAAGATGCCGCGCAGCGTGTCAGGCAGAGCATCGACCGGTGTGGCCTCCACCTCCTCGAGCGGTGCCGGCCCGTGCTGGATCTTGTTGTTGAGCAGGTAGACGAAGACCACGAACAGCAACGTGTAGATGAGCACGAAGAGGCCGATCGAGACCACGATCTCCCAGGCCGCCACGACCGGAGAACTGCCATTCGCGGTGAACATCAGCTGGTACACGATCCAGGGTTGGCGGCCGAACTCGGCCACCCACCAGCCCATGGTGATGATGAAGATCGCCACGAACACCGAGGACACCACGATCCACAGGGCCCAGCGGTGTTCGAGCAGCTTCCGCTTCCAGAACCACAGGCCTGCGGCCAGGAGCGCGAAGGGGATGATGGCCATGCCCAGGCTGACCATGAGGTGATACGACTGGAACGTCGCATTGGGCATGGTGGGCGGCACCTCGAAGTCGTTGATACCGGTCACGGTGTCGGCGCCACTGAGGAAGCTCAGCAGGCCTGGGATAGCCAGGCCCACCGTCTGCCCGGAGCCTTCATCGACCCAGCCGAAGGCGTAGGCGGCGGCACCTTGCTCGGTGTTCCAGACGCCTTCCATCGCGGCCAGCTTCTCAGGCTGGTTCCCGGCCACGCTCCGCGCCGACTCAGGACCGAAGATGAAGCCGTTGGCCACGGAGAAGACGATGAACAGCGGGAGCGCGATGCTGAGGCAGAGCTTGCCCAGCTCGGCGAACTCCTTCTTGCGCAGGATGTACCAGGCACCGACGCTGGCCATGAGGGCAGCTCCAGCGGTCCAACTGGCGAAGAACACGTGCAGGATCCGCGGCATGAACGACGGCGTGAAGACGGTCGCCCAGAAGTCGGTCATCACGGCGCGGGCGGGAACGGGGAGGCCCTGGACCTCGTAGCCGGCCGGCGTCTGCATCCAGGAGTTGGCCATCACGATCCAGAGGGCGCTGAAGTGGGCGCCGACGACGACCATGAGGCTGGCGGTGAACCACATCCGTGGCCCCAGGCGGTTGCCACCGAAGAGCATCAAGCCCAGGAAGCCACCCTCGAGGAAGAAGGCGAACACACCTTCCGCCGCCAGCAGCGACCCGAAGATGTTGCCCACGAAGCGCGAGTATTCGGACCAGTTCATGCCGAACTCGAACTCCATGACGACGCCGGTGGCGACGCCCATGGCGAAGATGATGCCGTAGACCTTGACCCAGAAGAACTGCAGCTGGCGCCACTTGGGATCCTTGGTCCGCAGGTACATGCCGCTGACGAACAGCAGCATCAGGCCCAGCCCCATGGAGAGCGGCGGGAAGATGAAGTGGTAGCTCGCCGTCAGCGTGAACTGCAGCCGAGCGAGAAGTTCTGCGTCCAAGCGACCCGACCCCCGCTACGTGTTCGATGGCATGCGCAAGCACCTCCCCTCTCGAGGTTCGCGCTACGGGCATCGTCTACCTGCCTGAAACACGCAGGCTTGGGCCGTTCGGCCATCCCTGCCGGGCCGTTCGTCGGTGCGGGACGGGTCCGAGTCAGCGAAACGGCGGGAGCGCGCCTTCGGCCGCCGTCGGATCGGGTGGCAGCGCGTAGGTCACGGCCACCCCGTCAGCCATGATGAAGCAGCCGCCCTTGACCGGACAGGTACTACAGCCGTCGTCGACGAAGCGGATGGCCCGCAGCCGGCCGCGCGCGACCAGGGTCTCAAGCATGCCTTCGAGCGCCGAGTCATCGATATGGAGCGCAGCGCTCAGGTCGGACAGGCACATCGGCTTGCCCGCATCCTGGATCGCCGACAGCACCGCCGACAGCATCAGACGTACCCCAGGAAGGTGCCGACCTGGAAGATGACCACGGCCAGCAACCAGGCGATGCCGAACTGGTAGGCCCCCGACAGCGCCGCCCAGCGCCAGCCGAACTCGTCACGGATAGCCGCGAGCGTAGCCACGCACGGTGTGTAGATCAGCACGAACACGAGGAAGCCCACCGCGGCCAGCGGCGTGAAGGCCGCTCCGAGGGCCGTGCTCAGCTGCGTGTCCTCTGGCTGCGCCTCGTCGGCAACGACCAGGTCCACTCCGGGCAGCAGGCTGAGCGTGGCCCGGACCGCACCATCGACCGCGGCCACGAAGCCGGTGGCGATCTCGCGCACGTCCTCGCCGATCGTGGGCGTAGCCACCGCAGCCCCATCGGTGTCTTCGCCACCGATGTAGATCTGGCCCATCGTCGAGACCACGACCTCCTTGGCGATGAAGCCCGTGGCCAGCGCCCCGGTGGCCTGCCAGGTCCCGAAGCCGGCCGGCGCGAAGACCGGCGCGACCGCGGCGCTGGCCTGGCCGAAGTAGCTGTCACGCTGATCTTCCACGCCCCACGGCAGGCTCATCGCGAACCAGAGGATGACCACGACCGTGAAGATGACGGTGCCGGCCTTGACCACGAACTCGCGCGTCTTCTGCCCCGTATGGCGCAGCAGCACCCTCAGCATCGGCACGCGATAGGGCGGCAGCTCCAGTGCGAAGACCGAGTCCTCTCGCTCGCGCAGGATCGTGCGGCTCATGACCGTGGCCACGATCGCTGCCATGACGATGCCGAAGACGTAGAGCGCGGTGATGACGTTGCCGGCGGCGGCCCCGAAGAAGGCCAGCCCGAAGACGACGTACACCGGCAGCCGAGCCGAGCACGACATCAGCGGCAGCACGAGGCTGGTGAGGATGCGCTGGGTGCGGCTCTCGAGCGTCCGCGTCGAGTAGATGGCCGGGACCGCACAGCCGAAGCCGAGGATCATGGGCATGAACGACTTGCCGTGCAGGCCCGTGAAGCGCATCACCCGGTCCATGACGAAGGCGACGCGGGCCATGTAGCCGCTGTCCTCGAGCAAGGTCAGGAAGAGGTAGAGCACGATCAGGCCGGGCACGAACACGAGCACCGCCCCCACGCCCGCGATGACGCCGCCGACCGCAAGCGAGATGAACCAGTCGGGTGCGGAGATGACGGTCAGGAAGCCCGTAACCCAGCGCGTGAACGGTCCACTGATGACCGCGTCCACCCAGTCGAGGAAGATGGCCGAGACGTTGACCACCAGCTGGAACACGACGTACATGACGACGAGGAAGATGGGTAGCCCGACCCAGCGGTTGGTGAGCACGCGGTCGAGCCGGTCGGTGAAGGTGTAGCGCGCGGCCTGGGAGGTGTCCACGACCTCCATCGCGACGCCATGGACGTATCCGTAGCGGGCATCGGCGATGGCCATGTCGGCCGTGTCGCCATGGGCCGCCTCGATGGCTTCGCGCCCGGCCCTCGCCTGGGCCAGGACCTGTGACGTACCGTCGGCGGAGGCCACGCGGTCCACGATGTCGTGCTCGGCCTCGAGCAGCTTGATGGCCAGCCAGCGGGGCGGGAACTCCGCGAGCGACGGGGTGGCTGCGATGAGCTCAGCGAGATGGTCGACCTCGGGCTCGAGGTCGGCGCCGTAGTCGATGCTGAAGGGCGGCCGGTTGAGGGCGCCGGCGGAAGCGCTCATGCCCTAGGCCACCAGGCGCATCTGCGCGTGCTCGACCCCCACCAGACCGACCGCCGCCTCGATCAGCTCATCCATGCCACGGCCACGGTGTCCGACGGTCTCGACCACTGGCGCGCCGCCGAGCAGGGCGCTTAGGCGCGGCTGGTCGATGCGGATGCCCTGTGACGTGGCGCTGTCCATGACGTTGAGCGCGAGGATCAGGGGAATGCCCAGTTCGAGCAGCTGGGAGGTGAGGTAGAGATTGCGCTCGAGGTTCGTGGCATCGACCACGTTGACCACCGCGTGGGGCTCGCGCGTGAGCAGGTAGTCGCGGGCGATGACTTCCTCGGGCGAGAAGGCGCTGAGGCTGTAGGTGCCCGGCAGATCGACGATGCGCCCCACGATGTCCCGCCGCCGGAAGGTGCCCTCCATCTTGGCCACGGTCTTGCCAGGCCAGTTGCCCACGTGCTGGTTGGAGCCGGTGAGGGCGTTGAAGATCGAGGTCTTGCCAGCGTTGGGATTGCCGGCCAGTGCCAGGGTGAGGACCTCGCTCATCAGGCCGCGGCCGAGTGGGCAGGTGCCTCCAGCGCTTCGACCATGACCGTGGCGGCTTCACGCTTGCGGAGGGAGAGGTGATAGCCCTTGACGACGAACTCGAGTGGGTCTCCGAGCGGCGCCGCGCGCTGCAGCATGATCGTCTCGCCACGGACGACGCCGAGCTCCAGGAGTCTGCGCCGCGCCGCTGGCCGACCACCGACTCGCAGGATCCGCCCGGTCTGACCTCGGCCGAGCTGA
Source organism: uncultured Chloroflexia bacterium (assembly GCA_963731995.1). Lineage (GTDB taxonomy): Bacteria > Chloroflexota > Limnocylindria > Limnocylindrales > CSP1-4 > JAFMJV01. The sequence continues at coordinate 342,915 of CAVSXV010000013.1, forward strand.
TCCAGGCTCACGATCGATGCTGCTGCAGGGCAATACTTGCGGCAGCGCGTGGGCACGGGACGGCCCATCGCGACGACGCGAGCCAGCCACTTGCAGGAGCGGTGCTCGCAATCCTGAGTAGACAAGTCGGAGTTCACAGTTCCCAGTACACCTGAATGGGGAGGCGGTCGGTAGTGACCAGCGGACGGGTCTACCGTGCCTTGTGGCCCCAAGACCGGATAACTTGGCTCGCGTTATCAACCATGGTTGATATCCAGCATCAACCGATAGTCCCATCACGAGGGAGGCGGATCTCGAAGCGCGCCCCGTGTGGCTCCACGTTCGAGACCTCGGCCGTGCCACCCTGGGCATCGGCGAGCGCTCGAACGATGGACAACCCAAGACCGGAGGTGCCCGCGCCACGTTGCGATACAGGGTCGAGGCGATAGAAGCGCTCGAAGACGTTCGGCAGGTCTGCCGCTGGGATCCCGGGGCCGTCGTCGCGAACGGCCAGCTCGACGACCTGGCCATCGCTCCGGCCCTCGATGACCACGGATCCACCGCTCGGGGTATGCCGCAAGGCGTTGTCTGCGAGCGCTCCCAGCATCTGGCCCAGGCGCTGGCGATCGGCCTTGACGCGGAGCGGGACGTCGTGAAGGTCTGCGGTCAGTCTCACGCCGGCCAGCTCGGCCGCGGGCCCAAAGGTGGCGACCGCATCGCGCACGACCTCGGCAGCGTCCAGCGCCACCATCTCGAGCGGCAGCTGTCGAGCCTCAGCGAGGCTGACCGTGCGCAGGTCGTCCACGATGCGTGACAGCATCTGCGATTGCCCACGGATCGTCTCGAGGTGGCGATCGTCGTGCTCGTAGACTCCGTCGAGGATGGCGGTGGTCGTGGCATCGATGACCGTCAGTGGCGTCTTGAGCTCGTGCGCGGCGTCCTGGAAGAGGCGCCGACGGATGGCGTCCGAGCGTTCGAGCGAAGCGGCCATCGAGTCGAACGAGCGGCCCAGGTCGCCGATCTCGTCGGATCGGTCGGCCACATCGGACCGACGCTCGAGGTCCCCGGCCGCCAGGCCGGCCGCAGCGTCGCGTAGCCGGCCCAGCGGTGAGACGAGCCGGCCAGCCACGAGGAACCCGAGCACCGAGGCACCGGCCGCGGCCGCGACCCCAAGGGCGATGATGGCGAGGACGGTCTCGCGCTGGGCGCGACCCGGCCCCCGGCCCTCGCGCGGTCCGGGCCCGAGCCCCTGGCCCTGCGCCTGAGCGCGCGGCTCGACGTCATCGGCCAGCTGGGCGAACCCGCGATCCACGATGGCCGGGGTCGCGACGGCGATGATGCCGGCGGTGACGAGCGCGACAAGGGCGAAGGTGAGGGCGAGCCTGAGGCGCAGGCTCATCGTCGAGCAGCTCGGTAGCCCACGCCGCGTACGGTCTCGATGTAGTCACCACCGCCGGGCGAGTCCCCGAGCTTGCGGCGCAGGTTCTTGACGTGGCTGTCCACCGTGCGATCGTCGGCCTCGAACGCCTCGCCGTAGATGCGCTCGCCCAACTGGCCGCGCCCGAGGACCGTGCCCGGCCGCTCGGTGAGCGTCGCCAGCAGGTCGAATTCGACGCGGGTCAGGGAGATGGGCTCGCCAGCACGAGTGACCTCGCGAGAGTCGATGTCGATCTCGAGGTCCAGGAATGCTGGAGCGGAGTGCGAGGGGGGCGCCTCGCCGCGACGACGGAGGACGGCGCCCACCCGGGCCACCAGCTCGCGCGGCTCGAATGGCTTGGACACGTAGTCGTCCGCACCCATCTCCAGGCCGGCCACCCGGTCGATGAGGTCATCGCGGGCGGTGAGCATGATGACGGCACTGTCCACGCCCTCGGCGCGGAGACCGCGCAGCACGTCGAAGCCGGAGCGACCCGGCAGGCCCACATCGAGCACGATGAGGTCCGGTCGGAGCGAGCAGGCCAACTCGAAGGCCGCATCTCCGTCAGATGCGGTATCGACCTGGAGGCCCTCGCGGATCAGGTAGGCACTGACCACGTCGGTGATGTGTGGCTCGTCATCGACGACGAGGATTCGTGACATGAGGCATCGATGGTACGACGGCGACCGGAGTCTCCCCGGTCGCCGTCGTACCCTCAGCGTGGACTGCGGCGCTAGAGCCGGCCTTCGAAGGCGGCCAGGTGGTTCTGGCTGCCAGCCAGCAGGTGCGAGTACATCTCGAACACGTCGGGTGCGTCCTTTGCGAGGCCCTCAACTCCGAGGCCCTCCACTTCGAGGCCCTCCAGCCGCGACTCGAGATCCGCGATGTCGAGCGCTTCGATCTGCACGCCCACACCGAGCGCGGCCTCGTAGCTGGCGGAGCCTTCCTCGAGAAGGCTGGTGTAGAGCGAGCCGAGGAGCTCGTTGTAGAACTCGCCCGCGGCCTCAGGCAGCATGGAGGTCATCGATGCCGTAGCGCTCGAGCACCGCTTCCACGGCCGCCTGGTGACGTGCCTCGGCGTTGGCGATGTTGCTGAAGATCGGGACGTCGTGCTGCTCCGCCAATGCAGCGTAGACGTCGTGCGCCAGCTTCTCCTCCTCGGCCATGAAGATGAGGCCCTGCTCCTGCTCGGGGGTCAGCGTCCCCATCTGGACGTCACAGTCGTCGCAGGTGCCGGGGCCACGCTGGCCGTCCTCGTTGGGCCCCTGGCCCGCGCCGCTCCTGGTGTTCTGACCAGTGGCGTTCGCGTTCGCGCGGTTGCCGTTGGCATTCGCGTTCCGACCGCGGTTGGTGTTCCAGGTCTGCGTCTCGGTGGAGTCGGCCACGCCTGCCCGCACCTGCCCGCCACCCCCGGCGTTGGCTTGAGTACCGGTCGACTGGTTAACGCCTGAACCATCGCGCGCACGCACCTGCTGCGCCTGGGGCGCGTCAGCGGTGCAGTCGCCGTCGCATGTAGCGTCGCCGCCTCCGCCGTTGGGACCCCTGGCCAGAGCAGCGGCCGGAGCAAGAGCGGCGACCGTCAGGGCCAACGCGGCCGAGAAGGTGAGGATCGTCCGTGGGGAGCGGGTAGTCATGTCCATGTCTCCTTGTGTCGCGCGTCGGGGACGCGCTGTCGGTTAACTACCCATGACGGTGACCGGCGCAGGCGCAGGCACGATGGACCGAGGATGGAGATTGCGTGGAGATGTACGCCCGGCCCGGTTCAGGCGTGCGGCCAGCCCTTCACGTAGCGCAGCTGGTCGGGCATGGTCAGGGTGTGCGCTCGGGCAGCGTGGACCCGGTCGATCGCGTCAGTCGGCAGGCAGCCCCGCCTCGCGCAGCAGGCAGGCCGCCGTCATGCCGGCTCGATCGAGGCCACCCCGGCAGGCGATGGCGACGGTCGTGCCGGCACGCACCCGCTCCGCCAGCGCAGCGATGGTCCGGCGATAGGCAGCATCGTCTCGGGGCGGCTGGGGGTCCTCGATGGGGTGGCGGATCAGCTCGATCCCGTGCTCCGGCAGGACCTCGGTCACGTGCGTCGCATGGCAACGACGAAGCTCCTTGTCCTCCACCAGCAGGAGGAGCACGTCCACGCCCTGGTCCCGCAGGCTGGCCGCGTCGCTGTCAAGGTCGCGCCAGTGCGGACCGGTGTAGTAGCCCATGTAGCGCTTGCCCGGCAGGAAGGTCAGGCCGGCACGGCCACCTCCGTCGGCGAGCTCCGAGCCTGAGAGGTCCATGAAGTCGACACGCAAGGCCCTCCCGTGCGATGTCCGCCAGGGCGTCCCATCCCACTCCGAACGGTCGGTCTCGATGAGCCGGTCCACGAGGGCCTGCGCGATGGGCCGGTCACGCAGGCGGCGCTGCCACCCCGACGGCACGGCCTCGATCCCGAAGGCGACACCCGCGAGGCCCCCGGCGATGGCAGCCGTCGTGTCGGTGTCCTCGCCGTAGCCGACCGCCGACGTCACGGCCGACACGTAGTCGGGTGCCGCCGCGAAGGCATCCCAGGCCGACCAGAAGCTGTCGACGACCCGCCCGCGTCCACCGCGACCGCTCCAGGCCTCGAAGGCCTCGAGCGCGGCGGACGCTTCGGTCGGTGCGGCGGCCTCCCGGGAGCCCGGGAGGCCTCGGACGCGCAGCTCGCCGCGGAGGCAGCGGCAGGGCATCGGCCAGGATCCCGGCCGGTCGATCATCACCCGCCAGCAGCCGGCGCACGAGGAGGACGTAGAGCCCGCACGCGATCTGCGCCTCCGCGCTGCCGTGCGTCACACGAGCAGGCGCGGAAGGCCATCGCCAGCAACTCGGCGTCGTCGACGTCACGGCAGACGAGCGGCAGCGGCAGGATCCGCATCAACGAGCCGTTGCCCTTGGCGTCGGCGGCGCCGGCCTCCTCGGCCGGCGTCCCGGAGCGCAACTCGTGCAGCGCAGCCGTGGTCGAGATGCCCACGTCGAAGACCAACCCACCCGGGGCGTATGCGCCCGCATCGCGCCAGGCCAGGGCCCGGCGGCCCTGGTCGGCAGGGTCGAAGCCGGCCGAGAGGAGCGAGTCGAGCAGCGCCAGCATCAGCGCGCCATCGTCGCTCCAGGTGCCCGGCGGCTGGCCGTGGCTCCCGCCGCCCTTCCACTCGATCTCACCGATGCGGTCAGCCGGGAGGTACTCGTAGGGCACGCCCAGGGCATCGCCGCAGAGGTGTCCGTAGATCGCGCCTTCGAGACGCTCGGGCAGCAGCATCGCATCTCCCCTCCCCCGTGACCGCCAGGCCTGTCGCACCGCCCTTCGCCACGGTGTTCGGCGCATCCTCGAGACGAAGATCGAGAGGTCCGATGGGCGTTGCGGGCTGCTCACCGCGATCGGGGATGCCGGGCCCGTTCGGCCTGCTCGACTACTCGACGGTGGAGGGCACCTGGCGGAGGACCCGGCACGCTGCGCCGAAGAATTTGTGGAACCCGTCCTGGGTCTTGCCGTACCACAGCGGACAGCTCACCAGTGCCGTGATCCCGTTCTCGCGACAGTAGTCATGCGCTTCGGTGGAGTAGCTACCGGCACCGAAGTTCTTGTGGAACCAGACCTTGTCGACGCCAAGCTCCTTGCACTCCTGCGCGACCGACAGCGAGACCTTGGGATTGGTCGCGATGACGACGCCATCGACGCCGCCCGGGATGTCCTTGAGGCTGCGATAGCAGGTGTCGCCCATGACCGTGTCGGTGTTGGGGTTGACGGGGAAGACCTCGTAGCCACGCTCCTTGAAGCGCGTGTAGATACCGTTGCTGGCATGGGTCCCCTTGGCATCTCGCGAGACACCTGCGACAGCGATGCGCTTCTGGGACAGGAATTCGTCGATCGCCTGGTCGACTGTAGGCATGATCACCTCCTGAAGGGTGGAGAACCAGGGGTACGGCCACCCGCATTCCCTGCGGTACCCACACAGGGACGCCCAGAGGGCAATGTCTGCCGTTTCGATCCGACGGGCCAGTGCCGTTCCGCCCGCAACAGACGGGCGAATGGATGGGCGCTACACCCGTGCGCCTCGCTATGGTCGAGGGTGAAGTCGGGCGCCGGGTCCGGCACCGAGGGAGAGGTTCGCCATGCGCAGACTGCTCAAGATGCTGCTGTTGCTGAGCGCAGCGATGGCCGTCGCTCGCCTGACCGCGACCGTCGTTTCGAGGCAGTTCGAGGAGGGCAGCGAGGTCAGCGACGAGTTCCGGCGAGTGCGCTGCATGGACGGTCTGGACTTCACCAGCCGCGCTGCCGGCCTTCGTCGAGCCCGCGTCAGCGTCGTGCTTGGCGGCGCCAAGGTGGATCTGCGCAACGCGGTCATCGACCCGGCCGGCGCCACGATCTCGCTCGAGAACACGCTGGGCGGCCTCGTCCTGAACGTCCGCGACGACTGGGCAGTCACCGTCGACGAAGTGCTCGTCGGCGGCGGCGAGAACGAGGTCCGCGTGACCCCACCCGACGAGCTGCCCGACGATGCACCCAGACTGCGCGTGGAGGTCGTCACGCGTCTCGGCGGTACCGTCATCACCACGGGTGGCACCGGCCGCTAGCTGGAGTCGCGCCAGGCGAAGGTGGAACCCGGCCGGGCCGAGCGACGCACAAAGACGGTAGACACGCCACCGCCGAGGTGGCGTAGAGACCATCGGAGCCAGGCGTGGTGCATCGCGCCGAGCTCCCCAGCTGCGTCATCGCCGACCCCGACGTCAGCGGCGATCACGTGGACCACGACACGAAGGAGTGGCTCCATGTCATCCACCTGTCACGCGATCCTTGGTCGAGCTATCGCCCTCGCGAGCACCGCTGTGCTGACGCTCAGCATCCTGCCGGTGTCAGCCGCCGATTCGGTCGACGAGCTTGCCGATCTGACCCTCCGGGCCTGGAGCGGCGAGCCCGAGCTGCTCAGCGAGGTCTATGCGCCTGACGCCGTGCACACCGCCACCTTCTACGACCGCACCACCCAGTACACCGGACCCGACGAGATCGCCTGGGTCGCCGGCTACGGCGGGATCGAGGCGCTCGGGCCCCGGATCGATCTCCCGGCGGTCGATGGAGAGTGGCGCTGGGCCAGCTTCGGCGGCCTCGGCGGCGGGGCGGCCTGCCTCTTCCATGCTGTCGACGGCTTGCTGGTCCGACACGATTGCATCGTCCCCGAGCGCTCGGTCGACAGCCGGCCCAAGGTGGGACTGGCCGATGCCGAGGCCTCAGCGGCGATCGATGATCTGGCCGCGCGCCTCAACGACGCCTGGGGGCGGGGCACCACCGTCGAGCAGCTCGCTGCGGTGTACGCGCCTGACGCTGTCCATACCGCTCGACACCCGGGCCGGACTCAGAGCTATACGGGACCGCAGGAGATCCTCTCGGTCGCAGGCTTCGGCGCTGTCAACCCCATCGGTGACCGTGTCGACTTCGAGGCGCCCGGGGGCGAGCTGGCCTGGGCCTCGGCGGCCGACGTCGGCGGCGGCTCGGTCTGCGTCTTCCGCGCAGTCGACGGCATGGTGACGCGCCACGACTGCGTGCTGCCTGTCCGCTGACCACGACATCCACCCAGAGATTCGGAACCTTCTCATGATGGACAGCGCACGTACGATACAAAGGCAGCGTGTGTGCGCTGTCCGCCGCACGGGGGAGCGCGTGGACGACCGCCTGGTGGTCCGGGCCCAAGCGGGCGAGCGGGACGCTTTCGAGCAGATCGTGAATGTCTCGTTCGACCGTTGCCACGGCGTGGCCACACGGCTGCTGCGCGATCCGCAGCTAGCGGAAGATGCGGTGCAGCAAGCGATGGTCAACATCTGGCGTGACCTACCCCATCTGCGTGAGCCATCGCGCTATGACGCCTGGTCCTACAAGCTGCTGGTACGGGCCTGCTACGCCGAGTACAAGCGAGCCCCCCACTGGATGCCTGCCATCGTCGAAGGTTCGCCGACGGAGCCACGTACCACCGCTGACTTCGCTGCCGTCGTCGATCGGGATCAGTTGGAGCGTGGCTTCCGGCGTCTGTCGATGGATCACCGCGTCGTGGTCGTGCTGCACCACTACCTGGATCTGCCACTGGACGAGGTCGGGCAGGTGCTGGGCATCCCCACGGGCACGGTGAAGTCCCGTCTCAGCCGGGCCCTGAAGGAGATGCGCGCCGCGCTCGAGGCCGATGCCCGGCCGACGATCCGGGCTGGGTCGGACCGCGACCTCGGGACGGCCGTCGGAGAGAAGGTCGTCCGATGACCGGCCCCACCCGCGATGACCTCGACATGAGCGCCATCATCCGTAGCTGGCTGACCGAGAACCGTGAGCCGGTGCCGGACCGAGGTCGCCAGATCGGACGCATCATGGACCGCGTCGATGAGGTCGACCAGCGACGCCGACGCTGGTCACTGGGCCCTTTTGGCCGTCGGACGGCACAGGACGCAGCGGCCGGGACTGAAGTAGCCGTCGTTCGTGCCCACGGCCGGACCGGGGTCCTTGTGTCGGTCCCTGTGCTGGCCGCAATGGCTCTTGTCGTCCTTGTGGCCATGTCGCTCGTGTGGGTCGCATCCCGGCCGCTCGAACAACGGATGGTGCCCTCCGGCTGGGCGGTCGATCCGGCTGACCAGGCGCTGTTCGAGGGCTACGTCGCGCTGTGGGAGGGCGACGCGACCGACCTCGCCACCGCACGTCGGGTCTATGCCCAGGACGCCGTCCAGCAGGTCCTCTGGCTTGACGATGAGGAGGTCATCTCAGGCAGCGACGCCATCTGGAGGCACATGCGCGGCTCCGGGACGGTGGACTACACCGAGACAAGGCTCATCAAGCTGCCGGAGCACTTCTCGGGAGCCCACCGCTACCTGCTGGTACCAGGCTCGCCGGATGCGACCGGGCTCGCCGGCGCCGCTTGCGTGCTCTGGATCGAGGACGAGCAGATCGCACGCCACGACTGCATCGAGCCCATCTCGATCGAGAACGATGAGCAGCCGGACCTCGTAGCTCCCGACCCATCGACGAGCGCCGAGCGGAAGGCCCTCGCCGACGCGTTCAGCGCGGCGATCGACGCGTATGACCCCCTGGGATCCTTGGTCTCGCCCGACGTGGCTCATCACGTCCTGAGCGCGAACCAGATGTACACCATCGAGGGCTTCACCGATTACCGGTACGTGATGAGCTTCGGAGGTCCGACCGCGATCGCCGACGCCGACCTGCCCGCCCCGGAGGGCGAGATCCGCTGGGCCAACTTCAGCACCATGGGCACCGGCACCCTGTGCGTCTTCTGGGCGAGGGATGGTCTCATCACCCGGCACGACTGCATCATTCCATCCGCGACCACCGTCGATGCCCGCCTGACCGAGATCAGGACGCCGCCGCGGGACTAGGGTGACCGTAGCCCGGGATACAGCGCCAGCTGTGGGTCAGGCGGAGACTGTCGCGGTGGCTCGACCGGCGGCGTCGCTGCAGGGGTCCTCTCCCCCTCACCGTTCCGCCCCGGTCGGGCCTATCCCCTAGCCTTCGGACGACTCGTCATCGGCGGTCTGGTCGGCGGCGGCCGGGCTCTCGTCGGCCGTCTCGCCTGCGGCCATCTCGCTCTCACGAGTGAAGAAGACCTGCCACTCGAGCTCGCCGGACTCCGAGACCGACACCACGATGGGAGCGCTGGGCATGGTCACCTCGAAGTCGCCGAACTCGATGGGCCACGTGCCCACCACCACGACGGTGTCACCGCTGCGCCCAGCCTCCAGATCCACCACGATGTCCTGGCTGATGTCCCGGATGGTGAGGGTGCCCGGGACCGAGACAGTGAAGACCTCTCCCTCGGGCGGGATCTGGCCAAGATCCACCGGCTCGGTGGAAGCGAAGGAGGCGGTCGGGAACTCGCCTGTCTGGAGCGTGCGCGAGATGGCGCCGTTGCGGAAGTTGTTGTCGGTCGCGAGGGTGGTGAGGTCTGCCTCGACGGTGAAGCTCTCGATCACCGTACCGGCCACCTGGAGCTCGCCGCCGACGTCCGGGGTGCGGCCCACAGCGACCTTGTCGCCGCCGGGATCAAGGACCTCAGCCACGCGGAAACCGACGAAGGTGCTGGAGCCATCGCCGATGTCGCCGATGGACGTGTCCACTGTCCAGGTGCCGTCGATGCTGTCGTCCTGCCCATTGACCGCACCAGCGCCGACGACGAAGGCGGCGCTCAGCGAAAGGACGGCGGCGGGGATGAGCAGCCGTCGGAGCGGCTGATCGGCAGTTCGGGTCTTGACCTTGCTCACGGCGGGAACTCCTGTCGGTGGCGTTGGGGCCCAACAGAGTAGCCGTGAACTGTGACATCGGCATCACCGCCGGTCAGTAGACCCAAGGTGGTGGCGGCTACGTCGTCGGTGCATGCCAAGGCGATACCGTAGGGGGCCACGACACAGGAGGCCCCATGGCGCGACTCGAACCCCTCTCGCTCGACGAGGTCGATGGACTCGAAGAGGTAGAGCAGACCTATCAGCGCACGCTCGGTTTCGTGCCCAACGGCCTGCGCATCATGGCTCGTCGACCGGAGATCGTGAAGGGCTTCATCGCCTTGCGCCGAGCGGTGCTCGACCCCGCCTCGGGCACCGTGCCGGCGGAGCTCAAGAACCTCTGTGCCCACCTCGCGAGCCGCACCCACGGCTGCCTGTACTGCCAGGCCCACTCGCTCCAGGGCGCGTCACGCTCGGGCGCAGAGCGGGCTCGCCTCGAAGCCGTCTGGGAGTTCGCCCATAGCGACCGCTTCAGCGATGCCGAGAAGGCCGCCCTGGACTTCTCGGTGAAGGCCGCCTCCGTCCCCAACGGTGTCACTGACGAGGACGTCGAGCGTATGCGCGAGTACTGGGACGAGGGTCAGATCGTGGAGATCCTGGCGGCTGTGTCGCTCTACGGCTTCCTTAACCGCTTCAATGACTCGCTGGCCACGCCGCTCGAGGAGGGCTCAGCGTCGTTCGCGGAAGAGACCGTCGGCGAACAGGGCTGGACGCGAGGCAAACACGCCTGAGCGGAGCGCCGGGCCTGCGGTTGAACCTCAGGCCCGCGGTTGCTGGCTCGTCACGGGTCGTTCGGCCAAGTGGCCGATGGCAGCGAGAGCGTCCTTGCTGGGCTTGGGGCGTGACATCTCGTCCTCGGTCATCCGAGCCTCCAGCGCGCCGGTCATGATGGCCACGGCATCGGCCATCGAGTGGGACTCAGGCGTGACCACGGCGACCCGCCGCCCGAGGCGGTGGATGTGGATGCGATCGGCGACCTCGAAGACGTGGGGCATGTTGTGGCTGATGAGGATCACCGGGATGCCTCGGTCGCGCACATCGCGGATGAGCTGGAGCACCTTCGCCGAATTCCTTCACGCCCAGCGCCGCGGTCGGCTCGTCCATGATGATGACGCGCTGACCGAAGGCAGCCGCGCGAGCCACGGCCACGCCCTGGCGCTGACCGCCCGAGAGTGTCTCCACGGCCTGGGTCATGTCCTGGATCGTCAGCAGGCCCAGGTCCGACATCTCCTTGCGCGCGGCGTCACGCATGCCGCCCAGGTCCAGCATGCGGAAGACCGAACCGAGGATGCCTGGCTTGCGGCGCTCGCGACCGAGGAAGAGGTTCGTGCCGATATCAAGGGCCGGGCACACCGCCAGTGTCTGGTAGACGGTCTCGATGCCGGCGTCCTGGGAGTCTCCCGGCGTTTGCAGGTGGACCAGCTCCCCGTCGATGTAGATCTCACCGCGGTCCGGAACGACCGCGCCGCTGAAGCACTTGATCAACGTCGACTTGCCGGCGCCGTTGTCCCCGATGACGCCCAGCACCTCACCGGGATAGAGCTCGAGGTTGGCGCCGTCGAGCGCCACCACACGGCCGTACGACTTGACCAGGTTCTTGGCCTGCAGGATGGGGCGGATGTCCGTGGTGCTGGTTGCGGCGGTCATACGCTCACCCTCCGGATCCACTGGTCGAGTGTGACCGCGACGATGACGAGGACACCGATGGTGAAGTCCTGCCACAGCGGGTCGAACTTGATAGCCATGTCTCCGACCTGGAACGAGGCGATCGCCAGTCCGTTACGAGCCACGCCCACGATGATGGCTCCGAGCAGGGTCCCGATGATGGCCCCCCGTCCACCGAAGAGGCTGGTGCCGCCGATGACGACGGCCGTGATGGAGTCGAGGTTCGCCGACGCGCCCGCCTGTGGGCTGGCCGCGCCGAGGCGGCCGAGCAGGAACCAGGCACCGATGGCGTAGGTGAAACCAGCCGCGGCATAGACGCTGAGGAGGACGCGGTCCACCTTGATGCCCGTGAGCCGCGAGGCCTCGGGGTCATCTCCGGTGGCGTAGACGTGGCGACCCCAGGCGGTGTATCGCAGGATGTACCACATGAGGGCGTACATCCCCACCATCAGGAATGAGGAGATGGGCACGCCCGTATCGATGAACGGCACGTCGACGCGGGTGCCGGTCCAGGTCATGATGGGGTCCATGTCGCGGCCGTCGATGGTCGTCGACGCCGAGACGTACAGGTTCAGCGCGAAGAAGATGCTGAGCGTGCCCAGCGTGACGATGAACGGCGGCAGCCGCAGTCGCGTGACCAGCAGGCCGTTGAGCAGGCCCGCTGTGGTGCCGAACCCGAAGCCGATGAGCAGGGCCGCCACACCCGGCACGCCAAAGTCGGCCGAGAGCTTGCCCATGATGACCGAGACGAAGACGGCGATGGCGCCGACAGAGAGGTCGACACCAGCGGTCAGGATGATGAGCGTCTGGCCGATGGCCAGCGTGCCCACGAACATGACCTGCTGGATGATCAGGCTGGCGTTGAAGGGCGTCAGGAAGCGCTCGTTCCCGAAGCTGAAGACGATCAGCATGACCGCCAGGAAGAGGAGCGGTGCGAGAGCCGGGTATCGGTGCAGCACGCGTTGCAGGCGCTGCGGCGCCGTCGGCTGCTGTCGATCGTGCTCGCTGATCTCGCCGCTTACCGACAGCGCCCCCTGTTCGGCCTCTCTCTCCTTCTGGCGCTGGTCGTCAGGACCGCTCATGAGCGTCGCCTCTCCCTCATACCGTCCTACTGTCCCTGTGAACGCGGATTGTAGGCAGTAAGACGGGGTGGCCGTGCGGCCACCCCGTCATGTGCAGCTAGCGGTCTGCTACGGGTTGCCCCAGCAGATCTCAGCACCTTCGGCCGCGGTGATCGAGTCGACGCCCTCCTGGGGGTCGTTCGTGATCAGCGTGACGCCGGTGTTGTAGATCTCCAGGCCCTCGGTGTAGAACTCGCTGTCCTGGGGTGAAGGAACCTCACCGGTCATGGCGTTGCGCACGGCCCAATCGACGCCGAGCTCTGCCATCCGTGAGGGGTACTGCTGCGACGTGGCATTGATGATGCCGCGGTCGATGTCGCCCATGGCCTCACAGCCACCGTCGACAGAGACGATGAGCACGTCGTCGGTGGAGATGCCGAACGACTCCATGGCCTGCACGGCACCACGGGCGGTGGGCTCGTTGATGGTGTACAGGACGTTGATATCGGGGTCGATCTGGAGCAGGTTCTCCATGGCTGTGACGCTGTCCTGCTGGGAGCCGGAACCGACTTCCTGGCCGACGATGCGCGGATCGGTCTCGTCGCCCCACATGAGGGGATCACCGATGTCGACGCCGAAGCCCTCGAGGAAGCCCTGGTTGCGCTTCACACCGACGACCGGCTGCGAGGGGTTGATGTTGATGAGGCCGATCTTGGCGTTTGCGACGCCTTCCTCGCCCAGCTTGGCGGCGGCCCAACGGCCGATCTTCAGCCCCGCCTCGTAGTTGTCCGTGGCGAAGGTGATGTCGGCGGCCTCCGGCGGCTCGGGGGCGGTGTCGAGCGCGATGACGACGATACCCGCCTCACGGGCACGTTCGATCGCCGGCGTGACGGCCGCGTTCGCGGGAGCGATCAGGATGGTGGTCGCGCCGCGTGCGATGGCGTTCTCGATACAAGTGGTCTGACCCTCGGGATCGGGGTCCTTGACGCCCCAGCAGGCCTGCAGGTCAGCGCCAAGCTCATTGGCCCTGTCCGTGGCGCCCTGGATCATCCAGACCCAGAAGGGGTTGATGTTCTCCTTGACGATGAGATCGACGACGACGCCCTCGCCGTTGAGCTCCATGGACGCCTCGGGAGCCATGGACTCGTCGGGAGCCATGGACTCGTCTTGCGCGACGACGGCCGAGCTGGCGAACGCGCCAACAGTCAAGGCCATCACAGCAGAGATCGCGATCAGCCGCATGGCGCGGCTTCTAACAAAGGTCATCGCTATGCGAGCCTCCTCTATTCCTCCAACTGCCTATGTGGCAGCTCCTCCACGCTGTCGGATGACAACGTTGTCTGGCACGTTAGACCGGGTTCGCCATCGATGTCAACACGTTTTGGGGTTGTTTGGGTGCAAACGATGTCATATCGTGCACCCATCAGCTGCAGGAGACATGGACAACGTTGTCAGGGAATGGGCATATCGGGCCCCAGCGTCGTCGGGCGACGATGCGGGACGTGGCTGCCCTCGCCGGTGTCAGCATCAAGACCGTGTCGCGCGTGGTCAACGGTGAGGCCGGCGTCTCGGTCGACCTCATCGAGCGCGTGGAGGGTGCCGCCCGCCAGCTGGACTACCGCCCGGACCTGACAGCGTCGAACCTCAGGCGAGGGCGGGCGACCGCGACCCTGGGCATGATGTTGGAGAACGTGGCCAATCCCTACTCGGGAGCCGTCCACCGCGCGGTGGACGATGCTGCCATCGAGCGGGGCATGGCCGTGCTCGCCACCAGCCTCGATGAGGACCCGGTGCGCGAGCGCGAGGTAGCGCGCACGATGATCCAGCGGCGCGTGGACGGCATCGTCATCATGCCCACGGGCACCGACCAGTCCTATCTGCACCCCGAGATCGAAGCCGGGCTGGCCGCGGTCTTCGTCGACCGGCCGCCACGCTTCCTCGATGCTGACACCGTGCTGGCCACCAACCGCGCCGGCGCGCGCGGCGCCGTCGAGCATCTGCTGGGCATGGGTCATCGAAGGATCGCCTTCCTCGGCGACCTCACCGACATCGCCACCGCCGCCGACCGCTACAAGGGGTACACCGACGCGTTGTCGGCCGCCGGCATCCCGCTCGACGAGCGGATCGTGCGCCACGACCTGCACACGCGCGACACGGCCCAGCGCGCCGTCGAGGGCCTGCTGCGGCTGCCCGGGGATCACGCTCCCACCGCCCTGTTCGCGAGCCAGAACCTCATCACCATCGGTGCCATCCAGGCGCTGCATCTACATGAGCTGCAGCACCTCGTGGCGCTCGTGGGCTTCGACGACATCGAGCTCGCGGGCATGCTCGACCCCGGCGTCACGGCCGTGGCCCAGGACGCCTACGCCATCGGACGGGCCGCAGCGGAGCTGCTCTTCGCGCGCCTCGACGGCTACTCGGGACCCAGCGAGCACCGCACCATCTCCACCCGCCTCGTGATCCGTGGCTCAGGTGAGATCCGCCCGCGCGAGATCGTGACCGTCTAGCACCAAGGGCTCAGTCGGCGATGACGAGTACGACCCAGAAGAACGTTGCGCCCACGAAGGCGAGGGTCGAGGCCGCGCGCAAGATCGCCCCATCGGCCAAGGGCCGGCCAGCGAAGCCCCGGGCCACGTAGAGCACGAAGCCGATGACGGCAAGGAGGCTCACGTAGGTGACGAGCCAGATGAGCAGCGCCTGCGGGACCACGAGCCCATGGTCGCGCACGTCCGGCGCCGGCGCCGGGTCGAGTCAGTCGGTGTCACCCAACAGTCGTTGGTCGAGCGCCACCCGCGCCGCCTCCGTGCGCGTCGAGACCCCCAGCTTGCCGAGGATGTTGCTGACGTGCACACCGGCCGTGGATTCGCTGATGAAGAGCTTTTCGGCGATCTCGCGGTTGGTTCGTCCGGCCGCGACTTCGACCAGCACCTCCTGCTCGCGGCGGGTCAGTCCATAGGCTCGTTCGGGGGCATTCGCTACAGGGGCAGGCACAGCGTCGAGCCGAAGGCGGGTTCGACGGGCCATGACCTCGAGGTGGTCCAGCAGCGGCCGCGCGCCGAGCCTCGAGGCGATGCGGTAGGCCTCGCCCAGGGCGGCAGCTGTGGCCGCGCGGTCGCCCGCAGTCTCGGCGGCCTCAGCCTCATGCCAGCGCGCCATCGCCGAGCGGAACGGCCGACCGAGTCGTTCCCAGGCAACGGCGATGTCCATCCACCGTGCGACCTGATCCGATCCGTCCATGCGCCCGCGCTGGGCCTCGAGCTCTTCGACGTCGAGCGTGAGGACCTCACGCAACCGGCTGGCCGGCTCCATGGTCCCAGCCTGCCACCTGGTCGCGATCGCGGCGAGGCGATCCATATCCTCGCGGACGCGTGCCAGCGCCGTCTCGTCGCCGGCCAGACGTGCGACCCTGCCCACCTCGGCCAGCGGCCAGGACGCGAGGCGAGCCACCTCCGCGAGACGGATATCGGCGTCCAGGCTGCCCAGCAGGTCGATGACATGCCAGGCGTGTCCGGTGGCCCCGGCGTGGTCGCCGGCAAAGGCCGCATGCGCGATGCCGCCGAGGAACAGCAACCCGTGCGTGTCGGATGGCGGCCGCTCCAGGATGAGCCGTGAGGCTCGCTCCCACAGCGGCCCGAAACGCTCATCGCCGCGGCAGGCGATGAGCTCGCTGGCATAGGACGCACGATAGACATAGCCCTCCTTCGATGAGCCGGCCATGCGGTCGGCTCGAGCCAGGATCTCCAGTGCCTGGTCCCAGTCGCCAGACTCGAAGCCAGCGCTGACCGCGCCCCAGCCGACATAGGCGCCGTAGCTATTGGACACGCCCCACTCCTCGGACACGCGCATTCCGTCGAGCGCGGTCTCCAGCGCCTGCTGTGGAAAGCCGCTCCAGGCCTCGATGTCGACCTTGTTGACGTAGGCCCGACCGATGTCGTCGGGAATCCCGAGCTCGAGGCCGATCTCGAGTGCAGCGTCCATCGACGCCATGGCCGCGGCGGTCTCACCGAGGCTGGCGAGCACCGCACCGAGCGTGTTGAGACCGTGGCCCTCGAGGTCGCGCGCACCGATCTCCCGGGCACCTGCGATGGCCGCCTCACACAGCGGCCGTGCCTCCTGCAGGCGGGAGTGCAGCATGTACACCTGCGCCAGGCCCGCGAGCGCCTTGACGCGCATGATCGGCGGCTCCGCCGGCGAGTGCTCGAGAGCCTGTTCATAGGCCTCGATCGCCGGGCCCCATTCGCCCGAGACCCACAGGATGCGACCGAGCAGGATGAGCAGACCGGTCAGGCGGACGGGGTCCCGGTCGGCCAGCTCGTCGATGGCTTCGCGACAGGAGGCCAGGGCGCGCCGGAACTCGGCGGCGAGGTAGGCGGCGCGGGCATCGCGCTCCAACAGCTCCACGTGGTCGATGCCGGCACGGGCCGCGGACTCGTCATCCCAGAGGAGGAGCGCTTCCCCGTACTCGCTGGAGGCGATCTGGTACGAGAACGAGTCCATGGCACCGTCGCCCGCCGCGATGCTCGCCGCTGCTGCTCGCGTGTCGCGCGCCTCACGCCAGTGGTGGGCCAGTTGCACCAGGCCCGCAGCATCGTCGCCATCGTCGGCCACGTGCTCGCTGAGGTACTCGCCCCAGCGTTGATGGAGACGCCGACGCTCGGTCGGCAGCAGGGCCTCGTAGACGACCTCCCGCAGCAGGGCGTGGCGGAAGCTGTAGGCGTCATCGCCGTCCACGGCCCGGGTCGGGATCAGCAGTCCGGCGTCGACCAGCACGCGCACGCCCGCCGCCACCTCGCCCTCCTCGCTGACGACCGCGACCAGCATCTCGTGCTCGACCTCCCGGCCCCCGACCGAAGCGACCCCGAGCAGGTGCTGGGCCCCGTCAGGGACCGCGTCGATGCGGGAGAACAGGACATCACGCAGGGAGGCCGGCAGCGATCCGCCATAATCGGTGCGGCAGCACAGCAGCTCCTCGATGAAGAAGGGGTTGCCGTCCGAGCGAGCGAGGATCTCGGCCACCTCTCGATCCTGGAGTTGCTCACCGATGATGTGGTCGATGAGGGCCGCCACGTCAGCCTCGTCGAGCGGCGAGAGCTCGATGCGCTCGACGTTGGGATCACGCACGAGCTCGGCCAGCCAGGCCCGCACCGGGTGTTTGCGCGTGACCTCGTCGGTGCGGAACGTGGCCACGACGGTGATGGGTTCATCGTGGATGGCGCGCAGCAGGTAGGAGGTGGCGGCCAGCGTGCCCGCATCGGCCCAGTGCAAGTCCTCGAGCTGGATCACCAGCGGATCGGACGCCGCCAGGCGGCGAAAGAGGTCGAGCAGGGCTTCGTACAGGCGCGTCTGCGCCCACAGCTCTTGTTCGGGAGGTTGCTGGCCAGCTCCCAGGGCGGGCACCAGCCGGGCCAGGTCGGGCGCTGCTCGGCCGGCCGCCGCGACGACCGAGGCGGCGCCTTCCTGCGCCACGAGGCCCCGGATGATCTCCGTGTAGGGTGCGAAGGGCAGGCCCTCGATGCCCATGGAGACGCAGCCGCCGGTCAGCACCCGGGCACCGGCCGCTTCCGCTCGGGCCCGGCTCTCGGCCAGCAGGCGTGTCTTGCCCACACCGGCCTCACCGCTGATGACGGCATGCCGAGGCTGCCCATCGCGCCCAGCCTGCATCGCAGCCTCAAGCTGAGCCACCACCTCCGAGCGGCCCACCAACACGGGGCTGGTCACCCTACGCACCATGGCGTCGATCATACGGGTGCTGCTCTCCTGATCGTCGGCTTCACACCGGCTGGTGGGCTGCCCTGCCTGTAGCTCAGGCCTGCCTGTGGCTCAGGCGCTGGCGCGACCGAACAGCACGCCGAGGCTCAGACGGCGTGGGCGGCGGACCCTGGCGTCCTGGCTGCGCGCCGACGTCTGTCGAGCGGAATGAGCCAGTCGCTCGCGACGGGCGTCTGCCATGTAGCTGTCGCGACGGTCGTTGCTGAGGATGCGCATCTGGAAGTCGTTCATCGGTCCGTCCTTTCTTGCTGTCACGCGACCGGGGTCGTCGCGTCTGAGCAGGACGATGGGTCTAAAGGGTCGGCCGGCACATCGGCAGAACCCTTTAGATCCGCCCGCGAGCACCTTCATTCGCGACCGGGGACCGTTTAGCCCTCGATCGGGAGCGGACTCGCCGAGGCGGACGGCAGCGGCAGCGGCTCGGCCACGCTCAGGCGGACCTGCAAGGCCGGGCTGCCCATCTCGGCGGCACGGGTACCGTCGCGATCGCGCGCGTCGAAGAGGAGGGTCCACTCGCCGGCCCCGGGTGCCGTGACCTCGACGTCGAAGACACGACGCTCACCGACTTCGAGGCGCGGGAGCTGGAGCTCGCTCACGGTGACGGCGTCGCGGATACGGCTGACGTAGCGCTCCGGGGATGCGACCGCATTGACCTTGAGGCGCCAGTCACGGAGGGGGTCCGTGCCCTGGTTGCGGACTTCGACCCGATACTCCACCGGCACCCCGGCCACGACCGGCTCGGTCGGCCCCTCGATGAGCTCGTAGCCGATGTGATCACCTCGACGCGCGAGGTACTTGCTGACCGCGTCGTAGTAGCCCACCGCCATCGCGGCGCGGATCGAGGGATCTTGCAGCAGCGTCAACTCCAGGGGATTGGAGAGGAACAGGCCCTCGCTCAGGACCCCGGGCATCTGCGTGGGGCGGCGCAGTCGCGGCGGGTCGAACCCACGGAGCACGTAGTAGGGGTAGACCAGGGCGCCGTGATCATAGGGCTCCCAGCTGCCACCGACCGACTCGCTGAGCGCAGCCACCATCTCATCCTGCACGATCCGTGCCAGGCGCGCGTTGCGACCACCGAACGAACGCTCATCGTAGAAGAAGGTGGAGGGGCCGCCGACCGACCGATTCACGGCCGTGTTGTTGTGGATCGAGAGGAAGAGGTCCGCGCGGGCGATGTTGGCCATGTCCGGCCGGGCCGCCAGCTCGTCGTCCCGGTCGATGAGACCGTCGCCGGTCCGCTCCTCGGGCGGCTCGTTGACGTTGGCGTCCGCGCTGCGCGTGATGACCACCTTGACCCCGGCACCTTCGAGCATGCGGGCGAGGCGCAGGCCGATGTCGAGGTTGAGATCGGCCTCCCGGGTGCCGTCGGGACCCACCGCGCCGTCGTAGTCGCCGCCGTGACCGGGGTCGATGGCGACGGTGATGAAGCCGGGCGCTTGGGGATAGACGGCCCGTTCTGCGACCGTGACCCAGGCGTCGGTCCGCTCGGTACGTCCGTCGGCGGCGGCCGTGGCGGCGGCGATGAGGCGGTAGGGTCCGGGCGGGACCCGCTCCCCATCGGCCCCACGCCCGGACCAGCCTTCGGTCAGCCCACCGGCCTCGCGCGACCCCTCGTAGAGCTCGCGCACGGTCCGTCCCTCGTAGTCGACGACCCGTAGTCGCAACGCTGCCGGCTCGGTCAGGGTCACCAGCGCCTCCAGCCTGCCGCGGTCGCCGATGATGAGGGGGCTGCCCCGGACCTCGAGCCCGACCAGTGGCGCGGAGGCCTCCTGGGCCAGCGCTCCGACCGGTAGCAGGGCCAGGATCGCGGCGAAGGCGAGGGCGAGCGATGGGAGGAGCCGACGCATGGCACAAGCATGCCAGCGTTCGTCGGAGCCGCCTACCCGGCTGCGATGACCGATGGCTCTTGGCACTCAAGGTCAGCGCTGGCTACTATCGCGTCACGGCACTCGAACGCAGCGTGAGGAGGCATCGCATGACCACCGCCACCGTCGGCGACCGAATCATGGTGGACTCTCCCAAGGTCGATGACCCGCCGCGCATGGGCAAGGTCCTCGAGGTCATCGAGCGCGACTACGGCACGAGGTTCCGGGTGGCCTGGGACGACGGCCACGAATCGACGTTCCGGCCGACAGCCGGCACCGTCCACACCGTGTCGCGGGCGGAGATCAAGTCCGACTAGCTGTCCGATACAGCCTCGCCGAGTCGGATCGATGGGCCGCCGTCCCTGAGCGTAGGATCGGGCCACGAACTTCAAGGTGGAGGTGAAGCAGTGCAGCAGCACAAGATCTCTCTGCTCGGCACCGGGCTCATCGGCGACTTCTATACGATGACCCTGCACGGGCAACGGAGCCGCGACCGCGTCCAGGTCGTCTACTCCCGCTCGGACGAACGCGGCCAGGCGTTCAAGGCACGGCACGGCATCCCGCAGTCCACGACGGACATGATGGCGGCCATCAACGACCCCGAGACCGACACGGTCATCGTGGCCCTGCCCAACTTCCTCCACGAGGAAGCGGTCACCGCGGCAGCCGAGGCGGGCAAGGCCGTGCTCGTGACCAAGCCCCTCGGTCGCAACGCGCCGGAGGCCAAGCGCATGCTTGCGGCGGTCGAGAAAGCCGGCGTCTTCCACGGCTACCTCGAGGACCTCGTGTACTCGCCCAAGTCGCTCAAGGCCATGCGCTCGACGCACGACGGTGCGATCGGCGATGTCACCTGGGTGCGGGCCCGAGAGGCACACCCAGGCCCGCACTCGGCCTGGTTCTGGGACCATCGGCTCACCGGCGGCGGCGCCATCATCGACCTCGGCTGCCACTGCATCGAGATCGGGCGCGTCTTCGTGGGCAAGGGCAACCGGCCGGTGGAGGTGATGTGCCAAACGGACACGCTGGTGCATCCCATCGATGCCGAAGACAACGCCATTGCGCTCGTGCGCTATGAGTCGGGCGCGATCGGCCAGTTCGAGGTCAGCTGGACCTTCCGCGGCGGCATGGACCTGCGCACGAGGTCGCCGGCACCGGCGGGACCATGTGGATCAACAACTTCCTGCGCACCGGCTTCGAGATGTTCAGCGCCGGCGAGGGCGAGAAGGGCTACATCGCCGAGAAGGCGGAGACCGACGCAGGCTGGCTCTTCCCCGTCGGTGACGAGGTCTCCGAGCTGGGCTACACGGACATGTTCACCGACATGTTCGACGCCATGGACGAGGGCCGTGAGCCGATGGAGACGCTCTACGACGGCTACGTCGTGAACGCGATCATGGACGCTTGCTACAAGTCGGCCGCGAGCCGGGCCTGGGAGCCGGTCGACCTCGACTGGCGCGGTGGCAAGACCGAGCCCATCGAGCGGTCGCCGGAGATCTACGACGGCCTGGTCGTGATCAAGCGCGAGCTGCTCCCGGACGGGCGCTCCAAGCTCATCCTCAAGGACCCCCGGAGCGGAGACTTCAGCGACCGCGTCGTGTAGCGCGAGCTGGCTGGGAAGCCGCCGCCACCCGTTCCCGGCCGGAACTGCACTGCCGCATCGCTCTCGCGCCGCGGCCGTCGCGTCGGTGCCGGTGGTCGATGTGTGGATGCCGCGGCCGTGCCGATGCCGGCGATCGATACGGCGGTGCCGCCGGCCGCTTGACTGTCAGTCATGTAATCGTCGCGTGGAGGGCTATCGGCGATCGTCTTGCCTGTCACGCAAGGACTGCTATCCGCGGCCGTCGATGTGCCTCCGAGTCATCCGAATTGCGATTGGCCAACAGAACCGGTCGCTATATGCGAGCCAGTCACACGCGAGTCGGTCGTGCCCGGTGGCGCTCCTCAACCTTCCGCGGGCCCCATGGACCCACCGGCTGCGGGCTACGGGAGGGAGCTCACGATCGACTCCACGTCCTCGACGGTGGTGATCACGAACCAGACCACGTCGCCGCTCGCGAAGACGTAGGCCATCTGGCCGTCGCCGAGATCGATGACGCTGGTCTCGCGCCCGCCGATGGTCTCCTGCTCCGGGGCGCTGGTGTCGGCGTTCGGCAGCAGCAGCTTCGCGATGGGTCCCAGCGCTGTCTCGCCGGGGAGCCCAGGTATCGACGCGGCAGCGACGCTCACGAAGCCGGCGTCGTCGCCGGCGCTGGCCTGGGCGATCGACATCAGGCTCAGGTCCGCCCCGGCCGATTCAGCCAGGCCCTGCAGCTCGGCGAGGACTTCGCGGTCGAACTGGGCTCCCACCTGTTCGAGCGTGAAGACGGCCTGCTGGAGGTCGTAGCCGGCCACGTTCTGGGGCATGAGCGAGGCCAGCTCATCGGCAGCCGCCTCCACCGCGCTCGGTGGCTCGGGCGTGGGCTCGGGCGGTAGCTCTACCTGCTCGACCGAGGTCGAGATGATGCGCACCGGGTCTTCGATCCGATCGGATGGCTCCCGGGCCGCGACGATGGCGTCGACCACGTCCATGCCCTCGATCACGCGACCGAAGATGGTGTACGTGCGGAGGGCCTCGAGAGAGCCTTCAGCAGCATCATCGAGCACGATGAAGAACTGGCTGCCCTGCGAGTTCGGCTCTTGCGTGCGGGCCATGGCCACGACGCCGCGACCGTATTGGCCGACGACCTCCTCATCGGGGATGGTGTAGCCGGGACCACCGGCGCCGGTGCCGTCAGGATCGCCACCCTGGAGCACGAAACCGGGCACCGAACGGTGGAAGCCGACGCCGTCGTAGTAGCCCTCGGTCGCGAGGTTGTAGAAGTTCTCCGAGGCTACCGGTGCGGACTCGTTGAAGAGCCCGATCACGATGTCACCCAGCTCGGTCGTGACCCGCACGGCAGTGCCGTCGCCGGCCGGGGTGTCGGCGGCCACCGGGTTGGGCGTGGCGTCGGGCGGACCGTGCGGGCGCTCGTCCTGGGCGGCAGCCGGCAGCGCGCTGACGGCGGCGATCGAGAGTGCGGCCACGACGGCCAGCAGACGACGGTGGGGCATGGAGCCTCCTTGGGTGTTGCTGTTCAGACGGCTCGCACCGAGCCGCGCCGAGCATAGGGCAGCGGCCGACTCGGGCTGTGACGCGCGCCGTTGCGTGGGGCATGCTTGCCCCTTGCCGAGTAGGAGGACCACGTGGCCGAAGCCCTGACCCTGCGCCTGATGACTCAGGAGGAGGCCGCCCGACTGGTCGGTTGGGCCGCCGACGAGGGCTGGAACCCAGGGCTTCACGACGCGGAGATCTTCTGGGAGACCGATCGTGGAGCCTTCATCGCAGCGGAGCTCGACGACGAGCTCATCGGTGGCGGCACCATCGTCAGCTACGAAGGCGCCTTCGGCTTCATGGGCCTCTTCATCGTGCGGCCGGAGTTCCGTGGGCGGGGCCTCGGCAGCCAGCTGTGGCACGCACGGGTGCGACTGCTGCAGTCGCGCCTGCGACGAGGCTCGACCATCGGCATGGACGGGGTCTTCGAGATGCAGGCCTGGTACGCCGAGGGCGGTTTCCGCTTCGCGCACCGCTCGATCCGCTACGAGGGCACTGGCGCCGCGGTCGATGCGGGCTCCCGGGCTCGTGCCCGCCCGCGAGATCCCCTTCGAGCAGCTCGCGGCCTACGACGCACGCTGCTTCCCGGCGCCACGCGAGCGGTTCCTGCAGGCCTGGATCGACCAGCCCGGGAGTCTCGCCCTGGTGGCGCCTCGACGACGGCCGCGGTGCGCGGCTTCGGTGTGATCCGCCGCTGCCGGGTCGGCGGCAAGGTCGGCCCGCTCTTCGCCGACGATGCCAGAGCTCGCCGAGGAGCTCTACACCGCCTTGGCCGCCCACCTGCCGGGCAAGCCGGTCTACCTCGATGTACCCGAGATCAACGCCTGGGCCATGGGCCTCGCACGGCGTCACCGGCTGCGCGAGGTCTTCGGCACCGCGCGCATGTACCTGGGGCCGCGACCGCGTCTGGCCGAATCACGCGTCTACGGGATCACGACCTTCGAGCTTGGCTAGGAACCTGCCGCCGGTGGCCACGCCGCGTTGAAGAAGGCGACCAGGTCGATCATCCCGCCGACTGCGTCGATGCCGAACTCCTCACGCACACCCGGCGCCAGGACGTACTTGCCGGTGGCATCCGGGTCGACGGCCTCGACGGCCACGTAGTAGCTGCCGTCTGCCGGTGCTTCGAGCCGGACGGTCCCGAAGTTGATGAAGCCGAGGCCGCCGTGCACCTCGCGGACCGGTTCGGGTGCCGGCTCGAAGACGACGGCGCCCTCGACACCGACCTCGTCGGCCAGCCGAGCCGCCTCCGCACCCGCCTCGGCAGCCCCGGGCAGGCCGGGCCCAAGCAGCGTGAAGGTGGCAGCGATGCCGCCCTGCGCATCGGGTGCGGTCATGCCCACCACGAGCGGATCGCCAGCCTCGAGGTCCATGCGGTACCAGTCGATCTCGCCGGGTGTCCCGATGGTGGCGCCCAGGGCACGCGACAGGGTGGGGTCGTCGAGCACGACGACATCGGCCGAGGACGTCGATGCGTCGTCGACGACCGACGGCGCATGGGCGACCGCCGCGGCTGGCAGGAGCACGGCGGCGAGAACGGCGGCGAGGGGAAGCATGCGGTTCATCAGTTGGCTCCATCTGTCAGAACGGCGGGCCCCGTCCTCACGGCAATCATAGTCGTGTGTCCACGGTTTGTCGAGCCTCTGTCAAGACCGCTGGTTACCGTCTACGGTCGTCTCGAGTGTCGCTTTTGCTGTTGACATGCGAAAGTATGCTGTAGACGTGCCGAAGCAACGCCCTGTCCCGGAAGAGTCGCTCGAAGCGATCGTGGCCATCCTTGACCTGGTGCGGCGCGGTCGTGCCCACTCACGCTCCGAGCTCGTCGAGCGCAGCGGGCTCTCGCGCGCGGTCGTCGCCCAGCGTGTGAACGAGTTGCTGGCACGCGGCTTCCTCGTCGAATCGGTGGCTCCGAGCACCGGGGGGCGGCCACCCAGGCAGCTCGAGTTCCGGGCGGATGCGGGCCACCTGCTGGTGGCCGACATCGGCGCGACCAGCATCGACGTGGCGCTCGCGGACGCCACCGGTGCGATCCTCGCGCGAGCAGGCGACCGAACCGATGTGAGCTCCGGGCCCGAGGTCGTGCTCGGACGGGTGGACATGCTCTTCGAGCGTCTCCTCGCTGACCATGTCGCGCCGGGTGAGCTGTGGGCCGTGGGTATCGGCGTCCCCGGCCCGGTCGAGTTCCGCACCGGCCACCCGATCTCGCCGCCGATCATGCCCGGCTGGGAGGGCTATCCCGTACGCGACCGCTTCAGCGAGAAGCTCGGCGTGCCGGTGTGGGTCGACAACGACGTGAACATCATGGCCCTCGGCGAGCGTCGTTCAGGCATCGCCCATGACCACCGCAACTTCATCTTCGTGAAGGTCGGTACCGGCATCGGTTCGGGCATCGTGAGCAACGGCACCATCCATCGGGGAGCCCAGGGCAGCGCCGGCGATATCGGCCACATCCAGGTCGTGGGCGACAGCGGCCAGATCTGCCGCTGCGGCAAGGTCGATTGCCTCGAAGCCCTCGCCGGCGGCGCAGCGCTGGCGCGCCAAGGTATGGTCCTGGCGCGGAACGGGCAGAGCCAGCGCCTGGCCACGATCCTCGCCGAGCGAGGCGAGATCACCGCGCGTGAGGTCATCCGGGCCGCACGTGCGGGCGACACGGCCGCCCACGGCCTGCTCAATCACAGCGCCACGCTGGTGGGCCAGACGCTGGCCGGATTGGCCAACTTCTTCAATCCCTCGCTCATCGTCATCGGCGGCGGAGTGGCACGCGCCGGCGACGCGTACCTGGCCACCATCCGCCAGGTCGTCTACGCCCGCAGCACCGCCCTCGCCACTCGTGAGCTGCTGGTCCAGCTCTCGAACCTGGGCAACCGTGCCGGCGTCATCGGGGCGGCCAGCATGGTCCTCGATGAGCTCTTCAGCGAGCAACAGCTCGGACGCTGGATCGACCACGGGCGCCCTGCGGGGCTGAAGGTGGCCGCAGCATGAGCCGGTTTGACCGCAACGGATCGCATGGCTACATTGGAGACGGGCCATCTAGCCGTCTAGATGGCCTCGTTTCCGTCAAGAGGAGGGAATGTGGAACGCTTCAGTGACATCGGCGCTGCCGTCATCGGCAGCGGCTTCATCGGCACCGTGCACATCGAGGCCTTGCGAAGGCTGGGCGTGAACGTCCGGGGTGTCGTCGATGCCAGCCCCGAGCTCGCGGAGGCAGCTGCGGCTCGCCTGGGCCTGTCCCGGGCCTACGCCGACCTCGACGCGGCCCTGGCCGATCCCGAGGTCGACATCATCCACGTCACCTCTCCGAACCAGTACCACTACCCGCAGGTCAAGGCCATCCTGGCCGCCGGCAAGCACGTCATCTGCGAGAAGCCACTGGCCGTTACCTCAGCCGAGTCACGCGAGCTGGTGTCATTGGCGGCAGCCTCCGATCGCATCACGGCGGTCAACTTCAACATCCGCTTCTATCCCCTCAACCAGCACGCTCGCCGCATGGTCGCGGACGGCGAGCTGGGCGACGTACGCCTCATCACCGGCCACTACTTCCAGGACTGGCTCCTGCTCGACAGCGACTGGAACTGGCGCCTGGAGCCGGACAAGGGCGGCACCCTTCGCGCTGTCGGCGACATCGGCAGCCACTGGATCGACCTCACGACCTTCATCGCCGGTCAGAAGGTCGAGGCGGTGATGGCTGACCTGTCCACCTTCGTCAAGGTCCGCCAGAAGCCGGTCGGCGAGGTCGAGACCTTCAGCCAGGAGCGGGCCGCCAACACGGTGCCGGTGGAGATGACCACCGACGATGCCGCGGTCATCCTCCTGCGCTACGCGAACGGCGCCCGCGGCACCGTCGCCATCAGCCAGATCAGTGCCGGACGCAAGAACTCGGTGCAGTGGGAGATCGACGGCTCCACGGCCGCCGCGGCCTGGGACAGCGAGACCCCTGACCATCTCTGGATCGGCCACCGCGGCCGGCCCAACGAGATCCTGCAGCGGGGTGCGGAGCTCATGAACGAGACCGGCATCGCCGCCACGGCCCTGCCCGGCGGCCACGTCGAGGGCTTCGCCGACAGCATGTACTCGCACTTCCGCGAGGTCTACCGAGCCGTCCTCGCCGGGGCCGCTCCGGCTGACCCCCTCTATGCCACGTTCGAGGCCGGCCACTACGAGATGACCGTGGGCGACGCGGTAGCCAGGAGCGCGGCCGAAGACCGCTGGGTCGAGATCGACCGATTGATTCGCATCGGATCGACTCGTTAGCACAGCTCACTACAAGGAGGAGACGTGAAGCTCGGGTTCCTGACCGCACCCTTCCCGGAGACGCCGCTGATGGAAGTAGCCGACTGGGCAGCCTCGGTCGACTTCGAGGTGCTGGAGATCGCCTGCTGGCCGGTGAGCGGTGGTGTCAAGCGCAAGTACGCCGGCACCGCCCACATCGACGTGGCGAACCTCACCGATGCACAGGCACGAGAGATCAAGGCGCAGATCGCCGAGAAGGGCCTCGAGATCTCGGGCCTCGGCTTCTACCCCAACCCGCTCCATCCGGACCTTGAGGTGCGCGCCGCGGCTATCGAACATCTGAAGTCGGTCATCGTGGCGACCGGCAAGATGGGTCTGCCCGTGACCAACACGTTCTGTGGCGGCGACGCCTCGCAGAACGTCGACGAGAACTGGGAGGAGGCGCTCAAGGTCTGGCCGGACATCGTCCGCTTCGCGCAGGACAACGGGGTCAAGCTGACCTTCGAGAACTGCCCCATGATCTTCAGCTACGACGAGTGGCCGGGTGGCCACAACATCGCCTACTCGCCCTACATCTGGCGTCGCATCCTCGAGGAGTGGGGCGGTACGGTCGGTCTCAACTACGATCCCAGCCACCTCGTCTGGCTGATGATCGACCAGGGTCGCTTCATCCGCGAGTTCGCCGACCATATCCTCCACTTCCAGGCCAAGGACGTGATGATCGACCGCGACGGCCTCTACGAGCGGGGCTCGCTCTCGGGCGGCATCGGCTGGCAGATCCCGCGCATCCCGGGTCTCGGCGATGCGCCCTGGCCGGAGATCTTCCGCGAACTCTACCGTACCGGCTACGACGGGCCTGTCATCATCGAGCACGAAGACAAGGTCTTCGAGGGGACAGACGAGAAGATCAAGCGTGGCTTCCTCGTCGCGCGCGACCAACTGCGACCATTCATCCGCTAAGCGAGGCTAACGACCCTTCATGACCGAGTTCAACGGCAGCCGTGCCTGGTTCGACGCAGCTGCAGCCATGCTCGAACGCATCGTCACCAGCCAGGCTGACGTGCTCGAGGAGACGGCCCAGCTGTGCGCCGAGTGCATCGCCACCGATGGCCTCGTGCACCTCTTCGGCACCGGCCACTCGCGCATACCCGTGGAGGAGATGTTCCCGCGCTACGGCAGCTTCCCGGGCTTCCATCCCATCGTGGAGCTGTCGATGTCGAACCACTTCGACGTGGTCGGCACGAACGGCCAGCGACAGGCCATGTTCATCGAGCGCGTGCCCGGCCTCGCCAAGGTCATCCTCGACAACTTCAGCTTCCGGGCCAACGACGTGATGATGGTCTTCAGCGCCAACGGCCTGAGCGCGGTGCCGGTGGAGATGGCGCGTGGCGCACGGCAGCGCGGCTGCACCGTCGTGGCTGTCACGGGCGTGGCGCAGTCGCTCGCCGGTGAGCCCGACCCAGCCGTGGGCGGCCGCCTGCTCGACGAGGCAGCGATCGTCATCGACCTGTGCACGCCGGAGGCGGACGCGATGGTCACGCTGCCGAACCTCGACACGCCGGTCGGCCCCGGCTCGACGCTGGCCTACGTGGCCATCGTCAATTCCCTGAAGGTGCGCATCGCCCAGCTCCTCGTGGAGAAGGGCCAGACGCCACCTGTCATCACGCGCGCGTCCGTCGTGGGCGCGGAGCGCTCGCGGGCACTCTTCGAGAGTGCCTATCGGGAACACGCGCGACGTGTCGCGCGGACCATCGTCCGCGAGCCCGATGACGAACCAGTGAACCAGGCATAGCGAGGAGGTGTAGCGGGACGCGAGAACGATCGAACCACTTCGGCCTTCGAACGGGCGCACGACGCCTCGATGGGCCACCACCCAACCTCAGGTGAGGAGGACAAGGAGTCACATGGACCACAAGTACGGGAAGCTGTTCGCCGGCGCCGCTGCGATCGCACTTGCTGCGACGAGCATCGGCAGCGCGGTCGCCGCCCAGGATGGCGGCTACACGGTGGGCGTGTCCAACACGCTTCAGGGTAACGGCTGGCGCGAGGAGATGATCTGCTCCATCCGTGCCCAGGCTCTTGCCTCGGGTGAGGTGAGCGATCTCATCGTCGCCCACCGCAACACCGATGCGTCAGGGCAGCTCGAGGATCTTCGCAACCTCATCGCCGCGGATGTCGATGCCATCATCGTCAACCCGGTCAGCCCTGATGCCGTGAACGACGCTCTCGCCGAGGCGATCGACGCGGGCATCGTGGTGGTCGCGGTCGACATGGGCGTGACGCAGGATGGCGCATACCTCATGGCCAACGACCAGGAAGAATACGGCTACATGGGCGCCAAGTGGCTGTTTGATCAGATCGGCGGCGCAGGCGACGTCGTGTACATGCGTGGCATCGCCGGCGCTCAGGCCGACACGGACCGCGACAATGGCTTCAAGCGAGCTCTGGCGGAGTATCCGGACATCAACATCGTGTCCGAGACCTTCACCGGCTGGGACCAGGCCACTGGCGCCCAGCAGATCAACGACGTCATCAACAGCGGCCAGAACATCGACGGCGTCTGGACCTCGGGTATCGACAGCGTGATCGTCTCGGCGCTCACGACCGCCGGCATCGAGGGCGTCCCGGTCGTCGGAGCGGACAACTCCGAGTTCGTCAATCAGCTTGGGACCCAGGAGGGTCTCGTCGGTGCCGCGGTGACCAACCCCGGTTCCGTGGGTGGTGCCGGCGTGACGCTGGCGCTCCAGATCCTCGACGGTTCGGCCCCCAGCGATCCTGCGGTGCTCGTCACCCCGGAACTCTGGGACAACCAGACCCCCGAGGGTCAGGAGAAGATCCAGGCGGCCATCGCTGCCTCGGGCGCGCTGGATCCGTTCTGGCCGGTAACCATCAGCATCCCCGACTGGACCACCTACACCGAGGACCAGATCCTCGCGTGCAAGGGTCCCGGCGAGGAATAGTCGACCACTTCGGATCGACACAGCGAGAGGGTGCGGGCTCGCCTGCACCCTCTCGTGAAGCCAATCGGACGGATACGCCTTGACACCATCCCAGCCCAGCCCCGACAAGGGAGAGTTGCTCCTCGAGGCCACTGATGTGGTCAAGCGCTATGGAGCGGTGGTCGCGCTGCGAAACGCATCCCTCGCGGTGCGACCCGGCGAGGTGCACGCCCTGCTGGGCGCCAACGGTGCGGGCAAGTCCACGCTGGTGAAGATCCTCACCGGGGCCGTGCACCCGGACAAGGGTCGCATCCTCATTCGGGGCCAGGAACGCGACGTCCACTCTCCTGCCGCCGCGAGGCGGTCGGGCCTGATCTCGGTCTACCAGGAACCGGCCCTCATCCCCGACCTTGACGTGCTCGCCAACCTGCAGATCACCCGGACACCGGCGCCACAAGTGCGAGAGTGGGTGGAACGACTCGGCGTCCACGACCTCGATCTCCACGAGATGGTCCGGGACCTGCCGTTGGCGGTGGTGCGTGTCCTTGACCTGGCCCGTGCCCTGGCCGTCGAGCCGGACGTCCTGCTCCTCGACGAGATGACGGCGGCACTCCCGGCCGACCTCGCCGAGAAGGTCCTCGACGAGATCGGCAAGGTGCGGCAGACCGGCCAGTCGGTCATCTTCATCTCGCACCGTCTGCTCGAGGTCTCCGCGCTGTGTGACCGGGCGACGGTCCTGCGCGATGGGGAGACGGTCGGCGTCGTCGACATGGAGCCCGGCGCCGAGGAACGCATCGTCGACCTCATGCTGGGGCCGTCGGACGAACGTAGGGCTGCCCCCGGTCGACGCGTCACCTCCCCGGCAGCGCCGATCACTGACCAACCTGAAAGGCGGCCGGAAACGAGGCTGAGCCTTCGCGATGTCGGTGTCGGCTTGCGGCTCAAGGAGGTTTCGTTCGAGCTGCACGCTGGTGAGGTCCTCGGGATCGTGGCCCTGGAGGGGCAGGGACAGGACGAACTGTTCGGCGTCCTCTCGGGCATGCGCCGTCCGAACCGTGGCTCACTGCAGGTCGACGGCCAGGAGGTCCACTTCCGCCATCCGGCCGACGCCATCCGCAAGGGTCTCGTCTACGTGCCGGGTGACCGCGTCGAGGCTCTGCTGATGCAGCGCTCGGTGCGTGAGAACATCGCGCTGCCGACGACCGCCCGGCCGCGTCGCTGGGGACCGATCGACATGGGTGCCGAAGCACAACGCGTCAGGGGTGCCATCGAGCGTCTGCAGATCGATACGCGCGCACAGGGAGAGGTTCGCCGGCTGTCCGGCGGCAACCAGCAGAAGGTCACCATCGCACGCTGGGTCGCCGAGGGCGTGCGGACGCTCCTCTGCTTCGACCCTACGCGAGGTATCGATATCCGCACCAAACGTGAGATCTACCAGCTCCTCCGGGACCTTGCCGAGGCTGGTACCGCGGTGCTGCTCTACACCTCAGAGCTGGAGGAGGTCCAGCTGGCCTGCGACCGGGCCGTCGTCATCTTCGGCGGTCGCGTCGTCGACGACATCCCCTCCTCCGTCGCCGATGAACCCACACTCATCCGGGCGGCCTACGGGTTGCCTCGCGAGACGGGCAGCGTCGGCATCCTCGCGGGCGCAAACTCTCGGCAGACCGATGGTCGGGAGGCGTCGGCATGAGCGCCGCTACGAGCGCCGTGGGACGTCTGAACGGTAGCGGCGGCGCGACACTCGCTCGCCTGGTCCGCCGCAACAGCTGGGTGCTGGGGCTCTGTGGGCTCCTGGCGATCCTGTTCGTCGTCACCAAGTTCATCCAGCCCGGCTATGGGCCCTCGCAAGTGGAAGCGTTGGCCCTGGCTGCGCTGCCCGTGGCTCTCGCGGCTGCCGGGCAAGCCATCGCCCTCATCTCCGGTGGCATCGACCTGTCCATCGGCTCGGTGATGGCCCTCACGAGCGTCACGGCCGCGGTCCTCATGAAGGACGCCAGCGAAGAGTCCGCGATCTTCGTCGTGGTCGGCGTGCTGCTCATGGGTCTCGTCATCGGCGCCTTCAACGGCTCGCTGGTGGTCCTCACGCGGGTCCCGGACATCGTGGTCACCCTGGCCATGCTGTACGTCTGGGCCGGGGCCGCGTTGCTCGTCCTGAACACGCCCGGTGGCGCTTCGGCCCAGTGGCTGCGCGAGCTCATCGACGGCACGATCGTCAGCGAGTGGGCACCGAAAGCCATCGTCCTGCTCCTGGTCGTGGTCTTCGCCATCTGGATCCCGGTTCGCAACTCGCGCCTGGGGCTATCGTTCTACGCGGTCGGCAGCGATCGCCTGGCAGCGTTCCGCAGCGGTGTCGACGTCCCTCGGACCAAGGTCGCCGCCTACGCGCTGACCGGCTTGTTCGCTGCCATGGGGGGCCTGTCGTTGACGATGAGCACGGGCATCGGGACGCCGGTCCCAGGTCCGTACCTGCTGGCGAGTGTCGCAGCCGTCGTCCTCGGAGGCGTGAGCCTCGCGGGTGGCCGGGGCGGACTGGCGGGGCCGATCGTGGCCGTCTTCATCCTGCGTCTGGTACGCACGGACCTGACCCTGCTGGGCATCGACCCCAACTACACCACGGTCATCGAAGGCTTGATCATGGTCAGTGTGGTCATGGTCGGTGGCCTGGTCGCCATCCGGAGTCGTCGCTCATGAGCTCGACGCCGCAGCTCAGCCCCGTGGATGGGGGCGGCTGGCCAGCCCTGCACTCAGCCCGGCGACTGATGCGCGATCGGCCCCTCATCCCGCTGCTCTTGCTGCTGGTCGCGTTACTGGTCGTGCTGGTGGTCATTCGCCCCAGCATCGCCAATGAGCGTTGGGTGTCCTCCACGATCCGCTTCGCGATCCCTCTGGCCATCCTGGCAGCGTCCCAGACCCTGACCATGATCACCGGCGGCATCGATCTCTCGGTCGGGATGGTGGCATCGATGTCCGCCTACGTGATGGCCACACAGGCTCCCGCCGAGGGTGTCATCGCAGCCTCCATCCTGGCGCTGGTGGTGGCCACGGTCATCGGCCTGGTCAACGGCATCGGCGTGGGCATCTTCCGCGTCCACCCCTTGATCATGACCCTGGGCATGAGCCTGGTCGTCCTGGGCCTGCTGACCGTCTATCAGCGGATCGTGATCGGCAGTGGGACCCGCGTGCCCGACGAGATCCTGTGGCTGGGCGCCCGAACATCCTTCGGCTGGATACCCAACAGCCTCCTCATCTTCATCCCGCTCGCGGCGGTCATCCTGTTCGGGCTGCGGCGTAGTGGCTTCGGGCGTTTGCTCTACGCGATCGGGGACAACGAATTCGCCGCCCGACTCGCCGGCGTCCGGGTCTGGCAGGTGCTGCTCGTTCTCTATCTCATCTCGGGACTCCTGGCTGGCATCGCCGGTCTCATCTACGCGGGCCTGACCCAGACCGCCACCGGCACGCTCGTCGAGGTCTACGTCCTGCCCTCGGTGGCCGCGGCGGTCATCGGCGGGACATCGATCTACGGTGGACGGGGTGGCTATGCCGGCAGCATCGTGGGTGCCGTCATCCTGACGGTGCTGACCACGCTCCTGACGGTGCTGCAGATGCCGGAGGCCGCGCGGCAGATCCTCTTCGGCGCCATCGTCCTGGCTGTGGCGGCGGCGTACAACCGCATCATCGAGGAGTAGGCGAGGCGCTCGATGACACCGTCCACGCGTCACCTCGGGCTCGACCTCGGTGGTACGAACATCAAGTGGGCCGTGGTGGAGCAGTCTGGCCCTGACGGCTGGCACACGCTCGACCGGGGGCAGGTGCCGACCGACACCTCCCGCGGAGAAGCGAGCGTGGTGCCCCAGCTGGCGGCCCTCGCCACCGAGGTTCGCGACGGCGTCACCGACGGACCGGTGACCAGCTGCGGTGTGGCCGTGCCCGGGCTCTACATCCCTGAGACCGGCGTGGTCGTCTTCCTCACCAACGTCCCGGGCGACTGGTCGGCCACACCCACCGGCGCCCCGGTAGAGGCGGCAACGGGCCTGCCCACCGCGCTCATCAACGACGCCCGCGCCTTCGGCCTCGCAGAGCTGCGCTTCGGCGCGGGCCAGGACGTGGAGTCGTTCATCGGCCTGACGCTGGGCACCGGCGTGGGCGGCTGTTTCGCCATCGGCAACCAGGTCATCCAGGGATACCGCGGACGGGCCGGCGAGCTGGGGCATCAGACGATCGACCCCGACGGGCCCTGGTGCGGCTGCGGCAACCGGGGCTGCATGGAGGCCTACTGCCGCGCGGATCAGGTGGCCATCACCTGCGGTACCCGCGACCCTCGGGAGGCCATCGAGAAGGCCCGCGCCGGGGATGAGCGCGCCATCGCCGGGCTGGCCGAGATCGGGCGCTACCTGGGCATCGGCATCAGCAACGCGGTCACCATCATCACGCCGGAGCTGGTGATCCTGGGCGGTGGCTGGTCCAGCGCCGGCGACCTGCTCATCGAGCCCATCAAGGCCGAGATGCGCCGGCGCGTGCTCATCGGATCGGGCGAACACACCGACGTCGTGCTCGCGGAGTTGGGCACCTGGGCCGGAGCCATCGGAGCGGCCGTCCATGGCGCCGAGCAAGCCGCCCGCAATGGCTCGGTCGAGGTGCTCGTGTGAGCATGGACTACGCGCCGCGCTACCGCGAGATCGAGGCTGTCCTGCGTACCCGCATCGCCCGACTGCGTCCGGGCCAGCGGCTGCCCTCGGACGCCGACCTCTGCGACGAGTTCGGAGTCAGCCGCATGACCGCCCGGCACGCCATGTCGCAGCTGGCCGACGAGGGCCTCGTCCGCCGTGATCCGGGGCGAGGCACCTTCGTGGCCGAGCCGCCCACGCACCGCCGGGCCAACTTCCTGATGACCTTCAGCCGCGAGATGCGGCGACAGGGCCGCGTGCCCAGCTCACGCATCGTGGAGCGGCGGGTGCGACCGCCGACCGATGCGGAACGCGCCGCCCTGCGCATCGGGCGAGTCGCCGAGGTCGTGGAGCTGCGTCGCGTGCGGCTGGCGGACCACGAACCGATGGCGGTGGAGACGGCGGTGCTGACGGCCCGTTGCCTCGAGGCCGTGATGGCCGCCGACCTCGAGAGCGGCTCCCTGCACGAGGCGCTCATCAGCGATGGCGTGGTGCCTACCCGGGGCAAGTCGACCATCCGCGCCGAGGCCGCCGGCCGCGACGACGCGGGGCTGCTGGGTGTGCGTGCCGGCGCACCGATGCTCGTGGAGCGTCGGCTCATCTACGACCAGCGAGGACGCCCCATCGAGCGTACCGAATCACGCTATGCGGCCGACCGCTACGGATTGAACGTCGGGTTCTCGGTCGAGGACAGCAGTTCCCTGGCCCTCACCTCCGATGTCTGAACGACCACACGAGCCTGGCCCACCCAGGCTGAGGGGGTAACCACCGACCATGGACTCACGAGCACGTGTCCTCGCAGCGCTCGAGCACCGGCAGGCCGATCGCGTCCCGCGTGACTTCGCCGGCACGCGCTACAGCAGCATCCACGCCGAGGCCTACAAGCGGCTGCGGCCGGCGCTGGGGCTGCCCGATGCCGAGATCCGCATCGTCGACACCACGCAGGGTCTCGCGGGCATCCACGAAGACATCCTCGAGCGGCTGGGCGCGGACGTGGGACTGGTCAGCGCTGGTGCTCCGCATGGCTTCAGCAAGGAGGTCATCGACGACGGCGAGTACGAGCGCTTCCTCGACGAGTTCGGGGTCCTGCGCGCGCGGCCGGCCGGCGGCCTCTACTACGAGTCGACGACCTCACCACTGCAGGGCGCTATCGGCAGCGACGACATCGAGGCCTATCCCTGGCCCGATCCGGTCGATCCCGGCCGGTTCGAGGGCATGCGGGAGCGAGTGGCCCACATCCGCGACGTCGAGGGGCGGGCGGTCTTCGTGGGCTCGCTGTGCGCGGGCGTGACCGAGATGCACTTCCGCATGCGTGGCTACGAGGACGGGTACATGGACATGGCCCTGAACCCGGACCTGGCCCGGACGCTGATGCGGGTGATCACCGATCTCAAGCTGGCCTACTGGGAGAAGGTGCTCGACGAGATCGGCCCGGACATCGACATCGCGGCCGAGGCCGACGACCTGGGCGCCCAGCATGCGCCGCTCTTCAGCCCTGCCGCCTACCGCGACATCGTCAAGCCGCTGCACAAGGAGATCGTCGATCTCATCAAGAGCCGCAGCGAACGCGAAGTTCTTCCTGCATTCCTGCGGGGCCATCAAGGAGCTCATCCCCGACCTCATCGAGATCGGGGTCGACGCGCTCAACCCGGTACAGGTCAGCGCCGAGGGCATGGAGACCGCCGAGCTGAAGGCCGAGTTCGGGTCCGACATCACCTTCTGGGGCGGTACCGTCGACCCTCAGAAGACGCTCGCGCGTGGCACCCCCGAACAGGTGCGCGAGGAGACCATCCGCCGCATCGGCGAGCTCAAGCCCGGTGGCGGCTTCGTCATCGCCAGCATCCACAACATGCAAGCGCAGGTCCCGGTGGAGAACATCGTGGCCTTCTGGGAAGCCGTCGAGGAGGCCGGGACCTATGACTGAGGCCATCACCGGACGACTGGTCCTCGACGAGGGGGAGGTCCTCGGCCGGATCCTGGGTCGAGGGCGGGCACATCGCGGCGGTGGAGCCGGGCGGCGCTGCGAGCGCTGACGGTCCTCGTGGTGCCCGGCTTCATCGACGTCCACGTCCACGGTTGGGGCGGGCACGACGCGATGGGCGGACCGGAGGCGCTCACGGGCATGGCACGCGCCCTCGCCGGCCGCGGCGTGACCTCGTTCCTGCCGACGTCGGTGACCGCCTCGTTCGAGAAGCTGTCGGTGTTCGCCGACACGGTGCGCGAATGGATGCCCGGCGCGCCGACTGACGGCGCCGAGCCGCTGGGCTTCAACATGGAGGGCCCCTTCCTCGCCGAGCAGAAGAAGGGCGCCCATCCAGCGAACCTGCTGCGTCATCCCGCGGATCTTGACGACGATCGCCTGGCCACCTTCATGGAGGGCCTGAAGATCATCACCATCGCTCCGGAGCTGCGCGGTGCGCCCGAGCTCATCAGCCGGCTGGCCGCTGCCGGGGTGCGCGTCTCGCTGGGCCACTCGGCGGCCACCGTGCCCGAGTCGCGTGCCGGGCTACGGGGCCGGGGCAGTGACCACCACGCATCTGTTCAACGCCATGAGCGGCGTGGTCCACCGGGAGCCCGGCCTCGCGCTCGCGGCCCTGCTCGACGATGCCGTGTGGGTGGAGCTGATCGCTGACACGCTGCACGTCGACCCCGACCTGTGGCCGCTGATCTGGAGGCTGAAGCCAGCCGAGCGCGTGCTGCTCGTGTCGGACGCCATCGCCCTGGCCGGCAGTGGGATCACCCGCGGCATGCTGGGCGAGCTCGAGGTGCGGGTGGACGGCGACATGGCCACGCTGGTGGAGGGCGGCAACCTCGCGGGCTCCGTGACGGCGCTGGACCTCGAGCTGCGCAACGTCGTGCGCTCGGGGGTGCCCCTGGCCGACGCGGTCCGAGCGGCTGCGGCCAACCCGGCCGAGTTGCTGGGCCTGACCGACCGTGGCCGCCTGGCTCCTGGCCTGCGGGCCGACCTCGTGGAGCTCGACGCCTCCTCGTTCGCGGTCCGCCGCGTGATGCGTGCCGGGGAATGGATCGTCAAGGCCTGAGCATCAGACGGGCGGTGGCGGCGCCGGGATCACCTCCGGTAGCGCCGTCGGTTGTGGTCCGAACCGGGGATCGCGCAGGACCAGCCAGACGACGGCGCCGCCGAGCGCCAGAGCGCTGGTGACGACCGCGAACAGGGCCGGCGCCCCGAAGGTCTCGTAGATCACCCCGCCGGCCGTATCGGCCAGGATCGGCGCGATCCCGGCATACACGAACCAGGCCACCGACTGGCCCATGGCATAGAGATGTCGCGGCAGGAGCAGACCCACGATCATGACCATGGCCATGTAGCGCAGCGCGTACGAGGCTCCCTCGAGCGTGCGCAGACCGGTGACCATCCATGGGTCCGGCACGACCGCAACGAGGGCCATCAGCACCGCGGCCACCACCGCGCCGATGACGAACAGCGCGCGCAGACCGAGACGCTCCGCCAGCCGTCGCGAGCTGGCGAAGACCGGGATCTCCACGAGCGCCGGGAGCGAGGCTGCCAGGCCCACCAGGAAGACGTCACCACCCCCATCGAGGATGCGCAGGCTGATGAACCGCCACGAGGCGTGCTCGCCGATCGATGCCAGCAGCAGCCCCACCAGGAAGCCCAGCATCGTCGGTGCCACCAGATAGGGGACCCAGCCGCGGAACGACGGTCGCTCTGCGTCGCCGCCGCGCCGTACCCTGAAGTCCGCTTCGGTCGGCAGGGAGACCAGCGCTGCCAGGAGCAGCGCCCCCACGATGAAGGCGGCGAAGACGGGGTCGGCGCCGGCCCGCACCCAGATCAGGCCGCCGGCCGTGGCCGATGCTGCCCAGCCGACCGAGGCCCAGACGCGGATGCGCCCGTAGGCCGACGAGCCGTCGCCGAGAACGCCCAGCGTCAGACCATCGATGAGTGGACCCCATCCGAGCGCACCGACGGTGGCCAGCGACAGCGCCAGCGTCAAGGCCACCGGATCTGAGCCTGCGAGGAGGATCCAGAGCCCACCGGCGGCGGCCACCAGCGCTGTCAAGGCGACCGTTCGGGGACGTCCCAGCCACCCGTCGGCGATGACGCCCCAGAGCGGGTAGGCTAGCAGCGCGGCCAGGCCGGCCGCCCCGAGCACGAAGCCAAGTTGGGCCGCACCGAGGCCTCGCTCGGCGAGCAGCGGCAGCAGGAACGGCATCAACAGCCCGAAGGCGACGCCCTGGACGGTATAGATGGCGCTGAGGCGGCGGAGGCTCACCGACCGAGTATGGGTGAGCGGTCCTGTGCCGTCGCTGCCGATGGTCCGCCTTGCTGACCCTTGGTGTTCACGGTACGGTCGGGACCACACCAAACCGCACATCCATGTCCGCCAACGAGGAACGTCCCATGTCGTCTGGGGCCTGCCGCGCCCTCGTCGCAGTAGTCCTTACGCTCGTCGCTACGATCGTGATGACCCTGCCCGTCGCCGCCCGAACCGATGAGCTCGTCGAAACGTCCGTCGTGACCTACGAGGTCCTGCCCTCGAACGGCAGGGTGAAGGCCACCCTGATCTTCACGCTGACGACCGGCCAGGCAGACTGGCAGGCGCAGCGCTGGGGCCCGATCGTCGGTCGAGAGCGCGACCACGCCGAAGGTGACCGGGGCCAGGAAGACCCCGGGTGGGACGAACGTGCCCGGACCCGGCGCGCCGTGGGAGCACGTCGACGTCAGGACCGAGAAGATCCCCGGCGGACGTGAGACCGATTCGTTCCAGGTCCGCTACAACCTTCGACGCCGGCATCGGCACGGTCGCGATGGACGTGCCCGCCCGCGTGGACAAGAGCTACATCTATCTGTGCGTACCCGGTCAGGAGACCGACAGCCACAAGGTGACCATCAAGGTCCTCGGCAGCAACTGGGAGTTCGACCAGTCGGGCACGCCCATGGAGCCGACCGATTCGGGCCTCAAGTGGTCCGGCGGCGGCAACCCCGCCGAGGCCTTCACCTGCATCGAGGCCGTCACGCGAGGACCAGCTCATCCAGCAGCCACTCATCGGTCCCGCCGATCGCGAGATCGAGCTGCAGGCCTGGGCCGAACGACCCGGCCTGGCTCGCGTCCGCGGCCAACCGAGCACGACCGGCGCTCGACGACATCCACCTCTTCCTCGGCCACGACATCCCGGGCGAGGGCCCGGTCATCATCCGGGAGGCCCCGGCGCGCGAGGCCGGCGGCTATGCCAGCGCCCACGACACGCCCGGCGTGGTCCAGCTCGACGAGACCGGCGGCGACCCGCGACATCGAGCACCAGATGGCGCACGCCTGGTTCGGCAAGGACAACATCAACGAGCTGTGGCTGCGCGAGGGCCTGGCCGACTGGGTCGCCGCTGCCGTCACCGGGACCGGCATGCGAGCCCGTCACCGATAACAGCGGCGAGCTCGATCTCTCCGAGTGGCTGGTCGTGCAGCCCACGGCGCCCGAGGACTACGAGGCCGTCATCGCGGCCCAGGAGGCCGCCGCGTGCGGCATCGTCACCGCCCTCGCTGCGCGCATGCCCGAGGAGACCTTCAAGACCGAGGTCCTCGGCTCGATGCTGAACAGCGAGACCAAGTACATCGGCAGCGCCGGACCCGAGATCGGCACCTCCACCGTGGTCGACTTCCGCGAGTGGCTCGATGCGATCGATGAGCGCGGCCTGATCCCCGCTGCGCGAGGCCGACCCGGCCTACGCCGACAACCTGGCCGACCTCGACTTCGCCCAGGACCTGCTCGACGAGTTCGGCATCACCAGCGACCCCGCGGAGCTGCAGCTCCGTTCCCAGGCTCGCGCCAAGTATCACGAGTTCCTTGACCTGGCCGCGCCGCTCAGCGCGCCGCACGCGGTGCGCAAGGACATGGACGACTGGAACTTCGAGCGGGCGATGGCTGCGCATCGAGCAGTCGACATCCGTCTACGAGGCCCTGACCGAGGCCGATCGGCTGCTGCCGGAGGCAGACCTGCTGCCCATCGTGCAGCCCCAGTTCGAGGCGGCCAAGGACGAGGAAGAGCTGGACGCGGTCACCGAGTGGGCCGATTCGCCTGCTCGAGGGAGCCCGCCAGGTGGTGGGCCCGCTGGGCGACCTCAGCGACGCGCTGCCGCCCGGCTGGACGATGCCGGCGGCCGTGACCTCGGGCCCTCGCCGATCAGCGCTTCGACGACATCATGCCGGCCATCACCCCGGCCATCGCCGCCGCACAGGAGATCTCCGATGCGAACGAGTTCCTGCCCCAGGCGGGCCTGCTGCAGAAGTACCAGGCGCGCTTCGAGAACACGGCCACCGCAGCCAAGCTCGACGAGCTGGCCGACGCCGCCCGCTCCGATCGTTTCAACGCAGAGCGCGCCAGCTACGCCCTCGACCTGCTGCAGAACGAGGTCGGAGACTGGACCATCCCCGACGCGGTCACGCGGCCGCTCGAACAGGGCCAGCTCGATACGGGCCTGGCCATCGTGGAGGACGCACGCGTGGTGGTCGAAGCTGCCCGTGAAGCCGACCTTGCGCTCGCCCGGGCCGCCGACCTCGACCTCAAGGCGATCGGACTCCGGGAGGAGGTCCAGCCACTATTCGAGGGCGTCACCACCGGTGCCGAGATGGCCGCCCTGCGGGACGCGAGATCGAGGTTCGCCGCAGACGATGCGGTCGCGGTGGGCGAGGCCCTCGGTGCCCTCAACACGCTCGTCCCCGATTGGCAGATCCCAGCGGTCATCGCCGATCCGGTGGCGGCCGGCGACTTCGCCGCGGCCGTCGCCTCCGCGGAGGCCGCCCAGGCGCTGGATCGAGAACGCATCCAAGGCCAACGAGTCGCTCGAGGAGATCCAGGCCTTCGAGCGCATCAAGGATGACTTCGAGAACGCCACCAGCCTCAAGGAGCTCGAGGACGGCGCCCTGCTCGCGGGCGAGTGGGCGCAGGCGGCCGACCAGGTGCGCCTGGCCATCGACATCGCCGCCGAGCCACGCGGCATGCTGACCTCCTTCGGCCTCTGGGGCGTGGACGTCGAATCCGCTCGTCGAAGCAGGCCAAGGAAGCGGCCATCGCCGGCGAGGTCGGGGTCGCCCTCGGCAAGTCGGCCGAAGTGATCACGACCATCCAGGGCGGCGAGAGCGCCGGCTCGCTGCGACTCGCCGGCATCATCTTCTTCGGTGTCGCGGTCATCGGCGTGGCCGGTCTGTGGATCATGCTGCGCCGCCAGGCTGGCCCATCGTGGGCCCGCTCCACGAAGCCGCACTGGGTCGATGACGGCGGCAAGCGCGGGCTCCTCGGCCGCGGCAAGAAGAAGGACAAGTAGGGCGCCGGCATCACCAGCGAGCAGACGACGCCCCTGCCCCGCTTCCGGCGCGCGCGACCTGACGAGGCTGCGGACATCACCCGCCTGGCCCTGCGTTCCAAGCGCCACTGGGGCTACGACGAGGCCTTCATGGCGGCCCTGACCCCGGAGCTGACCTTCACTCCGGCGGAGCTCGAGCGTGAGCTCGACCACGTCGAGGTGACTCGAATCCTCGGACGGTCTGCTCGGCGTGATCCGCCTGCGGCGGCGCACGGAGCTAGCCTTCCTCATGGATCTCTGGATCGAGCCGGCAGCCATGGGCCGCGGCTACGGCCGCCTGGCCTTCGAGCGTGCCGCTGAGTCGCGCGCAGCTGGGGGGCGGGCGTGATGGAGCTCGAGGCCGACCCGCATGCGGAGCCGTTCTACCTGCACCTCGGAGCGGTTCGGGTGAGCATGTCGCCGGTCACGGTCGTGCCCGGCCGCGCGGTGCCGTTGATGCGCTACGCGCTATAGGTCGGGCGCGCCCGCCTGCTCCAGGGTCGCGAAGCCCTCGACCGCGAGCCCGACGGCCTCGGAGCCGCTGGGATCGGTGGGCTCGACCGAGATGGTGTGCTCGCCGTCGGGCAGGTCGGCCACGAAGACGACCGACGGTGCCTCCTCGACCGCGGCGTAGAGGTCGACGAGGCCCAGCGCCTGGCCGTCGAGCAGGACCGCGGCACGCCCCGCGTCAGGCCCGCGGCGCGCGATGATCCCGACCTCGCTCCCGCTGACTGAAGCGGTCGCGTCCGGGCCCGGCAGCAGGACGATAGCCGTGGTCACGCCCTCGGTCGCGGCACGGGTCGTGTTGCCCGCGCTGTCGGCGGCGACGGCCGTGACCGAGCAGTCCGCATCGGGGAACGCGTAGGCCGCAGCATCCCAGGCCGCGAGCTCACCGGGCTCTGCCTGACCGGGTGCCTCGCTGCGCACGACCTGGCCCTGGCCGCAGTTCGTCACGACCCTGGCGTCAGCCAAACCCGCGACGGCATCTCGAGCCTCCCAGCGCACGCTCAGCGGGAGGCTCGCAGCATCGCTGCCGAGGGCACCGACGCGAAGCGCGACCGCCGGGGCCGAGAGCTCGGGCGGCGTGGTATCCACGACGATGCTGTCGCTCACCACCGGTGACTTGAGGCCGGGTCCGTTGCGGAACTGGGCGTAGATCTCGTGGCGGCCCTCCTCGCTTGGGGATGGTGGCCGTGGGCGTGGAGCGGATGCGGCTCCAGTCCGACCAGTCCTCGCCGTCGGGCGAGGTGCGGATATGCGTGGCGTCGCGCCCACCCAGATCGAGCTCGACCCGACCCCCACCCGTGGCCACGTCACCACCGGCGATGGCGAACGGCCGCAGCTTGAGCGCCTTGAGATCCTTCGTTGGTGCCGATGAAGTAGTTGCCGTCGAGCCGGCCCACGCCGGGGATACGGGTGAGGCCCTCTTGCCAAAAGACCCACTCGTCCCAGCCGGGAGCGATGGAGATGGGCTGGTCGCAACCCCAGCAGGCGGCCCACATGGGCAGGTCCTCGAAGCCCTCGACGTTGCCCACGACCTCGCGCCACATGAAGACCGAGGTGTAGACCAGCGGCATGCGTCCCGTGCGCTCGTAGACGCGCTCGACGAAGTCACGCAGGCGCGCGCTGGAGACGGCGTGGATGGAGGAGCCGATGGGCGCCCAGCACTCCACGTCGACCACCGGCGGGAGCGCGTCATCGATGCCCCCGACGCTCTCGACGCGGTCGAGGAAGTGGTCCGCCTGCTCGCGGCCATCGAGCGTGTAGTCGAAGAAGTGGTAGGCACCGACGGCCAGCCCCGCGGCCCGGGCCCTGGCCATATTGGTCGGGAACATGGGATCCAGGAAGTCGTTGTCCTGGGTGGCCTTCATGAAGACGAAGCGGTGGCCCGCCTCCTTGACCGCCTGGTAGTCGATATCACCGTTGTGGTGGCTGATGTCGAGCCCGGTGATGAGCTCGGACCTGGGCTTGGTGGCGGCCTGGGCGGTGGTCAGCTCGCCGGCCACGAAGGCGGTCGTGACGGCCACGGGCTCTTCCGAGGGATCGGGCGCAGGTTCGGTATCTGCGCCGGCGTCGAGCGCAGGATCGTCGATGATCGGCGTGGGCTCTGGCGTCGCAGAGGGCGTGGGCTCGGCGCCCGGCGGCCAGGGTGGGTCCTTGGGCAGACCGGGGCCCCTGTACTTCTTGCCCGATGGCTGACACCCGATGCCCTTGCCCTCGGCGTCGTACACGGTCTGCGCATCGAGCTCGGCCGGTCGCAGGGCAGCCTCGACGACGGCAGAGCCGACGGAGAGGGGCCCAGGCAGCAGCAGCATGGAGATCGTCAACGCCTGGG
Organism: uncultured Chloroflexia bacterium; assembly: GCA_963731995.1. Classification (GTDB taxonomy): domain Bacteria; phylum Chloroflexota; class Limnocylindria; order Limnocylindrales; family CSP1-4; genus JAFMJV01. The sequence goes on from CAVSXV010000013.1 coordinate 387,562, forward strand.
CGAGCGCGACGACACGGCGAAGTGTCATGTGGCTCGGTGAGGGTACCGGTGACAGCGGATTCCCGCAGGCGGAAGGCTAGGAGATCGCCTCGTCGGCTGTTCGCTCGACCGTCGTGGTGGTCGTGCGCATGCCGGCGCGGATCGCCACGGCCTCATCGAGTCGCTCCAGCAGCGGCACCGACTTCACGATCTCGAAGCGCTCGCGAGCCTCAGCGACCCAGCCGTCGATCGAGGCCTCGTCCGGCAGGGTGATGAGCGCATCGAGCTGCACCTGTGCAACGGAGAACGGGCTGCCGGTGGCATCCAGCTTGGCCAGGGCACGGCGATACGCGGCCAAGGCCTCGTCTCGGCGGTCCTCGAGCGCTGCGACACCGGCGTCGGCGAGCAACCGCATGGCGTCGACGAAGGTACCCGCGAACGTCTCATCGGCCATGGAATCACGAGCTTCATGGGCGGCCTCCAGATCCCGAGCATAGTGCGCCGCAAGGAGGTAGCCGAAGCGAGCATCGGTGGTGTTCTGGCCCTGGACCTGGGAGGCTTGCGCGTAGAGGCGGGTGGCCTCGTCGTAGTGACCCAGAACGAGGGCGCGAGCGGCCGGAGACAACTTGTCCCAGGACTCGGCGTCGGGGTCGCTGATGTCCACGAGCAGCTGCCGGCGTTCCGCGGTGAGCTCTGGCGACGCCTCCCCACGCCAGGCCATGATGATCTCGCGTATCGCGATCAGCCGGCCTCGATCGGCGTCGGCGAGGGCTGACTCGATCTCGTTGTCGAGCAAGGCCAGGGCCGCATCCCAGTCGAGGCCCTCGTAGATCGCCCCCCAGCCGAGAGCACCCGCGATCCAGGTGGCCATCTGCCGCACGCCGAGTCGCGTGGCGAGGTCATAGGCCTCACGTGCGGTCCGCATCGCGGCGCTGCCGTCCTCGTTCCCGTAGACCGCGCCGAGGTTATTGCGCGCACGCAGCTCGAGGGCCACGTCGCCCAGCTCGTGGGCCATCTCGATGGCGGCGGTCACCAGCACGATAGGCTCCTGGATCCGCTGCAGCGACCCGAGGGCGGCGCCCTTGTTGACGAACGCTTCGGCCACGATACGGCTCAGGCGCCGTGGTTCGGCGATGGCCAGCGCCTCGTCGGCGCGTGCTACCGCCTGCTCCGATTGGCTCAGGCGCATGTGTGCTCGAGACAGTCGCGCGAGCATGTCCGCCCTGATGTCTTCGTCCTCGGGCCGATCGGCCCTGGCCAGGGCCGTCTCGAGGAACGCGACGGCCTCGGTCAGCCTGGAGGCATCGACCAGGATGCCGCCCTGCGTCGCCGACATGCGCGCGGCACCGGTCCGATCACCGGCCTCCTCGTAGGCAGCCACGGCCTCGAAGCCCAGACGCTCGGAATCCTCGTAGCGGCCTTCGATGTCGGCTGCGACGGCGGCTCGCTCCAGCAGGTCCGCCCGTTCCGACGCCTCGTCGGTGATCTCCAGGGCCGTGCGCAGCAGCGTCTGGGCCTGGCCGGCGGCACCGAGCTCCATGGCCCGTGCAGCAGCACCGCGCAAGGCCAGGCGGGCCTGGATGCGCAGGCCCTCGGACTCCGGCCCCGGTTCGGAGGCCTCGAATGCGGCCAGGTAGTGGGTCGAGAGCACGCCCGCCAGCTCATCATCGCCGAGCCCCTCGAAGTAGCGCGCGGCGGCCAAGTGCCGGGCACGGCGGTCTCGGCGTGAGAGCGTGTCGTAGGCCACCTCGCGGATGACCGACTGCACGAACCCGTACTGGCCCCGCTCCGGGGAAGCGGGATCGACCGACATCTCGAGCAGCTCGCCGCGTGCCAAGGCGCGCAAGCGAGGCTCCAGCTCGGCCTCGTCCTGACCATAGATGGCCGCCAGCGCGTCTGATCCGAAGGTCTTGCCCAGCACCGCGGCGTCCTGCAGCAGCGTCCGATCGGCAGCGTCGAGGCCGTCGAGCCGGGCGGCCACCAGGGCCCGCAGCGAGTCGGGGATGGCCAGCTCGCCAAGTTCGCCGGTGGGGCGGAAGATGCCATCCCCGATAGCGGTCAGGCGCCCGTCGGCGACCAGCATGCGCACGGTCTCGACCGCGTAGAGCGGGATCCCGTCGGCCCGCGCGAGGATGGACTCGACGGTGGGGTCAGGCATCTCGGGCACGAGCCCCGTGACCAGTGCGCGCATGTTGGCACTCGTCAGCGGCTCCAGGCCGATGGTGTTGAAGGAACGCGCGCTGGTGCCCCAGCCCGGACGTCGCTCGAGGAGGTCCGGCCGTGCCAGCGTGACCACCAGGAGCGGCACACCCTTGGCCCACTCCATGACGTGGTCGATGAAATCGAGCTGGCCGTCGTCTGCCCACTGCAGGTCCTCGAAGAGCAGCACGGTCGTGCCACGCCGAGCGACCCGCTCGAAGAAGATGCGCCAGGCCGCGAAGAGCACATCGCGTCCGCCGGCCGGAGCGGGCTCCAGGCCCAGGAGCGTGAGCAGCGCCGGTTCCACCCAGTCGCGGTCCTTCTGGTCCGGGACCCACTCGGCGACCATCTCGTGCAGGCGCGTCCTGGTGGTCTCGTCGTCGTCGGACTCGATCAGGCCCGCGCGCTTGCGCACCATCTCGCCGAGCGCCCAGAAGGTGACGCCCTCACCGTAGCTGGGGGCACGCCCGCGATGCCAGTAGACGTCCTCGACGAGCCCGTCGAGGTACTTCTCGAACTCCCACGCGAGGCGGCTCTTGCCGATGCCCGCCGGTCCGGTGATGGAGATGAGGCGCGGCCGTTGCTCCTCGCCGATCTGATGCAGCAGGTCCTTCAACAGGCGCAGCTCCACCTCTCGGCCGACGAACGGGGGCTCCAGGCCCTCGCCACGCCCTCGGCCGCCGCGATCGCCGATGACCCGCAGGGCACGCCAGGCTGGGACCGGAGCGGCCTTGCCCTTGAGTACCTGCTCGCCGGCCTCCTCGAAGGCGATCGCGCCCGAGGCTGCCTGCATCGTGGCCTCCCCGACCAGCACCGTGCTGGGCGGAGCGACGCCCTGGAGGCGGGCGGCGGTGTTGACCAGGTCGCCCGCGACCATGCCCTGGTCGGTGGCGCCGACGGTGACGGCGGCCTGGCCCGTCAGCACGGCCACACGAGCCTGCAACCCCTCCCCGAGGTTGCGCACGGCCTCGGTGACTTCGAGCGCAGCGCGGACGGCTCGCTCGGCGTCGTCCTCGTTGGCCCGCGGGGCGCCCCACTGCGCCATGACCGCGTCGCCGATGAACTTCTCCACGTGCCCACCGTGATGCTCGATGGCGTGCCGCGTGGTCTCGAAATAGCGCGTGAGCGTCTCGCGCACGAGCTCGGGGTCGCGGCCTTCCGAGTAGTTCGTGAAGGCGACGAGGTCGGCGAAGAGCACCGAGACGAGGCGCCGCTCGGCAGTGGTGCTCTCGCCCAGAGAGCCGGCCACCGACTCGGGCTCGACTGGCCGCGGGGTTTCGGTCGCGGCCTCACTGAGGCGGGTGCCGCAGCTGCGGCAGAACCTCGCCTCCGGGCGGTTCTCGGAGCCGCAGTTTGGACAGCCAGAGGCAAGCCCAGTGCCGCAGTTGTCGCAGAAGGCGGCGCCGTCGCCGTTGGCCTGGCCACAGCTGGTGCAGAACACGCTCACGACTCGCCTCCGACGAGGCTCGGCGGATGCCCTTCCGGCAAGGTCTGCGCCGGTTTCTCTCGGCGGGCGACCGAGGCATCGAGGAGGCGTAACCAGGGAGTCGCGCCCACAAGCTCGAACCGGGCCGCGGCTTCTGCCTCCCAGGTGTCCAAGCCCGGACGTGGGGGCAGCAGCTCGATGGCTACGGCCTGTGCTACCGCGACCCAGAAGTGGAACTTCGCGGCCCGAAGTCGCTCGACAGCGCGAACGAAGAGGGACGCGGCATCGTCCTCACGCCCCTCGAGGGCGGCCGCGCCGGCAGCGCCGAGGTCGCGCAGGCCGTCGACTCCGCGACCCGCGTTCATGTCGTCCTGCAGCCGGTTCGCAGCGTCGCGAGCTCCGTCCACATCGTGGGCATATGCCGCTGCGATACCGCAGCCGCTGAGTGCCTCGTTGATCTCCCGACCCATGAGATCGAACGTAGAACGGAACTCCTCCACCGCGCGTGCCGGGTGCCCGGACAGCAGCGTCTGGTAGGCGAAGTAGTGGTCGAAGCGCTGGAACGGCACGAACCCCGCGGTCTCGAGGATGCGCTGTTGCTCCGCCACGACGTCACTGGTGTCCTCGCCTCGCATGACCAGGAACTGCTGGCGGATGCCAAGGAAGAGCTGGCGGATGTAGTCGCCACTGGCGTTCTCGATAGCGTCCTCCATCGCGTCCATCTGTTCGTCCCAGTCCTGCCCGCGGGCGAACTCGAAGACCGCGACTCCGCCGACCGTCCACTCGACATATCCGGGGACCCCGAGGCGCCTGGCGAGCTCCAGAGCTTCGAGCGCAGTCTCGACGGCCAGGTCGAGGTCCTGGACGCTGTAGGTCGCCGCGAGGTTCGACCGGGCACGCATGCGTAGGTCGATGTCGCCCACCTCGTCGGCCAGCTCCACGGCTCCCCGCATCAGCAGCAGGGGCTCACGGATCCTGCGCATCTGGCTGAGCGTGCCGGACTTGTTGATCCAGGCCTCGGCCGTCACCCGGTCGAGACCCAGGGGCTCGGCCAGGGCGAGCGCCTCCTCGGCCGCCGCGAGGGCCTCGGGCTCCTCCTGCAGTCGCATGTGGACGCGGCTCAGGCGAGAGAGGAGGTCCGCGCGGATGTCCGCATCGTCGGGTGCCGAGGCGCTGGCGATGGCTTCGATGAGCATGCGCCTGGCGTCCTCGTCGTACCCGGCATCGGTCTGGATGCTGGCCATCAGCGCGGAAGCCTCCAGCGCGGAGCGTCGGTCGCCCGCACTCTCGAAGAGCCCCGCCGCACGGGCGGCGTACTCGATGCCCAGCTCCTTGCGGGCAGCCAGGGATGCGGCGTCCGATGCGCGCATCAGGAGCGCGGCCTGTTCGACCGGATCTGGCGTGATGGCCAGCGCCGATTCGAGATGCACCAAGGCCTGTGCGGGCGCCCCGAGCGACAGCGCGCGCTCAGCTGCCGACACGAGTGCCCGCCGCGCCTGGATCCCGAGCGCGTCCGCCTCCGGCCCCTCGTCCGAAGCTTCGTACGCGCCGAGGTAGTGCGCGGCCAGGACACCGGCCAGCTCCTCGTCCCCGGCGGCCTCGTAGTAGCGGGCGGCGGCCAGGTGCCGCCGGCGCCGGTCGCGTCGCGAGAACGTGTCGTACGCGACCTCCCGGATGACCGCCTGGACGAAGCCGTACTGTCCCCGATCGGGCGAGCGCGGGTCGACCGAGACTTCCAGCAGCTCGCGCTGGATCAGGATCCTGAGCTGGCCGACGACCTCCTCCTCGTCCCGCTCGGTGATGCGGGCAAGTGCTCGGTGGTCGAACGTCTGGCCCAGGATCGTGGCGTCCTGCAGGAGCGAGCGGTCATTCGCATCGAGTGCGTCGAGCCGTGACGCTACCAGGGCCCGAAGCGTGTCCGGGAGTGCCAGCTCTCCCAGCTCACGAGTCGTCTCGAAGGTGCCGTCGGGTCGGACCACGAGCGAGCCGTCCGCGATAAGCATGCGCAGCATCTCGACCGCGTAGAGCGGGATGCCATCGGCTCGTGCCACGACTTGCGCGACGGCTCCGTCGGGCATCTCCGGGACCATGCCGCGCAAGAGGTCGCGCATCTGGCCGGCGGTGAGCGGTTCGAGCCCGATGGCGTTGAACGAGCGCGTCCCCGTCCCCCATCCGGGACGCGTGTCGAGGAGCTCCGGGCGAGCCAGGGCGACCACCATCAGCGGCACGCCACGTGACCACTCGAGCACGTGATCGATGAAGTCGAGCAGTCCGTCGTCGGCCCAGTGCAGGTCTTCGAAGACCATGACCGTTGGATGCTGATCGGCCATCCGCTCGAAGAACACGCGCCAGGCGGCGAACAACGACTCGCGGCCGCCGGGGGGCGGCGGCTCCAGCCCGAGCAGCGTGAGCAGCGCCCGCTCGATCCAGCCGGCGTCGTCGTCGTCGGTGATGAACTCGGCAACGACCTCGTGGATGCGCTCCCGCGTGGTGACTTCGTCGTCGCTCTCGGCGAGGCGGGCGCGGCGACGGACCATCTCGCCGAGGGCCCAGAACGCGAGTCCCTCGCCATAGCTGGGTGAGCGGCCGCGGTGCCAGAAGATGTCCTCGACGAGGCCGTCGACGTACTTCTCGAACTCCCACACGAGACGGCTCTTGCCGATGCCCGCCGGACCAGTGATGGAGACGAGGCGTGGCCGCTGCTCGTCGCCGATCTGGTGCAGCAGGTCCTTGAGCAGCCGCAGCTCCAGCTCGCGGCCGACGAACGGCGGGTCGAGGCCCTCGCCGCGGCCACGGCCCCCACGATCGCCCACCACGCGCAGGGCACGCCAGGCGGGAACCGGAGCCTGCTTGCCTCGGAGGGTTTGCTCGCCAGCCTTTTCGAAGGCGATCGCGCCTGAGGCTGCCTGCATCGTGGCCTCCCCGACCAGCACCGTGTCCGGCGGAGCCACGGCCTGGAGACGGGCGGCAGTGTTGACCAGGTCGCCCGCGACCATGCCCTGATCGCTGGCGCCGACCGTCACCGCGGCCTGGCCGGAGAGCACCCCGACGCGTGCCTGTAGACCCTCGCCGAGATCCCCGACTGCGTTGACCACCTCGAGCGCCGCACGGACGGCACGTTCCGCGTCGTCCTCGTTCGCGCTGCGGGCCCCCCAAGCGGCCATGACAGCATCGCCGATGAACTTCTCGACCACACCACCATGGCGCTCGATGACCTCGCGCGCCGCTTCGAAGTAGCGGGTCAGGGTCTCGCGCACGAGCTCGGGATCGCGGCCCTCGGAGTAGCTGGTGAAGGCCACCAGGTCGGCGAAGAGCACCGAGACGAGGCGCCGTTCGGCAGTGCCCCCTCGGGGCGTGGCGCGAGGCGCCGGGGTCGAAGCGGGCCGCGCGGTCGTGAGTCCGGTCGGGGTCAGTGATCGGCCGCAATCACCACAGAAGCGGGCCCCGGGCCGGTTCTCACCGCCGCAGTCGGGGCAGGCGGAAGCGAGACTGGCGCCGCACTGATCGCAGAACCGACGGCCAGCCGCGTTCTCCGCGGAACAACTCGTGCACGTGACGATGGCTGGTCTCTCCCCTTCCCCCTGAGGTGATGCAGGGTACCGGAATCAAGCCAAGATGGGCCAGCGGCGTGATACGTGATTCGAAGCTGGCGCACTCGCTCTGCGTTCACGCCACGTGTCCGCCTCGGCGCTTGCCTGTGAGGCATGTAACCGACGCCTGGCCCGGCCCTGGCGCGATCAAGTGCCTGTCCAGCACGAACCCTGGTCTGGGGGGCTACCCCGGCTGGCCGGGCCGGACTCGCAGGTGCTGCGGCTACTCGTCCGTCGACGCCTCACGTGGAGGCAGCGGCGGAGGCACGGGCGGGCGACCCTGCGCGCCGGGCGGAGGTGGTGGTGCCACCGGCGGGCGGCCGTGACCAGCGGGTGGCGGTGCGTAGCCCGGCGGCGGCGGTACCGGCGGGCGACCCTGCGCGCCAGACGGAGGCGGTGGTGCCATCGGCGGGCGGCCCTGACCAGCGGGTGGCGGTGCGTTGCCCGGCGGCGGCACCGGCGGCCGAGGAACGGCGCCGGGTGGCGGCGGTGGTGTCACGCCTGGCGGCGGTGGTGTCACGCCTGGCGGCGATGGTGCCCCCTCTGATTGCGCGGCACCCTCAGTCGGCGGTGGTGACGGCTGCGCAGCTTCAGGGGCCGCCGGCTGAGCGGTCCAGGGACGATCGCCGAGCGCGTCGATGCTTCGCTTGGTCGGTTCCCGCAGCGGAGGGGGCGCCGGCTGAGCGGCCGCCGGACCCGGTTCGTAGCCTCCCGAGTAGGGGTCATACCGGGGCGTCGAGGACTGTCCGCCGTCGAGATCGGCGTACGGATCGGAGGCCTCCTCGAAAGCCTCCATGATGCCGCCGCCATCGGCAGTCTCGAGGGGATCGGGCCGGGTCAGGTCGCCGACCTTCGAAAGATCGACGGTGATGCCCACCCGCTGCTGACTCCCTCTGACCTCGCTGTACTGATCGTCGATGAGGGTCGGATTCCCGGGCTTGGTCTCTCGGCACTTGTAGCACTTGTTGGCAGGCAGATCGTTGAGGCTCTTGCAGCTGTCGCAGACCCACCACTTGGCCTTACCCATGCCTACAGCATACCGATGGCGGACGACCCTTCAACACCTCGAACGGACCGCGACGCCTTCGGACCAAGTGACTAGGGGCAGCTGGAGAGCGCACTGGTGTCCGCCAGGCGGGAGACATCGCGTCGATCGGTCCAGACGAGATGCGAGACCGAGGTGCCGTTGGTGGTGTCGGTGATGACCAGCTCCACCGGCTCGTCGGTCGTGACTCCGGCCCATGTCCAGAACGCACCACTGAGGGCACAGCTGTCGATGATCTCCACGAGCGCGCCGTCGGTCGCATGCTCCCATCGCTTTCCCTCGGCGTCGCTGCCGACGAGCGGGCCCACCAGCGGCACGTCGGTGCGCTCGCCGTCAGCCGTCACCAGCTCGACACTGAAACGAGGCTCGACGGGGACCGGTGGTTCGATGGGCCTGCCGCCCTCCTTGATCCAACGTGCCGCAGCGAGGTAGGCGTCAGCGCCCAGCGTGTCGAAGTCGAGGCTGACGTGATGTACACGCTCGACCTTCTTGAGTCCCAGGTCCTCGATGATGCCCTTGGGCACGCGCCGGTTCTTGGCCGTCTCGTAGGCGCGGCGGACGTTGGCCTTCGTCAGGCCCTTGACCGCCTTCTCCAGCCTGGAGGTGGCCGGCAGCATGCCCTCCTCGCCCGAGAAGACGATGCCCTCGAGCTGGCGCGGCGTTCGGCTCTCGGTGAGGAGCATGATCTGGTCGGACGCGCCGTTCAAGTCGATGGCCACCACTGGCGAGCCTCGGCTGATGATCTGGAGGGACTCGCCATCGCGATAGATCCGACGGTAGGCGTCCTCGCGGCCGTCCGAGAGCAGCGTGATGACCGAAGTGATGTCCTGTCCGCGCGAGTCGGCCGAGGTGAAGGTGGCCAGCGCATCGAGCGGCGGTAGCCCGCCGACCTGGATCTCATCGTTGCAGATGGGCAGGGCCTCGGGCTCGAACTGGGTGCCGATGGGCACGCCGGGCTCGAAGGCCGGCAGCACCAGCCGCACCGAGCGGTTGGTCTGCAGGTCCGAGACGGTGATCGCGATGGGGATGCCCGAGAGACCCGCGCCGAAGACCCACAGGTGATCGTTGACCGCGCAACCATCGATGACCTCGATGGCGAACGGTTGGTCCTCGCCGTCGAAGAAGTGGAGGGTGCCCAGCTCCAGCTCGTACTGGATGTTGCCATCCGGGAGCTCGGCGGTGGCGATCAGGTCCGGGTCGGTGGCAGCGGCCAAGGCGACGCCTGGGGCGAGAGTCGCTGTGGCAAGGGCCAGAGCAGACCCGGCAGCGAACAACCGGTGCGTTCTGACGGTCCCGAACGTCATATGCAGAGGCTAGCGACTTTCACACCTGCATGCTACTCGGTGGGCAACCGGCCGAGTCCGGTCAAGTGCCGAAGATGAAGTCGAGGACGTCGTCGAGGAAGCTTTGCTCATCTTCCGGCTGGCCACCATGCATGCCGGTCCCAGACACACGCGCATCCTGCTCGAGCTCACTCAGCCAGGCGTAGTACCTGATGTCCGGCTCATAGGCGCGGACATCGGCGAGCCCGAGACTGACGAGCTCCCCGTTGACCATGAGCCAGCCACCCTTGGACTCGATCCAGACGTAGCGCAACAGGCGGTCGTAGCGGTCCGTCTCGCTGACGTCGCGCTCGAGCAGGACCTGCTCGTCCTCGACCCAGCGACGGTTGGCGTCGGTAGCCTCTCGACCCCAGGGCTCGCTGGTCTCGCCAGGCTGGTGGCCGATCTCCGGGGTGTCGATGCCGATGTAACGGACGCGCTCGATACTGCCGTCCGCCCGCTCGACGCGGATGGTGTCACCATCGATGACATCGATGACCTGGACGAGCTCACCGTCGCTGGGCGGCCGCGGCCACTCATCTGCGAGCGCCGGCCCGGGCACGAGCAGGAGCAGGACCGCCACCAACAGCAGGGCGGCCCGGGACACGTTGTGCATCACACCTCCACACCTGTACGGGACATCTCCGGCCACCGTAGACGAACCCGGCGCCTACGCCTACCTCCCGACCCGGCACACTGGGGAGCCATGAGCGTCGCGCGCACCTCACCGACGGACCTGCCCGCGCATGCACACAGCTGGGAGAACCTCCTGTCGCGTCTCGACCCCGGCCAGGGCCTCGGTGCTGGCCACATCCAGCCGGACGAGCTCATCCCGGTCAAGTCCCGCTGATGCCACGCATCGTCAGGCCCCAGGGAACGCCGGCCCCGATCATCGCGCACGTGCCCCATGCCTCGACGGCGATCCCTCCGGATGTTCGCCCTGAGATCGTGCTCTCCGATGATGAGCTGGCCGACGAGCTGCTGCGCCTGACCGACTGGTACACCGACGAGCTGTTCGCCGGGCTGGCCGAGCTGGGAGCGACGCTCTTCGTCAACGACCTCTCGCGCTTCGTGTTCGACCCCGAGCGCTTCCTTGACGACTCGACAGAGCCGATGGCCGCGCGAGGTCAGGGCGTCGTCTACTGGCTGGGGACGAGATCGCAGCTGCTGCGCGAGGCCTCGACCGAGTTGCGCGATCGACACGTGAACGAGCGGTATCGGCCGTACCACGTGGCCCTCGATGGGCTGGTGAGCGAGCAGCTCGAGGGCGCCGGCGAGTGCCTCGTGGTCGATTGCCACTCATTCCCGTCGTTGCCGCTTCCGAGCGAGCTCGACCAGACCTCCGACCGTCCCGATATCTGCATCGGCACCGATCCTGTGCATACGCCCGAGACGCTGGCGTGCGCGATGGAGGAAGCGTTCGCGATGGAGGGCCTTCGCGTGCGGCGAGATGCGCCGTTCGCGGGCACGTTCGTGCCCAGCGGCTACTTCGGGACCGACGACCGCGTCCACTCGGTGATGATCGAGGTGCGCCGCGACCTCTACATGGACGAGGCCACCGGTCAGCGGCTCCCGAGGTTCGAGACCGTAGCTGCCACCATCGTGCGTGCGGTGACGGCCGCGTTGGCCGCCGCCTCGACGTAGCTGCCTCGCCTCGCGCCGGCGAGCTGCGGCTGCGGCCGCTGCCTCCACGCCTGCACACATGCGGCCATCACGGCCAGTGTCAGGCCAGGCCCTCGACCCCGTGGACACCCAGGAAAGGCAGGTCCGGTCGCGTCTGGCGGATGAGCTCACCGATACCGGGCATGAACGACTCCGTGGCGCTGGCGATGAAGGTGGCGCCACAGCCGGCGCGCTGTCCGTCAGGCACCTCCAGGTAGCCACCCGCGACCTCGCGCGGCAGGATGGTCATGTGCGCATCCTCGTCGATCTTGGCCCCGCCACCGCAGGCGCTGCAGTACGACGAATCGCTGTTGATGACGAGGGTGGCGGTCTCGCCGCGGTGGTCGCTCCGAGGTCCACGGTGGTCGCTCCGGGGCACGTTCAATCCCTGAGCGGCGGATCGGGCCAGTAGCCCTCGTAGACGACCTCTTCGCGGGGGAGCCGAGCCTTGCCGGGATGCGACTTGGGCACCAACGCGTCTTCGGTCGGATGGCCGAAGGCCACGATCGTGCGCACGGAGCGGTTGGGTGGCAGGCGCAGTAGCTTGTTGATGCCGTCGCGCACGTCCGCACGCACGCGGCTGATGCCGCCGCCGAGGCCCAGCAGGTGCGCGGCGATGAGCATGCGCTCTGCGGCACGACCATCGTCGAATGCTCGCGACAGGCCCCGCTCGGGCTCGTCGGGCTCCACGATCGCGACCGCAGCCGAGGCCGTCGGCAGACCCCGCGTCTGGGGCAGGCCGATCTCGGCGATCTCGCGGATGATTGCCTTGTCACGCAGGGCGATGAAGCGACAGGGCTGCTCGTTGCGGCTGCTGCCCGACCAACGTGCGACCTCGGTGATGGCGTCCAGCTCCGCCCTTGTCACCTTCTTGCCCACGAACTCGCGCGCCTGGCGCACCCGGATCAGCGGCTCGACCTGCGCGAGCGGCGTCGGCCCGGAGGCGTCGCTTGCGGACTTGGCAGCCTTCGGCTTGGAGGCAGCTTTCGGCTTGGGGGTGGCAGCTTTCGGCTTGGCCGGAGGCCGGGACTTGGCCGCGGCCTTGGGCTTGATGCTGGACTTGGTGGTCATGGGAGCTCCTTTCGGGAGCGCGGACGGAGACAGGCGCGCGGGGATATGGATCGGGGGAACGCTAATCGTGACACAGGAGACGACGTTCGATGGTGCGCGCAGGCGCCACCTGGGCCCCGGGGGTAGGACCTTCTGGACCGTGGCGTGCAAGGCACAGCAACGGTGTACTCGATGGTACGTGTCCGGCACCGGCGCCGGGCGTCGAGCCTGTTAGCGCGAGGAGTCTGTAGGGATGACCAACATCGTTTCCGGTGCCGTATCGACAGTCACCGACCTTGGCAAGGACGAGGCCTGGCTGCAGGGCTGGCTCAAGGAACAGCCCGATCGACTGGGCCTTGGCGAGCTCGAGGTCGCCGACGCTGCATCCGATGACGACCGCTCCTTCGTGGCGATAGGCGACGATCGCTGCTTCAGCGTCGATGTCCAGCTTGGCGAGATGGAGGCTTCGCGCGGCTTCCAGGTCCTCGACAACTGGGCTCGCAACCGCGTCCTTCATCCCGACAAGACCCATGTCGCTGTCCTCGTCACCGAGGCCATGAGCGACCGCTACCAGACGACGTTCGAGACGCTTGCCGAGCATCTGCCGCTCGTGGTGGTCGAGCTCCAGGTCTGGAAGGGCGAGACCGAGGCTATCGTGGTCCCGCACGTCTCGCTCGCGAGCGACGAGGTCGACCTATCCGACACACCTGCCGCCAAGGCCGCTGAGGCCGTGGCCAAGGCCAGGGCCACGCGTGGTGGCGACGAGCACGAAGCCACAGCCGATGGAACCGACGGAACCGAGGTCCTGAGCGAGGCCGAAGCCGTCGCGGCCGAAGCCGAAGCCGAAGCGATGGCCGATGCCGAGGCTGAGGCTGAGGCTGAGGCCGATCCCGAAGACATGCACGAGAACAAGGATGACACCGGCGTCGGCAACCCCTGGGGCCTCTCGGGCGAGGACGCCGAAGACGGGGCCATCAGGGCCAGCGGCAGTGGTTCGACCGGCCTCCTGACCAAGGTCGGCAACTAGCGCAGCCTCCGCTCTCGATCCCTCACGAGCAAGGCCCGGGCCGGAACCGCCCGGGCCTTCCTGTCTCTAGCCCTCCGGATCGGCGTCAGGTGTCCTGTTCATGCGGGCAGCGACGGCCTCCCCGATGTAGGTGCCCAGGTGGTCGGGTGGGTTGTCGGTCGCAACGGGGATGACCGCGGGTGCGCCAGGTTCCGGCACCCAGGTTTCGAGGTCGGCCGCGATCAGGCCGGCGATGTAGTCGGAGAGCGTGAGGCCTGCTTCAGCGGCTCGCCGGCGGGCTCGTCGTCGCAGCTCCAGACCCAGGCTGATTTGTACGGGCTGGTCCATAGCGGTGACAGGATGCACCGGCCCAGCACGTCTGGCAACCCGTGTCCGGGACCACCTAGGCTGTGGACATGGACTTCAACGACGTCATCCGTAAACGCCGCAGCGTTCGGCGCTTCAACGGCGAGCGACCCGATCCCGAGGTCGTGGACCGGGTCATCGACCAGGCACGGCGTGCGCCCACGGCCGGATTCAGCCAGGGGGTCGACTTCCTGGTCCTCGACGACGGGGTCGCCCTCGACGAATTCTGGGAGCTGGTCGAGGACCCGGAGTTCCCGAGTGAGGAAGAGGACCGTGCCACGCGGCCACCGCTGTTGGTGCTGGTGTGGTCAGACCCCGCACGCTACGTGGCGCGCTACTCAGCGCCGGACAAGATCGAGTTCGGCATGGACACAGACGAGGCCTGGCCGGTCAAGTTCTGGGACATCGATGCGGCCATGGCGGCGATGCAGCTGCAGTTGGCAGCGGTCAACGCAAGCATCGACACGTGGTTCTTCGGCATCCCCTATGGCGAGGAGGCGGTGCGGGAGCGGTTCGGCGTGCCGGCCGATCGGAAGCAGGTGGGCGTGGTCGCACTGGGTTATCGATACGAGGGAGAGCAGCCGCCCAGCTCGTTCAGCAAGAGCCGCCGGCGCCCACTCGAGGAGCAGCTCCACCGCAACGGCTGGTAGCACCACCGGACACCCTACGCGAGCGCTGGCTCCACGATGACCGAGCGGTCGTAGGCCCAGGGCGTCTGCGTGCCGCGATCCCCGATAGCGCGGTATCGGAAGGTGTACTCGCCGGGGTCCACGGGGGGTCCGTTGTAGTCGAAGGCGATGTCCGTGTCCGCGTCGACCGTCGTCCCGAAGGCGCCGACCCGATCGTCGAGGGCCGGATCGTCGCTGGTGGCGAGGATGAAGCGCAGGTCGTTCTCCTCTGACCAGTGACCGTCAGCTGCGTTGCGCACCTTGACCACGAGTCGAGCCGGCGCTGGGCCACGCGGCCGCAGCCAGCCGCGCGCCTGGCGACCCCACTGCACGATGCCCGATGGAGCGCGACGGCTGACACCGATGGGCACCTCCTCCCCTTCCAGGAGCAGCCGCATCTTCACCGGCTTCCCGTCCTTGCGCTGCTGGAAGTGCAGGTGCGGCGAGATGGCACCGCTGCCGTGATAGCGCGAGCCGATCCTGCCGATGCGCTGCTGGGCCTTGACCTGCTGGCCTGGCTTGACCAGTACCGGGTCGAGGTGGGCGTAGACCGTCTCCCAGTCACTCTCGCCGTCGAACCTGGGGTGCTCGATGTGGACCTGGCCGTTGGCGCGATCGACCTTGCTGACCCGACCCTTCGCCGCGGCCCGAACCGGGTGGCCGCGATCGGCCTCACCGAAGCCCCAGTTGAAGTCGACCGCGTACTCGTCCTGGCCGTCATGTCCCGGATGGCTCACGCTGGTCATGCGCCATCGCGGCGAGTCCCAGGCCTTTGAGCGGCCAGCCCTGCGGCCTTCGGCGAGCTCGATCTCGAAGCCGGCGAGCTGCTCGTCCCCGGGCAGGGTGACGTCCGCGCGCAGAGGTACGCCGATGAGGCTCGGATACGTCCCGATGAGCTTGGGCGTGACGGTGGCCATGGATCAGCGCTCAGCGCGGGCTGGCGGTGGGCACGCCCAAGAGCGACGCGGCCTCGATCATCCGCTGGTCATAGGTGACCACGACATCGAGGTCGTCGCCGATCGCGAGCGCTGTGGCCACGTGGATAGCATCGAGCGAACGCAGCACGTGCGGGTGCAGTTGTCCCGCGGCGTCGAGGATCCGGCCATCGATGGCCACCAGGTCGATCCGCCCGAGAGCGTCGCGGACGGCGGCGAGTGCCTCCGGTCCGTGCCTGGCCCCTGCCCGGAGCGCCTCGGCGCGGAGGAGGACTGACGAGGCATAGCGTCCGTGCTCGGCTCCCAGGTAGTCACGCAGCGGCTGCGATTCGTCCTCGTCGACGATCAGCTTCAGGAAGGCTGAGGCGTCGAGGTAGATCGCGCTCACTCCTCGCGACCCTGCGACACCAGCTCTGACGGGAGCGGGGCGCCGGGCTTGGGCCTGACGGGCTTGATGCCCAGGAGGTCACCCTCGCCGCGCCGGATCATGCCCTCAGCCTCGAGGCGCTTCAGCCCGTCGGGCATGGCCTTGACCATGAGGGCGACGGGCCGCCCCCGGTCGGTCACCTGGATCGTCTCGCCGGTGGCGACGCGCCGCAGGATCGCACTCGCGTCGCGGCGCAGCTCGCGGACGCCGATCGTCTCCATGTGTGACATTGTCACACATGCGCTCCTGCCTGCTGCGAGGACGGCCTTATCATCAGGACATGACGCGTGGGGAGGACGCCGAGCGGCTGGTCGAGGAGCGGCTGCGTGCCGCGCTGCCCAGTCCTGCGTACCGCATCTACGTGAACGTCAACTGGACCGGGCCGGTGCGCGACTACGGGCCCGCGCGCGACGGCGAGGCGGACGCGGTCATCACCCATCCCGAGCACGGCCTGCTCGTGCTGGAGGTCAAGTCGGGCGAGCCGTCGATCGACCACGAAGGGCACTGGCACCTGGGACCCATCGAGCTGCAGCAGTCGCCCTTCGAGCAGGCGCGAACATCGAAGCACTGCCTGCGGGCCAAGCTCGTGGACCTGCCCGAGTGGCCGCGCGGCGTCGATCCCCTGGCCGGGCATGCGGTGGCCCTGCCCGACGTGGATCTCGAGTCGCTGCCGCGAGGACACGCGCTGCTGGGTGTCGACGCACCGACCGACCTGGTGCTCGATGCCCACACCCTCGAGACGACCGACGGCATCCAACGCTGGCTCGATCACGTCTTCGACTACTGGCAGGGCGATGGGGGTGGCCGCTACCGGCCACTGGGTGAGAAGGGCGTGGAGCTGGTCGATGAGCTGCTGCGGCCGACGGTGTCGCTGCATCGGCTGGTGCGCGGGCGGATCGAGGACGATCGGGCCGCGCTCGTCGATGCCTCGAGGGCGCAGTCGCGGATCCTCAACCAGTGGAAGTCGCTGCGGCAGGTGGAGGTCGTGGGGCCCGCGGGTTCGGGCAAGTCGATGCTCGCGGCCGAGCGGGCGCGGCGCCTTGCGGCGGAGGGCTATCGGACGCTGCTGGTGTGCTTCAACCAGCGGCTGGCGACCACGATGCAGCGCGACCTCGCCGAAGCACCGGCCCCAGCGGGGCTGGAGGTGACGACGTTCCATCGGCTGTGCGAGTTGCTCGGTGCGGCGACGGAGACGCTGCCGGCGCGGCCTGAACCGATCCCACAGGAGTGGTGGGACCGGGCGCTGCCCGACGCGCTCGATGCGGCCATCTCGACCGATGACGAGGAACGCTTCCACGCGATCATCGTCGATGAGGGGCAGGACTTCGCCATCGGCTGGCTGGAGTCGCTGGTACTGCTCTTGCGCGACGGCGACAACGGCGTGTTCTGGATCTTCCACGATCCGGCCCAGGCGTTGTTCCGTCCCGATGTCGTGGGACAGCTGGGGTTGGAGCGACTGGAGCTGTTCGAGGACCACCGCAACCCGCCCGGGGTGGCACGGCTGGCCTCGCGGTTCCGGGATGACGATGCCGAGATCCAGGTCTTGCGGGAGGAGGGACTGCCGGTGGAGATCGTCGAGGCTGCGCCCGGGGCGGAGACGGTCGACGCGGTTCGGAGGACGCTGCATCGGCTGATCGTCGAAGAGCACGTACCCGAGTTCCGGATCGCGGTGCTCTCGGGAGCGTCGCCGACCAGGAGCGAGGTCTGGCGGCAGCGGACGTTCGGCAATGCGACGCTGTGGAACGAGGCGCTCGACGATGAGGGACGCTCGAAGGGTCTGCCGCCCGAGCAGGTGCCCGATGAGCCAGGCGATGTCGTCCTGTTCGAGACCATCCGCCGCTTCAAGGGGCTCGAGCGCGAGGTCATCGTGTTGTGCGAGCTGCCCGAGGATGCGGGGCGGCTCGATGAGCTGCTGTACGTGGGCTTGACCCGGGCAACCACACACGTGGTGGCCATCGCACCCGAAGGACTGGCGACGCGGCTGCGAAGTCCGGGGTAGGGGCGAGCGAGCCGGCGGCTCCCGCCGGGCGGTGATCGGCCTGCGGATGTCTCCGGGATATCCTCGGGTCCGAGGTCAAGGTAGTTGAGGAGATCCGGTCGATGCCAACCCCCGAAGAGCAGCTGCAGAAGATGATGACCAAGCTGGAGGCCGAGTCCGGTCACCCGCTGGACTGGTGGCTCGACCGGATCGATGAGTCCGGCTTGACCAGGCACGGCGAGAAGGTCGCGCTCCTCAAGTCCGAGTATGGCCTGGGCCATGGCTACGCCAACTCGCTGGTGCACCTCGCCACGCGCCGGGCGGAAGGCGACTCGGCCAGCGAAGACCTCGTCGATGCGCAGTACCGCGGCAAGGAACAGCTCCGTCCCATCCACGACGCGGTCGTGGAGGCTGTCAAGGGGTTCGGCGGGGATGTCGAGATCGCACCCAAGAAGACGAGCGTGAGCCTGCGCCGCAGCAAGCAGTTCGCGCTGATCGAGCCGGCCACCAAGACGCGCGTCGACATCGGCATCAACCTCAAGGGCGATGAGCCCACCGACCGGCTTCTCGCTGCTGGTGGCATGTGCACACACAAGGTTCGGGTCAGCGAGTTGGCCGAGGTCGATGACGAGCTGATCGGCTGGCTTCGCGAGGCCTACGAGCGAGCCTGAGCTACCGCACGAGGGCGGGTGCGGCCATGGCGGCTGGCCGCCCGCCGCATCAGGTCGAGGGCAACCCCGGCCCGAGCGTCATCTCAGTCCTCGGCGCCCAGTAGCGGGCGAGCCGTATCGAGTAGGTCTGCCAGACCCAGCTCCGGATCGGTTACATCGTGGTTGTAGAGCACCACCATGACCGCGTCGAGCTCGGGCACATAGGTGAGCGTCGAACGGAACCCGGCGATATAGCCTGCATGCCCAATGTTCCCGCCCTGGTTCGCGATGCCCAGACCGTATGGGCTGCCAGGGGCCGGCAGCATCGCGTCCAGCGACTCTGGATCATCGAACAGGGCCCCACCGAACAACCCGCGAGCGAAGGCGATGAGGTCCGGCGCGGTGGAAACCAAGCCACCTGCCGACCACCCGACCGACTCATGCAGCTCCGTGACGTCCGTCAGCGCGTCCGCCGTTCCCGTATAGCCGTGGACGATATCGATCTTCGGCTCCTCGTAGCAATCCAGGAACGTGGAGACCATGCCCAGTGGCTCATAGATGCGCGAGCGGTACGCCTCGGCCAGCGGCATCTCTGCGGCCGCCTCGATGACCATGCCGAGCAGCGTGTAGTTGGTGTTGCTGTAGCGATACTGTGCCCCCGGCTCGAACTGCGCTTCCTGGCCGTAGACGTAGCGGGCGAGAGTGTCGTTCGGGTCCCGTTCGACGCAGGCCAGCGACACGTTGCCGGTCTCCTCATCGACGTCGATCTCCGCGAAGATGTCTGGGTAGTAGGCCTCGTGTTCGACCACGTTGGACACGCCGGACGTGTGCCCCAGCAGGTGGCGCAGCGTGATCTGATCACCGTAGGGCAGCTGATCGGCGACCGCCGGCAGCCACCGCGCCAACGGATCATCGAGGGACAGCACGCCCTCCTCCGCGAGCTGCATGATCACGACCGCGGTGAACATCTTGGTGATGCTGCCGATCCGGAACGCGCCCTCAGGCGGCATCGGGGCGCCGTCTGCGAGGTTCGCGGAACCACTTGCCCCCTCGAACCGGTACGGCGGCGCGTCGATCCACACGACCATGCCGGGCGGGAGTCCGCCGACGGTCAGGTCTTCCATCTGCGCTTGTATGTCCGCCTCGATATCCGGGGGGAACGCCTGCGGCGCGTCCGCGGCGGCGGTGCTCCCGAAGGACAGCAGTAGCAGGACCATCGCGAGGGTCAGGCGCAGCAGTGGATGGCTCGTCATAGGCTCCTTGTCCGTGGCTTGTCGTTGCGAGAAGGTGATACTAGGTGCTCACAAGCCACGCATCGACGAGATCGCCACCTAGCTCCGCCGGCGACGGCGCCGGGCCACGAGAGGGATGGCCAGGTGCCCTGCCGCAGCCACGAGCGCCGGGTGGCGCATCGAGAGTGGCTCGGGTGCGCCCTCTACCACCACCGAGCCATCTTCGAACGCGCGCTCCGCGAACAACGTCACGTTGGTCCAGGCCGCGTCGAGCGTAGACCACCAACTGAGGCCAAGCGCACCCTCCTCGAAGGCGCGCACAGCCATCGCCTGGGTCACCGCCCGGTCACGACTGGCCACCCCTGACGGCCGCCAGCCCTCCTCCACCAGCACCGCCGGCTCATCGAGGTCCAGGAGTGCTCCGAGCCCGGTGTCGTCATACATCGCGAGCGCCAGGCGCGAACCATCAGCCAGCTCCAGGTCCTCAGGTGTCAGATCGCGACCACGAAACGCCTGGATCGTCTCCGCCACCGCGGCCACGGGCGAGCGCGCCGTGTACAACGCCCCGAAACGTCCGGGGCTGTCGTGGCGGCCGGCCCCCTGGTGCACCCGGGGTACGTAGCCCGGCCCTCCGCGTGCGTTGGGCGCCGCCCCGTCGAGCGCTCGGAAGACGCGATACAGCACGATCCTCGGTACGTCCTAGGCGTAGGCGCCGGTCTCGTCTGCCTCGATCGCCCGAAGCACATCAGAGACCCGACCGTGATTGAGCAGGTCGATGGGACGAGCGTTCCCGAGGTGCGCGTTGAAGCCGTAGAGCCACTTCAGCGCGGTCGGCCGTTGGTAGGTCAGTTGGAGCCGAGACAGCGCGAACTCGACGGCCTCCAGCTTGAGAAGGTTCTCGCGGTCGGGCTCCTCATCTGCCAGCCAGCGGCTGACGCGGGATCGATCCACGTCGAGCGCCCGTGCCACCTGAGCCTGGCTACCCATGTCCTCGACCAGTGCCGCCAACTTCTGTCGTGCGCGCCCATCCATCGGTCAACCGTACCGCAACGACTGCTGGTGCGACAAGCACCCGGCCGGCGGCTGGCGCGACGTCGAGCGCGATCCGGCCGCTACCATCCACCCATGTCCCAGGAGTTCGACACCGCTGCCTTCATGGCCCACGCCGAGTCACTGTTACGCGACATCTCCCCAGGTTCGCGACGGGTCATCGCAATCGCCGGTGCCCCCGCGTCGGGCAAGTCCACGATCACCGACGAGCTCCACCGGCGCCTCAACGAGATCGATCCCGGCTCCACCGCGCTCTTGCCGATGGACGGCTACCACTACGACGACGAGGTGCTGGGCCCACGCGGCTGGCAGTCGCGCAAGGGCGCTCCGCACACCTTCGATGTCGGCGGCTACGCCTCCTCGTTGCGCCGCCTCAAGGCCAACGACGAGCCCAACGTGGCCGTGCCCCGCTTTGACCGCGATATCGAGATCGCCCGTGCCGGCGCCATCATCATCGAGGCCACGGCGCGCCTGGTCGTTACCGAAGGTAACTGGTTGCTCCTTGACGACGAGCCTTGGCCCATGCTCCGTCCCTACTTCGACCATACTGCCCTGGTGGTGACCGACCCGGAGACGCTCGAGCAGCGCAACCGCGACCGCTGGGTCGGCTACGACTACACCGAGGAGATGATCCGCCAGAAGCTCGAGGGCAACGACCTGCCCAACGCCCGCCTCGTCTACGAGCGCAGCGCCGAACCTGACTGGATCATCCGGACGTAGACCGAACGTTCTCGCCGGAGCCTCGACCGACTCGACCGCTCAATCACTTCCTGCAGCCACGATCTCGAGGATGTCCGCGCCATACTTCTCGACCTTGCCGGGCCCGATGCCGGCCACCGCCAGCAGCTCCTGCTCGTTCTGCGGCCGCCGCTCGGCGATCTCAGCGATGACGGTGTCGTAGGCCACGATGAAGGGCGACACCTTCTCCTCGCGCGCCTGCTCCAGGCGCCACGCTCGCAGGGCATCGAAGACCGCCGCATCGTCCGCGCTCAGCCGCGCCCGAGCCGCACCCGCCGGCTGCCGTTCCCTCGGCCCTGGCCGCGACGCCGCGATCACCGGCGCCCGAGACCCCCAGCGCCGCCAGGAACCGCGACGGCTTGCGGTTCTGCTCCTTCCCCGACGATCGATGACCGCTGCCGCGCCCACGACAGCGCCAGGTGCCTCCGAGCTCGAGTGATGCCTACGTAGAGCAGCCGCCGCTCCTCGGCCAGCTGCGTCTCGTCGTCGCCGGCCTGGCTCACCGGCAGCGAGCCCTCCTCGAGCATGGGGATGAAGACCGCGTCCCACTCGAGCCCCTTGGCCCGATGCAGCGTCAGCAGCTCGACGCCATCGGCGTCGTCCGCCTGCTCCCGGGACGCGCGCTCGGCCAGCGAGGCCACGACATCGTCCCGAGCGGCGCCATCGTCCGACAGCACCAGCTGCGACACGATCGAGAGCAGCGTCGAGAGCGAGGCGTGCCGCTCCCGCCCCTCGCGGCCCTCGGGCTCCTCGTCGGGTCGAAGCCCAGCTGCCGGTCCCATGCCGTCCGGACCGCGGCCATCAGCTCGCTCGCCGTCGAGGTCATCCGGCACCCGCTCGAGCGCCCGGATCGCAGCCTGCACCTCCCGCCGCTCGAAGAAGCGCTTCCCGCGCAGCTGGTACGCGATGCCTTCGCGGGCGAAGGCCGACTCGAAGCCGGCCGACTCCGCGTTCAGCCGCAGCAGCACCGCGATCTGAGTTCGCTGGCACGCCCTCCAGCGATCAGCGTCTTGACCCGCGCCACGATCGCTGCCTCTTCCTCCGCGGCCGAACCGTAGACCGACACCGACGGCTCCGGTCCCTGCCCCTTGGGTAGCCACCAGCTGCTTGGCCGATCCCGCCGACGGCGAGCAGCTTGTTAGCCAGAGCAAGCACCTGCGGCGATGAGCGGTAGTTGGTCAGCAGCGGCAACACCACCGCTCCCGGATACCGCCGCTCGAACCCCGTCAGGTGCTCCGGCGTGGCCCCCGCGAAGGTGTAGATCGTCTGGTCCTCGTCACCGACCACGCACAGGTCCCTCCGATCCCCCAGCCACAGCTCCAGCAGCCGAGCCTGCAGCGGCGTCGTGTCCTGGTACTCGTCGACGGTGAACCACGAGTAGCGCCCGCGCACGGCGAATGCGGCCTCCTCGTCGTTCTCCAGCAGCTCCACGGTCAGTCCCAGGATGTCGTCGAAGTCGATGAGCCCGCGCCGCGCCTTCAGACGCTCGTAGTCCTCGAACACGCGGACGAAGAGGTCCGGCGTCGTTGGTGGCGTCCGGCCCACGGCCCGTGCGAGGTAGGTCGCGGGCGTGATCCGCCGGCTCTTGGCCCACTCGATCTCATCCATGAGGTCCCTGGTGGGCGTGAAGCGGTAGCCGCCTGGCAGGTTCCGTGCGAGCGGCGCCACGATGCGCCACTTGTCGGCCAGCACCTCGGGCAGCTCGGCTCCGTCATGGCGCGACGGCCAGAAGTAGCGCAGCTGCGCCAGCGCCGCCGAGTGGAACGTCCGCGCCATCACACGTCCCAGGCCCAGCGCCCGAACCCGAGCTGCCATCTCGCCGGCGGCCTTCTCGGTGAAGGTCACCAGCAGCACCTGGCTCTCAGGCACCACCCCGGTCGCGACCGCGTACGCTGTCCGATGGCTCACCACTCGCGTCTTGCCACTGCCGGCGCCGGCGATGATGGCCACCGGCCCCGAGGCCGTCGTCACTGCCAGCCGCTGTTCGTCGTTGAGGCCCTCGAGGATGCGCTCGGTGTCAGTCACGCCCCGAGCCTAGCCGACACCACTTCACCCCGACTCACCGGGCTCACTCGGCGCTGGGCACGAACGAGGCCACGTCCGCGAGCAGCCGGCGCATCGTGTCCACCGGCGCCCAGGTCGAGGGCTCGGCCCGCTCGAGCGCCACCACCCGACGCCGCACCGGGGTCACGTCCGAGATGTCCACCGACGCCAGCCGCCCGTCCTCGATCTCCGGCACCGCCGAGGTCGAGGGCAGGAACGCCACGCCCAGGCCCCGCTCGGTCAGCCGACGGGCGGTATCGACCGAATCGACCTCGATCACGCCGTACGGCGTCACACCGCCCGCCTTCAGCAGCGATCTGCGCCGCCTCGTAGTCGTCGGAGCCACGGTCGTAGAACACGAGCGTGGCATCACCCAGGCGTGCGAGCGGGATGAGGCCCCTCGGCCACGAACGGGATGCTCTGGCCGAGCCGTCAGCATCAGCCACTCCTCGTACAAGCGGCGTGACCGTCAGCCGGGGGTCACGCGAGGGCGCCGACTCCCGCAGCAGCCCCAGCTGCGCGCTCCCGAAGGCCACCAGCTCGACGATCCGCTCGGCCGACCCGGTGCGTACGTAGAGATGGACCCCCGGGTGGTAGCGCCGGAACCGCGCCACCAGCTCGGGGACCACAGAAGCATTGATGGCACCGGCGGCTGCGATGACCAGCTCCCCGTCGTCGCCCTGCTCGACCTGGCTCACCGCCGACCGACCGGCCTCGATGGCCTCGAGGGCCCGCTCCGCATGGGGCACCAACGCTCGACCCGCCAGCGTCAGGCGCACCCCCCGCTTGGTCCGCTCGAAGACCCTGGCCTCCACCTCTTCCTCCAAGCGCGATGATCCGCGCCGACAGCGCCGGCTGGCCCAGGTGCAGCGAACGCGCGGCAGCCCGCATCGAGCCCAATCGGGCCACCTCGAGGAACGCTTCCAGCCGCGGGACATCCATGTGTGGGCTCCAGATCGGTGAACGCTTCAATCGATCACAAGCGTCGCACAATTCGATTAGACAGTCCACTGGTTCGGGTTTACCTTGGAAATGCGCAGGCGAACCAGCCCAGCCCCACCGACCGAGGAGAACCCGATGACCGCGACCACCGCGACCACCGGACGATCGACCCCCAGCCAGAAGCGACAGGCCGCTCGCATGATCGACCCGCGCGGGCATCGGTTCGGGGCCGCGCTTTCGGTCGCCATCCTCGGCGTCGGCTTCGTGCTCGGCGCACCGATCGTGGTGGCATTCCTGGCCGTGGCCCTCGGGACCAGTGCCTTCTTCGGGACACGCTACTCGATCCTCGGCCGCGCCTGGCCCATCGTCCGCAAGGCCTTCCGCATCGCTCCGCCGAGTGAGCTGGAGCACGAACTCCCTCCGCGCTTCGCTCAGGCCCTCGGCTTCATCGGCTTCACCGTCGCGACCGTACTGTTCCTCCTCGGCTTCGCGACGGCCGGCTGGGTCGTAGCGGCCGCGGTCGGGGCACTGCAGGCCGTCCTCGCGGCGACCGGCTACTGCCTCGGCTGCCGGCTCTACTTCCTCAAGTGGTGGGTACCGGCCCAGTTCTCGAAGCTGACGCGGCGCACGACGCTGGCGTAGACCAGATGCATCGGCCTCGGGCGGCCGATCTGCACCAGAGAAGACGGGGTCTGACGTCCTCCCCCTGATGTCGGACCCCGTCTCTTCCTTCTGTGCGCTACTCCGCCGGTAGTGGATCGGGCAGCGACTCGAGCGTGCTATCCATGCTGTCGCTCGGGCCCTGGACCATCCAGAGGGTGTCTCCCTGGTCGTAGACATACAGCGGGACGTACTCGTCGTCGTCCCCGACGGAGGTCACCACGGTGACGTCCCGGCCGCCGACCTGGTTCGCGGTAGTCGAGGCGTCTTCGAGGTCCGCGAGCAGGATGGGCAGATAGGCCGGCAGGAGTGTGCCGGGCTCCACACCATCGACGCGGATGCCCACGATGAAGGCGAAGTAGTCCTCCTGCGAGACCAGGGCGTAGCCGCTGACCAGGTCCTCTGTCTCGGCGCCGACGGTTTCGAGGAATGCCTCGAGCTGGAGCCTTGTGGGGTCGTCTGCGCTCAGGTTCGCGAAGTGTTCGTCGCCCCGAACCATCACGATATCCGGCTCGAAGCCACCGATGGTGTAGGGCATCTCGAGGTAAAGGTCTGGCCGGCCCGACTTCGTCATGACCGGGATCGGCGTGGCCTCGGCTGCGGGCGCGGGCGAAGGGCCCTGGTCGGCATCCTGGGCCTGTGCCGGGACTGCACTTGCCGCGGCCGCGAACACGAGGCCGAGTGCGATCATCGCTCGCTTCATGGATCCTCCTCGCGTGGGGCGGCCTGCTGGCCGGAGTCTAGTGAAGCACAGCCAGCGGACTTGCTCGGCCGAACTCCTCGACGGTCCTCGGGAGATCTGCCGCGCCCCGGAACCATCACCAGTGCCATGACCATCGGCGGCTTGCGTTTCGCGGCCGGTTCGCACAGGATTCGGGTCCTGCACCCCTGCGAGGTAACCCCATGCCTGACCCACGAGCACCGTCGTCCAGGATCGAGCTGCGCGTGCTCGGCGGCCACCGCACCGCCGCCATCCGGGAGAAGGTCCCCGAGAACGACCTGGCCGAAGCCATGGGCCGCATGCTGCAGGCGGTCAGCGCAGCGCTGCGCGAGCAGGGTGTCACACCTGCCAGCCCACCCTTCGCCCGATATCACGCCTTCGGTGAGATCGTGGACCTCGAAGCCGGCGTCATCGTCAAGGAGCCCGTGAGGCCAGCCGGCGATGTCCAACCCGGCGAGCTGCCAGCAGGACCGGCGGCGATCGCTGTGCACACCGGCTCCTACGAGACACTCGGGGCGACCTACGCCGCGATGCGTCGCTGGCTCGAGGCCAACCCCACCCAGGAGGCCAACGGCGGTCCCTGGGAGCTCTACGTCACCGATCCTGCGGAGGAGCCCGACCCGACGAGATGGATGACCGAGGTCATCTTCCCGCTCAAGCCCAACCGGGCGATCGGCTAGGGGAACCGACCGACCGCGACCGACGTCTAGGCTGTGCGGGGCGACGTCGACCACGCCGTCTGCACCCGCCTCTGCAACCGCACCCATTCGGAGGATCAACCACGGTGAACACCACCACCCTTTCCCTCTCTCGTCCCGGTCTCCGCTGGCTGGCCGGCGGCCTCGCGGTCGGTCTGCTCGCCGCATCGCTCATGGGTAGTGGTGTGGCCACGGCCCAAGCCCAGTCCACCGACACCGATGAGACCGTGCGCACGCTGAGCGTCTCGGGCACTGGTCGCGTCAACGCCGCCCCTGACGTCGCGGACATCAGCCTCGGCGTCTTCGAGCAGGCCAAGGAGGCCGCCGCTGCCTCCCAGCAGGCCGCCGCCTCCATGGACGCCACGGTGCAGGCCCTGCTGGGCATGGGTATCGACGAGAAGGACATCCAGACCACGAGCATCAGCCTCGATGCCCGCTACGACTGGAACCAGGAGCCGGCCCAGATCGTCGGTTGGGAAGCTCGCAACATGGTGAACGTGACCGTGCGCGACATCGGGTCGGTCGGCGACGTCGTCGACACCGCCGTCGCGTCCGGCGCCAACCAGGTCAACGGCATCAGCTTCCGCGTCGAAGACCCCGCCGAGGCGCAGATGCTGGCCCGCACCGCTGCGGTCGATGACGCTGCTGCCAAGGCCCAGCAGCTGGCCACCGACACCGGCGTCGAGATCGTCGGCATCGTCTCCATCAGCGAGTCGGGCGGACAGCAGCCACAGCCGCTGTACATGGCCCGCCAGGAGATGACCTTCGCCGCCGATGCCGCCCCATCGACACCGGTGCTGCCGGGTGAGGTCGAGCTCTCCATCAGTGTCTTCATCCAGTACGAGATCGCCTCGTAGTCCACACCCCAGGCAAGACAGGCAGGCAGAGAGCCGGGAGCGATCCCGGCTCTCTCGCTGCCACGAGGCGATTGGACTAGGCTGCGAGCATGCGCATCGCTGTCTTCTCCGCAAAGCCGTACGACAAGCACTATCTGGATGCTGCCGCTGATGGCACTTCCCACCAGCTCGACTTCTTCGAGGCCCAGCTCAACTGCGACGTGGTCACGCTGGCCGCCGACCACGAGGCTGTCTGCGTCTTCGTCCACGACGAGGTCAACGGCGAAGTCCTGCACAAGCTCGCCGAAGGCGGGACCCGCCTGGTGGCCCTGCGCGCTGCGGGCTTCAACAACGTCGACCTCGAGGTCGCGCGGGACGTCGGCATCAAGGTCTGCCGCGTCCCGGCCTACTCCCCCTACGCGGTCGCGGAGCATGCGGTCGCGCTGATCCTCAGCCTCGTGCGCCGTACGCCTCGTGCGTACAACCGCGTCCGCGACGGGAACTTCGCGCTCGAGGGGCTGCTCGGCTACGACATCAAGGGCAAGACCGTGGGTGTCGTGGGCACTGGCCGCATCGGAACCGTCTTCGCGGGCATCATGCGGGGCTTCGGATGCCGGCTGCTGGCCTTCGACCCCTATCCCAACGACGCCATGAAGGAGCTGGGCGCCGAGTACGTGGAGCTGCCGGAGCTCTTCGCGGAGTCGGACATCATCGCCCTCCACGCGCCGCTCACAGCTGAGACCCACCACCTCGTGAACGCCGAGACGCTGTCGGTGGTGAAGCCCGGCGTGACCATCGTCAACACCAGCCGCGGCGGTCTCATCGACACGGAGGCGGCCATCGACGCCCTCAAGGACGGCCGGCTCGGCTACCTGGGCCTCGACGTCTACGAGGAGGAGCATGCGGTGGGCTTCTACGAGGACCAGAGTGCCTCGATCATCCAGGACGACACGTTCGCGCGCCTGCTGACCTTCCCGAACGTGCTCATCACGGCCCACCAGGCCTTCTTCACGGCGGAAGCCTTGGCGAACATCGCCGAGACCACTATCGCCAACGTCACGGCCTTCGAGGAGACCGGCACCCCGGCCCACGAGGTCGCCGGGGTCTAGGTCCGGCGGCGCGCCTTGCGGCCTCGTCGGCCCTTCCGCGTCCGCTGGTCCACGCGTTCGAGGTCAGTGGCAGCGTGGATGCACACCGCACGCATGCCCTCGCAGTCGTAGCGGTTGTGCTCGAGCAGGTCCGCCCAGCCCTGCGCTTGGTGCTGACTCGGCTCGCGACCGGCGCCGAGGCTGCCCCGCAGGCTGCGGACCGTCGAGCCGACCCGGCCTGGGCCGGCTGACTTGGGCACGACGAACCCGATCAGCTCGAGGTAGAACTCGAGGTCACCGCTTTCTGGTTTCTTGATGGCTGGTGTGCGGGTGGCCCAGCGAGCGGCCAGGGCGCGACCGTTGGCGTAGCGTGCCTCGAAGCGGCGGATGAGCTCAGGCTCCTTGGTCAGGCTGCGCACGATCTCCAGATCGTGCTCGCTCCACGAGGCGATGCGGCGACCCTGCTTCTCCGCACGAGTGATCACCGTGGCCACCGCCTGGCGCAGCTCGAGATACTGCGGCCCGAGCGGTCGGAACGCAGGGTCGACCACGTACTGTTGCGTGTGCTTGCGCAGGACTCCGATGAGCACCGGAGGCGCGTCCTTGCCACCCTCGAAATCGACATAGAACGCGGTCCGTGCCTCGGCCGCGGTCATCTGCTTGAAGTGGTTGCTCATCCTGCGGCCATGCTGCTTGTCATCGGTCATAGCGTCTTGCCTCTCGACCGAGCCGTCAACGGCCTCGCGACTTCATTGCCGCACGCAGAGACGCACAGGCGTGAAGGACGACGTCGAAAGTCGGTACATTCCCCGGAGCGGCTCGGAGGGGTCGCTCTGGAGTAGGGAGGTCCGCGCGGTGTTGTTCTATCTCGCCATCGGGATCCTGGCGCTCGTCGGCGCGGGCGCGATCATCGCCTGGGTCCGACGCGGAGACGAGCACGTCACGTTCGGCGTGGTGTTGATGGTGCTCGCGCTCGGCTTCCTTGGCCTCACGATGCTCGGATGGGCATTCAAGAGCCTCTAGCTCCGTGCTGACCACGTGTGTCGGGCCGTTTCAACCAGGTGGACATCACCTTCCCTGTCATGGCACGCGCAGGGGGCAGTCGGGTCCTGGAGTGAGACCCGCAGCCACGTAATCGTCCCAGCCCAGGCATTGGAGACCGACATGAGCGACTTCGAGTTCCGCACGATCACCGAGCAGCACACCGCCGCCATCAGGATGACCCGACCGATCACCCAGATCGGGGCGGCCATGGCCGAGGCCTTCCCCAAGATCTACCACGCCGTGATCTCGTCAGGCGTCCAGCCGGCAGGCATGCCGCTGGCGCGCTACTTCGACATGGGCGCCGAGAGCACGACCTTCGAGTGCGCGATCCCGGTGCCGGGCCCGTTCACGGCGACAGGAGAGGTGGAGGCCAGCTCGATCGGCGGCGGCGAGGTGGCATTCACCCTCCACGTCGGCCCGTACGACACGATCGGGGAGACATGGGAGGCGCTCGTGGGCTGGATCGCCGAGCAGGGCAAGAGCCAGGCCGGGCCCGGCTGGGAGTCGTACCTCAACGAGCCCGGACAGGTGCCCGATAGCGAGCTGCGCACCGAGATCCACGTGCCCGTGGCCGAGTCGCGCCAGTGAGGTAGGAGTCGCTAGGGGTCTTCGCGCTCCTCGGCGTTGAGTTCGGCAGCGGCCTCGTCGGGCAGCAGGAACCAGCGCAGACCCTCGAAATCGGCGCCGACGTCGAGGTCCCCGGCGCGCTGGGGTACCTCGGCCGGTGCCGGCGGGTCAGCCATCAGCCGGCGAGCTTCTTCGAGGTACAGCGCGAAGGCGCTCTCGGGCTCCTGGCGGCGATGGTGCTGATAGTCGAGGCCGTCGGCGGTGTAGGCGATGTCGTGCAACGAGAGCGGCGCCTCCGCCTGCCGGCCGACGTGATGCCACAGCCCGCTCGCGGGGTCGTGTCGGTAGTGCGGCAGGAGACGCCAGCCTGCGGCGGCGATCATCTCCACGGCCGAGAGCACATACTCGAAGACCGTCTCGTCGATGAAGTAGTTGAAGTTCACGCGGACCCAGCCGGGCTTGATGCCCTCGCAGCCACGGGTGATCTCGCGCTCGAACTCGTGGCTGGTCTCGATGTCGATGCCGAGCAGGCGGTGGCCGTAGGGGCCCGCGCACGAGCAACCGCCGCGCGACTGGATCCCGAAGAGGTCATTGAGCAGCGCCACCACGTAGTTGTGGTGGAGGTAGCGGGCTCCATGGCGGACCACGAACGAGACGATCGAGAGTCGTGGGCACTCCCGGCTGCCGAGAACCTCCAGGCCCGGGGTCTCGAACCAGCGGTCGAGGGCGCGATCGATGAAGTCCTCCTCGCGCTGGCGAATGGTCTCGGCACCGACGGCATCCTTGAGCCCGAACACGAGGCCGGCACGGATCGACTCGATGATGGCGGGGGTGCCCCCCTCCTCACGACGTTCTGCGTCGTCGAGGTAGACATGCTTCTCAGCGTTGACGTAGGCGACAGTGCCGCCGCCGGGAACGGCCGGCACGGAGTTGGTCAGCAGCGCGCGCCGGACGATGAGCAAGCCGGGCGTGCCCGGGCCACCGATGAACTTGTGCGGCGAGATGAAGAGCGCGTCCCTGTAGTCGAGGTGGGCGGTGCTGTCGTCGCCGTCGTCGGCGGGCCGGTGCGGTGCGACGTCGAGGTCGACGTAAGGAGCGGCGGCGCCGTAGTCCCAGAAGACAAGGGCTCCGTGCTCGTGGAGCAGCGCTGAGATGCCGCGCGTATCCGACTTGATGCCGCTCACGTTGGAGGCGGCGCTGAAAGAGCCGATCTTCAGCGGACGATCGGCGTGGGTGCGTAGCTCGACGGCGAGGTGGTCCAGGTCGATCCGGCCGTCGGCGTCCTCGTGGATGGTCACCACCTCGGCGATCGACTCGCGCCAGGGCAGCTCGTTGGAGTGGTGCTCGTACGGGCCGATGAAGACGACCGGCCGCTCGTCGGCGGGGATGTGGCCACTCAGGCCGTAGCGCTCGTCGAGGTCGGCCGGGATACGGAGGTTGAGGATCCCGATCAGCTTGTCGACGGCGGCCGTGGAGCCC
The DNA here is from genome assembly GCA_963731995.1 of uncultured Chloroflexia bacterium. Classification (GTDB taxonomy): domain Bacteria; phylum Chloroflexota; class Limnocylindria; order Limnocylindrales; family CSP1-4; genus JAFMJV01. The sequence continues at coordinate 418,963 of CAVSXV010000013.1, forward strand.
GAGCCGCAGAAGATGACCGCGTACTCGTGGCGGTCGGCCCGGCAGGCCTCGCGGATGATGTCGCGCGCGTCCTCGCGAAAGCGGGTCGTCTGCAGGCCGGTGCCACTCGACTCCGTGTGGGTGTTGGCGTAGAGCGGCATGACCTGGTCGCGGATGTAGTCCTCGATGAAGGACAGGCTGCGACCCGACGCGGTGTAGTCAGCGTACGTCAGACGCCGCACGCCGAAGGGACCGTTGAAGGCCTCGTCGGCGCCGATGACGCTGCGACGGATGAGTGCCAGCAGCTCGTCGGCGTCGGCGTCGGGCGGTCTGGGCGACTTGGTGGTGGGCAGTGGCATGGACGAGCCCTATTCGCTCGTGCGATCGGGGAATCGCAGCAGGCCGCTGGGCGCGGCTGAAGGCGACGGTGAGGGCGACGGCGCACTACCGTCGAAGAGCGTGATGCCCAGATCCGGCAGCTCGACGTCGGGGATCTGCACGCTCCGCGCCGAGTCGTTGAAGACCAGTGCCAGCATCACGATGATCCCCGCGAGCAGGAACTTCGCCGAGAACGAGGCCAGCAGGAAGCGCCGGAACCCGAAATGGATGACGCCGCCCACGTAGGCTGCGGCCGTACCCATCGGCGTGGGAGCGAAGCAGAGCAGCAACATGCCCATGGTGCCGCGTTGGTCGATGACCGGTTCTGCGCGTCGCTGGGCCTGGCGCAGCGAGGTGGTGAAACGCCGGCGCAAGCGACCGAAGCGCTTGTCTCCATCGTCGGGTTCCGGCTCTGCAGCCGGCATCTGGACCCCGGCGATCGCCCCCACGGCCTGGGCATCGAGCTCCGCACCGGGCGCGAAGTCACCGGCATCCTCGTCGAGCATGCCTGTCTCCTCGGCCAGCTGCTCGGCCCCCTCTTCGTCGCCCGCATCGAGCGACTGCGCGGTTCGGGCACCAGCGATGTAGTAGCTCAGAAGCCCCAGCGACATCGCCGCCCCGGCCACCACGAAGACCTCCCAGGACGGCATCAGCACCGCCTGTTGGAAGATCATCAGCAAGCCGATGAAGCGTGCTCCCGGGATGGGCACCAGGATGCCGCCGTTGCCAAGCCAGTTGACGAGGAAGAGACCCACGTACGCGATGACGTCGAGCCCCTCGAAGATGACGTGCAGGAAGCGGAAGGTCGAGAGGACGATCAGGGCCAGCACCGCGAGGCCCACGATGACCAGGCCAAGCACGAGCCGCGACTCGTTCGAGAGCCATCGGTGGAGCCAGGCCTGGCTCCGGAGCATGAAGCCGGGCACCTTGTCGTGATCATCGACGGGCTCGCGGCGGGAGGCGTCGTTCGGCTCGACAGGCCGTTCCGGGTCAGGAGCGATGGTGGGCTCGGGCACAGTCCCCTGATGCTAGCGGGTCGTGCCCTCGACAGGAACGCCGGTACCACGCATGATTCGACTACCGCGGTCGCGCCAGAGCGGCCGTCGATGCGCCCCGAAAGGACATCATGCTTCGACTCGGCTACAAGGCTTCGGCTGAACAGTTCGGCCCCCAGCAACTCCTCGACTACGCCGTCCTGGCTGACAGGCTGGGCTACGACTCGGTCTGGACCAGCGATCACTTCCAGCCCTGGCGTCACACCGACGGCCACGCCCCCAACGCTCTCGCCTGGCTGGGTGCAGCGGCGACCTCGACCGAGCGCGTCGTGCTCGGAACCAGCGTGCTCACGCCGACGCTGCGCTACAACCCCGCAGTCGTGGCCCAGGCATTCGCCACGCTCGGCTGCCTCGCTCCCGGCCGCGTCGTGCTCGGCGTGGGCACCGGCGAGTCGCTCAACGAGGTCGTGGTCGGCGCCGAGTGGCCCGATCAGAAGGAACGCTTCCACCGGCTCAAGGAATCGGTGATGCTCATGCAGCAGCTCTTCCGCGAGGACTTCGTCAACTTCGAGGGCGAGTTCTACCAGACCCACAATGCGACGGTCTACGACAAGCCGGCCGAGCCCGTGCCGGTCTACATCGCCGGCTCCGGGCCCGCCGCCTCGCGCCTGGCCGGCCGCATCGCCGAGGGTTACATCGCGACCAGCGGGAAGCGATCCCGAGCTCTACACCGAGAAGCTGCTGCCGGCCGTGTCAGAGGGCCTCGAGAAGGCCGGGCGCCCGGACAACGCCATCAGCCGCATGATCGAGATGAAGGTCAGCTTCGACAGGGACCGAGCCCAGGCCATGGAGGACACCAAGATCTGGGCCGCGTTGGCACTCTCGGGCGAGCAGAAGACCGGCGTCGAGGACCCACGCGAGATGGAGCGCCTGGCCCAGACCGTCGAGGACGTGGCCCATCGCCGCTGGCTCGTCAGCGACGACGTCGAGGAGCACATCGAGCAGATCCGTCCGTACCTCGAGTGGGGCTTCGACCACCTGGTCTTCCACTTCCCCGGCGACGACCAGGAACAGGCCATGGCCCGCTATGCGGAGATGGTGTTGCCGGAGCTGCGCGCGCGCTTCGGCTGAGCGCCGGGCCGACGACGCGGGGCCTGGGCGCCAGGCTTACTTCTCGGGTGGGATCACGCCCTTGCGCAACATGAAGCAGCCGTAGAAGCGACGCTCGCCGGACTGGATGATGGCGTAGGCGCCCTTGGCCAGGTCGTAGAAGGCGAAGCGGTCGATGTCCTCGATGGCGCGCGTCTCACCCACGGCCGCGATCTCGGCCGCGACCTCCTGCTGCACCGGCGGCATCTCGGCTGGATCGTCGCCCACGCGCATGCGGCCGGCGAAATCGTCGACGAAGGTGTCGAGCGGCATGACCGAGAGGATGGCGTTGATGGCCTCAGCCGCGGTCAGGTTCTCCATGCGCAGCAGCTCGCCGGCACGCGTCTCCGCGGCGATCGAGTCAGCCGGGAAGTTGGTGTCGCTGACGATGAGGTAGTCGCCGTGGCCCATGGCCCGCAGCGTGTACAGGACGTCGGCATTGAGCCGATGGTCGATTCCCTTGAGCATGATCTCCTCCGTTGGTGGTGTCGTTACCACATGGTAGCCGTCTCAGCCCCGGTCGAGGGCCTCGAGCATCGGCGCCAGCGCCTCCACGCCCGCGGGGGTGACCGGGTCGATGACGAGCTGGACGTGGCTGATACCCGCGGCCGCGAAGCCCCGCAGGGCCGCGCGATCTCCTCTGGCGCGCCGCGAGATCGGCGGAGCCGAGTGGCGGTCGAAGTCGCGAAGTCCCGACCGCCCCCGGTAGCTCCACGAAGGCGGCCACCGTGCGCTCCACCTCGCGTCGGATCGCGGCCGACGTCTCGCACAGGCCGCATCGACCAGCGCGCGCTGCTCGGCGATGCCCGGCGGGCCGATTGCCGTACGTCGTGTACCACGCGTTCCACGGCGTCGACGTAGGGCATGGTGATGCGCAGCATGCGCGGCCCACTGGAGCCGATGAGCAGCGGCGGCCCTCCGGTCGAGGACCGCGCGGCAGCAGCTCGCAGTCGCGCAACGTGTAGTACTCGGCCCTCGAAGTCGATGGCGCCCTCGCGCAGCAGCGTGCGGATGATGGTGAAGGCCTCCTCGAAGCGCGAGACGCGGTGGTCGAAGGGGAAGCCGAAGGCGCGGTACTCGGTCTCGTTCCAGCCTGCGCCCAGGCCCAGGATCAGCCGGCCACCGCTGATCTCCTCGACGGTCATGGCCAGCTTGGCCAGCACGCCCGGCTGATGGAACGAGGTCGAGGCCACCAGCGGGCCGATCTCGACCCGCGAGGTCACCGCCGCGATGGCCGCCAGCTGCGTCCAGGCCTCCCACGGTCCACGCGTGCCGTCGGGGTGGCGATAGAGGTAGTGGTCGCCGACCCAGACCGAGTCCAGCCCGATGTCCTCGGCGATGCGGGCCATCTGCGGCCAGGTCGGTCCAGCGCGGCTCGTACTCGACCTCGGGCAGCTGGACGCCGACCTTGAGCGGCCTGGGCATGGGCGGTCTCCCTCGTGGTGGATGACGGTACGATGACGAAGCCGCGACCGACACGTGGCTGATGTCACATCCGCGTCGTGGCTGCAAGCATACGGTCGCGGACATGAACCGCATCGCCATCGGCGCCGCCGTCGCCGCGTTCGGGCTGGCCGCCGCGGTCGCCCTGCCGCCATCACCACGCACCCACCCCCGGCCAGCGGCGCCCAGGAGGACGCCGCGTCCGACGAGTTCGTGCCCGAGCGGCCCGGGCAGATCGAGGATCCCGGCACGCCCCGGTTCGACACCGGCAGCTGGAGCACCGACTTCACCATCAGCTCGGTGCCCTTCGACGAGATCTTCTCCGGCGGACCCGGCAAGGACGGCATCCCCGCGGTCGACGAGCCTGGGTTCGAGTCGATCGAGGACGCGCGCTCGTGGGTCAGCGGCGCCGGCCCGGTCATCGCACTCGAGATCGACGGTGACGCGCGGGCCTATCCGCTGGCCGTGCTGACGTGGCACGAGATCGTCAACGACACCGTCGGCGGCGTGCCCGTCATCGTCACCTTCTGCCCGCTCTGCCACACCGCACTCGTGTTCGAGCGCAAGCTCGACGGCACCGTCCATGACTTCGGCGTGAGCGGCAACCTGCGCCTCTCGGACATGGTCATGTACGACCGCCAGACCGAAACGTGGTGGCAGCAGGCCACGGGCCTCGGCATCGTCGGCGACGCTCACCGGCGCCAAGCTCGAGTTCGTGCCCAGCCAGATCATCAGCCTCGACCAGTTCGCCGAGACCTATCCCGACGGCCAGGTGCTCAGCCGTGACACCGGCCACAGCCGCGACTACGGCCGCAACCCGTACGTGGGCTACGACACCACCGACCAGCAGCCGTTCCTCTTCGACGGCGTCACCGACGGTCGCCTCGCACCCAAGGAGCGCGTGGTCACGCTCGGCGGGCAGGACAGCGACTCCCGTCTCGTTCCCCTACTCCGAGCTCCGACAGGTGGGTACGGTCAACCTCGACTTCGAGGGCCGGCCGACGGTCGTGCTGTGGGCTCCCGGTGCCGCCTCCGCGCTCGATCGCCAGTTCATCGACGAGGGCGAGGACGTGGGCGCCACCGGCGTCTTCTCCGCGGTCGTCGACGGCCAGACGCTGACCTTCGAGCGCGGCGGAGGCGAGGACGCCGCCATCACCGACGCCGAGACCGGCAGCACCTGGGACATCACCGGCCACGCCATCGACGGACCGCTCGCCGGCACATCGCTGGAGCCGCTGAACCATGGCGACCACTTCTGGTTCGCCTGGGCCGCCTTCGTGCCCCACACGGACATCTGGACGACCGAGGGCGTGCTGCTCGCTCGGACGAGGAGGCCGCCTGATGGCCGAGGCCACCGATCGCCCGGCCGAATCGGTCTGGGACTACCCCCGGCCGCCGCGCGTCGAGCCCTCCGAGCGCCACGTGCGGGTGATCGTCGACGGTGTCGTCATCGCCGACAGCCGCCGTGCCCTGCGGGTGCTCGAGACCTCACATCCCCCGGCCTGGTACCTGCCGCCCGAGGACGTGCGCATGGACCTGCTGCGGCCACGTCGCGCCGCACCGCCTGTGAGTTCAAGGGTGAGGCCAGCTACTTCGACATCGCTGCCGGAGGCCGGGAGCGGCGCGACGCCGCCTGGACCTATCCCGCCCGCTGCCTGGCTACGAGGCCATCGCCGGCTACATCTCGTTCTATCCGGGACGGGTCGATGAGGCCTGGGTGGATGGCCATCGCGTCTCGCCGCAGGCCGGCGACTTCTACGGCGGCTGGATCACGCCGGACATCAGCGGACCCTTCAAGGGCGGTCCCGGCACGCGCGGCTGGTAGCAGGGCGACCGCACGACGTGCCTCGGCCATGCTTCGGAGGTCGACCGCACCAGACCCACCCCTCCTCCGGAATGGTCCTGGGGTACGGGGACCGGTCGTACCAAGGTGGGGTGCACACATCGTCCGCGCGGGTGCAGATTCACTGCAGAACTTCCCATAAGCGACGCCGTTCCACTGCACGGCCCTAGGTCGTGAGGAACCCCTCTCCCTCACGAAACGGGGGTGGAACAGGTGACGCGAATTTTTCCCGGTGGCAAGGTCGGCACCCTCCTCCCGACCTCGCCACCGGGCTTTCTTCTTGTCTAGAGAGGTAGGGCACGAAGCGCTTCGTCCGCGCCATGTATTCCGCATAGCGCTCGTAGCGCTCCGTCAGCCAGGCCTCCTCGCGGCGCGACTTGAGCCCGAAGAAGACGGCCAGCACGACGGCCAGCAGCAGGGTCAGCGGGCTGGCCAAGACCAGCGCCCAGCCGAAGGCGGTGAGGATGAGCCCGCCGTAGATGGGATGGCGCACTAGCGCGTAGACGCCCGAGTCCACCAGCCGCGCATCGTCGCGAGGATGCGGCACGGGGTGAGGTTGCTGCCGAGGTCGAGCAGGCCGCGCCCCAGCAGGAGCGCGCCGGCGCCCATGAGCGCCAGGCCGACGAGCGAGGCCGATCGCCAGGCGGCGGCTACGCGGCCGCCGGGTCGACCAGGCCGGCCAAGGCCACCGCGGCAAGCAGCAGCGAACTGGATGACGACCCAGCCCTCCCCGCGCGGACCGAGGCCGGGAGCCGGCTCAAGCCGTGATCAGTCGCCGACGGCCTCGGGCACGCCGATGATGTTGTAGCCGCCGTCGACGTAGTGGATCTCGCCGGTGGTGCCGCGGCACATGTCGCAGCAGAGATAGACCGCCGAGTTGCCGAGGTCGTCGATCGTGAGCGGCCGGCGCATGGGCGCGATCTGCTCGAACAGCTTGTGCATCTTCTTGAAGCCCGACACGCCGGAAGCCGAGAGCGTGCGCAGCGGGCCGGCGCTGATGGCGTTGACGCGGATGCCCTCCTTGCCCAGGTCGACCGCGAGGTAGCGTACGCAGGCCTCCAGCGAGGCCTTGGCCACACCCATCACGTTGTAGTTGACGACGGCCTTCTCGGCACCGTAGTAGGAGAGCGTCAGGATGGCGCCGCCGTCGGACATCAGCGGCCGCGCCTCACGAGCCAGGGCCACCAGCGAATAGGCCGAGACGTCGTGGGCAAGAGGAAGCCCTCGCGCGAGGTGCGGATGAACTCGCCCCTGAGCTCGTCCTTGTTGGCGAAGGCGACCGCGTGGATGAGGATGTCCAGCTCGCCGAACTGCTCCTTCCACTTCGCGAAGACGCGCTCGATGTCCTCGTCCTTCTGGACATCACAGGGCTCCACGAACGGGGAGTCGAGCTGCGCCGCCAGCGGCTTGACGCGCTTCTCCATGAGCGTCTCCATCGAGGAGAAGCCGACCACGGCACCCTCGCGGTGGAGCGCCTGGGCGATGCCCCAGGCGATGGAGTGGTCGTTGGCCAGCCCGAAGATCAGGGCGCGCTTGCCCTCCAGCAGTCCCATCTGTTCGCGTTCCTCCTGTGACATGCCCCCGACGATGCGCCGACATGCGCGGCGTCCTAAGCATGCACCGGATGCGCCCGGCGTGTGCCTCGCTCGCCCGCACCACCCTTCCGGGCCACAGCCCCCGGACGTTCGGGTGGTTCAGGCTGCACCCCTGTGAACCGCACCATGCACATACGTTCGAGGGGTCACTGGATCGGCGATGCTCGGAAGCCGGGAGGGGACCCCTCGTTCGCTTCATCCGATAGCGCCGGGGCCGGTGCCATGGGTCAACCCCATTCCTGGGTAATCCGCGGAGGCGCGATACAGTAGCGCGCGATGCCACCAATCGGAGTCGCCGTGTCCTCGGACGGGTTCTGTCCTCTCCCACCGCCCTCTGTGTCGCCCTGCTCGCCGCCTTCTCCCCGTGGCCGCGCCGGCGCCCGAGGGCAGGCGCCGCGAGTACATCGTCACGCTCTCGGTGAAGGATCGGGCCGCAGCATCCGGCCCAGCAGCCGCGACGCACAAGCAGCGCATCCGCCAGCGCGCCAAGGCCGCCAGGGAGGCGACGGACCGCGTCGCCGAAGCAAACGGCGTCAGGCCCGCTATCGCTACGGCAACGCTGCTCACCGGCTTCTCCGCCAGGATGACCACGGCGGAGGCGCGCAGGTGGCGAAGGACCCCAGCGTCGCCAGCGTACGCGTCGCGCGCGAGTTCAGGATCGCGGGCGAGACGTCCCGCCGGCATCAAGCGCGTCAAGGCGGACCGGGGCCGCCCCGGCCCCGACGTCAACGCCAATGTCGCGGTCATCGACACCGGCATCGGTCCGGCCAAGGGCGGCGGCACGCCGATCGATTCGGGACGCAGAGCTCAACATCCAGGGCGGCGTCAACTGCTACGACAACGACGCCACGGTCGCCCCCAAAGACTCGCCTACCAGGACTGGTGGGGTGACAACAATGGCCACGGCACGCACGTGGCGGGCACATCGGCGCTCGCGACAACAGCGTCGGCACGGTCGGCGTCGCCCCCGGCGCCAACTCTGGTCCGTGCGCGTCTTCAAGGGCGCGGTCGGCAGCGAGACCGCGGTGGTCTGCGGCCTCGACTGGGCCGTCGCGACGCATTCGAACGAGACACCCGGACATCGACGTCATCAACATGAGCATCGAGGGCGGACGAGTCGACTACCGCGAGAACTGTCGGACCATCCTCGATCTCCCCGAGAGCCAGGGCGACGGGATGCAGAAATCGGTGTGCCGAGCCTCCACGAGGGCCGGCGTCGTGGCGGCGGCCGGCAACGACGGCATCAACGCCAACGAGAGCGCGCCCGGCGGCTATGACCAGGTCATCAGCGTGGCGGCCATGACCGACACCGATGGCGTCGGCTGGGAGAAGGGCCCAACGCCAGCTGCAGCAGCGGCGTCGGCGAGAAGGACGACACCTTCGCCAGCTATAGCAACCACGGAGCGGATGTCGATATCGTGGCCCCCGGCACCTGCGTCCTTCGACCGACTAGCTCGACAAGACGGGTGACACGCTCGTACCATGACCGGCACGTCGATGGCCGCTCCCCACGTCACCGGGGCCGTCGCACGCTACATCGCGGCCAAGGCAACCCATCGTCGGTGGGGTACATGCGCCAGCTCATCCGAGCTGCCGGCCGCATGGACTGGGACCCCAAGCGGATCCGGTCTGGTTCGGTGTCAACGACACGGACCCGCCCAACCGCGTGCTGGACGTGGCTGCGCTGACCGCCGGACCGGCCATCAAGGCCTTCGTCTACCACGAGCCTTCAAGGTCGGCGGCTCCCAGACGAGCCGGACCACGCGCGTGGACGTGCAGCGAAGCGGCGGCTACGACAAGGCCGTCGACCTCTCGGTCCAGGGCCTCCCTGCGGCTGCCGGGACGGCATCCTCGGCGAGCCCCAGGCTCACCGGGCTCGCGCCCCACATGCTCGGCACCAAGCTCGACCTCGACCTCGACGGAGGCGGTGGCGAGGGCGTCCATGCTCTCCAGATCACGCCAGCGGTTTGGGCGTGGCCGCGTCCGATCCGCGAGTGCTCACGCTGACCATCGATCGCACCGGCCCCAAAGTGTCCGGCCTGGCAACCGAAGATCCGCGGCGGCAAGGATCGCCATGGCGGCCAAGGGCAAGGCCCAGGTGTACCTGCAGTGGACCGAGAGCGACAAGCTGAGCGAGGTCAAGTCGGCGCAACTCCAGCGCAAGACCGGCACGGCCGGGTGGAAGAACGCCGGGGTGCCGGGCGACTCGAGCGCACGCGTGTTCCTCAAGGCCGGCCAGAACAACAAGTTCCGGGTCAAGGCCAAGGACCCATCGGCAACAAGCGCACAGCGGGGGATCCCCGGGCGGCTGGTGCGCGACTCCGGTTCGAGCCAGTGGGGCCAGACAGGGGCGTGGAAGACGAAGAAGGCCAAGAAGGCCTTCCGTGGCTCGATGCTGATCGCCAGCGCGGCAAGCCCGGTGAAGACCAGGTTGACGGCAAGGCCGCGGCCATCGCGGCCTCGGTCGGGCCCGGCCGAGGCAAGTTCCGCGTGCGCGTGGACGGCGGCGCATGGACGACCGTCAATACCCAGTCGTCGTCAGCCGGTCACCGCAAGGTCGTCTGGACAGTCGACTCCCGTACGGTAGCCACCCGTCGAGATCCAGCGCGTGAGCGGTCAGCCGCGATCGACGCTCTGATCATCGTCCGCTGATGGCGCGGCGGTAGGCCGCCGCGTACGCCCGGCCGGCACGCGCCAGGAGTGGTCGCGCGCCATGCCGTTGGCCTGGATCCACGGAAGCGCGTGGGAGCGGCCATGGCTGCGAGCGCCCGCCCCACGGCACCCGAGCGCGCCCGGAGCGGCCGGTCCGAAGACGAAGCCGGTGCCACGCTCGGGATCTTCGTCAGCATCGATGACGGTATCGGCGAAGCCGCCGCTGGCTCGCACGACCGGTGGCGTGGCGTAGCGCATGGCGATGAGCTGACCCTGGCCGCAGGGCTCGAATGTGAGGGCATGAGGAACAGGTCGGAGCCGGCGTAGATGCGCCGCGCTTCGTCACGGTCGAAGCGCTCGAGCACCGCGATGCGGTCCGGATGCTGCGCGGCCAGGGCCTTGAGCCCAGCCACCAGCTCCGGAGGCCGGTACCCAGCACGATGAGCCGTGCACCCATGTCCACCAGCGCCGGGGCCGCCCCGGTCACGAGGTCGAAGCCCTTCTGCGGGTCCAGCCGCCCGATGACGCC